>JAEWTL010000025.1 GCA_023459495.1 Bacillota bacterium | reverse complement strand
GAACCAATCCGAGCCGTTCAGGATAATCTGGGGAACGTTGGCAAACGTTTCAACGTTATTGATGTTGGTGGGCTTGCCGAAAAGGCCCTTCACCGCCGGGAACGGGGGTTTCGGCCGGGGCTCGCCGCGTCCGCCTTCGATAGAGGCCATCAGCGCCGTTTCTTCGCCGCAGACGAACGCGCCTGCGCCAAGACGGATCTCGATGTCAAAATCGAAGTCAGAACCGAATATATTCTTGCCTAGCAGGCCATATTCGCGCGCCTGCTCGATGGCGATTTCAAGACGTTTGACCGCGATGGGGTACTCCGCACGGACGTAGATATAACCTTGATTGGCGCCAATTGCATAACCGGCGATAGCCATAGCCTCAAGCACGGCATGCGGGTCGCCTTCCAGAACGCTGCGGTCCATGAACGCACCTGGATCCCCTTCATCCGCGTTACAGATGACGTATTTCTGCGGATTCTTTTCCTTAGCGCAGAATTCCCATTTCAAGCCGGTGGGGAAACCGCCGCCGCCTCTGCCGCGAAGCCCGCTTTTCTTTATGACGTCGATGACATCCTGCGACTTCATTTCAGAAAGGCAGGTTCCCAGCGCCTTGTAACCGTCAAACGCGATATATTCTTCAATCTTTTCGGGATCAATCACGCCGCAGTTCCGCAGCGCAATGCGCTTCTGTTTTTTGTAGAAACCGACCTTATCCAGCGACGTTTCCACCTCGGCATCCGGTTCCTTATAAAGCAAACGCTGCACAATGCGGCCTTTGAGAAGGTGCTCGCCCACGATTTCCGGTACATCCTCGACCTTGACCCGGGAATAGAAGCAGCCTTCAGGATAGATCACCATGATGGGGCCAATTGCGCAAAGACCGAAGCAGCCGGTCTGAATGACCTTGACTTCCTTGTCCAGACCTGCCTTGGCGATCTCTTCATTCATTTTTTCCATGATTTTCGGCGAATCGGAGGATGTACACCCCGTGCCTCCGCAAACCAGCACATGAGAACGGTATATTGCCATTGTCTGTATCCTCCTGTCCTACTTGTTGTTGTTGGCTTCGTAGTAGCCGATGGTAAACTCAGTCACAGGGTTGCCATTAACGATATGCTCGGCGACGATGCGGCCGACCATGTCAGGCGTAACTTTTACATAAGTGACCTTGTCGCTGTCAGAGGTATAAATCTCAACCATGGGCTCCAAACGGCATGCACCGATGCAGCCAGTCTGGGAAACCATCACGTTCGATAAATTCCTCTTGGCAACTTCTTCGACAAAAGCATTCAGCACCGGGCGTGCGCCTGCTGCGATACCGCAGGTGGCCATGCCGACGACAACGCGAGTGCCTTCGCCCTTTTTCCGGATATCAATCTGGGATAATGCCTTGTTCCGGATCTCTTCAAGCTCCTTTAACGACTTCATTGTTGTTCTCCTCCAAAAACTTGCTTCGTTCCTTCCGAAAGATAATCTCTTATAAAATTTATAACTTCGGGCTCGGTGATTGGTACTTCACCCAAAGTCGCTTTTACTTCACGTGTGTCAAACTCAAAGGTGTCATCCTTCTCAGCCGTAAACACAAAATCAATCTCTGGATTTGTGATCACGAGCGCGCTGATCGTTCCGGCTATATCACCAAGCGGGGGGCGGTCGATATGCGAATTGCGGTAAGCCGCTTTCAGTTTCGTACCCACACCTGGTTCAGACTCGATCTCAAGGCTTCCGCCTGTGCTTTCGCAGCCTGCCGCGAAAAGCGATATTCCGAGGCCCACATTGCGCGTCGTTCTGGAGGTTGTAAAAGGACTCTTCACACGCTGTACCATTTCCTTGCTCATCCCGCAGCCGTTGTCGTCAATCTCGACTGTCAGCGTATCATTGGCCTGGTCTATACGGACATCAACAGCGATAAGGCTTGCACCCGCCCGAAGTGAATTTTCCGCAATATCGAGAATGTGCAGGGAAATGTCTCTCATAGTTGATCAGCGGTATTTATCTAAAATACCCGGAACCTCCGCTGCAGTAAGCCTGCCGTAAACCTGATCGTCGATCATAATGACGGGGGCGAGGCCGCAGCAGCCGAGGCAGCGCGTTGCTTCCAGCGTAAACTTTCCGTCCGAAGTGGTTTTACCCGCCGGTACGCCCAACTCTTCTGAAAGCTTCTCCATTACCTTTTCCACGTTTTTAACGTAGCATGCAGTACCCATACAAACGCTGATGACATGCTGACCCTTGGGTTCAAGCGCAAACTGTGAGTAGAAAGTAGCTACGCCGTATACGTCGCTCATCGGAATACCCATCTCTTCGGCGATGAGATTCTGCACGTCAAACGTGAGCGCGCCATACAGGTTTTGAGCCTTCTGCATCACTGGCATCAGTGGCCCGGGTTTCTTTTCTTGTTCTCTGATAAAGCTGACAAGTTCTTCGCGTTTCAGCTTATCGTCGATGCTGACCATATCAAATCCTCCCCATAAAAAATAATCATATATTGTTAATTTTTTAACAATCTAATTTCTATCGTGAATTTTATCACAATATTATCACAATTGCACTCATTATTTTTTTAAATTTTCGATATTTTTTTCACATATTGGCCGAAAGTATAAGTTAAACGGAAGCAACTTGGATTTTGTTTCTTATGGATGGACAGAAGTTAAATTTTATACTATGCTAATTTCACATGAATATGGTACAATACCCTCACATATCAACAGAGGAGAAATCCCTATGTATTGCAAGAACTGTAACACGAATTACAAAAAAGACAAAAAGGTCTGTACGAAATGCGGCGCGGCATTGCTGTCTGGTTCAGCAGCCACTGCGCAGGAGGCCAAGTTCAAAAAGAAAAGAATACGCAATATCGTCATTATTTCATCCGCTGCCGTTGTCCTCGTTATTGCAGCATTCCTGATCATATTTATGATTGGAAGGGTACCCAATGAACTTCACGGCTTATGGTATGAAGCAGAAGGTTATGGTACAGTCAGCTTTTACCCGAACGGACAGATGGAAATTACAGTAATGGGTTCTTCATATCAGGGGACATACTCGTTTAACAGCGGCACCGATACAGGTTCGATCACATATGAAGGCGGAACGGATGAATTTACGTGTGACGGTACTACGATGAGCTGGGGCGGGAGCACTTGGACACTGAACTATGTTGAGCAGATTGAATATGACTGGAACAGCATGTTCAGCGGGCTGACGGGCTGAGAAGATTCAGGAACCTGACTCCAATAACATTATTGTTGGGAGTATGCGTATGATCTGCAAAAACTGCGGATGGCAAAATGAAGCCGGCTCGCGGTTCTGTGAAAAATGCGGGCGACTGCTGGAATATGAGTACAATGTGACAGAGGCCCAACAGCCTGCAGTAAATCCGTCGGCCGGTTATGGATATACGGGAAACGATCCGGCATCTGCGCCGCCTATCGTATCCACATGGCCGCCGTTACAGATGCCGCCCGTACAGGCACAGCCGGAGAAGAAGAAAACTAGACTGATTATCGGGCTTGCAGCAGGCGGAGCGTTGGTTATCATCGCCGTGATTCTCATCGCGGCTTTATCAGGGCATTCTCCTGTGGAAGGCGTCTGGTACAGCGAAGATTTGGGTGTTGTCCTTGAATTCCAAAACAACGGCCTGGTGGTAAGCTATACACCCGATGGGCGGGATGAGGGTAACTACACCTTCAATTCCAACAGCAATAAGGGTATGATAAAAGCTGACGGCGAAGAGTTCGATTTCAGGCTGGAAGACAGGCGGATCACGGTACAGAGTATCGGCGCGTTCCAAAAAGCGGATAAACATTTTGATATCGATGATTTTATCAGCGGCTTTCAGGACCAAAACGGCTCTTAATTGAACATATCGATTCTTCAGATACATATATAATTAACCGCGCAGTTATCAAATTAACTGGGCGGTTTTTTGTTATTAAAAAGGGCGATAGATAAGGCTGAAGCGGTAATTCAGAATAGGAACTATGATATTTTGTTGTATTTGACATTGAAGCATGGTAAAATCAGTTTCATGAATTTAGAAGGATTCAAAATGATGCGTCAAAGGGGCATTAAGCGTTGAAAGCAATACGTAATATCGTTATTATCGTTTTGATCATCGCTCTGTGCGCAGCATTGTATCTCATATATACGTCTTCCCAGAAAGGCAGCGTTGGTGATGGCTTGGCCGATGAAGGCAATGTCATCATTAACGAATTTATGGCGTCTAACAGCAGCTGCCTGCCGGATGAAAACGGAGAATACAGCGATTGGATTGAGTTATATAATCCAACCAATCAGACAATCAGCCTGGCAGGCATGGGCTTGTCGGATGACAGTTCGAGCACTCCGAAGTGGGCCTTTCCAAGCGTAAGGATTGAACCGGGCAAATATTTGGTGGTGTTTGCGTCAGGCAAAGGGACAAGCAGTTCCGATGCTATCTATCAGCATGCTGCCTTTAAATTAAGCGCAGCTGGCGGGAGCATATACCTCACAGACGTCTCCGGCAGTATCCTCGACGAGGCGAAATACGAAACCCAGACACAGGATGTTTCAATGGGGAGAGAACCAAGCAGCGGTGAATGGCAGGATTTCAACGCAGCTGACGGCGTTGGGCCGACGCCAGGATTCTCGAATGATGCTGCAGGGCGTGCTGAGTTTGAGCAAAGCCGTATCGCTGAAAATACCGAATTAATTCTTACTGAAGTCATGTCGTCCAACAAGACGACCTTGAAGGACAACACCGGAAACTACAGCGACTATATCGAGGTTTACAATCAGGGTAGCGAGGCAGTAAATCTTGCGGGTTACGGACTCTCGGATGATTCTGCAAAAACAATGAAATGGAAATTCCCCGAGATTACAATCGAGCCGGGGCAATACTTGGTGGTATTCGCTTCGGGCTCGGGAGATGCCGGAACCGACCTGAGCGTCAACGCGGTTCACACAAACTTCAGAATATCGTCGTATCAGGAAACCATCGTACTGTCGAATCCGCAGGGATTGATCCTCGATCAGGTTTTCGTCAGCGAGGTGCCATCGGATAATTCCTATTCGCGTATACTGACGGACGGTGCATACGGAAGCGACTGGGAGATCAGAAGCCTGCCGACGCCGGGCTATTCCAACGATGACGCGGGCTATTCGCAGTTTGAGCAAAACAATCAGGTGGCTATGGGGGACATTATCATCAGTGAAGTGATGACCTCCAACGCCGCTTATGTTAAAGAAGATGATGATGAGTATTACGACTGGATCGAGCTGTATAACCGCGGCAGCAAGGCAGTAGATTTAAGCGGCTATGGGCTGACAGACGATACCGGTAATCCGGCCAAATGGCGGTTCAGCGATGTTACAATTGAGCCCGGCCAGTATCTGGTCGTAATGGCCTCCGGTCTCGACGTAAAAAAAAAGTATATCCACACCAACTATAAGCTGAGCGCAGGCGGGGAAATTCTGGCGCTGTTTGACAGCAGTGGTAGCCTTCTCGACAGATGCAACCTTCGCCGGATACCTTTGGGCGCATCCGAGGGACGGTCGGGCAACAGCAGCTCGCTGGTATACTTTAAAGCCCCAACGCCCGGTGCCGCCAACGATACAGCCAGCGCGGGGGCAGTGGACATGCCCTTGGCAAACATAATGGGGGGCAGCTATGATAATGCACAGTCGGTTTCGCTGTCATGCGATACTGAGGATGCGGAGATATACTATACGACCGACGGCACAGAACCGACACAGAGCTCAGCACGATATGCTGGGACAATCTCTGTAGCCTCAACAGGTATGATCCGGGCGCGGGCTTACAGAAACGGTTACATTGAAAGCGGTATTACGACAGAGAGCTATATTATCGGAGAGCAGCATACGCTCCCGATTGTTTCGCTGGTTACCGACCCGGATCTGCTTTTTGGTGCTGAGCATGGCATCTACACGAATTATTCCGAGGAGTGGGAAGTGCCCGCGAGCATGGCGCTGCTAGAAGACGGGCGGCAGGTGTTTGTTCAGGATATCGGGCTGCGGCTTTTCGGCGCATATTCACGTTCAGATGATCAGAAGTCGTTCGCGATATTCGCGCGGGGAAGATATGGTGACAATTCGCTTTCCTACCCGTTTTTCGATACGCAGCCGTTTACAGAGTATAAATCTATCGTGCTGCGCGCGGGCGGTAATGACGGCAAGCTTACCAAACTGCGTGATGTCTTGGCAGCTGATCTTGCTGCCGGAGAACTGAATGTCGAGTACATGGACTATCGCGCGTGTCTGGTATATCTGAACGGGGAGTATTGGGGCGTATACTACATGCGCGAGAAGGTTAACAAGTATTATCTTGCGCAGCACTATGACATTGAAGATCTGACTTCAATCGATCTGCTGGTAGGAAACGGTTCTGTACTTGCCGGAGATAATTCGGATTATAAGGCGCTGATTGAATTCTGCAAGAATCACAGCCTTGCCGATCAGGAGAACTTCAATTATGTCGCTTCTCAGATCGACGTAGACAACTATATGGACTGGTGTATAGCGGAGATATTTTTCAGCAATGCGGACTTGGGCAACGTAAAGTTCTGGCGGTCCTCTGAGGCAGACAACAAGTGGCGGTGGATATTATATGACATCGACTGGGGCTTCTATAAAGTAGCGCGCAGTGCAACCAAGCTGTTCTTTAATGAAGAGGGGCGAGGTGCAAGTTTTATGTATTCGACGCAGTTAAGCCGCAGCATGCTTCAGAACGACGCGTGGCGCGAGGCTTTTCTGGAAAGGTTTGCCGAACTGCTCAACACGCGTTTTTCCGCGTCATATATGACGGAAAGACTGAATGCTTTCGCTGAAGAAATCAGTTCCGAGCGGTCGGCAGACCGAGCGATTACCGGCCAGTCGGAGGGAAACTTTAATACCCATATGGCCCGCCTGCAGTATTTTGTTGAGAATCGTGCTGAAGTTGTGGTGTACGAGCTGCGCCAATATTTCGGGTTATCAGAACAGGAAACCATCGATCGTTTCGGAACAGCAGGACGTGCGCCGACACAATGGGAGATCGATACATACGGTCAGTAGGAGATAGCATTTAAAATGCGAGATGAAGACATTTTCAAAAGGTTAAAAAAAGAAACGCCGCTGGTGAAGCGTAAGGACATCCAGCCGCTGCCGCATAAGGACTTTCCGCCCAAACACGGCACGTTTGATACGCTCATTGAACGGCCCGATGGGAAACGCGATGACCGTAAAAGCGGTTATCAGGCAAGTTCAGGCGTTTATAAGAAAGCAGATTCAGGTATTGCGAAAAACACAGAGCAGGATAATCTTTCGCTATATAGCGAGGCTGCTCGCACGGAAACTGAACGCGTTCAGCGTCCGCAGCCACGCACCATTCAGGCACGTAGCGAAACGCGTATCCGCACCAGCCCGGAACCATTGGAACGCCCGGCCGCACGCGCTGTTTCTCCACATCCTCAATTGAAAACGCGGGAAGATTCGTCGGACATGGTCAGGCCGGATTCGCATCCGCAGATCAGGGCGGCAGTGCCGCAGAAGCAAACGCAAAAGCCTGAAGCGCAGCCGCAGTTAAAAATCAGAGAGAAAAGCGCGCAGGAAAGTAAGCCCCGCGCTGTCGCTCCGCAGCCAAAGACGGCGATGCTAGATGAGTCTGTTGAGGATATTCTGACAGTCAGCAAACAGTCGAAACCCGTACAGGAGGCACATCAGACGCGTAAGCGATCTATCCGAGACGCCTATACGCCTGAAAAAGCTGCTGAGCTTGATGTATTCAGCGATTCGCCCCACAGAAAGAAAGATCGCACGCGCACGGGTTCAGCAACTTTGGTGCCGATGCACATGCGACGGGCTGAGTTTGAAGAATACTATGAGCCAGTGCAGGCGGAGGACTCTGTACCTGCGTTTCGGCATGAATTAAAATACTATATTAACTACGCGGAATATATTCTGCTGCGTAATACGCTCAAAGCGCTTGCGCAACTCGATCAGTATGCGGGAGAGAATGGAGAGTATTTTATCCGCAGCCTGTATTTTGATGACGAATATGAAAGTGCTCTGAATGAAAAATTGGGCGGAAGCGATTATCGAAAAAAATATCGAATCCGCATCTATAATTTTGATGATAATGTGATCAAGTTTGAGAAAAAGATCAAGCAGGGTCAGTTCATCACAAAGAAAAGCCTGAACCTGTCCCGTAACGAATATGAGCAGATCATGGCAGGGCAGTATGCCTTTTTGCTTAGGCGAAAAGAGTCGCTCGCTCCGGAACTGTATCTTGAGTTGACCGGCAACCGGCTTCGGCCTCGCGTAATTGTAGACTATATCCGTGAAGCGTACGTTTACCCGTTCGAAAATATCCGGATCACTTTTGATAAAGAACTGCGCAGCGGTATGTGGATGTCCCCGGATATATTCAACCCCGAACTCCCCACGATCCCAATGTATGAGGAAGGCTTGATGGTACTGGAAGTCAAGTTCGAAAAAAGTTTGCCCGCGCACATACTGGGTGTGCTGAATAATATACAGGCAGCCCAGCGCAGTGCGATATCTAAATATGTGATATGCAGAAAGTTTGAGTAGGAGGAAAATAAAAAGATGAACACAGTTTCTTTAGCGGCGTCCGACTTTTTTAAGAAAGGTGTATTAGAAGATCTGTCGCTTAACGGCGAACTTGGCTTGATTGACGTGGTGGTTGTTTTATCTGCCGCATTTATATTGGGTCTGCTGATCTATTTCATCTATCGCCTGACGTTCAACGGCGTCATATTTGTCAAAAGCTTTGGTACCTCGCTCATCATGTTGAGCATGGTGACTGCAATGGTGATTATGCCCATTGGCATCAACGCATGGCTCTCCCTGGGCATGGTCGGTGCGCTGTCAATCGTACGTTTCCGCACAGCCGTGAAGGACCCGCTTGATACGATATTTATGTTCTGGGCTATCGCAGGTGGTATTGCGCTCGGCGCACGATTCTACTGGATTGCCGCCATTGCCTCCGCGATGATCAGCGTTTTCTTGTTGATCTGGAATCTTTTCCGTTCCAAACATCACTACCCGTTCATGCTGGTGATCCGCTTCGAGGAAAACTGCAAGAAGGAAGTACAGGCTGTGCTGCGCAAGATGCCGCAGGGCAAGCTCAAGTCCAAGATGATCTCTCAAGGTATGATCGAACTCACCATCGAGATGAACATCCGCGAAAGCGATGCCGGTATGATCGATGCGTTTTCTGCGATTCCGGGTGTACATGATGCTTCTCTGATCAGCTATAAAGGTGATATGGTTTCCTAAAAGATTACAGAGTTTAAAACAAAAGGCGGTCGGAACCTCATACAAGGATCTGACCGCCTTACTATTTGTAAGGCTAAAATCAGTTGTTTAAATCGGATCTGTATCTGGCAAGGTTCCGCTGAGCGTCAGATAAATGCTGTTTCATACGGCGTGCGGCAAGCGTGCTGTCGCCTTTACGCACAGCATCGAAAATCTGTTCGTGATCCTTCAGCGTGATCTCCGGCTGGCCTTCGATGTTGAGCGTAGCCTCGCGCGTCTGCGTCAGAAGATCGCCGCACATATCAAGGATTAGTTTCAGCGCTTCATTTTCAGATGCTATGGCCAGAGCGTTATGGAAATCGTTATCGGCGTCAAGGCCGTTATTACCTGCAGCCACCTCTGTGCGCATGGCATCAATAGCTTTCTGAAGAGCCTGAATTTTAGCCGGAGTGATACGTAACGCAGCAAGACGTGCAACTTCAGTTTCAAGAAGCATACGAACCTCTAACAGTTCCACAATAAGCTTCTTGTTTTGAGAAAGTACAGCGGAAAAAGGGTTCATTACATTACCAAGCGTGATTTCGCTAATATATGTGCCTCCGCCAACCTTGGAGCTGATGTAACCCATCGTCTCAAGCGAGCGCAGTGCTTCGCGGATTGCCGTACGGCTGACGTTCAAGTCTTCCGCAAGCTTTCTTTCAGGAGGCAGCTTATCGCCGGGTTTCAACGTGCCGTCCTTGATCAGCGAAATAAGCTGGTCAATAATATTCTCATAAAGTCTCGTTTTTTTAGGCGGCTCAAGCATCGTCTTCATTCCTTCTTTACTGTATCTTATCGTGTATTTATTTATTTTATCACAAACGTTTTATAATGTCCAATTATCATACCAATATTTTTTACTGATTTTTGAAACAATAAATGCAGGTAGTTAAGCAGAATGAATAGGTAATAGAAAAACCGGTTTAGTCTATTAATTCGACGAATTGTGTGGAATCTTTTTATAAACAGGTATTGATATCATCGGACTTATGTGCTAGTATATTGGTACGACCATTATACAAATACGCGCATTTCGGAGGTTAAGTCATGGATTATAGGAAAGAGAGCCTGAAAAAGCACTATGAGTGGAAAGGAAAGATCGAGGTTATTGCCAAGACACCGGTTAAAGGCAAGGAAGATCTTTCGCTGGCATATACGCCGGGCGTAGCCGAACCCTGTCTGGAGATACAGAAGGATAAAAACAAAAGCTATGAACTGACGCGCCGCTGGAACCTTGCTGCGGTCATCACGGATGGAACCGCAGTACTGGGTCTGGGTGACATCGGCCCTGAAGCCGGTATGCCTGTTATGGAAGGTAAGTGCGTACTGTTCAAGGCTTTCGGCGATGTAGACGCTTTTCCGCTCTGCATCCAGAGCCACGATGTTGATACCATCGTCGAAACAGTCTGGCAGATTTCCGGCAGCTTTGGCGCAATCAACCTTGAAGATATCGCCGCACCGCGCTGCTTCGAGATCGAGCAGAAACTGAAAGAGCGCTGCGACATTCCGATTTTCCATGACGATCAGCATGGCACCGCCGTTGTAACGGCAGCTGCAATGATCAACGCAATGAAGCTCACCGGCCGTAAGCTTGAGGAGCAAGAGTGCGTCGTATCGGGAGCAGGTGCTGCAGGCGTTGCAGTTACAAAGCTTTTAATGAGCCTCGGGCTCCGCAATGTTATCCTGTGTGATACCAAAGGCGCGATCTGGGAAGGCCGCGAAGGTCTGAATCCCTTCAAACAGGAAATGGCGAAGATCTCCAACCGCGAGATGAAAAAGGGCACACTTGAAGAGGTCATCAAGGGCGCGGACGTGTTCATCGGCGTATCGGCTCCGGGGATTGTTTCCGAGGATATGGTACGCAGCATGAATACCGCCCCCATCATCTTCGCAATGAGCAACCCGACACCTGAAATTATGCCAGATCTTGCAAAGAAAGCGGGAGCCAGCGTGGTGGGCACGGGCCGCAGCGACTTTGCGAACCAGATCAACAACGTGCTTGCGTTTCCGGGTATCTTCCGTGGCGCGCTCGATGTTCGCGCTAGCGACATTAACGATGAGATGAAGATCGCGGCTGCATATGCACTGGCGAATCTCATCACTGAAGAAGAACTCAATACGGAATATGTAATACCTGCTCCTTTTGATCCTCGCGTAGGCGGGGCTGTAGCAAAAGCGGTTGCTGAAGCGGCAAGAAAGAGCGGCGTAGCCAGACTATAGGCAGACTAAAATATCGGGAGGTTTAACGATATGACAGACAAGGAACTGATCAGGGAGTATATCGTACGCGCACGGGCAGCACAGAAGGTGCTCGAAACGTACGATCAGGAGAAGACGGACAGCATAGTCAGAATGTTTGCCAAAGTGATATTTGACAACGCCGACCCGCTGGCGAAGATGGCCGCCGAAGAGACGCGCATGGGCGTCTACGAGGATAAGATCAAGAAGAACCAGGGCAAGGCGCGTATTATCTGGAACAACCTCAAGGGCAAGAAGAGCATGGGCATCCTGCGCTACATTGAGGAAGAAGGCCTCGTCGAAGTCGCCAAGCCGATGGGCGTAGTCGGCGCGGTGACGCCTTGTACGAACCCTATCGTAACGCCGATGTGCAATGCCATGTTTGCGGTAAAAGGCAAGAACGTTGTGATCATCGCTCCGCACCCCCGCGCCAAACAGTGCACGAAACGCATCAAGGAGCTGTATGATGCTGAACTCGTAAAGATGGGCGTGCCGACTGATATATTCCAGTATCTCGAGGAACCGTCGATCGAACTGACGGGCGAGTTGATGAAGCAGGTCGACGTTGTTATCGCCACGGGGGGCATGGGTATGGTCAAAGCGGCATATTCCAGTGGCAAGCCAAGCTTCGGTGTAGGCGCGGGCAACGTGCAGTGCATCATTGACAAAGGCTACGACCCGGCGGTATGCGTACCTAAGATCGTTGCAGGCCGTATATTCGATAACGGTATCATCTGCTCCGGTGAACAGACGGCCATTGTCCACAAGGACGATTATGCCGCTGTCATCGCGGAGTTCAAAAAGAACGGCGCATATTATACGGAAGACAAGGACGAGATTGACCGGCTGCGCGAAGTGATCTTCCCGGACGGCGTAATCAGTAAGTACGTTGTCGGACAGTCTGTTGCCAAGATTGCAGAGCTTGCCAAGATTGACATTCCGGCTGGAACCAAGCTGATCATGATTAAGGCGCCGGCATACGGCAGGGCAGATTTCCTTTCCAAAGAGAAGATGTGCCCGGTGATGACCGCGTATACTTACAGCGACTGGAAGGAAGCCGTTTCCATTGCGTTGGCTAACCTTGAATACGAGGGCAAGGGTCACTCGGCCTGTATCCATTCGGACAGCAAAGAAAACGCAGAGTATGCAATGGAAGTACTGCCCGTATCGCGTATCGTGGTGAACCAGATATGTTCTACGATGAACGGCGGCGCATTCGTTAATGGGCTTAACCCGACGACAACGCTGGGCTGCGGCAGCTGGGGTAACAACTCGATCAGCGAAAACCTGACATGGAAGCACCTGATCAACGTCTCTCGGATTGCGTATGTCATACCGGGCCGTACACAGCCGTCTGACGATGAAATCTGGGGGTAAGACAAAATGAAACTGCCGGAATTCAAGGCAAAAGATCTTTTTGAACAATATGATATTCCCACCATGAACGGCGTAGTCATCGACAGTCTGGAAGGCATCGATAAAGAGATCAGCGACGGAGGGCTCAGTTACCCCGTAGTAATCAAAGCACAGGTGCAGGTGGGGGGACGCGGAAAGGCGGGCGGCATTCAGTTTGCGAACAATGCCGCCGAAGCCAAAGCAATATGCGAAAAGCTGTTGTTTTCCGATCTCAAAGGCTTCAAGGTTAACCAACTGCTGATCGTTGAGAAGGCATCGCCCGTTCAGGAATGGTACCTTTCGATCATGCTGGACCGCCTGACTAAGATGCCGCTGATCATATTCTCGGCTGCAGGTGGTATGGAGATCGAGGAGGTTGCCAAGACCGCGCCGGAGAAGATCGTAAAGATCAACATCAACCCGTTCTACGGGCTGCAGGATTACACGATCCAGTACCTCATCGACAAAAGCGGCATCGACGCTATGTATGCACCTCAGCTTAAAGTCATAATCCAGAAGCTGTACGACGCGTCACGGGATTACAGCTGCCTGCTGGCGGAGATCAACCCGCTGGTGCTGGATTTGAATGGGCAGATTATCGCTCTGGACGGCAAGGTGGATATCGACGACGACGCGCTGTACCGGCTGCCCGATATGCTCGAGTTTCGCGAGACGCTGCCCGAAGAATCGCTTGTGCGCGAGGCAAGGAGCTTCAAGTTCCTCTATATCCCCATTGAACAGGGCGGCAACATTGCGGTCATGTCCAATGGGAGCGGCATGGTGATGAGCTGTATCGACCTTATCACAAAGGCCGGTATGACGGTGGGGGCTGCGCTCGACCTGGGCGGCGGTGCAACAGCGGATCGCATCAAGGAAGCGGTGCGTATCGTGCTCTCCAATACAGACATTGATACGCTGTTCATCAGTATCTTCGGCGGCATCACGCGTTGCGACGAGGTTGCGGGTGGAATCAAGCTGGCGCTGGAAGCGCAAACTGCGGAGAAGACGGTCGTTGTGCGCATGGAAGGCACCAACAAGCAGCAGGGTCTCGACATTATCGCGCAGGTGCGCGGCAATATCCACAGCGTAGGCAGCATTCCCGAAGGCGTTGCGGCGCTGCGCGAAAGGATGGTGCGCAAATGAGCATTATCATTGACCAGAACACGAGACTGATTGTACAGGGCATCACGGGACGCGAAGGTACCTTCCATACGGAACAGATGCTGGCATACGGTGCCAAGGTCGTCGCGGGTGTCACACCGGGCAAGGGCGGTCAGGAAGTACTGGGCGTGCCGGTATTCAATACCGTGCGCGAAGCCATGGAAGCAACCCAGGCCAATACTACAGTCATCTTTGTTCCAGCTAAGTTTACCCCGGCAGGCGTATATGAAGCCATCGATGCGGGTGTCCCGGTTATCATCACCATTGCGGAGCATGTACCTGTGGGCGACATGATGGGGTGCTATCACATGGCACATATGAAGGGCGTGAGGTTGTTTGGCCCCAACTCTTTCGGCATTATCTCGCCCGGTAAATCCAAGGCGGGTTTTATGGCGCACCGTATCTTCCGTGAAGGCGGCGTGGGGGTTATGAGCCGCAGCGCAACCAACTGTTATGAGACAGTATTTATGATGAGTGAAAAAGGCATCGGTCAGTCCACCTGTGTAGGCGTGGGCGGCGACATGATTCCCGGCTCAACGTTCGTCGATCTGCTGCCCGATTTCGAGGCTGACCCACAAACCAAGGCCATCGTCATCATCGGCGAGATCGGCGGCAGCGAGGAAGAACTCGCAGCTCAATACATCAAAAAGCATGTGACCAAGCCGGTCGTAGCGCTCATTGCGGGCAAAAATGCACCCAAAGGCAAGAGTATGGGCCATGCGGGCGCAATCGTTTCAGCGGATGGCACGGGCAGCGCGCAGGTAAAGGAAAAGGTTTTGCGCGAAGCTGGCTGTCACATCGCAGAAGGCACGTCGCACATCGTTGAGATCCTTGAGGGTCTCGGAATCAAATAGGAGGGGAATATGGCAAAGATCGATAAGCAAAAACAGCTTTGGATCTACAAGGTAATGAACGAGATCCGCTTCTTTGAGGAGAAGGCGTACGAGTTCTTCGCAGCCAACAAGCTGCGTGGCTCCGTGCATCTCTACACGGGTGAGGAAGCGATCGCTTCCTCGATCATCGCACAGATGTCGGATGAGGACTATATCACGAGCACGCATCGCGGTCATGGACACGGTATTGCCAAGAGCGGCGACCTGAAGGCTGCTATGGCTGAGCTGATGGGCAAGGAAACTGGCTTCTGTCATGGGCGCGGCGGCTCGATGCACATTGCTGATTTAAAGAAAGGCAATTTGGGTGCCAACGCCATCGTCGGCGGCGGTATTCCGATCGCGGTAGGTGGTGCGCTTGCGCAGAGCTATCTGGGCAAGCCCAATGTGACAGTCGCGTTCTTTGGAGACGGTGCGTCCAATCAGGGTACATTCCACGAGAGCATCAATATGGCCTCTGTGTGGAAGCTGCCTATCATATTTGTTTGTGAAAATAATGGCTTCGGTATTTCAGTTCCGGTGAAACAGAGCACATCCGTCAAGGACATCAGCGTGCGCGCCAAGGGTTATGACATCCCGGGCATCACAGTGGATGGCAACGATGTATACGCGATCTATGATGCCGCTGCAGAGGCTATCAAGCGTGCTCGCGCTGGTAAAGGCCCCACACTGATTGAATGCAAAACCTACCGTTGGAGAGGCCACTGGACCGGCGATCCGGAAGTGTACCGTACACGTGAGGACGTGAAGGCATGGATGGAGAAGGATCCCATCAAGCGGATGAAGGAAAAGATGCTGGCGGATAAGGTTGCCACGGAAACAGAGCTTGAAGCGATCGAGAAGAAGGCGATAGCAGACGTGGAAGAAGCTGCGGAATTCGCGGTAAACAGCCCTGAGCCGGATCCCAAGTCGGTTATGGACAACGTATACTACGTTCCTGAAAAGGAGGCAAAGTGATGGCGATCAAGACATACGCTCAGGCGATTAAAGACGTGCTTGCGGAAGAAATGCGCAGGGACGATAAGGTATTTGTAATGGGTGAAGACGTTGCGGAGCAGGGCGGAATATTCGGCTGCACGCGCGGTCTGCTTGATGAGTTTGGCGCAAAACGGGTGCGCAACACGCCGATTACGGAGAGCGCAATTGTGGGTGCTGGCGTCGGAGCTGCTTGCGCAGGACTCCGCCCGGTAGTGGAACTCATGTATATGGATTTCACATACGTCGCCATGGATCAGCTTCTGAATCAGGCGGCGAAAATTCGCTACATGTTTGGTGGCAAGGCGAGGGTGCCGCTCGTCGTACGCGGTCAGCAGGGCATCGGCCGCGGCAACGCGGGCCAGCATTCCCAGTCCGTAGAATCCTTGTTCATGCATATTCCGGGCATGAAGGTGGCGTGTCCGAGTTCGCCCGCTGATGCGGCAGGGTTGCTGCGCACCGCGATCCGCGATGACAATCCGGTCATGTTCTTCGAACACAAGGCGCTGTATGCCACCAAGGGCGAAGTGCCGGATGATCCGGAGTTCGCGATCCCGTTCGGCAAGGCCAATGTACTCCAGCCGGGTAAGGACGTAACGATCGTCTGCAGCCTGCTTTATGTGCCACGTACCATGGAGGCGGTTAAGGAACTGGAGGCGGAAGGTATTTCCTGCGAAGTGATCGATCCGCGTACGTTAGTACCGCTCGATACAGACACCATTGTGGAATCCGTTAAGAAGACGGGCCGCATTGTGACCGTGCACGAAGCACACCGGACGATGGGCTTTGGCACAGAAATTGCGGAAACAGTCGTCGAGCAGGCGTTCAGATATCTCGATGCGCCGCCAGAAAGACTGGGTGCCAAGATGTGCACGCTGCCGTTCAATCTCGGCCTTGAAAATGCGGTGGTTCCGCAGAAGGATGAGATTAAAGCCGCGGTGTACCGCACGCTGTACCGATAGGAGGGGACCATGGCAAACAAGATTATCATGCCCAAGCAGGGCCTGCAGATGACGGAAGGTACCATCATCAAATGGCTTGCAAAAGAGGGCGATAAGGTCCTCAAAGACGAGCCGCTGTTTGAAATGGAAACTGACAAACTGACAATAACGATTGACGCGTCCGAAGGCGGCACGCTTTTAAAGATCGTGCGTGGTGAAGGGGAAACTGTGCCCATCACCGAGACGATCGCAATCGTCGGTGAACCGGGTGAGGATGTTTCCGCGCTGCTCGGTGGATCGTCCACGGCGGCCCCGGCTGAACAGGCACAGACAGTCGCAGTTACGGCGGCCCCGGCTGTTGCGCCCAGTGCGGTTGCAGCTCCGGCTGATGGTCGGGTTTTCATCTCGCCGCGCGCCAAAATGGTGGCAGAGGAGAAGGGTATTGATTACAAGACGATCAGAGGCACAGGTACGGATGGCATGATCGTTGAGCGGGACGTGCTGGCTTACGCCGCATCCGCGCCCGCTATCACACCGCTGGCCAAAAAGGTTGCGGAGATCGGCGGAGTGGACACCTCTACGGTCGCCGGAACCGGTGCGGCAGGAAAGATCGTCAAGGAGGATATCCTCAGAGCGATTGAAGCGAAGAAAGCAGGCGCTGCTGGCGGACGCAAGGGGACCATTGTTCCGTTCAAGGGTATGCGCAAAGTCATCTCTGACAGGATGCTGGAAAGCCTGAATACCAATGCACAGACCTCGCACCGGATCAGCGTGGATATGAGCGAGGCAACGCGACTGCGTGAGGTGTATAAGAAGGCTGACAAAAAAATATCCTTCAATGATATCGTGTCACTCGCGGTTTGCCGTGCATTGCTCGATTTCCCGGCGATGAATGCCGAAATCACGTCAGAGGGCATTCTGCAGAAGGATTATGTCAACCTCGGCGTCGCAGTGGCGGTTGATAACGGTCTGATTGTACCGGTTGTCAAGGACGCTGATCTGATGAACCTGGAACAGCTCTCGCTGATGACCAAGGAATTGGCGGACAAAGCCAAGACCGGCAAGCTGCTGCCTGATGATTACACCGGTGGAAGCTTTACGATCAGCAACCTTGGCATGTTTGGGCTGGACAGCTTCGTGGCGATCATCAACCCGCCGGAATCGGGCATTCTGGCGGTAGGCCGCATCGCAAAGCAGGCGGTAGTAACCAGCGATGATGAGATCGTGATTCGGCCGATCATGGAACTCACGCTGTCGTACGATCACCGCGTAGTGGATGGCGCGCCTGCGGCCCAGTTCCTGGCCCGGGTGAAGCAGTACCTTGAGCAGCCGTACCTGATGCTGTGAGGTGATATAATAATGAAGAAACAGTTTGACGCTGTGGTGATTGGCGGAGGGCCGGGCGGATACGTTGCGGCCATCCGCCTCGCCCAGTTGGGTAAAAAGTGCGCATTAGTCGAAAAAGACTATATCGGTGGCACATGCTTGAATCGGGGCTGCATTCCGACAAAGGCATTGTTGCAGAGCGCTGAAGTGTACAGGACTGTCAAAGAAGCGGCCACCTACGGCGTTACCGCGGGTGAAGCGGGATTTGATTATGCGAAGATTTCTGTGCGCAAGACGAGTGTGGTAGAAAAGCTGCGCAGAGGTATCGGT
Source organism: Bacillota bacterium (assembly GCA_023459495.1). GTDB lineage: Bacteria > Bacillota > Clostridia > Christensenellales > SZUA-584 > JAEWCC01. The sequence continues at coordinate 2,832 of JAEWTL010000025.1, read as the reverse complement.
GCTCTGGAAAAGAAGAACGGCGTTGAAGTGATTACCGGCACGGCTTCTTTCAAGGATGCGCACACACTTACCGTTGGGGTTGATGAGATTGAAGCGAAAGATTTTATTATTGCCACTGGCTCTGCGCCCGCCCGTGTGCCGATCCCTGGCATCGACGAACCGAACGTAGTGGACTCGGACGCGGTGTTATCTTGGACGCAATGCCCGAAGAGCGTCGCCATTATCGGAGGCGGCGTGATCGGCATCGAGTTTGCCACATTGTATGCGGCGCTTGGCGTCAAGGTATCGGTCATTGAAATGCTGCCGGAGATCCTGCCGCCCATTGATGCGGAGATCGCAGCTATGATGCGCAAAGAGTTGACCAAACGCGGTGTAGACATCTTCGTCGGTGCAAAAGTGGAAAAGATCGAATCGGGTGTCACTGTGCACTTTACACAGGGCGAAGCCAAGAGCGTGACTGCGGAGTACTGCATCGTTGCCATCGGCCGCAGGCCGGTGACCGATGGGCTGAACCTTGAAGCAGTGGGTGTTGCGACGAATCGTGGATTCGTGGTGATCGATGAATACCTGAAGACCAATGTACCGGGTATCTGGGCTATTGGCGATGTGACAGGCAAAATTCAGCTTGCACATGTAGCCTCCGCGCAGGGGTTAGTCGCTGCCGAAAACATCATGGGGCACAGCAAGAAGATGCGCTACGATATCGTGCCTTCCTGTGTATATACCGAGCCGGAGATCGCGAGCATCGGGTTGACCGAGGCACAGGCAAAGGATAAAGGGCTCTCCTACAAGGTAGGCCGTTTTGCCACTGCTGTCAACGGGCGCTCGATGATCATGGGTGAGTCTGCCGGAACAGTGAAGATCATTGTCGAGGAGAATACGGGCGAGCTGCTGGGTTGTCACATCATGGCGCCTCGTGCGACCGATATGATCGGCGAGATTGCCACCGCAATGCGGGCTGAAGGCACCATAGAAGAGTTGTCCGATACGATCCACGCACACCCCACGGTGTCCGAGATGATCATGGAAGCGGCCCACGATTCACAGGGCCATTGTGTACATCAATAATCCGAAAGGACGATCCTTATGAAATTCGAACTGGGCTATTATAAAGGGACGAAAACTTTGGAAGTCTCAGACGAGAATCTATCAGGTGTGCTGATACCTAATGAGGTTCAGGCAGACCTGACAGGCGAAGAGGAGGTTATGCGTGCGCTGCAGAATCCCATCGGTGCGCCGCGCCTTTCTGAAATCGTCCAGCCCGGGGAGAAGATTGTAATCATCACCAGTGATATTACCCGCCCAATGCCAACCGCCGTTGTACTTCCTCATGTCTTGAAAGAGATTGAATCCGCGGGCTGTTCCCTCAGCGATGTTTGCATCGTGTTCGCATTGGGCAACCATAGAAAGCATACCCCCGAAGAGAAGAAATACCTCCTCGGTGAAGAAAACCTTCTCAAAGTGAAAAGCGTAGACCTTGATACCAACGATTGCGTATTTTTGGGGAACACCAAGCAGGGAACGCCCGTGGAGATTTTTCGCCCTGTCGCAGAAGCCGACAGGGTGATTGCTCTTGGAAATGTAGAATATCATTATTTTGCGGGATATTCGGGCGGTGCAAAAGCCATCATGCCCGGCGTATCGACGCATAACGCGATACAGGCTAATCACTCCATGATGGTGCAGGACACTGCCATTGCCGGTAAACTGGATGGAAACCCTGTCAGGGAAGACATCGACAGCGTAACTGAGTTCGTAAGGCTCGACTTTATCGTCAACGTAGTGCTTAATGAGAAGAAAAAGATTATCCATGCAGCCGCAGGGCATTATATTGAGGCCCATCGGGAGGCATGTGCATTCCTCGACAGGCTCTATAAGGTAAAGATTGAAAAGAGAGCTGATATCGTAGTTGCCTCAGCAGGAGGATATCCCAAGGACATCAACCTGTATCAGGCGCAGAAGGCGCTGGATAATGCCAAGCACGCCTGCAGGGACGGCGGCATCATCATCCTTTGCGCGTGCTGCAAGGAAGGCCTCGGTGAAGAAGTATTCGAACGTTGGATGACCGGTTTTCCGTGCCCGGCGGACATGGTTAAGGAGATCGCCTGCCATTTTGAGCTTGGCGGCCATAAGGCAGCAGCCATCAGCATGGTGCTGGGAACGAAGAAGATATTTATCGTTTCCGACATGGAACCGGGGTATGTGAAGCGGATGTTCCTCGAACCATACAGCGATCTGCAGCAAGCGTTTGACGATGCGGCTAGCGAACTTGGCAAGCATGCAACCTGCTATGTAATGCCGTATGCGGGCTCCACGCTGCCGGAATTAAAGTAGTCAATTCATTACTTAAATATATAAGATCTTATCCTGTTCTGCAAAGCTCTTGCATGTTTTAAAGTACAACAGAATAGTCGGCTTATTGTAACTTCGATTACCGTTTTTCGAGACGGCATATTGTAGTTCCTTTGAGTTCCAAAAGAATGTGTTTAATAAGCGTATTTAGATTTGTATATCTTTTTGGAGGGTTTATGGAATTCGTATTGATCGGATGCGCATTGGCCTGTATTTTGTTTGGGTTGAACCAGATTATGTTTATCCGCAAAGAGAAGTGTACGGATGACAAGATCGGTAAAGTGGCAGGGTTCATCCGCAAAGGCGCGATGGCGTACCTGAAGCGGCAGTACGTGGTGATCGCAGCCTTCTGCGCCGTCATGATCCTGCTGATCTGCCTGCTGCCCAGCCTCGGGTATAGAACTGCCATTGCGTTTGCGGCAGGCGCGCTGTTTTCAGTGCTGTCCGGGTTCATCGGCATGCGCGTCGCCACAGCCGCCA
>JAEWTL010000024.1 GCA_023459495.1 Bacillota bacterium | reverse complement strand
CCATCGATACACCTAAAGCAACTGCCGATTCACCGTTGTAAGTACCGCCACCAATAGAAGCCATGCTGGCACCCGGTGTATAAGCCTGCGGCAGACCGGTCATTGCCATTGCAGAAGCGATACCACCACTCAACTTGCTTTCGGTTTTAGACAGTTTGTTATCCATCTCAACCATCCGCTGATCGGTGTATTGCTTCGTTTCCTGCACGCTTTGCTTCAAGTGCGCGTAGTTCACCGCGTCGTTGTTGTTGACGCCAGCGGAGACGTTGCTGATACGAGTCGTACCACCGTTGCCGCCACCGAGGGTGATATTGCTATAGTCGATAGAACCATCAGCTTTGGTGTCGTAACGCACGCCGCCCGCCTCAGAAGACTTCAACTGCGCAACGTTAACAGCATCGGTAGCATTTTTACCTGCGGCAACGTTAGTAATACGGCGTTGGTTAGTGGAAGAACCTACAGAGATTGTATTTTCTTCATCTGCAACGGAACCGGTACCCAGTGCGACGCTGTTGTCAGCGGCAGCAATGGAACCAGAACCAATAGCAACGCTATCTTTACCCTGGGCGTTGGCATCTACGCCATCGGTGTTGGTCTTGAAGTACTTGGTGCTACCGGTGGTGACAATGTCGCCAATACCGTTTTCGATATTAGTAACGCGAGTATCCAGATTAGTGACCTGATTGTTCAGGTTAGTAATGCTCTGGGTATTTTGCGCTACGCGCTCATCAGTGACTTTCAACTGACCTACGTTAACCGCATCGGTATCCGCTGAACCAGCCGCGACGTTGGTGATCTGACGTTGACCGTCTTCGCTGCCGACAGAGAATTCACCGACAGAATTCTGCGGCGCGTCCATGTTGTAGGCGGTGTAGTCAGTCTGCGCACCACGGGTGGTCTGGGAACCACTACCCATCGCAATACTGTTTGCATGATTTGCACTCGCGTTGCTACCGATAGCAATACCGTTGATTGCATCAGTTAACACCAGAGTGTTCAGGCCAATACCGATCCCGGCATCACCATTAACAATGGTTTTCGCACCCATTGCCAGTGAGTCTTCACCGACAGCCAGTGAATCTTCTTCCGTTGAATTAGCATGGAAGTATTTGGACGGTGTCGTTGCTACAGCACCAATCGCATTCTGCAACTGGCGAACCGTAACGGCGTCATGGGCTTCGGAACCATCGGCGACGTTGATGATTTGACGATATTTACCGTCATCACCAATTGACAACGCGCCAAGCAGTTCGCCATCACTGGTGTTATAACCAATGACTACGCCATCTTCGGTTACGCTGGTATCACGGGAGCCCTGAAGGATGACACGGTTAGACACAGAACTGCTGCCCAGAGCAATTCCAGATTCAATAGTACTGCTGCTGTTCTGTCCAATTGCCACACTGCTATCGCCTGATGCGACGGAGTTATAACCTACAGCTGTAGCGCCCACACCCGTAGCACTGGCATCCTCAAAGACTAAGCCGCTGTCGTTAGTACGCACATAGTTGATACCTTCACCGTTCTCTGTGATATAGCTTTCGCTGGTATCACCGGCAATATTCTGGATCAACATATTCGTGGCATTTAACTGGGAACCGTTAACCGCGTCGGTGCTGGTTTCGTTAATCTGACCATTGGCTACGTTGGTGATGACACTGGCTTTGCCATCATGGCTGGCGTTAAACGCACCGTTTTCACCTGCGGTAGCGTCCCAAAGCAAGGCGTTATCCAGGGTTGAGTCAATTGCATTCATCGCATCGCCGACGTTGGTATAGTCGGTATCAGCAATGGTGTAAGTCGGTGCGCTGATGCTGCCGTCAGAATTCACCGCCGCACCACCACCAAGAGCCTCAGCGACGGAACTGCTAACGCCGTGGAGTTGAGCCCCATTAACCGCATCGGTGCTGGTGTCAGAAATTGTTCCTGCCGCGACGTTAGTTATTTTGCTGGCACTGCCATCGTGGCTGGCACTGAAGGCACCATTTTCACCTGCGGTAGCATCCCATAGCATCGCATCGTCAAGAGTGGTATCAAGCGCGTTTAGGGCATCGCCGACATTATCGTAATCAGTGTTAGCAATGGTGTACGTTGGTGCACTGATGCTGCCATCCGTATTCACGCCAGCACCACCACCCAGAACATCGACAACAGAGTTGCTTACATCGTACAGTTGTGAACCATTCACAGCATCAGAGCTAGAGTCAGAGACTGCACCGTCTGCGACGTTAGTGATTACGCTGGCGGTAGAACCGTGTTTGGCACTAAATGCGCCAGTCGTGCTATCCCAAAGGAGGGCATCGCCGAGTGAGTCGCTAAGTGAGGTGTTAATGGCGTCAAGTGCAGCACCAACATTGGTGTAATCATTACCATCAATGTTATAGGTAGGGCCGCTAAATACGCCAGAATCGCTCACAGTGGCACCACCACCAAGATAGGTGGCGATCGAACTGCTCAACCCATGAAGCTGGCTGCCATTAATGGCATCAGTACTGGCGGATGATACAGTCCCTGCCAGGACATTGGTGATTTTGCTGGCATCTTTGTTTGCACCATGCGCTGCACTGAATGCAGTGCCATCCCAAAGCAGCGCATCCTGTTCCAGAGCGTCAATGGATGTATTCAGAGTATTAATGCTGGCGGTGTTAGTAGCAATATTGGTGGTGTTGGTCGCCACATTCGCGTTAGTCGCGTTCAGCTGCGCACCGTTAACTGCGTCCGTACTATTTTCAGATAAAGTACCTGCTTTAACGTTGGTAATAGTGCTGGCTGTTTCTGTACCGTGCGCGGCGCTATACGCTGTTCCGTTCCAGAGTATTGCATCCTGCTCAAGGGTATCGATCGACGTATTGAGAGTATTAATATTGGCGGTGTTGGTCGCAATGTTAGCCGTATTGCTGGCGATATTGGTGGTGTTGGTTGCCACGTTATCGTTAGTAGCTTTCAGTTGCGAGCCATTAACCGCGTCAGTACTGTCATCCGAAAGGGTGCCAGCTTTCACATTAGTGATGGTGCTGGTGGTTTCCGTACCATGAGCGGCGTTGAATGCAGTGCCGTTCCAGAGCATAGCATCCTGTTCAAGAGCATCCACAGACGTGTTCAGGCTATTTATGCTTGTGGTGTTAGCCGCGATATTAGTGGTATTGGTAGCAATGTTGGCAGTGTTACCTGCAATATTGCTGGTGTTGGTCGCAATGTTGGCAGTGTTATCGGCAATATTACTGGTGTTGGTAGCAATGTTGGCAGTGTTATCGGCAATATTACTGGTGTTAGTGGCAATGTTAGCCGTGTTGCTAGCGATATTGGTGGTGTTGGTCGCCACGTTATCGTTAGTGTCTTTCAGTTGCGAGCCATTAACCGCGTCAGTACTGTCATCCGAAAGGGTACCAGCTTTCACGTTGGTGATGGTGCTGGTGGTTTCCGTACCATGAGCGGCGTTGAATGCAGTGCCATTCCAGAGCAGGGCATCATCTTTAAGGTCGCCAACAGTATCTGTCAAATTAGTGATATTGGTGGTGTTGGTAGCAATATTTGCAGTGTTAGTTGCAATATTTCCGGTATTGGTAGCGATATTGGTGGTATTGGTCTCAACATCATCATTGGTGGCTTTCAGTTGTGAACCGTTAACCGCGTCTTTACTGGAATCTGAAACTGCGCCATCCGCCACATCGGTGATTACGCTGGCAGTTGAGCTACCATGAGCGGCGCTGTATTTGTCTCTGTTTTGATCCCATTGCAGGGTGAATTGATCGAGTACAGTGAGCGCATCGCCAACGTTATTTTTGTTACCATTTTTTAAATTGTAGGTTGGTGCTTTAACAGTACCGTCGTCAACGTTTACCGATGAACCCCCGCCAAGCCGTTTTGCCACCGAGTCGCTGATGGCATAAAGCTGTGAGCCATTAATGGCGTCGTGGCTATCAGCCTTGATCGTGCCATTTTTTACATTAACGATCTTGCGTTGTAATGAGTCACTGCCGACAGAAACGCTATCGTCTTGATCCGCAATAGAACCTGCGCCCAGCGCGACAGAGTTAATACCGTTGGCATTGGTATTGCTCCCAAGCGCAAGACTATTATCGCCAGTTACAACACTGGCCTTACCTAAGGCAATAGCGTTTAAGCCACTCGACTGGCTACCATTACCCAGAGCGATAGCATCAGCGCCGTTAGCCTTGTTGCCCTGGCCAATAGCAATTGCACTATCTGCCAGAGCCTGGCTGCCATTACCCAACGCGATGCTATTCACTCCTTTTGCATGCGCTTTATTGCCGATAGCGGTCGCATTTTCAGCGGCTTCGCTTTCTGCTCCCAGCGCCATAGCATAATCTTGTGACGCATTGGCATTATCACCGAGACCGATGCTCATAATACCAGCCGCCTTAGCGGCATTTCCCAGCGCAATGGCGTTTGCTCCATCCGCTTTGGAGCTATCCCCCATAGCTATAGACAATCTACCCAGCGCTTTGGAATAACGACCAAGGGCCATTGAGTATTGGCCGAATGAATACGACGATGCACCCAGCGCGATACTCCTGTCACCTTCAGAGATTGCACTAACCCCAAAGGCCATTGATGCACCACCAATAGCATGGGTTTTTGAGCCGATGGCAGAGCTATATTGGCCTTCAGCTATAGCGTCATAACCTAAAGCGGTACTGGCACCAGCGTTGTTTAAAAAAATATTTGCTTTTGCACCTTTACCGATAGCAACCCAGCCGTCACTAGCTGAGCCATCGCCGTAATCAACGCCCTGACCGTCGTAATTATCAGCCAGCGCCCCAAACGATGACAACAACCCACCCGCAACCAGCGCAGAAATTAACAGCTTACTGCGCCCAGATTTCTTGCCACGGCTTTTTGCCGTTTCGCTGGTAACAGTATAATTCCCTGTGGCAGGGTTCCAGATAACTTTAAATATTTTGTTCATTAATGATGCTCGCTATTCCTTGTTATAAGCGTACTAATTGCATTTATTTTTTGCTTCTTTTCTGCCGATTATCAGCAGCGGGAAGATTGTCAAACTGAATATTTTCCATATTGATGGCTAACTTCAGATATCCCAGGTTATTTGGCGATACACCCTTCAGTGTCAAATTAATGTCTTGCCATTGACCTGGTAATAATTTCAATGTGGATGTCATTGATGTGTTGAAAAGTAATTGTTGCCACCGGGCAAACTCTTTGGCATCGACAGGTTTTTCACCACCCCATGTCGCATTAAAGCCAATGTTTGAGATTGGTATACTTAATAAGTTGACCAGTGAAATATGAATAACACTGCCATTCTCTGTGGCGTCAATGGATAACACTCGGCCCGCTAAAGCCACCGAACCGTTGTTCAGGATGAAATACTTCGTTTTTGCCGGATTAAACTCGGTAAAAATAAAAGTGTTTTGTTGATCTTTAACGGATTTAATTACGTGAGTTAAAGTCTTTGTACTGGTTATTATGCCAGTTTGTTGTTTTTGAATAGTTTCGAGTTGACTCTTTAGCTGTGCTTGTTGTTTTTCAAGTAGCACAATTTTATTGTTATGTTCTTCTTCTTGTTTCAGTAAACTACTTTCTGGCTT
>JAEWTL010000023.1 GCA_023459495.1 Bacillota bacterium | reverse complement strand
GAGTTAGAGGGGCAACTCTTTGCCTCGATCATGCTTGATATGGAATAGCTGATTAGCGCGTATCGACGTATGCTGCGACAAGGGAATCATGCGCTGACGGTTATTGTTGGGTGATATAGCTTGATGCCTGGGGGAGAAAGACCCATTAGTTAAGATTTACGCCAGGATCATCTTGAAAAAATCTTTAACCATGGTCCGGTTTTTATCCCCTTGTATAAATATTACTAAATGCTTGCTTAGTCGCATTGTTAAATGCAATACCGTATATTCGGTATGTAACAGCGATATCCTCTGTGCTGGCAACGATCTGTCATGCTTGATGAAAACGGAATTGAACCTGTCATTACCAGGTAGATAAAAAGCCTGTTCAATTTTGGGATTATTTTTTATAACTCGTGTCTGTTATGGCGACACGGGAAAACATCAATATTGTCCTTCACAAATTGCAGTAATATAGAATCAACCTCTCTTGCAAGTTGGTCACAATGTATTATAAGCATTTTGAATATGTCATCCTCTGTAATCTCGTGAAAATTTTCGGCCTTGTCTTTTAGCTCATCATATCGGATTCTTGCAGTAACCATTTTTTGGGCGAGTTCTAATAACCCCAAAGCTTGCAATTGCTGGTGAGTATGATCACTTTCAAAAAATATCCCACACTCCATTCCTTCCCAACCAACATATTCATGCCATTCATAAACCAGCATAAATGTTTGTAAAACTGGCGGTAATAATTGGATATCTGCAAAACCAAACCAAAACTTACGCTTGAGATCCCACTCATATTCAATCGCCAATGCTATATTGTTTAAGGCATCTCCGGCATCCTTATTTTTACGCAAAATCAATTCCGTCAGTGTATAGCGTTGTTCATCAATACGCCGAAGAGCTTCTGCAATATCATAGTTTGTAGCCAACAAAACATTCTCTGCTTCCTGATGAGTGACGTCTGCTTTTGCCGTCAATATATTGATTTGGTCAATATGAAACAACTTGATGGCTTCATCAACATCACCGCCAGTCCTCTCTAACAAACGTCTGGCAACCTGGATACCGACAGGTACGTTCTTCCGAAGTTTACGAATTTCACTTAACCATTCCATGTCAAACCCCTTTAAATATTTATGATATTAAATATAACAACGTCTGGATAACGACCCGGCCTGACTGAATATCTCACGTTTTCCTGCTTAACATTCATGTTATGATGCTCTTGAAACTAATAATACGTATGGAATTGTCACTATTTATCTGCTAATGAATTCAAACAATGTCATTCGTTTGATGAATATATTATTTCAGGGAATAATTATGACACCTTTAGAACGCATTACCCAACTTGTTAATATCAATGGTGATGTTAATAATCCTGATACTCCTCGTCCATTGTTATCTCTTGAGGATTTTTTTATTGACAATAATATCCATGGTTCAATATGTTGCAATGTGATTCCAGAACAATCTCCGCAAGCTATCTATCACCATTTTCTGAAAATACGTGAGCGTAACAATGTTAGTGATGTTTTGGTAGAAATTACGATGTTCGATGACCCAGACTGGCCCTTTAGTGAAAGTATTTTAGTTATCACCACTGCTTCACCAGAAGAAGTTCAGAGCTGGTTTGTAGAAGAAATTGCCCCTGATGAGTGCTGGGAAGGATGGTCAGAAGATACGGAGCATGGATGGGTTGAAGTCCCTGTGGGTATGCATCCGGTTACTTGTTGGTGGGATTAAAACATTTATATAAACAGATAAGCGGATGTTTACATAAATTTTTATGTGAAGGAACATGATGAAACTTATTCCTCGCAGTAGTGATATTTCACCTGGCATTGATGGAATTTGCCCGGGGCCTTTTCCTCCGAACGGATTTACCGTACTTACAGATGCAGCATATGGTAACGGAGACTGTTTCGGTTTGTACTGGCCTATTGGTCAGGAGCATAAACTACCTATAGTGTGCGAAACGTACCATGACGAATGGCGAATCGTACCTGCCTTTTCCAGCATTAAGAAGTTCGAAGAATGGCTGGAAGTGAATGATGATGATCCCCATGAAAATGGCATCAGCATCGAAGATCAAGACTTTGCAGCAAATCTCTTCCGTGTTGCTCGGAAATGTCTTTCAACGGGAAGGCTTGATGACGCACTGCCACTGTTACAGCGAGCAACAGAACAATTGCCTGAAGTCAGCGAATATTGGTTAGCACTGGCAATCCAGTATCGCCGATGTAAAAAAACAGAAGCTGCAGCACAGGCTGCGCTTAATGCTTATCTTGGCAATTGGGCATTTGGTGTTCCTGACAATAAAGTCATTCATTTGCTGTCACAGGCCGCAGATGTCCCGAATTTCCAGGATGATCCTGTGATTCAGTGCATTAAAGAACAAGGATTAGATCTTAGCTTTGGAGGAACAAAGGAAAATAATAATTACCCCTTGATGCAGATGTGTGTTGATACTTATTTTGCGCAGAGAAAACCGCTTCAGGCATTAACCCTGTTACATAATTATGCCTGGATAATGTCCAGTGAAACGACTGCATTTCAGGAACGCTATGATTTTAATATCGATGAATGGCGGGCAAAATTCAGGCAGTTATGTTTAGAGTATTTTGGCGATAGTCGTACACAGTTCACTTAACGCTCTGCGTCTATCTACTATCCCTTCTTTTTCAGAAAAACCGCCGAGCATGTCGGCGGCTTTCTGACTTACAAACTAACAGATTACATCAGCGGCATTGCTAACCGCACAATACTAATCAGCGGTTGTGGCCAT
>JAEWTL010000022.1 GCA_023459495.1 Bacillota bacterium | reverse complement strand
CGCCATGATTGTCGCCGCCGATGAATTCATTCCTGGCAACGGTATTCCGGTCGATAGCGTGGTTATTGACCGCAAAATCAACCCGCTACAAATCAAACAAGACGGTGGCAAAGCCTTAAAACTGCTGGTGCTGTGGCGTAGTGATGAAGATGCGCAGCAACGTCTGGATATGGTGAAAGAGTTCAACGAACTGTGCCACTCACACGGTCTGGTAAGCATCATTGAGCCAGTCGTCCGCCCACCGCGTCGTGGCGATAAATTCGATCGCGAACAAGCGATCATCGATGCCGCCAAAGCGCTGGGCGACAGTGGCGCTGACCTCTACAAAGTTGAAATGCCGCTTTATGGCAAAGGTCCGCAACAAGAGCTTCTCTGTGCTTCACAACGTCTGAATGACCATATCAATATGCCATGGGTGATCCTCTCTTCCGGTGTCGACGAAAAACTGTTCCCGCGTGCCGTACGCGTGGCAATGACGGCGGGCGCATCGGGATTCCTGGCAGGCCGTGCAGTCTGGGCATCGGTCGTCGGTTTACCAGACAACGAGCTGATGCTGCGTGACGTTTGCGCACCGAAATTACAACAACTTGGCGATATCGTCGACGAAATGATGACTAAACGCCGCTAAGATGAGGATAAAAGGAATGAAATGGTTTAACACCCTAAGCCACAACCGTTGGCTGGAACAGGAAACCGACCGCATCTTTGATTTTGGTAAAAATTCCGTAGTGCCGACTGGTTTTGGCTGGTTAGGCAATAAAGGGCAAATCAAAGAAGAGATGGGCACCCATCTGTGGATCACCGCTCGTATGTTGCACGTTTATTCCGTTGCTGCGGCGATGGGTCGACCTGGCGCTTACTCGTTGGTTGATCACGGTATCAAAGCCATGAACGGCGCACTGCGTGATAAAAAATATGGCGGCTGGTATGCCTGCGTGAATGACGAGGGCGTGGTGGATGCCTCCAAACAGGGCTATCAACACTTCTTTGCTCTGCTGGGTGCCGCCAGCGCCGTCACAACGGGTCACCCGGAAGCGCGCAAGCTGCTCGATTACACCATTGAAATTATCGAGAAATATTTCTGGAGCGAAGAAGAGCAGATGTGCCTGGAATCCTGGGACGAAGCCTTCAGCAAAACCGAAGAGTACCGCGGCGGCAATGCCAATATGCACGCGGTGGAAGCTTTCTTGATTGTTTATGACGTCACTCACGACAAAAAATGGCTGGATCGCGCGATTCGCGTGGCTTCCGTGATTATCCACGACGTCGCCAGAAATAATCATTATCGCGTTAACGAACACTTCGATACCCAGTGGAATCCGCTGCCGGATTACAACAAAGATAACCCGGCGCATCGCTTCCGCGCGTTCGGAGGTACACCAGGCCACTGGATCGAATGGGGCCGTTTAATGCTGCACATCCATGCTGCCCTGGAAGCCCGTTGCGAACAACCACCAGCATGGCTGCTAGAAGATGCCAAAGGTCTGTTTAACGCCACCGTGCGCGATGCCTGGGCACCCGATGGCGCGGACGGGATTGTTTATACCGTTGACTGGGAAGGAAAACCGGTGGTCCGCGAACGTGTACGTTGGCCTATCGTCGAAGCAATGGGTACGGCCTACGCGCTCTACACCGTCACTGGCGATCGCCAGTATGAAACCTGGTATCAAACATGGTGGGAGTACTGCATTAAGTACCTGATGGACTATGAAAATGGTTCCTGGTGGCAGGAGCTGGATGCGGACAATAAGGTCACCACCAAAGTCTGGGACGGCAAACAGGATATTTATCACCTGCTGCATTGCCTGGTGATCCCGCGTATCCCGTTAGCGCCCGGCATGGCTCCAGCGGTTGCAGCGGGTCTGCTGGATATTAATGCGAAATAACTGATCTGAAAATAGGGTGCGGGTTTTCCCCTCACCCTAACCCTCTCCCCAAAGGGGCGAGGGGACCGTCCGGTGCAGTTTTTGGGTTTGACATCAGCCTCACGGGAGGCTGTATGTCGTTAATTAAGGTGCCTTGTATGCAAATCACCAATATGCATTGCAGTGGACAGACCGTTTCACTTGCCGCAGGGGATTATCACGCGACCATTGTGACCGTCGGTGCTGGTCTGGCTGAATTAACCTTTCAGGGTTGTCATTTAGTCATCCCGCACAAACCCGAAGAGATGCCGCTGGCGCATCTGGGTAAAGTGCTTATTCCGTGGCCGAACCGGATCGCCAACGGCTGTTACCGCTATCAGGGGCAGGAATATCAGTTACCCATTAATGAACATAGTTCAAAAGCCGCTATTCACGGGCTGCTTGCCTGGCGAGACTGGCAAATTAGTGAATTAACCGCCACCAGCGTTACCCTGACAGCTTTTCTGCCGCCCAGTTACGGCTATCCGTTTATGCTGGCTTCACAAGTTGTTTATTCGCTCAACGCACACACGGGTATTTCCGTTGAGATCGCAAGACAGAATATCGGCACTGTCGCAGCGCCTTATGGCGTGGGTATTCATCCTTATTTAACCTGCAACTTAACATCTGTTGATGAATATCTGTTCCAGCTTCCGGCAAACCAGGTTTATGCCGTCGATGAGCACGCGAATCCGACAACGCTTCACCACGTTGATGAGCTGGATTTAAATTTCACGCAGGCGAAAAAAATAGCCGCGACAAAAATCGACCACACCTTTAAAACCGCTAATGATTTGTGGGAAATGACCTTTACCCATCCACAGCAGGCGCTTTCGGTAAGCCTTTGTTCCGATCAACTCTGGGTGCAGGTTTATAGCGGTGAAAAATTACAGCGTCAGGGACTGGCAGTTGAACCTATGAGTTGCCCGCCTAACGCCTTTAATTCAGGTATCGACTTATTATTACTGGAATCAGGAAAACCGCACCGCCTGTTTTTTAATATTT
>JAEWTL010000021.1 GCA_023459495.1 Bacillota bacterium | reverse complement strand
GGCCAACCGCGCGACAATCAGCGCCCGTATGGCCAGCAAGGCCAACCGCGTGATAATAGCCAGCGCCCGTATGGCCAACAGGGTCAGTCTCGCGATTTCCAGCGTCCGTATGGTCAGCAGGGCCAGTCTCGCGATTTCCAGCGTCCCTATGGTCAACAGGGTCAGCCGCGTGATAATAGCCAGCGTCCCTATGGTCAGCAGGGAAGACCTGCGCCCAGAGACTTTAACCGTACTCCCGGTGCCCCACGTCCGGCGGGCCAAGGTGGTCCGACAAGACCGGGCCAGCGTCCGGCAGGTCGTGGACCAGCAGAGACAGGTACTTCTGAGTTTGTGCCGGTTGAAAAACGGAATATACAAAATAAAAAACACCCGACTACGTCGACCTATGTGAAGGACGATAAAAATAAAAAATCCAAAAAAACACTTCTTAAGGAGCAGGGAGCGTTTGACAGCGATGACCAGCGTTACAGAAGCGCAAGAAAACGGCCAAAGTTCAAGCCTGTATCGATTGCGCCTATCGTTGTAGACCGCATTACGATGACAACAGAAATGATATCAGTCAAATCTCTGGCAGAAAAGACCGGAAAGCCGGTAGCCGATCTCTTAAAAAAGCTGCTGCTTCTGGGCATGATGTGCACCATCAACTCAGAACTTGATTATGATACCGCGCAGCTGATTTGTGCAGAATTCGGTATCTCGGTTGATTACAAGCTTGATAAGACTGCTGAAGACGTGCTCGATGAAGGCGATGTGAAGGACAACGAAGCTGACCTGCAAACGCGGCCGCCGATTGTTACGATCATGGGCCATGTCGACCACGGTAAAACCTCGCTGCTGGATGCTATCCGCGAGACTCGCGTTACGGAGCACGAAGCGGGCGGTATTACACAGCATATCGGTGCGTATACCATTACGCATAACGACAAGAGCATCACGTTCCTCGATACGCCGGGCCACGAAGCGTTCACCGCAATGCGCGCCAGAGGCGCTCAGGTTACCGATATCGCGATCCTTGTGGTGGCAGCGGATGATGGCGTGATGCCGCAGACCGTAGAAGCCATTAACCACGCAAAGGCCGCGAATGTGCCGATCATTATTGCGATTAACAAGATCGATAAACCCAACGCCAATCCAGAAAAGGTTAAGCAGGGCCTTACCGAGTATGGCCTCGTCGCAGAGGAATGGGGCGGCGATGCGATTATGGTGCCGGTGTCTGCAGTGACCAAGGAAGGTATTGATCACTTGCTGGAGATGATCCTGCTCGTCGCAGAGGTTCAGGAGCTTAAGGCCAATCCGAACCGGCTTGCGAAGGGTACGATTGTTGAAGCCAAGCTCGATAAAGGCCGCGGCCCGGTTGCTACCGTTCTCGTACAGAACGGAACGCTGCGCGTATCCGATATGATCGTTGCAGGAACGGCTTATGGCCGCGTTCGTGCGATGCTCGACGACATGGGCAACCGTGTGGACGAAGCGCTTCCTTCGCAGCCGGTGGAGGTCGTCGGTTTCTCCGAGGTTCCCGTGGCAGGCGACATACTGTTCGCGGTGGAGCAGGATCGTCTTACGCGTCAGGTCGCGGAGGAAAGAAAAGACAAACAGAAAGCCGATCTGCTTAAAAATCTTTCCAAGATGTCGCTGGATGATCTGTTCAGCAAAGTGGAGGAAGGAAAGGTCCAGGATCTTAATATCGTCATCAAAGCGGACGTTCAGGGTTCTGTTGAAGCGGTCAAGCAAGCGCTGGAGAAGCTCAGCAATAAGGATGTACGCGTGAAGGTCATTCACGCAGGCGTAGGCGCAATCAAAGCTATGGACGTCATGCTGGCTTCGGCATCCAACGCGATCATCATCGGATTCAACGTACGGCCGGATAATCAGGCCCGTGCTGAAGCGGAAAAAGAAGACGTTGAGATCCGGCTATACCGCGTCATTTACAAGGCTATTGAGGATATACAGCTTGCGATGAAAGGCATGCTGGCACCTGAATTTAAGGAAGTCGTTTTGGGCCATGCCGAAGTACGCACAACGTTTACCGTTTCCACTATAGGCACGATCGCTGGCAGCTACGTTACGGACGGAAAGATCACCAAGAGTGCGTCAGTCCGCCTGCTGCGTGACAACGTGGTGGTGCATGAAGGCAGTATCGCTTCCTTAAAGCGGTTCAAGGACGATGCGAAGGAAGTCAATCAAGGATACGAATGCGGTATTACGGTCAAGAATTATAACGACATCAAGGAAGGCGACGTAATCGAAGCGTTCGAGATGCAGGAGATAGCAAGATAGTGTCCAAAGACAGGATCGCTGCGATCAGCACAGAGTTTAAGCGTGTTCTCAGCGAGATTATACGAAATGATATTAAAGATCCTCGGGTATCTGCAATGGCAAGTGTGACCCATGTGGAGATCACGAAGGATTTAAAGTACGCCAAAGCGTATATCAGCGTATTCGATACGGACAAGCTCAAAAAGTCCACGATCGAATCGCTGACTCACGCGGAGCATTATATTAAAAACGAGATCGGAGCACGCCTTCGCATTCGGCGACTGCCTGAGATCACGTTTATTCTCGATACCTCAATCGAATATAGCAGCAAAATTTCGGAAATGCTTAAGAAAGTATGACGATGAACTGCAGTTTTTCAGATATCGGGAAGGCTCTTAAGGATGCGGAAAGCATCCTGCTGATTGCTCATATTCAGCCTGACGGCGATACATTGGGTTCGACTTTTGCGCTGCAGCGTATACTTCTGCAGTCTGGAAAAATAATTGACGTGGCCTGCGATGACGAAATGCCGAAGCGTTATGCTGAGCTTTTTGAAGGATGCAGGCTGCTTCAACCAAACGAGATCAGCAGTTCATATTCGCTTATCGTCGCTGTGGACTGCGCGGATAAGAACCGTTTGGGCAAATTGCTTAAAGTATTCAAGAAAGCGCCGCTGACCATCAATATCGACCATCATGCTACAAATGACAGCTTTGCGCAACTGAACTATATCGCGGAGGCTTGTTCTACCGGCGAAATTATATTCGAACTGGCCCGGTCTTTAGGTGGGGTTTTTGATGAAGCTTCGGCGAAGTATCTTTATACCGCTATATCCACCGATACGGGTAACTTTACCTACTCCAATACCAGCAGTAAATGCATGGCTTACGTTTCTGAACTCGTAGGCCTGTTCGATTTGCGCGCTACGGCCGACGTACTATTCCGCAGGCGTTCTCTGCTTGCCACCAAACTGATTGCCCGATCACTTTCTCGGCTGGAGCTTGATCTGGACGGACAAATTGCATATCTGACATTGCTGCAGAGTGACCTCGAAGAAATTGGCGCAACAGGTGCGGACTGTGAAAACATCGTTGATTTTGCCCGCGAAATCGAAGAAACTCAGGTTGCCGTATTCTTTCGTCAGCTGGGCACCGGCGTGAAAGTCAGCCTGCGCTCCAAGGGCAGTTATGATGTTGGCGCTGTGGCCGCGTTTTTTGGCGGAGGCGGACACATCAATGCTTCAGGCTGCTGTCCAGGCGGCACGCTCGAAGAAGTTAAAAACAGCGTGCTCGAAAAGGTGCGTGAACTGTTCTGATGGACGGCGTTATCAATTTTCTTAAACCTCCCGGCATGACATCCAATACCGCGGTGGTTCTGCTGCGTAAAAAGCTCGGCATAAAAAAAATTGGTCATACGGGTACGCTCGATCCGGGCGCTTGCGGCGTACTGCCGGTCTGCATTGGAAAAGCCACGCGTATTTCTTCCTATATGATGAATGCGCGTAAAGAATATATCGCCGAATTCACATTCGGGAAACGTACTGATACCGGCGATACTTATGGCAGCGTTATCGAGACGTCTTCACAGCAGCTTCCTTCTGAAAAGGACGTTGCTCATATCCTTCAAAGCTTTATAGGCTGCATTAAGCAGGAAACGCCCGCTTATTCTGCTGTTAAAGTGGATGGGAGAAAGCGCTACGAGCTGGCGCGAAAAGGTATGGAGCTTCCGCCACAGTGGCGTGAAGTCGAGGTATACGAAATTGAGTATCTTGGCCAAACTTCTCCGGATGCGCATCGGATCCGCGTCTTATGCGGCAAAGGCACCTACATCCGTACTTTATGTGAAGATATAGGCCGCGCGCTCAGGCAGTGTGCGACCATGTCGTTTCTGGCACGTACGCAATGCGCCGGACTTTCGATTTCTGAATCCGTCACGCTGGACGAAATCGCAGACGCCGCAGCTTTGTTTCCAATGGAGCCGTTTCTGAATGTGTTGCCGCGTGTGGAAGCGTCAAAGGACTTCAGGGGGCAGCTTTTTAATGGTATGGGAGTAGCCGTAGATTTGCCGGATATGCCGATAGTGCGTATCTGTGCCGGCAATGAATTTATCGGCCTCGGCAGCGTTCAGCAAGGAATCGCGAAAATTCATACAAGGCTGGTTGACATCTGATGAAAGTCATCTCTTTGAACGAAGCAAGGAAGCTGCGTTTTAACAACCTGTCGCTTGCGCTCGGTACATTTGACGGGCTGCATGTCGGCCATATGGCATTAATCAACGCGGCAAAGAGCAGTGGCGGAGAAGCCGCTGTATTTACATTTGACTCGCTGCCGATGGAGCTGTTCAATGCCGATCCGCGACCCATGCGGCTTTTTACGTTGGATGAGAAGGTGGAGGCGTTGCGCACGGCCGGTGTCGACTATCTATGCGCAGTCCATTTTGACAAAACGATAGCCGGGGTACGCCATGAAGCCTTCATTGAAATGATCTGCAGGGCATTTACTCCCAAGCGTGTCATCGCTGGCTACAACTTTACGTATGGCTGGCATGCCAACGGCAACGCTGAGACGCTGCAGGAAGCGGGACAACGGCTGGGTTTTGACGTATGTATCGTGCCTCCTGTGTTTGTGGAGGGTGAGCCAGTGAGCTCTACGCGCATCCGCGAATGCCTTTCTGCTGGCAGCATCGAACGTGCGAACAAGCTGCTGGGATATTCGTACGGCGTAAGCGGCGTTGTGGGCAAGGGACGCGGGATCGGGCACCGGCTGCTGTATCCAACCGCCAATCTCGTGGTCGGTAAGGAGAAGCTACTGCCCCGGAAAGGCGTATATGCCGTGAACGTTGAGTCGGGCGGCAAGGAGTATCGCGGCGTATGCAATATCGGGGTGAACCCTACGGTTTCAAACAGCGGGCGTGAAACTGTAGAAGTACATATTATCGGCCTTGAACGAGAGCTTTATGGGGAGGAACTTACAATACGTTTCTATCGCCGCATTCGGGATGAAATCAAATTCAGTGATGCCCAGATACTCAAAGAGCAGATCGCGCGGGACATTGAAAGTGTTGCAGGGGAGAGTTGATGTCCGCCTATTGAGGGGAGTAGTGACGTTATGCGCAAAAGCAGAGTATTATTCAAAGTGTTCATCGTTGTTTGCGCTATTGCCATTCTATGCTCAAGCTTATACTTCCTAATGAACGCGCGTGGTTTTCAGCTTGCTGGAAAGATCGTAACGCACAAAGATACAGATCAGAAGCTGATTGCGCTCACATTTGACGACGGCCCGTCAGTGAACACTGGTGAGATACTGGAGATGCTTGATGAACTTGACGTGAAGTGCACCTTCTTTTTAACAGGCGAATCGATAGAGAAAAACCTGGAGACCGCAAAGACCATCGTTGCGGCCGGACACCAAATCGGGAACCATTCGTATTCACATCAGCGGATGGTGTTTAAAAATTCAGAATGGATTTCAAATGAGATAGATCGCACAAATGCGCTGATTAGGGATGCTGGGTATGAGGGAATGATATATTTTCGGCCCCCGAATTGCAAGAAGTTGTTGCTCCTGCCGATGGCTTTGGCGAAGCGTGATATGACGACAATCACGTGGAACGTTGAAGTTTCAGGCGATGAAAAACCGGAAGATATTGCGGATGCGGTGATTCGGCAGGTGCAGCCCGGATCTATTATTCTGTTGCATATCATGTACAATGAAGACGAACGCGATGCAGTACCCATCATTATACATTCCTTGCTGGAAGAGGGTTATCAATTTGTCACAGTGGGAGAGTTACTAGCATCGTCCTGACTTATCCAATATTTATCAAGGACCGACATTTTTTATTATTTACGCTCTGTTAGCAAAAACTAAAGCAAGGTTATTTGACAAAACAGCTGTACTGTGTTATACATATAAAAGTTTCTTGTGGAGAACAGGAACTACTTGACCGCTCTGTAAAGAGCCAAGGCCATACGGACAGCCGGGTCAACTGCCGAACGTGGCGAAAGCCACATTATTGATTGCGTTAAAAGCGCAAATTTTATAAGTTGGTTACTTCATAACCGAAATGTGTACCTGGATGCACAGCTTGTGAAACGGTCAATAAGAGTAGTAAAAGTAGTTCTTGCTATAATAGACTCTGAACGAAGTGAATAAATAAAAGCAGTTTATCTGTAATAAATAATGCACAAAACTGACCAATTCAAGATGCATCGCGGTATACGCAATGTATCTTTTTATTTGGGCGAGGTTATTATGGAGAACAAAATGCAGCTGTATGGATTTAACAACCTGACAAAGTCTCTGAGCTTCAATATTTATGACGTTTGCTACGCCAAAACCGAACGCGAGCAAAAGGATTATATTGCTTATATCGACGAACAGTATAACTCCGACCGTCTTACCAATATATTATCGACGCTGACTGAAATGATCGGCGCAACAGCGCTCAACGTATCCAAGCAGGACTACGAGCCGCAGGGGGCAAGCGTAACCTTTTTGATTGCGGACGAGAGCATGGTGCTTAACCGTAGCGGTGAAACCGTGGTTGCGCATTTAGATAAGAGCCATGTTACGGTGCACACCTATCCGGAGTATCATCCCGAAACATCCATCGCCACGTTCCGGGTGGATATCGACGTGGCCACCTGCGGAGAGATTACTCCGCTTTCTACGCTGGATTTTCTGCTGGGCAGCTTTGATTCGGATATCATCACCCTCGACTATAAAGTGAGAGGGTTCACGCGTGACCTGAATGGCAGGAAGCTGTTTATTGACCATAGGATCACATCCATACAGGATTATATCGATCCGCAGACGCTGCAGAAATATGACGCGATTGATGTGAACATGTATCAGTCGAACATCTTTCATACCAAGATGCTGATCAAAGATGTGGACCTGCAGAACTACCTGTTTAATGCAGATGTATACGAACTGGCCCCGCGGACGAGGCTAAGCATCACCGACAACTTAAGGCGGGAGATGATCGAAATCTTCAGCGGTATGAATGTTTATTGAAGGGAAAGAGTAATTGAAAGATCAGAACAGGGCTCCGATATTTGAAGCGCTGAATGAATTTAAGAAGATGCGGATTGTTCCGTTTGACGTACCGGGACATAAGCGCGGGAAAGGCAACTTCCAGCTTGTTGATTTTCTGGGAGAGAAGTGCCTCACGGTAGACGTAAACTCCATGAAGCCGCTGGATAACCTCTGCCACCCGGTCAGCGTCATCAAGGAAGCCGAGGAGATTGCCGCCGACGCTTTCGGCGCTGCTCATGCTTTCTTCATGGTAGGTGGGACCACCTCCGCCGTGCAGGCCATGATCCTCTCCGCGGTTAAAAAGGACGACAAAATCATCCTGCCGCGCAACGTACACCGCAGCGTGATCAATGCACTGATCCTTTGTGGTGCGATACCAGTCTATATTAATCCTCAGACGAACGACCGGTTGGGAATCTCGCTGGGCATGAGTGTTGCCGATGTGAAAGCTGCGATTGAGGAGAACAAAGACGCCAAAGCGGTATTTATCAACAATCCTACGTACTACGGCATCTGTTCGGATATCCGGGAGATTACCCGCCTTGCTCATGAACAGGGCATGCTCGTGCTGGTGGATGAGGCCCACGGGACGCACTTCTACTTTGGAGAACACCTTCCGGTATCGGCCATGGCGGCAGGCGCGGATATGGCATCAGTCAGCATGCATAAATCCGGCGGTTCGCTCACACAAAGCTCGTTTTTGCTGTGCGGAGATGAAGTCAACGCCAACTATGTGAGGCAGATCATCAACCTGACCCAGACGACAAGCGCCTCGTACCTGCTACTGTCCAGTCTGGATATTTCAAGGAGGAATCTGGCCCTGCATGGCAAAGATATATTTAACAGGGTAATCGAGCTTACGGAATATGCAAGGGAAGAGATTAACCAGATCAGCGATTACGATGCGTATGGCAAGGAACTGATCAATGGGGACAGCATTTACGATTTTGACATCACCAAGCTTTCGGTCAATACGCTGGATGTGGGGCTGGCGGGCATTGAGGTCTATGACCTGCTGCGGGACGAGTACGATATCCAGATCGAGTTTGGTGATCTGGCCAATATTCTGGCGTATGTCTCAGTGGGCGACAGCTACAAGAACGTGGAACGACTCATCGGCGCACTCGCCGAGATCAGGCGCATATACAAACGGGACAAAGCTTCGCTGATGAAGCACGAGTACATCCCACCGCAGGTGGTGCTGCCGCCGCAACAGGCATTCTATGCGGATAAGGAAAGCGTGGAAATTCGCAAGGCCATAGGGGAGGTGTGCTGCGAATTTGTGATGTGCTATCCGCCGGGTATTCCCATTCTGGCGCCTGGTGAAAAGATCACGCAGGACATAGCGGACTATATCTTCTACTGCAAAGAAAAGGGCTGCTCACTGACAGGGCCGGAGGATATGGAGATCAACCGGCTGAACGTACTGAAAGGAGGAAACTGATGGAGCTTTGGTACAGCGAAAACCACACGGATAAGGTGCGGTTTTCGATTAAGGTTGACAGGCAGGTCTTCAGCGGTCAGAGCGATTTCCAGCGTATCGACGTCTTCGAGTCCGAAGAGTTCGGCAGGTTTCTGACGCTGGATGGTTTTATGATGCTGACCGAAAAGGACGAGTTCATCTATCACGAGATGATCACCCATGTCCCCATGGCTGTGCATCCCGATGCCCGGAATATACTTGTGATTGGGGCCGGAGACGGAGGCGTTGTCCGCGAGCTGGCAAAGTACGATTCAATCCAAAAGATCGATCTGGTCGAGATTGACAAAATGGTGGTGGACGTCTGCAAAGAGTATCTGCCAAAAACGGCTTGCTGCTTCGATGACCCTCGGGTCAGTATATATTATCAGGATGGTATGAAGTTCATCCGTCGGTGTGAGAACCAGTACGATATCATCATTGTGGACTCTACCGATCCTTTCGGTCCCGGGGAAGGCCTGTTTACCAAGGAATTCTATGGGAACTGCTATAAGGCATTGCAGGAAGACGGTATTATGGTTAACCAGCACGAAAGTCCCTTCTACGATAACGACGCGGAAGCCATGAAGCGTGCCCATGCGCGGATCGTAAAGTCTTTTCCGGTCAGCCGGGTGTATCAGGCCCATATCCCTACGTATCCCTCGGGCCACTGGCTCTTCGGGTTTGCTTCGAAGAAAGTTCATCCGCTGAAAGATTTGAACGCCGCCAGATGGAACGCTTTTGGCTTAAATACAAATTACTATAACACGAATTTGCATCGCGGCGCGTTTTATCTTCCCAACTATGTAGAGAAGCTTTTAAAGGAGTGCGAGAACGATGAATAGAAATGTCCAGACCTTCATCGGCTGCGACAGCGAATTTGAGGACGCAGACATCGTGCTCTTTGGCGCTCCATTTGATGGTACGACCTCATTCCGGCCCGGCACAAGGTTTGGCCCCTCCGCAATTCGCAGCGACTCCTTTGGTATCGAAACCTATTCGCCGTATCAGGACAGGGATTTGAACGATATCCGGGTTTGTGATACAGGTGATCTCGAGCTTCCGTTTGGCAACACTGGAAAAGTGCTGGAGATCATACATGCATGCGCGACTGAAATTCTTAGCGCGAATAAGATACCTGTCATGCTTGGTGGGGAACATCTGGTTTCGCTGGCCGCTGTTTCGGCGGTTCTGGAGAAGTACCCTGATCTGAGTATCATCCATCTTGATGCGCATACCGATTTGCGGGATGAGTATCTGGGCGAAAAGCTTTCGCACTCTACGGTAATGCGCAGGATATGGGAGAAGATCGGCGACGGTAGAATTTATCAGTTTGGCATTCGGAGCGGCGAAAAGCATGAGTTCGAATTTTCAAGGGCTCATACTGTAATGCACCGTTATGATCTGGCCGGTTTTGATCAGATAATCAATCGGCTGGGCGGTATACCTGTCTATTTTTCGCTGGACCTGGATATTCTCGATCCAAGTATTTTTCCGGGTACGGGCACGCCTGAGGCAGGTGGTGTATCTTTTGCAGAACTTTTGAATGCTGTGATGCAACTGGACAAACTAAACATTGTAGGCTGCGACATTAACGAGCTGTCCCCAGTATATGATCCGAGTGGGGTTTCGACTGCGGTTGCCTGCAAAATATTAAGGGAAGTACTATTGACGCTCAAAGGAGGAAAATAAATTGGGGAAAGCTTTGATTATCGGGTGCGGCGGTGTGGCCAGCGTCACGATTCATAAATGCTGCCAAAATAGCGATGTTTTCGAAGAAATCATGATCGCGAGCCGGACGAAGTCGAAATGCGATGCGCTGAAGGCCAAGCTGGAGGGCGGCAAAACCAAGATTCATACAGCTCAGGTGGACGCGGATAATGTTGACGATTTGATTGCGCTGATCAACAGCTTTAAGCCTGATATCGTGATGAACCTTGCGCTGCCATATCAGGATTTGACGATCATGGACGCCTGTCTTGCCACCAAAACAAATTACATGGATACCGCGAATTATGAACCGTTGGATACGGCCAAGTTCGAATACAAATGGCAATGGGCCTACCGGGAGAAATTTAAAGAAGCAGGCATCTGCGCACTTCTGGGCAGCGGCTTCGACCCCGGCGTAACAGGTGTGTTTTCCGCCTATGCACAGAAGCACTATTTTGACGAGATTCATTACCTTGATATTCTCGATGCCAACGCGGGAGACCATGGCTACCCGTTTGCGACCAACTTCAACCCGGAGATCAATATCCGTGAGGTCACCGCAAAGGGCAGCTATTGGGAGAACGGGCAGTGGGTAGAGACGGAACCCATGGAGATCAAAAGGGTTTATAGCTTCCCTCAGATTGGTGAAAAGGATATGTACCTGCTGCATCACGAGGAGTTGGAAAGCCTTGCGCTTAACCTGAAAGGCATTAAACGTATCCGATTCTTCATGACTTTCGGGCAAAGCTATCTGACTCACCTGAAATGTCTGGAGAATGTAGGTATGACGTCAATTGAGCCGATTGATTTCAACGGGCAGAAGATCGTCCCGCTGCAGTTTTTGAAGGCGGTACTGCCCGACCCTGCATCACTTGGACCGCGTACCAAGGGCAAGACCAATATCGGGTGCATCTACCGGGGTATCAAGGACGGCAAGGAACATACGTATTACGTGTACAATGTCTGCGACCATGAGGCCTGCTACCGTGAGGTGGAAAGTCAGGCGATATCATATACGACGGGCGTGCCTGCGATGATCGGCGCCATGCTGATGATGAATGGCACATGGAACAAGCCTGGCGTCTATAACACCGAAGAGTTTGATCCCGATCCGTTCATGGATGCGCTGAACAAGTGGGGCTTGCCATGGATAGAGGACTTCAACCCCGTTTTGGTGGACTGAGATGGATTTTGATATCCATGCCATAAAAGCGCCTTACTATATTGTCGACGAGCGGCTGCTGATTCGAAATCTTGAAATTTTAAAAAATGTCGCGGACAGGGCAGGGTGCAAGATCCTTTTGGCGCAAAAGGCATTCTCAATGTTTGCGCTGTATCCGCTGATCGGTCAGTACCTGAACGGAACTGCCGCGAGCGGGTTGTATGAAGCTCGGCTGGGCCGTGAGGAGATGGGCGGGGAGACCCATGTCTTTTCCGCGGCCTATAATGAAGAGGAGTTTGACGAGCTGCTGTCGATTTGCGACCATATCGTTTTCAACTCCTTTTCACAATGGGGAAAATATCGGGAGAAGGCGCTAGGTTCCGGTATAGAGTTCGGAATCAGGGTCAATCCCGAATGCTCCACGCAGCAGCATGACATATATGACCCGTGTGGCAGAGGTTCGCGGCTGGGCGTTACGATCGGGCAGTTTCGGGAGGACCTGCTGGATGGCATCAGCGGCCTGCACTTCCACACGCTGTGTGAGCAGAACAGCGATGCATTTGTAACCACGCTGGCGGCTGTCGAAGAAAAGTTCGGTAAGTATATTCCGAAAATGAAGTGGGTCAATTTTGGCGGCGGACATCATATTACTCGGCCAGATTACGATATAGATACGTTGGTCAATGCGATTATTGCTTTTAAAAACAAGTACAATGTCGAGGTTTACCTTGAACCGGGTGAAGCGGTGGCATTGAACACTGGATTTATGGTCAGTACCGTACTGGATATCGTGGAAAACGGCATGCGGATCGCTATTCTGGATGCGTCGGCAGCCTGCCATATGCCTGACGTGCTGGAGATGCCTTACAGGCCCAACATCGTCGATTCGGATATGCCAGGTGTAAAGCTGTATACATACCGTCTCGGCGGGCCAACCTGCCTTGCGGGTGACATCATTGGGGATTATTCGTTTGATGAGCCTCTCAGTATCGGTGACAAGCTGATTTTCTGTGACATGGCGATATATACTATGGTCAAGAATAACACCTTCAATGGCATGAAGCTTCCCTCCATAGCGATAGCGGATAAAACCGGGAATGTGAAGCTGGTGAAAGAATTCGGATACGAAGATTTTAAAATCAGATTGTCGTAAGTTTACCAAATCACTATATAGCAGCAAACGATGCATTCAATGCATTCAAAGAGGGGCGGCATTTGCCGCCCTTTATAATATGCAACAGGCATATAAAATGTGGCATGAGCGCCGAAATGGGTTCATATATATGTAGTGCTAAACGAACATGTGGAGGGTGCGCCATGCAAAGTTTTAATCTGTACAAGGATATTTCCGAAAGAACGGGAGGAGACATATACATCGGCGTCGTCGGGCCGGTTCGTACCGGTAAGTCGACATTCATCAAACGTTTTATGGATATGCTGGTGCTCCCGAATCTCGATGATACGCATGAAAAAGAGCGCGTCGTCGACGAACTCCCGCAGAGCAGTGCGGGCAAAACGATTATGACCACACAGCCCAAGTTTGTTCCCAACGAAGCCGTGAAGATTCGCATCAACGATGAAGCGGAGATGAAGGTTCGTATGGTGGACTCAGTCGGCTATATGGTCGACGGCGCCATGGGCCATCTGGAAAACAACATGCCCAGAATGGTAACAACCCCCTGGTTTGATCATGACATACCGTTTGAGGAAGCGGCCGAGACGGGTACGAGAAAAGTCATCACCGACCACAGCACGATCGGCATTGTCATGACGACAGACGGCAGTATTACGGAGATTCCGCGCTCCAATTACATACAGGCGGAGGAGCGCGTCGTCCGAGAGCTCAGTGAACTTGGCAAGCCGTTTATCATCATCCTGAATTCGGCCAATCCGCAGAGCGAGGACACCATTCGGCTGCGCAAGACGATGGAAGATAAATACGGCGTACCCGTCGTACTGATGGACATTATGCGGCTGTCGGAAACGGATATCAACGCAATGCTGGAAAATCTGCTCTACGAGTTCCCGATCCGCGAGATCAATCTCGATATGCCGGGTTGGGCGCGGGCGCTTTCGCCTGATCATTGGCTGATGGATGAAGTATTGAAGGGTGTCACCGGGAGCATGGGCCATATCGAAAAGGTGCGGGATTACCATGGCCTTGTCGATACACTGAAGACGCTGGAAGACGTGCGGGAAGTGGGGGACGTCAACATTCAGCTCGGTGAAGGTGCGATCTATATCCGGGTCGATTTCCCGGAGGAGTTGTTCTATAAAATACTCGGTGACGAGTGCGGGTATCCGATAGAGGATGACTACCATCTCGTGTCTATCGTGAAGGGCTTAGTCGGTGCCAAGAAGGAGTATGACCGTCTGGCGGGTGCGCTGGATAGCGCAAAGAAAACCGGCTATGGCCTTGTGCCTCCCATGATGGATGAAATGTCGCTGGAGGAGCCGGAGATGGTACGCCAAGGCGGACGGTTCGGTGTGCGCCTGAAGGCCAGTGCACCGTCGCTTCACCTCATCCGCGTAGATATCCAGACCGAGGTGTCGCCCATCGTGGGAAGTGAAAAACAGAGCGAGGATCTCGTTAATTACCTGATGTCGGAATTCGAAAACGATCCAGCGAAGATCTGGAACACCGACATATTTGGTAAATCGCTGCACGAACTGGTCAAGGAAGGCCTTTCAGGCAAGCTCTCGCATATGCCGGAGGATGCGCGCATGAAGATTCAGGAGACTTTGCAGCGCATCATCAATGAGGGCAGCGGCGGACTGATCTGTATACTGCTGTAAGCAAAATCACATTGAGGCTCCGGTTCGCCGGAGCTTTTTTGTTTTTACCGATTGACAGAATAAAGTATGGGGGTATAATTATTATTAGACCGGATGGTCTAATAATGAGAAGGAATTTGCAGTGGCTAAGAAAACATTAAAAAATGAACAGGCGCTGCTCTCTGCGGCGCTGGAAGAATTCTCGAAAAAAAACTTTGATGAAGCATCAATGAACCGCATTTTGAAAAATGCCGGGGTAAGCAAAGGTGTTTTTTATTATCACTTTCAGGACAAAGAGGCGTTGTATTTTTGTCTGGTGAAGGAATCCTCGCGTTTGAAATGGGAATTTATTGCCGATGAAATGCAGAGTGTAAACATAACAATTTTGGATATATTTGAGCAGTTCCGGCTTCAGGCCAAGGTTGGGATACAGTTTGCTGCACTACATCCCCAATATCATCGGTTTTCGCAAATGGTTGCTAAAGAAAAAAACGCCGCCATCAGAGCCCACATACAAACTGCATTTGCGAGCTCAGATATAATTGGAAGTATGGTTGAAGCTGCTATGGGTAGCGGAAATCTTTCTAAAAACTATTCAAAAGATTTTTTGACATCAGTAATCGGATATATGTTCGCACATTTTTTCGATATATTCCCGGATGACATTGATGCTTATGAAAACCTGGACAGCTATATTTCAATGATGAAACAAGGACTTGGCGTAAAATAAATTCGAGGAGGCTTATTATGAACAGAAAGGTATGCCTGATAACAGGTGCAAACGCCGGAATTGGCAAAGCAGCTTGCGTACAGATGCTGCAAAAAGGATATCATGTTGTAATGGCCTGCCGAAATGAACAGCGAGGGAAACAGGCGTTGGAGGAAATCAAAGCGCAGAGCGGCAGCAACGAGGCGGAACTGCTTCTGATCGATATGTCTTTGCAGTCCTCCATCCGGCAGGCAGTGCAGGACTACAAGGCTAAATATGATACACTTGATGTGATTATCAGCAATGCGGCCGCGTTTGATATATCCCAAAAATCAGCGGTTAAAACTGAAGAGGGTATCGAAAGCGTATGGGCTACGAATCATTTAGGCGCGGTTCTGCTGGTAAATGAGCTGCTTGAACACCTGAAAAGAAGCGCGAATGGGAGGATTATTACCGTGGCATCGCAGGGTCTTGTCATGCATCCGCTATTGAAGGTGAATATAAGTGACCCGGAATTTGAAAACAGCCCATTCAGTGTATCCAAGGCATATTATCAATCCAAGCTGGCGCAGGTCATGTACACCTACTGGCTGGCTGAAAGCCTGAAAGATACGTATGTCACAGCAAACTGCGTCCGTGTAACTAATGTAAAGATCGATCTTGACCGATACCCAGACCTATCCAAGGCTGCAAAGCTTGCGTATTCCGTTAAAAGCAAAAAATCAATTCCGCCGGAAAAAATGGCTGAAACCTACGTCTGGCTTGCCTCAGCGCCAGAACTCAGCGAAATAACCGGGAAATATTTCGACCATCACAATCGCGAAGTCAGTTCTTCTCCGTACACCCGGGATAAGGAAGAGATATCAAGGCTGATGAAAAGGACTTTTGAGTATCTGAATCATTAAACTGGCAAGGAACAATTCTCTTTACTGTTCGTCTTAGGAACTGAAGGGATGTGATATTCAATGAAAAGGTATTTGGTGTCCATTATCACGCTTATGCTCGTGCTCGTCACGGTGTTTACCGGCTGTTCTGCAGCGGCAAACAGTAAGGTCTACGGGAAAGAGGATACAAATATCACGGTCAGCAAAGATGATACATTTACGATCCAGCTGGACGAAAACCCGACAACGGGCTATGCATGGACAGTCAGTATCAACGATGACAGCATCCTCAAACTTACAGACGACGAGTACACAAGCGAAAGCAAGGATGGGAGCATTGTGGGTGCGGGCGGCGTCCACGACTATACGTTCAAAGCGCTTGCAGCCGGGACAGCAAAGATCACATTTGTATATGAGCGCAGCTTTGAAGAAAACTCCGCAGTGGAGACCATCGTATACAATGTCACAGTGAAGTAATCACATAGTACGGAAAACTAAAAAAGCGCTTCAGGCGCAAGCATTTACAGTTTAAAGGGTTTTGAAGATATAGCCGTATCCCCAAACTGTTTCAATAAACCGGTGATACGGCTTTATGTTTTCCCGCAGGGTTTTGATATGAGTATCAACCGTGCGGTCTGTACCGAAAAAATCCTGTCCCCATACTTCGTTTAATATCACTTCCCGGGACAGCGCCTTGTCCGGATTTTTTGCCAGATAACACAGCAAGCTGTATTCTTTGGGAGTGAGGGTTACGTTCTCACCATCAATATAGACAATCCGCGAAATACTGTCGATACATAGCCCGCTATAAATGATCCTGCGCGGAGCCAGATTAGCCTGCATTGCGCTGTGACGAAGCATCACACGTACTCGAGCCATCAGTTCTTTTCCTGAAAAGGGCTTCCCGATAAAATCATCCACGCCATTTTCAAAGAAAGAAAGCTTTTCGTCTTCATTGTTCCGGTCAGACATCATGATGATGGGGGTGGAGGCAGTCTTGCGAATCTGTTTACATACATGCCATGCGTCCAGTTCCGGCAGTGCGGTATCCATGATGACTACGTGGTATTCTTCCCGCCTTAATAGCTTGAGTGCGGTTATACCATCTGCCGCCTCATCGATTTCGAAGTTCTCCAATGCTGCATAGGTTTTAATGACTGACCTGATTTCCGCTTTTGAATCGGCAATCAGCAGGCGAACATCCTCCATTGCATGTCTCCGCGGTTATATATCATCATTGGTTCGTGTTGTGAAAACTTTAGCAGGTGAATATATTTTATAAAAAAAGAAGGCGTTTTGCAAGCGTTTAGTATTAATTTGTGATGGATGGCAGTATTATGTGATGAAATTGTGAAATCTACCATCAAAAAGCTTTAAAAACATTGATAATAAAATATCAGTTGCCTGTTTTTTAAGAAATACGATCATTCTTCTATCACAACTGCCTGTTATGATAATCATGTGGGATCATATACCATCGTGCTCACCAAAAAAGTATGGAGGTAAACGCATCATGTCTGTTCCCGAAAAGAACCCGGCACGTTGTAAAGAGTGTGAAAACAGCAAGTATGGCGAAATTGCCAGCATCATTGATCTTTATAAGGGGAAAGAAGGAAGCCTGATCAAGGTGCTGCATCTTGCGCAGGAGATATACGGATATCTGCCGCTTGACCTGCAGCGTTTCATCGCCGACGGCATGGGCAAGACGCTGTCGGAGGTCTCGGGCGTGGTATCGTTCTACTCGTTCTTCTCCACGAAACCCCGCGGCAAACATACCGTCCGGGTATGCCTTGGTACGGCCTGTTATGTGCGCGGCGGCAAGAAGATCGTAGAGGCCTTACAAGAAAAGCTGGGCGTGAGCATCGGCGACACCACGGAGGACGGGAAGTTTACGTTTGAAGTGGCTCGGTGCATCGGCGCGTGTGGACTGGCTCCGGCGATGATGATCGATGACGTCGTCTACAAGCAGGTAAACGTCAACAAGATCGACTCGATACTTTCAAAGTACGACGAATAGGGGGTGAGCCAAATGAAAGCGAAATTGATTAAAACTGTAGAACAATTGCATGAGATCAAGAAGCAGTATAATGAAGAGCAGACAAAGTACCAGTATCGCATTTACGTATGTGCTGGCGCAGGCTGTGTGTCATCAAATTGCGCGTTGATCCGCGATACGGTGATCAGCGAAGTCGAAAAGATCGGCATGAAAGATAAGGTCAAGGTGTATGAGACGGGCTGCATGGGCACATGCGCAGTCGGCCCTGTGATGCTCATCATGCCGGACAAAATATTCTATACCGAGCTGACCCCGGTTAAGGTTCAGGAGATCGTACGTGCCCATCTGAAAAACGGAAAGATCATTGAGAACTATACCTTTCTGGATCATTCTCTTCATAAGCACGTTCCTAATATTGAGGATATCAACTTTTTCAAGCATCAGGTCAAGATTGCGCTGCGAAACTGCGGGGCTATCGAATACAGTGATATTCGCGCATACATCGCCAACGAAGGCTATTTCGCAGCGTATAAAGCGCTCTGCGAGATGAAGCCTGAGCAGGTGGTTGCGGAAGTCAAACAGTCCGGTCTCAAAGGGCGCGGCGGCGCAGGCTTCCCGACGGGTGTGAAATGGGACGCTGCGATGAAGCAGCCAGGAGACCAGAAGTATATCGTCTGCAACGCCGACGAAGGCGACCCCGGCGCGTTCATGGACAGAAGTATCATCGAAGGCGACCCCAACACTGTGATCGAAGGCATGATGATCGGCGGATATGCCATCGGAGCGACGCAGGGCTATATCTACGTACGTGCGGAATACCCGATCGCAGTGGAGCGCATGACCGCGGCTCTGGAGGAAGCAAGGGAAGTCGGCCTGCTGGGAGAGAACATATTCGGCAGCGGCTTCAACTTTGATATTGAGATCCGCATCGGCGCGGGCGCTTTTGTGTGCGGCGAAGAAACCGCGCTGCTGGCATCCATTGAAGGCCAGCGCGGCGAGCCCAAACAAAAACCGCCGTTCCCTTTCCAGAAGGGCCTGTTCGGCAAGCCCACCATCATCAACAACGTGGAAACGTTCGCAAGCGTACCGGTAATCATCGAGCGCGGTCCGGAGCGGTATTCGCAGTTTGGCACTAAGGACAGTAAGGGCACCAAGGTGTTCGCGTTGGCTGGCGACGTTGTCAACACGGGTATCGTCGAGGTCCCGATTGGCATGCCGCTAGGCGACATCATCTTCGAAATCGGCGGAGGCACAGGCGATAAGAAGCGCTTTAAGTCAGCGCAAATAGGCGGCCCGTCCGGAGGGTGCGTAACGACCGAGAACCTGAACGTCTCTACGGATTACGAAACCTTAAAACGCGTTGGCGCGATCATGGGCTCCGGCGGCCTTATCGTGATGAACGAGGATACCTGTATGGTCGATACCGCCCGGTTCTTCATGGATTTCATAAAGGACGAATCGTGCGGCAAATGCGTGGCCTGCCGCATCGGCACCACGCGCATGCTGGAAATACTCGAGCGCATCACGCGCGGCGAGGGCGAGGAAGGCGACGTGGAACTCCTGATTGAACTGGGCGAGACGATCAAGGAGACCGCAATGTGCGGCCTTGGGCAGACCGCACCAAATCCGGTTCTCTCCACAATCCAGTACTTCCGCGAGGAATATGATGAGCATATCCGCAACAAATACTGTCGTGCAGGCGTTTGTTCCAACCTGTTCATATCGCCGTGCGAAAACACCTGTCCGGCCAACGTCAATGTGCCGGGTTATATGTCGCTCGTCGCCTCCGGCCGATTCACTGACGCGTATAATCTGATCCGTCAGGAGAATCCGTTCCCGGCGGTTTGCGGACGCATCTGCACGCGGCCCTGCGAAAAGAAGTGCCGTCGCCGCAGCGTGGACGAAGCGCTTGCGATATGCGATCTGAAACGTTTCGTTTCGGACTATGCCATGCAAAATGAAAAAGGCTATAAGCATGACATCGTATTCCCGAAGAATGGCAAGAGCGTTGCGATCATCGGTGCGGGCGCATCGGGCCTGACTTGCGGTTACTATCTTGCGCGCATCGGCTATGACGTGGACGTGTTCGAATCACATGACACGCCGGGCGGTGTACTGTCTTACGGCATTCCTGAGTACCGGTTGCCCAAAGACGTGCTGGCGCACGAAGTCAGACTGATCGAACAGACGGGCGTCAAGGTCCATCTCAACACCGAGGTTGGCAAAGACATTTCGTTCAAGGATCTGAAAGCCAAATATGATTGTATCTATATCGCCACCGGCACACAATTGCCGCAGAAGGTCAATATACCCGGCGAGAGCCTGCCAGGCGTGATGCATGGCATCCGCTTCCTCAAGAAGGCCAATACGCACAAGTCCATTGAAATGGGCGAGAACGTAGCGGTCATCGGTGGCGGCAATACGGCCATCGACTCGGCCCGTACTGCGCTGAGATTGGGAGCCAAGAAGGTCACGATCCTCTATCGCCGCACAGTAGAGAGCATGCCTGCGCTGGAAGGAGAGATCGAAGAAGCCATTGAGGAAGGCATCGAGGTCATTCCGCTCGTCGCTCCGGTGCGTTTCATCGCCGGCTCAGACGGCCATGTCGCCAAGGTGGAGTGCGTAAAGATGGAACTGGGCGAGTTCGACAACTCCGGCCGTCGCAAATCAGTGTTGGTTGAGGGTTCAAATTATCTGTTGGATTTCGACATGGTTATACCGGCCGTCAGTCAGTACGCGGACTTCCCGTTCATCAGCAAGGATGAGATCGGCTTGACGCCGTGGGGAACGTTCCTGCTTCAGGACGACACGCAAATGACCACGATGGAAGGCGTATTCGCCGGCGGCGACGTCACACGCGGACCGGATACGGTTATTCAGGCCATTGCGGATGGCAAGAAAGCAGCCGTTTCGATCGACAAGTACCTGGGCGGAAAAGGCAAGCTGAACAAGGGTGAACCGATCGATATACCCGCCATATCCGATGAAGATGAAATTGTGGCGCACAAACGCTTCGCGCTGGAGAAGCTCGATCCGGAAAGCCGCAAAGACAACTTCGATGAAGTGGTCATGGGATACCATAAGCTTAACGCGATGGCAGAAGCCATGCGCTGCCTGCATTGCG
Organism: Bacillota bacterium; assembly: GCA_023459495.1. Taxonomy (GTDB): domain Bacteria; phylum Bacillota; class Clostridia; order Christensenellales; family SZUA-584; genus JAEWCC01. The sequence continues at coordinate 143,332 of JAEWTL010000021.1, read as the reverse complement.
AAAGGAGGTAGTTCACAATGGTCAATCTGACGATTAACGGCATTAAAGTCACAGTGCCAGAGGATACCACCATCATGGAGGCTGCCAAGTCCGTCGGCATCCATATCCCCAACCTGTGCTACTTGAGCGGAGTGCACCAGTTCGGTTCCTGCCGCATCTGCGTGGTGGAGGTGGAAGGCGCCAAAACGCTGCAGGCGTCGTGCCTCGCTAAGGTGAGCGAGGGCATGGTGGTGCGCACCAACACCCAGAAGGTGCGTGACGCCCGCCGGGTACTCTATGAGCTGATACTCTCCGACCACGACAAGGATTGCCTCTCCTGCGTACGCAACCAGACCTGCGAACTGCAGGAACTGGGTAAAACGCTGGGCGTAATGGAAACCCGTTTTGACGGGGAACACAGCGACCGCGGACTGGACGTATCGGTATCCATCACGCGCAACATGAGCAAATGCATACTGTGCCGCCGCTGCGTCACGGTGTGTAATCAGATCCAGGGCACCGGCATATTGAACGCGCAGAACCGCGGCTTCAAAACGGTTATCGGTCCTTCGATGGAACTGCCTCTCGGCACAGTCAACTGTGTGTTCTGCGGCCAGTGTACGGTGGTATGTCCGGTCGGTGCGCTCCGGTACACCAGCCACATCGATAAGGTGTGGAAAGCGATCAGCGACAAGTCCAAGCGCGTCGTTGTCCAGGTGGCTCCGGCGATCCGCGTCGCTATCGGCGAAGAATTCGGTATGGAACCCGGCTCCAGAGTAACAGGCAGGCTGGCAACGGCACTGCGTACACTCGGCTTCGACGATGTGTTCGATACCGACTTCACGGCGGACCTGACGATCATGGAGGAGGGTACCGAATTCCTGACGCGCGTCAAGAATGCGCTCACCGGCAGTGGGGCAACGCTTCCGATGATTACCTCATGCAGCCCGGGGTGGATCAAATACATGGAGCATAATTATCCCGATCTGCTCAGCCATCTGTCCAGCTGCAAATCACCGCATACGATGCTGGGAGCGTTGGCCAAGTCGTTCTACGCGGAAGAAATCAAAGTGGACCCCAAGGATATGTTCGTCGTCTCAATCATGCCCTGCACGGCAAAGAAGTTCGAAATTGGGCGGCATGAGATGCAGAACAATGGCGTACCCAACGTGGACGCCGTGCTGACCACGCGAGAGCTTGGCCAGATGATTCGCGAAGCGGGTATCGACTTTGAACATCTGCCTGACAGTGAATTTGACAATCCCCTTGGTTTGTCCACTGGCGCTGCCGATATTTTCGGCGTTACGGGCGGTGTGATGGAGGCCGCGCTGCGTACGGTTTACGAACTCGTTACCGGCAGGGAACTGCCATTCGAAGGGCTGCACGTAGCACCCATCGTTGGACTGGAACAGATCAAGACAGCCGAAATCAAGATTGAAAACCCTGTTCCAGACTACAAGTTTCTTGACGGAGTGGTCGTAAAAGTCGCGGTCACAAGCGGCCTGGCAGGGGCAAAGATACTCATGGATCAGATCAAAGCAGGGGAGTCGCCGTATCACTTCATTGAGATCATGGGCTGTCCCAACGGATGCATCATGGGTGGAGGCCAGCCGAGGTCTAAGGACCCGGATGTGCGTATGAAACGGCTGAGGGGAATCTATACGGAGGATGAAAGCAAAGTGATGCGCAAGTCGCATGAGAATCCGTCCGTCATGAAGCTGTATGAGGACTTCCTTGAACATCCCAACAGCCACATTTCCCATGAGCTGCTGCACACGCACTATGTGAAACGCGGCAAGTACAATGAGTATTTGGAAGATCAATATCTTGAAGAAGAGGTGATACCGATGACGGAACGTGCTTCTGGTGGGAAAGGAGTGCGCCAAAAAAAAAATAACGAACCAACGACGGTAAAACGTGTATCGGATGACATGGATTCGGTTCGCGTCATGGCGCTCGAAGCAGAGATCAACCGTTTAAAACAGGAGTTATCCGATTCTCAGGAGACTGTTGAGATCTTAAAAGAAGTCATGAGCGATTATGCCAAGAATCCCAAACAGAAATAAGTATCAAAACAGGGGATGAGCCAAAACGGTTCATCCCCTTGCTTTTTCATGTTTTATGCGGTTACGATATCTTCATCAGTGATCTGTCTGCAGTTATCACCATCGACCCACAGACGTTCAAGATCATAGAATTCACGTTCACGTTTATGGAAAATATGAACCAGAATATCACCGTAGTCGATTACGATCCATCTTCCTTCGCGATACCCCTCAATGCGAAGCCGGTCTTTTCCATGCTGCATCATAAACTTTTCGATCTCGTCGCAAAGCGATTTGACATGTACATCCGAACGCCCGCTGGCTACGATGAAGTAGTCTGCCACGATGGTAATCCGCGATACATTAATCACGCGTACATCTTCGGCTTTCTTCATAAACAGCTGCTTTGCCGCCTCTAATACGTCATCACGATAATCCAAGCTTCTTTTGTTCCTCCAGTTCTTTCAGGTATTGATACGCTTCCTCACTTTTGGGATGAAGCGTTAATCCTCGGCTGCAAACGAAAGACATGATCTCTTCCAGCGCACAGATCATTGCCGCGTCAAGATCCTTATACACAAGCGAACGGATCTTCTCAACGCCGGAAAAAGTCCTTCCTGGCTCTATTATATCCGCGAGATATATGATTTTGTCAAGTGCCGACATACAGGCTTTACCTGTTGTGTGCCATGTGATGGCAGATAAAATTTCGGGATCGTCTATCCCAAGGTCAGCACATACCATTGCCGCTCCCACTCGGCCATGCGCGAGTTCAGGATTCTGAGCTTCCACAGCATCCAATGGTACACCATAAGTGCAGGCCTGATCTGCATGGCCTTTGCCGACATCGTGCAGAATACCGGCGATACGTGCTTTTTCTACGTCCTCGCCATAATGAGATGCAATATCTGCCGCTTCGGATGCTGTATTCATTGAGTGGATGTATCGTTCCGGGCTGATTTGCTTCTTCACGTAATCAGTCAAGTATCTTTCATCAAGTTCCATTTAAGCCTCTTGCAAATACAGATGGTTAAGACGGATGTAATCCGATACCACCTGCGGAATGCATCCGTGCACACTGCGATGATCCGAAAGCAGCCTGCGGATGAGCGACGAGGAAATGTCCAGCCCTTTCTCACGCGCGATCACAATACGCGGCCCATACTTTTGGTTTAGTGATTCCGCAAACAGATGCGCACCTTCATCCGTTATACCGGGGCGCAACACGCAGATGAACCGGGTAAGGGCAATAACTCTTTCAAAGTTTCTCCAGCTTGGCAATTCATAAAGCGTATCAGCACCAATAATATAATGGTATTCCGTATTGGGATGCGTCCGGCAAAGCGCTTCAAGCGTGTCAACCGTATACGTTAACCCTTCACGATGTATTTCAAGCGTATCAACGGAAAAACGGTTCTCGTCCCGAATGGCCAACTCCAGCATATTAATCCGGTGTTCTGCTGACACAATGGCTTCATTTCTTTTGTGCGGCGGATTGCCGGCAGGGATGAACACGACTTCTCCCAACAGAAATTCGTCCAGTGCGATTCTGGCCATACTGATATGTCCGTTATGAACCGGATTAAATGTACCGCCAAGTAAGCCCACGCAGTTGGCCTTGGGCTGAAGGCATAGTGTATCCATATCCGAAAACTCGGCAGAGCTGTTGTAGACCGCATTTCCCATATCGCACATTATACACCGCAGTACAGAGCATGACAAGTTGATGCATGTATATAAAGAGATAAACTGGAAAGAATAATCAGAGGGAAGGGGGTGGGTCTCATGGATGCCCGTTTAAAACGGTATTACAGAAAAAAGATGTATGGCGGACGATCAATCGTTGCACGCGCAGTCGATTTTATCATGCTGCGAGCCGCAATTGTGGTCACATTGTTCATTATAATGCTTCAGCTCAGCCATTCTTTATTGGTCTCAGCTGCAGTTTCATTGCTGATTACTACTGCGGTAAGTCTTGCAATGCATCTATACAGGAAAAATAAAGCGGACAATTTTTTCGAAAAAGACCTGCTGCGAATCCAGAAAAAATGCCTCCTTGAGTCTCTTACAATCATGAATCTGCAGGAATACATCGCATGGATGACTCGAATATTTCCTAAAATAACCAATGTTTCTGCGTCAAACGGCTATTTCTGCGCGGACTATGAAGTTGATAAAATGATCGTTCTGCATAACCATCCGAGCAGCAGTGTCAGCGTATCTCAGACAGTAGACGCCTATCGGCTGGTTAAGAACAGCAATAAGTCAGTGATGATTTCGTTGTCTGACTATTCGAAAGATGCCAAAAAATTCGCAGAAAGCGTATCAATGGTTCTTGTCAACGGGCAGGAATTGCTTCGTTTTGCAGGTGAAAAAGGATTGATGCTGGACGAACACAGTGCAGAGAAGCGCGCACGAGAAGAGATGGAAGAATCCATCATAACCATGGAAAGCGTACGCCGCTCCGCCTTCAGCCGCACCAAGGTTAAGGCCTATATTTTTTGTGGCATCGTTGCAATGATCTGGCCACTGCTTGGCATATGGCGTTTCTATTATCCGATTATATCAATCGTATGCTTCGCTTTGGCGTTTATCTCTTTTAAAAAAGGCAAACATGCCCAAGAAAATGCGGGTATAGACTTAACTTGACTTGACAAAGCTTCAATATGATAATAGAATTAAATGGGGTTTCTAATAAGGATTTCTGTGCTTTTTTTTTATAGATATTATGTTGGAAACTCCATGCATTAGCAGTTCTTAACAACCATCGTTGATGATTGATAATGCAGCCGCAGATGAAATATGTCTGCGTTGAAAATTACATAAAGGAGGTGCAGCATCTCAGTGGACACTGTTCTTTACATCGTGCTACCTCTGGCCGGTATAGTTGCCGGTTTAGGCGGGGGATATTTTTACAGAAAGAGTATCGCCGAAGCAAAGGTAGGACGTGCTGAAGAATCTGTTAAGCGCTTGATCGCAGACGCCCAGAAGAAAGCGGAAGCCGTCAAGAAAGAAACAGTTCTTGAAGCAAAAGAAGAGATCCACGCATTGAGGAGCGATCTGGAGAGAGAAACCAAAGAAAGACGTAATGAAATCTTAAGAACCGAGAGAAGGCTGGCCCAGCGCGAAGAAACGGTAGATAAGAAAATGGCTGGCCTGGAAGCCAAAGACGAGCAGATGAATAAACGCCTGAAGGAAGTCACAAAGCGCAAGGAAGAGATTGACGAGGCGTTGAAGCAGCAGTTGGAACAGCTCGAAAAGGTTTCCGGCATGACTACTGACGAAGCGAAACAAATTCTGCTGGAAAAAGTGGAGCAGGAAACGCGGCGCGATATGGCGGTGTATGTCCGCGAAATCGAAGCCAAGACCAAGGAAGAAGCGGACAAGAAGTCCCGTGAGATCATTGCCAACGCGATACAGAAGTACGCAGCGGATCAGGTAGCAGAGAACACCGTATCCGTTGTCGCACTGCCGAGCGATGAAATGAAGGGCCGCATTATCGGCAGAGAAGGCCGCAATATACGCGCGCTTGAAACGGCAACCGGCATTGACCTCATCATCGACGATACACCGGAAGCGGTTATCCTTTCCGGTTTTGACCCGATACGCAGGGAAGTAGCGCGGATCGCTTTGGAAAAGCTCATCATTGACGGCAGAATTCATCCGGCCCGCATCGAAGAGATGGTCAAAAAGGCGCGCAAGGAAGTGGATAAAGAGATCCATGATGCCGGCGAACAGGCGGCATTTGAGACCGGAATTCACAACCTGCATCCCGAGATCATCAAGCTGCTTGGCAGACTGAAATACCGCACAAGCTATGGCCAGAACGTTCTCAAGCACTCGCTTGAGGTAGCGCATCTGGCAGCGGTGATGGCTGCAGAGCTCGGCGCAAATGTCAAGCTCGCCAAGCGCGGAGGGTTACTCCACGATATCGGTAAAGCGGTGGACCACGAAGTGGAAGGACCGCATATCCAGATTGGTGCCGATCTCGCGAAGAAATACCGTGAAAGCAACGACGTGGTGCACTGCATTCAGGCGCATCATGGCGATATCGAAGCGGAAACAGTGGAAGCGGTGCTCGTACAATCCGCCGACGCCATATCGGCCGCAAGGCCCGGCGCCCGGCGTGAAACTCTCGAAAACTACATTAAACGTCTGGAAGCTCTTGAAGAAATCGCAAACTCTTTTGCGGGAGTCGAAAAGTGCTATGCTATCCAGGCAGGACGCGAAGTCCGCATTCTGGTCAAACCGGAAGATGTGGACGATGCGGGAATGCATCTGATGGCAAAGGACATCGTAAAAAAGATCGAAAAAGACTTGGATTATCCCGGACAGATCAAGGTAAACGTGATCCGGGAGACCCGGTCGGTCGAATTCGCAAAGTAAGAAGAGCCGGACAACCCGGCTCTTCTTTATTTTTCCAGCTTATAGAAAGGATGAACAGAGATGCGCATCGCAGATTCTCATTCGGATTATTTGGCATACTGCGCGCTGGGTGAATACGGCGATCATGTTTTTAATCATGGCGGTCTGGAGCAGATGCGGCTCGGCGAGGTGGCATTACAGAATTTCGCCATATGGGCGCCTCCGGACGTGCCTGATCATCTTGCGTGCAGCATGAGTGAGGTTGCCGCGCTGCTTCATCTGCTGCGCAACAAACCGGAAGAAGCGCATCTTTGCACCTGCCAAAGCCATCTCACACAATCGGGCATCAGCGTTTTACTGTCAGTGGAAAGCGGAGAGAGCATCGGCTGCAGTATTGAAAGGATCGAGGAGTTTTACGATTGGGGCGTACGTATGGCAAGCCTCACATGGAACTTTGAAAACTCCTTTGCGAGTGGGGCCTTAAGCGAAGGCGGCCTCAAACCGCATGGCCGCGATGCGCTACGCGTAATGAATCGGTTGAGTTTGGCGCTGGATGTATCGCATCTCAATGCTGAAGGTTTCTGGAACGCCCTTGACATATATTCCGGTCCGCCCTGCGCATCGCACTCATCTGTTTATGATCGGTGTCCAAACCCACGGAATCTTAAAAAGGACCAAATTAAAGCACTCATTGAGCGTAATGGTTACATCGGTATCAATTTCTTTCCGGAATTTCTGACAGGCGATAAAGCGACGGCCAATGATATTTTGGATCATATCGATTATGTGCTGGAATGCGGGGGAGAGGAAACCGTCGGCTTAGGTTCAGACTTCTGTGGCATTCATTCCACAGTTGACGGCCTCGAAACACCTGCTGATTTTCAATTGATCCCGGAGGCGATGAAACAGCGCGCTTATCCTGATAAACTAATCGAGAAAATTTGCTATGGCAATTTCGCCCGATATATATTACAATTTTTAAAACACGATACGGAAGAAAGTATATGAATGATATTTATGAAAACCCTTTGATCACACGGTACGCATCGCGCCAGATGGCGCATATTTTCTCAGACGAATTCAAGTTTAGAACCTGGCGCAAGCTCTGGATCGTGCTGGCTCAGTGCGAAAAGGAACTGGGCGTGTCCATCAGTGACGAACAGATTGACGAGTTGGTCCGCTTTGCGGATGATATCAATTATGACGTGGCCTCGGCTCGTGAAAAGGTCGTGCGGCACGACGTCATGTCGCATGTCTTTGCATATGGTGAGCAATGCCCCTCAGCAAAACCGATCATCCACCTCGGTGCGACGAGCTGCTACGTGGGCGATAACGCCGACCTCATTGCAATGCATGGGGCTCTGCGAGTCATTGAGGACAAGCTTGTGAACGTGATCGACCAGCTTTCACAGTTTGCTTTAAAGTATAAGGATTTGCCCACGATGGGCTTCACTCACTTTCAGCCCGCACAGCTGACGACTGTCGGCAAACGCGCTACGCTGTGGATACAGGATCTGTTGACCGACCTGGAGCAGCTGCAGTTTATCATACAGAATTATAAGCTGCGAGGTGTAAAGGGCACTACCGGTACTGGCGCAAGTTTTCTGTCGCTGTTCGACGGCGATGCAGAAAAAGTCCGCCAACTCGACGAGGCGGTATGCAGAAGGCTCGGTTTTGACTCGGCTTTTGCAGTGACCGGGCAGACTTATCCGCGTAAATTTGATACCATCGTTTTAAATGCGCTGTCACTGGTCGCCCAGAGCGCATATAAGTTCAGCAACGATCTTCGGTTGCTGCAGAATCTAAAGGAAATCGAGGAACCGTTTGAGACGGAACAGATCGGCTCGTCTGCAATGGCCTACAAACGCAATCCGATGCGTAGTGAACGGATAGGGGCGCTCTGCCGCTACGTGATCTCATTGCCCATCAATGCGGCTGTAACAGCTTCTACGCAGTGGTTTGAACGAACACTCGACGATTCCGCCAACCGCCGGATAGTGCTGCCTCAGGCCTTCCTCGCGGTGGATGCGATTTTAAACCTGTATCTCAATGTTGTTTCAGGCCTTGTCGTATATGAAAACGTCATTAAAAGCCGTATCGCTGCAGAATTGCCGTTCATGGCCACTGAAACAATACTGATGGAAGCGGTCAAGCGCGGCGGAGACCGTCAGGATCTGCATGAGCGCATACGGCAATATTCCATGCAGGCAGCGCATCGGGTCAAAATGATGGCGGAGAGCAATAATCTGCTTGACTTGATTAAATCAGACGACGCATTTCGTCTGACGCCTGCCGAAATCGAAAAACTACTCGATGCCAAGAAGTTTACGGGATGCGCAGAAAGCCAGACCGAGCGCTTTATCGCAGAACACGTTGCACCTGTTGTTAAAGCCCATGCATCTGTGCTGGGCATGCAGGGCGAAGTACTGGTATGAAAAGAAGCGCCCGTAAAACGAACGCTTCTTGGGGTCCCCGAAAGGTGAAACTTTCGGGGGATAATCCCTGAAACATGTAACAACGCTACATGTTCTTTGGCAGGGGAGACGCGACTCGAACACGCAACCCTCGGTTTTGGAGACCGATGCTCTACCATTGAGCCACTCCCCTAAATTGGGGACATCGGTTATTATAAAACAATTTGTAGGTTTCCGTCAATAGCAGGAGGATTGAAAATGAGCGATATCAGGATCGGATTTATCGGCGCAGGCAATATGGCCGGCGCTATCATCAAAGGCGCTGTAGAGAAAAAGGTGATTGCGCCAAATCATGTAATTGTATATGACATCGAAAGCGAAAAAGTGAATGCACTTCAGGATAGCCACGGTATTCATGGCGTCACTTCAATTGCAGCGCTATGCGAAGCCAGCGATATGCTGCTAATTGCCGTTAAGCCGAACGTGCTGTCCGATGTTCTGAAAAAAATGTGCGACATCAGCCTGCCGCTGATCTCCATTGCAGCGGGATGGGGTGCCAGTCGTATCAAGGAAATATATGGTGACAGCAAGCGTGTGCTGCGTGTTATGCCGAATACTCCGCTGATGGTAGGGGAGGGCATGAGCGTGCTTGAGACACCCAGCAGTTTCAGTGAGCATGAACTGGCGTTTGCTAAAAAGCTCTTTGGCGCTTTAGGGCAGGTATCCTTTGCGCAGGAAAAGCAGATGGACGCGGTTACCGCGGTTTCCGGCAGCGGTCCGGCATATGTGTTTATGTTTATAGAGGCACTGGCAGACGGCGGCGTACTTTGCGGGCTGCCGCGTGCACAGGCGTACACCTTGGCTGCACAAACAGTTTTAGGTTCAGCAAAAATGGTGCTGGACACGGGTCTGCATCCGGGTGCGCTTAAAGACGCCGTATGCTCTCCAGGCGGAACCACAATCGAAGCGGTTAAAACGCTCGAAAAGCAGGGCTTAAGAAGCGCCGTAATCAATGCGGTGGAAGACTGCGCAAAAAAATCCGGATCGCTGGGAAAATAAATGAAGCAAGTGATAATTTATACCGACGGCGCATGTTCTAAAAACCCAGGTCCGGGCGGATGGGCGGCTGTGCTTCAATATAAAGGCGTGCAGAAGGAGGTATCCGGGTTTGAGCCGGATACTACGAACAACCGGATGGAGCTTACGGCAGCGGTTAAGGCTTTAGAAGCGCTCAAAGAGCCCTGTGAAGTCATTTTACATACCGACAGCGCTTATATCCATAACGCGTTTGAACAACACTGGATCGACCGCTGGCAGCGTAACGGCTGGCGTACCGCATCCAAAAATCCTGTGGAAAACATGGACTTATGGAATGAACTGCTTTCGGCGGCTCAATCGCACCGCGTTACATGGAAAAAAGTCAAAGGTCATGCGGATGATGAGTCCAATAATCTATGCGACAAACTCGCACGCAAACAAATTACCGACCATACAAAGGCTTCTTCTAAGGCAGGGGACAGCTCAAAACGTACCAATGGAAGTCTATGAGACCTTAAACACCAATATAGAACTATGCGTAAAATACATGTTTTGCGAATACATATTGCCTTTTTCGATATAATTAAGTTATAATCATCCTGAGTATAAACGTAAAAAATTTTCGAAAGGAATCCCGGCCTCTTGTCTAAACGCAGCAAAACTGAACTCAATATACAAAAAACAGAAAAGCTTCGCGGCGTTCTGCAGACATTGCCGCCTTTCTGTCTAGATTTTTTTCGTGCGATCGAACCGCGCACATCACTCTTAACGCGAATCAACTATGCATATGATCTCCGTCTGTTTTTTTCGTTTTTGGAAAAGGAACGCGGACTGCAGCCCATGCAGATGACTATTAAAGACCTTGAAAGCCTCACCACGAATGATTTTGAGCTTTTCATGGAGTACCTGCGCTTATATTATAAGGATGATGATACGGCTGTAGAAAATGGCGAAAAAGGTCTTGCGCGAAAGCTGTGTACTGTCAGATCATTTTATAAGTATTTCTATAAAAAGGAAGCTATCGATCAAAATGTTACTGCGCGACTTGATTCACCAAAGCTGCATGAAAAGCCCATAATACGGCTCGATCACGAAGAAGCAAATACATTGCTGCATGTAGTCGATAGCGGCGCGGGATTAACAAATCATCAGCAGGCGTACAATTCTAAAACCAAGGTGCGCGATCTCGCAATCCTGACGCTGTTTTTAACTACCGGCATCCGAATCAGCGAGCTATGCGCGCTGGATATATCTGACTTTGACTTTAAAAACAACGCTTTTAAAGTATTGCGGAAAGGTGGCAACGAAGCGCTGCTATTCTTCGGCAGCGAAGCAAAAGAGGCGCTGGAAAGATACCTTGAACTGCGTAAAACTGCTGCAGATTATAGTGAGGACTCCCCCATGTTTCTATCTCTGCAAAACAAGCGAATAAGCGTTCGTGCCGTACAGATGCTCGTAGAGAAGTATGCGCAGGTATCCGTGCCTTTAAAACACATTTCTCCGCACAAATTGCGCAGCACATACGGAACAATGCTCTACCAACAGACGGGTGATATTTATCTTGTGGCCGATGTATTGGGCCATAAGGATGTAAACACCACCCGAAAGCATTACGCCGCGATGGATGAAGAGCGCCGCAGGATGGCTGCCCAGGCGGTAACCCTTCGGGAGCCCCCTGAAACCGAAAAATAAGAACGTTCGTTTGCTTTTTGATTGACACTTCTATTTCGTTTTGATATGATGCTGAAGAGGTGAAAACATATGGATGATTTAACCAGACGCCAGAAGGAAGTGCTCGAATACCTTCGGACATATATTCACCAGAACGGATACGCACCATGCGTGCGCGATATCTGTTCTGCGCTCGATCTGAAATCCACTTCTACCGCGCATGCGCATTTGACCAAATTGGAGAAAAAGGGTTACATCACGCGCGACCCGGCCAAGCCGCGTACCATCATGGTGCTGGGCGACCGTAGCGAAGAGCGGTTTGTGGCAGTACCAATTTTAGGGCGGGTTGCTGCGGGTATTCCCATTACCGCTGTGGAGAATATCGAAGAGTATATCTCACTGCCTTATTCACTGCTTGGATCTGACGATGTTTTCATTCTGAACGTTAAAGGCGACAGCATGATGAACGCAGGCATACACGACCATGACAAGATTATCGCACAGCGGCAGGATTACGCGCAGAACGGCGATATCGTGGTGGCCTTACTGGACGACGAAGCGACCGTCAAACGCTTTTTTGTTGAGGATGGACAGGTTCGTCTGCAGCCTGAAAACGACAACTATAAGCCCATATACTCCCGCGAGGTAGACGTGCTGGGCAAGGTCATCGGCGTGCTCCGCATGTTCAGATAAGTTTCATCTCAGAAAGCGCCATCATGAGGCCGAGCTTCATGTGAGCGTAAGTCAGCCCGCCCTGCGCATAGACGATATAGGGCGGCTTCACCGGCGCATCCGCGGAAAGCTCGATCGAAGCGCCTTGAACAAAAGTACCCGCCGCCATCACGATCGGATCGTCGTAGCCCGGCATATCCCATGGTTCTGGGACTGCGCGGCTATCAATCGGGGCGGCTTTTTGTATGCCGCGCGTATAAGCAAGCAATAATTGTTCGTCACCTAAGCGTATGGACTGCGTAATATCGGAACGTAGCGTGCTTGAATCAGGAAAGACCTCGTAACTCAGCATCTCAAATACCTTGGCGGAGAGTATACTGCCCTTTAACGCCTCTCCTACCACGTGAGGTGCCATAAACAAACCCTGAAAGAAGCTCCGGTAGGAGGCTTCGTACGAGCCGATCTCGCTGCCTAGGCCGGGACAGGTCAGCCGGTTTTCCACGAGCATAACAAGGTCCTCTCTGCCCGCGACGTACCCGCCGGTTGGTGCGATCCCGCCGCCCGGATTTTTGATCATGGAGCCGGCCATAAGGTCTGCGCCGCAGTTTGTGGGCTCCTGTGTCTCACAGAACTCACCATAGCAGTTATCAACTATAATAATAATCTCAGGGAATTTTTCTTTAATTGCTTTTGCGAAAGCACTGATTTCCCCCACCGAAAGTGCTTTTCTCCAAGCATAGCCTCTTGATCGCTGAATAAACACGGCCTTGGGGTGAGCACATTGCAAAATGGTTTTCTCAACCGTATCTAAATCGATGGTGCCGTCTTCTTTTAATTCCACCTGCTTGTATTCCACAAGAAAATCAGCCAAGGACCCGGTACCCTCCCCTGCCGATTTACCGATTACAGAATTTAGAGTATCATATGGACGGCCCGTTACACTGATCAGCGTGTCATGCGGTCGCATAACGGCATATAAAGCCAACGCTATAGCATGTGTGCCCGAAGCGATGTGCGGGCTTAAAACAGCCTTCTGAGCCCCTACGATGCGCGCGAACAGACGCGCAAGGGCGTCCCTGCCTTCATCAGAATAGCCGTAACCCGTCGTAGCGAAAAAGTGCCGCGAGGAGATGTTCTCTTCGCGGAACGCATCGACAACTTTATATTGATTGGCTTCAGCAACTTCTTCAACATTCTTAAACGCATCGAAAAGCAGCGACTCAGCCTCCTTAACCAAGGCTTGTATGCCGCTGCTGATGCCGCAACGATCGAGAATTGTCATGATTCTTCTGGCGTTTCCCTCTGCTTGTCCGAGAAAGTGAAGAACACAGTCTTTGCCGGAGAGATAGTGGAGACGGCATGCTTATAGATCATCAGCTGCTTGCCTTCGCTATCCAGTATCACTGTGAAATTATCAAAGCCCTTGACAATCCCCTTAATCTGATATCCGTTGGTCAGGTGAATGGTCACCGGCACGCGCTCTTTGCGCACCTGATTCAAAAAAACATCCTGTAAAACGATGACCGACTTCTGCATACTAAAACCCCTTTCGTCTGATCACATTCATTATTTCTTGGTTCATATCTTCTATACTCGGGTATTGCGAAACATCGAACCACTGAAGCCGCGTATCCCGTTTGAACCATGTGATCTGCCTTTTCGCATACCTTCTTGTATTTTTTTTAATCTCCGCTGCCGCTTCTTCCAACGAAGCGTTGCCCCGGAAATAACCGCTCAGTTCTTTATAGCCAATCGCTTTCATCGCGCCGGTCTCACCATATTGATTATAAAGCATGCGCGCTTCTTCAACAAGACCGTTTTTTACCATTTGATCAACGCGCTTTTCGATTCGGTGGTAGAGCCTGTCCCTCGGCATGGTGAGGCCGATCATAACCGTTTCGATATCTTCCCTCAGTTTTTGAAACTCATATGCTTCCGGTCCTGAGGTTTCGAGAATTTCCAGACGCCTGATAATGCGCTGTTTGTCGGTTGGCGCTATCACTGCCGCATATGCGGAATCCTGCTCTTTCAATCTATTGTACAAGGTTTCCAGCCCTTTGTCATCAGCAAGTTGTGTCAGCTTTTGTCGAAAGCCTTCGTCCGCCTTCACTCTGCTGAAGTTAAGATCGTATACCAGCGAGTTGATATACAAGCCCGTCCCACCAGCTATCACAGGAGTTACGCCGCGGGCGTTTAACATATCAATGATCGAAAATGCATCCCGCTGAAAATCAGCCGCAGTATAGGTTTCGTCCGGCCGGACAATATCAATGAGGTGGTGCCGGATGCCGCCCATCTCATCAGGCGTCGCCTTTGCTGTGCCGATATCCATACCACGGTATATCTGCATGCTATCCGCGGATATGATCTCGCTGCACATTTGGCGCGCAATTTCAAGCGCTATCTGCGTTTTGCCGGAGGCCGTAGGTCCGGTAACCACAATAAACCGCCTCATAGTATACGTTTAAAGCTCTTCTCGAGCGACTTCTTAGACAATATGGTAATCACAGGGCGTCCGTGCGGGCAGGTGGGCATCACGTTGGTTTCAAGAAAGCTTTCCACAATGCTGCGCAAATCCCGTTCAGCAAGTTTATCACCTGCTTTTACCGCGCTCCGGCAAGAGGCACGGATGATCGCTTCGCGCCGGATCATTACATCCGAACCGCCTTTTGCGAGTTCATCCAGCGCATCGCCGATCAGTTCCTCCACTCCCGCACCTGCGGCAACTGAAGGGACGGCCCCGACCTTGAACTGCAGCGCACCAAACGGTTCGATATCAAAGCCCAGTGAAACAAGCAATTCGCGATTTTGGTCGATCAGCAGCTTTTGTTCATGCGAGACAGTGAGCACAAAGGGCGCAAGCAGCTGCTGAGACAGCGGTACGTTTCCGCTTTTAAAGCGCTCATACAGCAGCCGCTCGTGTGCGGCGTGCTGGTCAATGATGAGCAGATTTTCGCCCTGTTCCGCAAGAATATAGGTCGCGGCAAAGCTGCCGATCAACCGGTAGCTCGGCGCCAATACTTCCGGTATTTTCTCCACCGCAGTTTCTTGCCGGATGGGCTCCTGCGGCGGCGCGTCTTGATTGATCTGTGGAGCATTGCGTTCCTGTGGTTCATATGTGTGCACGTATTGCGGAACGGATGCAACCTCCGTTTCGCGTACTACGGCAGGTTTGAATCCCGAAAACAGTTCAGTCTGTACGGCTGCAGGACCCGTCTGCATCGCAACTGATGCGCGCGGCGGCTCCGGCTTTTTTTCCTCTGGCAGCTGAACGCTGCCTCGCACCTGAACGCAGGCCTGCGATACGGCTTCCCGGATGGCGTAGTCGACAGCGCCCGCATCGTTAAACCGCACCTGCAATTTATTGGGATGCACGTTAACGTCCACTGCGGAGGCAGGAATGTCGATATTGATCAGATAGAACGGCGTTTCGCCCTTAACGACCGTTTCACCGTATCCGCTGCGCACAGTATTTGCAAACGAGATATTACGTACATATCGGCGATTAACAAAAACTGAACCGGAACGCCCGCCCTTCATGCTTACGCCGGGCCGGGAAACAAAGCCGGATATCCGGATATCATTGACCGAGGCGGAGACATAGCTTATCGTATCAAGCATATCGCCATATACCGCATAGATCGCGTGACGCAGATCTCCGTCTCCTGGGCTGTGATAAATCGTTTTGCCATTCGACACATAGTGGAACGATATCTCGGGATAACAGAGGATATAGCGCGATACGAGGTCAGAAATCACCGCGGCTTCCTGAGCCTCCCCCTTCAAAAATTTCAGCCTTGCGGGTACGTTGAAAAACAGATTCGACACCGTGACCGAAGTTCCGTCGGGCAGCCCGGCGGAAACCGGCTCTTCAGCTCGCCCACCTGTAATACGGATGCGTGTGCCCATCTCCTCGTCGCGGCGCTTGGTCTTCATATCCACCACGGATACCGCGGCGATACTGGCCAGCGCTTCACCCCGGAAGCCCTGCGTATGGATGCGCTCCAGATCATGGATCGTCGCGATCTTGCTCGTCGCATGCTTTTCAAAAGCAAGAGCCACTTCTTCGGCACGAATGCCGCTCCCGTTATCCGTCACCGTTGCGCTGCGAATTCCACCGCCGGCAATATTGATGCTGACAGCGCTTGCTCCTGCGTCGATCGCGTTTTCAACCAATTCCTTGACGACGCTGACAGGCCGCTCCACGACCTCGCCTGCGGCGATCTTATCATATACATTTTTTTCGAGTCTGCGTATCTCCCCCATGTACTCCTCTACAGCTTGTGTTTGATCTCACTGAGCAGTTTCAGCGAATCAAGCGGCGTGATATTGTCCAGATTAACATCTGCGAGCATTCGAATCAGCTCGTCGCGTTCCATTGGCTTTTGCTCTCTGCTGCGCTTGCCAAGTATGCTGTCGTCGTTCTCCGTGAGCGCGCGCATGATCTCCTTTGCACGGTCCGTAACGCCGGACGGAACACCTGCCAGCTTGGCTACTTCAATGCCAAAGCTCCTGTCCGTACCGCCGCGTACGATCTTGTGCAGAAAAATAACCGTGTCCTCCAGCTCTTTGACAGTGATGGAATAGTTGGAGACCCCGGGCACTACGCCTTCCAGCTCCGACAGCTCGTGGAAGTGCGTCGCAAACAATGTTTTGGCCTGAATGTGATGGCTGATATATTCCACCACAGACCACGCGATGGAAAGACCATCGAGCGTGCTCGTTCCGCGGCCAATCTCGTCGAGGATCAGCAGGCTGCGTGGCGTTGCGTTATGCAGTATATGCGCAACCTCGTTCATCTCCACCATGAAGGTGCTTTGGCCGGACGCAAGGTTGTCCGAAGCGCCCACGCGCGTGAATATCTTGTCTACGATGCAAATCTCCGCACTGTCTGCAGGCACGAAGCAACCCATATGTGCCATGAGCACGATCAACGCCACCTGCCGCATGTAGGTCGATTTTCCCGCCATATTGGGGCCGGTCAAAATCATTATGCGTTCGTCGTCCGTAATCAGCGTATCGTTTTTAACGAAGGACTGTTTTACGAAAGTTTCCACCACGGGGTGGCGTCCTCCCATGATCTTCAAGCTGCCGCTTTGTTTCATCACCGGGCGCGAATAGCGGTGTTCAAAAGCCGTTGCGGCAAAGCTCTGCAGCATGTCCAGCATGGCCACCGTTCTGGCAGCACTCTGGAACCGCTCGATGTTTTCCGTCAGCTTGCCCCGAATGGCGATAAAGCAGTCGTATTCGAGTGCAACACACTTCTCCTCCGCGCCGAGCAGTTGTTCCTCCATCTCCTTGAGTTCCGGAGTGACAAACCGCTCGCAATTGGCAAGCGTCTGCTTGCGGATATAGCGGTACGGCACAAGCTCAAGATTCGATTTGGTGACCTCAATATAGTAACCAAATACCTTGTTATAGCCAATCTTCAGGTTTTTAATGCCCGTAGCCATGCGTTCCGAGGCTTCCAGCGAGGCGATCCAGTCCATGCCCTCCTTTGAAGCGGCTTTCAGTTCATCAATCTGCGCGTTGTAGCCCGCTTTGATGTATCCGCCCTCCGTGATGCCCGTAGGTGCGTTTTCATCAATCGCGGACTCGAGCACTGTATGAATATCCTCCATGCAGTCCAGACCGTCCCGCAGGCGTGAGGTTAATGCCGCTTTACAGCCGCCCGCCGCCCGTTTCAGCTCTGGCAGCTTGTCGAGCGACTTTTTGATCGAAAGGCAGTTACGCGCATCCAGCGTGGCGTAAGCGATACGAGAAATCAAACGTTCCAGATCGAATACGCCATCCAAAGCAGCAGCGATGCGGTCCATCGTCGGCGGATCGCTTATAATCTCCTGTACGGCGTCCAGCCGTTCATTGACCTCATGAACGCTTTGAAGCGGCTCCCCGATGCTGCGCTTCAGCAGCCGCGCACCCATCGAGGTTTTGGTGTGATCCAATACTCCGAAGAGCGAGCCCCGCACCTTGCCCTCTCGCAGCGTTTTGGTGAGTTCCAGATTACCGCGTGTAAACATATCGAGCGCCATGTATTCGTTCTGGCTGTTCAGCCGAATCGTGTTGATATGGGAGAGCGCGTTCTTTTGCGTCTCCTTCAGATAATCGATCAGCGCACCCGCGGCGCATACCGATGGGCTGTTTTCATCAAGGCCAAACCCGGATACGGACGTCACCTTGAAGTGATTTTTCAGCGAATCGATTGCGATATCGCGCTCAAAAGCAAAGGTGGGGTATTCGCTCGTGTAAACATTCTGCTCTTTCGTCCAAGGGGACAGCCTGTCCATTATTGGCGTATCATCTGCACTGTAAATGATTTCGCTCGGCTGAACGCGGGATACCTCGCTCAAAAGTGCGGAAAGCGTCTCCTCGTTGGCGCAATCCGCGGAGTAAAACGCGCCGGTGGTAACGTCGCAATAGGCAACGCCGATATGCTCGCCCTGCGAAAACACCGACATGATATAGTTATTGTCCGTTTCACTCAGGCTCCCGTTTTCTGTCACGGTACCCGGCGTGATTACGCGGATTACGTCCCGCTCCACCAAGCCCTTGGAGAGTGCCGGGTCTGTAAGCTGTTCGCATATGGCGACCTTGTACCCCTTTTTGATGAGCTTATCAACATAGCCCTGAATAGCGTGGAAAGGCACTCCGCACATGGGGGCGCGCTGCTCCAAACCGCAGTCACGACCGGTAAGGACGATCTCGAGCTCGCGCGAAGCCAGCAGCGCATCCTCAAAAAACATCTCGTAAAAATCTCCCAGGCGGTACATCAGCAGACAGTCTTTATATTTCTCCTTCAGCTCGACATACTGCTGCATCATCGGTGTGAGCGGCATCGGTGTCCTCCCCAGCTTGTTTTCCATAATTATAGCATATAATCGCGGCGTTGTTGAAAAAAGGCGCAACTTGCACTATAATTTTTTCATTGAAGACAGGGAGTTAATTATGAAGAAATGGTTTTCGCTGCTGATAATATTGCCGATATTGCTTATGTCTGCCTGTGGTGTTGCAAAGATTTCTTATCGTTTGACGAGCGACCATATGATCAATACCGATTATGTGATTGAACTTGAATCTGATAATACTGATGGCGCGCAATATACCAACGCCATAATGCAATACTGGAACGACATGGGATTTACACCCGCCTTAACCCAAACTGACGGAAAGATGTCGATTACGGGTAAAAAGAGCGAGTCATACGACTCCTCCGCTGCGGCAGCCGATGCATTTTCTGCGCTTCTCACAGATGAAAGCTCGCTTTTTGAGAATGTGTCGTTTTCGTATGAGCCGACTTATGAATATGACAACTACAGTCTGAAGGCTACCGTTTCACTGAAGGATATTATCCGCCAGAACGAACCGCAAAGCATCCCCGAAGGCGATATCGATCAGCTGAACAGCGATGCCGCTGACGGCACCTATACGCTCAGCCTCACTTTGCCCGGCGAGGTCGTGTCCACCAACGCGGACGACACCAAGGACGGCGTCTGTACATGGAATCTGGCTTATGGAGACGTAACGGAAATATCGCTTGAGACCAGCAAGCTCAATCAGGAAAATATCGATGAATATGCGGCGCTTACAGCACAACAGCACAGGGACAACATGCTTTTGCTGGCGGGCGGTGCAGTGGCGATCATACTCATCGTTGCACTCATAATCGCAAACATCCTTCGAAACCGTAAGGACAGGCCGTTAAAAGTCCACGTAAAAAAGGTCTGAGGACTGCATACGGCCATCTGGAAGCATCACATACAGCCTGAAATACCTGCTTGTATCCGGCACGTCGTTGGTGTATATGATCAGCTGGCTGCCGGAGATCACGGCATATGAGCCCACGCGTGCAATCGCTTCTTCGTCGCCGTGTACCGTACGGATGGCAGACTGCAGATTTCCTTCCGTGTCATAACACACCAGCGTATAAAGCGCTTCCGGGTCTTCGCTTATCTTATCCCAGGTAATTTCATAATAAGTATACCCGAAGCTTTCCTTCTGGGTGACGTTGAAATTAAAGTCAGGGGGCTGAAGCGCCGACGAATTATCCTCCATCCCGATAAAGGAATAGTAATATTCCCTCAGTCCGCCGACCTCATCAGCAAGCGGAATATAGATATTCTCCTGCGGGTATACGTTCACAATACCGTCGGCATAAGTGCCATGGTAATCTCCGCCGCTGTAACTGGTCGCGAGGTCGCCCACATCCAGATACTCTTCCGTCCGTTTGCCGGTATCACTGCCCATCAGCTGCACATAATCCTCGGCGGCGATTTCATAGATGCTCCACTCATGGTTGGCATAGTATTCATCCACCGTGTCAAAGAATACTGCATGATCGAATTCTTCAAAGCCGCGCAACGCATAATACTGCGACGCCATTGCAGCCACGTCATTTTTCAGGAAATAGTACATGGTGTAAAGGTGCCCATACTCATGCGATATTGTAGGCGCAGCCTGTGCGATATCATCATAAGCATCCATGTTATACAGTTCGATGACGCTTAAGTCAGTCTGTATATCGTATTCCATCGAAGATGGCAGCAGGGACGGTACATCAAAGAATACGGAGAATTTTTCGTGCTCCTGCGAATGGGTGCCTGCAACGGCGCTGTCGGTAAAGCCATAATCGGATGGACCCGGATAAAGTACGATCTTGGAGATGGCCGTTATCTCTTTGCCGTGTTTGTTTTTGAGGAGTTCGTTATAGACATCCACCAGCTTTTCCCCCGTCCATTTCTCCGAATAGCTCACAATGGAAAAACCAAGCGGCGTAACGTATTCATACGTGCCAAGTGTCGCTTCCTGCTTTTGTTCCAGTGCATATCCTGCCCGCACGGCATCTCCGCTTTTTTCAGCTGTCATTGCCTGCTGGGCATAATCTGCTCCTTCGATGCTGGAGAGGGTCTGGATAACGATGTGTCGGTCGATAAAAAAGTATCCGGAAGCGGCAATTACAAGCGCCAGCAACACCAAGAGAATACGTGTCCCGACGCTTCTTTTCTGACGATTGTAATATACGTTGTTTTCTGTATTCATTAGCGTCCTCCCTGTATGAGGATGGCTGTGTATCGTCAATTCGTACGCGTTCCGTGCAGCGTATGCGCCGATACCTTATCCACGCAAACATTCAGATATTCCCCGATTTCGGCCATGCTGCCAGAAAAGCTGACCATTTTTGCGCTGCGTGTACGTCCACTGAGTTCGCTGCTGTCCATGCGGCTCTGCCCTTCGGCCAAAACTTCTACTGTTTTTCCGAAATATCCTTTGCTGCTCTCCTTCACGTATTCCAGCACGAGCGCATTCAGCGCGGCCAGCCGTTCGGATTTTTGAGCACGGCTCAACTGACCGGGCATGGAAGCTGCCTTAGTCAGCCCCCGTTTGGAATAGGCAAATGTGTATGCGGCGTCAAACCGAACCTCGCGGACGAGTGAAAGCGTCTCGGAAAAATCCTTCTCCGTCTCGCCCGGGAAACCAACAATAAAGTCGGTTGTGATTGCGATATCTGGTACGCGCGCACGCAGCTTTTCAACCAGTTCCAGATAGTGCTCCCGTGTGTACCGGCGGTTCATCATCTCAAGAATGCGGCTGCTGCCAGATTGAACCGGCAGGTGGATATGCTCACACAGGCATTTTGCCTCTCCAAAGCATGCAATCAGCTCATCTGTCAGGTCCTTGGGATGCGAGGTCATAAAGCGCAGGCGCCGGACACCTGTGTTGCGGTCAATAGCGCGGATCAGCTCAGGAAAGCTTAAATCGTTTTCCAGATCCTTACCGTATGAGTTCACGTTTTGCCCGAGCAGCGTGACTTCTGTCACACCGTCTTTGCACAGCGCATCAATCTCTTTTAGGATCTCAGCGGAACTACGGCTTCTTTCCCGTCCACGCACATACGGTACGATACAGTATGTGCAGAAATTATTGCAGCCATATACGATATTGACAAAGGCTGAAACGCCGCTTCGCTTGGCCGGCATACCTTCGATGACCGTCTCATCGGGATCAGCCATGACGACACGCTGTCCGTCCAGTAAAACTGCTGTCAGCATATGCTCCAGATGATGCAGCTGATTTGTCCCGAATACAATATCTACAAAAGGAAACCGTTTTGCGAGTTTGTCAGCCGCTCCGGGCTGCTGCATCATACAGCCGGAAACAGCGAGGACTGCGCCCGGTTTAGACAGTTTATATTCTTTCAGCGCACCAACATTACCAGACAACCGCGCCTCAGCATGCTCTCTCACGCAGCAGGTGTTGAACATGATCAAATCGGCTTCGCGTTTTTCTGCCGCTGCCGTAAAGCCCAAAGCTTCCAGAATGCCTGCAGTTTTTTCGCTCTCGTGTGCATTCATCTGGCATCCGTACGTCTCTATAAAATATGTCAACCCCTGACGGGCAATCAGGCCCTGTAATTCTTCGTTCAAACTTCCATTCGCCCTTTCATGATGCTGTAACATTCAAAGCTATTATAAGCGCAGTTACTTTGCTTTTCAACCAATAGCATATTCTTAATAGCTTATATACGATAAAATAGCAGTAGAAGAATAATTCTGAGGTTAAGTATAAATTCCGAATATTCAAACTAAAGAAGTCTTAGCCTGCCAAGCAAAAACAAAGACGATTAGGGTACATCGTCCCGGGCAATAGTCGGAAGCTGGGCCGCCGCATTAAGTTAGGCTTTCAGATAGTCCAATACAGATTGCAGCAGTTTTCTGTCGTTTTCAAACGTTAAAAGTGTTAACGCATCCTGTTTAGAAAACCAGTCTGCCCGAATGACCTCGCCCAGCTGTGGAATAATTGCGTTTTCTACTGCCTCAGCAGCAAAGTATACAACGTCTTTGGTCGTTTCCTGATCTGGCCAATAGGTAATAACCGATCGAAATTCCGTATCAAGCGTCACATCAAGTCCCGTTTCCTCTTTGATCTCCCGTAACGCAGTCTCAGCTTCGGTTTCCCCTTTTTCTACATGGCCTTTGGGGAAAGCCTAATGCCCGCCGTTCTCATGCTGAACAAGCAGTATCTTTAACATTCCACTGTGCCGCTTTACAACAACTGCTCCGCAGGACTTTTCATGTTTCAACGGCTTCCCCTTCTTTGGCTGTTTCTTTCAAATCATACCGATGTTCGTTATGGCTTCGGATGATGAAATCTTTCGATCAAGTCCCTGATGGGCTTGTCAGCAAGCACATGTTCCCGGGGTGCCCCACGGAAGCACAACACAAGTGAACCCGGACCCGCGTGCAACCCCAATACAGGCGTCAGATAATCGACCTTGAAGCGTTGAATCGCCGGAAATGCTTCTTTGATCTTTTCTTTCAGTCTCTCGGCCAGTGACACATCCCCGCCGTGCGCAATGTAAGCGAATGTCGTATTCTCCGTCTCACTGAACTTCATCTTCTGAAGCATCATCTCCAGTGCCTGACGCATGCCTCGCGCATTGGAAAGGAGCGTGATCCTGCCCTCTTCGTTGATAAACAAAACGGGCTTTAAATGCAGCAGTCCGCCCAGCAGCGCTTTGATATGGCTGATGCGTCCGCCTCGGCGTAAATACTTGATATCTCCAACCGAAAACACCAGGTTGTATTCGTTCAGCCTTTCAAACGTATATTGCTTTGCTTCGTCAAGATTTAATGTTTCCTGCAACCGTACAAGGTCTTCCGCTATAGCGGTAAGCGCATAGCTTCCGGTACGTGTATCGATTACTTCAATTCTGCCCTCGTATTTGGACATCAGTTCTTTGGCTGCGTAGCATGCGCTTTCATATGATCCGCTGACCCCTGAAGATAAAGAAAGATGGAGTATATTTACACCCCGCTGAAGCACAGGCTCCCATAAAGCGATGAACGATCCCGGGTTCACCTTTGATGACTGCGCAAGTGATCCCGCGGCCAGCTTATCATAAAACTCCTGTTTCTCATCACCGCTCTCAAACTCATCAACATACTCCCGGCCATCAAGCGTATAGGATAGACGTGCCATTAATATTCCGGTTTCTTTAAGCTCGCGCTCGCTGAAGCAAGCCGACGAATCAACGCTGATCACAAAATTCTTCAAATTGATATCTCCCCCTGAATCAATTTTATATATTTGCCGTTTTTCATCATGCTATACGGTTAGGCCCTAAAGTGCAAGCAAATCGAAAAGAGTTATCGAATTGTTCAATGTTTCGTAAAACTACACTACTTAAATGACATATCAATAGGACAACTTTTTCCGGAATAATTTCAGCATATGGATAAAAAGAAAAGCCCGTGCAGGGCTTTTCTGGTGCCGAAGACCGGGGTCGAACCGGTACGGAGTTTAACCTCCGCGGGATTTTAAGTCCCGTGCGTCTGCCAATTCCGCCACTCCGGCAAAAGCATTTCGGACTTCTTTTCAGAAGTCCGAATTAATTTCGAGCCCCGAAAAGCGATCGCTCATCGGGTTATAAATTGGAGGCGCCACCCGGATTTGAACCGGGGCATAAGGGTTTTGCAGACCCGTGCCTTACCACTTGGCTATGGCGCCATATCCTTTACATAAATCTCGGCACATAGATATCTATATGCCGAAGATCTACGAAAGATATCGCATTGGAGCGGAAGACGGGATTCGAACCCGCGACTTCGACCTTGGCAAGGTCGCACTCTACCACTGAGTCACTCCCGCGCGTTGCACTGGATATTGTAGCATATCAGTGCGCCTTTGGCAACGTGAAATCCGCAATTTCACTGGGCAATGGTGGGAACAATTGGGCTCGAACCAATGACCCCCTGCTTGTAAGGCAGGTGCTCTCCCAGCTGAGCTATGCTCCCAAAACGTAGCCGTGTTTCCAAAGAAGAACGCTGCGATATTGTATAATAGTGAAGCATGCCGTGTCAAAAACGACAGCATGGATTTAATCGAATTCTTTATCTTTTATCTTCCGTTTGCTTCCGAATCCACTGTCTAACTGGCTTTATTAATGATTTATTGAAAAGCAAATGGTTATAAAAGGGAAGAGGTCTGCACCTCTTCCCTCTACTGTTATTTCACGATCCATGAGCGCTTTGACAGCCGCCATATCGAAAGCGCGAAGAACAGAATACCCGTTCCCGCAATGATAAGCGCCATCATCCACGGGGTGACAGGCGTATCTCCAAAATAAAGCGTTATGCCGTACATGTCAGTATAGTTCTTTACATACTCAGCTGGAACGCCTGCAAAGGCAGTCTGCAACGGTGCTTCGGTAAATATCTGCCTCAACCATAAAGCACAATACGTAAACGGTATGCCTTTCATCACTGTTACAACCGCTTCCGGCAATACGCCAACGGGAACATAGATGCCGGTCACAAAACCGATCATTGTACCCACAATGGTGCTAAGCGTACCGTAAGCGCGTGGGCTCTTCACATAGCTGGTAACGAAGCATACCAGTGAAGAGAACGAAAATATCGACAGGCAGAGGATACCCAGCGTTTCAAACATCTGCAGCAGGGAAAGCAACTCGCCGCCGGATACCGCAATATAGGCTTCCGATATAACGAATGCAACGATATTCATGATAAAGGAGATCAGCGCAGAAGATATCATATAGCCAGCAACGAGCTGCGACCGGCGGATCGGTGAAACAAAGAAGTCTTTGA
This sequence comes from Bacillota bacterium, assembly GCA_023459495.1. Taxonomy (GTDB): domain Bacteria; phylum Bacillota; class Clostridia; order Christensenellales; family SZUA-584; genus JAEWCC01. Next base: position 117,544 of record JAEWTL010000021.1, on the reverse strand, counting down.
TCTGTCCGCCATGTACATCATCCACCATCGTGCCATAAGCGCCCAAGCTCACCGTAACAGTGCTCACCGCAAGGATACCCGCAAGGATCCATGCGTTAGTCAGCCACTCAGCACCCGGCAGTATCTGTCCGGATGCATCCTGCAGGTTCTGGACCTGAATATCCCCCAGGAACAGAGCGTACAGACCGATAATGATGATAACGGAAAGCAGCGAAAAGAATACCGAGGCCCTGTCTCGGAAAAACAGCTTCAGGTTTCTGCCCGTTACACCCCAAACTGTGCTCATGACTCTCCTCCTTCCCGGATCGCATGCCCGGTTACCGCCATGAACACATCGTCCATATTCCCCCGGACCACTTCAAACTGCGCGACTTCCGGCTCAACTTTTTTCAGCAGCGTCAGCGCATCCATACTCGAATTCTGCTTGATTACGATAAGCTCTCTATCGACATTAAACTTGACATTCATGCTGCGAAGCAATTGAAGAAATGAATCCATGTTTTTAGGCTGTATTTTTAAATAGTCGCTGCTGTAGTTCAACCTAAGCTCCTCGGGAGTACCCGACGCCGCAATGCGGCCCTTGTCGATAATGGCTACCTGATCGGCACCAGCCGCTTCTTCCATGTAATGCGTTGTCATAAACACGGTCATGCCCGTTTTCTTCTGCAGTTTTGTGACCGTATCCCATACCCGAAGTCTAGTCTGCGGATCAAGTCCTGTGGTCGGTTCATCGAGAAAGAGTATCTTTGGCCGATGCACAAGACCACGGGCCATATCAGCACGGCGTCTCTGGCCACCTGAAAGTTTACCGTACCGCCTGTCCAGAATATCCGTTATAGATACCGCGTCCGCAACCTCTTTGATACGTTCCTGAATCTTCGCGGCAGACAATCCATAGAGCGACGCACGTACAACAAGATTTTCGCGTACGGTCAGAAGATCATCGAGCACCGACTCCTGAAATACCGTACCGATGCAGGTACGCACCTGCGCCCCTTCCGTAGCCGCGTCGTATCCGGCTACTGTAATTTCTCCACCCGTAATCTCTGTTGTGGTGCAGATCGCATTGATCGTACTCGATTTCCCTGCACCATTCGGGCCAAGAAAGGCGAACAGTGTGCCTTCGTCTACATCAAACGAAATCCCGTCAACCGCCAGCACATCGCCATACTTCTTGATAAGCCCCTTTACTTCAATCGATTTTGTCAAAGGTGCCTCCTTAATATCAAAAAAATATACCTCGAAAATTATACCATAACATGAATTTACATACCATCTTAATGATTGTAGTGAGGTTAAGTATTTGTAAGTTAGCAAAAAGGCTTTGTAGATAAACCACAAAGCCTTCAGTGATATTTAATTATTGATTATTTGCGCCGCTTTTCGAGTGCGGCGAATACCTCTCCAGGGGTCAACCCCCGGTCACACAACATGACAAGCAAATGGTAGATCAGATCTGCGCTTTCATAACGGATTTCATCCGGCGCATCGTTTTTAGCCGCGATGATGACTTCAGCGCTTTCCTCTCCCACCTTTTTCAGTATCTTGTCGATACCCTTGTCGAAAAGATAGTTGGTATACGAACCTTCCTTGGGGTTCTGCTTTCTGTCGCTGATCACGCTGAACAGCTCGTCGATAATGCCATATCCGCCCGTGTAATCGCTTTGCCCATATAAAGACTCATAGAAGCAGGAATATCGCCCCGTATGGCACGCAGGGCCCTCCTGAGACACCAGCGCAAGCAGGGTATCCCCGTCGCAGTCGATTTTGAGTTCCCGCAACGTCTGATAATGGCCTGAGGTCTCCCCTTTGCGCCAGAGCTGCGCCCGGCTGCGCGAATAATATGTCATGTTCCCCGTCTCAAGCGTCTTATCCAGTGCTTCGCGGTTCATATATGCCACCATAAGCACCGCGTTGGTTTTAATATCCTGTACCACCACGGGCACAAGGCCTTTTTCGTCAAACTTTACATCGTTGATGTCCATATCTCCTCCTGTCAATTCAGCCGTACCGGTACATTCTCGGCATTCAGATACTTCTTTACGTCGCCCACGGTATATTCGCCATAATGGAATATAGAAGCGACAAGCACCGCATCGGCATTAGCCTCTTCGATGACGTTCTTCAAATGTTCCAGCTTTCCTGCGCCTCCCGAAGCAATCACCGGAATGCGCACGATGCCCGATACCGCGCGGGTCATTGCGATATCGTAGCCGTCCTTGGTGCCGTCCGTATCCATGCTAGTGAGCAATATCTCGCCAGCACCGCGCCGCTGCACTTCCTCCGCCCATTCGAGAAGATCGATTCCAGTGTTGATGCGGCCGCCATGGACGTAGACCTCCCAGCCTTCGCCCTTTTCGCGTTTCTTCGCGTCGATCGCACAAACCACACATTGGCTGCCAAACTTCTCGGCGGCCTCTGACATTAGTGCAGGGGTCTTAACTGCGGCGGAATTAACTGATATCTTATCCGCACCGCGCTTCAGCATTTCCCGGAAGTCTTCAACCGTCCGAATACCTCCGCCCACGGTGAGCGGAATAAAAACTTCCTCCGCTGTACGAGCCACGACGTCGGCCATGATGCCACGCTGGTCAGAAGAGGCGGTGATATCGAGAAACAACAGCTCATCCGCACCCGCAATATTAAACATTTTAGCCAGTTCAACCGGGTCGCCTGCATCGCGTATGTTGACGAAATTTACGCCTTTGACCACGCGCCCCGCGTGTACATCGAGGCATGGTATGATCCTCTTAGTCAGCATGCTTCCACCCCCAACCGAATTGCCTCGGCCAGATCAATATCGTTGGTGTACAATGCCCTGCCGATGATGACTCCGGCTGCACCAGCCTGTGCGACGTGCTTCACATCATCCAGCTGGCTCATCCCACCTGACGCGATGATCTCCAGCCCCGTTTGTTCAACCATGGCCTGCATCGAGGGTATGTTGGGACCAGTCAGCATTCCGTCGCGGCTGATATCGGTATAGATGATTGTACGGATGCCACGTATCTTCATCTCCTGAGCGAGCAGCACCGGGCTCACTTTTGTTTGCTCCGCCCACCCCCGCGTGGCCACGCGGCCATCCTTGGCATCTATTCCCACGACGATACTCCCCGGATACTTCAGTGCAGACTGCGCAACCAGCTCAGGAGCTTCGAGCGCCGCCGTGCCGATAATCACGCGCGCAACACCCAAGGCCAGTCTCTCCTTGATGTCCGCCATGCTGCGCACCCCGCCTCCCAGCTGAACCGGGATTTTCACTGCACGGATGATACTCATCACAGCATCACGGTTGACAAACTCTCCTGCAAAAGCCGCGTCGAGGTCCACAACATGCAGATACTCTGCGCCAGACTTCTGCCAGCGCAACGCAACCTCCGCAGGGTCGCCGTATTCGGTGGCCTGCGCCATATCCCCCATCTTCAGGCGTACACAAACTCCGCCCTTTAAGTCGATTGCCGGATAGATTTTCATGAAAACTCCCCAAACTTTTTCAGCATCGCCAGCCCGGCCTCGCCGCTTTTCTCAGGGTGGAACTGAAAGCCGAAAACATTATCCTTTTGTACTGCAGCAGTAAAACGGTATCCATAGTCCGCTTCCGCAATAATATTCTTATCCGGAACGCTGGCTGCATGGAAAGAGTGGACAAAGTACACATACGGCGAGCCTGTGATCAGCGGATTATCCCGAACGGCCAGATCGTTCCATCCCATATGCGGCACCTTTAATTTTTCTACCTGAAACGGCACAACCTCGCCCGATACGAGCTTCAGCCCTTCTGTAACACCGTTTTCAAAGCTGCGCTCAAAAAGCAGCTGCATACCCAAACAGATACCCAGAAACGGCTTGCCCTTGCCCACCTCATCCAGCATCACCTGCCACAGGCCAGAATTGATGAGGTTTTTTGCGGCATCGGCAAACGCCCCCACGCCGGGCAGCACGACGTGGGAAGCATCTGCAAAACGCTTCACGTCGTCCGTAACGACCGCTTCAAAGCCAAGGTATTCAAACGCTTTCTGTACGCTCCGAAGGTTCCCCATGCCGTAATCTGCAATAGCGATCATCACAACACCCCTTTGGTGGAGGGGATGCCGCTGCAGCATGGATCAGACTCCAGCGCAAACCGCAACGCACGGCCTACAGCCTTAAAGACCGCTTCGATCATGTGATGCGTGTTTGTGCCATAGAGCACGCTGATGTGCATCGTAAGCTTGGCGTTGACCGCAAATGCGCGGAAGAACTCCTCAAAAAGCTGTACCGGGATATTGCCGACGGTTTGATCCGGACAGTTGACGGCATATTGCAGATATGCCCGCCCTGAAAAATCGAGGCTGACGAAAGCCATCGTCTCATCCATCGGTACAAACTGTGTGGCATAGCGCGATATGCCCGCTTTGTCGCCTACAGCCGCCGCAAACGCTTCACCCAGTACGATGCCCACGTCCTCAATGGTGTGGTGCTCATCGACGTTCAAGTCGCCCTGTGCGTTGAGTATAAGGTCCAGCAAGCCATGCCGCGCAAGCAAATCCAGCATGTGGTCAAAAAAGCCAATCCCCGTGCTGATCTGCCGCTTGCCTTCACCGTCGATATTCAACGACAGTTTAATCTTCGTTTCACTCGTATCCCGCTGTATCTCAGCGCATCTCATGGCGTGCCCTCCTGTTCAAATCGTATCGTAGCGCTTCGGCTATGCGCATCCAACCCCTCAGCATGTGCAAATCGGGCGATATCATCATAACATTTACGAAGCGCTTTTTCATCATAATACGTGTAGTTGATCGTTTTAACAAAGTTGTCCACCGACAGCGCCGAAGAAAAACGCGCTGTACCCGAAGTGGGCAGCACATGGTTAGGCCCGGCAAAGTAGTCGCCCAGCGGCTCAGGTGAGTACTCGCCCAGAAATACCGCACCTGCATTGCGCACGCGGCCAAGGTGCTGCTTCGGATTATCCGTCAGTATCTCCAGATGCTCCGGGGCGATAGAATTGGCCACATCAAACGCCTGATCGATCGAGTTTGTCACGATTAGCGTCCCAAAGCTTCGCACAGACTGGGCCGCGATTTCCTGCCTCGGAAGCAGTGACAGCTGCCGTTCGATTTCCGCCTCTGCCAGCTCCGCAAACTTTCGGTCGGGTGTCAGCAAGATGCTTGCGGCAAGCTCATCGTGCTCCGCCTGCGACAGGAAGTCTGCCGCTGCATAAGCCGGGTTCGCGGTTCCGTCCGCGATGATGAGTACCTCTGACGGTCCGGCGATCATATCGATGCCCACCGTTCCGTATACCTCGCGTTTGGCAGCAGCGACATAAGCATTTCCCGGCCCGGTGATCACATCCACCCGAGGTACGCTTTCCGTGCCATACGCCAGCGCAGCTATTGCCTGAGCACCGCCAACTTTCAGTATCATATCCGCACCCGCCATGTGCGCCGCGACAAGCGTCAACGGCTCAACACTGCCTGTTTTTCCGGGAGGTGTTACCATCACGATCTGTTCTACGCCCGCGATTTTCGCCGGAATGATGTTCATCAGCACAGTAGACGGGTATGCAGCTTTTCCGCCCGGGACGTATACGCCTGCCCGCTGAACCGGGACCACCAGGCGGCCCGTTGCTGCACCACCCGATGCACGCTCATAGCTTTCCCGCTGCTGCAGTTCATGGAAGGCGCGGATATTGGCCGCACTTTTCTCCAGTGTACTCAACAACGCATCCGATACGGCCTCGTAAGCTTCGTCTATCTCAAACTGTGATACCTGAATATTGGTTTCGTTCAGATCAAACCCATCGAACCTTTTCGTATAATCAAACAGCGCCCTGTCACCCTTAGATTCCACATCACGCAATATCTGCCTGACGGATGCCACCACATTTTCATCCGTCTCAGCCTTGCGCTTCAACCGCTGCAGCGCTATCTCGATTTCATTAGAGCTGTAAATTTTCACGACGCTTCCTCCACTGCCAAACGGATTCGGTCTATCAGGGGCACCAGCACATCCGCTTTGATCTTCAGGCTCGCACGATTGACCGCGAGTCGGGCTGAGACCTCGCAAACATCTTCGAGTACTGCCAATCCATTCTCCACCAGCGTGCGCCCGCTTTCCACGATATCGAGGATCACGTCGGACAGCCCTAAAATAGGTCCGAGTTCCACACTGCCCGAAAGCTTAATGCACTCAATGGACATCCCTTTTTCCGCGTAATACCGACGCGCGATCTCCGGATATTTGGTCGCCACACGAAGGATCGATGAAGTGAGGGAGCCATCTTTTTTCTCACTGTATCCCGCGATTGCCAGTTTGCATTTCCCGAATTTCAGATCAGCCATCTCATATAGCGGAAGTCCGGCTTCCATCAGCGTATCCTTTCCGGCCACGCCCAAGTCCGCCACGCCATGATCCACATAGGTCGGAACATCGGTGGGCTTTACCAAAATGAAACGCATATCGCTGCGTTCGTCATAGAATATCAGCTTGCGCGTATCTGCCAATACTTCTTTACATTCGATGCCGCACTTTTCAAGCAGATCCATCGTCTTTTCAGCCAGACGGCCTTTTGCCAGCGCTATTGTAATCATTGCTTTCCCCTTATAAAACGCTTATCGTCTCGTCCTCTTCAAAATAAACGGCGGTCTGTGCACTGTTCTTCGCTTTGAGCGTACACACCGCTTCCCGGCTGAGACCAGGCGTGAATATAACTCGCTTCCCCTCAGTCCGCAGAGCCTCCGCGTATGCATAAGCTTTACCGTTCCATTTTTCAGCACCCGAAATCACCGCAAAGGTATCGCAGCTGGCACTAAGAAGCCCCTGGCGCTCCATCGCGATCATCACGCGCTTGATACCCAGTGCAAACCCGGTCGCGGGCGAAGGGCTGCCAAATTTGACGAGCAGCTCGTCGTACCGCCCGCCCGAAACAACCGGGAAGCCGATACCGGGCGTGATCCCACGGAATATAATTCCGGAATAGTAAGCGATGTCGTGCAACATACCAAAATCTACCGAAAGGCTTGAAGAAAGTCCATACTCGCCTAGCAGATCATATACATTACGAAGGTTGTTTACCGCATTCGCACAGGCCTTATTATCCGTGAGCGCAAGCGCCTTGTCAAATACCTCAGCGCCTCCAAACAGTGCCGGCAGCGCCTTGATTTGAGCCCTGGCCTCATCGCTTAGCCTCAATTCCTCGGCCGCTGCCTCAACCGCGATGGGGTCCTTGGAGTCCACCGCATGGCGCAGCCGGTCGGCCTGTGCCTCATCAAGCTTCATATCGGCAATCAGGCCTTTAAAATACTGCACCTGCCCAAGATCGATTGCGAAGTTGTTAAGGCCGCATAACTTCAGTGATTTGATGGCCAGCGCGATCACCTCAGCATCCGCGCTGCATCCGCTGTCGCCAATCAGCTCCACGCCCGCTTGGGTAAATTCGCCTGCGCGGCCAATAGCAGGCTTCGCGGCAGCATATGAGTTCTGGATGTAAAACAGGCGCTGACCGGATTTTAAATCCATACGCGTGGCAGCAAGCCGTGCAATGGGTACAGTGATATCCGGCCGCAGTACGAGAATGCGTCCCTTTGAATCCATGAACTTGATCATGCTTTCCTGCATATATGCGCCTACGCCGCTCTGGAAAACATCATAAAATTCATAGGTAGGCGTTTCCACCTCGTCAAAACCCGATGCGATAAACGCATTTCGCAGTGCGCTTTCCATGTTACGTTTGATCCGGCATTCGGCCGGCGTACAGTCTTCCACCCCTTCGGGTACCTGTCTTAGATATTTCTCCATCAAATGCCTCTTTTAATATATTAGCATAGTATCACGTTAAATATAATATACGTTATGAGGGTGCAATTTGTCAATATGAAATAGCGCCGGAGCATCGCTTCGGCGCTATTCGATCTCGCGATCCCAAAAAGTTTAGCTTTTCGGGAGTTTTTCGTTGTTACTTGCCGCCCATCTGACGTTCGGCCTGTTCAATCAGTCTCTTCACCATGTAACCGCCGACATAACCAGCATCCTTTGATGTCAGGTCGCCATTGTAGCCCTGCTTTAAGTTGACACCAATTTCATTGGCGATTTCATATTTCATATTACCAAACTTATTAGCCATTACGTTATCCTCCATTCTGTCAAAATGTTTTACTGCGATACGTTATTTGCCCCTCTGCTGACCAATCAACCTCTTAACCATCTCGCCGCCGACGGAACCGGCCTGCTTCGATGTGAGGTCTCCGTTGTAACCCTGTTTTAAGTTAACGCCCAGCGAACTGGCCACTTCCATTTTCATTCTGTCCAGACCCGCCTTCGCTTCAGGAACCAACGATTTGCTTCTTGCCATCCTTTTCACCTCCTTTAATATTTGCCTTGCTACAGTTAATTTGCCCAAATTCACTGAATATACGCTGGTAAATAAATAGAAGGTTGGAAGGTTTAATTAATTGATGTCTTTTCAAATTGATGGCGAAAACGCGCTTCAGCCATAGCCTGAAGGGAATTGTAGAAGGTCGCGTTGCTGTCGCGTAAATCGTCTGCAATATCGCGTGTTTCGTTAAAAAGCCGCATATCGGATATCATATGCGTCATGTACAGATCTGATGCACCGCTTTGATTGCTGCCTAAAAATTGGCCGGGTCCGCGCTGCTTTAAATCTTCTTCGGCAATTTTAAATCCGTCGTTTGTTGATGTAAGCACTGAAAGGCGTTCATTATCCTTACCTCCCGGCATCAAAAAGCAATACGAAGTTTTACTGTTTCGCCCTACGCGTCCTCTAAGCTGGTGCAACTGCGCAAGACCAAAGCGATGGGCGTCCTCCACTACCATTACAGTGGCATCCGGCACATCCACGCCGACCTCAATCACCGTGGTGGAAACCAGCAAATGAAACTTTTTGGTTTTAAAGGCGGCCATGGTTTCGTTCTTCTCTTCTGGACGCATGCGCCCATGGAGCAGCGCAACCCCATAGCGGGAGAACCGGCTATTTAAGTCCTCGTAAATCTGTTCCGACGAGCGCAGCGGAGTATCATCGCTGTCCTCGACGAGCGGACAAACAACAAACACCTGTGCTCCGCTGTCCATTTCCTTTTTCAAAAACCCATACATATCTTCGCGTTTCTCTTCCGGAACGCAAAAGGTTTTAATCGGCTGTCTGCCGGGCGGCATCTCGTCCAGTATCGAAATATCCGTTTTGCCAAACAAAATCAGTGCCAGTGAACGGGGTATCGGGGTTGCGGACATAATGAGCGTATGCGGTGCCCTTGATTTGCTTTCCAATATGGCCCGCTGCCCCACCCCAAAACGGTGCTGCTCGTCCGTGATGACGAGCGCAAGATTTGCAAACTGCACCCGGTCATATACCAAAGCATGCGTGCCGATCACAATATCTGTCTGCCCGCCTGCGATCGTTTCATATATCGACCGACGCTGTGACGCAGTCGTACTCCCCGTCAGCAGTTCGATGGCAACACCCGCCTCTCCGAGTACGCTTAAGGCATTCTGGTAATGCTGCCTCGCCAGAACCTCAGTAGGCGCCATCAGGGCGCACTGGCAGCCGTTCTGTACACACAGGTACATGGCGTAAAAGGCTGGGGTTGTCTTTCCACTTCCTACATCACCTTGCAGCAGCCGGTTCATCGGGCGGTCGCTACAGAGGTCTGTTTCAATTTCATGCATGACCCGTGTCTGTGCACCGGTGAGATCATACCCAAGCCTGTCCGCAAAACGCTGCAACGACTGTTCATCGTGCTTCAGAGGCACCGCACCCGATATCATGTCCTGCTCACGTGCGGACAACGCAATTTGAAACAACAGCAGCTCCTCAAAGACCAACCTTCTCTTCGCTGCTTCCAGTGTTTCCTGGTCGGATGGAAAATGGATATTGCGCAGTGAATAGTTGATCTCGGCAAGCTGATGTTTCTCCCGAAAATCTGCCGGCAAAAACTCCGGAACGCTGCCGAACACTTCATCTAGCGCGGCCTCCACCGCAAGACGCATTACTTTTTGCGTCAGCCCGGATGTCAGTGAATATACCGGGGTTAATCCTTCGCTGTGCGCGGTCCCTCGTTCCATATGTGGGTTGGTGAATTTGAGCCTGCTGCCCACGCGTTTGAGTTTCCCGGTTACATAAACATGGTCGCCTTTTTTGTATAGCCTGCGAATATAAGGCTGATTGAAAAAAACAGCCTCAACCCTTCCTGTTGCGTCTTGCAACGCAAATGACGAAAGATTGAGACCATTATGCACTCTCTTGAATCCCGGTTCAGCAGATATCACCGCTTCAATACAGAACAGCTCGTCCTCGATCAGATCGCGGATCGAGGCCATACGGCCCGGCTGTTCATGCAGTTTCGGCGCATAATATAGCAGATCCTGCACCGTTTCTATGCCGAGTTTGTTAAAAAGTCCCGCCTTTTTTTCACCAATGCCTTTGATTTTAGATACGGGACCGTCAAGGCGTATCATTCTACCGCAAATACGAACGAATATACCGGCTGTCCGCCAAACTGCAGCTCAACGTCATAATCTTTGTAACGCTGTTCCACCATGTCCGCCGCTTTGCGGGCGAGGTCTTCGCTGATGTCCGCGCCATAGAATATTGTAATGATGCTGTCCTCATCGCCGACCATTCCATCAAGCAGCCTTTCAATGGTCAGGAAGATGTCTCCCGAATGGCAGGTGATCTCTCCGTCCTGAATACCGATTAGTTCGCCTTTCTGAATAACCTCTCCGTTGACCTTGGATTCACGCACCGCGCTGGTGACTTGGCCCGTTTTTACCGTGGAAATGGCCTTTTCCATGCGTTGCGCGTTTTCTTCAAAATCAAGGTCCGGGTTATAGGCAAGCACGCCTGTAATACCCTGTGGGAAAGAACTGGTCGGTATCACATGCACGTTCTTTTGTGAAAAGTTCGCAGCCTGTTCTGCTGCCATGATGATATTCTTGTTGTTGGGGAATACAAACACGTTGTCCGAAGGTGCACGCTCGATTGCCTTGGCAATCGTCTCTGCCGAGGGGTTCATCGTCTGTCCGCCCTCGACGATCTCATCGACCATAAATTCTTTGAATATGTTGACAAAGCCCTGGCCCGAAGCAACGGTGACGACCGCCATCTTCTTCATTTCCTTAGGCTCCTGCGCCGATTCAAGTTCATTATGCTGTTCACGCATGTTATCGATCTTGATCCGGGAGAGTTCGCCGAAACGCAGAGCAAATTGCAGCGCTTTGCCCGGCACGTTGGTATGTACATGCACTTTGACGAGCTGGAGGTCGCCCACGACGAGCACGCAGTCGCCGATATGCATCAGCTTTTCACGGAAACGATCGATATCCTCCTGCCGAACAGAATCGTACAGGTTTTTGATAAAGAACTCCGTACAATATCCAAATTCGATATCCTCATTGCTGGCAACGGAGAAATCTGCGGCAGGCTCAGGCTCAAAGGAAATGGCATCCGTTACGGCTTCACCGTCAAGCGCCATCTTAAAGCCACGGAAGATCACCAGCAGACCGTTACCGCCGGCATCCACAACGCCGGCTTCCTTCAGTACAGGCAGCATATCAGGCGTTTTCTTCAGCGTCTGAGCGCCCTGTTCCAGCACGGCATCCAGCAGCATGAAGATGTTGTCTCCTGCACCCGCACTGCGCAGCGCAGCCTTGGCCATTTCGCGGGCCACTGTCAGGATCGTACCTTCCTTAGGCTTCATAACGGCTTTGTAAGCAGCATCCACGCCTTCCTGCATTGCGCGGGCAAAGTCCTGCGGCTGTGCTGTTTCAAGTCCTGCAAGGCTCTTGGAAAACCCCCTGAATATCTGGGAAAGGATAACGCCCGAGTTGCCGCGGGCTCCTTTAAGCGCGCCTAAAGAAAGAGCGTCGCCAATATGGCTGACCTTACTGGTATCGGCCGATTTAACTTCCTTAACGGCCGACATCATGGTAAGCGACATATTGGTACCCGTGTCGCCATCCGGCACGGGAAATACATTCAGCGCATTAAGATTCTTTTTGTTGTTTTCAAGTAACGCGGCAGCTGAGAAAATCATATCCTTAAACAACTCACCGGTAACCTTTTGATGCATTAATGCCCCCCCTTATACTCGGATACCGTTGACCGTCACATCCACTTTTTCCACGTTCAGCCCCGTTATCTTCTCAACACGGTATTTGACGGTATCGATGACGTTCGATGCCACGGCCGATATGGAAACGCCATATTCCACGATCACATACAAGTGAATACGGACCGCATCATCCATCGTCATGATTTCGACGCCTTTATTCAGATTTTCACCCTTGAGCAGTTCCACGATGCCATCCATTGCTTTTTGAGAAGCCATTCCGACGATACCATAACACTCCATCGTCGCTACACCGGCAAGATTGGATAGAAATTCATCGGAGAATTCAATTTTACCGAAAGAAGTCTGCTGTATTACAGCCATGCTTTTGCCTCCCTGATACCGTTACCTGCTCCATTGACTCAGCGTCATAAATCTATCGCTTTTTTGTAATATCGTCAAGCGATTTGGGGAAAATGAAAAGAAAATTTAAAGAATTGGTCTTGCCATTGGTGTCTTACAGTGATAAAATAGTCACTGCTTGATTTTTGGCAGAGAGGTTGATGAATATGGCGAAGTACTGTGAAATTTGCAATAAAGGGATTGCTTCGGGCAACACCGTAAGTCATTCCAACCGTAAGGCGAAGCGGACGTGGTCTCCTAACGTTCAGCGCGTTCACGCTACGGTAGACGGCGCTCCGAAGGTTCTCTACGTCTGCACCCGGTGCCTCCGTTCCGGCAAAGTAACGCGCGGATAAAAGGCACTGACACGGAAGCACAATCATGAAGCGGCTTTATGCCGCTTTCGTTGTGTTTGTCCATTCTGCATTTTTGCTTGCTAAGAGGTGCAGCAGCCAGAAGCCGTCTGCACCTCTTTATGTATTCTCCCTATTTGAACAGCTTCTTCAGTAATCCCCGCAGCAGCCGCGGCGCCTTGATGCAGTATATTTTCATATTTACACCTCCCGTTATGTATGCGTCAATACCTTCTGGTTAATACGAAGCAACCCACGATAATCAGCACTAGCCCGAGCAGAGACAGCCACATCCAGTATGGCATAAAGCATATCAACAGGATAACGCCAATAAAAACCAGAAAAAACCCGATGATCTTCCTTAATAAACAGTTTCCGCAGAACAAATGATCACCTCCGGCGTTCTTTTAAGTTTCGCCTGGTGTATCATACGGAGATTGAACGGAAAGTGTTACGCGTTTCTCAGTATCTTGACGATGAGGGCGATTCCACCCGAAATGGAGAGCCGGGCATCTGAGCCCGTCAGCCGGTTGCTGATGCCGCGCGAAGACCCGAACGGCAATGAAAGCTGTTCCAGAGGATACTCAAGGCCGCTGGCTGTTACTGTAAGGCCACCCGTCAGCGGCAATATGGAAACCGTCTGTCCGGGATGACCACGAAGCACATATTCACCGGTCACCACTGTAAGCTCATTAGTTTCATCGACAATACGGCAAGGGACTCCCCTCTGGTAAGCGCGCAGCAGCATTCCAATGTTGGAAAACGTGTGATCCACACGACTGCCCAGCGCACCTAAAATGGTGATATCATCTGCGCCCGCGTCCAGAGCGTAATCGACCGCGGCTTCAGTATCAGTCATATTTTTATGGATTTGAAGCCGGACAATCGTTGCACCTCTGTCCGCCAGTGTTGCAACGCTTTCCGGGGATGCGGTGTCAAAGTCGCCGATAAGGACGCTGGGCGTAATCCCTTCCCGAATGAGCAGCTCTGCAGCGCCGTCTGCCGCAATGATATGCTGTGCAAGCTGAACTTCATCAATCAGCAGCGTCTCATCAGGCGTCTGACCGCCTGTGACTACCAGCCATTTCATTTTTCCAGCCTCATTTTCTGGATCATGTCCACCGGGTCCGGCGCATTGAATATCGCGCTGCCAGCAACGATCACATTGACGCCTGCATCCGTAACCTCTTTGACATTGTGCAAGCTGATACCGCCGTCCATCTGGATATCGATATCTCGTCCCGCGATCATCTCTTTCAGTCTTGAAGCTTTCTCCAGCGCGCTGGGGATAAAGCTTTGTCCACCAAAGCCCGGATTAACCGACATCAGCAGCACCATGTCCACGCGGTCCAGCACATATTCGATCTCGGTAAGCGGAGTATGCGGATTCAGCGCAACGCCACATTTCTTTCCCGCGGAACGGATCATTTGCAGCGTACGGTCCAGATGTACCGAAGCCTCGGCGTGCACCGTGATAATATCCGCACCGGCTTTTGCGAAATCTTCAATAAAACGTTCCGGACGTTCTACCATGAGATGCGCGTCGAGCACCATATCTGTATGTTTGCGCAGATCCCTCACCATATACTGTCCGAATGTAAGGTTGGGTACAAAAGCGCCGTCCATGACGTCACAATGGATGTAATCCGCACCTGCACGTTCCAGCAACCGTACTGCGTCGAGAATCATCGTGAAATCTGCCGATAAGATAGATGGTGCGATTTTAATCATATTTTCTGTCCCTCTTTTCTTTAAGCTCCTTTAATAATTCCAGATACCGTTGGTATCGGGACTGACTGATTTCGCCGCGCAGCAGAGCCTCGTAAACGCCGCATCCCGGTTCACCGGCATGCAGGCAGGATGGATAGCGACAGCCACCACCATATGGCCGCATGTCTGCATAGTATTCCCAGAGTGCTTCCGGCGGTATCTCGTCGCTTTCGAAAAACGAGAAGCCGGGGGTATCAAAAACCGTTCCGTTGAATCCTGCTGGCATCATCAGCTCCGCGTGTCGCGTCGTGTGCTTCCCTCGGTCGGTTTTGCGGGATAATCCATCCGTCTTCAGCGCCATCTCCGGAAACATCGCATTCAGCAGCGAGGATTTCCCCACAGCCGACTGTCCGGCAAAGCACACGCAATGCCCGGCAAGACGCTGCTTTAATTCGTCTATTCCCAATCCTGCCTTGGCAGAAACACATACGACATCCACTGCATTGTGGTATTCCTCATGTATACGGTTAATATCTTCCGGCTGTGCGGTGTCGCATTTGTTGAGCACCAGGAGCGGGTAAATCCCGGAGCGCCGTGCAGATATAATAAGCTTGTCGCATAACAGCGCATCTATCTTTGGCTTTGTCGCGGAAACGACAATAGCCACTGCGTCGACATTTGCCACACGAGGGCGTTTGAGCTCGCTATGTCGCGGCAGTATCTTTTCGATCACCAAAGCTTCCGGGGAAATCTCTACGTCATCGCCCGGCAAAGGTGTCTCCCCTTCGTTGCGAAAACGCCCGCATGCTTTGCACTCGTATTCGCTTCCATCTTCGCTATAAACGGTATAAAACCCGCCTATGCCTTTTAAAATCTTTCCGATCATACTCGATTAACTGAATCCCACCTCATAGGTATAGGTCTCCACATTGTTGACATAGACGATCACAGTTCTGTATCCGCCAGAAAAAGAGGCCAACGTAAGATTAATGTGTATGGTCGTGGTGTCTGCCGTATATTCATAAACCTTAAAATTAACAGTAACACCGTTGACCATATCGACAAGCACCACGCGGACCTTGGAACCCGCCTCCGACACCGTAAGCGTTTCGCTGAATGTACCCTGATGTGGTTTGGAAGTATAGCTGCTGACATATAGAATGATTTCATCCGAATAAAGAGTCTGCGTACCCTCCACCGGGCTCTGGTTGAATACAGTTCCTTCCTCTGCGTCGTTATCCTGTTCATAGACAAGGCAGTTGGTAAAGCCTAAGCTCTGCAGCAGACTGACGGCCTGATCGACCGATATGTTTTTGAGAGATGGAATGGGTGCGCTTTCAGGTGGCGCTTCACCGGATACAATCAGGCTGATCAGTTCGTCCTCATCGATAGGCGTATCCGCTTCCGGCATCTGAAAGATCACTTTACCCTCTTGTACCCCTTCGCGCAGCTCATAGGTGATATCGGCAGGGCTGAGCCCCATGGATTCAATTACATCCGCGGCTTCCTCCAGGCTCATACCAGCAAGATCGGGCATGACCATCCCGTCCGGACCGCTTGAAACAGTAATCGTAACCGCAGTACCTTTGGAAACATGATCGCCTTCACCAAACGATTGCGAAATTACAATATCCTCATCCACTGTATCATTGGATTCATAGACAACATTCGCACTCAACCCTAAATTCCCAAGAGCAATGGTTGCGTCCGATACTTTCATACTAATCAAATCAGGCACCCTGACTTTTTCGGCAATTGGGCTGAACAGCCGTATACCAAAAAACACTGCTGCAATCACAAGCAGCGCAAGCGCTGCAAAAATGCTGATCTTCCATGTCTTATTGCGTCCGACGATTCTCTCTTTGGTATCTTCCGAATGTGCCTTTGGTATGTCTACATACGCTCCGTCGGGCTCTGACATTGCACATTTCAAATCGGCTTTGAACGCCTCCGCAGACCGATAACGATCCGCGGGCTTCTTGCTCATCGCTTTGAGGACAATGTTATTAGCCGCTTTGGATATGCCTACTTTCACTTCAGCAGGCGGAGTAACCTTTTCATTGATATGCTTCAAAGCTACGGCAACGGTTTTATTGCCCGTATGCGGAAGCTTTCCGGTCAGCATTTCATAGAACACGACGCCCAGCGAATAAATGTCGGTTCGATGGTCCATCTTTTCTCCCCTCGCCTGTTCCGGGGAAATGTAGTACACGGAACCGAGTACCTGGCTCTTCTTGGGCTCCATGGAACTGACGCTGGTGGCGATGCCGAAGTCGGTGATTTTCGCCTGTCCTTCGGGTGTCAGCAATATATTTTGCGGCTTGATATCGCGGTGGATGATGCCTTCGCTATGTGCCGCTTCCAGCGCATCACATATCTGCGAAGTATATTCGATCGCCTCAGCCTCCTGAAGGCATCCCTTTTCTTCGATCAGCGATTTGAGCGAACACCCTTCCACATACTCCATGACCATGTAGTATGTTCCGTGGTCGCACCCGATATCGGTTACATGAACGATGTTTGGATGCTCCAGCGAAAATGCAGCCTCCGCTTCCTTCTTAAAACGCGACACATATTCAGGGTTATCTGAAAAGTCTTCCTTGAGTATTTTAACAGCGACAATCCGATTCGTCTTTTTACATACAGCCTTGTAGATATATGCCATACCGCCTGTATCGACGTTTTCAATGATGGCATACCGGCCATTCAGCAGTCTTCCAATCATGCGCGCTCACCATCCTGAACGGCTAACGCAACGCTGATATTGTCTTTCCCGCCTGCGGTGAGCGCCGCATCCACAAGCCGTTTGGCCGCACATTCGTAACCCTGCTTCAGAATCTCTGCAATGTCATTGTCGCTTATCATGTTGTTTAAGCCGTCAGAACACAGGACCAGACAGTCTCCGGGCAATAAAACGATATGGTGAATATCCGCAGTGACATCCGGATCTATTCCGACTGCGCGGGTAATGATATTTTTCTGCGGATGAGAGGAAGCTTGCTGCTCGTTGATATACCCGAAATCAATCAGCATCTGGACA
Organism: Bacillota bacterium; assembly: GCA_023459495.1. Lineage (GTDB taxonomy): Bacteria > Bacillota > Clostridia > Christensenellales > SZUA-584 > JAEWCC01. The sequence continues at coordinate 99,998 of JAEWTL010000021.1, read as the reverse complement.
TAGGAATGGTCCTTTGTGATTTGGCTGAGTTGTCCATCATGATACAGGTATGCACGGGAGTCCCCCACATGGACGATCAGCACCTCTTTGGGGCAGAAAACCGCCGCCGTGGCTGTCGATCCCATACCGTGCCGATCGGGATGCTGTTTGGCATCTTCCAATACGCGCGAATTGGCGCGTTCCATGATTGCACACAGTATATCTTCGGTGATCTCTTCAGGTTCCATATCGGCAAAAGCACTCTTGAATGTATCCACCACAATTTGGCTGGCGACCTCGCCAGCGTTGTGTCCGCCCATACCGTCCGCAACGATCATAAAAAAGCCGCCTTCGCCCTTTTGCGGAATGTAACAGGCGTCTTCGTTGTTGCGACGCACGCTGCCCACGTGCGTTTCGGCATAGTAGATCATAATTTCTCCCGTTTCAGCTTCAGTTGTCCGCAAGCTCCTTCGATATCGCTGCCCAGTGAGCGCCGCACTGTGGCGCTCAGGCCCCGCTTTTCCAGTACCCCAGCGAATCGATGTGTCTCTGCGGTACTTGGCGGCTGCAGAGCACCCTCTCCCGCCATGTTGAGCGGAATCACGTTGATATGGCAGTTCATCCCCTTAAGCGCGCCTTCCAACGCATCTATATCTTCTGGGCCGTCGTTAAAGTACCGTATCAGCGTGTATTCAATGATCACCCGGCGGCCTGTCTTTTGGAAATAAGCATCTGCTGCCGTGAGTATGCGCTTTACCGGAAACGCTGAGGCGGTGGGCATGATCTGTCTGCGTCTCTCGTCAATGGCCGAGTGCAGCGATATGCACAGCGTGACGGGAAGGCCCTCGCCTGCCAGCTTTTCAATGCCGGGTACCAGCCCACAGGTGGAGAGCGAAATGTGCCGGATGCTCAGTCCATGGAGTTCGCCTAATGTCCGGATAAACCCGATCACATTATCGTAATTGTCCAAGGGTTCTCCGGATCCCATCAGCACCACATTGCCGATCTCGCCCATCTGCTGCGCCGCAATGAACTCAGATCGCATTTCTCCAATGGTAAGGTTGCGTACAAGGCCTTCTTTTCCCGATGCGCAGAACACGCAGCCCATCCGGCAGCCGACCTGCGTGGAGACGCACAGTGTATTGCCGTAATTATATCGCATGACGACACATTCTACCATGCCTCCGCCCGCCATAGAGAGCAGGAGCTTTACGGTGCCGTCGGCGGACCCATGCTTTTCAACAACACCCGCATACCCTTCCGTATATCCATTGCGCAGCGTTTCGCGCAAGGCTTTAGGCAAATTCGTCATGTCTTCGAACGGCACACCTTTGGACAGCCATTGCTGAAGCTGTCCGCCCATGAACGGTTTCCCGTCCAACTCCGTTACGATAGTTTTCAGCTGTTCCAAATCCAGCGAAAGCAAATCTTTCATTCGTTCCTTTTCATTACGGCAATATAGAAGCCATCCGATCCGCTTTCATGCGGATAGATCGTCACTGGCTCCTTGAGATGCGCATACTCGGGGCTGTCAGCCATAAAACGGCCTGTCACTTCTTCGTTCTCTTCCCGGTTAATTGAGCATGTGAAGTACGCAAGCCTTCCACCGGGCTTCACATACCGCGCGCACGTTGACAATATCGCATATTGTTTCTCGCTCAGCACTGCGATGTCCTCCGGCTTGCGGCTGTAACGGATATCCGGGCTCGATGCCATCAGCCCCATGGCGGAGCAGGGCGCATCGACAATTACACAATCGAACGCAGCTTCATATTCTGCCGCATATATGCTTGCATCGCGCAACACTGCTTCGGCGTTGGCAACACCCAACCGCGCATAGTTCTTATTGGTCATTTCCACACGGTGCGGGTGCACGTCCCACGCTGTAATCTGCAGCCTGTTATCCGTCAATGCTGCGGCGCATGCGCTCTTTCCACCCGGTGCGGCACACGCGTCAAGCAGCTTTTCCCCCGGCTGTGGAGCTGCGGCCAGCACCGCGCGCATCGCGCTCTGCGACTGCACGGCGATCCAGCCGTTGCGATAAATATCGAGGTTTTCAATATCCGTCAGCCCCTGCACGATATATGAATCCGGCACACCGCCCTTTTCAAAGTCATGTCCAAGCCTGTCCAACTCGTGTTCGAGGCTATGCGCATCTGCCCTAAGCATATTCAGACGCATTGCCGTACCGCCCTTATCGCGGTAACTCAACAACGCATGCGCGAACTCATAACCAAAATCGTTGATATACTTCTTGCATATCCACTCCGGATAGCTCGTTTCAATGCTGAGCGCTTGCCCGTTCTTGCCCTGCGGATATTGGACCTTATCCCTGCCCGCTGCCAGCGACCGCAGCACTGCATTCACAAAACCCGCCATCTGCGGCTTAACACTCTTCGTTAAAGCGACACTCTCACCCACCGCCGCATATTCCGCGGTATCCATGAACATCAGCTGGCACGCGCCGAGACGCAGAATATTACGAACACTGCCGTGTACACGCCCTGCCCGCGTGAAGGCTGCAAGTGCGAAGTCGATGCGTAGCAAGTTTTCCAGCGTGGTTCTCACAAGCTTCGTGGCAAAGCCCTTGTCTTCGCCAGAGAGCGTTACCGGTATATGCTGCTTCAGCGCCAGCGATACGTACGCTCCATCCCGTATGACAGCCGTTAACGCGTCATACGCGGCGCGGCGTGCCGTCATTCCGCAGTCTCCTCGGAATGCGTGTCAAAGCACTCCCCCGGCATGGCGCAGCCGCACAGATAGGCTGCGGGAGACATCCGTTTGCTGTTTGGCGCCTGCATCTCAGTGATGCGCAGCAACCCGTCTCCTGTGCCTACGACGAGGCCACGCTTGGTATCCGCACAATCGATCTTACCCGGCTTCCCCTGTCCGTCTGTCAGCTCGGCCGCCCACATTTTGATCGTATGTCCGCATATCCGTCCATACGTTCCCGGCACCGGATTAAGAGCGCGAATCAGGTTGCGGATTTCGGTCGACGGTCTGGTCCAGTCAATGCGGCCCAGTTCTTTGCTGAGCGGTGGATAATAGCTAGCTTCCATCTCGTTCTGCGGCGTACGTCCCACTTTGCCGCTTATAATGTCATCCATGGTCTTAGCCAGCAGGTTTGCACCCTCCTGAGCCAGCAATTCGTAGAGTTGTCCGCCTGTCATATCATCAGGGATAGGAACAACTGCCGATGAGATCATGTCTCCCGTATCAAGCCCCTCGTTCATATACATGATCGTAACACCGGTCTGTGTCTCGCCTTTGATGATCGCCCACTGGATGGGAGCCGCTCCCCGATATTTAGGCAGCAGCGATGCGTGCACATTAAGGCACCCCATGGGCGGAATGTCCAATATTTCTTTGGATAAAAGCTGCCCGAATGCCGCCGTAACGATCATATCGGGCGCAATCTCGCGCAACGCGGCCACGCCTTCGGGCGATTTGATGCGCGCAAACTGCAGCACCGGAATGCCATGCTCCTGCGCAACCGCCTTAACCGGTGAAGGCAGCACCTGATGCCCGCGCCCTCTTTGCCGGTCGGGCTGGGTCACCACCGCGGCTATCTCATCACCGCGCGATATCAGCGCTTTTAAACTGGGTACGGAAAACTCAGGTGTACCCATGAATACGATCTTCATTCCTTCTCCTCGAGCACCTTATCAACAAACAGCACTCCGTCGAGATGGTCAATCTCATGACAGAACGCACGCGCTGTGATGCCCGTTACCGTAACCTTTTTCTTTTTGCCTTTGCGGTCCACATATTGCGCCGTGACGCTATCAGGACGTTTTACGCGCCCACGCACCCCCACGACCGAAAGGCACCCTTCCTCCTCAATGGCTTCGCCTGAGAAGTCCAGTATCTTCGGATTAATCATTTCATAGTATTCTTCGTCATAGTCGACAACCGCAATACGGCGCAATACGCCTACCTGCGGCGCGGCGAGGCCCACGCCCTCCTCCGCATGCAATGTTTCCTTCATGTCGTCCAGCAGCGTCAAAATGTGCGGTGTGATTTCCCGCACCTCACGCGAAGTCTTCCTCAGTGCTTCGTTGTCCGCTCCTTTGACGATGTCTCTGATCGCCATACCCTTATCCCCTCACATCATGCTCTGCGGATTGATCTCCAGACCAAACGCGCATTCTCTGTATTGTTTGTCATCCATAAAAGCATACAGCCGATTGCGAAACTCTGCAAGCTTTTCGTCGTTTAGAACCTTGATCAACAGCTGCCAGCGCGTGCGTCCCTGCAGCTTTTTTACAGGCGCTTCCGATGCGTCCATCAACGGAATACGTTCCATCATATCTCCAAGGGCTTCACGCAGGCCGCATTCGAAATCCAGGCATGCTTCTTGAACGGCATCTTCATTCCGTCCCGTAAACACGATTCGGAAATACACTGTATAAGGCGGCAAAAGCGCCATGCGGCGCACTCCCATCTCCTCATCGAAAAATCCCTCGAAATCATGCGAACATGCCCGCTGGATCGCATAGTGATCCGGGGAGTACGTCTGAACGATCACCTGTCCGGGGTCCTTACGACCCGCCCGCCCCGCAACCTGCTCCAGCAGTTGGAACGTCTTTTCCGGGCTGCGGTAATCCGGGATGTAGAGCGAGCTGTCCGCACTGACCACGCCCACAAGCTGAACATTTTCAAAGTCGAAACCCTTTGCGATCATCTGTGTGCCGATCAGGATGTCCGCCCCGCCCGATTTAAACTGCGCATAGATCTGCCGATGCGCATCCTTGCCACGCGTCGTATCAAGATCCATACGGAGCACCCGCGCCTCTGGAAAGCACGATTTCACATGCGCTTCCACCTGCTGCGTACCTACTCCGAACTGCTTTAAGTATGGCCTTCCGCATTCCGGGCATACCGTTCTCAGCAGCTTTTTGCGGCCACAGTAGTGGCACATCAGCGAACCGGGACTCACATGGTACGTCATCGTCACTGCGCAGTCGTCGCAGTATTCGACATAGCCGCACCCACGGCACATCACAAATGTGGAGTAACCGCGCCGATTGACGAACAGCATGGCCTGCTTGCCTGCATCCAGCGTTTCCCTGATGCCATCATACAGCTGCGCAGAGAATATGGTGCGGTTGCCGCTCAAAATTTCTTCGCGCATGTCCACCACCTGCACGGCGGGCAGCTTCAGGCCAAACATCCGGTTCGGCATGGAAACCAGCTGGTATATCCCGTTTTTTGCCTTGATATAGCTTTCCACCGAGGGCGTTGCAGACGCCAGCACCAGCGACGCGCCCTCTATGCCCGCGCGCATACGGGCGATCTCATGCGCCACATACCGCGGATGCGTATCGGAACGGTAGCTCGTTTCATGCTCTTCGTCAATAATGATCGCTCCTATGTCTCTTAGCGGTGCAAATACAGCGCTGCGCGCCCCCACGACCACACGCGCCCGGCCCGAAACCATGCGCTTCCACTCGTCGTATCGTTCCCCGGCAGAAAGAGTGGAGTGGTACACTGCGATTTCCTCACCAATACGCCGCTCAAACATCTCCACCAACTGCGGTGTCAGCGATATTTCCGGCACCAGCACGATAGCGGTCTTGCCCTGCGCAAGGCAGTGGCGCACGATGCGGATATAGACTTCCGTCTTGCCGCTCCCCGTCACGCCATGCAGCAGATATTTGCCGACCGAGCCGGTAATAATGTCAACGGCGTTTTGCTGGTCATCGGTGAGCATATAATCAGGCTCCACCTCAGCACTGCGCCGCGGAATGCGGAATGACTCCTTTTGCCGCACTGTTACACAGCCCTTCTGAATCAACGCTTCCCGCACGGACGCGCTGCCGGGAAGCTGCTGTTCAAGTTCCTGCACAGTGATCGGGCCCCGTGATATGATCTCCAACGCCGCCTTCTGTTTAGGCGCTCTGGTGAGCGCAGACAGCGCCGATTGGAAGGCATCGCCCTCCATCGCACAGGTCAGCTCTCGCTCAAAATGATCCTTGATGCGTTCACCTCGCATCTCTGCGGGAAACATCAGCCGAAGTGCACAGGCAAACGTCGTGTGATAGTAGCGGCGGAGCATATGGGCAAGCTTGATCTGCCCCTGAGTCAGTGCGGCATAATCAGAAATTACCGAATAAACCGGCTTTATGAGGTTTCCGTCATACTCGCTTACATCCGTGAGGGAAAGCACATAGCCCTCTTTGAGCGTGTTGCCCTTGCCGAACGGCACCCTGACGCGAAAACCCGGCTCGACATGCTGCCCCAACGGGACTGCATATTCAAAAACCCGGTCAACTTCGGAATGAGCGATGTCGATAATAACCTTTGCGTACATGGTCTAAAGCGCCCGGAAACGCTGCGCCACGCGCTCCATAATCTTTTTTGCGAGCACTCGTTTATCCGCGCTCCCCAGATTTTCTTCCGTTCCATCGCTGAAGAACAGCCTGATGTTGTTGCTCTCCGCACCGAATCCTTCGCCCGGCCGCGACACGTCGTTCAGCGCAATAATATCCAAATGCTTGCGGGCAAGCTTGTCCTTCGCATTGTCCTCAAACTGCTGCGTCTCGGCCGCGAAGCCCATCAGCAGCTGATTCGGGCGCTTCCGTTCACCCAGGCCCTTCAGGATATCCTGTGTGCGTACGAGCGCTATGCTCATATCTTCGCTTTTTTTGATCTTCTGGTCGCTGTACGTTTCGGGTGTGTAGTCCGCCACCGCTGCAGCCATAATGATGATATCCGCTTCGGGAGCGCAGCTCAGCACAGCGGTTGCCATATCTGCTGCCGAAACCACATCCACGCATTTTGCTTTGAGTGGCGCTGCAATTTCCACCGGTCCAGATACAAGCGTTACATCTGCGCCCATATCGATGGCGGCCTGCACAAGCGCATAGCCCATTTTACCGGAAGACCGATTGGACAGGAAACGCACCGGATCGATCATCTCCCGGGTAGGACCCGCAGAGACGAGTACGCGCACGCCATGCAAAATGTGCAGTGACGATAGCACATCGTCCATGTACGCGATGATCTCACTTGGCTCTCTCATGCGGCCTGCGCCTATGTCACCGCAGGCAAGGAGACCTTCACCCGTATCCATTATGTAGTATCCGCGCGATTTGAGCACCCGCAAATTTTCCTGCGTCGCTTCATCCTCATACATCGCGGTGTTCATTGCGGGCGCGAAGATCACAGGGCATTTCGCGGCGAGCAATGTAGTCGTGAGCATATCGTCCGCAAGCCCCGAGGCTACCTTGGCTATTACATTGGCGGTTGCGGGCGCGACAATAAACACGTCTGCCTTTTGCGCCAGCGAAACGTGTTTGACGTCGAATTCCTGAGTTCGTTCGAATGTACCGGTGATGACGGCATTGCCGGAAAGCGTTTCAAACGTAAGCGCGCTCACAAACTCCTGCGCGTTATCCGTCATAATGACGTGGACGTCGCAGCGTTTTTTCAGCGCACTCACGAGATAGGCCGCCTTATATGCCGCAATGCCCCCCGAAACGCCTACTACGACGGTTTGCGGCATGGTCTTCAGCCCTCCTCGGGCGCTATATATGTAATCTTGTCTCTGTAGATTTCTTTCGCCGCCTGCGATACTGGGTTAGCCTCCTGCGTTTCAGTGAGGGGTTCAGCGCCGTCCACCAGCTGGCGGGCACGCTTGGCCGACTCTACAACCAACGTATAGCGGCAATCCGCTTTTTCTTTCAGTTCACTCACACTGGGATACATCATATCTTTTCTCTCCTCAAGTCTTCAAATTCTTTTTTTGCACGCTTAACTTTGAGCTTTTCGGCATCAATGATGCTCTCGATCTCGTCCACTACGCGATCCACATGATCATTTACGATCACGTAGTCGTAGCGATCGACACGCTCCATTTCACTCTTGGCTTTGCCAAGACGTACAGCAATCTGCTCTTCACTTTCGGTCGCCCGTCCACGGATACGGCGCTCCAGTTCCTCCATCGAAGGCGGTACCAAAAAGATGAACACCCCGTCAGGAAAAATCTTTTTTGCTTTAAGCGCGCCTTGCACATCGATTTCGAGCAACACGTCATGTCCTTCAGCAAGTTTGTTCGCAACAAAGCTCTTGGGTGTGCCGTAATAATTACCATACACGCAGGCGTGTTCCAGAAATTCGTCTTCCTCAATCAGCCGCTTAAATTCCACTTCGCTTCTAAAGAAATAATTAATACCGTCTCGCTCTCCGCACCGGGGAGCCCGCGTTGTACAGGATACGGACAACGCAATATCCGGGTGTTTTGCAAGCAACGCTTTGCATACGGTACCCTTGCCAGCACCCGACGGCCCCGACAGAACGATCAGCAACCCTTTGCTCATCCTCACTCCTCAATGTCTGTGTCTTTGTCGGTCAGCCTGTGCGCCACTGTTTCGGGCTGTACAGCCGAAAGGATGACATGGTCGCTGTCGGTGATCACCACAGCGCGCGTTCTCCTGCCATAAGTCGCATCAATCAGGTTGCCTTTTTGCCGTGCTTCCTGAATGATGCGCTTGATGGGCGCGCTTTCAGGGCTGACAATAGCGATCAGCCGGTTGGCTGATACGATATTACCAAAACCAATATTGATCAGTCGGATACTCATAACTACCCCTCCTTGGGTGTTTTATTCGATATTCTGCACCTGCTCGCGAACTTTTTCCACAATACTCTTGCCGTCGATCACTTTATTGGTAATCGACATGGAGGACGCTTTTGAGCCGATCGTATTGAGTTCGCGGTTCATCTCCTGCACCATAAAGTCCAGCTTACGGCCTACGGCCTCGCTGCTCTTCATCGCGGCGTCGAACTGTGTAATATGCGTCTTCAGCCGGACAATTTCTTCGGATATGTCCGCCCGGTCAGCGATATAAGCGACTTCGGTATTAAACCGCGCTTCGTCAATATCGTTGCCTTCGAGCAGGTCTGTAATGCGCTGCTTCAGCTTTTCCGCGCTTTCTTTGGGCACGGTGTCCTTCTCGGCATCGATTGCGCTGACGACTCCGGACAAGTCTTCAAGGTACTGCTTGATGCTTGCCTGCAGTGAAGCGCCTTCACGGCCGCGCATGTCCGTCATTGAGTCGAGCGCTGCGGTTAAAGCCTTGTCGACAAGGGAAAGCAAGGCCTCGTCGTTTTCCCGTATCCCTTCAATGCGGATCATATCAGGGATGCGCAGGATATGAGACAGTTTGACGTCGTCCTTAAGCCCAGCCTTACGGGCCGCCTTCCTTGCGGACTTCATGTAGGATTCGATCAGCCCGGCGTCGGCAATGACCTTCTTGGACTCGGATTCCAACGCGGTATAGCCCACAAAAGCGTCAACGCGGCCACGTGATAACCGCCCCTTGATCGTTTTGCGGATATGCTCTTCTGCAAATCCCAGCGTGATCGGAGCACGTACATTCAGATCCAGATACCGTTGGTTAACCGCTTTGAGTTCAATCGTTACCCTGCGGCCTTCATGCTCAGCCTCACCGCGGCCAAAGCCTGTCATGCTGCTTAATATATTAATCGCCACCTCGTAGTCATTTTCAAATGATTATAACACACTGATTTTAAAAAAATAAGCATTTATGTTGAAAATGCTTAAAAAAACTTATCTTAACACGTTAATTCATGGTTTTTCGTTCCCGTAGCCGATATTTAGGCTTTATCGAGCTCTTCTACGGCGATTTCATTCACCGATTTAGGATTCGCTTTGCCGCCCATCGCCTTCATCACCTGGCCCACAAAGAAGGTCAGCGCTTTCGTTTTACCGCCTTTATAGTCTGCTACCGGGCCGGGATTAGCCGCGATGATATCACGGATCAGGCTTCGGATCGCGCCGGTATCGTTGATCTGCGCAAGCCCTTTGCGCTCCACGATCTCCGTAGGCGACCCTCCGCTTCGAAACACCTCTTCAAATACGGATTTTGCGACCGTAATGTTGATCTTTCCGTCATCCACCATTTTTAAGGTCTCGACGAGCTGCCCCGGTGCTACCGGGTTGTCATCAGGCGAAATCCCATCCTCTTTGAGTAACCTCAGCAGGTCAGTCATGATCAGATTGCTCACTTTCTTAGGCTCTCCTCCCAGCGCAATGCAGTCCTCAAAGAAAAGCGCGATGCTGCGTTCTGCGGTCAGCACACCCGCGTCGTATTCCGGCAAACCAAGCTTTTCCACATACCGCTGCTTCTTTGCTGCAGGCAACTCGGGCAGGCTCGCTTCAAACTCCTGAATGCGTTCATTGGTCAGCGTAATCGGCACAAGGTCCGGATCAGGAAAATAACGATAGTCGTGTGCCTCTTCCTTGCTGCGCATCGGATAGCTCTTACCTTTGGCATCATCAAATCGGCGCGTTTCCTGCCGGATGGACTCGCCTTCTTCAATTACCTCAATCTGGCGGGCACTTTCTGCCTCTACTGCGCGGTATACTGCCGAAAAGCTGTTGAGGTTCTTCATTTCTGTGCGCGTACCGAGTACATCCGACCCCGCTTCACGCACCGAGATATTAACGTCGCAACGCAGCGAACCCTCCTGCATCTTGCAGTCGGATACGCCAGTATACTGCATAATGGCCTTGAGTGTTTCAAGAAAGGCGCGCGTCTCCTCCGCGCTGCGCATGTCCGGCTCCGTCACGATTTCGATGAGCGGCACGCCGCAACGGTTATAGTCCACCGCAGTGCCCGCGCAGGCGTCATGCAGCAGCTTGCCCGCGTCCTCTTCCATGTGAATTCGCGTGATGCGGATACGTTTTTTGCCATCCCCGGTTTCAATATCAACCCAGCCACCCTTACAGATCGGCAGATCAAACTGCGAGATCTGGTACGCCTTGGGCAGATCGGGATAATAGTATCCCTTGCGGTCCATCTTGGAGAAGTTGGCGATTGTGCAGTTGGTCGCAAGGCCAGCCATGGCTGCATACTCCACCACTTTTTCGTTCAGCACAGGCAGAACCCCGGGCATACCGATGCATACGGGACAGCAGTGCGTGTTGGGCTCTCCGCCGAACTTATTCTCACATCCGCAGAATATCTTGGTGTTGGTCGCAAGCTCGACATGAACCTCGAGCCCGATCACGGTTTCGTACTTCATTTTTCCGCCCCCTCTCTAAACGTGGGTTGGCCAAGGGACCCTACCGCCTGCTCCATTGCATATGCGGCGCGCAGCATTTCTGGCTCGCCGAAAGGCTTTGCGATGAGTTGCAGCCCAATAGGCAGGCCCTCGCGGCTCAACGCACAGGGAACGGATATGGCAGCCAGCCCTGCGATGTTTACGGGCACGGTATAGATATCAGTCAGATACATGCTCATCGGATCGCTCTTTTCTCCTGCGATGAACGTAGGAGTGGGCGCAGCAGGCGACAGGATGCAGTCGAACCTCTCGAACAGCTTATCAAAGTCGCGCTTGATTAGCGTACGTACCTTGAGCGCTTTTAAGTAGTATGCATCGTAGTAGCCTGCGCTGAGCACATAGTTGCCCAGCATGATACGCCGCTTTACCTCCGCTCCGAAACCCTCGTTGCGGGTCTGCATGTACATATCCACGATGCCGTCGTATTGCTTTGCACGGTAGCCGTACTTCACGCCGTCGAACCGCGAAAGGTTGGACGCTGCCTCGGCGGAGGAAATGATGTAGTAAGCGGAAAGCGCATATTCAAACGTGGGCAGTGTGGCTTCCTCCACTACAGCCCCCGCATCCGTTAGCGCTTTGACTGCCTTGTCCACAGCAGCTTTTACATCCGCATCAAGTCCGGGGCCAAAATATTCTTTCGGAAGGCCGATTCGCAGTCCGCGCGCGTCCTGTCCGATCGTTGCCGTATAGTCAGGATGCGCCATATCAAGTGATGTTGAGTCGCGACGATCGTGTCCGCACAGCACGTTCAACGAAAGTGCAGCATCCTCTACCGTGCGTGTAACCGGTCCAATCTGATCGAGTGACGATGCGAAGGCCACAAGTCCATAACGTGATACCGCACCATAGGTCGGCTTAACGCCTACAACCCCGCAATAGGAAGCGGGCTGGCGGATGCTGCCGCCCGTATCAGAACCTAGCGCCAACGGTGCATAGCCCGCAGAGATTGCCGCCGTGCTGCCGCCGGAGGACCCGCCCGGTACCCGGCGCAGCTCCCACGGATTGGCCGTTGGATGAAACGCGCTGTTTTCCGTGGAGGAGCCCATGGCAAACTCGTCAAGGTTGGATTTTGCCAGGACGATAAAACCCTGCCGTTTTAGCAGCTCGACGACGTGTGCGTCATAGGGCGGTATAAAGTTCTCGAGCATTCTGGATGAGCACGTAGTCGCGACATCCTTCGTGCAGATATTGTCCTTCACGATAACCGGGATGCCGTCAAACCGGCCAACACTTTGTCCCGATACGCGACGCTTGTCCGACTCAACAGCATCTTCAATCGCTTTCTCAGCACATATTGCGTTGAGAGCACGCACTTTAGGTTCTTTTTCTTCAATGCGGGCAATCAGTCCCCGGGTCAGCTCTTCTGCGGATATTTCTTTATTTTGTAGCGTATCTGCCGCCTGCTTTAATGTCATTTCGTAATTCAACGGTGTCACCTCATTCCACTACTTTGGGCACGATAAAACACCCTCCGTCCTTCTCGGGCGCGTTCAACGTAAGCAAGCCGTTATCCATGCTGGTTTCTACGATATCGGCACGCGCAACATTCTCTTTGCCCTGGATGTGAGCTGTAGGTTCAACCCCATCCGTGTCCAGCTCGCCAAGCTTTTCAGCTGTATGCAGAATATCCTCGAGATTATGCTGCAGCTGCTTTATTTTCTCTTCACTGAAGCTTAATCGCGACAGTGCGGCGATCTTTTCTACTTCTGAAACAGGGACTCGCATAATACCCTCCCACTTACTTTAAATCATATTGATACGTCGCATAAAAACTGTTCTCCGCGCCGCCAAAATACTGAATAAGATAGATAGCGCCAGTTGGACCTACTTCAACATCTCCCGTACTGCACATCGCAACCAATTTCTTCTCGCCGCTGATCGTATCGCAGGCGAACAGTCCATAAGGATACTCGTCCGACGCATTATCGTCCACTGCGCTGTCTGTATAATACAGGGTATTACCGCTGGGCGAAAAAGCAAAGGAAGCGATATCGGCGTTTTCCGCAACCGTGGAATTCTGTCCCGTTGCTAGATCGTAAAGCTTTAGGTTCGTCAAAACCTGTTCCCCGTCGATCAGGCTCGTCTCAAGCACAGCCATTGTGGCTCCGTCGGAAGAAATTCGAAAATCCATTCCTGAAGCGATCTCTGTTCTCGTTTCGCCGATTTGATAAATCACGCCGGCATAATTATCAGCAAAATACAGCCGCCCCTGCGAGAAACCCAGATGCCCCTCTGCGCCCGGCTCTTCCTCAACGGCCTGAATGGATATGGTCCCGTCTTCTGAAAATTTACAAGAGCGCATCTGAAGCGTTCCGTCAGACCCGGTCATGGCATATAGCGTATCGTCGGTATCGGACCATACAAATGCGGTTGCATGATTGCCAAACCCTTCTTCGCCAAGGTTCCAGAAGGTTTTTGTAACAAAATCATAAACGTAGACCACGCTATTTTCAATAGAAACATCAAGCAGGCAAATATACCGGCTGTCGAAAGAAAATCCGGCGGACGCAATAGAATAGAATTCGGGGATTTCTACGCTTTGGACGCGGCCGCTCAGATCGAGTATCCAGAGCTTCTCTGAAGTCAGATATTCGTCCTGTTGCAGGGCTGGTTCTTCGGGACGGTAAATGCGAGCAAATGCGATTCGCCCGGACGGCGCGGTGGCCAGATATCTACCATTCTGTAGCAGCAACGTTGTTGATATGGCAGTACCGTCTTTCATCATCACTTTAGTGTTTTCAGCTGCAGAAAAATCGATATCCGTATAATCAGGTAGCGCCCCATCTGTTAGTTCAATCACATTCAAAGAATTCCCGGGCAATACGTTTTGCAGCGCTGCACTGATGGAGTTTCTGTAGTTTTCTGCATCTTCTAAGCTATCGAAGGGCTGCGATATCAGCAGCTTGTTCTTGAGGTCGGAGCAAAGAACGGGTTCCATGGCAATGGACTGTGGCCATGTTCCCTCCTGATGCTCATAAAAAGAATTGGAAACGCAGTAATAGTGCTTGCCGGCTATCGTCTGAGAAGGCTGCAGCCTGATAATAAGATTACCTTCTGACTCCGCAACAGTAAACTTTGCCTGCTGTGACAATTGCAGATAAATGACCAGCGAGTCATTGGCTGCAGGTGCCTCCTGAAAAAAGCCAGGCAAAAAGTCGGAAAATGCCCAGAATCCCTTCTGTTCATAGTCCCAAAAGCTGATATCCTGCAAAGTAATCATGATCCGCTGGGGTGAAGCCAGCTGTTCCACCGAATATTCCGGCAGACTGAGCAGCTTGGATTCGGTATACCCCGCTGTACGGCTCCCACTTAAAAATGACAGCGTAACTACGGTTTCATTTGCAGAAGTTGATATGCTGATATCTTTCAGGTTGATTTTGTCCGCAGTAAGCGCGCTTCCTCCAGAAGCCGACTCCATGGCGGCATCGGAATTGGCCGCAGGTGCGCAGCCGAAAAGCATTGCGGCAACAAAAAGCAGAGCGATGATGATGCGAACTTTTTTCACCCGATCATCCTCCTTCCGCGCCGCCGATCAGCCTGCGCGCGCACCGTTGTGCGTTTGCTTTGATCTCCTCCGGATCAGCAAATGTGATCATTCCATTTTCATACAGCACTTTTCCGGCAACCATTGTCAGCACAACGTCTGCGTCGCTCCCGCTGTAAACAAAGTGGTTCAGCAGGCTCGTTTTGGGGCAGTAGCGCATACCGCTAGTGTCAAGAACAACGAGATCGGCTTGTTTGCCCGCTTCGATACTGCCGGTCACATGCTCCAGTCCAAGCGTTTTTGCGCCGTTAAAGGTAGCAATTTTCACCGCGGCCTTTGCCGGGATCAGCTCCGGGTCCCGTTCCGTCCCCTTCTGCAGCAGCGCAAGCAACGTCATTTCCTCCATCATGGAAAGGTTGTTGTTGCTGGCTGCGCCGTCGGTCGCACAGCTTACGGTGACGCCATGCTGCAGCATGCGCGACACGCGGGCGATGCCGCTGCCCAGCTTTAAGTTGCTGCCGGGGCAGGACATTGCACTCACGCCACTGCGTGCCATGATCTCCATATCCTCATCGGATATCCAGACACAGTGAGCAGCCATCACCGGCGCTTCGAACACGCCTAAGGAATCCAGAAGCGCGATAGGCGTCTTCCCGTGACGCTGTATGCACTCCGCATGTTCTCCCTGGGTTTCCGATATATGCACATGGATACGCGAACCAAGCTGAAGCGCAAGATCCCGTACTTTCTTAAACAATTCAGGGCTCACAGTGTATTCGGCGTGGGGACCGATGGCAGCCTGTACGAGCGGATAATCCTTCACGGCCTCAAACAGCGCTTCCGCCGTTTTCATCCGCTTATCACCGCCACCGTCTACATCCAGTACGGCTGTGCCGACCAATGCACGAATTCCCGCTTCATTAGCCGCCCGCGCAATTACATCGGTAAAATTGTACATGTCGGAGAAGCAAGTGGTACCCCCGGCAACCATCTCAGCGATTCCGAGCATGGTTCCCCAATAGGTTGCTTCCTCATCGAGGTGCTCTTCGGCTGGCCAAATCTTCTCTTTCAGCCATTGCATCAGGGGCATATCGTCTGCAAAGCTGCGCATTAGCGTCATGGGGATATGCGAGTGTGTATTCACAAATCCAGGCGAGACAATACCGCCCTTTGCATCAATTATGCGGTCCGCCTCGAACGGCGGTGCCAGTGCCTCAGGTCCGGCATACAGAATCGCATCGTCTTCAATCAAAACGCAGCCTTCATAGCAGGCATCGTTTGCATCGGCGGATATGATGTAACCGTTACTGATTCGGATCTTCATATTTATCCCCAAACATATATTTTTTCTGGGTATCGGTCAACTTATCGATCCGGATTCCCATTGATTTTAGCTTTAGTCCGGCGACCAGCCGATCGATCGAAGCGGGCACCGGATATACCTTGTTTTGAAGCGTACCTTTGCTTTCAACCAGATATTTTGCCGACAGGGCCTGAATGGCAAAGCTTAAGTCCATAATCTCCGCCGGATGACCGTCGCCCGCCGCGAGGTTGACCAACCGGCCTTCAGCCAACAGAAACAATGTTTTTCCACCAATCTCATATCCCATGATATTGTTCCGGGCAGCATAACCCTTACCCGCAAGTTTCTCCAATTGGATCGCATTGATCTCAACATTGAAATGCCCCGCATTGGAAAGCAAAGCGCCATCCTTCATCATCAAAAAGTGCTTCTCCGTAATGACATCCGCACATCCGGTTACAGTAACGAAAACGTCGCCCAGCGGCGCAGCTTCATCCATCGTCATGACATCATGTCCGTCCATAGCAGCTTCCATCGCGCACACCGGGTCGATTTCGGTAACGACCACCTTGGCACCAAGGCCTTTAGCGCGCATCGCTACGCCCTTGCCGCACCAACCATATCCTGCAACGACCACCGTTTTGCCTGCGACAATGAGGTTTGTCGTCCGCATGATGCCGTCCCAGACCGACTGGCCCGTGCCATACCGGTTATCGAACAGATGCTTACAGTCCGCGTCATTCACCGCGATTACCGGATAGCGCAGTTCTTTTTCACGCTCCCATGTCCGAAAGCGAAGCAATCCCGTCGTGGTCTCCTCCGAAGCGCCGATCACATAGCTGCCATACTGTTTGTCCCGGGAGTGAAGCGCGGCAGAGAGGTCAGCTCCATCGTCCATCACGATGTGTGGTTCATGGACAAGCGCCATGGTTATATGCCGATCGTATTCCTCCGCTGTTGCGCCATGCCATGCGTATACTTCCATGCCGCCTGCAGCGAGCGCTGCTGCAACATCATCCTGCGTTGACAAAGGATTGGATCCGGTTACGGCCATCTGCGCTCCGCCGGCCTGCAAAACACGGCACAGATACGCTGTTTTGGCTTCGAGATGAATGGACAGCGATATGCGGCAGCCCTTGAAAGGCTGTTCCTTTAAGAAATCCTTTTCCAGTCCGGATAAAACCGGCATATTGCGGCGCACCCATGCGATTTTCTTTTCGCCCGAAGGTGCAAGTTCAATGGAACGAATCTCACTCATGGCTTATCTCTTTCATAATACCCTGCAGGTACTCGCTGAAGCTGTCCTTCAGATCGTCCCTGCGCAGCGCAAACTCCACAGTGGCTTTCAGAAAGCCCAGCTTGTCTCCTACATCATACCGCTTGCCTTCAAATTCGCAGGCGATCATACCTTGACTGTTTCCCAATGTCCTAAGCGCATCAGTCAGCTGTATCTCACCGTTTTTACCGGGCTGCTGTTGCTCAATGATATCGAAAATATCAGGAGTAATCACGTATCGTCCCAAGATGGCCAAGTCGGAAGGGGCCTCGCCGGCAGCCGGCTTTTCAACCAGATCATTCACTTTATGTAGGACACCGTCATTCGGATGAGGGGTACTGTCCACGATACCATATTTATCGACATCAGCTTTGGGAACGCGTTGTACGCCTAACACCGTTTCGCCGTATCGCTCATATACGTCTATCAACTGCCCAATAGCAGGCTTTTCCGATACGACGATATCATCTCCCAAAAGTACAGCGAAGGGATCGTTTCCGATAAATGCACGGGCACATCCGATAGCATGTCCTAAGCCTTTGGCTTCCTTTTGCCTTACGTAAAACACATCAACGAGGTGCGATATGTCTTCCACCATGCTCAGCAGCGAAGACTTGCCCTGCCGGTGCAGTTCGGATTCCAGTTCATATGATTTATCAAAATGGTCTTCGATGTTGCGTTTGCCGCGGCCTGTAATGATGAGAATACTCTCGATGCCCGCGCTGATGGCTTCCTCTACAATGTACTGAATCGTCGGTTTGTCTACGATGGGCAGCATCTCCTTGGGCTGCGCTTTCGTTGCCGGCAAGAACCGCGTACCCATACCGGCCGCTGGAATCACTGCTTTTTTGATCCTTCCCATTCGCCTATCCCCTCTTTCTGTTCGTACATTATACTATAATGATAGCCAATTTTGTTTACAATTTTATTAACATTCCCTTTGCAGACTGACCTTAATCTTGCCGCACCTGATGATGTAGTGTAGCTTAAAAGAGAGTGTATAGTCTAACTGATATCAGCCAGGCGGCCAGCCCATTGCTCTTCCGCCGAGCAGATGGACGTGCAGATGATCCACTGTTTGCCCGCCATCTTTTCCGGTGTTAATCACAATACGGAAGCCGTTATCGAGCTTTAGCTCTCCGGCAAGCTGCTGCGCAACCTTCATCAGGTGTGCGACAAGAGAGAAATCTTCTTCAGCAGCCACCGCAATGGATGCGATGTGTTTTTTGGGTACAATCAGCACATGGACAGGCGATTTGGGATCAATGTCGTAAAACGCGAGCGCTTGCTCATCCTCGTATGCTTTCTTTGACGGTATCTCGCCGGAAATGATCCGGCAGAACAGACAATTTTCCATATCAGTCCTCCTTTATCTCACCGAAAATTACGTTGTCCTTAGCCCGCAGCAACTCAACTCTTTTGATATCATTGTGTTCTGCGCATGCTGCTACGCGTACATACCGCGAGGAATACCCCTCAATGCAGCCCGGATATGCTGTTGACGCTTCCTCGAACAGCACATTATCTTCCCTTCCAATCAGGCTGGTGATGTATGTATCCTCCAACTTCTCGCCCAAAGCGATCAACTCTGACGCGCGCCTGCGTGCAATAGTCTTGTCCACCTTGGGATTCATATCATACGCCTTGGTACCTTCTCGTGCCGAAAACGGAAAAACATGCAACCTTGAAAAACCGCAGGTCTGTACAAATTCCAGTGTTTCGTGATGCTCCTCTTCCGTCTCGCCTGGAAACCCGGCAATGACATCAGTCGTGATGCCCGGCCGATCAAAATATGCGCGCAGAAGTTGCAGAAAATCCAGATATTCAGCCGTCGTGTAATGGCGGTTCATACGTTTCAGCACAGCGTCCGAGCCGCTCTGCAGTGAAATATGAAAATGAGGGCACAGGTTCCTTGCGGCGGCGATACGCTGTACAAAGTTTGGCCCAAATTTTCCTGGTTCAAGCGAACCCAAGCGGATGCGCACGTTCAACGCGTCCAGTGCCAGTATAACGTCCTCAAGACTTTGGCCTTCATCGTCATACGAAGCAATATGGATTCCTGTCAGCACAAGCTCTTTTACGCCATCAGCCGCAAGCGTTTCCGCTTCGGCAAGGATATCCGCCAGCCTACGCGAGCGGGAACGGCCGCGCACATACGGTATGATACAATAACTGCAAAAGTTATTGCATCCCTCCTGAATCTTGATCACGCCACGGGTTCGCACCCCGGCGGTCCTGACATGCAAAGATTCAAACTCACATCCCGCAAGGTCGCGTGTCGCGTCGATTTTTTCCTCACCTGATAGCAGCCGCTCCGCCACCGCGGCAATGCTGCCGCGTTCCGCAGTACCCAATACGGCATCCACGCCGTCCATGGCAAGCAATTCTCCAGCGTTCTTCTGAGCCAGGCATCCTGCAACAATTACCTTCGCGGTGCGTGCGGCGCGCCGGATCATCGCACGAGACTTTTTATCCGCCATGGCAGTCACCGTACAGGTATTGATCAGCGCGATGTCTGCTGATTCCTCAAACGGTACTTCCTCATACCCGCTCTTTAAAAGAAGCGTCCGCATCGCTTCGGTATCATATGTATTGACCTTGCAGCCGAGCGTGCAGACGGAAAACTTTTTCAATATTGCATTTGCCCTTTCTCGTAAAAGACGGCGGTCAGAACAGCGATCCCTGCTGTTTCGGTCCGCAGGATGCGCGGGCCAAGCGTCGCAGATACACCGCCTGCACTTTTCATCTTATCCACTTCCTGCGCTTCGAAACCACCCTCCGGGCCAATCACGATCCCGATATTCATCTCTCCGCCTTGCAGCGCTTCCCTCAGCGAGGTGTTTCGTTCTTCTTCCCAGCAGACGACAAGTCGTTCGTGCATTCCCATCCGTAGCAAGGCTTCATCAAAGCCGAGCACGTCCGTAACCTCAGGCAGAACACTGCGCCCGCACTGCTTCACTGCGGCCAGCGCGACGCGCCTAAGCCGTTCTCCGCTTTCCGGTCGTTTGACGCAGCGCTTCGAGATGAACGGTACAATACCAGCAGCGCCCAGTTCCACTGCCTTCTGAACTACATCCTCCATCTTAGCCGACTTTGGATACGCCTGATAGAGGGTTACACGAATACCCGGCTCGGTAAGGTTTCTTTTTCGGGAGACGATATCAGCTTCGATCTCTAAAGCGATTTTGACAATGCGGCATTCGTAATCCATGCCAGACCCATCAAACGCGACAAAAGTATCGTTGGGCTGCATGCGCAGCACATTTTTCATATGCCTTGCTTCATCCCCACGGATGATTGCACGTTCCGCCTGTATATCGGCCGGTTCAGCGTAAGCCCGGTGCATCATCTCTCCTTACGGCGATCGCACGCCAGTCTGCCATACTGATTGTTTCAACCGGCACCAGGCCGTTTTTACCCAGGGACTCGGTCACCTCTTCCAGCCTGTCCGCTATGACTCCGGATACGATATAGATGCCATCCTGCTTCAAATAGGAGCGGACATCTTCGTTGAGTCGGATGGTGATGTCGGCAATAATGTTCGCCAGTATGACGTCATAGGTTTTATTTTCGGCATTCTGCAACAGGTCCGATTTTCGCACCTTAATGTTCGAATGATTGCGCACGGCGTTTTCCTCAGCGACTTTCACACTGACGCCGTCGTAATCCATCGCCAAAACATCACCCGCACCCAGCTTGTCCGCTGCGATGCCCAGTATTCCGGAACCGCAGCCCACGTCCAGCACGGACGCACCCGGCTTCATATACTTCTGCAGAAGTTCAAGACACATGCGCGTGGTTTCATGCACGCCAGAACCAAACGCCATGCCGGGGTCCATCTCGATGACGATATCATCCGCTTCACGCCGGTATTCCTCCCACGTCGGTTTAATAACGACGCGTCCCGCAGCGCGAAAAGCCGTGAAATGCTTGCGAAAGTTCTCATTCCAGTCTGTATCCGGGACCGTGTTAACGTCAATGGAAAGATCACCGGCTGCTTCACTGCTTTCACGCAGGATATTCAGCCTTTTACGAATATACTCATAGGTAGATTCAAAATCATCCTCGCCAAAGTAAGCCTTGACCCTTACGCCCTGCAATGGTGCAAGATCACCTGTCCATTCATCGCCCACAGGTTCGGGGACCATGCCGCCCTCAATCTCAGCTCCGTTCGCGCCCGCGTCGATCAGGACCGACGATACAACATCCGCGGCCTCATCCGTTGTAATTATGCATACCTGTTTCCAGTTCATTATGATTCGCTGACCAGTTCGGCAAAGTCTTTGTCCTTCTTTTTAAAGAGCTTGTCGAACTGGCGCAGCAGCTCCCTCTGTTTTTCGTTGAGTTTCTGTGGAGTCTCCACACGGATCCGGACAAACAGGTTACCCTTGCGCGAAGAATTGAGATGCTGAATCCCTTTATCCTTCAGACGGAATACCGTGCCCGTCTGCGTGCCTTCCCCCATCTTGTATTTGGCTTTTCCCTCCAGCGTAGGGATGACCAGTTCCGCACCCAGTGTGGCATCCACGAAGGATACCGGCATATCAAGATAGAGATCATACCCTTCCCGCGTGAAGAATTTATGCGGCTGCACTGAAATGTATATCTGCAAATCACCCGACATGCCACCGCGCTGCCCTGCCGCACCTTCACCACGCATCGTCAGCACCTGTCCGTTGTCTATGCCCGCAGGAACGTTGAGCTTAATCTTCTTCTGCTGCTTCCTGATGCCGCGCCCATTGCAGTCCGGGCAGGGGTCTTTGATGATCGAGCCTCTGCCGCCGCAGTCGGGACAATCGATTACATTCATGAAGCTGCCAAATGCCGTATTGCGCTGCTGGCGCAGCTGCCCCGTGCCGCCGCAGGTCGAGCATGTTTTGGGTGCCGTGCCGGGCTTTGCGCCCGTACCATTGCATGTCTCGCAGCGCATGTCCTTGTTGAGGCTGATTTCCCGCTCCACACCGAATGCGGCTTCCTCAAATGTGATGCGCAGTTCCATCCGCAGGTCGGCCCCGCGTACCGGACCGGTACGGCTGCGGGTGGAAGTGCCACCTCCGAAGAACGTATCGAAAATGTCTCCGAAACCGCCCATGAAATCGCCAAAGCCGCCGAAACCGCTCGCTCCGCCGTTTTCAAAGGCCGCATGTCCAAATGTATCGTACTGTTTTCGTTTCTGATCGTCGCTGAGTACGGAATAAGCCTCGCTGACTTCCTTAAACTTTTCCGCGGCTTCATCCTTGTTGTCCGTATTCATATCGGGGTGATGTTGCTTGGCCAACCGCCGGTAAGCCTTTCTGACATCGTCCATGCTTGCGCCGCGGTCTATGCCCAACACCTCGTAATAGTCTCTCTTTGCCGCCAAAATATGCACCACCTAATACTATTGCTCCCTGAGGCGCGCGCCTGAGGGCTCCTTCTGAACCGCTGAAAAGCCAAAGCGTTACGCTCTGGCTTTTCAGGCAATTCATTATATCATATTATCCTATATTGAAAACGGTTTATTTGTTTTTCTTGTCATCGTCCACGACCTCATAGTCAGCGTCGACAACATCGTCTTCTTTAGGAGCACTGCCCATATCCGCACCCGGCTGCGGTCCAGCCTGATAGCCGCCGCCTGCAGCGCCCGCCTGGGCATTGGCCTGCTGGTACACCTTGCCGAATACATCATACGACAGTTGCGAAAGCCGCTCGGTCGCCGACTTGATCACATCCGTATCCGTACCTGCGAGGGCACTCTTGACGTTGGAAATCTCCGCATCCAGCTTACCCTTGTCTTCGCTACTGACCTTGTCGCCCAGATCCTTGAGCGTCTTTTCAGTCTGGAACACCAGCGAGTCCGCGTTATTACGAATCTCGACGCGTTCTTTCTCCTTCTTATCCTCAGCAGCAAACTTCTCGGCATCCTTAACGGCCTTGTCGATGTCGTCCTTGGACATGTTCGTCGAAGCCGTGATGGTTACCTTCTGCTCGTTGCCCGTGCCAAGGTCCTTGGCTGACACATGAACGATGCCGTTGGCGTCAATATCGAACGCGACCTCAATTTGCGGCACACCGCGCGGTGCCGGGGGGATACCCGTCAGCTGGAAGCGGCCTAAAGTCTTGTTGTGCGCTGCCATTTCACGCTCGCCCTGCAGCACATGGATTTCCACGCTCGTCTGCCCATCCGCCGCGGTGGAAAACACCTGGCTCTTCTTGGTCGGGATGGTCGTGTTGCGCTCAATGAGCTTCGTGGATACGCCACCCAGCGTCTCTATGCCGAGCGAAAGCGGTGTTACGTCGAGCAGCACGATATCGTTGACCTCGCCGCCGATGACGCCCGCCTGAATGGCCGCGCCGATGGCCACGCACTCATCCGGGTTGATGCCCTTATACGGATCCTTGCCAGTCAGTTCCTTTACCCTGTCCTGCACAGCCGGGATGCGCGTGGAGCCGCCCACGAGGATAACCTTTTTCAGATCATTCGCTGTCACATGCGCATCAGCCATCGCCTTTCTCGTCGGCTCCACTGTCGCCTCTACGAGATTCGCAGTCAGTTCGTTGAACTTGGCGCGCGTGAGCGTCATATCAAGGTGCTTGGGGCCCGAAGCGTCCGCAGTAATGAACGGCAGGTTAATGCTCGCCTGCAGCACGCCGGAAAGCTCAATTTTGGCCTTCTCCGCAGCTTCCTTAATGCGCTGCATTGCCATCTTATCGCGGGAAAGATCAATACCGCTGCTCTTTTTAAACTCCGATACAATGTGATCCATCACAAGCTGATCAAAGTCGTCGCCGCCCAGACGCGTATTGCCGTTGGTCGCCAGCACTTCGAACACGCCATCCCCGATGTCAAGGATCGAAACGTCGAACGTGCCGCCGCCCAAGTCAAAAACGAGTATCTTTTGCTCCTCTTCCTTATCAATACCGTACGCAAGCGAAGCCGCCGTGGGTTCGTTGATGATACGCTGTACGTTGAGGCCTGCGATCTTGCCCGCGTCTTTGGTCGCCTGACGCTGGCTGTCGGAGAAGTACGCCGGCACCGTGATCACCGCATCGGAGACCTTCTCGCCTAAGTACGATTCCGCATCGGCCTTCAGCTTCTGCAGGATCATCGCAGAAATTTCCTGCGGCGTATAGTTCTTGCCGTCGATATGCACCTTACGGTCTGTACCCATATCACGCTTGATCGAGCTGATCGTTCTGTCGGGGTTGGTAATCGCCTGATTCTTGGCGACCTTGCCCACGAGACGCTCGCCTGTATTCGAAAATGCCACCACAGACGGCGTAGTACGGCTTCCTTCAGCATTGACTATGACTGTAGGCTCGCCGCCTTCCATCACGGCGACGCACGAGTTGGTTGTTCCTAAATCGATTCCAATTATTTTACCCATGGATGTCATCCTCCCTTTATTTCAAATATATATTATTTGCTTACCTTGACCATACTGTGCCGCAACACCTTATCGCCCAGCGTATATCCCTTTTGCAGCACTCCTGTTACAACCCCGGATGGCTGACCTTCAGCTGCTTCCTCAAGGGATATCGCCTGATGCAGATTGGGATCGAACGACTCATCCTGTGCCGGTATCTCCTTGCATCCCAATGACGAAATCGCATCGGACAATTGCCGGTAAACCATGAACATGCCTTTGACGAACGGCTCCTCATTATCGTCCCCGATCGACTCCAAAGCGCGTTCGAAGTTGTCGAGTATCGGCAGGATCTTTGCGATCGCTTCTGCCTGTCCTTCACAGTTGGCAGCTGCCGCAGCGGTCAGGCTGCGCTTTTTAAAATTGTTGAAATCACTGAAGGTACGAAGATATTTATCCTTGAAATCATCCCGCTCCTTCTGCACGGCTTCCAAAGCCGCCTCAAGCTTCTGGTTATGTTTGCCCAATACCCTCTTTTCGTTCTTTCCTTCTTCTGCCGGATTTTCTGCCGTGTTCTGCCCGACTGTTTCATTTACATTCGTTTCGATCTGCTCCGCATCTCCCTGTTCTTTTATTTTTTCCCTTTCGTCGCTCATTTTCATCACCGCCTTTAATCGTCAGTCTCTATGAAGTTCGATAATATGCTGTCAAGGCTGTTGCCGACATATCCCAATATCGATACGATCTTCGCATAGTCCATACGGGTTGGCCCGATCACACCGAACGATCCGAGCGCCCGACCTCCAATCTTGTAGGTGGCCGTCACCAAGCTCATATCGTAAAGCTCCTGTGCCTCATTCTCTTTTCCGATCGTGATGGAGAATTCGAGCTGTGTCGCCTTCTTCATCATGTCGTAAAGCATCTCTTTGGTCTCAAGCAGCGTTACTAAATTTTTCGCCTTATCGAGACTCATGTATTCCGGGTAGTCGATTATATTCTGCGTACCGGAAAGTACGATCCCCCGCTCTCCCTGCGGCTCCACGCTGTTTTCAATCACCTGGAGCACCTCCGCCACAAATTTGGCGTTGGCCTGCGCATGGTTCCGTACACACGACACAAGATCCTGCTCCGCATCCTCAAGCGTCTTGCCAGTAAGCTTATCAGTCAGAAGGTTGGAAATCATCTCAAGACAGTCGGGCGAAGTACCGTCCGGGATCGTGATCATCGTATCCTTGACCAGACCGGCACTTGTCACCACAAGCAGTATCGCTTTCTTTTCCGTTATCCGTACGATTTGGATGCGCCGGATCTGAGACTTCTTCAGCTGCGGCTTTAAAACCATTGAGATGTGATGCGTCGTATCGGACAGCACCTGAGCCGCACGCTCCATCACCTGCTCGATCTCAGACACACGGTTCTCAAAATAGCCGCGAATGCGCCGTGCCTCCTCCGAATTGAGCTTGACTACGCTCATCAGGCGGTCTACATAGAAGCGGTACGCCTTGTTGGACGGAATACGCCCTGCCGAGGTGTGCGGCTGTTCCAGATAACCGAGTTCCTCGAGGTCTGCCATCTCGTTGCGTATCGTGGCCGAACTGAGTTCAATGCCATGCTTTCTGGAAATCGTCCGCGAGCCAATAGGAAGTCCGGTCATGATATAGTCGTCAATAACCGCCTTAAGTATATTCAGCTTCCTTTCATTCAACTCCACGGCTTTCACCTTCCTTTGTTAGCACTCGTTTGAATCGAGTGCTAACACTCTCGTATAAAAATAGCACTGATTGGGCCAAAAGTCAACACCTCATCATCCGTTCATAGTTTTTTTATAAATTAGCTGCTTTGCATTGTTCAGCAGTATCAACATTATCTGCTTTTGACCGATAAAATAAATATAATGATGAATCAGGCAGCGAAGCCTTTGAGAGATCGTCTTTGATCTTTCAAAGGCTTTATTAATTGCGGAGGATTGACGGCGTGACTATAACAGAGAAAGCGATACTGCCCACACATAATATTGAAAATATAATTTGCAATCGCAGATTGATCGCCCATCATCAGCAGATCGTGTCCATAAGCAGAAAAATGGTGATCGGTATTGAAGGCCTGATCCGCGGAATTAATGCGGAAACGGGTGAGTTGATATTGCCGAAAATATTGTTTGATACTGCAAGAGAAGAAAGATTGTCTTTGGATTTTGACCGGACCTGCAGATCGATTATTCTGGAACAGTTCAGTGAAATCCATCCCTATGACCGTGAAAAGCTTCTCTTTCTTAACTTGGATGCTTCAATATTGGAGTCATCGGTAGGCTCTGGTTATCTTCTTAATCAAGTTACGGAACATCACATCGACCCGCACAACATCGTGATTGAAATTAGTGAGCGAGATGTAGTAAGTAATGCCGCGCTGAAAAAATTCACGGACACCTATAGACAGCACGGTTTCATGGTTGCGCTCGATGATGTCGGTACTGGTTTTTCCAACATGGATAGAATTCTTCTTGTCAAACCCGATATAATAAAAATCGATATTTCGCTGGTGAAAAACATACACAGCGATTTTTATAAACAAGGTGTATTCAGATCGCTTGTCATTTTAGCCAACAAAATCGGCGCACTGGTTATTGCGGAAGGCGTCGAAAGCGAGGACGAAGCTGTACAGGTGCTCCGTTTGGGCGGACATATGATCCAGGGCTTCTATTTTTCCATACCCGGTGAAACTAATGACACATCGGAACTGTTTCAAAATCAAAAGATTGAACACTTAAGCAAGCGGTTCAAAGATTATATGAACCTGCAATATATGCAGGAGAAGACAAGATATAAACACTGCAATAAAATCACAAGAGACGCCGTTAAAACGCTTTCAGGTAAATCCAGAGACCATTTTGGAGACATTCTTAAGATGATCGTATCCGGCTGCGACACTCTGGAGTGCGCGTATATTCTGGACATCACTGGAATACAGCTCAGTGAAACGGTTTGCCACGGTGAAAAGAACGAAGGCCCGGAAAATCTCATCTTCTATACTGCGAAAAAAGGCACCGATCATTCGATGGAAAAGTATTATTATCCGCTCGTCCACGCAAAGCGTAGGCAGTTTGCAACAGAGCCTTATATCTCATTGGCTACCGGCAACCTATGCATTACCGTTTCAGCTGTCTTTTGCGACGACAAAAATGAGAAATGTATCCTCTGCGCGGATTTCACCACCACGGAAGACTCCTATAATATTGAGTTGAGAGGCCCTCTGAGCAGCTCCGCAATCACTGAAACGCATGATATGATGGGGATTATCAATCAAATGAGCGAAGCAATCCTGACCGACAGCTTAACCGGCGCTTTTAACCGGCGCTATATTGAGGAAAGGCTGCTCGTTGATATTTATAACTCCGTGCAATATCATCAACCATTGTCAGTCATACTGGCCGATGTTGATTTATTTAAAGATGTTAACGACCGCCATGGGCATCTGGCAGGAGATCAGGTATTAAAGACTTTCGTGACCATCACAAAGAACTGGATTCGAAAAGACATCGACTGGATTGCGCGGTATGGCGGCGATGAATTTCTGATTGTATTAGTCAACGCAGATGAGACAATTGTCAGGCGGGTTGCAGAAAGTATTCGGTATGCCTGTGAAGAGGTTTCAATCCAACACAAAGACACCAGGGTCAATTTTACGGCCAGCTTTGGCGCATACACTGCTCATCCACCGAATATAACCGTTGATGAACTCATTGGAACGGCGGACAAGAACCTGTATGTCGCTAAAAATCAGGGGAGGAATCAATCGATAGCAAAGTAGCTATCGGTTATAACTTGCCAACGAACTCACCAATCAACGTATTTTGCAGATCAAATCCCTTGAGCGTTGGTTTGATACCTTCAGCAGATTTTTGGATCAAACCTGCTTTTCCAGCGGTTTCAATCGGCTCTGCAAATCGATTGAAGAAGTCCTCACCGAAGCGGTCTTGATAATCTGCCGCGCAGATTCCCTGCGTGAGGCGAAGCCGAAGCATTAGATATTCCTCCAGGATATCAGCAGAAGTCAGTGTCTCCGCATGTACAACGGGTTTAGCCTCTTCCCCGATCATCCGCAGATAATCTTTGAGGTCTTCCGTATTGGAATACCTTGTTTTTGTACCGCCATCAAGATAAGAATGGGCCGCGACACCCAAACCTAAATACTCCTCGCCGGTCCAGTACTTTAAATTGTGGCGGCACTCATATCCCGGCCGCGCGAAGTTAGATGTTTCATAATGTAGATAATCTGCCTCAGCCAACAGCTGGGCCGCGCTGTGATACATCTCTCGGTCAGTATCCTCGTCCGTGCCGACATATTCATCTGCCAGTTTCGTGCCCTCCTCCAGTTTGAGTGCGTAGCACGAGATATGCGGTACGTTCAGCGAGATCAGTTTCCGAAGTGTATCTTCAAAAATCTGCACGGTCTGTCCGGGCAAAGCAAAGATTGTATCAACGTTGATGTTGCGGAAATATTTATGTGCGATATTCAATACGGACAGAAATTGCTCATAGGTATGCCGCCTGCCAATGGCGGATAGTATAGCATCGTCATGCGTCTGCAGCCCAAGGCTGAGCCTGTTTACGCCGTGTTGAGTGCAACAGGCAAGCTTCTCCTCATTCATCGTCTCAGGATTGGCTTCAATTGTAAATTCACCCACCGCCCAGTTGCACGCATCCTTCAAGCCCCAAAAAAGCCTTGCCATCTGTGCGGGCGAAAGCAGTGATGGCGTACCACCGCCAATGAATACTGTATCGACGGAGCGGTGCTGGAACACATCGGCATACAGCCGCACTTCTGACAGTACCGCATCAATGTAAGCGTCAACGATATCCTCACGGCCCGGAAATGATACAAAGTCGCAGTAATAACATTTCCGGCGGCAGAAAGGGATATGAACGTAAAGGCCAAGCGGTTCCATCAGTCCATCTTCAGCACGGACATGAACGCTTCGGACGGCACCTGCACGCTGCCAACCTGCCTCATGCGCTTCTTGCCTTCCTTCTGCTTCTCAAGCAGCTTTCTTTTACGTGAGATGTCGCCGCCGTAACACTTGGCAAGCACGTCCTTTCGCATCGCCTTCACCGTTTCGCGTGCGATTACCTTGCCACCAATAGCTGCCTGGATCGGTATTTCGAACATCTGGCGCGGAATCGCGTCCTTGAGCTTCTCCGCAATAGTACGGCCGCGTGCGTAAGCCTTGTCCCGATGCACAATAATGGATAGCGCGTCGCACATATCGCCGTTCAGGAGCATATCCAGCCGCACAAGGTCGCTTTTGACAAACCCCTTCATTTCATAATCAAGCGAAGCATACCCGCGTGTCCGGGATTTCAGCATATCGAAAAAGTCGTAGATGATCTCGTTTAAGGGCAATTCATAGTGGATCATCACGCGGGTTTCCTCAATGTATTCCATGTTTTTGAAAACGCCGCGTTTCTCCTGACACAAGTCCATGATCGCGCCTACGTATTCTTCGGGCGACATGATCGTGGCATCTACAACAGGCTCCTCCATATAATCGATCATTACAGCAGGCGGAAGATTGGTCGGGTTGTCCACTACAAGCTTCTCACCCTGGACCGTAATAACATGGTAGCTGACGCCTGGCGCAGTAGTTACGAGATCAAGGTCATATTCGCGTTCCAGCCGTTCCTGAATGATCTCCATGTGCAGCAAGCCCAGAAACCCGCAGCGAAATCCAAAGCCCAACGCCACGGAGGTTTCTGGTTCATAAAGCAGGGATGCATCGTTTAGTTCAAGCTTGGCCAGCGCGTCGCGCAGGTCGTCATACTTTGCACCGTCCGCCGGATAGATGCCGCAGAATACCATCGGCGTGACTTCCTTGTAGCCGGGCAGTGGTTCTTTCGCGCCGTTTCTCCCGCTGGTAATGGTATCGCCCACGCGCGTATCGGACACATTTTTGATGCTGGCGGCAATATATCCCACCTCACCTGCCGACAGTGAAGGCGTCATAAGCGGCGTCGGCGTAAAAACACCCACTTCCGTCACGTCGAAGCGTTTGGCGGAAGCCATAAACAGGATTTCATCGCCGGGTTTTACACTGCCTTCTTTAACACGCACAAAGCTGAGCGCGCCTTTATAGTTATCGTAAAGCGAATCAAATATGAGTGCTTTAAGCGTTCCGTCACGGTCGCCCTTAGGCGGCGGAAGATAATCGACGATGGCGCGCAATACTTCCTCCGTGCCTATACCTTCCTTAGCACTGATCCGCGGCGCGTACGAGGTGTCGATACCCAGAACGTCCTCAATTTCCTTACAAACCTCATCCGGCCGCGCAGCAGGTAGATCGATCTTATTGATAACAGGCAGAATTTCAAGGTTGTTATCCAAAGCGAGATAAACGTTGGCGAGCGTCTGCGCCTCTATCCCCTGGCTGGCATCCACCACAAGGATTGCGCCCTCGCAGGCCGCCATACTGCGCGAAACCTCGTAGGTAAAATCCACATGTCCTGGGGTGTCGATCAGGTTGAGCATGTACTCCACGCCGTCCTTTACATAGAACATGCGCACTGCCTGCGCTTTGATTGTGATGCCGCGCTCCTGTTCGAGTTCCATCGTATCCAGCATCAGTTCGTGCATATCGCGCTGCGATACCGTATGGGTAGCCTCAATAAGCCGGTCAGCCAATGTCGATTTGCCGTGGTCAATATGTGCAATGATGCAAAAATTCCGTATGCGTTCGATAGCTGTCGCCATTCATTTTCCCTTTCACAGAGGCCATTCCGGCCTCGCCTGCACAATTATATTATATTACGGTATTTTCGGCAATCAAAAAACGGCGTTTCCGCCGCTATGCTTTCAGCCCTGCAAGATATCCGGTAGAAAATGCAATCTGCAGGTTGAATCCTCCGGTATATGCGTCTGCATCGATCACTTCTCCGGCAAAATAGAGTCCTTCACAAAGCTTGCTCTGCATCGTGGAAGGGTTGATTTCCTTTAAGTCCACGCCGCCCCGCGTGATCACCGCCTCGTTGATCGGTCTCTTTTTTCGGATCGCAAAAGGCATGGCTTTAAGCGTTCTCATGAGCGCCGCTCGCTCTTCGCGCGTAATGGAATGCGCCTTCTTTTCAGGAGCAATGCCCGTTAAATCTATAATGTAAGGAACCAGCCGGGCAGGTTCCAGCCCTGCCATCAGATTCGCAAAATCCTTGTTTTGCTTTTCAGCAATATCCCGCTGCAGCCGCTTATCGAGCATGCCTTCATCGAGTGCAGGCTTTAAATCCAGCATCACAGAATACCCATCGTCTCCCGTCATATGCGCGCTCGCGGAGAGCACCAGCGGCCCGGATATCCCGGTATGCGTAAACAGCATTTCTCCCTGCTCACGGTATATTGTCTTTTTCCCGCGCAGCAGCGACAGTTCCACATTTTTGAGCGTGAGCCCAGCCAGAGCGCTCACATCTTCGCAGGTTTCGAGTCCGACCAGTGACGGAGACAACGACGTTACTTTATGCCCTGCGGCGCGCGCAAACTCATATCCATCACCTGTGCTGCCGGTTGAAGGGTAAGAAAGCCCGCCCGTGGCAACGATCACACTGTCACACTCCAGTCGTTTACCTTCAGCCACGATACCTGTAACCTTATTGCTCTCCAGTACGATCCGCTCCACAGACGCACCCAGCGATATGTTTACGCCCGCATCCTTAAGCGCCCGTTCTAGTGCTTTATTTACGTCGTTTGATTTGTCTGACTCCGGGAAGACGCGTCCGCCGCGTTCGGTTTTAACAGAAAGCCCATAGCGGGACAACAATTCAATCAGCGCATCATTGCTCAGCGCATAAAACGCGCTGTATAAAAATGAGCCGCCATGTACGACGTGCTCGTGAAACTCCGATATCGGCGCGGCATTGGTCAGGTTGCAGCGTCCCTTACCGGTGATATAAAGTTTCTTGCCCAGCTTCTCGTTTTTCTCAAACAGTGTTGTGTCTTTGCCGGACATGGAAGCGGACAGGGCTGCCATCATGCCCGCCGGGCCGCCACCGATCACGAAAACCCGTCTCATGCATTCGCGTCCTTGTTGGTGTATACATCGTGCTTGCGCCACAGATCTTCAAGCATTTCGAAATTGTGACGCAGACCGTCCTTCTGCCGCATGCCCACAAGAAGCACAAGCGTATTGATCACGCTCAATGGAGCAACCAGCGAATCGACGAACAGATTCATATCCATATTGACATACAGGCATTCGTCCGCGAGCGATACAAGCGGAGAAAGTTCATTATCCGTAATGGACAGCACCTTGGCTCCATTGTTCTTTGCAAAGGTGACGCCTTCGACAGTGCGGGCGGAATAGCGCGGAAAGCTGATAGCAACAACAAGATCGCCTTCTCCGGCATGCATGAGATGGCCGAATATGTCACCGCCGATGCTTGATGTCGCAAGGCCGACATTCGGAATGATATAGTTTAAATAGTACCAGAGAAACTGTGCAAGCGGCGCGCTGGCCCGCAGGCCCAATATATGCACCTGCTTTGCTTCGAGAATCATATCTGCAGCTTTGGCGACCATGTCGTAATCAAGAACCTCTTTTACGTGCCGAAGGCTTGTAATATCGGTACGCAAGGCTGTTCGGACAAGGTCTTCTTCCGACATATCGGTGCCGAGCCCCATACGCTGCACATTTGTCAGCCGCGTTTTGATGAGCTCCTGCAACTTCTTCTGCAGCTCCGGATAACCATCATATCCCAGCGCACAGGCAAAACGAACCACCGTGGACTCGCTCACTCCCACCAGCTCTCCCAGCCGGGATGCTGTTATGAAAGCCACGGTATCGTAATGGTCCACAATATACGAAGCAATGGCACGGTGGCCTTTACTCATTCCCTGCTGTTTTTCCGTAATGACTTTTATAATGTCGTGATCCTGCATATTCACCCCCAAATAAGCTTTATTACAAACTTTATAGTAGCATATCAGGAATTAGTATGCAATTTTATTTTTTCAATCCTGCATTTCAAGTCAGGGATACGCGTATCGTCGGTAAGGTTGAATTGAATCGGAGTGATTGCTGCAAAGCCCCGCGCCACCGCGCCTACGTCTGTATCTGCTTCCGCTTCTTCCTTGACAAAGCGGCTCGCCATCCAAACATACTCCATGCCGTGTGGGTCATTGCGTACATCAACATCGTCAATATAAAGCGTTCTGCCCTGACGCACCACTTGAATCCCTTGGATTTGATCCATCGGAAGATCGGGTACGTTCAGATTATACAGCACGCCGGAAGGCTTTTCACTGAACAGCCCGCTTGCAATCACGCGCGCAGCAATCTCCGCGGCTGCATCAAGATGCTGAGGAAGATAGGAATCCGTAGATACCGCAAGCGCATTGTAGCCCATCAGCACAGCGTCCAGCGCGGCAGCTACTGTTCCCGAATACAGTATGTCCGAACCCAGGTTGGGCCCGTGGTTGATACCGGATACCACCAGATCAACTCCTGTTTTTAAAATATAAGAAATGCCGATCTTGGTACAGTCCACCGGGAGGCCGTCCGTCATATAGCAATTGATGTTTTTCAGTTCCGGAACATCCGCTTTTTTGACGCGCAGCGGTCTGTAAATGGTGATGGAATGCGACGAAGCGCTCCGCTCGGAATCCGGCGCAACCACTGTTACGTCGTGTTCCTGAGCAAGCCGCTTCGAAAGCGCTTTTATGCCTTTCGCATGGATGCCGTCGTCGTTAACAATCAGTATGCGCATAATTCCCTCCCGCCGCATTGTATTGTACAGTACCGCGGGAGGGCATGTCAACGCTTATCCAAACAGCCACCATATCAAGATACCGTGCAATGAATTGGCAAAGTTGCTCGCAGGTACTGCTTCCGCTGCCACGGCGTATACCCTTCCAATCTCTTCGCCATCCAGCATGATACGCAAATATCCTAACTTCTGTCCTTCTTCCACCGGTGCCTGCACTTCTTCAAGCAATACGAGTTCCTTCTCTATGCGGCTCTCGCTTCCTTTTTCCAGTAGCGCCGAGAACCCGCTGCCCGCAACGATATCTACGCTGCTTTTCGTTCCGCCGACAACCGGATAATTCTGGCACAACTGCTGGCCTTCACGTACAACAGTGGTTGCCGAATAACCCGCAAAGGCATAATCCAGCGCAGCGCGCGCATCCTCAAATCGCGTATCGCTGCTCGGTGCGCCCAGCGCCACATAGATAAACCGCCCGGAACTGCGCTTTGCGGTTGCAGCAATGCAATAGCCGGCTGAGTTCGAAGAACCTGTGCACAATCCGTCGCCGCCATCGTAGTATTTTACAAGCCGATTGGCATTGGTCATTTCGGTTTCTCTTCCATCCGGATGGACATAGTTCTCCATCCAAATTGAGCTCCATTCCATCAGCATATCGTACTTCACCAGTTCGCGGCTGATTACCGCGATGTCGCGCGCGCTCATGGTTTGTCCGTCCGCATCCAAACCTGTTGAATTCACAAAATGAGCGCCGAGTCCCATCACTTGCGCCTTTTTGTTCATCATCTCGACGAAAGCATCTTCGCTTCCGGCCATTTTTTCAGCCAGCGCAACCGTGGCATCGTTCGCACTGCACAGCGCCATCGCCTTCATCAGATTTTTAACTGTGTGCGAAGTGTGGACATCAAGAAACACCTGTGTGCCTCCCATAGAGGCAGCACGATCGCTGATTGTCACGGTGTCATCCAGAGAAAGCCGACCGTTTTCCACTGCATCAAACAACAACAGCATGGACATTGTCTTCACGACACTGGCGCAAGGAAGCTGCTTATCCGCATCCTTCTCCTCGAGAATCGTCCCGGAGCCCGCGTCCATCAGTACGAAACTTTTCGCCTGAGGGTCAAGGCCTGCCGCTTTTGCCGCGACCGGCATCGCGATGGCCAATGCCAGTGCGAGTACTATGAACAACAATTTTTTCATATTCATCACCCTTTTTGCTTTTACGGTTAGTTTTCCCGAAGCACGCGCCTCTATTCTTCAAAGAAAGTTCATATCCCTGTACAGCAGGCTGGTTGAATACAATGTGTGATTCAGTTATAATACTGGCATGGAAAAAATGCGCAAATTAGTATCCGTCTTTTTAAGCCTTACAGTTGCTGTTGCTCTGCTCGCATCTTGTGCGCCACTTACCGCAGAGGAAAATGAACGAGACCGCGAATATTATGAAGCCAAGTATGCTGACGAGGCGATGCCTTCTGCAAAGGTTCAGTCGCTTCTCGACTTTCTGGAAACCTGCGTCGGCGGTCAATATATCTATAGCGGCCAAGGCGACCGGATCACGACCGACTTCGTCGATAAAGTGTATGAACTGTATCCGGATTACTTTACCGATGGACGGCTCGATTACTTCAAGGATATTGCCGAAACCAGCGAAGACGAAGGCACTTGGGATTTCCCGCGGGATTATTGCTGGGACTGCAGCGGTTTATGGTGGTATGCCGTTAACGAGCTGGGTTTTTATGACGAATATACCGACCGTACTGCAAGCGATACCTACAACGATTATTGCGATCCCATCAATAAAGAAGACCTGCAGCCCGGCGATCTGGTATTCGTACAGGATGATTCGGGTAAGATCGTGCACATGGCTGTGGTGGGCCAACATGGATATATCTACGAAGCAGCGGGCAGCCTCTGCGGCGTAGTTAAGAAGCGTACCATTGACAAGCGAATTTACAATAACATTGTGAATGGCGGCGTCGAGGTGTATCAAAGCTGGAACGTGTTCGGCAGGCCAAAGATATTTGAATAATACCAGTTTACGATACAAAAAAATCGGGCTGATGTTAAGTCAGCCCGATTTTTTTATTTGTATAGCTTAGTCCATCTTCCCGACCTGTTCAATAAATCCGTCGATCAGCGCAGCAATTCGCCCCGCTGCCACCTTTCCTGTTTCCATCACTTCCTCATGAGAAAGCGGCTGGTCCAGAATGCCTGCGGCCATGTTGGTGATGCACGACATCGCTGCGGAAGCTACGCCTGCGTGAGCCGCGGTGATGATCTCCGGCACGGTGGACATGCCTACCGCATCTGCTCCCAATATACGCGCCATGCGGATCTCCGCCGGGGTCTCGAAGGACGGGCCCTTCATCATCATATATACGCCCTTGCGTACTTCGATTCCGCCCTCTTTGGCGGCCAGTTCCAGGGCAGCAATCAGCTTTTTGTCATAAGCATAGCTCATATCCGGAAAGCGTGGCCCGAACTCGTCGATGTTGGGTCCTTCCAGCGGATTCAGTGAAGTGAAGTTCATGTGATCCGAAATGATCATAATGTCGCCCGGCGCAAAATCCAGGTTGACTCCGCCCGCGGCGTTGGTGGCCAGCACACGCTTTACGCCCAACTTGATCAGCGTGCGCAGCGGAATCACGGTTTCCGCTGCCGCGTAGCCTTCATAGCAGTGAAAGCGCCCCTGCATGCATACAACATCTACGCCGTGCTTACGTCCAAACACCAAACGTCCGGCATGACCAGGTACTGTGGAAACCGGAAAACCGGGGATATCCTTATAGTTGATGATCTGCGCGCCTTCCATCGATTCCGCATAAGCGCCCAGTCCGCTGCCCAGCACGACGCAAAGCGTCGGACGCTGTGATGTTGCTCCGTTCAGATAGTCGTACGCGTCCTGAATCCTGTTCAGTGTAGTCATACCGTTACTCCTTTATGATCTGTTGGTAGAAGGATGTGCCGGAATGCCAGTCCTTCAGCCCAAAATATTCCGCAGCGGTTGCCGCAATGTCTGAAAATGAACGTCTCGTACCGATATCGATGCCAGCTTTTACGTGGTCGCCATACGCAAAGATTGGGATGTACTCGCGCGAATGATCGGTAGAGGGTGTCGTGGGATCGCAGCCATGGTCAGCCGTGAAGATCACGATATCGTCCTCGCCTAACGCTGCAAGAATCTCAGGGATACGCCTGTCCAATGCCTCCAGCGCTTCCTTATAACCCTGTACGTTGTTACGGTGGCCGTAAAGCATATCAAAGTCGACGAGGTTGGAGAAAACCAGTCCGTCAAAATCCGCGCGGATATAGTCAATGGTCGCGGTGACGCCCGCGTCGTTGTCCGTGGTATGGTTACGCTTTGTGAGCCCCACGCCCGCGAAAATGTCCTCGATCTTACCTACGCCTGCAACCTCAAGCCCGGCCTTCTGCACGGCGGTCAGGATGGTCTCTCCCGGCGGTGCGAATGAGAAATCGCGGCGGTTTTTGGTGCGTGTGTAGTTTCCTTCTGTACCAATGAATGGCCGCGCAATCACGCGTCCCACCGCAAGGTCGCCTACAAGCATCTCCCTCGCTGTCTCACATATCTGATACAACTCCGGCAGCGGTATGACCTCCTCATGCGCGGCGATTTGGAATACGCTGTCGGCAGAGGTATACACGATCAACTCGCCGGTATCCACGTGCTGCTTGCCTAGCTGCTTGATAATCTCTGTACCGGATGCATGGTAATTTCCGATGGTCTTGCGGCCAATGGCTTTTTCAAATGCGTGGATGAAGTCCTCCGGGAAGCCTTGTGGAAACGTTGGAAACGGCTTTTCCAGCGCCAGTCCCGAAATCTCAAAATGTCCGCCCGTAGTATCTTTGCCCGGAAATACCTCTGCGGCCCGGCCATATGAGCCAATAATCTCTCCATAGCAGGGCAGCTGTGGCTTGAGTTTGCACAGGCCAAGCCTCGAAAGGTTATTCAGTTGAATGTCGGGGTACGCGTCGATGATGTGGCCCAGCGTATCAGAGCCCTCGTCGCCGAAGCGGTATGCATCGGGCATCTCCCCTGCTCCCACGCTGTCCATCACAACGATTACGAATTTTGCCATGTTGTCCACCTCCCTGAACGCCATTCTACGAATTCGCAGTTAAAAACGCAACAGTATTATAACACAAAAGCGGAAGCGTCACACGCCTCCGCAGAAAAATGTACCAACTGCTCTATTCGCCCCGTTCGTCCTTTTGGGTAATAAAAGCGATATCTTTTTTTGTCAGCCGCGCACGGGCCAGCAAATCGGGCCGCCTTCTGATCGTCTCCTCGAGCGATTTTTGCCGGCGGTACTTCTCCACGTTGGCGTGGTGGCCGGTCAGCAGGATCTCGGGAATGCTCTCGCTGTCCCATACTGCGGGCCGCGTATACTGCGGATATTCCAGCAGCGACTCGGAGAATGACTCGCCCGAAGCGGAGTCTTCATTACCCAATACGCCGTCGACATGGCGGATGGCGGAATCGATCAGCGCCATTGCGGCGATTTCCCCTCCGGTCAACACGAAATCGCCCACTGAAATTTCAAGGTCAATGCGCCGCTTCAGTACGCGCGCGTCCACACCCTCGTAATGGCCGCAAAGTATGTTGACCGTACGGTATTTGCCCAGTTCCAGTACCAGCGGATGACGAAGCTTTTTGCCGCAGGGCGACATGTATACATTGATCACCGGCGGCTCGCTGCGCGACAGTACGTCTTCAAAGCAGGCGTCCACGGGCTCCGGCTTCAAAACCATACCCACACCGCCGCCCATTGGGTAGTCGTCCGTGCGGTGATGCTTGTCGGTGGTGTAGCTGCGGATATCGATGGCGTTGACATCAATCAAATCCGCCTTAATCGCCCGTGCCCAGATGCTGGAGGCACAGACCGATGTGAACATATCGGGAAAGAGCGTCAGTATGTTATAGGTCGTCATACACCGCGACCTCCCCCAGCGTTTTTTCATCCACTTCAATCACGCCCGCGGATATGTCGACGCGTTTGATGACGCGCTTGAGTGCCGGAAACATAAAGTTTTTCTCACCCTTGACCACATATACATCTGCCGCACCGTGCTGAAGCACATCCTTGAGTACGCCAAGATTCCTGCTCTCGGCCACTACGTTGAGGCCAATGATATCAGTGATGTAATACTCACCCTCGTCAGGCGTTTCCAGTTCCTCACGGCGCACGAAAAGCGGCGCGTTCTTCAACAGTTCCGCATCGTTTCTCGTGTCGACGCCGTCCATATGGACATAAACAAACGGAGGGTCAACGCGCAGCGCCGTATAAGCGACACGCCGATGACCATCCGCCTCTTTAATGTATGCAGCCTCCCGGGCACTGAATGCTTCGAAGCTGTCCGAGTACAACCGCACCTTCACATCGCCACGGATGCCGTGCGGCGCAATCACACGGGCAATTTCAATCATGCTCGACGATTTCAACGACATACTTCTTCTTGGATTTGGAGGACGCTGCCTTAACGACCGCGCGGACCGCCTTGGCAATGCGTCCCTGTTTGCCGATGACCTTGCCCATATCCTCGCGCGCCACGGAAAGCTCGATGATAATGGACTTTTCGTCCTCGGTCTGGCTGACCTTAACCTCTTCCGGCTTGTCCACAAGCGATTCTGCGATATACTTTACAAGTTCCAGCATAACCTTCTCCATCACTTCAGAACGCCGTTCTTCTTGAGCAGGGAGCGAACAGTTTCGGTCGGCTGTGCACCGTTCTTAATCCATTCGAGCGCTTTGTCGCCGTCCACAACGAATTTCTTGCTCATCGGATCGTAGTTGCCGAGCTCTTCGACAAAACGCCCGTCACGAGGCGATCTTGCGTCGGCTACCACGACACGGTAAAACGGACTCTTCTTTGCGCCAATTCTCTTTAATCTGATCTTAAGCATACTTCCTCCAAAAATATTTATCTAGAACGGCATGCCGAGCAGGCCTTTTTTACCCCTCTTACCCGACATTCCCTTCATGAGCTTGGTCATCTGCTCAAACTGGTTGAGCAGCCGGTTGACATCCTGCACTCTGGTACCGCTGCCTGCCGCGATACGCTTCTTGCGGCTGCCGCCGATGATCTGCGGCCTGCGCCGCTCCTCAGGCGTCATGGATTTGATGATTGCCTCGGTATGCGCCATCTGCTTCTCGTCAAGCTGCATGCCAGAAAGCTTGTTTCCGCCGGGCAGCATGGATAGCATGTCGCCGAGATCGCCCATTTTTTTGATCTCGTCCATCTGGCCGAGGAAATCCTCCAGCGTGAATTCGGCCTTGCGCAGCTTCTTTTCCAGCGCCGCGGCCTTGTCGGCCTCGAAGTTCTGCTCCGCTTTCTCAATCAGCGAAAGCACGTCGCCCATGCCGAGGATACGTGACGCCATACGGTCCGGATGGAAAACCTCCACATCGGTCAGCTTCTCACCCACGCCTGCGAATTTGATGGGTTTGCCGGTTACAGCCCGAACCGATATCGCCGCGCCGCCCCTGGCATCGCCATCCAGCTTGGAGAGCACCACGCCATCCAGCGCCAGCTTTTCGTTGAAAGCGGTAGCTGCATTCACGGCGTCCTGACCGGTCATCGCGTCCACCACGAGCAGCTTTTCGTGCGGCTTAACTGCGTCGGCAATGCGCTTGACCTCGTTCATCATCTCTTCGTCAATGTGGAGCCGACCGGCGGTATCGAGGATCAGCACGTCCACAAGCTTTTTCTCTGCTTCGTCAACGGCCTGTTTCGCGGTCTTCACCGGGCCCTGCTGGCCTTTTTCAAAGAACAGCGCACCCGCTTTTTCTGCCACGATGCCGAGCTGCTGGATCGCCGCGGGCCGATAGATGTCTAGCGCCGCGAGCATTACTGTTCGTCCGCTCTTTTTCCACATGGTCGCAAGCTTGCCGCACATGGTGGTTTTGCCTGCGCCCTGCAAGCCGCACATCATCACGATGGTGGGCGGGTTGGAAGCAAAATGAACGCTTTCGCTCTTTTCTCCCAACGTCGCTACCAGTTCGTCCCGTACGATCTTGATCACCTGTTGGCCGGGCGTGAGGCTGGTCAGAACATCCTGCCCCACCGCGCGCTCCGAAATGCGGCCCACCAATTCTTTGACGACCTTGAAGTTCACGTCCGCTTCCAGCAGAACGAGTTTAATTTCTTTAAGCGCGGCCCTGACTTCCAGTTCGGTCAGCTTGCCGCGGTTCGTGATCTTTGAGAATACGTGCTGCAGTCTTTCTGCAAGCCCTTCAAACGCCATTTTCGCTCTCCCATAAGCCGGATATCTCTTCGAGTATATCGGTCAGCGCCTCGTTGCCCTTTGCGGCTTCTGTGGCGCGGCTCAGCGCCAGCAGCGTGCTCACGCGTTTGCGGGATAAGCCGAGCCGCTGCTCCGTATCGTGCAGCTTCTCACGCGCTTTTTCGATGCCATCCCGCACCGCCTGCCGCGTCGTGTTTTCCAACTCCGCGATTTCAGTCAGCGAGTAATCCTGATTGTAATACATATCGCACAGCCTGCGCTGTTTGTCGGTCAGCAGCCCGGCATACATGTCGAGCAGCACAACCGTTTCGAAATCTTTTTCCAACGTCCTGCCTTACAAAATTAAAAATCAAACCCTGTAAAGCTAAAATACTTTACAGCCTTATTATAGCGTCACCGGCCCAGATGTCAAGCTACTTTATTTAGGTAGCCCAATAAATACGCCAAACTATAAAAAAATAGCCGACGACTATGGTATACTGCAAATAAGTCAATCCACGGAGGACACCAAATGGAAGGTCATTATAAAACACTCTCCGCCATTTTCCCGATCATCCTGAGGACAACAAACAACAAAAGACAGGTCTTACTGCATAGAAGGGCAAATACAGGTTATATGGATGGCATGTGGGATTTTGCAGGAAGCGTTGATGAAGGGGAAACTGCCACTCAAGCCGTAATCCGAGAATGTCTTGAAGAAATTGGCATTACCGTGGAATCAAGTAACATATCGTTTGCGCATTTATCCCATCGGCTTGTTAGAAATGGTGGCCTTACCTATTACGATATCTACTTTACAATCTGCGCTTTTGGCGGCAAGCCCTGCATCGCGGAACCCAATAAATGCTCTGCAATGGAATGGTTCGATATTGACGCCCTTCCTGCTGACATGATAAAAATCAGAAAAGCCGCACTGGAATACTGGCTGAATGGCGTCAGTTACAGCGAAGTGGTCATTTGAGCTTAGGACTTCCTTATTCCCGCAAGACTCATCCGATCAGACTTTTCGCAAATGCCTCCGAATCAAACGGCTGCAGGTCCTCCATGCCCTCTCCCACGCCCAAAAATACAACCGGCAGGCCAAGCTCATGCCGGATGGCGAGCACAATACCGCCTTTTGCAGTTCCGTCGATCTTTGTTAAAATCAATCCGGAAAGCTCCGTCACCTGCGAAAATTCTTTGGCCTGAGAGATTGCGTTCTGTCCGGTCGTCGCGTCAAGTACGAGCCAGGTGCGCCGGTGCGCCGCGTCATATCGTTTCTCGATCACGCGGCTGATCTTGGAAAGTTCGGTCATAAGGTTCTTTTTGTTGTGCAGCCGTCCCGCCGTATCGCAGATCACAAGGTCCGTGCCGCGGTGTCCCGCAGAGTCCACCGCGTCGAACACCACTGCAGCCGGGTCTGCGCCTTCGCCATACTTGACGACCTTCACGCCCGCACGGTTGCCCCATTCGGTGAGCTGCTCAGCCGCAGCCGCACGGAAGGTATCCGCAGCAGCAAGTACCACGCTTCTGCCCTGTGATTTATAGTAGTGCGCAAGCTTACCGATAGCAGTGGTCTTACCCACGCCGTTGACACCCACGATCAGCAAAGCCCCGGGTATTTCCATCTCATACGAATCCGTACGCATCATGTCCGCAATAATCTCAACCAACAGATCCTTAACGGATGCGGTATCGTTTATTTTCTGTTCTCTAACGCGCTTTTTCAGCATTTCCATGATACTTCCGGCCGCGCCGACACCGATATCGCAGAGGATGAGCGTTTCTTCAAGCTCATCATAAAAGTCTTCGTCGATCTTCTTAAACGAAGCGAGCACTCCGCTTACCTTCGAAGATATGTTGTCGCGTGTTTTTTTCAGTCCGCCCCTGATCTTTTCAAAAAAGTTGTCTGCCATAAGTCCTCACTGATTCAATTTTACAGAAAGCAGCTTTGATACGCCCTTTTCCTCCATCGCGAAGCCGTACAAACTGTCACACACTGACATTGTGGGTTTGCGGTGCGAGATGACGATAAACTGCATATTGTTCGAGTAGCGGCTCAGGTACTCCGCAAACTTTTCCGTGTTGTTTTCGTCCAGTGCGGTGTCGATCTCGTCGAGAATGCACACCGGCGACGGGTTGATCTTGAGCAGTGCGAACAGCAGACTGATTGCCGTAAGCGCCCGTTCTCCGCCCGAGAGCAGCGTGATGCGCTGCAGCTTCTTGCCCGGTGGTTCCGCCACGATATCGATATCGCACTCCATAATGTCGCCCTCGCCCAGAATCAGTTCCGCACGTCCGCCACCGAACAGTTCCTTGAACGTTGCGGAAAAGTGCTTGTTGATCTGCTCAAAGCTGTTACGGAACGTACGGCGCATCTCCGAAAGCAGGGAAGCAATGAGCTGATGCAGATCCTGTTCCGCTTTGATGAGGTCGTCCTTCTGCGTCGTGAGCGACGTAATGCGCTCGGTCAGTTCCTGATACTCCTGTATCGCGTTTGGATTGATATTGCCCATATCGCGCAGCCTCTCGCGCAGTTGCTCCAC
Source organism: Bacillota bacterium (assembly GCA_023459495.1). Lineage (GTDB taxonomy): Bacteria > Bacillota > Clostridia > Christensenellales > SZUA-584 > JAEWCC01. Next base: position 55,987 of record JAEWTL010000021.1, on the reverse strand, counting down.
TTCCGCCTGTGCTTCTCCCACGTTAATGGGGGCGCGCTCCGGCAGCGCATTGGCATAGGTGAGCTGATAGGTTTCCCAAAGGCGATTCTGCGCGGCAACCAATCCGGCGTCCGCTTTCTCAGCGGCCACCTCCATGCGCAGGCGCTTGTCCGCAAGCTCCTCAACCTGACTGCGCAGCGCCGCAAGCTGCGCTTCCCGCTCCGATACGCCCTTCTGCAGCGTTTCCCTGTTCTTCTGCATATCGCCCTGCTGCAGTTTGATCGTCTCTAGGTTTGCGGTCTTTTGCGCGAGCAATGCTTCCAACTCTGCTTTTAGCTGCTTTAAGTTTTCCTCACTCTCGGCATTCAATTCAAGCGTCTTCTTTTTGGCCGATGCGGACCGTTCGAGCTCCGCAAGTTCCTGCCCGAGCCGCATGTTATCGCTCAGCACGGCTGCATTCTCTCTAAACAGCTCCGCAATCCGGATTTCCGCCTCGTGCAATTGACGTTTTTTCTCTTCGATCAATTCAGCGTTGCGGTTATACTCCACTTCCATGAGCACAAATTCTTCGCGTTCTGTATCGCTTGACTGCTGGATCTCGCTTTGCTGTTCCGTCACGCGTTCCAACTCGGCGCGTGCTTTTTCTATACCTGCCAGAGCTCTATCCTTTTCAGCCTGAAGCACGCTCAGAGAAGACGCTGCCTCCGCAGTTGAGGCAGACAACGATTGCTGCTTCTCCTTGACAGCCGCTACCGCGATCTCATTGTCGTGCAGCGCACCGCGAGCCTGTTCGATCTCTCCGGTTAATTTTTCACGCTCTTCTTCCTGCCGCTTCAGCGCAATCTCAAGCTCGCTGATACGGGTTTCCAGTTCTTTCTCGCGCTGCTTCAGTTCCTCCTCACGGCGTTCACGCGACAACAGCCCGCCCGACTCACGGCGCAGACTGCCACCCGTAATCGAACCGCCGGGATTGAACACGTCCCCTTCAAGCGTAACGACGCGGAAAGCATATCCGCAATTGCGCATTACCCGAATTGCCGTATCCGCATCCTCAACGATCACCGTGCGTCCCAAAAGGAAGTCGATAGCAGGCTGTGCCTTGTCCTCACAGGATATGAGTTCACTTGCAACACCATATACGCCATTCTCGTTAATATCGTCGCGTTCTTTTTCAGTCAGCAGACGCGGGGAAAGCGCCTTCAGCGGCAGGAACGTTACCCGTCCCATGCGATGCTCGCGCAGATGCTCGATGAGCGCTTTGGCATCGTATTCATCGTCCACAATGATGTTCTGAAGTGCAGCGCCGAGGCACGCTTCAACAGCGGTCTCATACTTGGCGGGTACCCGCATGCAGTCGGCTACAACGCCTATGATACGCCGGGATAAATCAGCATTCTTTTTTGCGGACAGCATCAGCTTTCTGACGCTCTCAGAATACCCTTCAAAGCTGCTGCGCATATCCGAAAGCAATCGTGCGGCAGCCGCGCAACCCGCAAGATCACGCCGAACTTCGCCAATTTCCTTCTGTTTTTGAACGTTGTCCGTTTCAAGCTGCCGAGATGTAAACACCTTGGTATTAAAAGCGTCCCGTAACTTTGCTGACTCTGCAGTCAGTCTTGATAATTCATCTTCAGCTGTCCGCAGGGACTGACGCACAGCCTGCTGTTCAGCTTTCGCCTTTTCTATCCGTTGATCGATTTCATCCGTACGCTGCACAGCGTTCCGCTGCTTCTCCTCCAGCGCAAAGATCTGGTTTTTGATATCGCCCAACTGCTCAATCGATTTCAGTTTCGCGTTCTGTATTGCTTCAATACGTTTGAGCTTGTCCTGAAACGTCCCGGTAAGCTCGTTCAGTTCAGCGCTCAGCGCATCAATGCGCGTACGCTGAACAGCCAGTTCCTTCTCTTCCTTTTCCGCTTGGACTGAATTTGAGGATCGGCGTTCATTGTTTTCTTTTTTCTTTTCTTCGGCGTCGGCTATCTCCTGCGAAATGCGGTGTGCGTCCTGTCCAATATGCGCGATACGCTCTTCGCACAGACGAATCTCACCCTCCGTGCGCTCAATCTCTGCCATGCTGCCGCTGAGCTTCTCAGATATCTCATCGCCTACATGTTCCAGTTCGCGGATGCTGCTCTGCTCGCCCGCCTGCCGCTGCGTAAGCTTTTCAATCTCCCGTTCAAGCATCGCGCGCTCATCAAGCAATTCCTGCCGCGACTGCGTCAGCTTTTCAATGCGTTCCTTTGTGCGGTCATAATTGTGCAAAAACAGGTTGATATCGAGGTGCTTTAAGCGCGCCGCAACCTCAAGGTAAGCCGCAGCGTCATCCGCCTGGCTTTTAAGCGGGGCCACACGCTGCGACTGTTCCGCAAGGATATCCTCCACCCGTACAAGGTTGAATCTCGTTCGCTCCAGCTTGCGCTCCGCTTCCTCCTTGCGAACCCGGTACTTCATGATGCCGGAAGCTTCCTCAAATACGCGCCGCCGATCGGTCGATTTCTCGCTCAAGATATCATCTATCCTGCCTTGCCCGATGATCGAATAACCTTCCCGTCCAACGCCGGTATCGCGAAACATAGTAAGTATATCTTTAAGGCGGCATTTTGCACCGTTGATGAAATACTCGCCCTCGCCTGAGCGGTACAGTTTGCGTGTCACCTGAATCTCCGTGAATTCCATGCCCACGCGGCTGTCGGCGTTGTCGAATGTCAGGGAAACCTCACAGAAAGAACGCGGCTTGCGGCTCTGCGTACCCGCGAATATCACGTCCTGCATCACACTGCCGCGCAGCGCCTTGGCGCTCTGCTCGCCCAGCACCCAGCGCACAGCGTCAGAGACGTTGCTCTTGCCGCTTCCGTTGGGCCCTACGACGCCAGTAATCAGTCCCTGAAGATCAATTTCGGTCTTTTCGGGAAATGATTTAAATCCGGACATTTCAATACGCTTTAAAAACAAATCCGCAACTCACTTTCAAAAATGTTTGAGTCAGCTTCAAAAAAAAATCGGCATTCCTGCCGAATGATGCTTATCTTTACCGAATCTCTACCAGCAGTTTGATCGAAGTCCTCGATACACCGTCAATATCCACATTGGTAAATGCAGGTATCACAACAATATCGATACCACGCGGTGCAAGAAACCCCCGGGTGATGGCGATTGCTTTGATCGCCTGATTCACCGCGCCGGCCCCTACCGCCAACACCTCTGCCCTCTGGTAATCATTGATCATCGCGGCGATGGCGCCTGCGACCGATTTGGGTTGAGATTTTGTTGAAACTCTGAGTGGTTCCATGCGTAACCTCCCCCTGTTTACAGTGATTTATTATACCAGAGAACGTATAATAAAACTACATATTTTTTTATAATGCGCCGTCAATCATGCCGGATATTTTGTCTTTGCCGATCACGCCCACGCTACGGTCGGTCACCGTTCCGTTCTTGAACAGGATCAGCGTCGGAATGCTCATTACGCCAAAGCGTTCCGCCAGTTCTGGCTGCTCGTCGATGTTGACCTTGCCGATTTTGGCTTTGTCACCATATAGCCCCGCCACCTCATCGATAACGGGTGAAAGCATGCGGCAGGGAGCGCACCATTCGGCCCAAAAATCGACCAGCACCGGCTCGGAAGCGTTAAGTACTTTTTCCTCGAAGTTCACGTTGGTGATCTCCATCGCTTTGTCTGACATAACGATCTCCTTAAATAGATATTTTACCCGCAGCGCTGCGGATGTTTACGATTACTTCTGGATGTGGTTTCCATCACGTTTGACGACTTCCGTCATATCGTATACGTTTGTCACCTGCCGTTGGTAAAGCGGTGCGGCCAGCCGCATTATCGGAAATGCGAGCACCGCAAATCCCAAGGCGCACAAGGCCATCGTAACGTCGACTCCGGCGAAGACATGCCATACGCCGGAAAGCAGCCAACCCACCAACGCACCCAGGATGAGCATCAGGAGCGGAAACGCGTACGCAATTGCCGAAGCGCCCAGCGCTTTTCGCATGCGAATGCGAACTCCCACGCGGTCTCCTTCTTCTGCGCCCAGCGTGTTGGGCACGTTGACAACGATTTCGTTCTGCGAGGACAGCATACCACAGGCGTGGCATTTTCCGCAAGCGGAGGTGCGCATGAACTTAATCATCGCATCACCACCGCGCAATTCCACAACCCTGCCGTACTCCTTAACCATGTCCATATCTTAACCCTCTGATAGTTCCGTCTCAGTCCTGCTTGGACAGCTTAAGCCCCAATTCTTTCAGCTGCTTGTCTGCCACCGTGGAGGGGGCCTGCGTCATGAGGCACGAAGCGTTCTGTACCTTGGGGAACGCAATGACGTCACGAATCGAGGAGCAACCGAGCAGCAGCATTGCCAGCCGGTCAAGCCCGAATGCCAGACCGCCATGCGGGGGCGCACCATACTTGAGTGCTTCAAGCAGGAAGCCAAAGTTCTCCCACGCCTCTTCCTTAGTATACCCCAACGCATTGAGCATTTTTTCTTCCAATTCAGTCGAATGGATACGGATGCTTCCTCCACCGATCTCGTTGCCGTTCAGCACGATGTCATACGCTTTTGCGTAGGCATGTTCCTGATCATTTTCAAGCTTGTCCACGTCCTCGTCCTTCGGCGAAGTAAACGGATGATGCTTAGCGAAATAGCGTTTCTCCTCCTCGTCATACTCAAACAGCGGGAAATCAACGACCCACAGGAGGTCAAACTTGCTCTCGTCGATCATGCCAAGCTTGTCAGCCAGTTTCAAACGCAGGTTGCCCAAAGCGTCAAACACGACCTTATTCTTATCGCCGATGAAGAAGATCAGGTCTCCCGTCTCGGCATCCACGCGTTTCATCAGCTCTGCCAGTTCGTCCTCGCTGAAGAACTTGGTGATGGGCGACTGCATGCCCTCGGGCTTCATGGATATCCACGCCATGCCCTTTGCGCCGTAAATCTTCACGAAATCAACTAACGCATCGATCTCGCGGCGCGCGAATTTTTCCACGCAGCCCTTAACGTTGATCGCGCGCACGCTGCCGCCATTCTTGACAACCGAGGAAAACACCTGAAAACCGGAACGCTCCACGATTTCGCTGACATCCACGAGTTCCAGCCCAAAGCGCGTATCAGGTTTATCGGAACCATACCGGCTCATCGCTTCGTCGTAGGTGAGGCGCTTGAGCGGCAGCTGCACGTCCATATTCATTACCTGTTTGAATACGTGCGCGATCAGCCCTTCATTCATGGCAATGATATCGTCCACGTCGATGAACGACATCTCGATATCGATCTGCGTGAATTCCGGCTGGCGGTCGGCGCGCAGGTCTTCGTCGCGGAAGCACTTGACGATCTGGAAATAACGGTCGAAACCGGAGATCATCAGTATCTGCTTCAAGGTCTGCGGCGACTGCGGCAGCGCGTAGAACGTACCGGGATGTACGCGCGACGGCACAAGGTAATCTCTGGCACCTTCGGGCGTGCTCTTGGTCAGCACCGGCGTCTCAATATCCACAAATCCGTTGCCCACCAGATACTCCCGTGCTGCGGCCGAAATTTTGCTGCGCATCATCAGATTGCGCTGCATCGCGGGACGGCGCAGATCGAGATAGCGGTACTTCAGGCGCAGCTCTTCTCTCACTATGGTATCGTCGTCGATCTCAAACGGCGGCGTCTGCGCACGGCTTAAAACTTTGATCTCCGTTGCGCGCACCTCAATGAATCCGGTTGGCAGCTTTTCGTTCACCGTCTCCGGGTCACGTTTGACGATCGGGCCCTTTACCGCGATCACGCACTCGCTGCGAAGGCCTTCTGCCTTGGCAAAGCCCTCCCCCATCAGCGATTCGTTGAACACCACCTGCATGATACCCGTGCGGTCGCGCAGATCCACGAAAATCAGCGCGCCCAGGTCGCGGCGTGTCTGCACCCAGCCCATCAGCGTGACTTCGCGACCGACATCCTTGGTCGAGAAGTGGGTGCAGTAATCTGTCCTCTTCCACCCCTGTAAAAATTCGCTCATTGCAATCCTGCCTTTAAATATTCTATTAATTCCGCAAGCGGAACCGTTTTCTCTTCGCTGGCCGTCATGTCACGCACGACCGCCTCGCCTTTCTCCAGTTCGTTGTCGCCCAATATCACCACATATGCCGTTCCCAGCTTGGCGGCGTATTTAAGCTGCGCTTTCAGGCTGCGGCCCATGTGATCGACCTCCGTTTTTACACCCGCATCGCGTAGTCCGGCTGCAATACACAGGCCTAGAACAGACGCCGATTCACCCATCGTGCAGATATATGCATCGCAGGCCCGAGGCTGCGGCAGTTCAATCCCCAAAGCTTCCAATACGAGCAGCAGCCGTTCAATCCCCATACCGAAGCCCATTCCCGGCATGGACGGCCCGCCGAGCTGCTCTACCAAACCGTCGTAGCGGCCTCCGCCACAAACTGTACCCTGTGCACCAATATCGGTCGAGATAATCTCGAATACCGTTTTGGTGTAATAGTCGAGCCCACGGACGATATACGGGTTGACGGTATAGTCGATACCCAGCGCTGACAGCCTAGCTTTCAACCCCTCGAAGTGGCTGCGGCAGTCGTCGCAGAGGCAATCGAGCATCACTGGAGCGTCCTTGACGATGGCTTTGCACTTTTCCTCCTTACAGTCCAGAACGCGCAATGGATTCGTTTGGGAGCGTTCCACGCAGTTGGGACAAAGCCCTTCGCGCGATGCGAGAAAACTGCGCAACGCGACATTATACGCCGGTCTGCAGACCGGGCAGCCGATGCTGTTGATGTTGAGCGCAAGTCCTTTAATGCCCAGCTCCTTCAGCATTGTCAAAGCTACCGTGATCACTTCGGCATCGACCGACGGATTCGCTGCGCCGAACACTTCAATGCCAAACTGGTGATGCTCGCGCAAGCGCCCCGCCTGCGGTTTCTCGTACCGAAACACCGGCGCGGAAAGATAGTACATCTTGGTGGGCTGTGCATCGCCATAGAGGCTGTGCTCCACAAAGGCGCGCACTACGCCCGCCGTTCCTTCGGGCTTCAGCGTGATGCTGCGCTCCCCTTTGTCGAGGAACGTATACATTTCCTTCTGTACGATATCAGTCGTATCGCCCACGCCGCGCAGAAAAAGCTCGGTATGCTCAAAAACTGGCGTGCGAATTTCGCAGTATCCAAAGCGCGCACAGATATCGCGCGCTTTACTTTCGATATATTGCCACTTCCCACTTTCGGAAGGCAGTACATCCCTGGTGCCTTTCGGCGCTTGAGTCAGCATGCTCCACCCCATTGTTTTTTAAAATAACAAACGTCCCTATCTAAAGACAGGGACGAGTACGTTACCCGCGGTGCCACCCACATTCCCGGATCGTTCCGGGCGCTTTCAAAATATTCATACGCAAAGCGGCTGTCTCCACATCTTAATCTCCCTCCCACCGATTCCAGTCACGTCGGCAGGTCCCTTGAAGGGCGATACGCCTAAGAAGGGGCGTCCGCTTCGATTATGCCCATTATACACGCGGTTAATCCTTTTGTCTACTACTTGCAGAGTTCATACGTATCGTTTGCAATTTCCAGCTCTTCGTTCGTCGGTACGCACCACACGTCTACCTTTGAATCGGCCGCTGAAATTCGAATTTCTTTGCCGCGGGTTGCATTAAGCTCCGGGTCAATCTTCACGCCGAGGAACTCCAGCCCTTCCACGCTGCGCGCGCGGACACTGATGTCGTTCTCGCCGACGCCTGCCGTAAATATGATAGCGTCCAAACCGCCCATGGCTGCTGCATACGATCCAATGTATTTGCGAACCTGATAGCAGAACATTTCAAGCGCGGTCGCTGCGCGCTCATTGCCTTCTTTGGCAGCCGCAGTAACGTCACGGAAGTCACTTGATACACCTGATACGCCGAGAACACCGCATTTTTTGTTCATGTAGTTGCTCATTTGGTCGGAATCAAGATTCATCTCTTTCATCAGGTTGGTTACGATTGCGGGGTCGATATCACCGCAGCGGGTACCCATCATCACACCAGCCAGCGGAGTTAAACCCATGGAAGTATCGACACACTTTCCGCCGTCTACTGCGCATAAACTGGAACCATTGCCCAAATGACAAGTGACCAGTTTGATATCCTTAGCATCCTTGCCCACAAGCTTGGCATACCGTTTGGACACGTACTTATGTGACGTACCGTGGAAGCCATAGCGGCGGATGCCGAAATCCGTATAGGCATCGTAAGAGAGGCCATACAGGTATGCCTTCTTGGGCATAGACTGATGAAAAGCCGTATCAAATACAGCCACCATCGGGGTATTCGGCATGATGCTCATGCAGGCCTCGATGCCCATCAGGTTGGCCGGATTGTGCAGCGGACCGAATTTGATGCATTCGCGGATCGCGGCGATTACCGCGTCGTCAATGACCACGCTCTTTGTAAACTTCTCAGCGGCATGCAGCACACGATGGCCTACCGCATTGATCTGGCTCATATCAGTGATGACGCCGTATGTCGGATCGGTCAGGGCACTCAGTACATGGCCCATCGCCTGCTTGTGGTCTGCCATCGGCTCCTGAACAACGAGCTTATCCTTGCCCGGCGCGGTGTGGGTCAGCACAGACCCTTCAATGCCAATACGCTCGACAAGGCCTTTGGCCAAAACGTCGGTAGTGGTAATTTCAATCAGCTGGTATTTCAGCGACGAGCTGCCCGCATTGATGACGAGTATTGTGTACATGATGTCCTCCTAACCCTGCGCCTGTACGGCGGTGATTGCCACAACTGAAACGATGTCTTCTACGCTGCATCCGCGCGACAGGTCGTTGACCGGCGCTGCGAGGCCCTGACAGACGGGGCCGATGGCTTCTGCGCCTGCAAGACGCTGCACCAGCTTGTACCCGATATTGCCTGCCTGCAGGTCGGGGAAGATCAGTACGTTGGCTTTGCCGGCTACCGGGCTGCCCGGTGACTTTAATTGTCCAACTTTTTCAACCAGCGCGGCGTCCGCCTGCAATTCGCCGTCCACCATGAGATCAGGCGCAAGTTCCTTTACAAGCGCAGTCGCCTGCACAACCTTGTCAACCAGTTCATGTTTCGCACTTCCCTTGGTCGAGAAGGACAGCATCGCAACCTTGGGCTCCATGCCGACCAGCTGTACGCTCGTCTTTGCGGTAGAGATCGCGATCGCCGCCAGTTCCTCTGCTGTCGGGCAGGGGTTCACCGCGCAGTCTCCAAACAACATGATACCGTTATCGCCATAGTTCGGCGTCGTAAGCTCCATGATAAAGCAGCTTGAAACCACCTTGATCCCTGGGGCTGTCTTGATGATCTGCAGTGCCGGACGGAGCGTATTGCCCGTGGTGTTGATCGCACCCGCCACCATGCCGTCCGCATCACCCATTTTGATCGCCATGCAGGCATAGAAAAGCGGATCGGTTACCTGAACTTTAGCGGCTTCAGGGGTGACTCCCTTTTGCTTTCTCAGTTCGTAGAACTTCTCCGCGTATGCTTCCACCTTATCCGATTTAGCCGGGTCGATCATGGTTACACCAGTGTAGTCGAGTCCCTTGGACATCTCTTTGATTTTATCGATGTCTCCCAGCAGCGTTACCTCTGCGATGCCTTCCTTTGCGATGATCTCCGCTGCCTTGATCGTCCTCTCCTCTGTGCCCTCCGGCAGCATAATCCTCTTCTTTGCCGCCTTTGCCTTTAGCTTGATTCCATCCATCAGACTCATGATTTGTCGCCGCTCTCCCTTCAATATGTGTAAATGCTATATTAGTATTTGTAGATTGTGGTATAATGATAATACCACTCGCCTATTATATATAACTTTCGGCGGTTTGAAAAGGAGAAATTTATGCGGATCTGCGGAATAGTGTCGGAATACAATCCGTTCCATTCAGGCCATGAATGGCACATTACGCAGACCAGAAAGATTACAGGTGCAGACCTCATCGTTTGTGTGATGAGCGCGAGTTTCGTACAGCGCGGCGAGCCTGCCGTGTTCGATAAATGGACGCGCGCAGCCTGTGCGCTGCTTTGCGGTGCGGACGCTGTGGTGGAACTTCCGCTGCTGTCCGCCATTCAAAGCGCGGAAGGCTTCGCACAGGGAGGCGTAGCCGTGCTGCGCGCTCTGGGCGCTGATTCTATCAGCTTTGGCAGTGAAACAAGCGATAGCGACCTGCTCATTCGCGCGGCAGGCACATTGGCGGACGAGTCGGAAGGCTTTAAAAGTACGCTCCGGAAATTCCTTGATGAAGGCGTCAGTTTTCCAACGGCACGTTTGAAAGCAGCGGTGGCGGAAGGACATGGCGCTTGGAGCGATGCCGTTTCCGAAATACTCAGCCAGCCCAATGCGATACTGGGTATTGAGTACATCAAGGCCATCCTTCAAAGCGGCGCAGATATCACGCCTTACGCCGTGCAGCGTACAGGCAGCGCATACCATAGCGCCGATATTGAAGAATCTGTTCCCAGCGCGACTGCGCTACGCACAGCATTTAAGTCCGGTCAACCCGAAAAAGCATTGGCTGCCACGCCTGCGGCCTGCCGATCCTTTGTTCTTACTCAAATGGAAGCCGGGCTTACTCCTGCTTTTCCTGAAAGTTTTGATACCACGCTGCTCTTTGCACTGCGGCGCGGAGGTCGTGATTATATCAGCAGCCTTCACGAGGTTACGGAAGGCCTGGAAAACCGCATCTTTGATGCCGCTCAGCACTGCGTAACGCGCGAGGAGTTAATCGCGGAGATCAAGACCAAACGATACGCGTATACGCGCCTGTCTCGCATACTGCTCTATGCGCTGCTCGGCATAACCCGCGAGGACATTCTGCGGCATAACCGTGAACCCTTCAATTACATCCGCGTGCTGGGCGTCAGCGAACCAGGTGTGCTGTCTGCGCTGACTAAATCGTGCAGCGTGCCGCTGATTGCTGGATCCATCGCTAATTCATCCTATCCCGCGTTGGACGCTGCCGCAACCGACGTATGGGCGTTGAGCCAGAACGATGCACCGTTTCGCGATGGTTATCAGGACTACACCCACAAGCTGCTGATCGCTTCGCAGCTCTGATCCTTCATACACAGCTCGATATGCTCATAAGCATAAACGGGAGTTGTGAAACGATGAAAAAGATCCCTCTGATCACAGGCATCCTTGCCATGATCTTGCTTTTATTGCTGTATCCGGATGAATGCCTCAGCAGTGCTTTAAACGGGCTGACGCTTTGGCTGCTGGTCGTGCTGCCATCGCTCTTTCCGTTCGTGCTCGCATCGTTGATGCTGCTCCAGACCGGTATCGTACGCCTTATCGCGCATTTCTTTTCGCCCATAACGCGCTTTTTGTTCAATGCACCGGGTGAAAGCGCATATATCTTTCTGACCGCAGCGCTTTCGGGATATCCGGTTGGCGCAAGGATCACAGCGGAATTGTACCAAGGCGGCCGAATGTCCGAAGCGGATGCGCAGGCTATTGTGCGATTCACGAGCGTGTCTGGGCCGGTGTTTATCACTGGCGCGGTAGCCGTTGGCATATTGGGCCTGCCCGAAGCAGGCGTATACCTCGCCACTTCCCACTACCTTGGCGCTCTGCTGACGGGCATCATCTTTGGCTTTTTCCACAGAAGGCCTAATGTACCGGAAAATCGGCAGCGGAATTCTATTAAGATGGCTTTCAGCCAATTCCGCGAGGATGCTGCTCAATGTCCGCCAATGGGCGCGTTGATGGCTGACGCCGTAGAAAAGACCATGTCGCTGATGCTTCGTATCGGCGGCTACATCATCCTTTTCTCTGTGATTATGCAGATGTTCTCCGTCACCGGCCTGCTCAACATTCTCACAGCACTGTATTCGCCGCTGGCAAAGTTGGTAGGTCTTAACACAGCGGGTGTCGCTGCCATGATTCTGGGTAGCCTGGAAATGACCGTCGGAAGCGCTAATATCGCCGCTGCAGGTCTGCCGATTTCCGTCGCACTGCCGATGATCGTCTCGGTGATATCGTTCGGCGGAATGTGCATCCATATGCAGACGCACGCGGTATGCGCTGCAGCCCAGCTCAAGCCCAAAGGCTTTACGCTCGCAAAGATGCTGCACGGTACAATTTCCAGCCTCCTGTGCGTCCTCATGCTTCAGTTATTCCCTTTGACTGCCGCTGCCTCATCCCTGTCAGGATCAAAAAACGCCGCTTTTGGCGGCGTTATATTCGCGGGGGCAGTGCTGCTGGTTTTACTGGCAATGCGCTTGATTCAAATTTGCAGACATAAGCCAGCCGTTAGCAGGCTTCGTTACTCGCAAGGTTTGTATCAACGCAAATGACTCCCGGAAGCCGAAATCAGTCCTTCCGTTTTCCGGCCAGCTCCATTCGGTTCTTACGAATCATTTTCAGGTAATCGGCAAAGTAGGCTTCCAGCTCCTGCAGAATATCGTCCGCATATTCCCGTGCACCTACGACGATCTCTTTGGCGTTGGCCTGCGCAAGCTCTTTAAGCTCTTTTGCCTTAATCTCGGCTTCTCGCGCCACCTCGGTTTCGGATATACGCATCTGCAGTTCATCCTCGGCGCTTGCGATGATCGCAGCCGCTTCTTCCTTGGCCGCCGCAATAATGCTCTCCCTTTCGGCGAGCAGCCTTTGCGCATCACGAATTTCCTCGGGGAGCGCTTTTTTGATGTCCGCAAGGATTTCGAGTATGATCTCCGCGTCGACCGACCGTTTGTTAGAGAAAACAGACTTCGGGCTGTCCTCCAAAACTTCCTTTAGCTCATCGAGCAGTTCTTTAATTGTCATCGGCTCATCTGCCATATAGCTTAATCACATCTTTCTTAATCGTTTCGGGAACCAGCCCAGTAATATCGCCGCCATGGTACGCCAGCTCTTTCACCATGCTCGAGCTCAAAAACGAATGGTTGATATCGGTCATCAGAAATATCGTCTCAATATCTTTGGCGAGCTTCGCGTTCATTGCCGCCATTTGAAACTCATACTCGAAATCCGAAAGGGCGCGTAAGCCTCGGATGACCACGTTTGCCCCGGACTTCTTCATATAATCGACGAGCAACCCGGAAAAGCTGTCCACGCGTACACCCGACAGATGAGCCGTACTCCTGTGAATAAAATCCATGCGCTGTTCAGCGGAAAACGCAGGCGTCTTACTCTTATTAACGAGCACCGCCACCGTTACATCGTCGAACATGGCGGCAGCACGCTGTATCACATCGAGATGGCCGGAAGTAATCGGATCGAAGCTTCCGGGGTATACGCATTTGATCATTCAGGCTCCATATTCAAGAAGTATCAGCGAAATATCACCGTACTCCCTGCGTTTAGTAAAATTATACTCCACAGGCGGAAAAAAATCAAATTTCCTGCGACATTCCATCATGATAATCGCGCCGTTCTGCAAAATCCCGTATTCATGCGAGCGTTTCAGTATCTCATCGTAATAGCCTGCGTCGTAAGGCGGGTCAAGCAGCATCAGATCGTATTTCCCAAGCGAAGGTAACAGCGAAAACACATCGCCCTTCAGCACGCGGTACCGCTCCGTGTCTTGCACCATCCGCAAATTCTCTGTCAATGTACGCAGACACACCGGGTCACGCTCAATAAAGTCCACATGGGCCGCTGCCCGCGACAGCGCTTCGATCCCGAGCGCGCCGCTGCCCGCAAACGCATCCAGTACGCGCCTGCCTTCAATCCGAAACTGCAGCATGCCAAACATGGCTTCTTTGACGCGGTCCGTTGTAGGACGCGCCGCATCTCCCTCGGGACACTCGATACGGCGCCCCTTGTATTCCCCTGCTATAACGCGCATCATTCCTCCCCGAGCACTCTGCGCTCGGTTACGACATAATCCATACGCACGTCATGGGGCTCAGCCTCAATGTGATCCACCAGCTGACTTTCAAAACAAACACCGACTTTAACAGCCGTGCTGTTCTGCAGAAAGCGGTCATAATATCCGGCTCCGAATCCGATGCGGCAGCGCTGCAGATCAAATACGATGCCTGGAACAACCACCAGGTCCGGCTGGTCACCTTCAATCTCCTTGGGCTGCGGTATTCCGTACGGCCCTTTCACAAGCGTTGTATTGCTGCAGTAATCCGCGGCTACAAGTCCATGGCTCGTTACACACGGCAGTGACACCTGTTTACCCATTTCGAGCAGTGCATTGGTAACACCCCACATGTCCGGCTCGTTTTTGATGGCACAGTAGGTCATGACACGCCGGGAATTTTGCACACAGGTAAGAGCAAGCAGGCGTTGCTTGATGGCTTCACTGTCACGTTGCACGCTCTGTTGGCTCATGGCCTGACGCATATCAAGCATTTCCCTGCGCATCTCGTTCTTCATGCTAACCCTCGACATACAACCGCGGTACGCGCGGCGATATCGCACACAATATCTCGTAATTGATCGTCCCGCACAGCGAAGCGATCTCCTCCGCAGTAATTTCATCGCGCCCCTGACGCCCGATGCATACCGCTTCATCGTGAAGCTCCACGCCCCGGATGTTCGTCACATCCACAAGGATCTGATCCATGCAAACGCGTCCGACTATCCTCGCGCGCTGACCGCGTATCAGCACTTCACCACGGTTGGACAATAAACGGTTGTACCCATCCGCATAGCCGATGGGCAGCGTCGCAATACGCATCTCGCCGGGCGTGGTGAAGGTACAGCCATAACTCAGCTTTGCCCCTTCCTCCACCGTTTTGATAAACGATATCCGGGTGTGAAGCGACATCGCCGGTTTCAGGCTCACATTGCGGCACACCTCGTCCGAGGGATAGCAGCCGTATGTCGCAATGCCAACGCGCACCATATCATACGCAGTACCCAGACAATCAAGCGCTCCGCCGCTGTTGGCCGCGTGCAGTATTGGCTGGAAGCCGCGTTGCCGGACGATTTCCACAGCACGCTGAAACCGCGTGTTCTGCATCTCGGTATACGACTTATCGGCTTCATCCGCAGCAGCGAAGTGCGTCATCAGCCCTTCGAGCATGAGGGTCGGCTCGCCCGCAATCATATCCAACATGCGCTCCAGCTCTTCCTCGGTGCGAACGCCGATACGGTTCATGCCGGTATCCACCTTGAGATGCAGCCGCATGGTCTTGCCCGTCTCGCGGCTGACGCTGCGCGCACACTGAACGCAGTCCTCCGAGGCGACCACCATGCTCAGGTCGAGCTCAGCCGCCAGCTTCCACTGCGACAGGCTGCATGGCCCGAGCACCAGTATCGAATTCTTAATGCCTTCTTCCCTCAGCGGCGCGGCCTCTTCAGGAATCGCGACCGCAATCCAGTCCGCTCCTGCCTCGATAGCAGCTTTTGCTGTCATTACGCTGCCATGTCCATAACCATCCGCCTTAGCCACAGCGCAAAACATAGCATGTGCTGGCAGGCTTTCTTTAATGTTCCTAACGTTGCTTTTGATCGCCGCTAAATCGACGACCGCATATGTCGGTCGAATCAGCATGGTATCCTTCTTTATGTCATTTTATACCCGTCAGCATAGCCTGCGTCGTTGCAGATGCGCTGACGGTTCTTTTGATTAGGCGTTGTACACGTCAGCTTCGCTGAGCAGCTTTACGCCGCTCTCGGTCAGCACCTTGACGGCAGCTTCCACTTCCTCCACGCGGAACAAGATCATCGCGTTCTTACCGTGCGTACGCACAAAGGAATACAGGTATTCCACGCTTAGTCCGGCAGAGTCGAGCGCATCCAGTACGCTGGCAAGACCGCCCGGCTGATCCGGTACTTCCGCAACGATCACCTCGGTCGTGCTTGCGGTAAAGCCGTGGGAGCGCAGCAGCTGGATCGTCTTTTCCGGATCGCTCACGATACAGCGCATGATGCCGAAATTGGTCGTGTCGGCGATGGACAGCGCGACGAGATCAATATCCGCCTTGCCCAGCACCTCGGTGATGCGGGCGAGCCTGCCCTTTTTGTTTTCCACGAAAACGGAGATCTGCTTGATCATAGAAACCCTCCTTACAGCTTTCGGTTATCGATCACCCTTTTGGCTTTACCTTCGCTGCGCGCGATGGTTTTGGGTTCAACCAATGTAACGGTTACGCTGATGCCCAGTACGGACTGAATCTCGGCACGAATGCGTTTGCTGAGCGATTCAAGCCTCTTCACCTCATCGGAGAACATCTCGGCGGAAACCTCGACCTGTACTTCAAGCGTATCAAAGTTGTCAACGCGGTCTACAACGATCTGATAATGAGGCGAAACCTCGGAAATCTGCACAAGCACGCTTTCGATCTGGGACGGGAACACATTGACGCCACGGATGATCAGCATGTCGTCGCTTCGGCCCAGCACCTTGCTCATGCGCGCCATGGTGCGCCCGCAGCCACACTTCTCAATGTGCAGCGAAGTGATGTCGCGCGTACGGTAGCGGATGAGCGGGATGCCTTCCTTGTCGATCGTCGTGATGACGAGTTCGCCTTCCGACCCATACGGCAGCGGTTCGAGCGTTACCGGGTCGATGATCTCCGCGAGGAAGAAGTCCTCCGCGATGTGCAGACCCTGTTTATACTCGCAGTCCGATGCAACGCCCGGCCCCATGATCTCTGATAAACCATAGATGTCGATTGCAAGGATGCCGAGGCGCTGTTCGATCTCGGTCCGCATGGCTTCCGTCCACGGCTCTGCTCCAAACACTCCACCCTGCAGCTTCAGTTCGCTGCGCGGAATACCCATCTCCTCGATGGTTTCGGCAAGATAGAGCGCGTATGAAGGTGTGCAGGCAAGAATCGTTGTACCGAAGTCCTGCATCAGCATGATCTGCTTTTTGGTATTGCCGCCCGACATGGGCACTGTAACCGCGCCCAGGCGTTCCGAGCCGTAATGTGCGCCGAGACCGCCGGTGAACAGCCCGTAGCCGTAAGCTACCTGCACGACGGAACTCTTGTTGCCGCCCGCAAAGGTCAGCGTACGGGCCATCAGCTCTGCCCAGTTCTCTATGTCGCGCTTGGTGTAAGCGACCACTGTAGGCTTGCCCGTGGTACCGGACGACGCATGGATGCGCACGATATCGTCCATGTCCGCTGCGAACAAGCCAAACGGATAGTTATCACGCAGATCCTGTTTCACTGTGAACGGCAGGCGTCTAACATCATCGAGCGATTGGACGTCCTCAGGCTTGATACCCTTCTCATCGAAAGCTTTTTTGTAAAAAGGCACACGCTCGTAGACCCTTTTGACCGTTTCTTTCAGTTTCTCCAATTGTAACGCGTAAAGCTGTTCCCTGTCCATGCATTCGACAGCTTGATTCCAATATCGCATAATAATCCTCCTAAGATTAAGCAGTATAGCCCATCTCAAACGCCTTAAGATTCAGTTCTCTGAATTTTGGAGGAACGGCATCTTCAATTGCGTTAAGGAAGGCCTGTTTATCAAGTCCCATGTGATGTGCCATCACGCCGAGCAGCACGATGTTGACCGCCTTGGCATTACCCGCCTCCGCGGCAATCCCCATCGCGTCGACGAACACCGCGTCCGGTGACGCCACACGTATACGCTGCTCGATATCATCAGGATAAACCTCCGCTCCGGTAATCACCGGCATCGGAGCGATCTCCTGTGAGCCTATAAACATACGCCCGTTTGGTTTCAAACGGCCAATCCACCTCAACGCTTCCAATTTCTCGAACGCCAATATTACATCCGCCCCAGCTTCATCTACCACAGGCGCGAAAACCTGATCGCCATATCGCACATGCGTAACGACGCTGCCTCCGCGCTGCGCCATGCCATGCACCTCGGAAAGCTTCACATCATATCCCAGCGATTCCGCCATCTTACCAAGCACCCTGCTCGCGAGCAGCGTACCCTGTCCGCCAACGCCTACGATCAATATATCTGTCATATCAGTTACCTGCCGTTTCTATTGCGCCGAACGCGCATACGTTTGCGCAAAGCCCACATGCCGTACAAAGGGATGCGTCAATTCGCATGCCGCTCTCTGTCTTGACAATCGCCGGGCAGCCCAATTTCAGGCATACACCGCATTGGCGGCACTTGTCCGTAATGATACAAACCGCCCCTGTGCTTTTCTTATTCAGCAACACGCATGGACGTCGGGCTATGATTACGCTGAGCTCTTCGCGCGCGGTTTCTTCCTTCAAAGTCTGCTCAATCGCCTTGACATCAAAAGGATCGACGATACGGATGTGTTTTACCCCAATCGCACTGACGAGCGCCGGAATATCCACCGCGCAGGCGATATCCCCTTTGATGCTCTTGCCCGTTCCGGGATGCTGCTGATGTCCTGTCATACCGGTAGTGGAATTGTCAAGGATGATAACGGTCGAGGTTGCGCCATTATACACCATTTCGACCAGGCCCGTGATGCCGGAATGGAAGAATGTCGAGTCACCGATCACGGCAACGAGCTTGCGCGCAAATTCCTTGCCTCGCGCCTTTTCCATACCCATGGCCATACCGATGCTTGCGCCCATGCAGACACACGCATCGATGCCCTGCAGCGGCGGAAGCGCGCCGAGCGTATAGCAGCCGATATCGCCTGTTGCGGTTAAGCCCAGCTTCTTAATGGCATAAAACACAGCGCGATGTGGGCAGCCGGGGCACATCACAGGCGGCCTTTGAGGCAACACGCCGGGGCTGACGATTTCGGTCTTTTCCCCGCCGATGCGCGCTTTTACCAGGTTGACACTGTATTCGCCCTGCACCGAGAATATTTCCTTACCGGTGACAGCGATACCCATCGCTTTGATTTGGTTCTCGAAGAATGGCTCCAGTTCCTCGGCAACGTAAAGCTTGTCCACACCTTCCGCGAACTCACGGATCAGCTTTTCGGGCAGTGGGTATACCATGCCCAATTTGAGCGTGCTGGTGTCCGGCAGCGCTTCACGTACATACTGGTATGCAATGCCGCTTGCAATCACGCCGATCTTCTTATCCCGGTATTCGATGCGGTTGATTGGCAGCGTATCTGCGAAGGCCTTGATATCCTTCATGCGCTGCTCCACCACGATATGGCGCTTCTTCGCCATACCCGGCATCATGACGTATTTGCCGATATCCTTTTTATATTCCTTGAGCGGAATCTCCTGACGATCGTTCAATTCCACAGACGTGAGCGAATGCGAAAGCCTTGTGGTGGACCGCACAAGCACAGGCGTATCAAACTTTTCCGAAAGATCATAGGCCAGCTTCACAAATTCCCGTGCTTCGGCGCTGTCGGAGGGTTCCAGCATCGGCAGGTGCGCGCTACGCGCATAAAACCGCGAGTCCTGTTCGTTCTGGCTGGAGTGCATACCCGGGTCATCCGCGACGATGATCACCAGTCCGCCGTTCACGCCCGTGTAGGACGCGGTGAACAGCGGGTCGGCCGCGACGTTGAGCCCTACATGCTTCATGCAGCACAGCGCCCGTGCGCCGCCGATGGACGCGCCGACGGCGACCTCCAAGGCGACCTTTTCATTTGGGGCCCACTCCGCATAGACCTCGTCATACTTTGCGATACTTTCCGTAATCTCCGTGCTGGGCGTGCCGGGATACGCTGTGGCGACTGTCACACCTGCTTCATATGCGCCGCGCGCGAATGCTTCGTTGCCTGACATCAAGTGTTTCATGTATATCTCCAAGCTGTTTATTAATTCTGATTTCTCAAATCGGTTACACGCTTTGCTTTGCCTTCAAAGCGCTTCAGCGACTCGGGCTCGACAAGCTTTACCGCTGCATCGATATTGAGCACCGTATAGAGCGCATGCTGAATCTTGCGTTCCAGCGTTTCCAATGCGCTGAATTTGTCCAGCAGCGCGGCGTCGATGACCTCGACGAGCACCTCAATCTTGTCCATGTATCCGTCCTTACGCACCACGATCTCGTAATGCGGGCCGATGTCCTCAATACCCAGCAGCACGCTTTCGATCTGCGAAGGGAACACGTTGACGCCGCGGATAATCAGCATATCATCCGTGCGACCCTGAACTTTGGCCATGCGTATCGACGTCCTGCCGCATTCGCACCTTTCGGGTATCAGCCAAGTGATATCCTTGGTGCGGTAACGCAGGATGGGCAGCGCCTCCTTGGAGAGTGACGTGATTACGAGCTCTCCCGGCTGTCCGTCGGGCACCGGCTGCAGCGTATCCTTGTCCACCACTTCACAGTAGAAGTGATCCTCATTGATGTGCATGCCGTTCTTCATATAGCATTCGCCCGAGACTCCCGGCCCGATAACCTCGGATAACCCGTAGTTCTCGGTATCCAGGATGCCCCATGCTTCCTCGATTTCGCGGCGCATCTCTTCCGTATGGCCTTCCCCACCGAACATGCCGATTCGCAGCCCCAGCTTGCGCGGATCGATGCCCTTCTTCTTTGCGACCTCCGCAATGTACAGGGCATATGATGGCGTTCCAATCAGCACCGTCGTGCTGAAATCCTGCATGATGGAAAGCTGTCGTTCCGTATTGCCGCCGGATATCGGAATCACCGACGCGCCTACTTTCTCCAGTCCGTAGTGCAGACCGAACGCTCCTGTAAACAGCGTATAGCCGAACGTGACCTGCGCCACATCGTCCGCCGTGACGCCTGCCGCGCACGCAAGCCTTGCCACGCATTCCGCCCACATGTCGATATCAGCCTTTGTATAACCCACCACAGTGGGCTTGCCCGTGGTGCCAGATGAGGCGTGGATACGCACCACATCGCGCATCGGCACCGCGAACAGATTGTATGGATAGTTGTCCCTTAAGTCGTCCTTGACCGTGAACGGCAGCTTTCGAATGTCGTCCAACGTTTTAATGTCGTCCGGATGTACCCCGGCTTCGTCCAGCTTCTTTCTGTAATGAGGAACATTATTGTAACACCGTGCTACCGTACTCTTCAGCCGTTCGAGCTGCACCGCCCGCATCTCGTCGCGCGACGCACACTCCATCTTTTCATTCCAGATCATCATTATCCTCTCTTTTTTCGCAAAGAGAACTACTATGCTCCCGTGCTTCAATACTTAGAGTGATTATAGCGTATCACTACGGAAAAATAAAGCCTTTGCGTCATATTTCCGTAATCATATACGGTCTGTGAAAGCAAAAGGGCCGCCATGAGGCAGCCCTGAACTGTTCTGCAAACGTTATTTCGCAAGCACTTTCTTCAGCTTCGCGAACCGCGGCATGCCGTCCTCAAACGGAAGATCCGTGTCGCCCTGAATGAGCGGAAGCGCATAATCGATGTAGCCCTGTGTGAGGCCTACGCCGTCGGCGGTGATCCACTCGTCCGGGATCTTCTTCTCACGGTTGGCAACCTCGGTCAGATTGATAAGCTTAACGCCGCACTCATATTCCTTGCCCGGCTTGCGCTCAAAAGCGACCATCAGATCGGTTTTGCCTTCCGCGGCGGCCTTCACGGCTGTCTGTCCGGCGAGGTAAGCTTCGTCAATATCTGTTTTGGACGCAATGTGCGCAGCGCAGCGCTGCAGCAGGCTGAACTCGATGGCACGCACCTTTGCACCGGACCTCTCACGCGCAAAGCCCGCGAGTGTGTAGGCCAGGCCGCCCAGCTGCGCATGGCCGAAGGAGTCCTTACTCTGTGCCATGCTGCTGCCGTATTCAGAGATGTACTTTCCGTCCTTGTCCTTGATGCCTTCCGACACCGCGACGAGCGCGTTGCCGTTCTTTTTATAAATTTCAGTGACGCGCGTAAGGAAATCTTCCATGTCGAACTCGCGCTCCGGCAGATAGATCAGGTCCGGGCCCGCGCCCTTCCATGCAGCCAGCGCTGTCGCGGCAGTCAGCCAGCCCGCGTTACGCCCCATCACTTCGAGAATCGTGATCGTGCCAGTGTCGTATACGCGCGCATCTTGATACACTTCCATTGTGGAGGTGGCGATGTACTTGGCGGCGCTGCCGTAGCCCGGGCAGTGGTCTGTAGCCCAAAGGTCGTTATCGATGGTCTTGGGTACGCCCATGACGCGCATCTCATAACCTGACTTCTGCATGTACTTGCTGATCTTGTTGCAGGTATCCATCGAGTCGTTGCCGCCATTGTAGAAGAAGTACCGCACGTCGTATTTCTTGAACACCTCAAGCATGCGCTTGTAGTCGGTCTCGTCCACATCCGCTTCCTTGAGCTTGTACCGCACAGAGCCCATCGCCGAAGACGGAGTGGTCTTCAAAAGTTCCAGCTCTTTGGCATCTTCCTGTCCGATGTCATAGAGCTGCTCGTTCAGCACGCCCTTGATACCGTGTGCCGCACCGTAGACCTTGGTGATGCACTCCTCTTTCAACGCCTGCTGAAATACGCCGCATGCGCTCGCGTTGATTACCGAAGTCGGCCCGCCCGACTGCCCGAATATACAAGCCCCTTTCAACATACCCATTGATTGCGTTTCCTCCGAAAATTTAAACTTTAGGGAAAATTATATCCCAGCAGGACAAGCTTTTCAACGGTTTTATAGGCACGATACCCGATTTTTATTCGCAGTCCCGACAAAACCCATACGATGGCATTAAAAAACAGGCTCGCAATCAAGCCTGTTTTATCAGACGAGGATTTTTAAGGCTACGCCTGAGGGCCGTCGTCCGGCGGGTTACCGGGATACTGCCGGTCGTCTGGATATGGCGCATTTCCGGGATTGATACCATCGTACATGCCAGCTGATGATACAGTCGCTCCGGCAATTTTGCGTTTATTCCTGTTGATCAGGGATATGACCAACGCGACAATACCGGCAACGACGCCGCCAATGATGGCGGTAATCCCTGCCTCAGAAAGATCGATTCCCGGCTTTTTTGTCACCTTCGTAAACGTAATGCTGTTGACAACATCTTCAAGCAACTGCTCCTGTGCGGTAGTCAGTTCGCCGGTATAGGAATGCAGCGTAACGTTTATGGTCTGTCCGTTAATAATCGTTGTGTACTGCTGAGCATGATCCGGCAAAGCACCACTGGTCTCAAAGTTAAAAACAGCGAATTTCGCTTGTTCATGAGTATAAAAGCTGCTTTCAGTATATGTGGCAGCGTCGCCCATAATCTTCTGCATCTCTTCTCTGATCGTTTCTGCGGCCTGTGGCATATCTTTATCAGAAATACGGTTGAAATCATAGATATCCTGACTGGATTCATCAGTTATCATCGTAACAACAATTTCGCTGAGAGGGTCCAGATAAACGGCGTTAAAATAAATGCTGTTTGCTTCATAGGTGCTGATCAATGTTTCCGCGGTTGTCCCGAGCAGTTTCAGATTCGGATCATTTTCATCGATATCCCGTGTAAACGTAATCCAATCGGCGGGTACATCAATTGTCATATTGAGCTCCGACAGCTCGCAGGTGACAGAATCTGCAGCGCTTGCCACGGGGATAATTGTGAACAGGCACATTAACGTGACGACAGTCAGACGAAATTTTTTCATGTTTTACTCCAAGATGAATATAGTGTAATTTTAAACCAGAATATCACATCAAGGTATATCGTTCAACAGGTAATTCAGTAAGCCAATTAAAAACACTCACTCGCCGATAATCTTGATCATGATGCGCTTTTGACGCATCCCATCAAACTCGCCGTAAAATATCTGTTCCCACGGGCCAAAATCCAATCGGCCATTCGTCACCGCCACGACGACCTCACGCCCCATGATGGTACGCTTCAGATGCGCGTCCGCGTTGTCCTCAAAACCGTTGTGCGCATACTGCGAGTACGGCTTTTCAGGGGCAAGGCCTTCCAGCCATTTTTCAAAATCGGCATGCAGGCCGCTCTCGTCGTCGTTGATAAACACGCTGGCGGTAATATGCATAGCGTTTACCAGACACAGCCCTTCACGGATGCCGCTCTCACTCAGCGCAGCTTCTACATCACGAGTGATATTGAGAAACTGCCGCCGTTTGGGAATATCCAGCACAAGTACCTTCCGATAGCTTTTCATAAACCCTCCTTAACGGTTACCGCGTTAACGATCTTTTCAGCGATGCCGCAGACTGTATCCCGTATTTCATTATCGGCAGCAGCAACCCCATCCGCTGTCAGCGCGGCAAGTTCTGCCTTCATTGGCAACTCACCCAGCAACGGCAGATCCAACGCTTCACATACCGCGCTCGTATCCGCTCCAAAGATACGAATGGTTTTTCCGCAGTCCGGGCAGACCACACAGCTCATGTTCTGCACCATACCCAGCAACGGAACCTTAAGCGCTTTAACCATGTTCACCGCCTTGGCAACGATCATGGAAACCATGTCCTGCGGAACGCTGACGATCACCATGCCGGTAATGGGGATGGATTGCATCACTGTGAGCGCGACATCACCAGTCCCCGGTGGCATATCGATGAGCAGATAATCAAGTTCGCCCCAAAATACGTCCTCCCAGAACTGCTTGACTGTGCCGGAAATAATCGGTCCGCGCCATATCACAGGCTGCATTTCGTCCTGAATCAGCAGATTGAGCGACATAACATTAATGCCGTCCTTCGTTCTAGCAGGGATGAGCCCCATCTCGCTCTCCTCGACGCGTGCGTCCTTTACACCCAGCAGACGCGGAATGCTCGGCCCCGTGATATCAGCATCCATGACACCCACAGAGTACCCCATGCTTTTTAGCTGTTTCGCAAGCAATGCGGTGACCGTAGACTTCCCCACACCCCCTTTGCCGCTCATCACGCCAATGACTGTACCGATGTTGTTGAACGGGTTATTCTTGATCGCGCAGCTGTCCTGAGATTTACACTGGCCCTTCGAGGGACAGTTTTTGCAGTCTGCCATTATTCAGTCTCCTTATCAGCACTAAGTTGATTGTTGTTTTATCGATACTTTTTTGTCCATCCGGTCCATCACCTAGTATGGCGAGTCCGCTGATAAAGTACGCTGCCCTAAGCTAACGGCATCGCCCGAACAGGCAAACATAAATCGACTCGTCACAGATTTTATTAGTCATTATCCCTGATCCGACTTAGCAAAATGTATCCAGAACGAAATTATAGAATGAGAAACCAGCAGCGTCAACCGTAGATACGGATGTTCATCAAACGGTCCCAATTTCTCCAACCTTCAGACGCAATAAAAGCTCCTTCGCCGAATGCAGTGGGGCCCCACAGGTGAAATCCTCACAGACATATGCAGCAAACGGTTTATCCGTGCGATACGACTTCAGGTCCGGCATCAATTCGTCCATGGCCTCACTTTGGTCATAATAGATGACCGAGGAGTAAGGCATATATTGTGCACAGATACGGCGGTAGGCGTCCACGGCCTCATGGTCGTCGGGATGAGCGACGATCACGATCTGACGGTGAGGGATCAGTTGCGACAGCAGCACAGACAGATAATGTACATGCGAGGCGGGCGAGTCCTTCGCGGTTGCCGAAAAAGCGGCCAACGCGGATTTCAATACCTTCTTCAGCTTTTCATTCCCCGTAAGGTGAACTAGTCTGGAAAGTGCCATCATCGCACTGGCGGTACCCGACGGCATAGCACCATCGTATTCGTCACGAGGACGCATAAACAGCTCCCCGTTTTCCGCTTCAGCCATATAGAAGCGGTCTTCGCCGGATTCGAGGAAGCAATGCACCATGCGCTCTGCGATCTTCAGTGCCTGCTCCAAATACCGGATGTTCAGCGTTGCGGTATACAGCCGGTCGAGTGCACAGGCCATATTGGCATGGTCCGCAAGGAATCCACTGCCCGGCTTGCCGTAAATCGTGCTAACCGAGCCGTCTTCCGACACCATGTGAGCGATGACAAAGTCCGCCGCTTTCTGCGCTGCCTCCACATAGGACGTATTACCCATGACCATTCCTGCAGTGGCCAACGCTTCGATCATCAGCCCGTTCCATGAGGCGGAAATTTTGGTATCCTTGAGCGGCGGTATACGCTGCTGACGCAAAGCAAAAAGCTTGCTCAGAACAGCGGCGTCCGCAGCATCCTCCATGCTCTCGTCCGTGCGGTTCAGTATATTCCTGCCTTCGAAATTGCCCCTCCGCGTTACGCCGTAGTGTATTTCGAGGATGCGAAGTTCAGCAGTCGTCAGTTCCCGCTGCAACGCTTCGTAGCTCCAGACATAAAAGCGCCCCTCCTCTCCCTCCGAGTCAGCGTCCTGCGCAGAATAAAACGCGCCTTCCGGCGAAGTCATGTCCCTCATCACATAAGCGCAAACCTTTTCAGCGATTTCACGGCACAAAGCGTTTCCCGTTACAGCATAGCATTCGCTGTAAGCTGTCAGCAGCAAAGCATTGTCATAGAGCATCTTCTCAAAATGTGGCACAAGCCATTGCCCATCAGTGGAATAGCGCGAGAATCCAAAACCCGCCTGATCGAATATGCCGCCGCGCGCCATTTGCTCCAGCGTGAACGTTGCCATCTCAACTGCTTTTTTACTCTTGTAGGCCAGATCGTACATCAGCAGAAACGAAAGGTAGTGTGGCATCGGAAATTTCGGTGCATGGGAGAACCCGCCATATTCACGGTCGTACATGCCAAGCAGCGCATGGTATCCCTGCTCGATTAGCGCAGCTTCATCTGCGGATTCGTCCACCTCCCTATCCGTCGGCTTCTGCATGAAACGGATTACTTTCTCACTCTGTTCCAGCAACGCGGTACGGTTCGTTTTCCACAGTTCAGCTATTTGCACGATGAGTTCAGTGAATCCCATACGCCCATAGGCGCTGCGCGGCGGAAAATAGGTGCCCGCGAAAAACGGCTTCTTGCCCGGCGTCATCAATATAGAGAGCGGCCACCCGCCGCTGCCCGTCATGGCCTGACACACACTCATGTACACTTCGTCGACGTCGGGGCGCTCCTCCCGATCCACCTTTATGGATACGAAATGCGCATTCAGCAACGCCGCAATTTGTTCATCTTCGAAGCTTTCGTGCGCCATCACATGACACCAATGACAGGTGGAATATCCTATTGAGAGAAATATCGACTTGTCTTCCGCTTTAGCTTTCTCAAAAGCTTTCTCTCCCCAAGGATACCACTCCACAGGGTTATGGGCATGCTGAAGGAGGTATGGGGAGGATTCGTTAATGAGTTTGTTGGTATATTGTTCGTTTGACATATTAATCACTCCATAGAACATTATAACATGGTTAGAATGCCCGTTTACCAAGTATTTATAGAGCTAATATGGAAAGGGCTAAATTATTAGGTCATTCAAACAAATAATTTTACTACCTTTACTTTCATAATAACGCAGCATTTCGTCAATCTTCCTTTTATCATAACTGGTAACACAATCTGATAGGACATTAACGCCATAATTTGCTTTACATAAGTTATAACAGGTTGATTTAACACAAGCAACAGCATCTGCTCCTGCTATGTAGAAATCGCCTATTTCATTATTACTGATAAAGTCTGCAAATTCTTCACAGCTTAATGCGTTTCCTTTGTATTTTGCAAAAACATTTCTCGATACTATTTTCAAGTCTGAAGCTAATTCAGCCCCAAATGTATTGGGTTTAAAAGTTCTCGTGCCGGCTGATAAATTTTCATGCCTTATATAAACAACATGAATATTATTATCCACTGCCCAATCAATAGCTTTATTAATATTGCCAATAACATTCTTGTAGTTCTTTGTTATGTCATTTTGAATATCAATTATGACCAGAGCTTTTTTCTGCATAGTGTTTCCTCCTGAATAGGTAGATTGATTTATTTACTTTTTTATTATACTTTGTAATTGTTGACAACAGTATGGCAGCAATCTATATTGATTACAAGAAATTTTGGAAGGCGGCTGTCGGATGAAAGTTGACAGGCTTGTTAGTATTATTATGATACTCCTTGATAAAAAGCGTATAGGCGCACAGGAGCTAGCAAATATGTTTGAAGTTTCACCCCGCACAATTTACCGCGACATAGACGCGATCAACATGGCAGGTATTCCTGTTTGTTCTGCACCGGGAGTGGGAGGCGGCTTTGAAATCATGCAGACATACAAGATCGACAGAAAGGTTTTTTCGACTGCCGATCTTTCCGCTATCGTGATGGGGCTTTCCAGTGTTTCCAACATGATACGAGGGGATGAGCTGGTAAACGCCCTTGCGAAAGTCAAGAGTTTTATCCCCGCCGACAGAGCAAAAGACATTGAATTAAAAGCAAATCAAATATATATAGATTTAAGTCCGTGGATGGGCAACGCTAACATACAGCCCTATTTAGAAATTATCAAAACAGCTTTGCAGGAAAGCAAGCTGCTTTCGTTTGAATATACCGACCGCTACGGAAATAAAACCGCACGAACAGCCGAGCCGTATCAGCTTGTATTGAAAAGCAGTCATTGGTATTGGCAAGGGTTTTGCTATACAAGAAATGATTTTCGCTTATTTAAACTATCCCGTACATCAAACCTGCAAATACAAGAGGAATTTTTTACGCCGCGAGATTATCAAAAGCCGCAGTTTGATCTTACGGATGTTTTGGAAACAATGCGAACAAAAATCAAAATCCGAATTCATGAATCTGTCATGGACAGGGTACTTGATTATTGCACTTATGAAGACTTTTCGCCAGATGGTGATGAGCATTACATTATAAGTTTTCCTTTCATAGAGAACGAATACTACTACAATATTCTTTTCAGTTTTGGGAATAAATGCGAGTGTTTAGAGCCGTACCATATCCGCACGGAAATGAAGCGTAGAATACATGATATAGCTGCCATATACGAAAGCTAATACATGGAGTAAGACGAGAACGGCAAACGAGTTACTTTGCCTATGGCAGTTAGCCTTCTTTCTATAGAGCTTCGAAGGTCTTACAACAAGGTAAAACCTTCGAAGTAAAATAGTTCAATTTTATTTGTGGGCAGGAGGTATGCTCTGCAAAAAGTTGAAAACATTATAAGGATCATATTTTCTTTTTATCAATTGAAGCCGGGGAAAATTTGCGCCATAATATTCTTCTCCGTAATTTTTAATATACAGATCGGGAACATTAACGTATGACCCTACTGTATAAGGTTGCAGTTCCATACGCGCTTTTTCGACCAGCTTTATATTCTCTTCGGTTTCAGAATCTTCCAGGAACGAGGAGTTCCACTCCATATAATACTTAGAATTGCGCCAGAAGAAAGCGGTTTCCCGGGGAGGAACACGGTTCATAGCTCCTCCGGAATTTAGGAAAAAGAAATTTGCCTCGCTCCCGGTTGCTTTCTTCAGAAACCGCGTTATCGCATCCAGCCCTTCCTCAGGCAGAAATTTCTCTACCCAGACGGATGACCATGTGGTTTTCTGCGTGTCAAACTCCACTGATCCCTCTGTCCAGAAATCTATCGCATCCAATAACGAAACCTCGTCGATGTATACATCGGTCGGAGTTCCGACACTCACCAAAGGAATCAGCAATTCTTCCAATTCATCCTGCGGGCCGAGGAAAATCCCTCGAGCATGTAGAAGTCCGTTTGTTTTTGAAAATGCCTCTATAATTGTACCCAGCCTTACGTCAACAAAAGGAGCCCATTTCTGCCACCTGTCTATCACCTGTTTCAATTGCTCCCAAGGCCAGACAATTTCAAATATTCCTACGGGACATGGATAACGTCGTACTTTGAACACATATGATACGATTATGCCGAAATTTCCTCCTCCTCCCCCTCGGATTGCCCAATAAAGGTCTGGATTTTCATGATCGCAGACACACAGGATATTTCCATTTGCATCAACAATTTCAGCAGCCAAAATATTATCGGAAATCAGTCCGGCAGTGCGCTGTATGGCTGTAATACCTCCGCCCGTGCTGATCCCGCCTATGCCGACAGTAGCGCTGTCTCCAAAAGGAGCCAGATAACCTTCACGGGCCAGCATTTTTACAAGCGTCCCTACGCGTATCCCCGGCTCAACGACGGCAATATCCCTTTTCTTATCTAAAGATACGTTCTGCATTCCCCCCACATCTATAACGATTCCGCCGTCGACCTGTGAAAAATCTTTTGCAAGGGAATGCCGACCGCTACGCATGCGTATGGGTATGCTATTTTCACGTGCCCACCTTACGGCATTCGATACATCTCCTTTGTTTTGTGCGAAAACAAAAACCTTGGGATATTCATTGGTGAATGGATCCCAGTTCATACGGGCTTGCTGGTATTCCGGATCACCCAACCAAATTATCTTTCCGGTTAATCTTGTCATTATTTTTACCTCACATATTATTAAATAATGTTTAAGTATAAAAATAATCTCTTTTATCATATGTGTATATTGTCACATTGGTTCGTCGGTAGCAAATGTATCAAATGTCTCTACTTCGCTATGCGACACCAATAACAGGTAGAATAAACGATCGAGAGGAATATGGGCTTGTCTTCGGCTTTTGCTTATAAAAAAAGCTTCATTGCCCCACGGATACCAGTCCACGGGATTCTGGGTGTGTTGAAGGAGGTAAGGGAACTGTTCATTTGCAAGACGGTTGGCAGTAGTCATGTCATATCATTTTATTTTATTCAATCTATTGGTCAAGTCATTCCTTTACAATGTTTTAAGTTTATCGATATATATAAAATTTACAGTTAATTGTATTTCTGTAAATTTTGCTTATAAAATTGTAATTGTTTATAATAATTGAAAAAATATTTGATGGAGTATTTAAAAGGAATGCCTAATCTAGTGAAGAAGAATTTAATTCGGATAATTCTCTTGTTATCGCTGGTCAGTATGTTGTGTGGTTGCATCAGCCAGCCAGTTTAAACATTACCTCCTTCCGATAACTTTCCTGTTACTCAGACATCGCCCATATCGAATATACCAACGGAGACTGCAACACCTCAATGTTCAGTCTCACCAGAGTTCATCCTTCCTTCGGGGGCAATAATCCCTGCAGAAGACGAGGCCGCAGACGTACGGGAAATGTTTAAGAATATGAGAACCGAAAGCGGTGAGTGGATCTACTACGCAGACTGGAGCCGGATGTTCTATTTTAATGACGACTATGAGTGTCCCCTTAAAAGGGTTAATAGTGACGGAAGCGGGGACATGGACCTGGGCATCACCGGATTCATGTTTACCATTGTAGATCCGTACATTTATGTAGGCAAAAACCATACCTATGGTGACTTCGGCCACTGGGATACGGTTCGCATTGATCTGGACGGAGCCAATCAAAAAGGCATACCCTACTCGAATATGAACATCAAGTTATTTGGAGACCGCATATATTTTGATACCTGGAATTCAAGCGTATTATAGCAGCAGACAGGGCATGCGAACAAGTGAAGCAATATGATGTTGAAGTACCCGATCAGCAAACCATTAAGTACAAACTGAAAAACATCAGCCCCGTCTATTTTTTGAGTATATATGACGTAAAGGACGGATGGATATATTTTCATTACAGCTTGCTGGATACGGATGGTATGTCTTTCTACAAAGGAGACTACAGGGTAAACCTTGAAGGTACAATAGTAGAAAAGACGAACGAGGGAATTTTTAATGAGACTCAGATCGGATACTACAATTGACTCTGCCGTTGCCAACACCAGTATGGAGGTTCCCCTTACAGCCAGAATATAGAGAGCGCGGGATTAATATCCCGCTTTTTCATGCCAAACCGGCTTTTCTGAGCATGTTCTGCGACAGCGCCTCTGCTCTTTCCCGCACGTTCGGCTCGTCGATCGTCGTCAGGCGTCCATCCTCCGATACAACTTTGCCGTTCACCATCACCAGCTTCGCCGGACGGGAATAGCCCACCGTGCCAAGCAGACAGCCGGGATCGCTGCCTGCGCCAGCGAGTTCCATCAGCGACGTATCAATCAAAAACAGGTCCGCAGCTTTACCAACCTCCAAGCTGCCGATATCATCCCGTCCCAAAAGAGCGGCACTGCCGCGCGTGGCGATTTTCAGCAGGTCGTAGCCTGTCGGCGCTTCGCCGCTCCAGCTCAGGCGGTGCAGCAGGTAAGCGGCGCGTATCTCAGTCATCAGATTGGAGCCGTCGTTGCTAGCACCGCCGTCCACCGCAAGGCCCACCGGTACGCCCAGCCGCAGCATATCGGGTATACGACAGACGCCGGAGGAAAGCTTCATGTTAGAAACCGGGCAATGTGCCACTCCGGTTTTGGTTTTGGCCAGAAATGCGAGTTCATCATCATTGAAATGGATGCCATGCGCAAACCAGACGTCGCTGCCCGTCCAGCCGCAGGATTCCATGTATTCCAGCGGTCTCATTCCCATTTCACGCAGGCAGTAGTCCTCCTCGTCCTTCGTTTCACACAGGTGCGTATGCAGTCGTACACCCAGTTGTCGGGCCAGTGCGGCAGATTCTTTCAGCAAATCCGTCGTTACGCTGAACGGTGAACACGGTGCGAATATCATCTGGTTCATCGAAAACTTGGACGAATCATGATAACGCTTCGCCAACCGTTCGCTGTCCTTCAGTATGGTATCAATATCCTGCACCAAATCGTCCGGCGGAAGTCCCCCGTCGCTCTTTCCCCGGGACATGCTGCCACGTGAGGCGTGAAAACGCATGCCGATTTCCCCGGCAGCGCGAAATTGCTGGTCGATAAAGTGTTGCGAGTCCCGCCGCGGAAAAACATAGTGATGGTCCATACTGGTGGTGCAGCCATACTTCAGAAGTTCGCCCATTCCGGTTAAGGAGCTGTAATATACACAGTCGTCATCAAGGCCACGCCATATCTCATATAGCGTCACCAGCCACGGAAAAAGCTCCATTTTCTGAACCAAAGGCAGGTTGCGTGTAAACGTCTGGTACATATGATGGTGCGTGTTAATTAGCCCCGGATACACAAAACAGCCGGAGGCATCGATCACCTCGTCCGCGTCCCAGTTCTGCTGACCAATGCGTTTGATCTCGCAGTCCTCTATTAATATGTTTGCATCGCGGTATATTGTATCGTTATCGTCAACCGTTACAATCGCCCGAGCGTTTTTAATCAGCGTTGTCTTCACGACTGCAATACCGCCTCTCCCCTGACATACTTCGCTTTAATGTGCCTATCGTCCGACAGATGCACAACCCTCTCCAACCGTTGGGTCAGCATGAGCGGCTCCAAAAAGCTGATATCACTGTCATCAATCACCACAGCATCCAACTCGTATCCCGGCTCAAAGCTGCCCACGTTGCCCCAGAAGCTGCCACCGCCTTTGGTAGCCAGATAGAACGCTTCGAGCAGCGTCAGCGGTGCCTTGCTCCGATCAACCAATACGGAATACATCTTGGACACCTGTATCGCATCGGCCAACGCCCGGAACATGGAGATGGAGAAACCGCCTGCAACGTCCGTTCCAATACCGACGCGTAAACCTAGCTCCAGCATTCGTCTAGCGGGCGCGATTCCGCTGGAAATGTTGGTGTTGGACTGTGGACAATGTGCTACCCAAACCCCGCGTTCGCGAATCAGGTCCATCTCATAATCGGATAAATAGACACAGTGAGCCATGATTGTGGGTTCCTGTCCAAAAAGGCCGAAGTGATCGTATACATCGCTATAGGTTTCAAGGCTCGGGTGCAGTTCTTTCACCCATTTGATTTCATCATGATTCTCCGACAGATGCGACTGTACGGATACATGATATTTACCGGCAATCCTGCCCAACGCCGACATCAGCTCTTCCGAGCAGGACGGTACAAACCGCGGTGTGATGATCGGTTTCGTATTTTGATATAAATCCCGGGTGCGGCAAATCCATTCCTCAGTATTTAAGATTGACTCGTGGGTAGTTTCCACCAGATGATCAGGGCTGTTGCGGTCCATGTTGACCTTGCCGACAGCGGTCACCAGCCCGGTTTCATCCAGCATTTGCATGAGAAGTTCTGTGGCAGGCGTATGCAGCGACGCGTAAACAGAGGCGCGTGTGGTAACGCCGGATTTCAGGGCAGCACAAAAAGCGCTATAGGCGGCAGTGGCATACTCCACGTCGGCGTATTTCGCTTCTTCGGCAAAGGCATATTTGTTCAGCCAGGGAATCAGCTCAAGGTCCATCCCCATACCGCGGATCGCAAACTGCGGTGCGTGCAGATGAAGGTCGACAAGGCCCGGAATGATTAAATTGCTGCCAAAATCCTTTACCTGAGCATTTTGGTACTGTTCCGGCAACTGCGGGAAGACTCCGGTTACCATGCCGTTTTCACTGACGATATACCCGTTCTCCAGTGTCGTCAATTCCCGGCTCGATTCCGCGAATATGATATTCCCTTTCAGAATCAACGTTTTATTCATCGATATCCTTCCATCACTTTGTGTTGCTGAATATCTCCATCATTCAGCGGGCATCTCCTTGCCAAGCCGTTTATACATGGTCTTTTTCACAGCCCGGAGTATGTTCTCGTATCCAGTGCAGCGGCACAGATTGCCGCTCAGCAGCTTCCGCAATTCATCGTCGGCATATTCTTTTCCGCTTTCTAAAATGTATAGCGCGGACATAATAAAACCGGGGGTACAAAAGCCGCATTGCACAGCGGATTCGTCGATAAACGCCTGCTGAATATCGCTCAGCTCGCCGTTGGGGCCAAGCAAACTTTCCAGAGTGCGAATCTTCTTCCCCTTTGCCCAGACCGCAAGATAGATACAGGAGTTGAAGCACTCCCCGTCGATAATCACGTTACAGGCCCCGCATTCGCCAACCTCACAGCCTTTCTTGACGGAGGTCATCTGATAGTCATTACGCAGCATATCCGTCAGGGAAGCGCGCGCATCCACCATGCAGGCAACGTCCTTTCCGTTCAGGTTGAATTCAACAAGACGATATTGATCATTCATCAGATTTCACCTCCGCAGCGTTTTACCGATTCTATGACAGCGCGTTTTGCCAGTTCGACAGCGATATGCTGACGAAAAGCCTTTGCAGCGCGCCACGAGTCGCGCGGGTTGATATCCTTCAAAACACTTTTGCTGATTGCCTCTGCTGTCTCCATCGAAACAGGCTTGCCGTTTGCCGTGGCCTCTGCGGAAGGGGCGCGCATGGGTACCGGCCCCGCCACGCCATAAGCGATACGTACGCGTTCGAACGTCTTTTTATCCGCGGACAGACGGACATTAACGGAGCAGCCCAATGTAGCAATATCCATTGCGTTACGCATAGAGTACTTCATATAACACCCAAAGGTATTCTCATAGCTTTCCTTCGGAATTATGATTGCCGTCTGTATTTCGCCCTCGTGGATGTCCACTGTGCCTGCCTTGATATAAAACTCTTTAATTGGGACCCGTCTGACTCCCTCAGGTCCGGTGAGCTCAACAAGGGCTTCCCAAGCGTGCAGCGTTGAAGCGGAATCCGCTGAGGTGACGCCGTTGCACGTGTTGCCGCCGATGGTGGCGATGTTTCGAATCTGGGGACCACCCACCTGATCCACCGCCTCACCCAACACGTTGATATACTTCTGTATGATCGGGTCTTTAGTGATATGCGAAAAGCTGGTGAGCGATCCGATGCGAATGGCTTCGTCTTCATCGATGCGGACACCGCGCAATTCATCGATCATATAGATGGAGATCAGCTCGACCCCGGCACGCTTACCTTCCCGCATCTGGATCAGTACGTCGGAGCCGCCTGCGATGACATGGGCATCGGGATGCTCCACCCTCAAACGGATCGCATCCTCTATGCTTTGGGCCTCGTATAATTCCTTCATATCAAACATGGCTTATTTCTCCTCCTTTGCGGGGTCGGCAATGAGCCCTTCCTCGACAAACCGCGTAAACAGTATATGCGGATTCATAGGCAGCTTATCGATCGCAACGCCGGTGGCGTTCAATATCGCATTCCGGATTGCCGGCGCAACAGGCGTCGCCGGTGGCTCGCCCAAAGCCTTTGTGCCAAAGGGGCTTGTGGGCTCAGGGTTTTCCACAAACTGCGCCTCAAGATGCGGATGATCCAACATCGTACACAGCTTATAGTCCAGCAGATTGTTGTTAAGGGCTTTGCCAGTTTTGGGATCAAACAGCAGCTGCTCGCTCAGTCCGTAGCCGATACCCATCGACATGCCGCCGTGCACCTGCGCAGCCGCCAGAGCCGGGTTGATCAGCTTC
Organism: Bacillota bacterium; assembly: GCA_023459495.1. Classification (GTDB taxonomy): domain Bacteria; phylum Bacillota; class Clostridia; order Christensenellales; family SZUA-584; genus JAEWCC01. The sequence continues at coordinate 20,076 of JAEWTL010000021.1, read as the reverse complement.
CCGCAATCGTGAACATTAACGATCTTCACCAAAGTAGTCTTACACAGCGGAATATCCACCTCCACCTCGGCAACACAGCAGCCAAAGGAGTAGGCGTTGTTCTTGATCTGGTAGCTGGACTCGGCAGTAATATGCTCGCTGTGCGTCAGGCTGTAGAGCACTTCTGTCGCCAGTTCCCCCAGCGACATCAGCACCCGGCCATCAGTAACGCGGATAATGTTGCTGTCCACCATATCCAGATCGGGGATCGCGACGCGAGTCAATTCGCTTGCATGTTTCAGTATCTTTTCTTTAAGCTGCTGTCCAGCCTCCGTGATGGCAAAACCTCCCACATACGTCTGGCGTGATGCATATGCGCCAAGGCCAAAGGGCGTGACGTCCGTATCCTGATTGGACACGACATGAACGTCCCGGTAATCCTTAATGCCCACCACATCGGCAGCCATCTGAGCGAAGGCCGTATCGGCTCCCTGACCGATTTCCGTTTCGCCCATCTGTATTTGCAGCGATCCGTCTTGATTCAGCACCATGCGGCAGGACGAATGCTCCAGCGAAATCGGCCACACACCGGTATTATACCAGAAGCACGAAATACCTATTCCCCTGCGGATGGGGCCCGTCTGGTTCTTGTATTCCTCAATCTTCTTATGATAATCCATATAATCCATTGCTTTATCGAGACACTGGTTATAGGTATCAAAGTAGTTCTCATTCTTTGAGAAGTTGTCTTTATAACCCTGCGGCATCAAATTCTTACGCCGGAATGCTTCCGGGTCCATGCCAAGCACTTTGCACACATCATCCGTATGGCTTTCCACCGCAAACATGGCCTGAGGTATGCCGTAGCCGCGCATTGCACCTGCAACGGACTTATTGGTATAGATGGTATAGGCGTCGCCTTGCACATTAGGGCAGGGGTACATTTGAGGAAAAGCTCCCATTCCTTTGGCCGCAATCGAGTGACCATGGGAGGCATACGCACCCTGATCCGAAAACACTTCCAGCTTTCGGGCGGCATAAGTGCCATCGGGCCGCACCCATGAGACGATATGCGAACGTATGGCGTGCCGCGTGCGGTTGCTTACAAAGGTGTCTTCGCGGGGAACGTCAATTTTGACCAGCCGGCCTCCAAGCTGCTGGCAAACATATGCGGCCAGCGGTTCGTATAGCGTATCCTGCTTGTTGCCAAAACCGCCGCCGATATAGGGCTTGATAATGCGAATCTTTCCCCACGGTACGCCAATGGCCTGACCGACTGTACGACGGACGATGTGCGGTATCTGCGTCGAGGAGACAACGACGATCTTTCCGTTTTCCTCATACGCATATGCAATGAAGTTTTCGATATGGCAATGCTGGACAACCGGCGTATCGTACCATTTGTCCACGCAGATCAGACCCGGTTCCTTAATGGCTTCATCATAGTTGCCGATGTTGAGCGACGTATGCTTAAGGATGTTGTTCGCGTATTCCTTGTGGATCAACGGCGCATTATCTTCCATGGCTTCCTGAGGGTCCAGCACAAAAGGCAGCTCATCGTATTCCACCCTGACGGCACGGGCCGCTTGCGCTGCGGCTATTTCGTTCTCCGCAACCACCGCCGCAACGTCATCGCCGTAGTAACGCACATGCCGGTTAAGAAGCCTGCGGTCCGCCACATCCTGATGACCAGGATCAGTTGACCAGGGATGGCCTGCGGTAGGAAATTTGATATCCGGCACATTAAAGCAAGTGTAAATTGCCACAACACCGGGTATCTTTTTGGCTTCGGATATATCAACCGACTTCACATATCCATGCGCGATTGTGGAGCGAACCACCACGATGATCAGCGCATTTTTGCTGCATAGATCGTCAGTATATTTTGCGCGGCCGGTCGCTTTATCAAATGCGTCGACCCTTGCGACACTTTTCCCGACATTGCTCACAACGCTTCCCCCTTTTACATTTCCTCTCTCAGACATTCTCTCACATCATTAAGGCTAAACTTCGCTTGATTTATGAACCTTCGGTATACTTTATTCTGAGATAAAGTATAGCTTCCAGTACTCCTCCTGCAATCGCCCGCGACTTTTCAGAGATCGAATAGCAGTACTCCGGATTGTTCCTTGGGTCTACGTCACCGATCTTCATATGTTCGTCGACGTGCACACCGGATTGTATCAGCCCGCGCAGAACCCCGCTCAACGGAGAATTCACCGGCGTCCCCTCAATATAAGCAACGATCTGGCCCTTCTCTACGCTGTCACCTATATCTGATATGTTTGTTATACATCCTGCTGCCGGGGCACGAACAATCCGCTCTGAACTAAAGCCGCCAATGTTGCCCGGCGTTCCTGTATTGGGCGCCGCTTCTCCATCATAGATCAACCTGCCAAGGTTATGCCCCCGGTTAGTCTCAATCACCGCGTGGACATCACGCCCAGCGTAGAACCCGGGGCCCAGACCGATGACAATGGGTGCCATATCGGCAGAAGTGCCGATGTTCCTCTTGGCGATGATGGCATCAACCACAACTTCCGGCTGTAGTTCTCCTAGCGACCGGCATTCAGGGTCAATCAGTACCGGGATCTTATTCTCACTTAACAGCCTTTGGCAATCGTCAATGGAGTCCGCCTTAACTGCCATTAAGCCTTCTACCGTCGCTTCGCCATCAAAAACCGCCTGAGCAAAGGAGACCGTCCTTCTGATAACCGTCGGCTCAGCAGTTTCAAGAATTACCACATTGAATCCACAGCGCGCCAGTTTATAAACAGTCCCGGTAGCGAGATCCCCGCCTCCCCGAACGACCACCAAGTTCTCAACCATCCACAGCACATCCTTAAATCAACGCCTTATCGCAGGTTCATTTCTTGTATCCCGACAGTCAGAGATCCATAAAACAAAACCCCTGACCAGAAAAGATACACTTTGAGAAATCCGACTGATAAGGCCCGATCACCTCGGGACACAGTACGATTTATCAACCTGTATCTCTTGTAGCCTGGGGCAATTTACGGTTGCCTGTAGAGACATCCATACCAATTAATGGACTTATACAAGAGTTCAGCTATAAGTACATCGCTGCAATACCGACAGCTAATTTATTCTTTAAGTTAATTTTATCAACTTAAAAAATCATTGTCAAGTTGCATATATAACAGAGAAGAACTTAACTCATTTCCAGGAAGAATAAGAGACAGGTTTTTTTAGGCCTGCCTCTTACGATATAACAACTTTATAATATTCCCTTACGATCCATCTACCTGTCTTCACGGAAGTATGGCAACCCTAAGCTGGCCGGGGGCTGGTTCTCGCGCTTTCTGCGCATAGAGACGATAACCAGCACAATGATCGTGACTACGTAGGGCAGCATTTTGAAAAGCTCCTGCGACGATCGGGTAAGGCCCGGTATATAGAAGAAGAGCCAGAAGAGGATACCAAAGAGGTAGGAACCCCAGATCGCATGTTTGGGTTTCCAGCGAGCGAAAATAACAAGCGCGACGGCAAGCCAGCCGAGCTTTTCGATCCCACCATCGTTTGCCCAAGTCCCTTTGATATAATCCATAACGTAGTACAGACCGCCCATCCCAGTAATCGCCGCACCGATGCAGGTCGACAGGTATTTATATCTGGTGACACTGATCCCGGCAGCATCCGCGGTGGCAGGGTTTTCGCCCACCGAACGGAGATTGAGGCCTTTGCGCGTCTTGTTTAAAAAACGGCTTGCAAGAACAGCTAGGATGATAGCAAGGTAAACCATGAAACCAAGTGCCGAGAAGACATTTACGTTCGAGAGAAATGGCAGCGTCGAGCGATAAGCGCCGCTGGTCGCAGCAACAGAAATCTGGCCCACGCCGCCGGCCATTGTGTTCATTGCGCCGCCGAAGAAGTTTGCCACACCCGCGCCAAAAATGGTCAATGTCAGACCTGTTACGTTTTGGTTGGCACGAAGCGTGATAGTCAGAAAGCTGTAAATCAACCCTGCCAGAACGGAGGCAGCCAGCGCGCAAATCAGCGCAATCGTCAGTCCTAATAAAGGTATAGGTGAAGTTGCATTCGACTCATACAAAAATGCCCCTGCAAGACCGGCAATACCGCCAAGGTACATAACGCCCGGAACACCAAGATTTAAATTTCCTGATTTTTCTGTTATGATTTCGCCGACAGCGCCGAAGAGAATAACGGTGCCGAAAACGATGGCAGCTTGTAATAAGGACAATATTTGATCCATATTACTTTGCCTCCTTTCCGCCGCGGATAATTAATCGGTAGTTAATGAAAAACTCACTTCCCAGAATGAAGAACAGGATAATGCCCATGATCATTTTGGATGCGAAATCGTTGAGATTATACTGTGAAGCGATCTGAATAGCGCCTTTTTCCATGAACACCAGTAATGCAGCAACGAGAATCATCATAAACGTGTTGAATTTAGCCAGCCATGCCACGATGATAGCGGTAAAGCCGTTCCCGCCGGCAGTACTCGTAGAAATCGTGTGGGACGCTCCCGCAACGGCGATATAACCAGCCAAACCGCATAAGGCGCCAGAAATAATCATCGTACGAATCACAACGCTTTTTACATGTATACCAATATAGCGTGCCGTACGCTCAGATTCGCCCACAACAGATATCTCATATCCCTGTTTGGAGTAGCGCAGATAAATAAACATGATAACCGTAAGTGCCAGAACAATTATCACATTCAGTAAATACTGCTGTCCGAATACGGGCGGAAACCAACCGGCTTTCGTCTGCTGATTGATAATGCCTACCGTGTTCGATCCAAACGGATTTTCCCATTTGGCGACGAAATACGATGTTAGCTGGATAGCAACATAGTTCATCATCAGGGTAAACAGCGTTTCATTCGTTCCAAAACGCGCTTTAAAAAAGGAAGGTATAAATCCCCATACAGCACCTGCTATAAGGCTTGCTGCAAAGGCTACAAGCAACAGTCCCCACGTTGGCATCGCTTTACCGAAATAGATCATCACAGCCGCGGTTGCAATACCGCCTACAAGTATCTGACCCTCAGCGCCGATATTCCAAAAGCGCATTTTAAAGGCAGGGGCCAGGCCGATACCGATACAAAGCAGCATCATCATGTCACGTAAAGTAACCCACGTTCGTTTTTCGGAACCGAAGTTCCCTTCAAACATGGCGCCGTAAACCTTAAGAGGATTCAATTTTACAATGGCATATATGACGATCGCACTAACTGCAAGTCCCAGAACAATACCGATAAGACGTATGAGCCAGCTGTGCCAGATCGAAATCGAATCGCGCTTGACGATGCGTAAAAAGGGCATTTTAGCAGATTGGTTCATTTTTGTCCTCCCCCTCCGAGTTTGGTCATCATCATGCCGACATTTCGTTTGTCTGCGTCGCAGCCAGGAACGATGCCGCTGACCTTTCCACCGCAGAGGATAAGAATACGGTCACAGAGTTCCAGCAGAACGTCCAGATCCTCTCCGACGAAAATAACAGCAACACCCTTCTGCTTTTGCTGGTTCATCAGGTCATAGATGGTGTATGACGAATTAATGTCGAGCCCACGCACGGCATATGCGGTCATCAGAACAGTTGGCGAGGAAGAAATCTCGCGCCCGACTAATACCTTTTGGACGTTGCCACCAGAGAGCCTGCGCACTGGAGTGGAAAGGCCCGGCGTGTTCACGGATAATTCATTTACCACGCGCTCGGCTAAACTGCGCGGCGTCTTTCTGTCTGCAAAAACGGACTTGCCGCGCCGGAACGAACGGAGCATCATGTTGTCGGTCAAATCCATGTTACCGACAAGGCCCATGCCGAGCCGATCTTCGGGCACAAAAGCCAGCGAAACACCTAACGCAACAATTTCGCGTGGGTTCTTCCCGATCAAATCAATCTCGTTGCCGGTTTTAGGATCGATATATTTAATACTCCCCGATTCATATGGCTGCAGTCCGGCGATTGTTTCCAGCAGTTCCTTTTGTCCGCAGCCGGATATGCCCGCGATACCGAGGATTTCACCGGAATATGCAGTAAATGAAACATCGGAGAGCTTGGTTATCCCGTCTTTATCACAAACGGTGAGGCCTTCTACGACAATGCGCGGTTCAGGATTCGTTGGCTTCGGGCGCTCAATATTAAGGGATATGGTACGCCCGACCATCATATTGGTCATCTCCGCGGCGTTTGTATCTTTCGTCATCATTTCGCCGACGAATTGTCCGCGCCGCAGAACCACCACACGGTCTGATATCTCCTCGACCTCATGCAGCTTGTGCGTGATGATGACGATCGCCTTGCCGTCGTCCTTCATATTTCGCAGAACAGCAAAGAGTTTCTCCGTTTCCTGCGGGGTCAGCACGGCAGTAGGTTCGTCAAGGATCAAAATATTCGCTCCCCGGTAGAGCACTTTGACGATTTCCACCGTCTGCTTCTGGGAAACGGACATATCATAAATCTTTTGTTCGGGGTTGACATTAAAGCCGTACATTGCGCATATATTGCGTATCTTATCGCCCACGGCCTTCAAATCAAGGCGTCCCTTCCCCGGCATTCCGAGGATAATGTTCTCCGCCGCTGTCAGCACATCCACCAGTTTAAAATGCTGATGGATCATGCCGATCCCTAAGTCATAGGCGTCTTTGGGGCTGCGTATCGAAGCCTCTTTCCCATCGACCGATATATGTCCCGAATCAGGAAAATAAATACCGGAGAGCATATTCATCAGCGTGGTTTTTCCGCTGCCGTTTTCTCCGAGCAAGGAAAGTATCTCTCCACGGTATATTTCGAGACTGACCCGGTCATTGGCTACGATCGGGCCAAAGGTCTTGGTGATATTGCGCATGCGGACAGCCGCTTCTGCGCTTTGCATAATGCATTACCCCCTTGAGAAAAAATGATGGAAAGAGCCACTTAGGTGGCTCTTTCCAATGCATTTTCGTAGATTTTTTAGTTCAATTCGGTGATCCCATCGATACGAAGGTCAAAGTACGGAGCACTACGCAGGGTAGATTCCGTAAACACACCGTCCTGTATGCACTCAGCGCCATTCATTCCGTAAGAATCAGTATAGGACGTGAGGGTTGCGCCACCAACAGTGAAGGTCGAGCAATCAAATACATTGAAGGATCCATCCTTGATCGCAGCTTCAACTTCAGCGACCTTCTCGGCAGTACCTTCGGCGCAGCTTTCGCCCAGCGCGGAGATCATGACAGCGCCTTCATTATAGCCTTCCGCCCAGTCGGTTTTGATTTCTTCGCCGTTCTTGATGCAGTTGAACGCATAGGTGTAGTAGACGCTCCAGTCGTTCTGAGCGCTGGTGAGCGCAGCAGTCGGCGCAACAGCAAGCATATCGATGTTGTAACCTACGCAGTAAACGGTGGTGCCGCCATCAAGCAGTGCCTGGCAAGCAGCAGGAGCGCCCGTGGAGTCAGCGTGCTGGCTGATAATGATGCAGCCGGACGAAACCAACGCGTTAGCAGCTTCAGCTTCAGCAGTCGGATCATACCAGGAGTTGGTGTACTGTACGGACATCACCACGTTAGGAACGATGGACTTGACGCCGAGGTAGAATGCGGTATAACCGGAAACCACTTCCGCATACGGGAATGCGCCGATATAGCCCAGCTTAATGTTGTCGCCATCCATATTTTTGGCTTCAACCTTGTCATCAGCCACAAGCTCAGCCAGCTTCATGCCGGCGACAACGCCCGAAACATAGCGGGACTGGTAAGTGTCGTTGAAAGCATTCTTGAAATTCGCCAAGCCAGAAACCGCGGCCTGATCACCCGTCATGGAGATGAACGTCACTTCCGGATTTTCATCGGCAGCCTGCTGCATATAGCTCTGGTGGCCATAGCTGTCCGAGAAGATGTAAGAGCAGCCCTGCTCAACAAGGTCAGTCGCCATATCGTAGCAGGTTTCATCTTCGGGAACGTTGTACTTCCATACGATCTGGTCGTCAGAAAAACCAACAGCGGCAGTGGCTGTTTTAATACCATCAATGTGTGCAGAGTCATATCCGGTATTTTCATCATGGACCAGAATCACGCCAATCTTGACAGGAGCTTCAGTGGACGGCTCCATCGACGCTGATTCCGTAACTGTCGCAGTTTCAACCGAACCGCTGGGGCTGGTAGACGTCTCCGGTTTGCTGCAGGCAGCAAACACAAAGATCAGTGAAAGTGCCAGAAGCATTACGACGAATTTTTTCATTTTCTTTCCTCCGTTTTTTTATTAAATTTTGCATAAAGCAAATTATGCGCTCTTAATCTCCTCTAATGGTTCTCCGCAATTCGAACCTACTGGTCGATCCGATACAGACGCTCGTTCAAATTAACGAGCACCGGGATTTATCATCATAGATACAGGTTTCTATCCCATTTACGATTGGCTTTGTCCGCTCCTGAATGATGCAGTCTCCTTACTCCATATGTGGTTTAATTTTGCAGAGAAAACGGCGCATGTTTTGTACTAACTTACGCCGCTGTAATTGTAGTATGATTTTTTTAAATATACCTCGTTTAATGAAATTTGTCAATTGTATAAGCGAAACTTTCGATATACGTCTCATTTAAAATGCCTAACTGGCGAGGCATATATGGGCTATCCTACGGCATGTCAAAATTAAAATTGAACGAGGGTTTATAGTTTATTTAAAGTGTGATAGCATAACAAGAAACGGCTCAACACTACCATCTTCTGGTGAAAGGCTGGTGCCGAAAATGAATAAAGGTCTTCTGAAAAAACTTATAGATACAGCTGCAGGCCGGATTCCCGCTGATCTGGTGATTAAAAACTGTAGGGTTATAGACGTTTATAATGCGTCTGTTATCGGCGGTGACATTGCACTGTGCGAAGGGCTTATTGCTGGTGTCGGCCACTATAATGGCTGTACCGAAATTGATGCGAATGGTCAGTATGCTGCGCCGGGCTTTATCGACAGCCATATTCATATCGAGTCATCATACGTAAGCCCGGAGGAACTTGGCCGGCTCATCGTCCCCCACGGAACGACGGCGATCATCGCCGACCCACACGAAATAGCCAACGTATGCGGCCTGGCCGGCATAGAGTATATGATCGAAGCAGCGAAGGGAGCCGCTTTGGATATCAAATGGATGCTTCCCTCCTGCGTACCTGCGACACCCTATGAACATGCGGGAGCGTCTATTAACGCCAACGATATGAAGGCGGTCATGGCCCGCGATGAAATCCTGGGGCTTGGAGAGTTTATGATATTTCCGGGAGTCGTTGAGGCGGAAAGCGCTATTCTGGATAAACTGCTGGTGGCAATTAATAATGGAAAACCAATTGACGGACACAGCCCGGGTTTATCTGAAAATGCGCTGAATGCCTATGCATCTGCCTATATCCATACCGACCATGAGTGTTCCACTATCGAAGAGATGCGCGACCGGTTATCCCGCGGCATGTACGTGTTGATGCGTGAGGGTTCGACATGCCACAATCTTTTGGATCTACTCAAAGCCGTTACACCGCTCAACAGCAGGCGCTGCCTCCTGTGTTCAGACGACCGTCAGGCAAAAACGATATTGAGCGAAGGACATCTCGATAATCTTCTGCGTTTATGCGTAAGCGCCGGAGTTGATCCTTTTATCGCGATTCAAATGGCCACCCTGAACGCCGCCGAATGCTATGGCCTCAGGGACAGAGGCGCCATTGCGCCGGGATTACGGGCGGACATCGTTTTGATGGATAACCTGACGGATTTCAATGTTAAAAAAGTATTCATCGCAGGACGTGAAGCAGCGGCGGACGGAAATTACCTGTTGCCGCTCATCAAGCATGATATTTCCGCAACAAAAGGAAGATTCCGCGTCAAGGACTTTTCCAGGGATAAACTGAAGCTGCCGATACATTCCGACAGGGCGCACGTCATCGCGGTGATTCCGGGAGGCGTCGTCACCCGCAAGGAAACAGCAATGATTAGCCGGGATGAACACGATGAGTTTATTTACGACCCGGAAAAGGATATCGTGAAAATCGCTGTAGTCGAACGCCACCATGGTACGGGCAATGTTACCGTTGCTTTATTAAAAGGATATGGGATGAAGCACGGAGCCATTGCACTTTCGGTCGCACACGACTCCCATAACATCATCACCGTTGGAGCGAACGATGATGATATGGCTTTTTCGGTGCAGAAGCTGATCGAGCAGGATGGCGGCATCGTAGTCGCCTGCGACCAGAATGTCCTTGAATGCTTACCCATGCCGATTGCCGGACTGATGAGCGATCAAAGCGGAGAATGGGTCAGTGAAAAGCTGAGCCGTATTCATCAAACAGTGATAGAAACACTTGGTGTTCACGACGATCTGGAACCCGTAATGCTGCTTTGTTTTATGGCCCTGCCGGTCATCCCTGAATTAAAATTGACGGATATGGGACTTTTCGATGTGAATCAATTTGGCTTTATTGATATCGAAGCTTAAGCATAGGTTTCAATATCTGGCGGGGTGTCCTGATGATGGAAAAGATCAAAACCAGCTTATTAAAAACAAAATTATTCAACGGGTTCAGCGAGACTGATGTTGACGCGCTCCTGCCGTTCTTTGGCATCCAGCAAAAGCAGTGCCCCAAAGGTTTCGTACTGATCGACATGGACGTGAACGTTGACTTCATCGGCATCGTGTGTACCGGTGAACTGAATACCTTTAAGCCGGATATGGATGGCCGCCTGAACCTGATTCGGAAAACACGCGGATATGAGCTGTTCGGCGTGGATATTGCGAGCACACCGCGGCAGGTGAGCCCACTCGTCACCGTCTGCGCCACCGACGCGGAGGTTCTGACCTTCCCATACGCCCGAATCTCTGAGCCCGGTCCTATTCCCGATCATTTTCGCTGCGCCATGCTGAAGAACATACTGGAACTAACAGCGAACCAGAATATGCGGCAGTTATACAAGATCGATATATTGTCGCGCAAAAGCCTACGGGAACGCATCATGCTTTACCTGACACTGCAAGCAAAAAGAAAAACGACGAACGAATTGCTGATCCCTTTCAATCGGGAGGAGTTCGCCGCTTATCTGTGTGTTGACCGCAGCGCGTTATCCAGAGAACTCAGTCGGATGCAGGCGGAAGGCCTGATTGATTTCAGTAAAAACCATTTTCGAATATTGTCCACGATGAACGACTAACGCGCGCACTCGCTACCGTCGCCGCGCAGTATGGCGAGCCCATGCAATACCGCTTCCAATATTACATCGAGACTTTCCTTCACGGCTTTAGGGCTGCCCGGCAGGTTGATGATCAGCGTGCGGTTGCGGATTACCGAAACGCCGCGGCTCAGCATGGCGCGATTAGTGATCTTTAGGCTTGCAGCGCGCATGGCCTCGCTGATACCCGGCACCTGCCGATGCGCAATGGAAAGCGTAGCCTCCGGCGTCACATCCCTTGGCGACAAGCCTGTCCCCCCTGTTGTGAACACAACGTCGCAAAGATCGTTATCCGCCAGCCGCATCATCTCTGCAGCCAGCAAGTTATGATCGTCCGGCAATACGCAGTAACTTGCGATGCTGTAACCGTTCTTCAGCAGTATTTCTTTGAGCGTCTTACCGCTGACGTCCTCGCGCTCTCCCGCCGCACCCTTGTCGCTGGCGGTAATTATAGCTGCCCGATAGACCTTACTCAACATTCATCTCGTCCCCCACGGATATCATCCCGCCATGCAATACACGCGCAAAGACGCCCTCCCGCGGCATGATGCAGTCACCCACCTGACGATATATTTCGCAATGCGCGTGGCATTCCTTGCCGATCTGCGTGATCTCCAGTAACACGCCGTTGCATCGAATCAGCGTTCCCACTGGCAGCGTCTTAAAATCGATACCCTCTACCAACAGATTTTCGCCGAAGGCGCCGTCATCCACCGTCGCACCGGAAGCGCGAAACGCCTCCACGCGGTCATAGGACAGCAGGCTGACCTGCCTGTGCCAATCCCCCGCGTGTGCGTCTCCTTTAAGCCCAAAGTGCTCAACCAATTCGCATGTGCCGATGTTGATCTTCTTTGTCCCCCGCTTTTGGCTGATGCAGATCGCTTTTACTTTGCCCATTTCATCCGCCTATCTGAACCATCTTTCGGTTTTCTGATATGCTGCCCGCTTCACAGAAGCTGTGTTGCAGCGGCTTAGCTTTTATTGCTTCTGCCATTGCGTCTCTCAGCGCTTTGTCGGAGGCTTCGGATCGAAGCAGCGCTTTTACATCCAGCCCATCCTGATAACACAGGCAGGGTTTCAATAACCCGTCCGCCGTTAACCGCACACGGTTACAATTGCCGCAGAAAACATGCGATATCGCGCTGATAAAGCCCACGCTGCCTGTAAACCCCGGGAAATCATAATATTCCGCAGGGCCGCTGCCGTGTGAAGCATTGGACTTTACGGGTTCGCCATACGCCTGTACCACCCGGGTCAGAACTTCATCGTTGCCAACCGCCTTAAAATTCTGCCCCAGTCCAATGGGCATCATTTCGATGAAGCGGACGTCCAGATGATGCTCTTTGGCCAGTCCCGCCAGCCGCACCCAATCGCCGCTGGTGCCGTCTTCCATGGGAACACAATTGACCTTTGTTTTGAGGCCCAGCTCAAGCGACATGCGTATGCCTGCCATCACTTTGTCCAAAGCATCTACGTGCGTCAGCCGGTGAAAGCTTTCGGCATCCATGCTATCGAGGCTGAAGTTTACCGCATCCAGACCCGCATTTTTCAGAGCCTCCCCCATGCCCGCAAACAGTACGCCGTTTGTCGTCAACGATACCGTTTGAACGCCCTGAGTGTCCTTGACCATACGGACAAAATCCACAATCCCTTTGCGCACCAGCGGTTCCCCGCCGGTGATCCGGTATTTACTGATGCCCAGTTCAACACCGGCCCTTACGACGCGCAGCATCTCCTCATAACGTAATATTTCGTCATGTGAAACACATTCGACACCTTCAGGCGGCATGCAATAGACGCACCGCAGGTTGCAGCGGTCCGTCACTGATATGCGCATATAGTCGATTGTCCGGCCAACCCCATCCAGCATGGTTTACCTCATCAATATAATCTGATCCTCCGGCAGACGCAGGTAAAGCGTCTCCGGCTTGCCCAACGCATCCCATTTATCCTTGCTGAGCTCATACCGCAGATACGCCCAGTCCTTATCCTCACCGTTTTTCACGTGCGCAATAACGATAGTGGAGAACATGTCCTCAATCACGCGTGTCACGCGGCACTCGATTGCGTTTTGCACATCGGCATTTTCCGCCAGTTCAAAAAAGTGTGCCCGGAAGCCGATGAACCGAATGTCGTCCGGCACGGTCCTTGACACTGTCAGTTCAACGTTCCAGTCCTGCGCAAACAATGTTTGAGGCCCGGTCTTCTCTGCAGCGGAAAAATTCTTACAGCCGGAAAGCAGCGCTGTCGAAAGACTTTGCGGCTTGGCATAAAGGTCCTTCTTGTCCAGCACCTCCAGCGTTTGCCCGTCCTCCATCACGGCGATGCGGTCACACAGCCGGTAAACCTCGTCGCGGTTATGCGAAACGAAAAGGATCGTGCCGCCAAAGCTTTCCTGCACTTTCAGTATCTCCAACTCCAGCTGCCATTTCAGGAAGCTATCCAAGGCGGAGAACGGTTCGTCCAGCATCAGGAGAGCAGGCTCGCTTGCCAGCATCCGCGCCAGCGCCACCCGTTGCTGCTGTCCGCCGGAAAGCTGATGCGGATAGTGCCCCTCCAGCCCCTCCAGATAGAAAGCAGCAATCCGCGCCTTTACCATTTTGACTTTATCACGGTCTTTGGGTATTCCGCAAGCGATATTCTGCTCCACCGTCATATTAGGGAAGAGCGCATAATTTTGGAACAGGTAACCTGTTCCACGGTTTCGGGCCGGTATGTTGATCTTTTTCTCGCTGTCAAAAAGCACCCTGTCGTTTAGTACGATTCTGCCCCGGTCCGGCGTGATAATGCCCGCAACACATTTGAGCGTCATGCTCTTTCCGCAGCCGGAAGCGCCCAGAATGGCCAGCGTTTCGTCGCCCGCTTCGAAACAGCTCTTCAGATGAAAGCGCCCCGCACGCTTCTCAATATCTACAGTCAGCGCCATCTTTTTGCCGTCTCCTCTCTGTTGCGGATTGAACGGCCGGAGAACCAGTTCATCAGTATGATCGTGGCGAACGAAATCCCGACGATGATGATCATCCAGTGATAAGCCAAATCCCAGTTACCTGCCTGCACCGCCGTATAGATTGCGACGGATACGGTCTGTGTTTTGCCGGGAATGTTTCCCGCCAGCATGATGGTTGCGCCGAACTCGCCCAGTGCCCGCGCAAATGCCAGCACCGCCCCGGCCATAATGCTGGGGATGGAGTTGGGCATCATCACCCGGTAAAAAATCTTCACCTCAGTCATACCCAACGTGCGTGCAGCGCTCAGCAGATTTTCATCCAACTGTTCAAACGCGCCGCGCACCGTCCTGTACATCAGCGGAAAAGCCACTACGGTGGATGCGATGACCGCGCCAGTCCAAGTAAACACCACCGGTGCACCGATGCTGTTCAGCAGCTGTCCGATGAAGCCATTTTTACCGAATATCAGCAACAGAAAAAAACCGACCATAGTGGGCGGAAGCACCAAGGGGAGCGTAAATAAGCCATCCACAATACCTTTTCCGCGCTTCATCTTCACGGTCAGCCATGCCGCGAGAACTCCCAATATAAACGTCATGAGAGTCGCCAGAAAAGCGACTCTCAATGACAGCCAGAGAGGCGAATAATCCATGTCGTCCTCTTAAATCAATTCTATTCGGCCATCGCGAACCCGTACTTTTCAAACAGGGCCGCACACTCATCCGACTTTAAAAAGTCAATGAAAGCCTGCGCCGCATCCGCATTCGTCGACGCTTTGAGTATAGCTACGGGATAGATGATCTGTTTTACGCTGCCTGCCGGCGCTTCACAAACTACCGTTACCTTGTCGGTCGTCGCTGCATCGGTAGCATACACGATGCCCGCGTCCACTTCGCCGGTTTCCACCCATGTGAGCACCTGACGCACGTCGGTCCCCAGATTCGCCTTTGCCATCACAGTATCCACAATGCCCAGCGACGTCAATACTTCCTGCGCATACTGTCCTGCCGGAACGCTCGCCGGATCGCCAATCGCCACGGTCGCAATCGTATCGTTTGCCAGGTCTTCAAAGCTGGTTATGCCCAGCGAGGAATCCTTGGGTACAATCAGCACAACCTTGTTTTCCAGCAAATCAGCGCGGGAACCATCCAGCAGCAGCGACTGATCTGCCAGGGCATCCATCTGCTTCTGCGCTGCAGACATAAAGATGTCCACCGGAGCACCCTGCTCGATCTGAGTCTGCAGTGCACCCGAAGCACCATACGTAAACGTCAACGTCACATTTGGCGCAACAGCCTTGTACGCTTCCGCGATCTCCGCTGTCACGTCCGTAAGGCTCGCCGCAGCCGCAATTGTCAGTTCCACCGGGGCCGCGGTGGGCGTGGATACAACCGACACTTCCGGCGTCACCGAAACCGTCTCGGATATTTCGGGCGTGGGCTCTACGGAAGTCGTCTCACCAGCCGTACCGCAGCCCGCCATTGCGAACACCATGCACAACACCATTGCAATGCCAACAACCTTCTTCATAAATCTCCTCTTTCCTGCCTAATGCTTTTAATTTTATATCCGGTTTTGAAAATGGCCGCTCTTACCGCCGTTTTTCTCAGCCAGAAATATATCCGTCATTACCATGGCTTTGTCCAGAGCCTTGCACATGTCGTAGATCGTGAGCAGCGCTACGCTGACGCCCGTCAACGCCTCCATCTCCACCCCCGTCTTGCCGCTCAGCTTAACCGTGCAGGCCGCTTCCACCGAAAGTGTTTCCGGGTGCAGCTCAAAATCTACGCTGATTTTAGAGAGCATCAACGGATGGCACAATGGGATCAGTTCCGCCGTTTTCTTGGCTGCCATGATACCGGCCACACGCGCCACGCCCAGTACATCGCCCTTTTCAGCGCTGCCCTGACAGATCGCATCAAAGGTTGTCCGGTTCATCCGGATGCTGCCCTTGGCGACCGCGATTCTTTCCGTCTCCGCTTTATCTGTTACATCCACCATCGCCGCGTTTCCGGCGGTATCAAAATGGGTGAGTCTTTCGTCCATGGTTCCTCCTTATTTGCCAAATCCGCAGTTGGGCCAAGTGCATACCGGGCAGTTCAGACAAAGGCCGCCTTCGCCAAGTTGCGTCAGGTCATTCGCCGCCAGTTTCTCTCCCGCCATAATGCGGGGCAGCACCAAATCAAATATCGTACGCTTGGCATACATCACGCACCCGGGCAGCCCAAGTATCGGTATAGTCTTTTCGCCGTCTTCATAATAGGCCAACAGAAACATGGCGCCGGGCAATACAGGTGCGCCGTACGTCACCAGCTTTGCGCCGGTATTTTTGATGGCGGTCGGCGTGGTGTCGTCCGGGTCTACGCTCATACCACCCGTACATATGATGAGGTCAGCACCGCCATCGATATGCTGTTGTATGGCGTTTGTGATCCTCTCCGCATTGTCGTCCATGAACGTCTTGCCAATTAAGTCCACATCGTATTCGGAGAGCTTCGCTTCGATCACCGGCCCGAAGGCGTCGGGTATGCGCTTGTGGTAGACCTCGTTGCCTGTGATAACGACCCCGGCTCTTTTGTGTACAAAAGACAGAACCTGCAGTATCGGAGTATCCCCCGCCTCGACAACGGCCCTTTCCATTTTGGCCTGCTCAATCACCAGCGGAATCACGCGCATGCCCGCCAGCTTATCGCCTTTTTTTACCGGGGTATTGCCGTGACGCGTTGCGATAATGATCTCGCCCAAGGCATTAATGCGGTTTAGCCGCTTCGTATCCACCTTAAACAGCCCGTCAGTGGTAGCTGTGAGTTCGATCTTTCCTTCGCAGGGTACCGATGCCTCCATGTTATCATTCATACAGATGCGACGCAGCATTTTCGCCGCTTCATTCTCATGCAGCATGCCCGGCTGCTTCTCCCAAACGTACAGGTGGTCTTTGCCGAGCGAAAGCAGCACGGGGATATCCTCCTCCATCACGATATGCCCTTTGCGAAAAGCAGGGCCTTTCTTAACATCCTTAATAATCTGTGTAATATCGTGACACAGCACATGCCCCACAGCCTCAGTTGTCTTGATCAGCTTCATTATGCTTCATCCAATACAAGTTTTTGAAATTAATCATTCGCCCGGTATAAAAAAACTATTCAGTCCTGCCAAGTGCGCCGTATATAAATTAGCTTTATATTATTCTAACAACAGCGAAATGTATGTTGCTATGGCAACGTTATTGTGCGTATTATAAAAGGCGAGCGTACTCGCCTCGGAAAACCAACAATCGACTAATTAGTCCTTACCGTTTTCCTTCACATCGATATAGTTATACAGCGTGAATTTGGAGATACCAAAGTACTTGGATACCTTGTCTCCCGATTTCGTAATGAGGAACGCACCTTTGTCCTGCAGAAACCGGATGGCTCTGATCTTATCCTCTCGGTTCATTTGGGCTACCGGCTTATTGACCAGCTTCACAGATTGACTGATCAGGTCATCCAGCAAGCTGGTGACATCTTTGGTGATCCTCTCTGGCTTTTCATCGTTTGTGCCGATCAGGCTCTTCAGAGAATACTCCATCATCATGTAGTTGGTGATATCGTAATTGATGGCAAAGATGCCGATCACTTCGCCTTCAGTATCACGGATATAGATCGTAGTGGATTTCAGTATTCTTCCATCCTCGGTCTGCGTCAAATAGTTGATCCTATCCTTCAGCTCTTCCGGTTTTTTGTTTCGTGATTCCAGCACGATATGTGACGGCCCGTCACCTACCTTTCTGCCAGTGACATGTCCGTTCTCGATGTAGATGATCGTATGTTCCTCATCTTCCGTCAGATCATGGATCACAACTTCGCAATTTTCACCGAATTGCCCCGTGATACCTTTTGCGAGCTGAATCCAGAATGGCTGAAAAAAAGCTTTATCCATTCGTACACCTTCTCCATTAGCGTTCAATACTGTATTCTCATTCATCTGTCAATTCCAATCCTGCGTTTTCATGTCTCCATTTCCTTCGTTGTATGGCAACGCCCTAAAATGGTATAATAACCAAAAAACAAAGGATTGTATATGAAATTCGGCTGCATCATATTGGCTGCGGGTGCAGGCACCCGGTTTGGCGGCAATAAGTTGGCTGCCTCCGTCAACGGCCATCCCATCATCGAATATATCTTCGACAGCCTTCCCGCCCGCCTTTTTCACCGGGTGGTCGTGGTAAGCGCCAACCCTTCAGTAATCAAAACGGCTCAAAGCCACAGCTTTGAACTCGCATACAACGACCGGCCCGAACTCGGCGTCAGCCGGAGCATCCGCATGGGACTGGAGCTGATGGAAGATACGGACGCCTGCATGTTCTGCGTCGCGGATCAACCGCTGCTCCGGCGTGAAACCCTTGCCGGTATGCTGGATGCCTACGAATCTGAAAGCATACTAATGATCTCACATAAAGGTCAAAGTGGCAACCCTGTCATTTATCCTTCCGGCCTATATGGTGAGCTAAATAGCCTTTCCGGCGAAGAATCCGGCAAGACTGTGGCCTGCCGCCATGACGACCTGCTGCGTCTGTATCACCTTGCTGAAGGATATCAGCTCATTGACATTGACACAAAGGAAGATCTTAAAGCCGTCGAAGCATGCCTGTCCGTCTCGCCGGATTCCGATAACAGTTAAAATCTCGGATATTTACCGTACCACACGATATCTCGGTAGTTCTTGGTATCCGTATCGCCCTCCGTGCTGAACATGATCACACGGGAAGAAGAGTCAAGCCCGATCTGCTCCGCGAGGTCCGGGCGGTTCTTCATGATCTCGTCCACGAACCCCGTGCCCACCGCGCCGGATTCACCCGCTATCACGCGCGGGTCACCTGCCAGCGGGTTGCCGAGTATGCGCATGCCGTTTGCCGTCAGCACATCGTCGCAGGCAAAGAAGCCGTCCGCGAAGTTGCGGATGATCTCCCACGAGATCGGGTTGGGCACGCCGCACGCGAGGCCCGCCATGATGCTGTCCATGTCGCCGTCCACGCTGCGCGCCTTGCCGTCTGCCGCCACGCCCGAATCAAAGTAGCAGGCCGCCTGATGCGGCTCCACGATGTAAATCTTGGGGCATTTGTCGCCGTAGTGGTTCACGAACACACCCACCATTGCTGCCGCCATCGAGCCCACACCCGCCTGCAAAAACATGTGGGTGGGCAGCACGCTGCACAGCTGCTCAATCGCTTCCACGCCCATCGTGGCGTAGCCCTGCATCACCCAAGTGGCGACCTGCGTATCGCCTTCGCTGGCGGTGTCCAGCACCACTTCCCAGCCCTTTTCGGCGGACAGGCGGTTCACCTCGCGCACGCACCAGTCATAGTTGTCGTCCGACACGATCACCGTGCCGCCGAACCGCTCAATCGCGTCGATGCGGTCCTGCACCGTGCCCTTGGGCATGTACACGATGGACTTCTGGTTAAACTCGTGCGCCGCCCACGCGACGGACTTGCCGTGGTTGCCGTCCGAAGCCGCCGCGAAAGTTAAGTCACCGAGTTTCTGCTTCACTTCGTCAGACTTCAGATACGAGAAGTCCACATCCGCAATGTTAACGCCCAGCTTGCGGCAGATGCTGTTGGCCACGGCATATGCGCCGCCCAGCAGCTTGAACGCCTTTAAGTTGCCGCGCTTGGACTCATCCTTCACGCACAGGCTGCCCAGCCCCAAGGACGCGGCAAGCGCGTCCAATCGGGCCAGCGGTGTTTGATTATACTTTTCACCCATCGACTGGTGGAACCGGTAGACCTTCTCCACCTCTTCTTCAGAGAACAGCGCCGTCTCTTCGGTATAGACGCGGTTCTTCATCGCATTGGGTATGTATTTGATCTGCTCCATGTTACGCCTCAGCCACCAGCTTGTTGAAGCTTTTGATCAGCTCATCCAGCTCTTCGGTGTGCGTCACGATATCCGTCCAGTAGCTGTCATCGTCCCACTGCGCCAGAATCTC
>JAEWTL010000020.1 GCA_023459495.1 Bacillota bacterium | reverse complement strand
CTTCAAGACTGTCAACCGTCATCGTAAACTTGCATTTGTCAGGATTAGTCGTGCCCTCCGCCGCAAGCTGCAAAAGCGTTGCCGCTCCGTCCCAATACCAAATACAACGCACATTGCGCATTTTGATTTCTCTGCCGTCCCTTCCCTCGATTTCGCCATAAAATACTCCGGCTCTGTCACACCTTACAATATATTTCTGCTTTTCCATTTGATTTTTCTCCTTTTCTTTTATTTCTTCAATTCTGGCAAAAATACTCCAACTACCAAAATCAATCCACTGGACTTGTTTATTTTTTGGGTCAATCATACTACGGAAATAAAGCATATCAAATCCATGCATTTGAGCAAACTCTTTAAGAGCCGTAAAAGCTAATTTTTCTGTCTCAAACTCTCCAAGCGATTGCATACACTTATCACTAAACAATCCATTATAAATATCAACCTTCCACATTATATCCCTTCTTTCTTAAGCCCATTCTTCCAACCAAAAATTCTTATCAATCGCAGAAATTCGTTTTGGTTTTTCGGGCAACGGGCGCACATTTTGTTCCAAATTAAATTCTGCAATTTGTTCATAGGTTAAGTCTTCTTTATTAACAGTTTTCTTCCATTCTGCCAAATCGCTTTGAATAGCTTCATCATGCCATTCCCAATTATCTACGCCGGCGTTAATCAAAGCATTGAGTTCATAATGGTCTGCCAAAAGTCTAATGAGATCATCGCGTCGAATGCTGTAAAATTCATTCATATTCTTTCTCTCCTTTATTCTTTCTATATATATTATATCATATTTTTATAAAAAAATCAAATTAAAAAAGACTGACTATTAAAACATAGTCAGCCTTATTCTTAAATTTGTTTTTCTTTGGTTTGCTGACTGATAACAGCATAAATTGCTTCATAGGACTGGTCAGTAAAGGCATCTAATAAACATAATATATTTATGACAGGAATTATACTTACAAATGAAAACATTAAAATAAAAGCAATAATTATTATAAAATTAATTTTATACCCATATCCATCTTTATTTTTAATAACTGCTTGATTAATTTGAAAAACATAAATTGTCAAATAAACAGAAAAACTAATAATCCAAACTAACAGATAACCCCACCAAGGTATTGCCCCCATTATTTTGCCTCCTTATCATAATGATTAACCAAAGATAACAAATTAATGAGATCTTCCGGAATATTATATTTTTTAATCCAATTTTCAAAACCAACTTCATAATGTCTCATATGGAAGTTAATAAGCCAAGCTTCAAGCAAAAGCTTTTGCCCATGTTGACGCCTAAAATAAACATCATTATCATAAGCTAAAACTAAATAGGCTCCATAATTAGCGTGCCCATAGTAATGAGCGTCTTTAGTTTCTTCTCCACGGCAGTTGGTAAAAGTTTTCGTAAAATATTTACCAATGTCATGAAAATAAAGAGTTCTGTTAATTAAAATCCCGCAATTATCTGCTGACGCAAGTTCAAAAGCTTTGTGCATATGTCCATATATAGACTGAGAATGATGTATATTATCGTGTTCCATGCCCATAAATTGAATTTGAATATCTTCCAAGCCTATCTCAAGATTATCTTCTTGTTCAATTTCAATATAATCCCAACCTTCATAGAACATAGGAGTTTCAAACTGCATAAGCATTCTTTTAATAACGCGGGCGTCGACTTTTCTTTCTCTCAATGCTCTTCTGCGGTCAATAGTTTCCAATGAAGTTGCCATTATAATGCATTGAGTTTCTATCGAATTGCCATATTTAGCTCTAATATCTCTTAAAAGAGCAACACGATGTTTCATAGAAAGGTTGGTCGCATTATACCAAACAGTTTTACCAGTTGCAAGCCCTTCAAGAGTGCGCTTCCGCATTTTCAAAAAAACTTTCTGCGGGGCAGTTTGAACTGATGCGTCGCCATAAAGCTCTTCTCGAATTTCATCAGAAGATACTACAATATCATCGGGGCGTTTATTATGCTCAATATAGTAGTCTTTACCTGAATAAGGCAGACCAACCATCATTATAAACATTACTTACCCTCCTTCTCTCAAGCTACATACCAACCGTCATAACGACCATCACGCAGAATAATACGAAGACCATCTTTAAACTCAAAATAACAAACATTTTTGTCCTCTGCACTACGAATTACTTTAAACCACTTATTTTCTTTCTCAATAAATTCTTTCATTTTACTTCTCCTTGCTCGTAAGCCATATTATCATATAACCTAAAATCGAGAAAAGCGTTAGCCAGCCGAAAAATAGAAATATACCCCACAATATTTTCAAACAGCTATAAAAATTCATTATACAGCCCCTCTCGTTTTCTTTTTACACTATTATTATAATACAATTTTAGAATTTTTTCAAATTTTATTAGCAATTGGAAGTTTCGCTTCCCAAGAGTCATAGCACTGTCCATCACTTCTAAAAATCTCATAACGACCTGTGGCAGTCTGACAACTTTCATCAAGTCTTATAGAACAATTTGAACTCCCATTATATTTATTTACAATTTCTCGAATATTATTTAAATGCGCCTCATCCATTTTATGCTGACGAATCCATTCATTAACTTTTTCATCGTCTGATTCTTGGAGCGTTTTAAAAGTAATTTGCTCAAAACCCATTGTATTAAAATTATCTGCCGTTAAAAAATTAAATTCATCAGTTAAAATAATAACAAGACGATGCATTGGAATGTTATAATCACAATTATTTATACCCCATCCCCAAGCACACAAATATTCACGGCTATTTGTAATAGAATAAGATACAGTATGAATGCGATTATAACAATTAGCCAACATAGGCTCACAATTATAATTATGGGTAGTAAGTTCAATAGGAATTTCTTTAGGAACTGTCTCACAAACTGCTTCAATAAAGCGATAGTTTTGAGTTGGGTCAGCTTCGCCAGTTATTACAACTCTATCTATGTCGCCTTGTTTACAACGAGCAATTAGTCTCTGTTGCCATTCCTTATAATTAGTCTCATAAAGATTATCAAACTGATAGTTATGCTTCTTTCCACGAGCACAACAAAAAGGGCAACTATATACACATTTTTGATAAGGCATTACAACTTGTAAATTGATTCCCATTAGCTTTTCCTCCTAATACAATTATAAATATCAATTGTCCGCTCATCGATGGCAGTTAAATAGTCTTCATTAACAGAAATTGCTTTACTCAATTCCTTAATTTTTTTATCATAGCGGTCTAATCTTAATTTAAGTCCAATAACCAGTCCAAAAAGCGCTCCCATTAGAATAGCACACATAAATAAAATCACAACTATTACTGCCACTAAAATTCCTCCTTAATAAGAAGCATAATCACAAATTACGGGCTGACTGTAATCACCATTTCTAAAACCAAAATTCCCCGAATGGACATCCCGCAAGCCAATTTCATCACACCAATCAGTGAACGCATCTCCATACTTGGTTCCAAGATAAACTTCTACCATATCAGAACCGCCATAACTATAATTCTGAAGAGTATCATAAATCTCTTCTTCATCATAGCCATCCTCTTGATACATACTCTCAAGAGTCTGATTACAAATACTTGCGTTTTCGTCTTCATCGACATCAATGCGTTCCATAAGCAACATTGGAATACCACGATAATCAGGAAGTTTATAGCATTTAGCAAACATATTCTCATATCCAGCTTCAACTGCTTTCTGATAAGTGTCAAACTCATTTTGATTAAAATCTATGCTTCGTCCACTTAAAAAATTTGCAGGAATTTTCAGAACATAATCAGACTCATCAGTCAGAAACACAATACGACACCAACCACGGACCATAGTCCAACCGCCTTCTTCTTCTGGGAAAAAATCAAAGGCGGGATGGGAAGAACTACCATAAGTAGATTGACATATCAAATCACCTTTATCATTATAAAATCCGTTTGCAGACTGCTCCGCATAGGACTCTTCCCAAGAAAGGAAATCACTACGGACTTTATCGTTTTCACAGCATTTACCCGAATAAGGCATTTGAAAAGTATCCAGCATAGTATCAATGATAGTATGGAAAATTTCGCTCTCTCTCTTAAAATCAATAGCCATTAAAACGACTTCCTTTCTTTATTTTCTATATATATTATAGCATAAATCTAAAAAAAAGTCAAATTAAAAAAGGCACTTATATCTCTATAAGTGCCTAAATAAAAATTTATTTACTTTAAAAGCTTCTCCCACTGTCCCGCAGTAAATTTTTTAATATAATCGAGAGGAAGTAAATTAGGATTTTTCCAATTCAACCAAATATAATTTTGCACATAAGGCAATTTACAACTTGGAATTTTATTCATAAGAACTTGAATTTGCTCTCCAGTCCAATCTCTCCATTGGTTTTTAGACGCTACACTAATACAAGATAAGCCTACTTCACATTTCAGTCCTACATTGCTCATTGCCCAAGTAATTTTATGCACAGCTTCCTCATAATCAGGGCAATAAGTAAGAAATTCATCAGCTTCATTAGCCAAGATTACTTCAATTAATCTTCTTTGAGTAACTACATTATTATTTCTCAAATAATGCGCCTTAACATATTCTGGTGATTTAATTTTTACGCGGTGTCCAAACTTATCTCTTACAACATAGCCTTCTTCATTCCAAGGAAGCTCTTGCGCCGCCCGCTCACACTCTTCATAGGAAGAAAGCTTTTTTACTTCTGGTTTAAGTATATCAGATGGATAATTCCAAGACGGAATTTCAGCAAGAGTTGCATTTTCAACAGAACACAAAAAATAAAGTTGCGGTTTAGGATATTCAATTACAACACGAGTATAAGGAGAGACAAGTTCAAAATTATAAGTAAAAGAACGGCAAAAATTCTGTTCTTTATATCCTTGCTGACGCATCGCATAATTGATAAGTTCTTGATAGTTTTTGAAAGGACAATTTACATCTTCAGGAAGAGGAGCATCCTCCGCATCAATAGTTTTAGAAGTTGCCCAACGCCATTTTCTCTGATATTTATCCCACCATGCAGAAACGAGTGACCCGTCAATTTTTTCGGATACAACTGCAGACGCCCAATCAATTTTAACATCGCAATTAGGTTCGTCCGCATTAAAAAATTTTTTGAAGGCATAGCGGGCAACAGTCCAGTCCGTGGAGTCAAGAATAACTCCACGGCATTCTTTTACAATTTCATTCGTAAAGTCAGAAGAAAGCTGATTGTAATAAAACAGAACAAACTGGTCTTTTTTACGAATTTTCAGATTGTAAGGGTCAGCCGTTAATTTAGTTTCCCAATCGGGATTTTTTTTAATGAATTTAATCAGTTCCATTTTATTACCTTCTTTCTTTTTTTTACCAAAGATTAGCTATCCACAGATTTTTATTATCTATACTCAATTCATTCTAAAATTTTAGAGAACTGCTTGTAACAGATACCGTCTGTTCATTCTCTTTCTGTTTAATCGCTTCTTTTCTTTCAGTTCTTTCTTTCTCTGCTTTTTTGGAGAAATAATAATTCTGATTATTGCCACAATAAGCATTCATTGTATCTGCAAATTCCCTATTGCCGAGCTGTCTTTTAAGAACGCAAAGAGCAAAGCCCGCCTCACGGCTATATGCATCACCATCAGTTGCTTTAACGGTAGTAAAGTCATAGTCATTCCACCAAATTGTAGTAGTGCGAGCAGTATCATTATAAACAACTTTTTTGAAGCTTACAATTTTTGAACTTTTGGGGCTTTCTATAGGAGTTGCTTTTACAATGGTTTTGCACTGAATATCTTTTTTTGGCTTATTTTTAGAACGAGAAAACAAATAAACAGGAGTAGTATATTTATCTCCTTCTGCTGTTTCAATCATATAATATTTATCTGCTTCAAAATGAACATTATCATTTATCATATATAGATAAGATTTATCATTTCCTTTAAATTTAACTTCTACAAAATATTTACTCATTTTTATTCGTCTCCTTCTCCTTCTCCTTCATCCAGTGTGAAACCATGCATATCATAGTCTTCATCTTGCCACATTTTAATTTCTGCAATATCTTCGTGCCCATAGTCTTTCAAAACTTCATCAAGGGCCTCTCCATAAGATTTTGCGGGAATTACACAATGAGTGTAATGAAGTTCACCAACGCCAAACCACCATTTAATTTTAATGTGATACCATTCCATTGAAATCGCTCCTTTTCTTTTTTCTATAATAATTATATCATATTTTAAATAAAAAATCAAATTTCTTTTTTTGTAGATAAGGCTTTTAGTATGGATAACTCCGCGGGCGACACTATTTTTAACGATTCTTCATCAGATAAGTTTAACGGAAAAGAGCCCTCTTCTTTCATATTCCAATAATAACAGTTTGCAATAACACGTGCCTTATGCATTGGGCAAATATTAGTAGAACGGCTATCAACTGTCCCGTTCTCCTGATAATTCCAGCCAGCACAATCCATACAACCAGAAGCAATTGGACAATTAAAACATTCATCAGAACTTTTTGTCCGACGATTAACTTTTTTCAACATTTCTCTAATCAATTGCTGTTCTTTAGTTGAATAAAGCCCTTCTTGCGCACTTCCAATTATAAGCGGTGGCACACTATCTCCCAAAGAGCTGGGCATAAAACGCAAACAAGGATAAGCAATTCCTTGTGTATCAAAAGCCAACATTTCACCTTGCCCGCCACAATTATTTTGAAGGTCAAAAGATGGGATTGGTTTGCCGATGAAATTCAAAAAGAAATTAGTATGAATTTCTCTATCTTCATTTAACAATCTATCTGCAAATTTTTTTAAATTATCATAATAAATGCGGGCGTGTTCATAAGTCCATTTAGGCTCAAAAGCTGGATTACCATTAATTTCATAATAATTTTCTTTTAAAAAGAAATCTAAAATATTTCCCATTTTATTTATATTTTCTGGGGCTAAAGTTATTTTAGTTGATAAAGATTTATCACCATATTTTGCTTTATGAGCTACACTTGCAGCATAAGCTCGTGCGAAACTTCCCTTTCCATTATGATCTTTTCGACACTCATCATGAATTTCTTGCGGGCCATCTAAAGTAATTGAGAAAGAAGTTTTATGTCCCCATTTTTTTAAGTAGTCCTGAAAGTCTTGATTAAAATAATTTAATCCATTAGAACATATTGACGCTCGCCAAGTAAGTCCCCATGGGTGATGAAGCTCAATACAGCGTTCCATGAAATAAGAATTGATAAAATCCATTATTGGCACATTTAATAGAGGCTCACCACCAATGTAATCTAAAATAAGGGCTTTTGTTGAGTGATTAATGATAGAGTCTGGATCATTTTTATCCCACAAGTCAAATAATAAATCAACACAAGCGCGGGCGGTCTCTTTTGTCATCATATTAGTTTTTTTGTTAATTTGATAACAATTATGAACTGCTAAATTATTTGCAAAATAGTTTCCCGTATCTGTTTCAATATTATAAACAGTAAAATTACCTTTTACTTTTTTTAATCCAGTAATCAAAACGCCCATTGGAGAAGGAGTAGAAGCTCCATAATAAATCATATAAGTTTTATAAGGTTCGCATTTACTAACTTCTTCCCATTGATATGTGCCGCCCGCGTCTCGACTTATTAAAACACGATGATTACCTGTAATTTTCATTACATGACCATCAGCAGTAGTTAAATGATAAAGACTATTGACTTCTCTTTTAAAACAAGTCTTAACTAATGCTAATTGTTGAATTAATTTCCAATCCCCATTTATTAAAGAAAGGTTGAAGCCCATAACATTGTCTCCAACCTTTATATCTCTAATTTCTTTATAACTAAAATCGCTCATTAAAATCGTTGTATCTCCTGTTAAACAGTAAGAACACTTTAAATTGCAACTATCGGTAATTTGAAAAGTAATTGAGCGAGTTTTTAATTTGGGGTTTGGGTAAAGTGCATGAATATATTCTGAATATTCATTATTCCAACCCAATTTCATTTTATTTTACCTCATAAAAAATGATTTCCTGATTATTAAAATTAAATTCATAATCATAATCTTTTCCTTCAAGTTCTGGCGGACAACTTGCCTTGGATACTTCTCGCTTTGCTCTTTCAAGTTCAGTAAATCTTTCCTCAGCTTCTGCCATATACACCTTCAATGCTCCAATATTAATGGAGTCCTGAGAATTAATAAAGGTGAGAATATCTTTTATAGCTTGATATTCAAAAAATTCTTTTTCAACTTTACGGCATTCTTCATCAGTAAGTTTAATTTTAATAGGTTCCATTTTATCTCTCCTTTATTCCATAAATAGTTTTTACTTGTTCAAAATTAGATTTGTCATTAGCTATACTTTTTAGTAACTCGCGCTCTATATCTAAATAAGTTGTATCATTATCAAACATTAAATTATATTCTGATAAATATGATAAAAGCTGTCTTCGCAGTTCAAATTGACATAGCCACATTATTGTCGTTTGATTTGTAGGAATTTCTACAATTTTTTTTAGGTATTCAATTATTTTATTCAAATCTTCTTTATTTGTATATTTAAATTTTCCAAAACAACAGAAAGCAATTAAAATGTCCTTATTGATAATTACTTGATTAGTAGTTTGTTCAATTTCATTAAATGATTCTTGAGCTTCTTTTATATCGTCGTTAAAATCATCGGTTGAAATAATTTTATTATGGGTATATTTTTGAAAAATTGATTTAATTAGCTGATACATTTTAATTAATCTCCTTTCACAATCATTAAACTGGCTGATCAATTGGGTATTTCGCAAGTCCTGTGCAACTCCCTTGACAAGCATTAGCACAAGCTTTGGAGCAAGTTTCCTTGCAACCTCCAGAACAAGAGCTAGCACAAGCGGTATCACGACAAGAAGTGCATTTTGCGCTCCCTTGACAACCATTTTTACAGCTATCTGAACAACTACCCTCACAACTTTGTCCGCAACTATTACTGCACCATATGTCACAATTGTTTGAACAACTATCACCACAACTTCCGCTACAATTATTTGAGCACTGCCCACCGCATTTACCAGAACAAGAACCTGAACAGCTTCCAGTGCATTTATCGCCACAAGTCGATTTACAATCTCCTGAACAGCCTGCAACACAATTTTCTTTGCAAGTTTCAACTCCATGAATATTACGATTTTCACTAATCCAAGTTAATTGGTCAGATAATTTCTTTAAGGAGTTAATTACTTCAATTGTTTTTCCTTGTGTTAATTTTCCTTCAATATCAGCTAAGCTAATCTCGGAACCTAAATAATTAAGTGAAAAATTATTTTTAATTGCTTCAAAAATTTTTTGCGGGAGATTAGCTTTTACAGTTAAATTTTCTGCAATTTCTCCTTCATTTTCGATATTTGCCACTCCAATTGCTGTTAATTGCTGATTAAGTTGTGTAAGTAAACCTAAAATCTCTTGATCTCCACTCCCAATAAAATCAGTCGCTTCTACCGTATTAAACTGTTCCAGACTCATTCGTTTCCACCTCAATTATTAATGACCCAATGGGCAGAATATTTGATTCTTCCGAAAAAACACCTTTGTTGTAAATATAAACACAAGGCACATCAGAATTAAAATAAGATAAATCAATTCGTTTCGATTGAATTGGCGTTTCTTCCGCGGTTTCTTTGTCTAAATTTTTTTCACCAATATAAAATTCACGGTCGTTATGATGAAGTAAATCAGATTCTGATTTATCTACAACTAAACGATAACCCAATTCATAGGGCTATAAAGCTCCGTCCTCTGGAATAGTCTGACCACGGCGTAATTGAACTAAATTTGCCATTAAATCACCTTTCCTTTTTCTATAATAATTATATCATAATTTTAGCAAAAAATCAAATTTATATATTAATAAGTTCACTAATATATTCTCTTATTGACTTCATAAAATAAGCTTCAATTTTAATTGTATCTAAAGCATTAATTGCCTGCTCATGCCACATCTAACGAGTATATTTTTTATAATCACCGTCAATAAGCGGGTGCTCTAAAGGATACATAATATTTGCTGGTTTAGATAATTGAATATTTGCATATGATTTATACTGATTAACATCGGCTGATTCAAAAGCATCTGCTAATTTAAATAGCATAGAAGATAATGGGACATAATATCCACTTAAATAAAAAATATGCACTGCTTTAACATTACCAGAACTTTTGCTATCATTAATTCTTACGCCATCAAAAGCAAAATTAGCTATATCAGTTGCAATATGACTCTTTACCACTTCAGTCAAGTCATCACCATAAGCTCCATTAATCGTATTCATAATTGCTGTAATAAATTCATCATCTGATTGAGTTAATTTACGATAAGTTCCTAATGTCATAGGGTCGCCCGCAGACATACCACGATAATCTTGATCATTAATTGACCGTAAGAGATAATCCTTATCAGAAATATATAAATGATAGCCTTCTTTTATAGAAGAAAGCGAACCAAGTATTTTATCTAATTCCGATATAGCTTTATCATTACTTATAAAATCATTACCAGTAGAATAAGCTTTATCAAGGATTTTCTATAATTGGGCTTCATCCATTTCGCCTTGCCAAATTAAAAAATCATTATCTGCCTTCTTTTTATGTTGTCCTACATGAGTAGCAGAAACTTTAAAACCTTTTCCTTTTAAGCTTCTACCAAGTTCTTGGCTTGCAATATTCTCTAAATACTCTGTAATTGTACCACCTAAAGCATGATTTATTTGCCAAACTTTTGAAAAATTATCTCCATCATAATCTTTGTCAGTTTTCTTCTTCTACTTCATTTCTTTTATTAATATCTTTAGGTCAGCTATATGTTTAGAAATATCATAATTTTTCATTAAATAATTAAATAATGGACTATTCTATAT
>JAEWTL010000019.1 GCA_023459495.1 Bacillota bacterium | reverse complement strand
GCGATCAACCAGGTTGCTGACCGCCTGAACATCTCCAAACACACTGTCTATCTCTACATCCGCCAGTTCAAGAGCGGTGATTTCCAGGGGCAAGATAAGTAATGCGTTTTGCCATCGTGGTGACCGGGCCAGCATACGGTACGCAACAGGCGAGTAGTGCTTTTCAGTTTGCGCAGGCGCTGATAGCAGAAGGTCATGAGTTAAGCAGCGTCTTTTTCTATCGGGAAGGGGTCTATAACGCCAACCAATTGACCTCTCCGGCAAGTGACGAATTTGACCTCGTACGGGCCTGGCGACAACTGAATGCGCAACATGGTGTGGCGCTGAATATCTGCGTAGCGGCAGCATTACGCCGTGGCGTTGTTGATGAAACGGAGGCCGGAAGACTGGGGCTGGCTTCGTCAAACCTTCAGCAGGGATTTACCTTAAGCGGACTTGGGGCGCTGGCGGAAGCCTCGCTGACCTGTGACAGGGTGGTACAGTTCTGATGAAACGAATTGCGTTTGTTTTTTCTACTGCACCTCATGGTACAGCCGCAGGCCGGGAAGGTTTAGATGCTTTACTGGCAACTTCCGCATTAACTGACGATCTGGGTGTCTTCTTTATTGCTGATGGCGTTTTTCAGCTGCTGCCAGGACAAAAGCCCGATGCAGTGCTGGCGCGTGATTACATTGCCACTTTTAAATTGTTGGGTCTGTACGACATTGAACAGTGCTGGGTTTGTGCGGCTTCACTGCGCGAACGCGGGTTAGATCCGCAGACACCCTTTGTTGTCGAAGCCACGCCGCTCGAAGCAGATGCCTTACGCCGCGAACTCGCCAACTACGATGTTATTTTGAGGTTTTGAGGCGTTTATGCTGCACACATTACATCGCTCACCCTGGCTGACGGATTTTGCTGCGCTGCTGCGTCTGCTCAGTGAAGGAGACGAACTGCTATTATTGCAAGATGGCGTAACTGCCGCAGTTGACGGTAACCGCTACCTTGAAAGTCTGCGTAATGCCCCCATTAAGGTCTATGCCCTGAACGAAGACCTTATTGCCCGCGGTTTGACTGGTCAAATTTCGAACGACATCATTCCCATTGACTATACTGATTTCGTCAGACTTACGGTTAAGCACTCCAGCCAGATGGCCTGGTGATGGCGGGATCGTTGTATATTTCTTGACACCTTTTCGGCATCGCCCTAAAATTCGGCGTCCTCATATTGTGTGAGGACGTTTTATTACGTGTTTACGAAGCAAAAGCTAAAACCAGGAGCTATTTAATGGCAACAGTTAACCAGCTGGTACGCAAACCACGTGCTCGCAAAGTTGCGAAAAGCAACGTGCCTGCGCTGGAAGCATGCCCGCAAAAACGTGGCGTATGTACTCGTGTATATACTACCACTCCTAAAAAACCGAACTCCGCGCTGCGTAAAGTATGCCGTGTTCGTCTGACTAACGGTTTCGAAGTGACTTCCTACATCGGTGGTGAAGGTCACAACCTGCAGGAGCACTCCGTGATCCTGATCCGTGGCGGTCGTGTTAAAGACCTCCCGGGTGTTCGTTACCACACCGTACGTGGTGCGCTTGACTGCTCCGGCGTTAAAGACCGTAAGCAGGCTCGTTCCAAGTATGGCGTGAAGCGTCCTAAGGCTTAATGGTTCTCCGTTAAGTAAGGCCAAACGTTTTAACTTAAATGTCAAACTAAACTCGTAGAGTTTTGGACAATCCTGAATTAACAACGGAGTATTTCCATGCCACGTCGTCGCGTCATTGGTCAGCGTAAAATTCTGCCGGATCCGAAGTTCGGATCAGAACTGCTGGCTAAATTTGTAAATATCCTGATGGTAGATGGTAAAAAATCTACTGCTGAATCTATCGTATACAGCGCGCTGGAGACCCTGGCTCAGCGCTCTGGTAAATCTGAACTGGAAGCATTCGAAGTAGCTCTCGAAAACGTGCGCCCGACTGTAGAAGTTAAGTCTCGCCGCGTTGGTGGTTCTACTTATCAGGTACCAGTTGAAGTCCGTCCGGTTCGTCGTAATGCTCTGGCA
Source organism: Bacillota bacterium (assembly GCA_023459495.1). Classification (GTDB taxonomy): domain Bacteria; phylum Bacillota; class Clostridia; order Christensenellales; family SZUA-584; genus JAEWCC01. Next base: position 2,714 of record JAEWTL010000019.1, on the reverse strand, counting down.
ATGCGTTGGATCGTTGAAGCTGCTCGTAAACGCGGTGATAAATCCATGGCTCTGCGCCTGGCGAACGAACTTTCTGATGCTGCAGAAAACAAAGGTACTGCAGTTAAGAAACGTGAAGACGTTCACCGTATGGCCGAAGCCAACAAGGCGTTCGCACACTACCGTTGGTAATCCCTTCGGAGTTTTAGTCACCAGGCGGGCGCTTCCAGTAAGCAGCCCGCTTTGGGCTACTTAAATTGAACGCCTAAAAGATAAACGAGGAAACAAATGGCTCGTACAACACCCATCGCACGCTACCGTAACATCGGTATCAGTGCGCACATCGACGCCGGTAAAACCACTACTACCGAACGTATTCTGTTCTACACCGGTGTAAACCATAAAATCGGTGAAGTTCATGACGGCGCTGCAACCATGGACTGGATGGAGCAGGAGCAGGAACGTGGTATTACCATCACTTCCGCTGCGACTACTGCATTCTGGTCTGGTATGGCTAAGCAGTATGAGCCGCATCGCATCAACATCATCGACACCCCGGGGCACGTTGACTTCACAATCGAAGTAGAACGTTCCATGCGTGTTCTCGATGGTGCGGTAATGGTTTACTGCGCAGTTGGTGGTGTTCAGCCGCAGTCTGAAACCGTATGGCGTCAGGCAAACAAATATAAAGTTCCGCGCATTGCGTTCGTTAACAAAATGGACCGCATGGGTGCGAACTTCCTGAAAGTTGTTAACCAGATCAAAACCCGTCTGGGCGCGAACCCGGTTCCGCTGCAGCTGGCGATTGGTGCTGAAGAACATTTCACCGGTGTTGTTGACCTGGTGAAAATGAAAGCTATCAACTGGAACGACGCTGACCAGGGCGTAACCTTCGAATACGAAGATATCCCGGCAGACATGGTTGAACTGGCTAACGAATGGCACCAGAACCTGATCGAATCCGCAGCTGAAGCTTCTGAAGAGCTGATGGAAAAATACCTGGGTGGTGAAGAACTGACTGAAGCAGAAATCAAAGGTGCTCTGCGTCAGCGCGTTCTGAACAACGAAATCATCCTGGTAACCTGTGGTTCTGCGTTCAAGAACAAAGGTGTTCAGGCGATGCTGGATGCGGTAATCGATTACCTGCCATCCCCGGTTGACGTACCTGCGATCAACGGTATCCTGGACGACGGTAAAGACACTCCGGCTGAACGTCACGCAAGTGATGACGAGCCGTTCTCTGCACTGGCGTTCAAAATCGCTACCGACCCGTTTGTTGGTAACCTGACCTTCTTCCGTGTTTACTCCGGTGTGGTTAACTCTGGTGATACCGTACTGAACTCCGTGAAAGCTGCACGTGAGCGTTTCGGTCGTATCGTTCAGATGCACGCTAACAAACGTGAAGAGATCAAAGAAGTTCGCGCGGGCGACATCGCTGCTGCTATCGGTCTGAAAGACGTAACCACTGGTGACACCCTGTGTGACCCGGATGCGCCGATCATTCTGGAACGTATGGAATTCCCTGAGCCGGTAATCTCCATCGCAGTTGAACCGAAAACCAAAGCTGACCAGGAAAAAATGGGTCTGGCTCTGGGCCGTCTGGCTAAAGAAGACCCGTCTTTCCGTGTATGGACTGACGAAGAATCTAACCAGACCATCATCGCGGGTATGGGCGAACTGCACCTCGACATCATCGTTGACCGTATGAAGCGTGAATTCAACGTTGAAGCGAACGTAGGTAAACCGCAGGTTGCTTACCGTGAAACTATCCGCCAGAAAGTTACCGATGTTGAAGGTAAACACGCGAAACAGTCTGGTGGTCGTGGTCAGTATGGTCATGTTGTTATCGACATGTACCCGCTGGAGCCGGGTTCAAACCCGAAAGGCTACGAGTTCATCAACGACATTAAAGGTGGTGTAATCCCTGGCGAATACATCCCGGCCGTTGATAAAGGTATCCAGGAACAGCTGAAAGCAGGTCCGCTGGCAGGCTACCCGGTAGTAGACATGGGTATTCGTCTGCACTTCGGTTCTTACCATGACGTTGACTCCTCTGAACTGGCGTTTAAACTGGCTGCTTCTATCGCCTTTAAAGAAGGCTTTAAGAAAGCGAAACCAGTTCTGCTTGAGCCGATCATGAAGGTTGAAGTAGAAACTCCGGAAGAGAACACCGGTGACGTTATCGGTGACTTGAGCCGTCGTCGTGGTATGCTCAAAGGTCAGGAATCTGAAGTTACTGGCGTTAAGATCCACGCTGAAGTACCGCTGTCTGAAATGTTCGGATACGCAACTCAGCTGCGTTCTCTGACCAAAGGTCGTGCATCATACACTATGGAATTCCTGAAGTATGATGAAGCGCCGAGTAACGTTGCTCAGGCCGTAATTGAAGCCCGTGGTAAATAAGCCTAAGGGTTAATACCAAAGTCCCGTGCTCTCTCCTGAAGGGGAGAGCACTATAGTAAGGAATATAGCCGTGTCTAAAGAAAAATTTGAACGTACAAAACCGCACGTTAACGTTGGTACTATCGGCCACGTTGACCACGGTAAAACTACTCTGACCGCTGCAATCACCACCGTACTGGCTAAAACCTACGGCGGTGCTGCTCGTGCATTCGACCAGATCGATAACGCGCCGGAAGAAAAAGCTCGTGGTATCACCATCAACACTTCTCACGTTGAATACGACACCCCGACCCGTCACTACGCACACGTAGACTGCCCGGGGCACGCCGACT
>JAEWTL010000018.1 GCA_023459495.1 Bacillota bacterium | reverse complement strand
TTACAGGATAACCGGCCTCCTGCGGTTTATCAACTGTGTGATTCTGCTGGCGTTCCCGTTTCTGGATGTTGCGGACGGTCAGGGCAATTTCCTTGAGCACCATTTCCGCCATATCGCTGGTGGCGATACCCAGGGCGTTCACGGTTTCACTGGTATTGAAATTGAAGAGAGATGAAAAATCCACAAGTCCGGCGTACTGGTCGGCAGCGCCGTCAAAACACCGCTCCAGCAGCATATATGACACGGAGGCTTCCAGCGCCTGCCTGAAATACACCTCCACATTGAATTCGTCCAAATCCTCCAGATAGCTATTCTCGCGACAGACCATCAGCTCACGGAAATAGTCCTGTTCATTGTCCTCCACAACATTGTGAACGATTTGCAGCAGCGTACTTTCCAAGGACCCGTTGTCCTGTACCGCGCCGAAGGAGCCTTCCAGCGCTTCAATAACCTCCTCCTCATACCGTTCCTGCATCTCCCATATGGGTACCGGGCGGGAGAAGCGTCCGGCGTGGGTGTCGGAAATATCGAAATAGTGCTTGAGCCGGGAACGGCCAGTGTGGATGTCGTCGAACACGGCGATACCGGTCGCGCCACGGTTGACCCAACGCCCGAGCTTTTTGTTCCAGTCCTCCAGCTCCAGCACAGCCCTGGCATCCGGGCGCTGCGCGTAAATCAACACCTGCTCATCGAACCGGCATTTATAGTTGCAGCAGGCGCTGCGCAAGAAGGCCCGCCACGCCCCCTGCGAGGATGTGATTTCCTCCAGCGTTTGATGATACAGCTCGGTAATCAGCTCATATTTTCGCGCCATCTGCGGCACCTCCTATCGTTCATATGCTGTTTCACGCTGAGCCTTTTGAAAGGTCCAGCCGTATACATCACCGATTTTATCTCCCAGGCGTTCGGTGACGCGTTCAATATCCCAGCGTGTGGCACGCCCATGGTAAACAAGGTCCTTCAGGCGTTCCACCTGTTCATCAGTGGCATTTTCTCTGACAGCGCGGTAAAGATAGTAATTCGTGCCATCATGATGGATAGCTTTGCAGCGCATATCGCCCTTTGCATCCACATACCACTCGTTATAGTCACAGTCGGAAAACAGGCAATCCTTTACGTTGCCGCTTTCTACAACCTTGTACCCTGAAAAGCGCCCGTTCCAAAGCCCCAAATCAGCGAAGATGAGGATTTCACGGGGCATCTGGATATCGAGGTTCATCCTCTCATCGTCCAGGTAGTCGGCATTAATTTCGTGCATGAGGACCATGCGCTCGTCCTCGCTCATGTCCGGGTGCTCCGCTTCCAGATCGCCGCGCCAATCCTCATAATCGAGAGCGATATCGCTCCATATCATGTGCTTTGCTTCCATATGCCCGCACCTACCTTTCGTAATCTTTCTTTTCCGGCTTGTGCTTGCGGGACGCATTGCTGTTTTCAGAACGGACAGTTGTCTCAAACGCTTTCATTGCATTTTTTGATTCCTGCCATTCAGCTTCTGTCCGGTCACATTTACCATCCATGCACATCTGAAATATCTCTTCCAGTTTCACGCCATCACGGAGTAAATTAGCTGCTCCGCGTACTTCAAACGGATTCAAGCAATTAGTTTTTGACAAATTAAATAGCTGCAGAGCAATTTCATTGCCATAATGCTTCTTCACTAAACTCAACTCAACGTACATTTGTTTGAAAAAGTCAGCTTCGGAGCATGTGCCATCCCTGTTTAATTCCGTCGCATAAGTTTGTAGGGCTTTCATGGCCCCTAAATCTATATTGGAAAGCAATACGGTCATTTTATGATTAAAATCATTTCTGTTCATTTTTTCGTTTGGCGGCGGAGACGGTTGTACCGGCTCATATGACGCGCCGTTTTTCTCCATGATTTCGGCAAACTGGCAGATGTGGTACAGCTCTTTTCCCACCTCCACATGCGTGTCGTCGATATACCGGCAGGCGCGCTCCATCTTCTCGCCCCAGGCGGCCGTTACCACGATCTTACCGCCGTCCGGGACGCGGAACAGCTCCTTGTAGTGCGGGTCAATAAAGCGGATGCCCTGCCGGGCCTTCTCGATGTTCCTGTCCAGCCACTTTGCCTGATAGCAAAAACAGTAGAAGTTATAGTCGCCCCGGACCGGATTACAGCGCAGCAGGTAGGCGTGCTCCTGAGTGTCCGCCCGAAACCCGTATTCGGTGGTGTAATTGCCGGTAAAGGCGCTTTCGGGATATCGCTGCTTGAACTCGCCCATGGCGTAGCGGTCCTTCAAAAGTCCATACCCATCGGAGCGCAGGGCATTGATAACCTCATCCATCTCTGATTTGAAGGCTTCTGTTTTCAGCCGGGGACTATGGTCGTCCCAGGTTGTGTAAAAATCGTAGCCCTTGGAGCCGAAATCCCCGCGCAGGTGTCCGATGCTGCCGCACTGCATCCTGAGCTGCTGGCTCTGGCTATAGCTGTATTTGATTTCCTCGGGCGTCATGGCCCGGATGCTCAGGTCCATATCGTTCACCTCTCCAAATCTTTCTTTTTCGGTGGGAAATCACGCTGAAAATCCCGTTCCTGATTCACGCGCCGGTACAGGTCCCGCACGGCGTCCGTGCGGCGGTCATAATAGTGGCCCCATTCGCAGCTCTTGTTGTCCCGGCTACTCTGCCATGTGACAAAGGGTTCAACGGCGCGCGGGTTCTCCGCCAGCACAAATGCCTTACCGCCAATCGGGACGCTGACCGTAATGGTATAGCCGGATATGGTATGCCGCTGCGAAACGGGGAGCGTATCCGGCTCCAGAAATCGCGGCATGGGCGCAAAGCCGAAGGAATCCACATAATGGGCGGTGGTGGCTCCATCCTTTAAGATGACCACCACATCGCTTACCGACATGGACCGCATCTTGCGCCCGAAAGGGCGCTCATCAGCATTGTGCAGCGCAAACAGGTGTTCCAAGGATTGGCCCGGCGCAAGCATCCCGGCGTATGCCCGCGTGTAGTCCAGCGGATGAAAGGCGTGCCGCGCTTCCTCAAAGGAGCGGAACGCGTAGTCGGTTTGGCGCGTGCTGCGTATCTGGTGGATTTCGTACATGCCGATGTCCTCCGGGCGCTTATCGCTTGGCGCAAACACCGCGCCATTTTCCGCCTGCTCCTGGGCAAAGGTGCCGCGCTCATAAATACAGCCGCCGATGTTGGTTTCATGAGCGCTTATATACCGGCACGGGATTGTGGTTCTCTGTCCGTCAAAGGAAATGACGTGGATGCAGCTATCGTCGGGTATCCGAAACAGCTCACGCCCATACGTATCGCTAAAAATAATGTCTTTTTCCATGACTCATCTCTCCTTGTCATTGTTTTTTTCAGGCGTTTGCTTTTCGGCCTGTAATGCGGCAAGGCGCTCCTTTGCCCACTCGGGGATATGCTCGGGCTTTACCTCGCCCTGGATGTCGCGCCGTTCCCATCGGGTATGCTTGCCAGAATAAAGATTGGTGCAGAACACGGCGCTGCCGCGCGAGTTCGCGTGCGAACCAAAGCCGCCCGTCACCAGCACAAGCTGGCGATCCGCCGTCTGATACTCGCTTCTGAGCACTCCGGCGCGTACCGCCACAACCTTACCCTCAATGTTCTGGCTCAGGTCGTTAGGGTAACACTGCTCGGCGGTAATGGGAGCCATGGGTACGGCCACAGCGGCGCGTTCCTTTTCCACCTTTTCAATCTGCGCCGAAAGGCCGTCTACAAATATCCGCATGGCTTCCAGATAGTCGCTGATTTCATCCCCGATGTATCGTTCATAAAAATCGCCCTTATCACACCAGCCCGCAAAGTACCGGGTGGGCGCGCCCATATCCGGGTTTTCGCCAAACACGATTTTCCTATCGCCAATGTGGATCGCATACAGGATTTCATATGTGCCTGCCGACCGCTTTTCATCGTTCATCATTTTTAATCCTCGCTTTCCCGCATCATCAGCGCTCCAAACTGCGTAAAGGCGTACCATGAGGTGCGGTCAAAGGGATTTTCTCCAAATTCGCTGCGCGCAATCACGCCCTGCTCCATCAGGCGCTCCAGCGCCCGGCGTACCATGTTCTTTGTCAGGTATGGCATGATGGCGGTGAACATCATCTGGCTTGACCGCATCCATGTCTTGCCCTCAAAAGAGCATCTTCCGGCACTCTCGTTTGCCCAAATCTCATCCCAAATGTACTTTGCCACCAGCGCCGCATGTACGCCATAACGCCGTGCAAGGCTTGGGTTGAGCAAGTGATAGGTCATGACGCAATCCTCCTTTTCGTTTCGATATGTAGAAAGGGCAGCCTAAGAAGCTGCCCCGTGAGAATCGCCGGGCTATTTGTTTCTCTTGCGCAAACGCAGCCATATGGCAGCGCCCACGATAAACGCCACCAGAGCAATTCCCAAAATCGCTTTGAGTTCCATTCGACGTAACCTCCTTTTTCAGAGCAGTATGAACGGATACAGATATCCGGCTATCACGGCGGTCCCTGCGCCAAAAGCCAGAACGGGCGCAAATGGAATGGCGTGCCTGAGTGTTCCATGCTTTCGCAGGAAATGAATCATGCAAGCAATGAGCATTGGCAGCATAAGGGCAAAGGATATCAGGGTGGCTGCCAGCCCGAGATACAGCCCGATGCCCATAAGGAGCTTTACGTCACCCGCGCCTATGCTGCCTTTTAACCAGACTATGAAGAACGGGATAGCCCATACCAGCCCTGCCGGATAGGGCCACCATGCGCTGCTGGACAGTCCGATCAGCACCGTATGCGCCAGCCCTAGGAACAGCAGCAGGATGATGGCTGTGTTGGGCACGGTGCGCGCGCGGATGTCCGTGCACGCGCACCATATGAGCAGGGAAATAAAAAAAGCATCCGTCAGGATGCCAAAAATCATATTCATGATAAAATTCCTTTTATACAGATTTAAATGTTGCGAATCACAGTCAACAGTTTCTTTAACACCGAATGCTTTTATCTGTTGTTTTTCAGTTCATTTTCTATCGGAATCAGCGTCTTTTCATACCGCTCTATTTTCATGTTCAGCCGCTCCAATGTGGCCTGCATCTCGGCAATCCGCTCGGCAAGAGCGTCACGTTGCTCAATGAGAAGCGCCTTTCTTGCTTCAATAGATGTATCGCCTATCTGAAACAGTCGGACGTATTCAATAAGCGTTTCCACCGGCAGACCGGCGTTACGCATGCACTTGATGAACTCAATCCAGCGGCAGTCTTCCTCAGAATAATCCCTGATACCTCCGGGTGTACGTTGTACATCTGGCAACAACCCGATACGCTCGTAATAACGCAGCGTATCAGCAGTCAAACCATATTTTTTCACAACTTCAGCAATTGTCATCCTTCTTCGTATCTCCTTGGGTTATCTTCATCTATTATGCTCCTTCATTAGATTAAAGTTCAAGCTAATCATTAAACCTTCATCTGCAACTAAGCTTTATAGCGCACTGACAATTTTATGAGGAATATACAGTTCGTCAAGGTAGGCGATGTCTTCGTCAGCAAGCTTCAGATTGAATGCACCTACAGCATCGTCAAAATATTCCGCCTTTGTTGCGCCGATAATTGGGGCTGTAATCCCTTTAAAAAACTGCCATGCAAGAGAAATTTGTGTCATTGTCACGCCATACTTCTCTGCAAGTTCATGTACTCGAAGAACAATTCCATAATCCGTTTCCTGTGTGCTGTCATATTTGGAAATGGCCGTCTTATCGGTCTGGCTGCGTTTCGTATCAGCCTTCCACTCAAGACGTGAAAGCCTGCCAGCGGCAAGAGGGCTGTACGGAGTAAGCGCGATATTTTGTTGCCTGCAAATAGGAATCAATTCCCGTTCGTCCTCGCGATAAAGCAGGTTATAGTGGTTCTGCATGGAGATAAACGGCGTCCAACCGTTCCGTTCAGCGGCAATTTGCATGTTATGAAACTGGTAACCATACATCGCGGAAGCGCCAAGGGCTCGCACCTTACCTTCCTTGACGAGACTGTCCAGGGCCTCCATCGTCTCCTCGATCGGAGTATCGTAATCGAAGCGGTGAATGATATAAAGGTCAACATAATCGGTGCCCAGTCTTTTGAGTGAGCCGTCAATCTCACGCAGTATGGCGGCCTTTGAGAGCTTGCCCTCATTGAAATAAACCTTAGTTGCGATAACTACCTTATCCCGAGCAACATTGTTCTTGATTGCCCGGCCTAAATATTCCTCGCTGGTACCGGCTGAATAGATATTGGCTGTGTCAAAGAAATTGACGCCCAGATCAAGAGCGCGTTTGACAAGCGTCTCACTCGCCTCGGTGCTTAATGTCCATGCATGAAATTTGCTTTCGGGATCACCAAAGCTCATGCAACCTACACAAAGACGCGAAACTTGAAGATCGGAATTTCCGAGTTTTGAGTATTCCATTTTGTTTCCTCTTCGATTATTGATAGGCCTTTTCAGCCAACTTCAAAATGACTTTTTATCTTTACAGACACATCCTAAAAATGTTCTCCACATCATTAGGCGTCAGCGTTTTATACCCGTGCATGATATCACCGCCGCAAGCGTTCTTTGCCATGGCTTTGAAATTGGTATCGTCAATTCCAATTTCGGCGAGAGTGCTTTGCAGACCCAGCGTTTTAAACAGGAAATCACTCAGGCTGCTGATTGCCTGTTTTGCACCATCCATATCAGAAAGCGACACATCAACCCCAAATACATTGACGCCGAATTTCTTGAACTGAGGCGCATTCGTTTCGTCCAGGATATATTCCATCCATCGGGGCGTAAGAATGGCCAGCCCCAGGCCATGGGTGATGTCGTAATAAGCGGAAAGCTCATGCTCCATCATATGACAGCTGGCTGCCTGTCCACCGCCGGTTTGGAGAAATCCATTAAGCGCCCAAGAGGATGCCCACATGAGGTTGGCCCGCGCTTCATAGTTATCCGGTTCCTTAACAGCAATAGGAGCATATTTGACAACAGTTTTTACCACGTCCTCCATGACACGGTCTATCATATCCATTTTTGGCGAGTTGGTGAAGTAAAACACGTCAAAAACGTGCGACATGATATCCGCCGCACCGCAGGCTGTCTGGAATACCCCAACGGAATAAGTGACTGTCGGGTCAAGGAAGGATGCCTTCGGCTGAAGCAGCGGGTGCAGCAGACCGTATTTTTCGTTGGTATCCAGATTGCTGATGACCCCGCCTGAATCCATTTCCGATCCGGTAGCCGCAAGCGTCAAAACCGAAAAAACCGGCAGAGCCTTAGTAACAGGAGCTTTTTGCGTCACGAGGTCCCAACTGTCTCCATCGTAGAACGCAGCCGCAGAAATAACCTTTGTGCAGTCAATGGTCGAACCGCCGCCTACAGCCAGCAGCACATCGATTTTTTCCTTCTTACAGATATCCGCGCCCTTGTTGACCGTTGTGTGACGGGGGTTGGGTTCAATACCGGAAAGCTCAAAAACGGTCAGACCGGCTCTTTTCAGTTTTTCCACAACCTTGTCATAAAGCCCAATCTTTTTGATTGAACCGCCCCCGTATGTCAGCAGCACACGGGTTCCGTACTGCTTTAATTCCTCACCCAAATGTTCCAACTGGTTCTCACCAAAATAAATCTTGGTTGTGTTTTGAAAAATAAAATCGTACATTTTCATGACTCCTTTTAAAAATTTTTAATATAGGTCAGCCAAAGGCCGCCGTGGTCTAATTTTGTTGCTTCTTTAAACTGAAAAGAAGTTGATACCATGCCTCCAGTTTGATACCTGCCTGTTTGAAAGAGTGGAACCGCCTTTTCCGATGGTTCTGCCGCCGGTACCACCACTAGGCTGAGTTCGTCGATAAGCCCCTCTTGCAGAAAGGAACCGTTCACAATGCCACCGCCTTCTAGCAACAGCTTCTCAATAGCGAACCACTTCTTTAGCTTACGGGCAATAAGCCGAAGGTTCAGCTCGGTTTTTCCTCCGAAAAGATAGGAAACGCCCTTGTCCCGTAAATGCGCTAAAAACGCGTCTGAAACGTTCTCCGTGAGCACCTCAATAATGTGCGCGCCATCGTAGCCTTCATCGGGGTCCGAGAGTGTGCGGCTGCCCCACCATAGCTTGCCGTTTGGGTCGATGGCAACCGCATAAAAAGCAGCCTTTTCCGCGACATAGTCCTCCCTTGCGATAGATGAGCCATCGTCAACTTGAGAAACAGGCGGCTGGGGAAAACTGCTTTCCATCGTCACCCTGCCGCACAGAAAACCGTCCGCACCGTATTCCCTGTGTATCCTATAGTAATCCTCAATGAGTCCGCTATACTCACTTTTCCCTAGAAAATCGCCTGTAACCTTTCCGTCCAGCGATGTCGCCATGTGGCATATGATATACGGTCTATCCAATGGCATACCTCCTAACTATTTCAGCTTACCGTAAGCTTCGTCATCCACCGGCTCCAGCCATTCGTTTGATACGCCTTCGGCAGGAACCTCCACGGCAAGATGGGCAAACCAGCTGTCTTTCGCCGCTCCATGCCAATGCTTCACCTCAGGCGGGATGTTGACGACGTCGCCGGGGTGCAGCTCCTGCGGCTCTTCTTCCCACGCCTGATACCAGCCGCAGCCCTCCGTGCAGAGCAAAATCTGTCCACCTTTATGGTGAATATGCCAGTTGTTGCGGCATCCCGGCTCAAATGTCACGTTGGCGATGGGGCCGCCCTTATCCGTCAGCGGCTCCAAATAGGCTTGCCCGATGAAGTATTTGGCATACATTTCGGGCAGCGGGCCGCCCGTTCTAAAAATCTCTTTTCTTTCGTTGTTCATTTTCATTACTCCTTTATGCAGGCGTCATTGACACACCGCAGTGCGTTCAGGCTGCGAGGATAGCCGATATACGGCAGACATTGGGAAATCACCCTGATCAGAAACGCCTTATCGTTTCCGATTTTCATGTTTGCGGCGACGTGGCTGATGAGCTGCGGTTCACAGCCGCCCTGCGCTGCAAGGAAACAAAATGTGATCATTTCACGATGTTTGTAATCTAGCCCGCGCCGCGTGTAGTAGTCACCAAAACAGTTGGCGGCCAGCCAGCGGTTGATATGGCGGCTTTCCTCCGGGCCAGATTTCCAAAAGTCTTTCATATTTTCTCCGAAGATATCAACCTGCGCCTGAATACCGGCTTCAAGCCGGGTTTCTGTAGTCGTCGTCGATTGTCCTTCCAGCTGAAGTTTTATACCGAGCGCCTCCAGCGCTTCATTCGTGGCGTTCAAGAATGGAAAGACGCGCCCGATGCCAAGGTATGCCACAGCCTGATAGACAATTTCCTTGACTTCAACAGGTGTGACGCCGAAATTCAGCGCGGCAGGCAGCATCGTTGCGAATTCGTCAGTGCCCTGACATCCCAGCAGCGCTGCCAGAATCGCCATAAAGCGGGTACGGTCATCAAGGTCATCGTTACTGACAACTTCATCGAAGGCAAAGTTATCAAATAGCTCTATGAGTTCCGGGTCAGTTTCAATGAATTTTGAAATATATCCGGGGAACATCTTTTCATGATACTGTTTTGCTTTTTCTGTGATTGACATGATACGCTTCCTTTTACCTTCCCAAACTTGTCAGAAATTCCACCGTCTTGGGATCATAGTGGGAGAAGAACGCGCTTTCATTCTCATCCATGGCAGCGATAGCGTTCATGTCTTCGGCTGTCAGGGTAAAGTCAAACACATTTAAATTTTCAATCATGCGCTCCTTATGGCTGGATTTCGGGATGACCACCACATCGCTCTGAATAAGAAAACGCAATACCACCTGAGCCACCGACTTCCCATATTTATCGCCAATTGACTTAACAATCGGATTGGTGAACATGTCTTTCCTACCCTCAGCAAACGGCCCCCATGACTCGTGCTGCACGCCGTATTTTTTCATAAATTCGTGTGCGGCTTTCTGTTGCTGGAAGGGATGTGTTTCCACCTGATTAACAGCCGGAACAACCTCTTGGAACTGGCAAAAATCAATCAGGCGGTCAGGATAGAAGTTACTAACGCCTATAGCCCGAACCTTTCCGTCCTTGTAAGCCTCCGTCATTGCGCAGTAGGTTCCATAGTAATCATTAAACGGCTGGTGGATCAGCAATAGGTCAATATAATCGGTTTTCAGCTTTTTCAGCGATTCCGCAATGGATGCCTTGGCTTTTTCATAGCCGCCGTTTGAAATCCAAACCTTGGTGGTGATGAATAATTCCGAACGCGGCACTCCGCATTTTTCTATAGCGTTACCAACGCTTTCTTCGTTGTTATAAGCCTGCGCGGTATCGATGGAACGATATCCCACAGAAATTGCATCCAACACACAGCGCTCACATTCTTCCGAGCTTACTTGATAGACTCCATAGCCGAGTACCGGCATTTTCACACCGTTATTTAAAACCTTATAGTCCATTGTTTTTGCCTCCTGTTATTATTCTGCCATAGACAGTCGCCAGTTTTATATATATAAATCATTACCTAAAGCCGCTCTTTTTCAGCCAAGCTTCAATATCTTTTCCAGCGCTTTTGACTGATCCGCCGTGAATCGCCAATCCCTGCTGTAACTTTGCCTCCGGGCAAAGCTTCTTTATATCGTTTTCACTTCGCCCCATTCTGCTGCCCTCATGGGTACATAAGGGCAGAATTATTTTTCCGCTGAAATCATAGCTTTCAAGGAATGTCCAAACCGGCATGGGCATCGTACTCCACCAATTAGGGTAACCGAGAATAATCGTGTCAAAGCCGTCAATGCTGTCAAGTTTCTCAGTCAGTTCCGGTCTGGCATTTGCGCGAAGCTCATGCTGCGCCTCTTCTGTGCAGGTATCGTAGTCTTCAGAATATTTGTTCACCTGATTGATTCTAAAGAGAACCCCACCCGTCATTTCTTGAATTATTCTAGCCGCCACTTCTGTATTCCCAACAGGAAGATTTATAATTTTGCCGTTGACATAGTTGTTGTCTGGCCGAGAAAAATATGCGATCAGTATTTTATTTTCCATGTATCAACTCTCCTTCACTCGTCATTGGACAGTGTATCACCTGGAGTTAGCTCCAAGTCAATGGGTATTGAAAAATATTTTGGGTTCCTATTCATTCGGATAACACGTTTATCGCTTGACTGTGGTGATCCGGTCGTACATGTCGCCCAAGATGGTCAACGTATCGGTCTTGTGTTCATAGAGCTGTCCAACGGGACTCCAAGCGTAGAATGCCTGCGCCCACGCGGTGTACGCTCCATCCGAGAACCAAAGCGGCGTGTAATGCAACCGGCTTCCGGTTGTCGAGTACGGATTGACGGCAAGCTGCCATGTGGCAGCCATGTTTCCCGCTGTTCCCGTCTGGACTTGCAGATCGTCCCGAACATTTTGCCATGCGCTTAACTGCCCGTATACCGATTCAGGACAACGCACCCACACCATTTGCGCGCCGACCAGTTTTTCGGGATGGTCATAATTGGTGGTCAATGTCGTTGTGCAGGAAACTCTGAACCCGAAGCCGGATTCCATCGTTTTTGGCCTGTCGGCATAAGCAATGCGACTATCTGGCGATATGGTAAACGTGGTGGTCAGGCGGGCATAGTAGGTTTTTGTGACATAGCTGCCGCTTTCCAGCCTAACCTCCTGCCATGTGTGGTAGGCGGAGGACGCGGGAACCGACAGGCTGCTCAGCCCATACGCCGTGTACCTCTGCTCCATCGCCGTATCGTCGGGATCGGCCACGGTGAAAGCAGGGACATTAACGACTTGAATATCTTTTGTCAGGACGTTGTTGCTCTCATCCGTTTCGCCCAAGCTGCCATCCGGGTCTGCGGTGATCTTAATAGTGTAGTTTCCGGCTGCCGGTACGGTGATTCGGAACACCGCCAGGTTGCTGCCGTTACCGGGGATGGGGATGCTTTGTGTGGAGGACACGCTGCTAATCGTCAATCGGATGGCGACGGAGGGCACCGGCTGCGCCGTGTTGTTGCGTACCGTGGCCGACACCGTGACTTCCTTGCCCGCATACCAGCTTGTAATCGTTGAATCTACGATTTCCACGTCAGGCCGCAATGCGTTGATAGAAATTGTGGCCGAACGGCTGTTGTTATTCTCGTTACTCTCCACAACCCTGTTGTCTGGATCGGCATACGCCGTAACCGCGATGGACTGCGGACTTAAAGCTGTGGGAGCTGTAAATGTAAACGTCACCGTTTGGCTTGCGCCCGCACTCAAAGCGGGTAGATTTTGAGTGAACGTCCCTATATTCGGTACGGTCAGCCAGACGGTCGTAGCTCCTGCGGACGTTGGCCCAATGTTTTTCACCGTGGCCGATACCGTGACCGTTTCGCCTGCTTCATATAACGATTTGTCACCGGTCAGGGACATTATGGTCAGATCGGGCAGCGCCAGCACACTGAACGCTGCGCTTTTTGTGTTATTGCTCTCGTTACTCTCCGCGACAATGCCGGTGGAATCCGCCGTTGCCGTTACGGTCACGTTGCGCGTGGATGTAAATGTTGGCGCGGTATAAGTGAACGTAACGGTCGTTGAACCGCCTGCACCCAGCGAGGACACGTATTTGGTCTGTGTTGAGAGGTCGGATGAAGTCAGCGACACATAAAAGCCGCCCGCGCCGCTCTGTCCCTGATTGCGTATCGTGGCCGTTATTGTTATGGTGTCGCCCGCCTTGTATTCAGTCTTATTGACCGACAATGCGGACACGATCAGGTCGGGCAAAGCGACGACGCGGAAGGTCGTACTGCGGGTGTTGTTTCCCTCGTTGCTTTCTGCAATAGCGCCAGTGGAATCCGCTGTTGCCGTCACGGTCACATCGCGCGTGGATGTCAAAATTGGTGCGGTATAGCTATAAGTCACAGTCGTTGAACTGCCCGCGCCCAGCGAAGAAATGTAGTTGGATTGGGTTGGGAGATCGGAAGAAGTCAGCGACACATAGAACCCGCCCGTACCGCGTAACCCTTGGTTTTTCACTATTGCTGTTACCGTAATCCTGTCTCCGGCATTGTAGCTTGATGTGTTGGAACTGAGTGCTGTCACCGTGAGGTCTGCGTAGATCTGCGGCGTAATCACAGAAGCCCATACGGTCTGTGCGTCGTGGTATTCGGCGTTTTTCGCTACGATCACGCGCTGAAGGCTGCTGGAATTGGGTGCATACGCAAACATATTGCTCCGCGTCCGATTGTCTTCGCCAGTCGCGGATATGCTGAAAGCGCTGTTGGCGTTCGCTTCGCTGACCGGAATTCGTATTGTCAGCGTGTCGCCGGATTGCCCTGTATATCCTGTCACGCTGGAGCCGGACGGCAGGCCGGAGGTGTTCAGCACATACCCGCCGTTCATATTGGTCAGCCATACCGTAGATGTACCGACAAAGTAGCTGCCGCTGATGTACATGGACGGCGTGGTCAGGGTGACGCTGTGCGTCATCAGGGATTGCGAGCGCGCCTGTATCAACAGCTCTATCGAGAATTGCAGCACATCGGTGTACCCGGAATTCGCGCGGATTTTGCTGCCGATCTGTCCGCCGGCCGCGTAGCTGAGAAGTTGAGAATCCGAATAGGCACCTAAATTCGTAAAGTTATATTGTCCGCTATCCCCGTTTTCGGAGAGCCAGAAGCGTACCGCGTTGGCCGTGGCGTATCGCGCTTCCGCTGCTGTCAATCCACCTGTGGCATATGGATACCCGTTTTCCAAAATAATGCGTAATCCTGTTTGTACGAGGGACGAATACGTACCCAAAATATCCGAATCACTGTACGGGGCATTGTGCGGGCTGTCATTTTTGTGTTGCAGGCAGTAAGCCACCTGTTCAGGGGAGCTGCCGGTAACATAATGCTCGGGTGCGCTCAGAGATTTCCATCCGCTTCCGCCATTGTAATCAAACATGTCGGTAACGCTTCGGGTACCAATGCTGACGGCCAGCGCCGACGCGGTTAGCAGCAGCAACATTACCAGCACAATGATGCCCGCCGTCACAGATAGGAATATTTTCTTTTTCCGCTTCATAAGAGCCTCCCTTCTATTCGATATACAGCACTGACGAGAGTACCGTTATGGGGATGCGGATTTCAGATATGCTGCCAAACTCCCACGGGGAGAGCATGACAAACGTCGCGTCGAGCCGCAGGGTTTTCTCCTGCACCAAAAGCTGCGTGTCCTCAAACGCATAAATCAGCTTGTCGCCGTCATATTTCACCCAGCGTCCGTCCTCACGTGCCCAGCCAGCGTCCGCCAGATTTTCCTCCAGCAGCGTTTGGGCAGCGTCTGCCGGAACATCCAGTTGCAGGTCGCGCACATTGGCGTTGAGCAGCCCCGCGTCCACCGTCACAAGAGCCGCGCGTTCCAGTTCGGTTTCGCAGGTCTGGTACTTGGCGTATATCGTGGTGCCTGTGTATACGACAAAGGACAGCGTAAAGAGGATGAGAATAAGGAACAGCGTCCATAGGATCGCGCTGCCGCGCGTGTCTTGAAAAAAGCGTTTCATTTTTTGAAGTACACCTCCGATATGCCACGCGCGGAAGCCGTAATCTGCACATTGATGGTCAGCGGTTCACCCAGCGCGGGGCGAAGGATGACAATGGGCACCGTTTTCGATACGGTGATGGTAAACTGCGTTTTAAGCTGGATGGTTTTTTCTGCCGCATCATACCACTGTGTCTCTATTTCAACGTTGTCGGGCGTGATAAAATTCCCGTTCTCCGTTATGGATTGCAGCGTCTCATCGTCCGCTTTGCCGTACAGCTCTACGGTGCGCACCATATATTTAGCGGTCTGATTAAGGCTTTGCTGCGCGGTGAATATTGGGAACAGCGCCATAAGAGAGGCCATGAGGGTAAACAGGATGAGCATGGTGATCGCCACATCGATATACCCCTCGGCGGTCTGGTCGCGGATAAATTTACGTTTCATACCGGTTCCTTTCTGATGGAAAAGGGGCCGCCGTGCGGCAGCCCCTCCGCCATCTGTGATTTGCGCTTACGGCAGTACGTTGATGCCGGTCAGCTCGCCGCTGATCTTTTCGATCAGCCCGGAGAACAGGTTCGGCACTGCGGCGTTGAGGATGATAAGGACCGCCGCGCCGATGACAACGACAATCAAAATTTTCATAGCCACATCAAGAAAACCCTCGGCCTTCTTCTCGGAAACAAAGCGACGGATAGTGTTTTTGACTTTCAGCATGATGATTTCTCCTTTTCATAATTAATTTGAGGTGATGGGTATGGGTGTATATAAAATCCGTCTGTGTTCGGCGGCAATAAAAAAGCAGCCCTCCCTTCGGCTGCCGGAACAAACGGACGGATGGGCTAAAAGCCTACGGCTTGCAGATTGTTAATGATAAGCAGAATGAGCGGCACCATGAACATGAGGATCATAAGCACCGTCAGAATGAACGAGGCGATCTTGATGCGTCCGGGGCGCTTTTCCATCAACCGGCGCAGCGTTTCGCGCTCCTTTGTACGCATGTCCTGTTCTAAAACGAGTAGGCTGATATGCTGATCGACGCCCTGATACACGCCGCACAGCACCGCGCACAGCGCGGAAAAGGATGGCAGGCCCAGCCGCGCGTCCATATTACGCAGCGCCGCTTCGTGGTTGCCGATCTGCATGTCGGTGATGAGCCGGTCAAGCTCCACGCCCAGCACCTTACCTGACACGCGGCGGTACTTTTCAAAAAAAGTCAGCATGTCGCGATTATCCTGCAAGGTGTAGTTCATGGTTTCGACGAGGCGCGGCAGCTCCGCTTCAATCTCCCGATTTTGCGCTTCCACACGTTTACGGACGGTTTGCATCCGTTGGAAGTAGGCAAGAACGGCAGCGACGGCGGTCAGCAGGGCCAGCCAGGGAACGCCAAGGGGAACAAACAATAGGCCGATCAGGGCCATCATCAGGGATTTGGTCATGGCCACTCCCACATATTCTTGCGGCGTCTCGCTCATGTGGAGCCGCGCAAAGTCCGCTGCCAACCGTTTTTGCCGGTATTCGCTCATGGGAAAGAGCTTGGCAATCAGCCGGGCCAGCGGCATCAGCGCGGCCTGCAAGCGTTCGGACATGTCCCGTTTGCCGGGGATGCTGCGCACCGCTTCCGCGCTTTTTCCCGAAGGAAAGCAAAGCGCCGCCTGCGCCATGCGGTATAATCCGAAGGCCAGCAACAGGCCGGGAATGAGATAAAGCAGCGTCATTTTGATTCACCGCCTTCCATTGGTCGGTACAACCGCGCCACCCATATGGCCGTCGCCAGTACAGCGACCAGCACCACAGCCAAGGTGATCTTGCCTACGGGCGTTGCTGTGAGCATGGTATACCAATCGGGCATCATGGCTCCCATCAGGGGGAGCGCGCCCAGCACCAGCATGACCGTGATAATATAATCGCCAAGCTGTTTTTGTATCGCCGTATCCGCTTCCATCTGCGCCCTGCGCATTTCACCAAGGCGGCTAACAATACCGGGAAGGGCGAACCGAAGCTGCCTGTCGCGCTGGCACTGGGTCAGCACGTCGCACCAATCCCGCCAATAGCGGTTGTCTATGCGCTCCCGCATCTGGCGCAGGGCTTTTACGATGTCCGAGTCAATAAGCTGCGTTTCGGTATAAAACTGCCGGAACACACCGTCAAGCGGAGCGGGAAGCAGGTGCAGGTTATTTTCCACCGCACCAATCAGATCACCGCCCGCCACATAGGCGTTGGTGACGGTTCCCATCGCGCTCTCCAGCTTCTCGTTCAGACTTCGGATATAGTCTCCGGTGCGGATACGGATGACGATCAGCGGTGAGAAACCCAGACCAGCCGCCAGCACCAACCCGGCGAGAACGTTATCCAGCGCGAAGCCGATCAATAGTCCCACGATTGCCAGTATGACAGCCACACATTTGTAAGCGTCAATATGCTCGTTCATGCCCGCCGCTGCAAGCATGGCCTTGGCGGCATCCACTGTCGCGGCCAGTTTTCCCTTCGGTTTGCCGGTGATGCGCCGTATTCGGTTTGCTCGTTCCCGCTGGCGTTGGAACGGTTTTGCGAACGGGCGCGCCATATCCGAAGCCCGGACGCCCAGCAACAAAAAAAGCCCCGCAATAGCCAGCAGGGCGCAGAGTATTTGAACGATGGTCATTTCCGCACCTCCTGAAGCTTGGCAACGACCGACGCGCTCGCGCCGTTTTCCAGTAGTGTATCGGCAAGGCTACCGGAGATGCCACCCACCTGCATAAACTTGCCCGTTTCGGCCTCAAACCGATAAATCGTATGGGCCTGCACAGCGCCGTCCCGAATGCCTGTCGCTTCCACGATCTCCATGATGCGGCGTGTACCGTCCGGGAACTGGCGCTTGAACACCATGACGGGAAACGCCTCGGCTACGAAGCCCATAAGGATATTCGTGGAGATATTGGTGCCCGACATCTGGCACATGGAGAAGATTCGTCCATACGCTTTTCTTGCGGAATTGGCGTGCAGGCTGGTCACGACGACATGTCCGGTGCGGGCCGCCTCCTGTGCAGTCATAGCCTCCGCGCCGCGCATTTCGGCCACCGCGATGATGTCCGGGCTAAACCGCATTGCTTTTCTTAAAAGGTCGTTCATGTCCACATCGGCGTTCGGCAGATCTGACGGACGGATACAGGTGTAGATGACGCGGTTCTGCGCGTTGCCTTGATCGTCCACACTGAACAAGTCCAGCTCGCGCGTTTCCTCAATTGTGTAGATACGGCTGTTCTGGTTCACCGCATTCAGCAGAAAGGCAATATCCGTTGTCTTTCCTGAGCCGGTTTTGCCGGCGAATCCCACGGAGACGCCGTGGTTTATGCACAGAACCAAAAAGTCCAGCATTTCCGTCGTCGCCGTCTGCCATTCCACAAGTTGCTGTTTTGTGATCTTTGCCATGCGCTGGCGGCGAATACTGAATACTGCACCGCTACGCCGGTCGGTGATAGGCGGGATCATGGCCGATATGCGGATGCCCTGTGTAATATAGCTATCCACAATGGGGTTCGTACCATCCAGCACCAGACCGCCCAGGCGCACCATTTTGCGCAGGGTGTCCTCGGCATGCTGGGGGGAAAGAAAATGCTCCGGGGCTTTATGCCAGCCGGAGCGCGTGACGATCTCAATGTCCCGCCATGAGTTGCCGTTGATTTCCTCGACGTTGGGATCACCGATGTATTTATCCAAAAAGCCGAAGCCCGCCATATCGCCATACAGCCTTTCGGCCAGAGCCTGCGCGGACATCCCGCCCACGCGGAGCTGATGAGTGGTCACATACTCGCCAATTTGCCGCTTGACGGCCTCCGACGCGGATTTTTCAGTGACGCTCTTGGCAAGCGTTTCCGCGTGATCCTTTGAAATATCAGTGCGCACCTGCTCCAGTACGGCTTCGTATGCGTCCTTTTCCTGAGTAACGGTTTTCTGTTTTTCATAGGCCAGCTCCCGAAGTGTCCGACTCATTCTTTCACCTCCCGTAGCATCACGAATATTTTCTGTACCTGTTTGGCGTATCGTGTTGCGGCCGGCGTCGTGCCGGCATCCGCACCGTCTTGCCGGAGTTCCCTTACATACGGCAGCGCCGCGATGAACCGCATATCCGCCGCTTTCTCCACGACGGACAGATCATGCTGTCTGTCCGCCATTGCCGCAACGGGCAGCACACGGCCTGCTGCATTCATGGCTTCAAGGAAGGGCTTGACGGCATTAAACCAGCACACGCCCTGAACGTTCGGCGTGATGGGGATAATGATCTTGTCCGCACCGGACAGCGCGACGGGTACGAAGGGGTCTGTGCGCTGTCCCGACAGATCAAGGATGACCGTATCCGCCAGCGCCGCGCAGCGTTCCCTAAAGTCCAATGCCGCGTCGATCGCATCCAGTCCCAGCTCGTAGGACAGGTATTCGTCCTGAGAAGTCAGCCCTGCGTAGAAAAGTCGTTTCAGTTTGGGATGCTGGTGCAAATACCTGGCGGCGTCATCCACGCCCATGCCCGATATGGCTTTGCCGAGCGATGTTTCAGCGCTGGGCTTCTTCCCGTTTATCCGTGCGGGAAGTGTCGGCTGTGTCAGATCGGTGTCGATGATGGCTGTAATGCCTTGCTTGCAAAAAAACCGTCCCAACGCGTCGGCCAGCGCGCTTTTACCTGTGCCGTCCCGTCCCCATATGGCGAAAACCATGTCAGTCCACCTCCGTTCCCACCAGCACGCTATCGGGCACATAATCCGAAACCGCGTTTCCACGGGCGACGAACGCAAGATGAATAGCGCCCGCCTGCTCCAGCTCGGCCAGCTTCAGCGCCTGTTCCTCGGTGACGAAGAAGGAGACGGTAACGGGCAACGTATTCTTTGTATCCTCATCCGGCTGCGCTTCCACGCTGGCTTCCGAACCGGTACTCGTCGTGACCATGCACACCTCAATACGTGCAAGCGCCGGATCGATATATGCGCCGGATACCGCTGTTTCCGGCGCTTCACCCGGTTCCACGCCCAGCGTTTGATTAACGGTGCCCTGCGGAATAGCGATGACGCTCACAATATCTCCGGGCAGCAGCCGTCCGGACACACCGGAGGCCAGCGACGGCAGGGTGACGGAGACCACCATTTTGTCTTTATCAGTACCTGCCGAAAAAAGATTGTGTTCCGCAAGCGTGGCGGTCAGCTTTTCGGTCATAAGATAATCCCCGGCGTACAACTTGGCAGCAGCATACTGGCCAATAGCTTCCGATTGTTCGCTGATGCCGTTCTGCCCAAGACTTTTTGGTACACTGACGATTTCCAGCATGTCGGCGGTGATCTGTGTCCCTTCACTCACAGTCTGTGTCATGCGCAGGACACTCACTGTCTTACTTTCTCCACTTCCGGTCAGCGCGGGCAACGCAACAAAAGCGAACACCAGCGCCAGCACAATGCACAAGGTTCCGATGACAAATTTGTTTCTTAATAGCTTCATGTTCTGATTACCTCCTAAGTTCTACTGCCTATATTTCCTTTTTCGGCTGGTACGGCAGGTTTTCCAGGGGTGGGGTGTGGGGAGGGGAACGCTGAACCAATACACCGGTCTAAAAAATTGGCAGACTTCTCCCTTGTCGGAAAGATCAGCGTTCCATATCCCGCTGCCGCTTGCGGTACAGCTCCAATGCCTTGATAATGGTATCCTCAATCTTCTGAGCGGGCGTCCCCGGTGGGAAATATTTGCTGATACGCTCTCTGGGCATTTTAAATTGTTCCTTCTGGTTGGGCTTTTCCTCGGATAGGATGGAAAGTATCACGTCCTCATTGAGCCGACCCTCCTGCGAAAACTGCTTCATCTTAATGGCCTGGGCCAACGACGGGGTGCAGTCCTCGCCCTCCATGGTGTCAAACAGGGCTTTCTGCTGCTCTTTCGGCAGGTAGGAGATTTCCACGGCGGGCCGGAACGCGATTTTCCCCTCGTCAATCATGTCGAGTATAGGCGACTCAAGCTCGGTTAAGCGGATATATCGGCGAACTTGGTCTTGGCTTTCGCCGACAACCGCGCCGACAAGTTCGCGCGATGTTTTTCTTTCGGACTTCTGTGCCACTGGCACAGAAGTTAAGTCCGTCCTTTGCCCCTGCCGTTTCATGGCTTCCAGCTTCATCTTATACGCGAACGCCTTTTCAGAAGGCAGGATGCGTTCGCGCTGCAAGTTGCTATCCACCATGATGATTGTGGCTTCATCGTCGGTTAGACTGCGAACGATACAGGGAATGGCTTCAACACCCGCAAGCTCGCTTGCCGCCTTGCGCCGGTGTCCGGCCACCATTTCATACCCGCCGCCCTCTCTGGGGCGCACCAAGGCGGGAACCAGCACGCCGTATTCCTTGACGCTCTGTGCCATTTCCTGCATGGCCTCATCCATCCGTACCTTAAAGGGATGGTTGGGAAAGCCGCTTATTTCGGCAAGCGGTATCTGCATGACCTTCTCGCGCTGCGCGTCGTCGCGTTCCTCCTGCGTGGAAAACAGGTCATCTACTGAGGGCAGGTTTAGCTTTATTTCTTTCGCCACCTGAATCCACCTCCTTTGCAAACGCGGCATACGCCTGGGCTACCTTGCCGTTTTTGTCGTAGGCAAAGATGCTCTTGCCTGCGGCGGTGGTTTCAGCGGCCTTGACGCCGATGGGGATTTCCGTTTTGAAAATCCTCAGTACACTTCCGTAGCCCTGCCTGAGCGTGTCCGCCGTGGTACGGGCAAGGTTGGTGCGCATGTCCGCCAGCGTGATCAAAATACCCTCCACCTTCAGATGAGGATTGATTTGCTTTCGCACCTTGCCGATGGTGCGCATGAGCTGCGTCATGCCCTTGGCTGGAAGGTAGTGGGCTTGAACGGGAATGATAACGCTGTCCGCCGCCGCCAGTGCGTTGATGGTTATCATCCCAAGCGACGGCATACAGTCGATGAGGACATAATCGTAATCGCGCTTGATGTCCTCAAGGTAGGTGCGCAGCGTAAATTCCCGGCTCATGGCGTTGACCAGCGTCATTTCCATGGCCGAAAGCTCGATGCCCGACGGGATGAGGTCTATGCCTTCGTCGTGGTGCAGTACACCTTCCTTTAGGGCGATGGGTTCGTCGTTCATGACCTTTTCCATAAGGTCCGCAAGCGTGACGGGTAGATTGTCCTGATCCGGCCAGCCGAGAGAGGTGGTCAGATCTGCCTGGGGGTCCGCGTCCACCAGCAGCACCTTTTTCCCCAGCATGGCAAGGCCGATGCCGAGATTCGCCGCTGTGGTGGTTTTTCCAACACCGCCCTTTTGGTTGGCAATGGCGATCACCTTGGTTTCCGACATTGAGGGTTTCCTCCTTTTCATAGATTTAGCCACCCACGATGAAGCGGACGGCTATGTAACGGAGGAATATATAAAAGCCGCCTATCCTCAAAAGAGAACAGACGGCCTATGTGCGAAGGGGCTTATGCGACTTTAATTCTTTTCGTCCGGGCGTTCATTACCTTAGCCAGAACCTCGTTCACCGCATCCGGGCAATAGCCTTTTTCCCGAATCAGCTTATTGCGATAGTCATTCAGGCTATGTAAAACGATCTGCCATTCAACTTCGCTCAGATAGATTCTTGTTTTTTTATTCTTCATAGCGTATCCCTCCTGTCAAAGCATATCTTTGGTTTCATTGTGTAACGGAAAAATGCGCTTTGCAAGTCTACAAATTTTAATAGCGCGAGGGGTCATATCACATGTCTACGCACTCGACGCCCAAAACCACTGAAACATCTACTTCATTCCTTAATTCCTTGTTTCTGTAATCTCGACCGTCCATCGTGAAGGTTGCAAATTTTGAGGAATGCCTGAAACTAAGGATTTCTAGGTACTTTTTCGTTGCATTCCTATTACGCACTCCACGTGCGTGGTATGCGGAAACATATCCACCGCCTGTACCGCTTTCACCTCGTACTCACCTGCATCAAAGATTGCCGCGTCCCGCGCAAGCGTAGCGGGATCACACGAAACATAGACGACCTTCTTCGGTGCGGCTTTTATTATGGAATCGATCAGTGCCTTGTCGCAGCCCTTGCGCGGCGGGTCGAGCAGTACGATATCTGGCTTGCCCATAGAGCGGATGCCTTCACTGATCATCTCCCCCGCATCACCCGCTAGGAACTGCGCGTTGGTAATATTGTTCAGTTTCGCGTTATCCTGTGCATTCTCCACCGCTTCCGGCACATACTCAATGCCCAGCACCTTTTTCGCGCGTTTGGCGGCCAGCAGTGATATCGTACCAATGCCACAGAACAGGTCAAACACAATGTCCCTTTTAGAAATGTCCGCATAGTTCAGCGCGACATCATAGAGCTTTACAGACTGAGCGTGGTTCACCTGCAGAAAGCTCGTCAACCCTGCGTGAAAGCTCAGGTCTTCATACTGTTCCGTGATATACGAGTCGCCCCATATCACACGGCTTTCCGTGCCGAGGATTGCATTGCCTTTCTCTTTGTTGATATTAAGAACGATGCTTTTCAGCTTGGGGATACCCTTTAGCGCCACAATCAGAGAAGCCTCGTCCACCCGGCCGCGCACCACGATGCCCGCCATAAGACTGCCGTCCGATACCTGCCGCACCACGATATGCCGCAGCGTACCTGTCCCGCGCTCCTCATCGTAAGCGGAGATATGATTTTCTCTTGCCCAATTCACCACCGCGTTTTTGACCGCGTTGAGCGCACCCCTCTGTATGCCACAATCTGCGACGACCAACTGATGGCTGCGAGGCGCAAAGAAGCCTGCATTGATTTCGCCATCTGCCATTGCCACGGGAAATGCGGCTTTATTGCGGTAAGCCCGCTCATCATCCGAAGCAACGATCTCGGGCAGATCGATGTCCAGCCCGCCGATGCGCTTAAAGCACGCCTGTACATAACGACGTTTGTATTCCAGCTGTGCCGCATAGGACATATGCTGCAGCGTGCATCCGCCGCACCGCTCGAATACCGGGCAGAAGGGCTGAACGCGTTCGGGCGAAGCCTTGTGCAGCGCCATCATCCGCCCCACCGCGTAGCTTTTGGTTACCTTAATGATACGGGCCGTCACCGTTTCCCCCGGCAGCGCGCGCGGCACGAACACCGCCATGCCTTCATATCGTCCGATGCCCGCTCCCTCTACAATCAGGTCGTCAATGGTGATCTCAATATCGTCATTCTTCTTCAGCATCTTTACTCCAAAACCGCGGCTAATTTCCTGAAGCCGTATTCAAACGTATCGCCAAAGCGCAGCAGACACCAACAAGGGCCGGGCGCATCCTGGGGTTTACCCACACTGCCAGCATTGATAATCAGTTTGCCATCCAGCGTCGCGACATACGGGGAATGCGTGTGCCCGCACAGCAATATGTCGACGTCCATCCGCGCCGCGATGCTTTGAATATCCTCCTGCGTGCGCATGATGCCGATGGGCCAGTTGATATGCTCATCGTCGCCGTGGACGCACAGCAGCTTCTTCCCCGCAATCTCGATGGTTTGCTTCTCTGGCAGCGCCGCCACAGCCGCAGCGGTTTCGTCCGTCATCAGCAGACGGCAGCGTTTATAATCGTTGAATACTCGCTTCTCTATGTCGTTGGAGGGTACAAAATCCTCGCCGATTTCGTTCAGCCAATCATCGGTATTGCCGCGCACCCACGCAAGGGGCTTCAGCAACTTCAGTGCGTCAAAGCAGTCTTGTGGCCCTTCCCCGGGAAACAGAATATCCCCCAGTACGATAACGTCGTCTACGCCGACGGTTTCCATGTCATCCATGACCGCCCGCAGCGCACGGTAGTTCCCATGAATGTCCGACAGCACCGCAATATTCATCGACCTGCCCTCCCGTCTTACGTGTTTTATTTCGTTTGCATTATATCATACTATCCGACAGTATCGCGAGGCCGCGTGGCGCTTAAATTTAAGTGAACACTCATCAAATGAATTGCGGGGTAATAAAAAACAAGCGACTAAAGTCGCTTGCCAGGTTAATGACAAACGCCCCGTTTTCAGCAGAAAACGGGGCGTAGTATGTTTAACAGTAACAAAGTTCTGCCTGAATAACGACGCTGAATAGTCTTCGTAAAAGAGACAAAAGTCGCCCGTCCAGCAACAAGGCAATCTTCTTCATATTCTGAACAGCTGCGGTCAACAGGCATTGTTCGGAAACCTTGACAAGTCCGCGCATTCGGCAATAACGTAACCCGTGAAGCTCTTTCGAATCCGCAAAGCTTCTCTCTATTGTTTCTTTTCGCCGGGCATATATCTTCTTGCCTTGCTCTGTATGAGTGAATTCGTACATCTCATCCCTGTAGTCTTCCCAGACATGGCGGCGAAGGACTTTGAATTTTTGTTTCTCTGCCAGACACTCGATCCGCCTCGGACAGTTGCTGCATCGGTCTTCTCTGGCTGCATACTCTCTGTATCCCATTGACGTAGTGGTTCGGTAACTCATGTAACACCGCTCCGGACAAATGTACACATCCCATTCCGGAAGATACCTGAATTTATACTTACCGTATTTACCCTTGGGCTGACAGCCCCGCCGGTAGCCCATCGCCGCCTTAATGCCTATACGAGACAGCTCCCGGCATATCGGGTTTGTATTGTATCCTGCGTCCAATCCCACATACGCAGTTTCAAATCCAAACTTTGAAATTTGGGTCTTGAGCCGACTCATGTAAGGGTCAACGTCGTTGACGTTCCCCGGCGTTACGTACACATCCGTAATGATGTTGGCTTTACTGTCTACCGTGCGATGGTCCAGATAGAAGAATCCCTTGGGTTTGCCATCCCGATGCATGAAACCGCTCTCCGGGTCGGTAGTTGATTGCTTGATCTCCTTCATACCTGAAGGTTTGCTGTCATCGTCATCGTCCCTTTTCTTCAGCAGCCTTTTCTCATGGCCTTCCCGATCTTCTTCTATAGCTTTGTCCAGATCCCCCATATAATCTTTGGTGGACTGGGTTACATACGCCTTGACATACTTATTCTTATTGGCATTCGCCTTTAGATGTGTTGAATCCGAGTACAGTATTTTTCCCTCAACTAGACCCTTGTCCATGGCCTGCCATACGATGTTGTCAAATATTCGCTGCGGGATATCCGTACCATTAAACCGTCTGCGCCGGTTCTGCCATATCACGCTCGCATCTGGTATTTTATCCGTCAGCTTGTAATCCAGAAACCACCTGTATGCTATATTGACTTTGACCTCTTCCACTAATCGCCGTTCCGATCGTATCCCAAACAGGTACCCAATGAATAACATCTTAAATATGATTACTGGCTCTATGGCTGGACGGCCGTTATCCAGACAGTAATACTCTCGGCACATCTCATTGATGAAGCTGAAATCGATATGCTTTTTAATCTTGCGTAAAAGGTGATCTTCCGGAACCAACGAGTCTATGATTACCAGTTCCATTTCGCCTTGATGGTTGTTTTGTTCTTCCAGCATGCTATTCTCCGCCGTTTCTTTTATTATACCATACTTTGTACAACAAAAAAGGCTGCCAACTCTTTGTCAGCAGCCTGGGCAGGCCTCGGCCTGCTTTTTTGGTGCGGATAATTTGCGTTAGCCAAATGCTTCGACAATATTTATGTTGAAAAAGCGTGAAAAACATAATGCCCAATGGTATAATCGCGATAATAATGAATTAAGGGCAGCGTATGGCAGGCAACTGCGGTCTGAACGGGAGCCCGGTAAACTATAGGAGAAAAGCAGCATTGAACAGACAACAACTGTTGGATGATATTAAGGCAATACAGCCGGGCATCAGCACGTCGGAGCTTCACGGAAAAATCGGCGGCGCGGTAATGCGCGCAATAGCGGAGCAGTGGGAAAAGGATTCGCAGCCTGCGGGCAGGCAGGCCAGCTACCTTTCGATGGAATTTCTCATCGGACGGATGGTATTTTCCAACCTGATGAACCTTGGGGTGCTGGAGGAAACCGAAGCAATACTGAAAGCGCATGGTATCGATCTGCGGGGACTGGAAGATACCCCCGACGCGGCGCTCGGTAACGGAGGATTGGGCAGACTGGCCGCCTGCTATCTCGATTCCGCGGCCACGATGGGCTTGCCGCTCAATGGCTACGGACTGCGCTACAAATACGGCCTGTTCCGGCAGGAGATACGGGACGGATTTCAAGTAGAGCTGCCAGACGACTGGCAAAAAGGTGGCGACCCATGGAGTATACACCGCGACGACCTGAGCGAGACGGTCTGCTTCGCCCATGGGAAGGTTAAGGCAGTAGCTTACGACATGCCCGTAATCGGCTATGGCGACAAACGCATCGGACGCTTGCGGCTGTGGCAGGCCGAGGGTGACGGCGCAAGTGTGCTTTGTGATACCCTCTATCCCGACGACAGCACGGACGATGGCAAGCGGCTGCGCATCATGCAGGAATATCTGCTGAGCTCGGCTTCACTGCAAAGCGTGATCCGCGAATATATGAGCCAGCCCGGCGCAGATATCTACAGCTTGGCGGAAAATCGAGTCTTCCAGCTTAACGACACGCACCCGGTCCTAGCCATTCCGGAGCTGGTGCGCATCCTGACGCAGGAGTACGGCATAGGCTTTGATGAAGCGCTTTCCATTGCGTGCCAATGCTTTGCGTATACCAACCATACCATTATGGCCGAGGCGCTGGAAAGCTGGGACCTGCGGCTCATGGCGGGGCTGCTGCCCTGTATCGTACACATCATCCGACGCATCGACAAGACTGTACGACATGAAACAGCGCATCACCTGCCGCATCATGAAGCCGAAGGCACGCGTATCGTACAGCATGGCCGTGTGCATATGGCGCGCCTCGCAGTGCACGTTTGCGGCCACGTCAACGGCGTAGCGGAGATTCATACGGGTATCCTCAAAAATGATCTGTTCCGAACGTACGAGACGCTGTATCCCGGCAAGATACTCAATGTCACTAACGGCGTTACACAGCGGCGCTGGCTGGCGCTGGCGAACCCGCTGCTGGCGGACTACATCACGGAGCGCATCGGCGGCGGCTGGATTACTGATCTGGAGCGGTTGGAAGAGTTGCGCCGATTTGAAAGCGCGTCCGATATCGCGGCGCTGAACCGCATCAAGCGCGACAACAAGGAACGCCTTGCTGAGGCGCTGAAGACCCGCGCAGGCATCGCAATCGACCCGGACGCCCTGTTGGATGCGCAGATCAAAAGGCTGCACGAATACAAACGGCAGCTTATGAATGCGCTGTCGCTGCTGTACCTCTATTATGGCATCAAGGACGGCGAGATCAAGGATCTCACGCCGACGACAACGCTGTTCGGCGCAAAGGCGGCGGGCAGCTACTTCCGCGCCAAGGGCGTCATCAAGCTCATCCACGAGGTGGGGCGGCTCATTGCCGCTGACCCGGAAGTCAGCCGAATACTGAATGTGGTGTTCGTGCCCGACTACAACGTGTCGTGGGCAGAGCGCATCGTGGCCGCTGCAGAGGTATCAGAACAGATATCGCTGGCGGGTACCGAAGCTTCCGGTACGGGCAACATGAAACTGGCGCTGAATGGCGCGGTCACTCTGGGCACCATGGACGGTGCGACAGTGGAGATTGTACACCGGGCAGGCGCGGAGAACAACTACATCTTCGGCATGAACGAGAGCGAGGTGGCAGCGCTCCGGGGCCGCTACGACAGCTGCCAATGCTTATGCGATCCCCGTATCCGGCGCGTGGTGGACGCGCTCACGGATGGCACACTTTGTGATAACGGCACGGGTCACTTTGCGGACCTGCACCGCTCGCTGGTTGATGAGAATGACCGTTACATGGTGCTGGCCGATCTGCCCGCCTATATCGAAGCTAAGCTCGCGCTCTCGTGGGATTATACCGACCGGCATGCGTTTGGCCTCAAGGGACTGGGCAACATCGCGGGATCGGGCTACTTCTCAAGCGACCGCGCGGTCAGGGAGTACGCGCGGGATATCTGGTATATCAAACAGGAGTAAAGGATGGAACTGGAGCGCGGAAGCGGCATATTGATGCACATCACCTCGCTGCCCTCGCCGTACGGCGTCGGCACGCTGGGTGCTGCCGCTTTCCGGTTCGTTGATTTCCTTGCCGAAGCAGGACAGCGCTACTGGCAGGTGCTGCCGCTCGGCATGACGGGCTACGGCAACTCGCCGTATCAATCCTGTTCCGCGTTCGCAGGCAACATCAACCTCATCGACCTCGACATATTGGTAGAGCAGGGATATCTGAGCCCTTCGGATGTTCGGAATATCGATTGGGGCGGCTGCGAAGCCCGTGTTGATTACGGAAAAATATATGTGAACCGCGGCAAAGTGCTGGACAAAGCTGCAGCCACGTTTGATACGGAAGCTGCGGTATACCGCACTTTCTGCGATGCAAACCGCTTCTGGCTGGATGACTTTGCGCTGTTCATGGCGATCAAGGAGAGCCAGGGCATGCGCGGCATGGACACGTGGGAACGTGAGCTGAGGCGGCGCGAGCCGGAAACGATTCGCGCGTTTGCTGCAGGGCATGCCGCTGACGTCGAACAGGTCAAGATTCTGCAGTACTGGTTTTACAGTCAACTGGATGCGCTGCGGCAGTATGCGCACAGCAGAAGCATATCGCTCATCGGCGACATTCCATTCTACGTGGCGTACGACAGCGCCGACGTGTGGGCGCATCCTGAGCTATTTGAGCTGGACGACGATCTGATCCCGTCCAGCGTGGCGGGCGTGCCGCCGGACGCCTTCTCGGATGCCGGGCAGCTTTGGGGCAACCCGCTGTACAACTACGAAACAATGCGGGTAGACGGCTATGCGTGGTGGCGCAGCCGTGTCAATCAAAGCTTTAAACAGTGCGATGTGCTGCGCATCGATCATTTCCGCGCGTTCCATAGCTACTGGGCCGTGCCGTATGGCAACCCGGATGCACGCGATGGGCAGTGGCGCATAGGCGAGGGCATGGCGATGCTGGATGCGCTGGGTTTAAAGGATATGCGTATCATTGCGGAGGATCTGGGTGATCTGGGGGAGGACGCGCATGAGTTCGTGCGGGATACCGGATTTCCCAATATGAAGGTGCTCCAGTTTGCGTTCGGTGATGGCTCCGTCAACCCGTATCTGCCGAAGAATTATGATGAGAATTGTGTGGTGTATACCGGTACGCACGACAACAATACCACGCGCGGCTGGTATGCTTCGCTCTTGCTGAAAGAGAAGCTTAATATGGTGCGTTTTCTGCCGCGCAGCTTATTTTCATGCAAATCAGAGGCGCTTATCCGCTGCGCACAGGAAAGCCGCGCTTGCATCGCTGTTATACTCATGCAGGATTATCTCGATCTGGGCGCTGAAGCCCGCATGAATATGCCCTCTACTACCCACGGCAACTGGGAATGGCGGGCCGTGAAGGAAAATTTCAACCCGGCGGCATGCGGATATATCCGAAAGCTTAGCAGGAACAGCAGCAGGTGATGCCTGCTCAGCTTAATGACAAACCTGTTTACGAGGGCGCTGCCCTCGCGCTCCCGTCCAAGGGACCAGCCCCTTGGAAATCCCTTTGTCTGTGAAACGCCCTCTTCAGGGCGTTTCGCTTGATGGGATTCTAAAGGGGCAATGCCCCTTTAGCGGTGGGTTGGAGGCGGAGCCTCCAAGTATCATCTTTGTCAGTAGCCTGAGCAGGCGATATGTCTGCTGTTTTTGTTTTGGGGTAAAGAGTCAGTTTAGCCTAGCCGTGGTATACCATGTCTTATGGGCGGGGCGCTTGGCGCAATTGCAGCTTTGTTTCAACTTCGGGATATCGGGATAGCTTACACTGGTGTATAATGGCTAATAATAGTAGTGGCTTTTTCGCTGAAGTCAACCATCAAAAAGGGGTATTTGATCATCGTGACGTCAAATGGATATGTGTACTCGGAGAAGTATCTGAAAAAATCGCTGGACACGCTGGAGATCGCGCTTCAGACTGCACCGTTCTACCGGAACTGGCGAAGTAATGACCCCGGCACGGGGGTAGCGCTGGATCAGCGGTACACCGCTTTGCCCGAGCTGACCAAACAGGACATGCGGGAGCACTTTCCCAACGGCCTCGTGCCCAATCACCGCAGGGTGGAGGACGGTCTGAACTCGGATGAAATCGAATATACGTTTACCAGCGGAACGACCGGTGAAAAGGTGATCAACCTGTGGAACCAAAACTGGTGGCGCGCTTCGGAGAAGGCCTCGTGGCTGCTAAACCCCCATACCGCCCGGCTGGATTATCCTCAAAAGGATGCAAAGCTGGCCAGTTCCCTGAACATCGGCATTCATTGTGAAGAGGACCTGCCGATGAGCCACCGAATTTTGGGAGATACGCTGTACCTTAACGAGAAGATCAACGTGATCTCCTGGCAGCCCCGGCATATGGAACGAATGGCACGGGAGCTGGCGGAGTTTCAACCTGTCGTGTTGGAAGCCAACCCATCGCTGCTGGCGCGTCTTGCATGGTGGGCGTTGGACAGCGGAAAGGCGCTGTATTCACCGGCCGCGATCATTTTTACTTACGAGTACCCTTCACAGATCCATCTTGCGGCCATCCGACAGGTATTTTCGTCACCCCTTGTCAGTTCCTATGGGACGACGGAAACCGGCTTTGTAATGATGCAGTGCGAAGAGGGTCTGTTCCACCAGAACACCGACTTTTGTCGGATCGATTTTTATCCCCTCGCGGAGCGCCATGGCGGCCCATTGTTGGGCAGGATACTGGTGACGACGTTTGATAACCCCTGGGCGTCCATCATAAGGTTTGATGTGGGTGACCTGATTCGGCTGCATTCCCCGAGCCGATGCGCCTGCGGCCGGAACGAAGGCCTGATCGCAAAGGCCATCGAAGGCCGGACGGCCAATGCCACGTTTACGACGTCCGGGAATCTGGTGACGACCATGGCGCTGGATGAATGTCTGGCACGGGTGCCGGAGATTCGGGACTATCATCTGGAGCAGGACAACCCCACGGATTTCACAGTGCAGCTGGTGGTCACCGATGCTTCGCCTGTCGTGCTGAATCGGATCCGTCAGGAGCTTCAGGCGTTGTATGGTGGAGATGGACGCTATGAACTGACAGTGGTTCCCGAGCTTTATCCGGGTCCCGCGGGGAAATACCGTCGGACTCAGGCCAACTTTGAATTCGATCAGAAAGGATTGTTCGCATGATGAAGCCCCTTTTTCTGCTGGCAGGCGGAGGTCCTCACAAAACCAAAAACACGGTATCTTTTCTGGCGGGAGCCCTGAAGGAATGCGGAACAGACAAGCCGCGGGTGGCTTATATCGGGACCGCCAGCGGCGACAATCTGATTTTCTACACGGCTATCAAGGCTCTGTTGCATGAGGCGGGTGCGGGGGAAGTGTTCTTTCCTAAGCTGGCCAGAAAGAAAGCGGATATCGCCACAGCCCGGCAGGAACTCATGGAAGCGGACGCGATATTCCTGTCCGGCGGGGAGGTGGAGGACGGGATGCGCTGGCTCGTACTGCATGGGCTGGTCGAGTTTCTGAAAGAGCTGCGCAGTCGAGGAACGCTGTTCTTGGGGATGTCGGCAGGCAGCATTATGATGGGTACGCATTGGGTGCGATGGGAAATCCCGGAGGACGACACTACGGCGGAGCTGTTCGATTGTCTGGGCTTTGTACCGACCACATTTGATACCCACGCCGAAGATGAGAACTGGAAGGAGCTGAAAATGGCCCTAACGCTTCAGGGGCCCGGTGCCCGAGGCTACGGCATCCCGCGAGATGGGATAGCGATTGTGGATGCGATGGGGAAGATGACCACCAGGGGAAAGCCCTTGCTTTGCTATGTCAATCATGCGGGTTCTGTGCAGCTGGAGCGGGATTGAGATTTAGCAGGATGAAGATAAGAAAGCGTGGACCTTGTTTACGGCTTTTTGCATATCCGCAAGCACGCTCAGAGTTTCAGGATAAAGCGTACCGGTTGTTGACATGCGCGCCGTATGTTGCTATCATTTCTATATACATGTTCCAAAGCACCACAATTGAATAGGAGGCGCTCTCGATGAAACAGGACTACGATGTACTGGTTGTCGGCGGATGCACGGCTGGACTTTATTTTGCTGCGCAGATGGCGCGGCAGGGATACCGCACGCTCGTCATCGAGAAGGACGGGGAGCAGGCGCTGGGCAGGCGGTACGATATCTTCCATCTTGCTACTGCCACCTTTGACCGCTTTGGCGTGGAAATACCGCAGCCGGGTGATCCCGATTTCGTCCGCACCTTCGGGCAAAGCATCTCTTTCTCCGCGCTGAACAACTACCCCAAAACCGCGCACGGTGAGATTCGCGTGTTGCACCGGCATGAATTCATGCTGCGTCTGAAGAAATGGGTGGAGACGCTGAGCGCGGATGTGCTGACCGGGGCACAATTCGAAACGCTGACGTTCGATTCAGACCAGCGGATATCCGGTGCGTCGTTTACGCACGCGGGGAAGAGCCATACGGTTTCGGCGCGGCTCGTGGCGGATGCCTCGGGCATCGCTTCGGTGGTGCGCACGTCGCTGCCCGAAGGCTATGGTGTGGAGCGCTTCGAGATCGGCGCTAAGGATAAGTTCTATGTGGTGCTCTACTATGTGCAGCTGAATGACCCGGAGCGCGACCGCGTGACGGAGAGCGTGGGCTGGCCATATTACAAAGCGTGGAAAGCGCCGCAGCACGACCCAGACGGCGCGATCCTGGGTGTAGGCGCGAACCTTTCGTTTGAGTATGCGGAGATGTGCTTTAAGCGGTTCGCGGGCCGCGTGGAACTGCCGCCGCACACGCTGCAGCATACCGAGCGAGGCTGCACGCCTTATCGCCGTCCGCCCTACAGCTTTGTAGCAGACGGTTTTGTGGCGCTGGGCGATGCGGCATGTCTCACAAACCCGCTCTCCGGCGAAGGCATCACCGCGGCGTGGCTGCAGGCGGAAATTGTTGCGCAGGAGGCGGACCACGCAATGCAGAAAGGCGCATATCCCACACGGGAAGCGTTGTGGGCTGTCAACAAGCGGTATTACGACGCGCAGGGAGCGGAGTACGCGCAGCTGCTGTCCATGCTCGCGGGCGCGGTGGCGTGCTCGCCTGAGGAGAATGATTACGAATTTTCGCAAAGCATCATATTTTCCAGCGATGATGAGAAACCAAAAGGCAGCCTGCCGGGGAAACTCCTGAAAGGCTTTTTTTCGGGCAAGCTCAGGGCCTCCACGATCGCAAGCCTCATCGGCGCGGCGGGTACGGGGGGGAAGATCCTCCGCCGTTACAAGGCTTACCCGGACAACTCGGCAGGCTATGAGGCGTGGGCAAAACAGGCCGACGCGCTTTGGGGTAAGGCGCGCGGCATGGCGGATGATGCGGAGAAGGATCTTAACGCCTTGAAGGCGGAAGAACAGACGAAAGGAATCAGGCAATGAAAGAAAAGGGCAACTTCATCGGCAAAGGGCGGCTTTGGACGCTCGTATGGGGGTTGGGGCTTGCGGGGCAGCTCTGCTGGAACATTGAGAACCAATGGTTTAACACCTTCGTCTATGCGAAGATCGCGAAGGATTCCACCATCGTGACGCTGATGGTCATCACCAGTGCGCTGGTAACGACCATATCCACGTTCTTCTTTGGTACGCTGTCCGACCGCAAAGGGACACGGCGCAAGTACATCGCCATCGGCTATATACTGTGGGGCATATTCACCATCGCGTTTGGCATGACCGAATTTATCAGTACCGGCACGATAGGGAACGGCGCAAAGATCGGCATGCTTGCCGCGGTGCTTGTGATATTGGCTGATGACGTGATGAGTTTCTTCGGCTCTATGGGCAACGATTCGGGTTACAATGCCTGGATCAACGACATCACGACGGACCATAACCGCGGGCAATTAGGTGCGGCTCTTGCCACGCAGCCCGTTATTGGTACAATCGTGGGTACGGTGCTGGGCGGCATGCTGATCGGCAGCAATGACAACTATCAGCGCCTGTTTTGGACGATGGGCCTGTTCGTCATTGCGATGGGCGTCCTGTCGCTGTTTGTAATGAAGGACTCGCCCACACTGAAGCCAAACAGGCAGGGTGGATTCTGGAAACAGTTCTTTAGTGTATTTGGCGGTGTCAGGGGATTCTTTTCACGCCGGGAACTGGTGCTCGTCAGCGTCACCACGACGTTGTTCTTCATTCCGTTCAACATTTATTTCGTCCATATGGGCAACTGGCTGATCTATCACCTAGGCTTTACGCCCGACAAGATGGGCCTAATTGAAGGGGCGGGTTTGATTGCAGCCATGGCACTGGCGATCCCAGCGATCTTCCTTATCAACCGCAACAAGACGCCGCTTGTCTCTGCCGCCGCAATGGTAATTGACATGATCGGGTTATGGGTGATTTATCTGTTTATCCGCCCTGAGACGGTGGATACCGCGAGTGTGTTTTCTGCAGCCAACCTCGTGCTAATCCTTGGTGTATTCCTTGTGGGCAGCGGATATGTGTTGATCGCGCAGTCCATGACGATGTGGGTGAAGCAGCTATATCCAGAGGATAGTCGCGGCCAGTTCGAAGGCATCCGCGTGACTTTCTTCACATTGTTACCCATGCTTATCGGCACACTAATCGGCAATTTCATCATCAAGCACAGCGCCGGCACCGTCGTTGACGAGAACGGAATTACCCAGAATATTCCGACTGAGGCGATATTCTTCTGGGCGGCGATCATCCTGATTGCGGCGTTCATCCCTCTGATCTTTGCGGCGCGCGATTACCGTAAGCGCGTACAGGCAGACGCCGCGATAAAGGAGGCACAGTGATGGAGAAGCAGATTACCGCGATGCAGCCGCTGCTGGATGAGCATGGACACATCGTCAATCCCGGTTACGCTACGCGCATGATGTTTGAGTATGATCCAAAGCGCATTCACGCGCGGCCCTTTGCGCTGAAGGAGTGGGACTTTTATCAAATCTGTGCGGGCGAATATATACTGCAGCTCACCTTCGGCCATGTGTCGTATGTGGCCAACTTCGCAGCGACGCTGTTCTCCGTAAAGACGGGGGAGACGCGCGTCGTTTCGCGCATGAAGGCACTGCCCTTGCGCAGTCTGAACATGCCGATAAGTCCCGAAGACCCCGGCGTGCTGCATGCCAAGGGCAAGGATTACGAGATGATCTTTACGATGGATGATAAAAGCCGTCATCTGGTGTTCACCGCACAGGACAAGGCTGTAGGTGAGGCGGATATCGACATCGAGCTGACCAAGGACCCGGCCAACGACAAGATGGTAATCGCGACGCCTTTTGATAAACCCAACCAGTTCTATCTCAATTGCAAGGAGAACTTCTTCGGCGTGTGCGGCCATGCAAAGATCGGCGATATGCGCATTGAGCTTGGAGATCACGACACCGCCGTGATGGACTGGGGCAGAGGCGTATGGCCATTTTCGCAGGAGTGGTTCTGGGGCAACGGCACGGCATTTGTCGGCAGCGACCGATTCGGCTTTAACATCGGCTGGGGCTTCGGCGATCTCTCCAACTCGAGCGAGAACATGTTTTTCTGGAATGGCGAGGCTGTGAAGGTAGGGACGCTCAAAGTGGAGCGCAACGCGCAGGACTATATGGCTCCGTGGCATTTCCATGATGAAACGGGGCTCTTCGACCTCACCATGACGCCGATATTTGACCACTTTACGCGCACCAAGATCGCGTTTATTCAGACACAGTGCCATCAGGTGCACGGCCATTACAGCGGGCACGTCGTGCTGCCGAATGGCAAACGGCAGGAAATCCGAGATGTGCTGGCGTTCTGCGAGCACGCGGAGAATCGATGGTAAGTATGGGTAAAAAGCAGGGCGATATGCATCCGCTTTATACGCGCTGGGGGCGGGAACTGGATAAGACCTGCCCGCTGGCAGAATATCCGCGTCCCCAAATGAAGCGCGAGGTATGGCAATGCCTTAATGGCGTATGGGAATATGCGATTCGCGATGGAGCGGAACCCGAACCAACACAGTACGATGGTGAGATTACAGTACCGTTTTCACCGGAGAGCCTGCTTTCGGGTGCCATGCACCAGCTGCTGCCGGGGCAGACACTTTGGTACCGCCATATGGTGCGTTTTAATAACATGGACGGGCAGCGCATACTGCTGCACTTTGGCGCAGTGGACCAGCGCTGCACGGTATATATGAACGGGCAGACAGCGGGTACACACGAGGGAGGCTACTGGCCGTTCTGTCTTGATATCACGGAGCTTGTGCGGGAAGGCGGCAATGCGCTCGTCGTGGCGGTGCAGGACGATTCAGATGCGGGCGATCAGGCCTACGGCAAGCAGAAACTGAAGCGAGGCGGTATCTGGTACACCGCCCAAAGCGGTATCTGGCAGACGGTCTGGGCGGAGACGGTGCCTCAGGAATATATTCACAATGTGAAAATCACGCCGCGCTGGCGCGATGCGGTGGTGGATTTTGAACTTGACTGGATGGGGGAGGCTGTACCGGAGAGTTGTATCCGCATATTCGTGGAGGGGAAGCCCGTCGCCGAGGGACGTTTTGACGGAAGTAAGGCAACGATCAGGCTGCCGGGTTTCCGCAGCTGGAACCCGGACGATCCATTCCTGTATACCGCAACCATCGAAGCCGGACAGGACGCAGTGGAGACCTACTTTGGTATGCGTGAGTTCGGCACGGTGCCGGACGTGGATGGCAACCCGCGCCTCGCATTAAATGGCACCCCGATCTTTCATACCGGCCTGCTGGATCAGGGCTATTGGAGCGACGGCCTTTATACCGCGCCCAGCGACGAGGCCATGGTGTGGGAGTTGACCGAGATCAAGCATATGGGTTTCAACATGCTGCGCAAGCATATCAAGATTGAGCCGCTGCGCTGGTACTATCACTGTGACAGGCTGGGCATCCTCGTCTGGCAGGACTTTGTGAGCGGCGGCAGGCCGGGCAGCGCTATGGTGACGCAATGGCTGCCGTATATTAATGTACGCATGCGCGATAGCCGCTATCGCCAATTTGGGCGGCAAAGCGCCGCCGGGCGAGCGGTATTCGAAGCTGACATGAAGCGCACGGTGGGGCTACTGTACAATGCCGTGAGCATTGCGGTATGGGTGCCGTTCAACGAGGGGTGGGGCCAGTTCGACGCGTGCCGGATTACGGAGAAGCTGCGCGGTCTGGACGCCACCCGGAGCATCGATCATGCGAGCGGATGGCACGATCAGCAGTGCGGTGATTTTTGCAGCCGCCACATCTACTACAAGAAATTCCGTATGCGTCATGACCCTTGTGGACGGGTGCAGGCGCTCACCGAGTTTGGCGGTTACAGCTGCCCGGCGGCGGGGCATATGGCATCGGATACGCTGTTTGGTTACAAGACGTACCCGGATGCACAGAAAATGAGCGAAGCGGTCGAGACGCTGTATCAAAGCGAGGTGATCCCCGCAGCAAAGCGTGGCCTGTCCGCAGCGGTGTATACGCAAGTAAGCGACGTGGAGGACGAAATCAACGGCCTGTTCACTTATGACCGGGAGGTCACCAAGCTGGATGTGAAAACTGCGCAGCGCATTAACGCGGCACTGAAGGACGCAGGCAAATGACCAGATAATAAAGGCCTGACTCCTATAACATTAGGAAGTCAGGCCTTTTTGGTAAAGAGCTTTCTTCAGGACTGAGCCAGCGGCAATATTGTCGTCCTGAAGAATTCCCGCGCCGTCTCGGGCGGGATGCGGTACGCCTCACCGTTGAGCACAAGGCCTACGCCCGCGTACTGGCACTGCTTCATGCAGAAGGTGCTTTTAAAATCGATCTTATCGTGCAGGCCGTACTCCTCAATCAACTGCATAAACGCCTGAATGACGTTGTAAGAGCCTTTGATGTGACACGAGCTTCCGATACAAACGCTGAGTTCTATCATTGTTTCCCCTCCGGTGCGTAATGGACGTGCAGCAGCTCGTGCACGCGGCCCTTCAGAAGTCCCTCGTACAGCGCCAGCATCAGCGGGCTTTCCTCGCTGCGCTTGATGCTGGAGAGCTTGTCGGCATTGTAGAGCCGTTTCCCGCGGCTGTCCTTTTCCTGCTGTGGCGTAAAGGGCTGTCCCGCTCCGCCCACACAACCACCCGGGCAGGCCATCACCTCTACAAAGTCGTAATGTTCGCCCGCCTTGATGCGTTCAATGAGCGTCGCCGCGTTGGCAAGGCCGCTGACCACAGCAATTCTCAGCTCCCGTTCACCCGCTGTTATAGCGGCGGTCTTCACGCCCTCCATGCCGCGCACTCCGGTGAAGGCCAGCGCCTGCAGGGAGGTGGAGGATTTATCGTAGGAAATGCGTCGCAGCACCGCCTCAGTGACGCCGCCGGTTACGCCGAAGATGACGCCTGCGCCTGTGACAGCGCTGAGCGGCATATCCACGGCTTCGGGCTCCAGTTCGGCGAACACGATGCCCGCCTCCTTGATCATCCGGATGAGCTCCTGCGTGGTAATCACATAGTCCACGATGGGCGAGCCATCCTGCAGGAATTCCTTCCGCGCTGCCTCAAATTTTTTGGCGGTGCAGGGCATGATGGCCACATGCACGTTCCGGCGCGAGGAGGTTGCGTTCTGCGCTTTGATGACGCCTGCGAACATCTCCATGGGGGAGCGGCAGGTGGACACGTGCGGCAGCAGTTCGGGATGGTTCTTTTCGCAATACTGCACCCACGCGGGACAGCAGGAGGTAAAGAGCGGCATGCCGCCTGTATCTCCCTCCAGACGGCGAAGCAGCTCGCCCGATTCCTCCAGCACGCACAGGTCCGCGCCCGTCGCGGTATCGTAAATCTCGTCT
This sequence comes from Bacillota bacterium, assembly GCA_023459495.1. GTDB lineage: Bacteria > Bacillota > Clostridia > Christensenellales > SZUA-584 > JAEWCC01. The sequence goes on along the minus strand of JAEWTL010000018.1, from coordinate 78,720 downwards.
ACGCCCATGCGGCGCAGCGCTGCCACGATCTTGCCCATCGCATTTTCGCTGCCGTCGCCCAGTTCGCGGCTGACGGCGACGCGTACCGCGGGAGCAATCTGTACCGTTACTTTCGTATCGCTGTCGGAGAGCGCCTGCCACACATTGTCCGTGTCGTTTTTGACCACAATGGCGCCGGTGGGGCAGACGGCGGCGCACTGACCGCAGCCCACACAGGGCGAGTCCGCGATCGGTCGTTCGAATGCCGTGCTGATGGTCATTTTGGCACCGCGGTGCGCAAAGTCGATCGCGCCCACCTTTTGAACCTCGTTGCACATGCGCACGCAGTCGCCGCAGAGTATGCACTTGTTTGCATCGCGCGTGATGCACATGGATGAATCATCCGTTTTGGGCTGCGCCGCCGTATTGGGAAAGCGCACCCCGGTGATGTTGAAACGCTTGGCAAGCTCCTGCAGCTTGCAGTTGCCGTTGTTGCCGCACACCGTGCAGTCGCGGCAGTGGTTGGCGAGCAGCAGTTCAAGTATGGTCTTGCGGTATTTGCGCAGCCGCTCAGAGTTGGTGCGTATCTGCATGCCCGCTCTGGGCGGCGTGGAGCACGCAGCATCGAGGCCGCCCCACTCGTTTTCCACCATGCACATGCGGCATGCGCCGTATATGGACAGCTCGGAATGGTAGCAGAAGGTGGGCAGCTTAATGCCCGCCTTGCGGATGAGCTCCAGCAAATTTTTTTCTTCGCCGATTTCGACGGGCATACCATCTATCGTAATATAGCCGTTGTTCATATTAAGCCTCCTCGATGGCGTGGAAGGGGCAGGTTTCCACACACGCGCCGCACTTAATGCATTTTCCCGCGTCGATGACGAACGGTTCCTTTACCTTGCCGGAGATTGCGCCCACAGGGCAGGACCGTGCGCATTTGGAGCAGCCTTTGCACTTGGCTGCGTCAATGCGGATGGTTTTGAGCTTCTGGCAGCTGCCTGCCGGACAGCGCTTTTCGTAGATATGTGCCTCGTACTCGCTGCGGAAGCTCCGGATGGTGCTCACCACCGGGAACGCCGCTGTCTTGCCGAGGCCGCACAGCGCCGTGGCCGATATGGTATCCGCCAGCTCCAGCAGCAGCTCGATGTCGCCGTCCTCACCGCGTCCTTCCACGATACGCTCCAGTATCGCCAGCATGCGGCGCGTGCCCTCGCGGCACGGCACACATTTACCGCACGATTCGTTCTGGGTGAAGTTCATGAAGAACCGCGCGACCTCCACCATGCACGTTTTGTCGTCCATCACTACGAGCCCGCCGGAGCCGATCATTGCGCCCGCCTTTTTGAGCGAATCGAAGTCCAACGGAAGATCGAGATGCTCCTGCGTGAGGCAGCCCCCAGAGGGGCCGCCGATCTGCACGGCCTTGAAGCCTGCGCCGCCTCGCATGCCGCCGCCGATATCAAAGATGACCTCGCGCAGCGTTGTGCCCATCGGCACCTCGATGAGCCCGGTGTTCTGTATGTTGCCCGTCAGCGCGAACGCTTTGGTGCCGGGACTATTCTCCGGACCGATGCCCTTATACCACGCTGCACCGCGCTGAATGATGAGCGGGACGTTGGAGAAGGTTTCTACATTGTTGAGCACGGTGGGCTTGCCAAAAAGCCCCTGCTCCACGGTGCGCGGCGGCTTTACGCGCGGCATGCCGCGTTTGCCCTCGATGGACGCGGTAAGCGCACTGCCCTCGCCGCATACGAATGCACCTGCGCCACGGTTGATGTGGATGCGGAAGCCAAAGCCCGTGCCGAGGATATCCTCACCCAGCAGACCGTATTCTGTCGCCTGCTCGATGGCGGTGCGGAGACGGCTGACCGCCATGGGGTATTCCGCGCGTACATAGATATAGCCTTCTGTTGCGCCGCATGCCGCGCCTGCAATCATCATGCCCTCCAGCATGCGGTGCGGGTCACCCTCCATGATGCTGCGGTCCATAAACGCGCCCGGATCGCCCTCGTCGCCGTTGCACACGATGTACTTGGGGGTGGCCTCCTGCCGCTTTACCTGGCTCCATTTGCGTCCGGTAGGGAAACCGCCGCCGCCGCGCCCGCGCAGCCCGGAGGCAGTAATCTCTCCAACGATGCTGCCCGGCGTCATGTCGAAAAGCGCGCGTTCAAAGGCTGTATAGCCGCCCGCACCGAGGTATTCCTCGATGGAGGTCGCGTCGAGATGCCCGCAATGGCCCAGCACCAGCCGCGTTTGCTTTTTGTAGAAGGGGATATCCTCCTGCCGCGCATAGGACGTGCCGTCCTGTTGGTATTCCAATCGCTCCATCGGCTGGCCGCCCAGTATGGTCCTCTCGACGATTTCTTCACAGTCCTCCAGCTTCACCCTGGTATACAGCCAGCCCTGCGGTTCGATGCGCACCAGCGGACCCAACTCGCAAAAACCGTGGCAGCCGCTCTTTTTGAGGCCTACCGCGCTTTCATGCGGCTCTTTCTCCAGCCGCACCTCGCAGAGAGCACCGTGCGCATTGATTAGCTCTTTCAGCCGGTCGAAGATGTCAAGTGAGCCGCTCGATACGCAGCCCGTACCCGCACAAACGAGTATCTTCTGCTTCTGAGCATTCAGCGACGCCTGATAACATGTGCGTAGCTCTTGTAGTTCCTGTCTGTTTTTCAGCATGCCGCTCAAGCCTCCTTCAATTCCGCCAGAAGCGCAGCCGCTTTGTCGGGCGTCATAGCGGGGTAGACCTTGTCGTTCACGGTAAGCACCGGGGCCAGCCCGCATGCGCCGAGGCACGAAACCGTTTCCACGGTGAACATCAGGTCGTCCGTGGTATGCTTGCTTCCCGAGAGGCCGAGCTCGCCGCGCAGCCGCTCCAGTATGGGGACGGATTTGCGGATGTGGCAGGCCGTGCCGTCGCAGATGCGAATCACGTACTTTCCTTTGGGCTCCAGAGAAAAGTTTTCGTAGAACGTGGCCACACTGTAGAGCCTCGCCTCGCCTACCCTCAGCCGTTGCGAGAGATAGGGGAACACCTCCCTTGGCAGATAACGGTACTGCTCCTGAATGTCCTGCAGTATTGCGATAACGGCGCTGGGATCGCAGCCGCGCTTTTCGATGATTCGGTTCACGGCTTGTTGGTCAAACGTCGCTGTCATGCGTCCTCCTTGATATATGAATTTTAAAAATAACTGATCTTAATCATCTTGCCCATGCGCCTGAGACACGCCGACAGCTCCTCCACCAGCCGCATCTTGATGTTGAAGCCGATAGGCAGACTGGGGTTCTGATGGGCGGGGTTCACCGCGCGACCCACGAAGAAGTTGATATCCGTCGCTTCTTCGAAAAGCAGCCGCGCGATTTGTGACGCGCCATCCTCGCGGATGCTCCACTCGGTGTAACGCGTGTTCTCATCCAGATAGTCGCATGCATATTCCAGCACGCGGTTGATGGTGATGACGCCCTCCGTCACGAGGTCCATGCCTGCGATTGCCGCGGTGGGCGGGATATCCGGGTCTATGTATCGGGGCAGCCCGGTCTGAAGCGGCTTGCCCAAAAATTGTGCCGCCAGCGTGGAGGTGGTGCCGCCGCAAACGATGTGTTTGCCCTCCTTGGAGAAGAACAGCGCCATCATCTTTGATACGTCGTCGGGAGAGGCGGGCGGGCCAATCATGAAGTTGATGGGGCGTCGCTGGCGGATGCGTACCGCGCATGCCGTGGTGTCGTCGCCCGGCTCGCCGCCGTAAAGTGCATCGCATTTGGCCGTCAGCAGCGAGCTCAGCGTCTTTGCGGTGTATTCCGGACGATACACCGTCTCAAGAAAAGCGGCAATCTCCTCGCGCCGCCAGCCAAAGTTTAACGTGCGGCCCACGCCCGCGTGCACCGCGCCGTCGGAAAAGGCGATAAAGCTGTCATCCTCGTGCAGTGCAATACGTGTTTTGTATATCACCTTGCCGTCGATGATTTCCGACGTCTTGGGATAATCCACGTTTTTGCCGCCGCGAAGCAGCACCACGTGCGGATTATCGTACTGTATCAACTCGGCCTCAAGGCTGTCGTCGATTCGGATTACGGTGAACGTCGAGTACGCGACCTGCCGCACCTTGCAGATGGGCAATGTGGCGGCGATGGTGGATACACAGTCCTGCACCGTCAGCCCGTTTGCCAGCATAGTGGAGAGAATCTTGGCGGTCAGCGTAGAGAGGATATTGGCCTTCACACCGCTGCCCAGCCCGTCCGCCAGCACCACAATCGTTGCGCCGTCGTCCTGCTGCACCACTTCCACGTGGTCGCCGCAGATTGCCTCTCCGTGCTTATTGAGGCTCACATAACCCACGTCGGTGCAGAGCTTAATCATCCTTCAGCGTCTCCTTCAGGCGCGTGAGCGCGATGCGCGTTTCCGCCGTGGTTTCGCCCAGCAGCGACGCGATTTCCTGCACCGCACGCATCTGCTTCTCAATCATCCTGTCCGCAATATCCACCGTCGTACGGCTGAGCGCCTCCTTGCTTTGCTGCCGGCGTACCTCCTCCGTCACGTCGCGCATGATACAAATCAGGATGTGGTAGTCTGCGTCGTAGATGACCATCTGCTCTACGTATTTGCCGTAATCGGCGAGATAGAGCTGCTTTTCGTACGAGTTGCGCTTGTTTTCATACGCACTGGCAAAGGGCTTCGGGTCCAGTATGCGCACCACCGGCTCGCCTACGACGTCGCGTGCATCGCGAATGTTAATCAGCGTACATGCGGCGGAATTGAGTTGCTGCACGGCGAAGGCCTCATTGAGCACGATAATGGCGTTGGGTGTATGCTCGATTATGTTATCGGAGAACGACTCCGCCTTCTCCTTCAGATAGGGCAGACACATGGTCAAATTGGCCTTGCCCTGCAGCACAGCAATGGCTTTTTCACGGCAGGTGTTGTAGCCGCAGCTTCCGCAGTTGAGCTCGTCCTCCGGTTTCGTCTTGCCAATTTGGCGCAGCACATCCGCGATGGCCGCATCGCTGATATGCACGCGCGGCAGCGCCATGGGCTCATAGTGTTTTGTAAGCACGTCGCGTGCCCAGTTTACCCCGGCGTCTGTTCTGCCCGCATAACGGGTGACCGCCATATGGCTGCTCAGCGGGTGGCGTTGGTTTACATCCATCGCGGGTCCGCCCACGCAACTGCCCGTGCAGGCCGACATTTCGATAAAGCATTTGCCCGGCTTGCCGTTTAGCAGTTCCTCGATGGCCCGCGCGCAGTTGTCGATGCCGTCCACGCTGAGGTAGGTATAGTCCGGATTGTCCACCGCCATGGAGCGCAGGATACCGCCTGCGGTGGGGAACAGGCGGGACACGAAGCCCTCCGGTTCCGCCTCGTATTCCGGCGCGACGTTTTCCGCCTCAAACCATGCAGAAAGCTCCTCAAAGGTGAGCGCACAATCCACGGCGGCGCTGTCCGCTGCCTCTGCCTTTTTGGAGATACACGGCCCGATAAATACCGTTTTGGCTTCGGGATAACGGCGTTTTAAATCCATGCAATGCGCTTGCATGGGCGATAACACCGGCGCGAGATAGGGGAGCGCTTCCGGATAGTGCTTCTGAATCAGCATATTGACAGTGGGGCAGCACGACGAGATGAGCACGCTGCGCTGCGCCGCATCCACAAGCGCGTCGTACTGCTTCTTTACCATCTCCGCACCCAACGCCGTTTCCTCCGCGCCCGCGAAGCCCAACTTTTTCAGTGCGGTGTCCATGGAGCGCAGGGTGACGTTGCCGTAGTTTGCCACAAACGACGGGGCAACGCTGGCGTATACCGGTGCGCCGGATGCGATGAGCGCCTTTGCGGCAGGGACGTCATCCCGGATCTCTTTGGCGTTCTGCGGGCAGGCGACAAAGCAGCGACCGCAGAGGATACACTCGTCGCTGATGATATTGGCCTGATCGTTGCCGAAACGGATGGACTTCACCGGGCAGTTGCGTATGCACTTGTAGCAGTTTTTGCAGTTGGACTGCTTCAGCTGAATATATTCGGTCACGGTAATCCTTCTTTCCTGCCAGGGATCAGCTGTTTCGGGCTAACCGGGGCAGCACGTCGTTTTCGAAAAAAGAGTTCACGGTCTCAGGCGTCAGGGAGAACAGCTCGCCGTCGATTTTTGCACTTACGCCACGGGTGCAGTTGCCCATGCAAAATGCGCCGCTGAGCTCAATTTCATCCTGCAAACCGCTTTGTTCGGTTAAGGCCTGTAATTGCTCTACAACCTGCCGGGAACCCTTCAGATGGCACGAACTGCCGATACAGACGGTTATCTTCATCGTTAACCTCCTATTTTCGCCGGTTTTCAGTGCATGGATTTGCCGATCCATTCCTCTCTTAAGTGCTGGGACAACATAGCGAGTGAGCAAGCCATGTTTTCGTTGCGAACGAGGACGCCATCCGGTACGGTCAGGTGTATGGGAGCAAAGTTCCATATTGCCTGTACGCCGCCCAATACGAGCGTGTCACATACGGTCTGCGCATGCGCGGCAGGTACCGTGATGATGCCAATGCGGATGTTCATTCGATGGCACAGATCGGCCATCTTGTCGGCGGACAGTATTTCCTTTCCGCCCACATGGGTGCCAATAACGCGTTCGTCGATATCGAACGCGGCGATGATCTCCAGCCCATAAGCGGCGAACCCTCCGTAGGACAGCAGCGCGCGCCCCAGATACCCCGCGCCTGCGATCACCGCAATATCGGCGTCTCCGCAGCCCAAAAACTGTTCGATGTCGCTGATAAGGTCTTCGCGGATATAGCCAATCTTAGGCCGTCCGCCGTCCGAGATCATGGCGAGGTCCTTGCGGACCTGCACGTCGTTCATGCCCAGCGCATCGGCAATGGCGGTTGCCGAGATGTTAGCTGCCGCGTCTACCGGCAGAGACTTTAAGTAGGTGAGATAGTGCGGCAGCCTTTGCAGCGTTTGTGATGAAACGGGTTTGATGCCCATGTCCAGCCTCCTGTCAAGCCGGCAAATCTGCTGCCGGTTTCTTATAAAAACGAGGGCGCTGCCCTCACGATCCCGTTAGGATCTTTTTTCACTGAGATGGGATTCTCAAGGGATAGATCCCTTGAGCAGTGGTTTGGAGGCAGAGCCTCCAATAAGAAAAGTTTAGCGTCAATGGCGGGGGCAACTCTCCCGCCATTGACGCCGGATTCTCAGAAATCCACTTCGGTGTCGTAATAGCAGCACTTCAGCAGCTTTTCCATCTCGGCAGGGGTGATGGCGCGCGGGTTGGAACCGGTGCATGCGTCGCCTACTGCCAGCTCAGCTACCTTGGGCAGCTTATACAGGAATTCAGATTCGCCGATGATGCCGCCCTCGTAGTCCCTGATGCAGGAGGGGATATCGAGCCGGGCGTTCAGCGCCTTGATGTGTGCAATGAGTGCATCCGTAAGCTCAGCGTCGGTCATGCCCGTAAGCCCAAGGAACTTCGCAATCTCAGCGTAGCGCTTTGCGGCTTCCGGCTCCTTGGCGTTGAACTTGATGACCTTGGGGAGATACATCGCGTTGGCGCAGCCGTGCACGATGTGGCCGCCGGAGTAAGCCGCGCCGGTTTTGTGCGCCATGGAGTGCACGATGCCGAGCAGCGCGTTGGAGAACGCCATGCCAGCGAGGCACTGCGCGTTATGCATCCGTGCGCGCGCTTCCTTGTCGCCCGTATAGGATGCGAGCAGGAACTCGCTGACCATTTTGATGGCGTGAAGTGCCAATGGATCGGTGTAGTCGCAGTGCAGTGTGGAAACATACGCCTCGACTGCGTGCGTCATGGCATCCATGCCAGTGTGGGCAGTGAGCTTGGGCGGCATGGTCTCAGCTAACTCCGGGTCGACGATTGCTACATCCGGCGTGATGTTAAAATCGGCCAGCGGATACTTGATGCCCTTGGCATAGTCCGTGATGACTGAGAAGGCCGTGACTTCCGTCGCGGTACCCGAGGTGGATGGGATGGCGCAGAACTTCGCCTTGGTGCGGAGCTCCGGGAAGTTGAACGGGATGCACAGCGCCTCAAACGTGGTGTCCGGATATTCGTAGAACGCCCACATTGCCTTGGCCGCGTCGATGGGAGAACCGCCGCCGATGGATACGATCCAGTCCGGCTGGAAGTCGCGCATCGCTTCCGCACCGCGCATCACCGTCTCCACGGACGGGTCTGGCTCCACGCCTTCAAACAATTTGACTTCCATGCCCGCTTCCTTCAGGTACGCGACCACCTTATCGAGGAAGCCAAAACGCTTCATGCTGCCGCCGCCCACGACGACGATCGCCTTTTTGCCCTTGAGCGACTTCAGCGCTTCCAGCGCGCCGCTGCCATGATACAGATCCCGCGGTAATGTGAACCTTGCCATATGAATAAACCTCCTGTTATTAAGTCTTTGTCGGTTGGAGTCATTCCTGACTTCGTTAATATTTTAACAATGTAGTTGTTGAACGGGTAATATGGATAGGGAATATCGATATGAATATATCGATATAGCGGGAGCTATTCAAGGCGTATCTGAAAGGTATCGAAAGGCTGGACAGAAGATCGGGATAAAAAAAGGGGTCACATTCCCGGGAAACCATCTTCTCGGGAAATGACCCATGGTCAGCCTGTATTGGTTCGAAAGGTTCAGGCAAGTCATTGAAGACACAACTTATCGTTACGCCTATCTTAACAGAGACTTAAGTATAGGGGTAATATAAAAACGGAATATCGATATACAAATATCGATATGGCACAACTGATATATTTTCAATTGTATTGATGAAACGCTACTTCGTTCTTGGATGCATACAAGTGATCGATGAATTTTTTGTCCTGCGCTGTAAACGCATAGCCTTTCCGGCAGATCAATAGGTCCTTGTATTTGTGGTTGGCGGCATGGCATTTGCGCTGCACAAGCCCGTAGAGCTTCAAAAAGCTGTCGGGGATGGGGGATACCCACATGTACGTTTTGGGGATGTGAGAGAGGATATCAAACTGGCTGCCGCGCTCATATACAAATATGCGCCTTTTGGCCTCGGTGCGCTGCACCTTGTTCGCAGGCAGATAGGGCACGACCGTATCGCCATGCACGATCTCGATGTACTGGGAAAGCGCTTCATAACGGACCTTTTCTGAGGATGCGAGTGGATGCTGCTGAGACATCAATGCGAGATATTCAAATTCCCAGATGGGCTCAAACTGCAGGTTTTTCTCTGCCAGATAGTCGAGAAAATAGTTCTCGTAATCGATCTGATAGCGGATGATGCCGAGGTCGAACTGGCCTTCCGCGACGTTTGTGATGGTCTGCATGGAGTTGGTTTCCTGTACATTGACGTCGATCTCTTTGTCCGCGTCAAGCTCCGCAACGAAGCGCGTGAATGCGTGCGCAATATAGCTGCCACGCGGTATGGAGATTCGGAAACACTGCCTTTCCGTGTTCTCCGGGATGTAGAGCTGCTCCATGCGGTCGAGCTGTTCCAGCACGTTTTTTGCGTAGCCGAGGAATTCTGCGCCTTTTGGCGTGGGGATGACGCCTTTGGGCGTACGTTCAAATATCGTAATGCCCAGCGTGTCCTCCAGCTCCTTGATGGCCTTACTGAGGTTGGGTTGCGCCATAAACAGGTTCTCGGCAGCCTGCGTAATGGAACGTGTGCGCTCGACTTCGACAGCGTATTTAAAATGCAGTGTGTTCATCGGTTGCTTCCTTTCGGGGGGTTACTCCTGCGTTTCCAGTCGCGCTTTCAAGTGCTTGGAAAGCACCGCCAGCGATGCGGCCATGTTTTCGTTCTGCACCAGTATGTGGTCCGGTGCGGAAAGATGGATGGGAGCGAAGTTCCATATCGCGAGTACGCCGCCCGCCACGAGCTGGTCGCAGACCACCTGAGCCTGACCTGCCGGAACGGCGATGATGCCGATATGGATGTTCATGCGGCGGCACATGTCGCTGAGCTGGCTGGGCGGAAGGATGTGTTTGCCGCATATCTGCTGTCCATCGAGCGCCTCATCGGAGTCGAATGCCATCACGATATCAAGGCCGTACTGCTCGAAGCCCTTGTAGGAGAGCAGCGCGCGCCCCAAGTATCCCACGCCGACCAGTACTGCCTGCTGTACATCATGATAACCCAAAAAACGCTCCATATCCGCGATGAGCCCATCGATGGGAAAACCGGTTTTGGGCTTGCCATGAATGGAACTTACGGCAGCGAAGTCCTTGCGTACCTGTACTTCGTTCAGTCGCAGCGCATCGGCCACGGCAGGCGCGGCCACGAGGTTCGCGCCGTTGCTTTGCAGCTTTTTCAGATATTGCAGATAGAAGGGCATGCGCTGAAGCGCCTGACGGGAGATTGAAACGGGCCCCTGTGGTATCGGCATCTTGCATCCTCCACATATCGATAATATTATATCGATATTATATAGCCGACTGGCAGGGAAGTCAATTCAAGATGGCATAAGGAAGAGGCGTAGCAATGTAACGTATACGCAGCACTAATATGAAAGGTGATATTCTGAAGCCAGGCACACGGACAGAGTGCCTACCCTAAATGCTTTTTCTTGTATTCGACCAGCGCTTTGGAGAATTGGTCCGGGCAGGACGTTCCCTTGCCGCCGCAGTCGATGCCCTGAAGCCTGCTGATTGCGTCGTCGATGTGCATGCCCTGCAGCAGCGCAGCAATTGCCTTCAGGTTGCCGTCGCAGCCGCTTGAAAATTCTACATGGCGGATCAGGTTATCTTCAATTTCAAACCGGAAACAGGTTGAGCATACGCCATGCGGTCGATAGATTTCAGTCAAAAGAATACCCTCGTTGTCGTTTCTGTTTGTACATTGTACAACAGTTTGGCCGGGTTGAACAGAACGAACATAAAACGGAATCAGTTCGCGCAGCAATGGCGGACTTTTAATCATGAACAGGGATACCGAAACGTAATAATTCCATAGAAAGATTGCGGAGGGATCATCATGACTGATAAACCGATCAATGGAAGCGGGCAGGCAGGGCGTGGCGCGGGCAGACAGGGTGGAGGGGCTTCGTTTGTACCGCCGTCGATCCGTATGGTGACGGGGGAGAGCGTTATGCCATCCGGCGAAGAACACGCTATGCCGCTCGTGCCATCTTCCACGCAGATACCGGAAACGGCGTCAAACCCCTATTACCTTGCGGGTTACCTGAAAAATTATCTGGGAAAGGACATGACGGTGCAGTTCCTAATCGGCGAAAGCTCGCTGATCGACAGAACGGGCCGACTGATGGACGTCGGCGCAAATTTCATCGTGCTGCAGCCTGCCAATACGGACGAAATGCTGCTGGGGGACCTGTATGCAATCAAGTTTGTGACAATCTACCGGTAGCACCACAAGCAGCGGCACACCGCCGTTGTGCTGCCGCTAAGCTGCTGTAACCGGCATGGATATGTGGCCGGTTACAGCGAGGTGTTGACGAGTTTTTCGAGTGCGGTGATCGCTTCCAGTTCGTCGTCGCCGTTGGCGAAGATATAGATCTTCTCGCCCTGTTTGACTCCGAGCGACAGGACGCCCATGATGCTTTTGGCGTTGATCTTCTTGTTGCCTTTTTCCACCAGTATGCGGGAATTAAACCGGCCCGCGACTTGAACGAACATGGCGGCTTTGGAAGCGCGGAGTCCGTCTGCGCTGTTGATGGTCAGTTCCTTTGCCTGCATGGAATTACCCCCCCTGTTAATTTTTCAGCTGCTGCGCGATACTGCTGAGCTTGCGCAGCCTGTGGTTGACAGCGGACTTGGTGACGCCAAGCGTTTCCGCAAGCTCGCTCAGCGTGGCTTCGGGGTAGCTGACACGGGCTTCGGCCACTTCGCGCAGCGTCGGACTTAAAGCCTCCAGCGCGGAAGCTTTACGGATGGTCTCAATATCCTCTTGCTGGCGCATGGCCGCATTGACCATTTTTGAGAGATTGCCCGAGTCGCAATTCACCTTGCGGTTGACGTTGTTGCGCACGCTTTTCAGTATCCGGATATTCTCCATGTTCAGGATAGCCGTATGCGCGCCCATCATCGTCAGCAGCGTTACGATGGTCTCGCTGTCCTTCAGATACACAACATAGCTTTGGCCACGGAGGATCGTTTTACCCCCGACGCCTGACTGTACCATTATATTCAACAATTCGTCCGCAAAATCCTTTTGACTGCACACAAATTCCATGTGATACCTTCGTTCGGGATTGGTTACCGACCCACCACCCAAAAACGCCCCGCGCAGAAAAGCGATACGGCAGCATTCACGCTGTGCCGCTGCCTGCGCACCGGCCTTTATTCCGTCCTCATCAAGGAGGTGAGCGTCAAGCGCGACCGTCTGCGATGTGGCCGGGTCGATCACGAGCGAGTAGATGTGGTTCTGCTTGAAACGGTTGGTGTGCATCTCCATCCGTGTGCTCATGCCGTAGAGCCCTTTGACAAGCTGAAATGCACGGCGTGCCACCGCGGCGTTCTCGGTATCGAGACGCAAAGAAAGCCCCCCGCCCGAAAGGCTCATGGAGCCTGCGGTGTGCAGCAGCGCAGTCAGCTCGGACAACTGGCAGCAGTCACCGCCGGGCGCAGTACGGCAAATTTCACTTTTTGCGGTGGAAGAGAACGACATAGCGCCTCCCTTATTTGGTATCGAGCCCCAGGTCGCGATGTTCCAGCGTTACGCGGTGGCCCTGTGCCTTGAAGATGCCATACAGCTCCTCTGCGATCGCGACGCTGCGGTGCATGCCTCCCGTGCAGCCGATGGCAATGATGAGCTGCTTCTTGTCCTGTTCCAGATAGTAAGGAGCAAGATAGGCGACGAGTTCCGTCACCTTGTCGATAAACATGCGCGCGCGGGGGAAGGAGAGCACGTAGTCGCGCACATCCGGATCCTGCCCGGAATGGTTACGTAGCGCGTCCACGTAGTACGGGTTGGGCAGAAAACGCATGTCGAACACCATGTCCGCGTCAAGCGGGATGCCGCGCTTGTAGCCAAATGTCGTAACGGTGATGAGCACGCCGGTTTCCGCATCATCGCAGAAGAGCTGGTCCAGCACTTCCCCCAGCTTCTTTAAAGAATAGGTGGAGGTGTCCACGGTGTGGTTGGCAATGTCCTTGAGCGTGCGCAGCTTGGCGCGCTCGCGCGTGATACCGCTTGTGATGTTGCCTTCCTGCGCCATGGGATGACGGCGGCGCGTTTCCTTGAACCGGCGTACCAGCGCCTCGTCGTCCGCGTCGAGATACAGAATGGACAGGTCCACGCCGTCCATCTCCCGCAGCCGGGATATGGCGTCGAAGATGTCGTCAAACATGATGCCCATGCGCGTATCCACCACGGTGGCGGCCCGCTGGATATCCTGAGCCTGACAGATGCCCGCAAATTCCGGGATCAGCCGGGGGGGCATGTTATCCACGCAAAAGTATCCGATATCCTCAAGACGCTTTAAGGCCTGTGAGCGGCCCGCGCCGGAAAGTCCCGTAACGATGACGAATTTCATGTTGTTAATCCTCCGTGATATTGACAATGCGGGCGGGGGAGAGCCCGGTCCGCTGTACAAACTCCAAGGCCCGTGGTACGCTGCCCACGTCCTCCGGGCGGTGCGCGTCGCTCGACAGTACGAACCTCACAGGTTCTGCAGCCGCTTCCGCAATGTCCTCCGGTTTCAGGTCCGTATGTTTCTCGTTAATCTCAAACAGCACGCCATAATCTGCGCATGCCCGTGCGAGCAGCCGGTAATTGACCGGCACGCCGTAGCCCGGATGAGACACGATGGTGATCCTGCCGGTTTTGAGCGCATTCACATACCCCTGAGTAATCGCGTCCACGCGTTTACCCCGGAAAAAAGTCCAGGCCGTTTTGAGGTCGGCACACCACGCAGCCTTGTGATAGCCCAGAATCAGGACGTCAAAATCTCCCTCCGGCAGATCGAAGCTGCCCGAAAGGCCCGTAAGATTGAGCTCCATGCCCGTTTTGACATCAATGCGTCCGGCATAGGTTTCTTTGGCCTGCACAATACTGTTAAGATAATTCCCCAACTCACGCCGTTTCACACCATAGAGCGCGTGTCCAACCGAATGGTCGGTGATGCCGATGGTGTTCAGCCCGCGCGATATTGCCGCTTCGACGTTGTCCGCCACGCAGCCTTTTCCGTGACTGAAGATGGTGTGCGTATGATAATCTGCGGTAAGCTTCATGCTTCTCCTATGATCTTGATTTCGGGTTCAAGCGTTACGCCCGAACGATCGAATACGCGGCTCTGCACCAGCGCAATCAGTTCCAAAATATCATCAGGCGTTGCACCACCTTTATTAATGATGAATCCTGCGTGCTTTTCCGACACCTGAGCGCCGCCTACACTGACGCCTCGCATGCCGGCCTGATCGATCAGCGCGCCCGCGAAATGACCCAGAGGACGCTTGAACGTGCTGCCTGCGCTGGGGTATTCAAGCGGCTGCTTGGAGCGCCGCCTTTCCGCCAGATCCTCGACTTCCCGCTCAGTCTGCTCAGCAGGAACATGCTGAAGCCGCAGCTTCGCGCTGAGGACGACGAACGGATAATCGCTGAGTATGCTGTGGCGGTAACCAAAGCACATCTCCTCACGCCGCAGGGCTGCCTCACCCGCGCGGGAGAGAAGATACACTTCCTCCACAAACGGACCAATCTCACCGCCGTACGCACCCGCATTCATCGCGAGCGCACCGCCCAGCGTTCCGGGTATTCCGGCGAGAAAAGGCGCGCCGCCGAGGCCATGCCTCATCGCCTCATGCACCAGCTTTGATAGCGGCGTGCCGGAAAGCGCTGTCACACAGTCTCCATCCACCGTTACGCCCGAAAAGTTATCGGCTAATTTCAGCACTATACCGCGCATGCCGCCCGAGCGCACCAACAGGTCGGTGCCGCGCCCCATGATAAACAACGGGAAGTCGAGCGAGATGAGCGCGCGGTATCCGCAAAGCAGTTCTTCCTTCGTTCGGGGAAGCACCATCACATCCGCCGGGCCGCCCACCTGAAAGGAGGTATGCTCCGACATGGGCTCATCCACCCGTACGTCGGAGAAATATTCAGATAACGCCTGTTTAACAGCGGTTTTGTCCATTCAACACCTCTTAAGGCCAGTGTACCGCATGAATGAGGTTTGTACAACCGTCATTCGCCCGATTCAAAATATTCGATGATAGCCCGCGCGCTCCGGGCGTCCATGCCGGGTACAGCGATTAGCTCATCAAAGCTCGCGCCGCGCACGTCGCCCACCGTATCGAAGTGGGAGAGCAGACTGCGCACCCGGGCCGGGCCGACATGCGGTATCTTCAGCAGCGCCGAGTCGTCGATCTTCTTCAGCCGCAGCGAGCGGTGGTAGGTGATCGCAAAGCGGTGCGCCTCGTCACGGATGCGCGTCAGCAGCTTCAGCGCCGGGCTGTTCTTATCCAGCACGATGGGGTCGCTTTGGCCCACAATGAATACCTCCTCTTCGCGCTTGGCAAGGCTGATGAGGGGGAGATCCTCCAAGCCCAACGATATCAGCGCATCATAAGCGGAGGAGAGCTGGCCCTTGCCGCCGTCCACGATAATGAGGGAAGGCAGTTCGTCAAAGCCCTCCGAATCCGTCAGACCGCGTTTTAGGCGGCGTGTCAGCACCTCGTTCATGGAGGCGAAGTCGTTCGCGCCTTCCACAGTTTTGATCTTGAAGCGCCGGTAGGATTTTTTCTCCGGCTTGCCGCCGCGGAACACCACCATGGAAGCCACAGAGTCCGTACCCTGGATGTTGGAGATATCGTAGCACTCCATGCGGTCGATATCGGTTTCAAATGGCAGCGCAGCTCTAAGGTCAGCCAGCGCGCCTTGCGTAGAATCGTATTCCTGCCGGATACGAGCAAGGCGGCGTGTCAGTGCTTCTTTGGCGTTGGCTTCAGCCATGTCGGTCAGGCGCTTGTTATCGCCTTTTTCCGGCATGTGCAGCGACACCTTGGAACCACGCTTTTCGGTCAGCCATTGCTCGATGAGCTCCTTTTCCGCAGGCTCTATGTTAACATAAATCTGCTTGGCAACCCCTTCGGTATCAGCGTAGTACTGCTTTAAGGTATGACCGATGACCGCCGGTTCATTCTCGCCTGCACAGTTTACAAAGAAACGCTCCATGTGGTTCAGTTCACCCTTGCGTACGAACATGCCCTGCACCACAGCCTCGTCATCCTGCTGCCAGATGGCGAACACGTCCTTGTCGTTGAGGTCCGGAAAGCCCGCCTTCTGCTTCTCGAACAGCCGGTGAAGCGCATTGATGCGGTCCCGGGCAATGGCGGCCTTCTCGTACTCCATATTTTCGGAGGCAGCGTGCATGTCCTCCAGCAGCTGCTTCTCCAGCCCCTTGTAGCGGCCCGCAAGGAAGTCGGCCACTTCGTTGGTCATGCGCTTGTAATCGTATTCGCTGACCTTGCCCGCGCATGGCGCGAGGCAGCGGCCCATCTCGTAGTTGATGCAGGGCCGCACCTTAGGGTCAGGCTTGATCTCCTTTTTGCAGGTACGCAGCGGGAACATGGCGGACAGCGTATCGAGGATGTCATGCAGCAGATGCGCGGCAATATATGGCCCGAAATATTTTGCACCATCGTTCGCGACACGGCGCGTAACGCTGACGCGCGGGAATTTCTCGTTGAAATCGATACGGATGTAGGGGTAGTGCTTGTCGTCGCGCAGCATGATGTTGTAATACGGAGAATACCGTTTGATCATATTGCATTCGAGGATGAGCGCTTCCAGTTCCGTATTAACGAGGATGTAATCAAAATCCGCGATCTCCGCGACCAGTGCGGCGGTTTTGGGGTCCTTTTTGTTATGCTGAAAATAGTTGCTGACCCGGTTCTTAAGCGCAACCGCCTTGCCGACATAGATGATCTTGCCTTGCGTGTTCTTCATCAGATAGACGCCCGGCGTTTTGGGCAGGGTCTTCAGCTTTTCCTCGATTTCGCCCATATCAATACCCCAGCTTCAGTGCCATTTTGAGCACTTCTTGAGCGACCGGCGCGGCGTGAGAACCTCCCGAACCCGCGTATTCCAGCACCACGGCGATGCAGATCGGATGATCCGGGTCATCGATGAAGCCCACGAACCACGCGTGAGATTGGTTGCCTTCCTCACCGGCGACTTCCGCGGTACCCGTCTTGCCCGCGATGACATAACCGTCGATCGCAGCCTTTTTACCTGTACCGCTGGTCACGCAGGCGATCATCATCTCAGTCAGCTCATCGGCCACTGCGGCATCGATGGGGCGCGTGGCGACTGCGGGGGAGAACGTATAGCCCAAGGACGCTCCGCCTGAGACGGATAGCAGCAGTTTGGGCTCCATCATTACGCCGTCGTTGGCGATAGCGCCCGCGATCATGCAGGCGTGCAGCGGCGTCACAAGGTCGTGGTACTGGCCGATGGAAGACCATGCGGTATCGACACTGCCCGACGGCTTATCATATACGCTGCCCGTCATCACGAGGTCGTTAAAGTCCATATCGGTGTTGAACAGGAATTTTTTCGTTTCCGCGGCGAGTTTGGCGGCTCCCAGTTCCTGCGCGGCTTCGGCAAAGTACACGTTGCACGAACGCGCAATGGCTTTCGTCAAGTCCACATCGCCGTGCTCTCCCGTACACGCAATCTCGTTGCCGCCGATGGTGGTGCTGCCGTCGCACTCCGTCGTAAAATCGTCCAGCCCGTTTTCAATGAGCGCCGCGGCGGTGATGAGCTTGAAGGTGCTGCCGGGCGGATAGAGGCCGTTAAAGGCGCGATTCACCAGCTCGCTGCCGCCGCCTCCGTTGATGAATTGATCCATGTTGGCGGGGTCGAACGTGGGGGCGGAAACGCTGGCCAAAATCTCGCCCGTCTCATAATTCATCACCACAACCGCGCCGTGGTAGTCGCCCATAGCGGCAAGCGCGGTATCGCACAGCTTTGCGTCGATGGTCAGCGTAACGTCGCTGCCGCCTGTCTCGTCGCCCGAGAGGAGGTCCTGTATTTTGCCGATGGTATCTTTGTCGAAACCGTACAGGTAAGTGGAATACATGGTCTGCGCGCCGTAGGAATAGCCATACTCGTCGCCTACGACATGCGCGATAGCGCGGCGCATGCTCTTGTCGTCCACATAAGTCGTCTCGCCGTCCTCCGTGTGCACCAGGTTGAGGCCCGTGCGGTCGAGGATATCAGCCTTCAGATTCTGGATACGCGGGTTGTAGGGCGAAGCGAACCACCGCTCGCCGTAGGTACCTTCGGCATATGCGAGATATCCGATCAGCCCCGCGAACATGAATATGAATACGATCAACAATATACGGATGTTGCTGCGCAGTGCATTTTTCATACTACCTCGCCTCCCGCTTCCACAATGACCTGCTCGTCCTGCTCGCCGTTCTTGGCGGCCACGCCTTCGATGATGCCCACAAGGCACATACAGGCGAGCAGCGAGCTTCCGCCCGCGCTGATGAAGGGCAGCGTAATGCCCGTTAAGGGAATAAGCTTGATGACTCCGCCGATGATGATGAACGACTGCAGCGACAGCATGCAGGTCGCGCCGAACACGAGCAGCGCGTCAAAGCGCGAGCGTGCGTTCATCGCGATGATCATTCCGCGGATGATGAACACGAGATACAGCAGCACCGTGATGATGCCGAACAGCAGTCCGAATTCCTCGCAGATGGCCGCGAAAATGAAGTCGCTGGTGTTCACGGGAATGAGGTTGGGGCTGCCGAGACCGAGGCCCGCGCCGAAAAGTCCGCCCGCCGCAATCGCCATCAGCCCCTGTACGATTTGGTAGCCGGTGGTGTTGTAGTACTTCCACGGGTCCTGCCATACCTGCACGCGTGCCTTCACGTGCGACACCACAAAGTAGCTTGCCACCGCGCCCGCCGCGCCGACGCCAAGTCCGGCAAGGGTAAGCAGCACACGCCCCGTGGCTGCGAAGAACACGATCAGGAAGGTACCCGCGAACAGCAGCGCAGCGCCCAGATCATTGGAGAGCACGAGTATCACGACACACAGGCCGGAATAGAGGACGTAGGCGATGGTTGCTACCTTGCCGCGCCGCTGGGCAAAGAAGTACGCTGCATTGATGATGTATAGTATCTTGGCGAACTCGCTGGGCTGAAAGGAGATACCCGCGATACTGACCCAGTTTTTCGCGCCGCCCTGCGATTTGCCGAATACGAGTGAGAACAGCAGCAGGCCGACAGCCATGACCATAAACAGATAGTTCAGCTTCCCGAAATCCTGCGTGCGCCGGATAATGGCCACGGTGATGAACATAACGACGACTCCAGCGACCAGAAAGATGAGCTGCCTGAAAGCGACATCCATATTGAGCCGCGCGAGCATCACAAGGCCCACGCTGGCCAGAAAGAAGCAGATGACGAGCGTGATGCGGTCAATATGCCGAAAGATGATGGCCGCGAGATTATAGCCCAGCAGCATCAGCAGCGTAGCGCCGAGGGCGTAAGCTGCAATGGCAACGTTAAAGCTGCCCTCGCGGAAGGAGAGCAGGGCGCAGGCAGAAAGAAGAAACAGGATGGCAAGCGCAAGCAGCGCACCCGCGCCGCGCCTTTCAAATACCATCACGCCACCTCCTTCAAATAAACGCGTACGACAATATTGCCGAAGCAAACGATATCCCCGGTTTTCAGCGAAGTATATTCGTTCACGCGCGCGCCGTTGACTGTGACTTCGCCCGAACCAAGCCGAGTCAGATACACGCCGTCGTCTTCCGCAAGATAAATCTGCGCATGCGCTTTTTCCACACTGCGGTCTGCAAGTACGACGTCCGCCCGCCGGGAGCGGCCAATGGTGTTCTGCGTCATCAACTGCAGCCTCGAGCCGCGAATCTCCTCCGGACCGGCCACCACGGTGACATAGCCGATGCTGCTTTTGGCAACGCCCATCACATAACGCTTGTCGCGATATTCTTTTATAGAGATGCTCGTTACACCGAGCAGTACGATGGCACCCACGATGAAAAACCAGTATCTCATCGCGAGGGACGCCGCTTCGTACACGGGGTTCATATCATCACCTCAAGGGTCATTGTACCATATTTAGCTCTGAAGTGAATCCTACAAGTTTGTAAAAGGGTGTAAACAAAACGGAAACAACTTGTCCAATTTTGTCAAGAATGCAGCTAAAGCTGGAGGCAAGAACGACAAGATGCCCAAAGCTTACAGCCTGCGTAAACAGGGGGGCTGTAGTTACATCGCTCTTATCACGCCGCAGCCGATGCGCGGACCGGAGTCGCCTGCGGGCTGCGAGGTGTAGTCGTCACGGTTCATATGAATGACCACGCTGCGGCCGATGATATCCCGCACGGTAAAGCGTGTGGTGACAAACGCGAGCCAGGCTTCCATGGCATCGGTAGCCAGCAGCATGGGAAAGTCCCCTGCGTGCAGCGGATGCCCAGCATCAGTTGGATTGTAATGTCCTTTGGCGGACGCAAAATCCGGAGGCAGACACTCGCCTAACTCATGAAGATGAAATCCATAAAAGCCCGTCGCGTTCTTGGGCAGCCCCTTGATGTGCGCGTCCACGCGAACTCCTGCAGGCGTATCGTAAAATCGGACGATGCCGGTCAGCTCCGGTGCGAGACTGTTTCCCCGAACGGACGCAGCTGCGCCATTTACTGTATGTTCCATTGTTAAGCTCCTCAGCAGAAATTTGATACAGTTTATGCGCGTTATTTAAGCGCTGTGAAGATTTTTCTGCATTTTAAGTAAACTTAACGGGACGGGCACGGTTTGACAAAGGCACGCGTCTGCTATATCATAGTAATATCAGACAGGAGGACGCCGATGTTTAAGGCGGGTGACAAAATCGCATATCCCATGCACGGAGCCGGAATCATCGAAGCGGTAGAAGAAAAGCTCTTTCTCGATGAAAAAAAGAGTTATTATATACTAAAGTTTTCAGATGGTGATATTAAGGTGCATGTTCCGGTGGAGACCGCGCAGCAGGCGGGGCTTCGCAACATCATTTCACTTGAAGAATGCAGCCGCGTGATGGATACCTTTAAGTCGCTTGAAGACGTGGAGGAGAGCACCAACTGGAACCGGCGCAACCGTGATAACCTCGAAAAGATGAAATCCGGCGATGTATTCGAGATCGCTACCGTAATTAAAAGCCTTTTGAAGCGTGAAGAAAAGCGCAGCCTGTCATCGAGTGAGAAAAAAATGCTTGGTACTTCCCTGCAGATACTTGTGTCCGAACTGGCGCTGGCCAGCGATCAGTTGGACGACGAAGTCCGCAGAAAAATCACCCGACGGGGATAAACGCTCCAGAGAATTTTCCTGCCAGCACACGCATCAGTGCCGGCGAAGCAAATCGATGAGGTGAATATGGCGAAGAATATTGCTCGGTTGTTGATTACGCTGATGGGCCTGTTTGTGGGGCCGGGCATCGTCATTTTGGTGTTTGAAGTTTTGGCGCAGGTCGGCGGAGGCCCGCACGCACTGCTTGAACCGTGGGTTAATCTGGTGATTTTTGTGACGTCCGGTATTGCTTCGGGCGTTATTTTCTTGTTCTTGTCCAAGCCGATTGTTGAGCTCATCTTCAAGTCGGTGGGCAAGGCAGATAAGAGAATCGCGAGGCTTCCTTCCGGAGTTATCATGCCGGCAGTGGTCGGGCTGATCCTCGGCCTGCTGGTGGCGTTCCTGCTATCCAACCTGTTTAACAGCATTCCCATCGCATGGCTTGCGGGCGCTATCAACGTGGTAGCCTATATCGTCTGTGTGTATCTTGGCATATCAATATTTGTGAGGCACAAGCCGGAGTTTGGCGACTTTTTCAGGCGCCACCGAGAAGAGAAAGCTAAGGACGATAATGCCGCAAGGCCTAAAGTGCTTGATACAAGCGTCATCATCGATGGGCGCATTTTCGACATCTGCAACAGCGGAATCATTGAAGGCGCGCTGGTGATTCCCGAATTTGTGCTGGATGAACTCAGGCATATCGCGGACAGCGCAGACGACTTGAAGCGCAACCGGGGACGCCGTGGCCTTGATGTGCTTGGCCGTATTCAGAACGAGCTTAAGATGCCCGTCAAGGTGGTCCACGCGGACATAGAGGGAGCGGATGTGGATGCCAAGCTGCTGACGCTGGCCAAGGACATGGACGCTGTGGTGGTGACCAACGATTACAACCTGAATAAGGTAGCAGCGGTCAAGAACGTACGCGTGCTCAACATCAATGAGCTTGCCAACGCGGTTAAGCCTGTAATGCTGCCGGGTGAAGAGATGAAGGTGACGATCGTAAAGGATGGCAAAGAGCCGGGACAGGGCGTTGCTTATCTGGATGATGGCACAATGGTAGTTGTGGAGGACGGACAAAGAGAAATGGGACGCCTGATACCGGTGGTGGTCACCAGTGTGCTTCAGACATCGGCCGGGCGTATGATATTTGCAAGGGTTAAATAAAGAATAACGCTAAAAGAATAAAGTGTACAAAGAAAGCCCGCTGCCGCGGGCTTTTCTATTGACTTCAAAAAGCGCAGCTGTTGTTGCAGGTCTGCCGATAATGCGGACAGAGGCTACATCGGGAAGGATGCGTACCCTTCGTCTTCGGGAAGGCTTTCGAACTTCTCCAATATGGCCGACTGAATCAGCGATCTTGCCGCAGAGTTGATGGGGTGTGCGATATCCTTGTATTCGCCGTTGGGCGTTCTCCTCGAAGGCATCGCAATAAAGTAGCCGTTTTGTCCTTCAATGATTTTCATATCGTGGATCGCAAACATATCATCGAAAGTCACAGACACCACAGCCTTAAGCTTGCCCATCGTATCGATTCTCCTTATACGAATGTCCGTGATATCCATACATAACCTCCTTGAAGTTCATTACTGATATGCACTATTAAATTTCGATACGGACATCGAAATTTCCTTCTTTTTGTTCTTCAAATAGAATAAATACACCTAAAAAGGTTAAAAAACGACAGTCATCCAGATAAATACAAACACACAGATCCCTTTGCACGCAAGCAGAAGATGAAAGATGTATAACAAACAAAGGAACAGACACCAATTATATATTCGGTTTATTATATCAAATTAAGATGAATTTGTCTATACCACTCCAAACTTCGCACACCGGTGCAAAACCCATTTGCCATAACCGGCTTTTATAGCTATAATACTTGAAGAATAAGGGGGACGGAAAATGAAGAATGTATTTGATGTATTAAGTGAAAGGGGCTTTATCCGGCAGGTAACGCATGAAGGCTTGCGCGAGCTGCTGGGAAAAGAACCGGTCACATTTTATATTGGCTTTGATCCAACGGCGGACAGCCTGCACGTCGGTCATTATGTACAGCTGATGGCGATGGCGCATATGCAGCGGGCAGGGCACCGGCCCATCGCGCTCATCGGTGGGGGAACCACGATGGTGGGCGATCCTTCTGGCAAATCCGACCTGCGTAAGATGCTATCCAAGGACGATATTCAGGCAAACGCCGAAGCGTTTAAAAAGCAGATCAGCCGTTTCCTCGATTTCGGCGAAGGCAAAGCGCTCATGATCAACAACGCGGACTGGCTCCTGGCGCTCAACTATGTGGAATTCCTGCGCGATATCGGGGTTCATTTTTCCGTAAATCGCATGCTGACCGCAGAATGCTACAAAAACCGCATGGAGAAGGGTTTAACTTTCCTTGAGTTCAACTATATGCTGATGCAGTCGTACGACTTTCTTGTGCTTAACCGTGAGCAGGGCTGCAAGCTTCAGCTCGGCGGCGACGACCAGTGGTCCAACATTCTCGCAGGCGCGGACCTGATCCGCCGTAAGGAGCAGAAGGAAGCCTATGGCATGACATTCTCCCTGCTGCTGACGAGTGACGGGCGCAAGATGGGCAAGACCGAAAAGGGCGCAGTATGGCTCAATGCGGAGAAAACCTCCCCGTATGATTTTTATCAATACTGGCGCAACGTGGCGGACAGCGACGTGAAAACCTGCCTCTCGCTGCTGACCTTTATCCCCATAGACGAGGTAAACCGCCTCTGCAGCTTCGCTGACCAGCGCATAAACGATGCAAAGGTGGTGCTGGCCTACGAGGTGACGAAGCAGGTGCACGGGCAGGAGGAAGCCGATAAAGCCAAAGCCGCTGCAGAAGCGCTGTTCCAGGGCGGGGCAGAGGAAGGCTCCATCCCCACCACCGAGATTGAAGGCGTAGGCGATATGCTGCTGATCGACCTGCTGCAGCAGTGCGGCCTCACCGCTTCGCGCGGGGAAGGACGCCGCCTGATCGCGCAGGGCGGTATCGCTGTCAACGGGAACAAGGCAGAGGAAGAATTCATGCCTGTAACGGAAGCGCTTTTTGAGGATGGACAGCTGCTCATCAAGAAAGGCAAGAAGATTTATCACCGCGTGGTGCTGAAATAGTGCCGGGCGGAAGCGGACAATGGATATCAACGAGCCGCTTGGGCGTATTGCGCTGTTCCCCTGCGACGATGTGAAGCTGCTTGCAAAGCTGTGTGCTGAATTGACAGAGGATGAGGCGAACGATGTTCATCCGACGGAAGCAGTGCTGTGCGACAACATATCAGCACTGTTAAGCTCCGGCGAAGTTGCATATACGTTTCAGGCAGAGGGGCGAGTCGTCGGTTACGCGATGGTGAACGTGCGCCGCAGCCCGTTTTACCTTCACTACTTCTACATTTGCCGCGATGCCAGGCGGCATGGCTACGGCACGGAAGCTTTCCATGCGTTGCTGAAAACGCTTGGCACGAGTAAGCTTGACCTAGACGTGTTTGTGTGGAACGAGCGCGGTAAAGCGTTTTGGCAGTCGCTCGGTTTTACTCCCAGAGCGACCATCATGCGATATCAGGCCGATCATGATCACAATTAAAGCCTCCGTCGAAACGGAGATTATCATCAAAAAGTCACGCTTTCTGGGACTCGCGGTCCGCGTGGACAGTGAGGAGGCTGCGCAGCATGTGCTGGAGCAGCGCAGGAAGCAGCATTATGACGCGCGACATCATTGTTTCGCGTATGTCCTTGAAAATGGCGTTATGCGGTATTCGGACGATGGGGAGCCACAGGGCACAGCGGGCGTACCGATGTTTGAAGTGCTGAAGAAGTCCGGTCTGACCGACATAGTCGTGGTCAGCACACGCTATTTCGGCGGCACACTCCTCGGCGCAGGCGGCCTCGTACGCGCCTATACACAGAGCGCAGCGGGCACACTGGCTGCTGCGCAGCGAATCCGGTGCGTAACGTGCAGCGTCTTTCAATGCCGTTTCGATTTTTCAACATGGGCACGTGCAGAAAAAGCGCTTGCTGCAACAGGCTTTGTGCCGATTGAGGTGCAGTATGCGGATGCGGTAACAGCCGACTTCAGCGTATTTCCGGACGATGAAGAGAAGTTCACCCAGAATGTCACCAACCTGACGCAGGGGAGAACGACACCTGTGCCGCTCGGCACGCGGGTCGTTGAAATCGATATTTAATTCTCGTCTTCGCTTTCCAGCCCACGCATGCGCTGTTCAAGCGTTTCCACAATGCGGGTACGCTCCATGTCACCGCCTGCCGGATCATACATCACGCCTTCGCCGATGCGCAGCTCGCGTCGCTTGCTGCTCGCATAAACCGGGTAGAACGTCAGCCGTTTGCCCGTTTTTTTATGGTACAGCCTGCCGAGATGAGCAAAGCCTTCGTAGAAGTCGCTCACTTTTTTGCCGTAGGTATGCTCCGGGTTCTCCGGGAACAGCAATATACTGTCGCCCGCTGCGAGACATTCGATGGACAGCATGAACGTCTTAACCACGTTCATCTGCGCGCCACGGTATACGGGAATGGGGTCGAATGAGCCGAGCGCCCATACGATGATCGGGCTTAAAGCCTTCGGTATCCACCGCCGAAGTGCAGGAGGCAGCCATTTGATACGGCTGAACGTACCGCTGTACATGTGCTCCGTGATCTCCGCCTTGTTAATCATCTGATAGAGTATCCAGGGCCGGATGTCGTACGGCAGGAAAACGATCGCCGCGATGGGGCCGTATACCTCGCGATGGTTGAATACGAATATGCCGGGCAGGTCCTTCACATTCTCTTTGCCGCGCACGGTGTGGCGCATTACCGGCCGCAGCAGTGCACGGATGATGTGCACGCCGATGCGCTTTTTATATTTCTGCACCAGTACGTTGCGCAGGCGCTTGACCATTGCGGGGTTGTCGCTGCCCTGCGCGCGGATACCGGCCAGCGCTTTGAGCCTGCGGCTGTATTTTTCAGTAAGCGGCTGACGGATGGAGAGCCACAGAGAGGCGAGCAGCAGCACCGTAGGAATCGCGGCGACACTGCTGCCGATGGCCGGGGCATAGGGGAGATAGTCCTCAACAGTCAGCGGCGCAAACAGTGGAGAAGAGATCAATACAAGCATCACGGTGACCAATACCGCCTCAGAGAGTACGGAAGTCCAAATGTCCAGATGCTTTGTCCGCCGCATCATTGCCTCCGCGTCGACGTCCTTTTGATACAACCTCACGAGCAGAACCATGTCCTCCTGCAGACCGAGCGTACCTGCAATCTGCAGCACCAATCCCAGCAGCAGCACCAGCGTCTGGATGGAGATGTCGTATGCAGAACCAAACCAGCTGTCGCGCAGCCCATAGGCAGCAAATATAGCGATGGCAGTGCCCAACACAAATATAGCGTTCTTGCCGATCTTCCCGATCAATGTGGAACTCTTTGCACGCCGCACCGCGAAGTAAACTGCAACTACCACAACGGCTACGATCAGAAACGATATAAAAAAGTCCCAGAATACGTCGTGTATGCGAGAGAGCATTAAAAACAGGATGTAGGTAAAAGCAAAGATGTTGAGCGCTACACCCGACGTAATCGTCATGCCATCGAACAGCCGCACGCTGCGGATAGCGCGTACGTCAGAGGTGTCCGGCGCATCCGTATCGATGTTCTCTCCGTAATCGCGGAAGATCAGAATGCGCGGTGCGTCCAGTGCTATCCCCGCAAGCATTCCGCACCCGGCGAATATCATCGCGCTTTGTCCGGCAGGCCAAGCAAGCAGCGCGGATGCCGCAGAAATAATCAGTGCGGCGGCGATGACGATGATAAACGGAAACCGTTCTCCAACTGCATGGGAGAATCGCCTCAGCAGAGTGGTCTGCGCACCGCGTGCCACAAAAGGCAGCAATAGTATTGCTGCTGCGAACATCGCGTTGCCAATTCGGTTGAAGAGGGGATAGAGGATGACGATATATGCGGTGGTAAGCACAAAAAAAGCGACCGCCGACAGCTGCAGTATCCTCACTGTACGCGTGCCGTGCGGCGTGCGCTGCGCAAGATCCACTATCCGCAGCAGCGCGGCGAGTGAAAGGTAAAGCGCCGCGCCGTAAGCGATATTAATCGAAAAGCGCTCCGCGAGCGCCATCGAAAAGAGACCAAAATAGATGTAAATGATTCTGCGGTAGAGCTGCAGCCGCTCATCCCGCAGCGCAGACTCAATAGCCATCAGAAACGCTGCTTCGGAGTGAAGTTGTATCCTTCCTTATCCCATACGCTCAGCCAGCTGCGCAGTTTCTCAAGGAATGCCGCGTTGTTCGATGTTTTGGCGAGCATGCCGATGAGCTGTTCCGTGACCTCGGCAGTGTTGCCGTTGGCCATGACCTTGCGGATCGCCCAAATGCCGTCGAGTTCGCGCTTGGAAAGCAGCAACTCCTCACGCCGTGTGGATGACTTGTTGAGGTCGATAGCGGGGAAGATACGCTTCTCGGAAAGTCGACGGTCGAGATGGATTTCCATGTTGCCCGTACCCTTGAACTCTTCGTAGATGATTTCGTCCATACGAGAGCCGGTGTCGATGAGCGCAGTGGCGATGATGGTGAGGCTCCCGCCGAACTCGATGTTGCGCGCTGCGCCGAAGAAACGCTTGGGCTTGTAAAGCGAGCCCGGATCAAGACCACCGGACAATGTGCGGCCCGTGGGCGGAATGATAAGGTTGTAAGCACGCGCAAGACGCGTAATGCTGTCGAGCAATACGA
The DNA here is from genome assembly GCA_023459495.1 of Bacillota bacterium. Classification (GTDB taxonomy): domain Bacteria; phylum Bacillota; class Clostridia; order Christensenellales; family SZUA-584; genus JAEWCC01. The sequence continues at coordinate 50,772 of JAEWTL010000018.1, read as the reverse complement.
CGACATCCTTGCCCTGTTCCACCATGCGCTTGGCGCGCTCAATGACCATCTCGGCCACGCGCGTGTGGTTTTCGGGCTTCTCGTCAAACGTGGAATAGACGACCTCGCCCTTGATGCTGCGCTGCATGTCGGTAACTTCCTCGGGGCGCTCGTCGATGAGCAGCACGATGAGGTTGGCTCCGGGATAGTTGGCTGTGATGCTGTTGGCAATCTTCTTGAGAAGTATCGTTTTACCGGCTTTCGGCGGAGAAACGATCAAACCTCTCTGGCCTTTGCCGACGGGCGCAATCAGATCGATCAACCGGATCGCGAGGTCACGCGCAGCGTCAGGACGCTCCAGCGTGAAGCGTTCGTCCGGATGGATGGGGGTGAGTTCCTCAAACGGACGGCGCGAAAGGCACTTTTCCACCGCGTCGTCATTGACCTGTTCGATATAAAGCAGAGCATTCAGCTTTTCTGCGTCCTTGGCGGGACGGGTCTTGCCCTTCACCTTGTCGCCGGTTTTTAAGTTGAACTTGCGGATCTGGGCCATGGAAACATAGACATCCTTGCTGCCCGGCAGATAGTTCTCGCTGCGCAGAAAGCCGTAGCCTTCGGGCAGTACTTCGAGTATACCCAAGGCGTCGCCGCAATCACCTTTGTTTAAAAGCTCATTGACTGCGTCGTTGCCCATTACGTATTCGATAATTTTCTTGTCCTCGTTTTTACGGGGCTGCTGGGCTTCATCGCTCTCCGCCCGTTTACGGCGCTCGCGGCGCTCAATTTCATCCTGCTGATACAAGGGTATTTCAGAATCTATGACATCGCCAACTGCTTCACCGGCTGCTTCGCCCGCATCATTCTGCGGAACTTCTTCCTGCGGCTCCTCCTGAGGCTCCTCCTGAGGCTCCTCCTGAGGCTCATAGGCGGATTCGGATGATTCAAATTCAGGTTCGTATTCTTCTCCATTTTCAAATTGGGGTTCGTCTGTCTCGTGTGCGCCCTGCTGTGCACGTGCCTGACGATCCAACTCATAGAGCATATCGAGCAGTTCAGGCTTACGGTACTTGGTGACAGACTTGACGCCTGCCATCTTGGCGATCTCACGCAGATCAAGCAGGCTTTTTTCTTTTAAAACACTTAAGTCCACCGAAATTTCTCCTTCTATATGTAAAAAATATAAGCACAACCTATATGCAAAAAACGCGTACCCGACCACTATTTCATGTAAACAAGGGAAAAACGCATTTAAAAGATATGGCCTAATAGACCAACATCATTATATAATTGTCTCACGCTCATTGTCAATATCGATCCCCTTATATTCGAAATATTACCCATTTATTTAGAAATTTAGTCACATGAGTGTTTCAACCTTATTTTCCTGGGGTATAAATATGTCACGAAGGAAGGCAGATGTTCTTTCTGTGCTTCTTTCCAAGCGATATGCGCCTGACCCTGATTCGCAGGGTATATGAAACTGAGGGGAACTGCATCGTTTATAGTTAGATTCATACTCAGGAGCCTGCCCGAGGCCGGCCCATTCACACCAACATTTGCACTAGGATTGGCATCATGGAGACCGCGAAGCGGTATCTGTCCCCAAATAAGCTTCATGCCGAAAAGGCGGAGGAGACCACAGCGAAAGCTGTGGTTTTCCTTTTCAGATACTTAATATTCAGTAGGCTTATTTTGGCCGGTAAGTACGGCAGCTACAGATCATGGCGTCATGCGGGCTGCCGATATGCACGCCGTGTGCGCGGCACCCGAACGATTGATTGTACGCACAGCGCGTAACGCTGCAGGTGACACGCGGACTGCCGATGCAGCCGAATTCGGTATCAAGGCTGCCCCGGGGAAACCCACCGGCAGAAATGGCGTCTGCACGCGTATAGGTATCGCAAAAGGTTTCCTGGCCGGTAGCGCCAACTCTTATAATGTGAGCATTGCAGCGCATATCCACGTTGTAAACGCAATCTTCAGCACGGCAATTGAGGTACTGCATGGACTGCCCTCCCATAAATACAATTACTCCAGCATTGATATCTTTTATCAAGGAGCAATATAAGTGCAAGCTTTATTATCTCTTGGCGCCGGCAAAATATGCGCTGGTATGAGAGATGATATGCCAGATTTCCGCACTAATAAAAACAACGCCCCGGCAGCCAAGTGCTTGCCGGAGCGTTGCATGTTTCGCTTTAAAAGTATCAGTCGAAAACCACGATGGCGTCTCCGCGCTTGATGCGGGGCAGAACCGTTTCGATGATACGCAGCACATGATTCAGATCTTTCAGCTCCAGATAGGAGGCGGCAAGATCCTGACCAATGGCCAAATCCATATACTGCGCTTCGCTGCATAGCAGAATGGCTTTATTTTCGCCCAACACCGGCGTCCGGAACAAACGTCCGTCGACCAGCGTGCTGACGCGGTCAACTTCCATCCGGCCCGTTCCGGGCTGAATGCGCTGAAGCTGAGAGTAAAGGTTCGGGCTGACAACAAGCGACATACGGCCCCAAATACCCTTGCTCACCAATGCTTCGATACCCTTCGCGATATCCGAGAACGGATTCTCTCCGGTTTTCCAGTCGCTTCTTTTGAGATGCGTGGCATTTGCTGCTGTAAAAAGGCCGTCGTATCCTAAGGTTTTATTTCCGAAGAAAATCAGCTCGTCCTCTTTCTTTGCGCAGCTGTTGACTGCATTCATAACGGCGGAAAGGTCCAGCGGCCTGCCGTTCTTCAGGCTGTTCTCCATATCCCGCCAGTAAAGCGTGGCATCACTGTAGATCAGCGGAAGCTCTTTATATGCTCTCCCGGCTGTGCGGGTCATCAGGCCGTCCTCTTCAACAGCGGTTTCGCGGCTCAGGTCGTCCACCGGAACGCTGAGTTCCTGTGCGCCAAGTGGACCATAAAGGTTGATGAATTTGCGGCCGGTTAAAACCGCCCGGGCTGAGTTTACAACTGTTTCATCGATCTGGTTCCAGATCTCGCCCGAGAATGGCGCGCTCTCTCTTGCTAAGTAATCCATAATCTAGTCCTCCTTATTCATTGATGAGGCTGCCAACCGTGGATTTTGGCATGTCTGCATTCGATTTCGGTGCTATGCCCAGTTCCTCGAGCATCTCCTTAACTTCGCTTTCGCCCGAGGCAAAATGCGCTGCTTCTTCTGGGTCCAGATGCCGAAGGAGGGTCATCAGCTCTCCTACGTGGGCTTTCTCCTCATCTCTGATATCCGAGATGACTTCCTTTGCCACGGGATCGTCAGTAGCCATTACATGTGCGTCATACACGTAAATCGCTTCCAGTTCTCCGGCGATATCCAGACGGATTGCCTGGATCAACTCTTCCTTGGTCAGCTTCCGATTAACATTTCCCTGAAAAGGATTTGCAAAGTTTGGCATTTCATAATCCTCCTTAAGCATATTCGTAATTGTTATTAATAATAATACACCATTTCATTACTGCTTACAAGGTGAAATCAAAATAAAAACGGAATATTTTTGTAAATTTTTAAATAAGATAATAGGTTCGCTATTTGACATGATTAATAAGAAATGTATACTTGGCGGAAGGAACTGATAAGGGACAGAAGAAATCGGCCATGGTCTTCTGACCCGGCAGGATCCATAACTGCTGCACATTGTTATGAAGTCCGGCTAAAGCGAAATATGAAGAACCTTGCTATTTTACGAATGACTCTCTATACACGAGGTCGGCCTGAATGGTTTTGATCGTCGCCACGTTTTTATTGTCGAAAACATCAAGCAGGGTTCGTACGGCATCGGTACAAAGAATTTCAACCTTGCTGTCGATTGATGTAATGGTGGGGGAGGAACACTCAGCGAGAATGGAATTGTTAAAGCCAACGACGCTGACATCTTCGGGAACCTTAATTCCATGATTGATAAGCGCTTTGATGACGCCGACTGCAAGAATATCGACCGAAGTAACGATGGCAGAGAAATCGACTTTGGATTCAAGGATTTCTGTTATCAGAGAATCGATATTTTCAAATCCCTTATCACACTTGAAGATGGTCTTGGAGCTTGATGTATTGCCGATCGAGTTCATCCCCGAAATGTAGCCTTCTCTTTTGCTGATGCCGCTAAAGGATTCAGACTCATAAATATATAGAATATCTTTGTGACCCTTTTCGGACAGTGCCAATACGCAGTCCTTTACGGCTTTGTACTCGTCGCACTTAACTGAATATGTGTTCGTGAATTTAAACTCGCCATTGATAATGATGACGGGTATGTATTTGGAAGCCTTTTCGATATGGCTGTTATCCACAGATTCCTGAAAAACAGAGCCGATCAGTATCATCGCATCCACTCTTTTTGAAAGAAGCACATTAATAGCCTTTTTCTTATCCTTCAGGCCGGTTCCGGTGCAGCACAAAATCGCATCGTAGCCTTTCGACCTGAGCTCATTTTCTATTACAGAAACCGCTTTGGCATAATAAATGTCGGAAACATCTGAACAAATCACGCCGATCATCTTGATGCTGTCGAGCCCTAGGGCTCGAGCGAAAGCGTTTGGCGTATAACCCATTTCGTCCATGATCTTGAGGACCTTGTCCCTGGTTTTCGGGCTGACGCTTCCTTTTTTGTTCAGTATCCTGGATACGGTTGCAATGGATACTCCGGCTTTATCGGCTATGTCATAAATATTCATTGTAATCAGTCTTCTCCTGAAGCATTGATAGAGTAAGCACTTACATGTAATAGTACTGCGGAGAATAAAAATATGCAAGCCAAAATATTTGAAGAGCTTGTTTTATCATTGTTAAACGATAAAAAGAAGGGCACCGTAGTTAAAAATAAAATGTAAGTACTTACTTTTTTGTATTGACAATCTTGATTTTGTGGCTTAATATAGTGTCAAAGAAAACAAGAACGACATTTAAATTACAAACCAAAGAGCCACAAATTAATGAAAAAGAGGCAGCGCATATTGAAAGCTGCTGTCTCTGTATAATGTAAGCGCTTACGGCATTCATGCAAAATTGCTTTGAAGGAGGAACCTGAGCAAGACCTTTGGCTTCATGGATTATTTTATTATAAGGATGTGTAATCAGCATGAGCGATTGGAGAGCTTTTGTTAATACTTACTGTACGGGCAACGGAAATCTGAACAACTTAACGAACATTGAATTAATGAACGAATATCGAATATATCCCTGTTCCGTTAATGCTTCAGATAAATGCACCTGCTTTATGACATGGGAAGATGCAGAAAAGATATTGGTTGTGACTGGCGGAACAGAGATGAGCAGGTTTGAGGGATATGAAGAAAATGTTGGCGGGAGAACAGTAAAGCTTTGTCCGCTGAATAATGTAAACAGCTACGTCCTGCGCAGCATATTTGAATTTACCAACCCGACCGTCAACAGAAAATACGATATGTCATTTGGGCTGGGAGACCGGCTGGGGCTCGCTTCTCAAGGACATATCCGGCTGATCAAGGATAAAAATATATTTCCTGTGCTTGCGCAACAATCCATTAGGGAGCTGAATCTGACGGACAGAACCTTTGAAGACGTTCTGGCGTCGGCGGTGTGGGCTGTCTTTCAGGAAGGATACAGGGACGGCTTTGGCGCGGACGGAGATCATCTCAAAACGGCGGAGGAAGTAAGGCGGGCGCTGGATAGCGGATATACGATGATCACGCTGGACTGTTCAGAACACATAGAAACCGGTATTGACGGCCTGCCTGAAGAACTGTTGAAAAACCGGTATGCAGCTCTCGATGATGAAGAAAGGGGATACTGGGAGGGTAAATATTTAAGCAGGACTTTTGAGATTGATTCCGGTATTGGCATCAGCATATCGGAAAGCGAGCTGATGGAAACGGTTCTGATGTATAAGGAAGTAGTAAGCTTCATTGAAGAAATTTATCATAAGGTAATCAGAGCGTGCGCAAGAAATATTGATTTTGAAATTTCCATCGATGAAACCTCCAGCGCAACATCGCCGGGAGTCCATTATATGATTGCATCCGAACTGAAAGACCACGGCGTGCAGTTCATGAGTTTGGCTCCCAGATTTTGCGGTGAATTTCAAAAGGGTATTGATTACAAAGGCGATATTCAGCAATTCGGCAAGGAACTCAGTTCCCACGCGGCCATCGCCCGGCACTTTGGATATAAGCTCAGCATTCATTCCGGCAGCGATAAATTTTCGGCCTTTCCGGCTATCGGCGAGCTGACCAAGCACAAATTTCATTTGAAGACTGCCGGAACCAACTGGCTGGAAGCACTTGGGGTGATCGCGTCGGTCGACCTTGAGTTCTTTCTTTCAGTATACCGATTCTCGCTGGAGAAGCTTGATGATGCAAAGCGGTATTATCATATATTTGCCGAAAGATATATGGCACCTTCAGCCGAAGGCGTTGCGGAAGATCCCTTGCGTTATATCCGAAGCGATGAAACGGTGAGGCAGGTACTGCACGTAACGTACGGATATATACTCTGCGAAAGACACTCTGACGGCCGCTTCGTCTTCAGAGACCGGTTGTACAGAATTCTGAACGAGAATGAGGAATCATATTGCGATGCCCTGTATAGGCATATCAAGCGGCACCTGCTTTATTTAGGCGTCTGCGCTTAGCAATAACCAGAAAGGAATACAGGTATGAGGGAAAGCGATATTGGCGTCATCGGCCTCGCGGTGATGGGTGAGAATCTCGTGTTGAACATGGAGAATAAAGGGTTCACGGTGAGCGTTTATAACCGGACGGCTGAGAAAGTGAAGAACTTTACGGAAGGGCGTGCGAAGGGTAAAAAGATTATTGGCGCATATTCTCTTGAAGAGCTCGTTTCCCAACTGATGAAACCACGCAAGGTCATGATGATGGTGAAGGCGGGGGCTGCTGTTGACGCTCTGATTGATAGACTGCTTCCGATGCTGGATGATGGAGACATCCTCATTGACGGAGGTAATTCGCACTTCCCGGATACGATCCGCCGGACGACATATGTGGAGAGCAAAGGCAAGCTCTATATCGGCACAGGCGTTTCGGGCGGCGAGGAGGGGGCGCTCAAAGGGCCGTCCATGATGCCCGGAGGTTCTCATGCCGCCTGGCCGGAAGTGAAGCCCATATTTCAGGCGATATGCGCCAAGGTGGAGGACGGTACGCCCTGTTGTGACTGGGTAGGCGAAAATGGCGCAGGACACTTCGTCAAGATGGTGCATAACGGAATCGAATACGGAGATATGCAGCTCATATGCGAAGCATACCTGCTGATGCGCGACCTGCTGGGCATGAGCGCGGATGAAATGTATGAGGTGTTCAAAGGGTGGAACAAAGGGGAGCTCGACAGTTATCTGATCGAAATCACCAGAGATATTTTTGCTTTCAAGGACGAAAGTGGGCAGCCGCTTATCGATAGGATACTCGATACGGCCGGGCAGAAGGGCACCGGAAAATGGACGAGCATCGCCGCGCTGGATGAAGGCGTGCCGTTGACGCTGATCGGCGAGGCTGTGTTTGCGCGCTGCCTGTCCGCAATGAAGGACGACCGAGTCGCTGCTTCAAAAGTGATCAGAAACGACAGGAAGAAGTATGAAGGAGACAGAGAAGCGTTCATTGAGGATATTCGAAAAGCGCTGTATGCGGCCAAGATCATATCGTACGCGCAGGGGTATACGCTGATGCGCGCGGCGGCGAAGACGTATGGTTGGAATCTCAACTATGGCGGGATCGCACTGATGTGGCGCGGCGGCTGCATCATCCGCAGCGTGTTCCTCGGGAAGATCAAAGAAGCGTATGACATGAATACGGAGCTTTCCAACCTGCTGCTTGACCCTTATTTCAAGAAGACGGTGGAAGGGCTTGTGCCCGCGTGGCGCAACGTTGCGGCGGAAGCGATAAGGTGCGGTGCACCCATACCAGCGCTTTGCAGCGCGCTCAACTACTTCGACGGATACACGAGCGAGTTTCTGCCGGCCAATCTGCTGCAGGCGCAGCGGGACTACTTCGGGGCGCACACTTATGAAAGAATTGATGCGCAGAGGGGGATGTTCTTCCATACCAATTGGACCGGACACGGTGGGAATACGGCGGCGACCACGTATAACGTATAGCGGGAGGTAAGCTGATGGTACTGCCATTCAAACCTGATTTGACTGGAAAAACCGCAGTAGTGACAGGCGGGGCCGGGGTGCTGTGCGCCGGATTTGCCAAAGCACTGGCACAATGCGGTGCTAATGTCGCGATTCTGGATCTGGCGGAGGATAAAGCAAAGCTTGTTGCCGATGAGATTATAGAATACGGCGGCAGGGCGGTTGCGTGCAAGGCTAACGTACTTGACAGGAACAGCGTAGAGACCGCTCGCGAACAAGTGCTTAAAGCGTTCGGCCCGTGTGATATACTGTTGAACGGAGCGGGCGGGAATTCCCCGAAGGCCACAACGGATGATGAGTTTTTTGATCCGGATATTCTGGAAGCGCCTGATAAGAAAAGCTTCTTTGATTTGGATTCGGAGGGGTTTGGCTTTGTATTTGGCCTGAATTTTACCGGAACCCTGCTCCCGACGCAGGTTTTTGCCCGCGACATGGTCGGCTGTCCGGGTGCTGTCATTATAAACATATCATCCATGAATGCGTTCACCCCGCTGACGAAGATACCCGCCTACAGCGCGGCCAAAGCGGCGGTGTCCAATTTTACGCGGTGGCTCGCCGTATATTTTGCAAAGAGCGGGGTGCGGGTGAATGCGATCGCACCGGGCTTTTTCTCCACCGCGCAGAATGCCGCGCTGCTATGGCAGGCTGACGGTTCCCCGACGCCCAGAACTCAAAAGATATTGGCGAATACGCCGGTGGGACGTTTCGGCGAAGCGGAAGAACTGACCGGGACCTTGCTGTGGCTGGTCGACAACGGATGCTCGGGATTCGTCACTGGGGTCGTGGTCCCGGTCGACGGCGGATTTTCAGCTTACTCAGGAGTGTAGTAAATATGCAGGTATTGACGGACAAAAACGGAAAGGGGCTCTCCGACAGCGATATCGCCGGGCTTTGTATGGAATCGCTGCGTGGCAGAACGCTGCGTAAGGTGCTGTTGATTCCGCCGGATATCACGCGCTACTATTCCAACGCGGGTTACATCACCAGAGTATATTATCAGGAACTTATGCGCCTTGGAGCGCATGTCGATGTCATGCCTGCGCTGGGAACGCACGCGCCTATGAGCAGAACGGAATGCGACGATATGTATTTTGGCATTCCACATGAACGCTTCATTACTCACAACTGGCGAACCGACACCATGAGGCTCGGAGAAGTACCGGCAGAGTATCTGTGTGATATCACCGAAGGCCTGTGGAACGAACCCGTCGCATGTGAGATCAACCGGCTGGTTATGGATGAAAGCTACGACCTGATCGTTTCGATCGGGCAGGTTGTGCCGCACGAGGTTATCGGGATGTCCAACCACTCCAAGAACCTCTTTGTTGGGGCTGGCGGCAGTGAAATGATCAACAAGTCGCATATGATCGGCGCGCTCTACGGCATGGAACGCCTTCTTGGACGAGACCACTCACCTGTCAGAAAGCTCATGGATTATTGTACGGAGCACTTTTTGCAGGAACGGCCAGTGCTTTATGCGCTTACGGTGACGACTGCTCCGTTGGGACAGATCAGGACGCACGGGTTGTTCATCGGTTACGGTAGGGAACCATTGGAGGCGGCTGTCACGCTTTCGCAGAGGATGAACATCGATTTTCTGGACCGGGGAATCAAAAAGTGTGTCGTGTATCTTGACCCTAAGGAGTTTAAAAGCACATGGCTGGGGAACAAAGCGGTTTACAGGACGCGCATGGCCATTGAAGACGGAGGGGAACTGATCGTTCTTGCCCCCGGGGTGTCCCGCTTCGGCGAAGACGACTGCAATGATGCGGTGATACGCAAATATGGGTATTGCGGCAGGGAGACGATGGTTAAGATGTACCGGGAGAGGGATGACCTGAGAAACAACATGGGTGCCGCAGCGCATCTGATTCATGGGTCCTCGGACGGCAGGTTTAAAATCACATATGCGGTGAAAAAAATGAATGCGGGTGAGATTGCGGGAGTGCATTACGTTCCCGCAGATTATGTGGAGCTAGTGCGGCGGTATGACCCACAGAAACTGTTGTACGGATGGAATACGCTCGATGACGGCGAAGAAATTTTCTACATTCCGAACCCGGCGCTGGGCCTTTGGATTAATCAAAATAAATTTAACAGGTGAGGAGAAATTCCATGTTAGAGCCTGACGATAAAAAGTATGCGTTACTTGTGCCAACCAGTATGGGGGTCAGAATTACGCCGGAAAACAGGCAGCCTGTCCATATCAGCAACAGCTTCACCATGCAGGCAACTAGCGCTGAAACCAATGTAGCCAGTGTGCCGGCTGCGCTTGGTCTCCCGGTAAAGGTATTGACGGCTTTTGTAAAAGACAGTCCGATCGCGCAGTTCATCAGGAACGATCTGGCGAGCCGGCATATGGATGTGGAAGCGCGGGAGGTTGAGCAGGGCGGGCCCTGGGGATACCGGCATCAGTTCAATATTGCGGATGCGGGCTTTGGCGCAAGAGGCCCGCGTGTTCATAACGACCGTGCGGGGGAAGTGGGGCGTATCCTTGATGCCGCCAGCTTTGATCTTGAGCGGATATTCGGAGAAGAAGGCGTACGGATTATGCATTTATCCGGCCTCGTGGCGGCGCTTTCGCCCGAAACAGGCAGGCTTTGCACTGATCTGGCAAGGGCGGCAAAGAAACACGGCACGCTGATTTCGTTCGATCTGAATTATCGGGCATCGTTCTGGAAAGGCAGGATGGAAGAGTTAAGCGGAATATTCGCTGAAATCGCTTCCCTGACCGATATACTGGTCGGCAATGAAGAGGATTTTCAGCTCGCCTTAGGGATTCGGGGACCAGAGACGGGCGGCGAGGATTTAAGCGCGAAGATGGAGAACTTTAAGGTCATGATCTCGCACGTAAAGGAAGCCTTTCCTGGCGCTTCGGTTTTCGCCACCACGCTAAGACAGGTGCTGAATGCCAACAGCCATATGTGGGGCGCCATTATGTTGGATGGAACGGAATGGCATGTTGTGGAGCCGCGTGAGATACAGGTGCTGGACAGGATTGGTGGAGGGGACGCGTTTGTCGGCGGCATGCTTTATGGCATGCTAAAGGGAATGCCTGCCGAAGACTGTCTCCGTTTTGGATGGGCGACTGGGGCGCTTACGGTTACCATGCTGAATGATTATCTTCTCCCGGCTGATGAGGAGCAGGTGTGGAACGCGTGGCATGGCAATGCGAGAGTGAAAAGGTAAGCTCGGATGAGGGAAGCGCTTCTCCAGCGATTGGAAAGGTATTTCTGTGGTAAAATTGGGGCGTTTGATGCGGGATGTTGGCTGAAGCGTTGCTAAACGAGAAAGCGCTTACATATATATAATTGATAATGTAAAAATGAAGGCTATCGAAGGCTGAAAAATACACAAAAAATACGAAAAAAATGGAGTTATTTAAGAAAAAAATATGTAAGCGCTTACGTTTTAGTATTGACAAACTGCAACAAATGCTTTATATTATATATAAAGAAAAAGATCGATCAGCTACGGAAATTTATTCCAGAAATACAGCGATAACCGCAATTATTAATGCAGCAGTTGCAAAGAATTAATGAGCGCTACGCAACTCATCCGGGGAGTGCTCCGGAATACGGCTTTATGCGGGCCGAAAGACTGACTTTAATAGTTTAATTTCTATATATTAAGTACGATGTGAACAGGAACTGAATATGAAGAAATTTTTAGACAGTGATTTTTTGCTGGAAACGGCCACTGCGAAAAATTTATTTCACTGCATTGCGGAAAGAATGCCCATAATTGATTATCATTGCCATGTTAACCCCGAGGAAATCGCGGAGAACAAGCGGTTTGATAATCTGACACAGGCCTGGCTGTATGGAGACCATTACAAGTGGAGGACCATGCGGAATTGCGGAGTTCCGGAAAGATACATTACCGGCGATGCGTCCGATTATGAAAAGTTTGAGAAATGGGCGGAGACTTTGCCGCAGCTTTTAGGAAATCCGCTTTATCACTGGACGCATATGGAACTGAAGAAGTATTTCGCTTATGACGGAATCCTCGACGGAAAAACGTCGAAGTACGTGTGGGATATGTGCTGCGAACAGCTAAAGGATATGTCGGTAGTCGATATTATCGAGAGATCCAACGTCGAGACCATCTGCACGACGGACGATCCAACGGACTCCCTTGAGTATCACAGCAGCATAGCGAAAGACAGCAACCTGAAATTTCGGGTGTTGCCCGCATTCAGGCCGGATATGGCAATCAATATCAACCGCGAGGGCTATTCCGATTATCTGAAGAAGCTGGAAGGTGCATCCGGGGTTAAAATCGACAGCTACAGCGGGCTGAAAGAGGCGCTGACAGCCAGGATCGAGTTTTTCCATGGGTGCGGCTGCAAGGTCAGCGACCATGCGCTTGAGTATATCGTATGCAATCTGGCATCCGATAGGGAGATTGAAGTCATATTTGAAAAGAGAGCCGATGGAAGCACGCTCACAGCTGATGAGACTGAAAAGTTTAAAACGGCCATGATCGTTTTTCTGGCAAAGGAATACGCAAGGCACGATTGGGTCATGCAGATTCACTACGGGTCGATCAGAAACATCAACGGCAACATGTTTAAAGCCCTGGGCCCGGATACCGGATATGACTGTATATCCACAAAGGACTCCGCGGAAGGGCTTGCGAGGCTGCTGGGTGAGTTGGAGGTGTCGTCGTCCCTGCCAAAAACCATCGTTTATTCCCTGAATCCCAATGATAACGCGATGATATGCAGCGTAATCGGCTGCTTTCAGGGTGAAGGAATAAAAGGAAAGGTGCAGCATGGCTCGGCCTGGTGGTTTAATGACTCCAAGCCCGGCCTGATCAGACAGTTGGAAAACCTTGCGAACATATCGGTACTCGGGAACTTTGTGGGGATGCTGACCGACTCCAGAAGCTATCTGTCCTACACGAGACACGAGTACTTCAGAAGGGTCCTGTGCAATCTGATTGGCGGACTGGTGGAAAACGGAGAGTATCCCAATGACGAGGAACAACTGAAATCAATCGTTGAGGGCATCTGCTATAACAACGCAAAGCGCTATTTCGAGTTTTAGCGGGAGGGAGTCCATGCAGGTTTGCGTTCGCGCGCACGACTTGGAAGTCAAGGGTTTAAAGCATATTATCAGCGCGCTTCGGAGTGTCGGCGCGGACGGCGCGCAGCTGGTGGGCTGGAAATCCTTTGAGGATGTTGAAAACGCACCTGCAGGCATTACTCCGCAAAGGGCGCTGGAGATCGGTGCGGCCTTTAGAAAGGCTGGACTGACGATCGGACTGATCGGGGCGTATTTCAACCCGGTACACAGTGACAGCGAAAAGGTCGGGAACGGCGTCAGAGTTTTCTGCGATTATCTGGCGATGAGCGGTTTAATGGGCTGCTCTGTGGTCGGGTCGGAAACCGGCTCTTACAGCGATGAGCCGTGGGTGTATCATCCCGGCAACCGTACCGAAGAGGCGCTGGGCAGAATTGTCGAAGACTTTCGGGGGCTGTGCGATTTTGCGGCAACGCATCAGGCAATAGTGGGTATTGAGGGAGCCAGTGGGCATGTCTGCTATGATATTGAGACGCTGAACCGGGCGTCACGGATGATTAGCAGAGACAATTTGAGGATTATATTCGATTTATATAACTTTTTGGATAACGGCAACTGCAGGGACTATCTCAGCATACTTACTGAAGGACTGACTGCCTTTGCGGGAAGGATACATTGCTTTCATATCAAGGACTGCATATTTACGAAGAACGGCATAAAGCAATGTGCGGTGGGAAAAGGCGATCTGGGTTTCGGCAGTATAATGGCCATGATCAAAAGCTATGACAAGGATGCGATTCTGGTACTGGAAGGTATGAAAAGCAGTGATCTGAAGCAGAGCATCCGGTTCATAAGGGACATGTGGAAAGCAGCGTAACAAAGCGCTTTTGGGAGGGTAAGATGCCTCACATCAGAATGAACAACATCAATAAAATTTACGCGAGCAACAAGTTTCATGCCGTGCATGATTTCACGCTGAATATTGAAAAAGGCGAGTTTGTGGTATTTGTCGGCCCGTCCGGCTGCGGTAAATCCACCACCCTGCGGATGCTGGCAGGCCTTGAGGATATCACAGGCGGCCAGCTTTATATCAATGACGAACTGGCCAACGAAAAAACGCCTCGGGACCGAGGCGTAGCGATGGTGTTTCAGTCTTATGCGCTGTATCCCTGCATGTCGGTTTACGAGAATATGAGCTTCGGGCTTACCCTGATGGGGATGGATAAGGATATCATCGAGCAGAGAGTAATGAATACCGCCAAAATACTGGGGCTTACCGATTATCTGGAAAGAAGGCCGAGGGAACTTTCCGGCGGCCAGCGACAGCGCGTCGCAGTCGGACGCGCGATCATCAGGCGCGTGGATGTTTTTCTTATGGATGAGCCGTTGTCCAACCTGGATGCCAAACAGCGCGTTACCATGCGCGGTGAAATACTGCAGATCCACAGGCGCATCGGCGCCACCACCATTTATGTGACCCATGATCAGACGGAAGCCATGACAATGGCCGATCGCATCGTAGTGATGGATCAGGGCGTGATTCAACAGATCGGCACGCCGCGTGAGCTTTATTTTTCGCCGAAGAACCGGTTTGTCGCAGGGTTTATCGGCGAACCTCCCATGAACTTCATCCCCTGCACGCATAAGGACGGAAAACTGTATCCCGACGGAATGGCAGCGCCGCTGGAAGTAGGGATGCTGGGGAAAGAGATTACTGCGGATAAGAGCGAAGCGAAAGTCGACTTTGCTTTCCGGCCTGAGTCTGTAATGCTGGATGATAAAGCGGATAAGGATCAGAAGCACCTTGAAATTGAGATACATGTGATTTTGACTGAAATGATGGGGGACACCGTAAACGTATACGGCCGGTTTGGCGATCATAAGGTGATCGTCAAAGTATCGCCCTATGATGAGCCCGCTCCGGGCAGCGTTCTGCGAATCGCAGTTCCGGTATCAGCAATATGCCTGTTTGACGGCGAAACCGGCGAGGCGATGTGCAGCGGATATAAAGGAGCAAGAGACGATGACTAACTGGGCTGCGGGCAGAGAAGGGCGCAAGCCGATCAGCAAAGAGCAGTATGTAGCCATCGATTTGTTCATACTCACGCTGATTATGTGTGTACTGGAATGGGCAATCAGAGCCGCTTTAAACGTATACCCCAACGAAATCTATACGATTTCCATCGTCCTGCCCATTGCGCTGATTGCCATCATGCGTCATGGCGCATGGGGGGTGCTGGTCGCCATTGCAGGCGGGCTGGTATGCTGCATCATCAGCGGCGCACGGGCAGATCTGTATCTGATCTACGCAGTAGGTAACAGCTTCATTGCATCCACGCTTCTTTGGTTTAAAAGACCTGGGAAAGAAAGCATCCGGAAAAATATAGGACTGATCGTTGTGTATGTTATCACCGGGTATCTGTCGATGAACCTTGGCAAAAGCATCCTTGCCTTCATACTGGGGTATCAGCCGTTTTTCGCAATCCTGGTGCGGTTTCTGACTACGGATGCGTTAGTGGCTGTCATGTCGGTGATCATTTTGCTGGTCGCAAGAAGACAGGATGGCGTGTTCGAAGACCAAATGCAATATCTGAAAAGGCTGGCGGCAGAGGAGGAGAACAGGAATGGGAGTCAGGCATAAGGAACTTACGCCGAAGCAAATTGAGATTCAGGACGCCTTGGAGAAGAACTACTGGAAGGACATTGCGAGGAAGATCAAAAAGGACTGGCGGCTATATGGCATGCTGCTGGTGCTGATGCTCGTTTTTCTGTTCTGGAGATACTTCCCGCTGTACGGGTTGATCACCGCTTTCAAAACATCCGATACCTCAGTTAACCTGATGGATCGGAACTTTGTCGGATTCCAGCATTTTTATAATCTGACCATGGGCGCGGATTCCGCAGGCTTCTGGCAGGCTTTCCGCAATACCTTCTTGCTGAGCTTCTATTCATTGCTTTTCGGGTTCCCTGTCCCGATCATATTGGCGCTGTTTTTTAACGAGATTCGGTCCAACGGATACAGAAGCATCCTGCAGGTATCAACATACATGCCGCGCTTCGTGTCAACAGTTGTAATTACCACGCTGGTCACGATGCTTTTACGGGCTGGCAACGTATATTCGGAACCGGGCGTGCTTGCGCAGCTTCTGGTTAAAATAGGGATGGTGCCTGAGGCAGATGCGGTGACAGGCATGCTGTACATACCCAAATACTTCCGGGCCATCTATCAGGTCTCGGGCATCTGGGAACTGGCCGGATACGGTTCTATCGTGTACTTTGCCGCAATTATCGGTATTTCGCCCACCAGCTATGAAGCCGCCCGAATTGATGGCGCAACAAAGATGCAGCAGCTGAGACATGTCGTCCTGCCTGGCATATTGTCCACCATTACCATTATGCTGATTTTACAGATCGGGAACCTGCTGACGGTGGGGTTTGAAAAGGTATTGCTTTTATACAATTCGTACACATACAGCACCGCGGATGTTGTATCCACCTATGTATTCCAGCGGGCCGGCATTCAGGCGGGGGCGCAGACCAACCAATCCCTTGCGTCCGCTGCTGACCTGATCAACGCAGTCGCCTCCATGCTGTTGGTGATGGGGGCCAATCTGATCAGCAGAAAAGTTTCGAATACGTCGTTGTATTGAGGAGGCACACGATGAGGCGCTATGACAGAACAGAAATAGTATTCAAGGCTCTGGCTTACACGTTTTTGACGATGTTTGCGTTGATGTGCCTGTACCCTTTTATCTACGCCATATCGGCGGCATTGAGCGGACGTGCCGCCTATTATCAGGGAGATGTTGTGCTGTTCCCGGTGAATGTTCAGTTTGACGCGTTCAGGGACATCATATTCGCAAAGCGTTTCTGGATCAGTTACGCCAATACATTGTTTGTCACATTCTACGGCACCATGTGGGCACTTGGAACCTCGATACTGGGAGCGTATGCGCTGTCCAAAAAGCGGCTGGTGTTCCGCAGAGGATTTAACTTCTATCTGGTGTTCACCCTATGGTTCTCGGCAGGATTGGTACCTCAGTTCCTGAATTATAAAGCCACACAAAATATATTTGGCACCATAGGCATTACGGATGACAAATGGCTGGTCGTTATCGCCATGGGTATGGCGGCATTCAACGTTGTACTTTTGAGAAACGCTTTTGAAAACGTCCCCTCGGAGATTGAGGAGGCAGGGATCGTGGACGGTGCCAACGACTTTCAGCTGCTGTCCAAGGTTTATATTCCAATGTCGAGAGCGACTATCGCGACCGTGGGATTGTTTTTTGGGATCAGTCGATGGAACGGTTATTTCTGGGCACGCGCAATGATCAGAAACCGCAACGAGTGGCCGCTGCAGGTTTATATCCGAAGCCAACTGGAGGAGATTATGCGGCTCGAATATGAAGCGACAACGCCATATGCACCGGATTCGCTGATTTATGCCATGATCGTCTGCGCCATCATACCGATCATCATCATTTACCCCTACATTCAGAAGTATTTTGCCAAAGGCGTGAATGTAGGCGGTGTGAAGGAGTAAAGTTTGAAATGTTTGCTCTGGCCAGGAGCATTTATAAAAAGGAGGTAAAAACCATGAAAAAAGTGGGCCTGTTCATACTGGCGTTCGCTATGCTGCTGACAACACTTAGCGGTTGCGTCGAGGTGCCGGCTGAAACCTCGGTAGCTCCACCGTCTACAGGCACTGCAGCACCCGTGGAGACGGGTGTCGACATCTATGACACATCTGAATCAGTTACGTTAAAGCTTTCAGTATTTTATCAACCCGGTATCGGCATGAAATATTCGGTTATTGACGGTTCCGGAAGGCCTCAGGCCGAGTATAGCGCAGCGGATGGAAAGATTTATCGGGAAGGCGACTGGAAACCTGTGTGGGCCGAGCTTCAGGACAGACTGAACTTCTCGATCGACGACGTCACACCGACGGATGCGGAAGATATCAACGCTTCGTTCTCCGTATGGGAGGCACAGGGCTTTGAAGGCGTGGATATCATGGTTGGAAACGTTGACCAGACCAACAGGAATGGCGTTACAAACGGCACCTTCCTCCGGCTGGATGAGTATCTGGACCTTATGCCGAACTTCAGCGCATTCCTAGCGGAAAACAGTATCGTTAAGACGTCCATCACCACTGGCGACGGACACATCTACTACGCGCCGTACTTCGATGGATACAATGATATCGAGCGTATGCTGATTCTGCGCGTCGACTGGGTGGAGAAGCTGCTGGACGACGATACCGTGGTATATAACACGGACCGTATCGTCGACACCCACTATACTCCCTATATGCCTGCCCATCTCGATACCGACGTGCAGGCAGTGACGGCGGATGGTTCAGCCGTACAGAGCATCAATGTGAAGTACGACAAGAACATCATTACCATTCAGAACGAGCTGGGAGTTAAGGATGGTGCCAATATGGTTCAGGCACTGAAGGACTATATTGATACGACTTATGCCGGCGTGTATGCGAAGCGTTCAGATCTGTTCTGCGGACAGGACGCTGCATACAATGCGGATGAGCTGGTGGCGCTGATGCGCTGCGTACTGGCGAATACCCAGCTGTTGACCGGCCAGACCGAATATGACGCCGTTCCGTTCTATCCGAGAAGCCATCAGGCGGGCCGTGTGCAGCAGTTGTTCTCGTTTATGGAAATCTGGGGTGTTAGAGGAACCCCGGAGTCGAGAAATAACTGGTTCTATTTCGATGAGAACGGCAATATTCAGGATGCAAGGTTTGACGACAATCTCATGGACGGTCTGGAAAGGCTGAACATGCTGTATCAGGAAGGCCTGATTCTGAAGGACTTCGACAAGGATGAAGCGACAGCTGGCCTTGAAGGCAGCGACCACCGCGCTCGTCTGTGCAACAGTAATCTGGGCTTCATGACCTATGACTACTGCCAGACGACCACTGTTTTCAACGATACGGTCAGTATCGAAGGTTTCAATCTCTGCCCGGTTCTTCCGCCGGTAGCTGACTGGGACAGCACAGGTGATTACTATCAGTTCACGTCGTCGTGGCGATCTGTGAAACCGAATGGATGGTCGATACTGGCCACTGTGGCTGAGGATGAGGCGAAGCTGTACAGGGCGTTGGCGCTGTTCGATTACATGTTCTCGGAGGAGGGCAACCGACTCATGAGCTATGGCCCGGAGGCATGGATCGACGGAGAGCTCGAGTATGGCGGTAAGATGGTTCCGAAGCTCTCAGATGCCGCTCTTGAGGAACTCACGACGCTGGCAAAGGGCAACTATACGAACTACTACCGCATGTGGCTGGGTGCGACCTTCCCGATTGGTTACGTCAAGGAACAGGGCATGGAATTCCAGACGGTGCCTGAGAAAGGCAAGGTGGGATTGCAAAGGATCCTTAAAGCATGCGAGCTGGGAACGATGAAGCATTTGGTAACGAATATGGACGAAGGAACGCCACCCAATATGATGCTCGTTCCAACAGGGTTTGCGCTGACGGCAGAGGAGGAAACCCTCATGGTAGACAACTGTGCGGATCTGGACGTGGCGTTCAACAACGGCAATAACAGCGTAGACCGGATCATATACACAGACTACGTGCTTTACGGATTTGAAGGCACCAATGCCAACGGTGAGAAATTGTATTCCAAAGACGGGTTGATTGATTACCTGTACAACACGCTAAACGGCAAGATATTTGTGGAGTGCTACAGAAGCGCTTACTCAAGGATGACGGCTTAGTAGTTCGTTGCAACTGCGGAGCACAAGGACAGATGCGGGTGCAGGGGACCGACTCCCTGCACCCCATCAGATAAAAGAGGTGCTGCATGGATTACAGACAAATGAGATATCAGAAAATCATGCTGGTTGCAGCGTTGGTGCTGTCGAGTATTTCTTTTGTGTACTCGCTGGGCTTTGCCACAGACCTTTACAACCTGATTTATTTTGCTGATCCCAGCAGTTCCATGCTGTATGTGGAAGGCGCTGATATCTACTATCTGATTCAGCCGTTCAACATGTCTTTACTGAAATATACCGCAATATTGTTGGGACTCTGCCTTACGATGTTTATGACTTTGACGCATAGAAGGCGGCTGTACTATACATCAAACTACATTACAACCATTGCATTCTTGGGGTATGCCGGCTTCTTAGGCTCCACGATTCTGATCAATGCGCTATACATCAAACAGCAATACTTGATGATTGATTTTAACAGAGTTAAAGAAGTGACCGATTTGCTGAATCTACGGTATGTTGAATCGACGATGATGCTGGATATCGGTATTGGGCTGTCGGCAGCACTGTTTTTACTGGCAGCCGGTCTTGCTATAAATCTGGTCTGGAAAACCGTTGATATGTCCAAAGAAAAGCGACTGGCGAGGGAGGCTGAGGCGTCATGAAGAGAAATCCGGAAATCATGCAGTATCAATCCGATAAGCTTTCTTATTGGCTTTGCGTGCTCAGCATCATATCCAACGCCGTATACTTTGTGAGCATATATGCCAACAAGGATGTCGCTCCTGATGTGACCACCGGTGCGGATATATTGCTCAACATCATATTTATGATGCTGACGTTTTTGAGCAGCGAAAAGCTTAAGGGTTATCAGAAAAGATGGAACATTCTAGTTGCCGCAATCGGCGCGGTTCAGATACTGCGCGTTTTGTGGCTGCCAATGCATTTTAACCGGCTTGAAATGCTGACCGGAGGCAAATTCACTTTGGCAGTCGTTACTCTGCTGGTTTCGGGGGTGTTGCTGCTGCTGGCTGGAATCAACTCGTCCATAAATATCAGGGTGCTGAACCGGTATGTTGACGAGAACAGAGTTGGAGAATAACGCGATGGCTGGTTTGAAATTAGACGCAATCAACAAGGTGTATGACAACGACGTTAAGGCTGTGCAGAATCTGAACATGGATATCCGGGACGGGGAGTTTATTGTACTCGTAGGACCGTCCGGATGCGGCAAATCGACCACGCTGCGTATGATCGCAGGTCTGGAGGAGATTACGGACGGAAATCTCTTCATTGACGGCAAAGACGTCACAAACGTGGCTGCCAAGGACAGAGACATTGCCATGGTTTTTCAGGATTACGCGCTGTACGCCCATATGACGGTCTACGATAACATGGCTTTCAGCTTGATGCTGAGAAACGAGAAGGACGAGGAAGTCCATAAAAAGGTGATGGCAGCTGCAGAGATACTGAGTCTGTCCGATCAACTGAATAAAAAGCCCAAGCAGTTGTCTGGTGGGCAGAAGCAGCGCGTTGCAGTAGGCCGCGCGATCGTAAGGGACCCCAAAGTGTTTCTGTTTGATGAGCCGCTGTCCAATCTCGACGCTAAACTGAGAGACTCCATGCGCCGGGAGCTGAAGCTCCTGCATAACCGTCTTGGCTCAACGATAGTGTATGTGACCCATGACCAGATCGAGGCCCTGACTCTGGCAGACCGAATCGTGGTAATGGACAACGGAATTGTTCAGCAGATCGGGAGACCCATTGAGTTGTACGACTCACCGGAGAACATGTTTGTGGCAAGCTTCATCGGGCTCCCGCCCATGAATTTAATCAAGGTGCGGGTTTTGGACGACTTCTCGCTGAAAAATGGAGATGTCACTGTAAAACCCAGCCAAAGGCAGGAGAAGCAGCTCGCACAATATAAGGGGAAAGTGATCTATCTCGGAGTCCGACCGGAAAACGTAAGGTTGGGCGGTGACATGCAGCTGCTGGTGCGAATCAACGAGAATTTGGGCCAGTACACCCTGGTGGATGGCAATGTGGGAAAAAAGCGTATCATGTGCAAATTCAAGGGATGGCATGATTACAAAAACGGAGATGTCATCAACATCAGTTTTGATGAAAAGAAGATGCATTACTTTGACGAAGCAACCAGAACGGCAATAAGAGGGTGATGGGATGAAGAAGTTTTTTAAGAAGCAGATAGTCAGCCTTAGAAGAATGCCGCAGCGCATCCCTCTGGTGTTGTTGGTTGTTTGCTGTATGATATATACCTTTAACTTAACGGAACATTCGAACGCATCGCTGTATGTCAACTCGAATGTCATTGCGCTGTATGTTTTCGTCATCACATTGCTTTCCATTCTGACAATACTGTCTTATATCAATGCGTACGCGGGTGGCAAGAGGCGCCTGTCCACGCTTGTCGTGACGGTTGTGTTCATTCTTTTGCAGATTCTGCTTGATGTTTTGTATCTGAACATATTGGTTTTTGAGACGGTGCTGAGAGAAAATCCCGTGCCCGTAACGCGGGACATCGCGATATCCATGAACATGTCGATCGTGCATATCGGCGCGCTGGTTGTCGCACTGGCATTCATCTTCTTAAAACCGCTTTATCAGAAGGCACTGATGAAGATCAACACCGCCGTACAGGATATGGAGGAATCAAACATTTCGGACTACTCATCCATCGATGAAGAATTTCCGGATGAGGATCAACTGGATTGATGAGGATTGTACTGTGAAGAAGGACGCTGCTGCCGGATACAGAAAAAAAAGGAAGCTGCCCGTTTGGCTGAAGGCCGTTTTGATTAAGCTTTGGTTCGCCGGTGCTGTTTACTTTTTTGTGGGGTGGGGTCTATTCATCAGCTCGACGGACCAGCTTGACCTGACCCTGGTCTTGGGCGCGGTGCTTGGCCTTGTAACCACCTTGCTGGTGAACAAAATATTCGTCGCCATGGACAGGGGAAAGGGCGACTACAATGCCTATATGATGTTCCCTCAGAAGAACTTCGGAGGGTTCCTGCTGAACATACTGTACGGTATCATCATCTGCTTTTGCGTAGCGTATACCTATCACTTAATCAATCTTACCGCAATCAGGTTGTATCATCTGCCGGAAACGAGGGTGGTGCTGGGCGCAGAGCCTATTCTCTTCGGTGTGTTCTGCATGGGATATGATATGTTGTTCCTTCAGTTCAAGAAGCTGCTTGTAAAGAGGAAAGCCCAAGATGAAAATTCGTGATATCTATATATCATCCTGCTCTGCAGCCTTTGAGCTTGACAATGATCTATGCTATGCATCTGCCGAGAAATATACCGTTTACGTAAATGGCAAACCGTCCGAATCTTTTCACGAAAACGTCTTTTCTCTGTTTGATTTATCGCCGGATACGGAATACGTGGTGTACACCTCCATGAACAGCCAGCCGATATCCTTTCGGACAAAAGCGGAGAGCTGCTGCATCAATGTGCGAGATTTCGGTACGGTAGGCGACGGACTGCAGGACGATACCCGGGCGATCCAAGCCGCCATACTTGTCTGCCCGGAAGGCGGGCGTATCCGTATACCCAAAGGGGTATATTTAATTTCGCCGATTACGCTGAAAAGCCATATCACTGTTGAACTGATGGAAGGTGCTGTTTTGTTGGGCAGTGCTGACGAAAAGGACTATTCTGTGCTTCCCGGCCAAGTACTAAGCGCCGACGGCACAATTGTGGAATGCGCAAGCTGGGAAGGGCAACCCGCAGCATCCCATCAGTCCCTGCTTTCTGCGTATTATTCCGAGGATGTCCATATTGTCGGGAAAGGTGTCGTTGACGGCAACGCCCAGAACTCCACATGGTGGATTGATGTAAAGAAAAGGCCGATCGCCCGGCCCAAGCTGCTGTTTATGAATCGATGCAAAAACGTCGACATCCATGGCCTGCGCTTTCAGAATTCCCCGAGCTGGAACCTGCATCCCTACCGATCGGAGCATATCGGATTTTATCAAGTCAGCGTTAATGCGCCGAAGGACTCCCCCAATACGGACGGGTGCAATCCGGAATCCTGCGATTCGGTTGAGATCATCGGCTCTCGCTTCTCGGTGGGGGACGACGCCATCGCCATCAAATCCGGCAAGCTGTACGAGGGCAAAATGGAAACTGTACCAGCATCGCGGCACACCATCCGCAACTGCCTGATGGAATCCGCTCATGGCGCAGTGGTGCTGGGGAGCGAGATGAGCGGTGGTATACGGGAGCTGTCCGTCTCGCAATGCCTGTTCAAAGATACGGACAGAGGCCTGCGCATCAAAACCCGAAGGGGCCGGGGAAAGGATGCCGTCGTTGACGGGGTCACGTTTGAAAATATCCGAATGGACGGGGTACTCACGCCGCTGGTCATGAACATGTATTATTTCTGCGATCCGGACGGGAAATCGGACTATGTTCAGAACAAAAGCGCGCTGCCGGTCGATGTTCGCACGCCGTACCTGGGGCATTTCCGTTTCAAGAACATGGTTTGTACTAACTGCTCCGTAGCAGCGGGATTCTTCTATGGCTTGCCGGAGCAGCCAATTGCGGAGGTCGAGATATCGGATGTGATGTTTACGTTCCGGAACGACGCGCAAAAAGGGCATCCAGCGATGATGCTGGATATCGGGGAATTCAGCCGTTCTGGACTGCTTTTCTATAATGTACGAAAGGTAAAAACCCGCAATGTAACCATGACAGGTGTGCCCGGCAAAAAGGTTGGCCTGCAAAATGTGGGGGATTGGGAGAAAGACGATGCGGATTGAAATCATGGAACAGTATATTGACTGGCTTCTCAGGGAGTCCACACCTGCCTGCCCAATGTGGAACGTGGAACGCCTCAGAAACGGCGAAAAGCCTGCTTGGAATTATATCGATGGCTGCATGATGAATGCGCTGCTGAAGCTGTATGAGCGGACGGGGGAGGAACGCTGCTTTCGTTTTGTGTGTGACTTTCTGGATACGCTGGTTGATAAGGAAGGCGGCATGACGGGCTTTGAGGAAGCGGCGTACAACCTTGATTTCATCTTCTCCGGCAACGCGTTGATCGACGTTTATCAGGCAACCGGTAAAGAAAAGTACCGAAAGGCCATGAATAAACTTCGGGCCCAACTGGCGAACCAGCCAAGGACAACAGAAGGAAACTACTGGCATAAAAAGATCTACCCGCATCAGGTGTGGCTGGACGGACTATACATGGCTCAGATATTCCGGGCACGCTGGGATAAGTATTTTGGAGACGCCAGTGAATATCCGGATATATTTAACCAGTTCGTGAACGTGCGCAAGCGAATGTTCGACGAGGATACAAGATTATACCGGCACGCCTATGACTCAGCCAAGAAGATGTTTTGGGCGGATGAGAGAGGGTTATCGAAAAACGTGTGGCTGCGTGGAGTAGGCTGGTTTGCGGCGGCTTTGATCGACGTTGCCGAAGCGTTTCCCGAAGACTTTGCAGAGGGCAGAGCGTGGATGGGGAAAACGCTTACGGAGCTCTTCAAAGGCATGCTTCCGTATCTTGACAATGAATCCGGTATGTTTCTTCAGGTGGTGGATTACCCGAAAGGAAGCGGCAATTATCCGGAGATGAGCGGCAGCGCGCTTATAGCCTACGCCATGATGAAATCGGCGAGGCTTGGACTGGTTGACGAATCGTGGAGACGGATCGGGGCCGGACTGTTTGAACACACTCGCGAAAAATATCTGAAGGAAACTCCGGATGGGTTCTCGCTCGGAGGCATATGTCTTTCAGCAGGGCTTGGACCGGAGGGCAATACGCGCCGGGACGGCTCCTATGCGTACTACATTTCCGAGCCGGTTGTAGAGAATGAGGCGAAGGGGATCGCTCCCTTCCTGTACTGCTATGCGGAAATTCTGTATGATGGCCTCGGCTGACATCAGGAAGGCATCATAACCTATGAACCTTTTTGTTTCTTCTTTCAAAGTGATCTTCCCGTTGCTGGCCATGCTGATGATCGGCATGTTGGCCAAGAGGTTGTCCATCATCAAGGACGGAGAGCAGGTGGCAATCAACCGCTTGTTTTCCAAGATTATTATGCCCTGCTTCCTGTTTTCGACGGTGTACTCAGGCGATATCCAAAACGGGCTTCGGCTGGATTTCACCATCTATTCGCTGGTTGCCACCGCGGTCTTGCTCTCGCTGCTGATATTGCTGATGCCGAAGCTGGTGAAGGAACCGCGCAGACAGACTGCGATTCTGCTGTGTACGTGCCGTACCAACACCGCAGTGTACGGATTTCCGCTTGCGGCCGGAATCCTGGGCGAAGCCGCGGCTTATGATGTGATGATCATGCTGACACCGTTTATCATCCTGCAGAATGCGGTGGCCGCTGTCGTAATAGAGCGGCAGTTAGGTCAGGGTAAAAAGAGTTCCGGCAGAATATTGCTCGCGGCCTTTGGGAACCCATTGATCGTATCCGCTGTACTGGGGCTTGTAATGCAGCTGCTTCCGTTTGAGCTGCCGGATATATTGTTTAGCCCTGTAAAATCCATTGGCTCCATCGCGACACCGCTTTCGTTTGTGATACTGGGCACGACTTTTTCCTTCAGCAATCTGCGAAAGGATGGCAAGGCGATTGCGGGCAGCGTGCTGATAAAGCTGGTATGTATTCCGCTGGTGGGTGTCGCATTGGGTGCATTTGTGTTTGGCTTTCGGGGGATCGCACTGATGGCGCTGCTATGCTGCTTTGCGACACCCAACTCGGTCAGCTCCTATCCGCTTACCGGTGCATACGGCGGCGACGATGTGCTGGCGGGGGAGATCGTGACCTTTGCCACCATTGGTTCGCTGGTGACCATGCTGTTTATGGTATACGGGTTTCAACTGCTGGGATACTTCCAGCCGTAATGATTTTATAAAACTTGAGGTGTGAGATGAAGAAAAAGACGTATGTGCAGGTGGGAACGGGCGGACGCGCAAGGATGTTTTATTCGGCAATCGCCACCACCTATAAGGAGAGCTGTGAGCTTCTGGCCCTCTGCGATGTCAGCCAGACGCGAATGGATTTTACCAACAGAACGCTGTCGGAGGAATTTGGCTATAACCCGATTCCCACTTATCACTATACCGAGTTCGACAGGATGATCGCGACCCACCGACCGGACTGCGTCATCGTAACCTCGGTGGACCGGACACACCATACCTATATTATCCGGGCGATGGAACTGGGCTGCGATGTGATTACCGAAAAGCCCATGACGATTGACGAGGTAAAGGCTCAGGCCATCCTCGACGCGGCCAAAAGGACAGGACGCAAGATCCGGGTCACCTTCAACTATCGGTATGCACCGTACAATACGAAGATCAGGGAGCTGATCGAAAACGATACTATCGGCGAGGTGTTCTCGGTCCATTTTGAATGGCTGCTGAACACCGAGCACGGTGCGGATTATTACCGACGGTGGCACCGGAACAAGTCGAACAGCGGTGGTCTGCTGGTGCACAAATCCACTCACCACTTTGATCTCGTCAACTTCTGGCTTAACGCACAGCCCAAAGTCGTATTTGCGTTCGGCGAGAGGAACTTTTATGGCATCGAAAATGCGGAAAGGCGTGGCGTAAAGGAGTTCTATTATCGCTGCCATGGCAGCGAGGCAGCCAAAAACGATCCCTTCGCCATAGACCTTGAAAACAATGCAAGACTCAAAGGCCTGTATTTGGATGCGGAGCAGGACGGCGGATATATCCGTGATCTGAGTGTATTCGGCGACGGTATCAGCATTGAGGATACGATGGGCGTAACGGTTAAATATGATACCAAAGCGATACTGACCTATTCGCTGAACTCTTACATGCCATGGGAGGGCTTTGTCGTCAGCATCAACGGGTCCAAGGGCCGGATTGAATATAAAGTGATCGAAAGAACGTATATTAACGCGGGCGGCAAGGCGGAGCTGGAAGGCGCGGCTCACCATCATCAGATCATGGTGTATCCGCTGTTCGACAAGCCGTATGAGGCGGAAGTGATAACTGGCGAAGGCGGCCATGGCGGCGGCGATCCCGTACTGCTGGAATCGCTGTTCGGCAATCCTGCGCCCGACCCATTTAAACGGGAAGCGGATCACATTCAGGGGGCCATGTCGATACTGACCGGTATTGCTGCCAACAAATCGATCGCCAGCGGACTACCGGTGCGGATAGATGATCTGATCAGGACGGAGTAAAGACATGCTGGCTGAGGAAGTAAAAAGAAGGAATATTCCGCCGCTGCTGCGAAACGCGGTATCGCCGGACAGTTGGGAGGACGAGCGCGAAAGGTTGGTAGGCCTTTTTGCCGAAAACGTCTACGGTATATCGCCGCCTGCTCCCGAACTCATCTCTTCATTGATACAGAATGAAGATACGGTTGCCTTTGCGGGCAAGGCAACGTATCGGCGTGTAATGCTGTCCTTCGATACACCCAAAGGCACGGCTTCCTTTGGCGTCGATACTGTGAGACCGAACCAAAAGGGAAAGCTGCCCATGTTTATATTCCTATCGTTTCATCCATATCTGGGGTCTTATGAGACACCGATCGAGGAAATTTTGGACAGCGGATACGCGCTTGCCATCCTCCATTATGAGGCTGTCACGGCAGATAACGAGGATATGGACAGCGGACTCGCGGGGATGTTTGACCGTGGCGGGAGGGACGCGTGGGGGAAGATTGGCGTCTGGGCGTATGCGGTAAACCGGGTGATGGATTATGTGCATACACTGGATGATATCGATCAGGAGCGAGTCGCATGCGTGGGACATTCCCGGCTGGGCAAGACGGTGCTCTGGTGCTGTGCACAGGACACGCGCTTTCGGGCAGTTTTCTCCAACGATTCGGGGTGCTCTGGTGCGGCCATTACAAGAAAAAAACGGGGAGAAACCGTCAGGGATATATGCACAAAGTTCCCGTACTGGTTTTGCGAGAACTACAGGAAGTATATGGACGCTGAGGACCAGATGCCCTTTGACCAGCACCGCCTGCTTGCATCCATCGCGCCGCGCCTGTGTTATGTCTGCTCGGCAGAGGATGACGAATGGGCCGATCCGCAAAGCGAATACCTGTCCTGCATGCTGGCAGGCGAAGCCTGGGAGCGGTTGGGGAAGAAGGGCCTGGTGGGTGCTGACAGGTATCCGAAACCGGGAGATACTTTCCATGCGGGCAGCATCGGTTACCATATGCGTGAGGGAAAACACTTTTTGAGCCGGTACGACTGGCGGCGGTTTATTGCGTTCATGAACAAACATACCTCATAAGGCGGGAGACCTGATGGAAATCAAATCAATTGATTTATATATGGAGTTTGACAAGGTCAGACCCGATAAAGCAAACGGTATGCTGCGGTGTTACCTGCCTCAGACGATGAAGGAGGTCAACGACCGACGGGCGTATCCTGCCATATTGATCTTGCCGGGGGGCGGATACCGGCATCTTTCGCCCCGGGAGGCTGAACCGGTGGCGTTGCGGTATCTCGCGAAGGGCTTCGTGGCTTTTGTGTTGGAGTATTCCGTCGCTCCCTGCCGGTATCCTACGGCTTTTTTGGAGGCCGCCATGGCGATGCGCTGCTTGCGAGAGAATGCGCAAAGCCTGTCAATCGACGCAAGTAAAATCGCGGGGCTGGGCTTTTCGGCAGGAGGCCATCTTTGTGGTTGCCTTGCCACAATGTCCGACGCTGCTGAAATAACAGCCGTGCTGGGTGGCGACGTCCATGATTATAAGCCGGATGCAGTTATTCTGGCATATCCCGTCGTCACAGCGGGCCATAAGTCCCATGCGGCTGCTTTCGACAACCTGTGCGGCAGTGATGATGCGCTGAAGCAGCGGCTATCGCTGGAAAACTGCGTGACGTGCGATTCGTCACCCGCGTTTATCTGGCATACGTATAAGGATCAGTCGGTGTCTGTTTACAATAGCCTGGTGCTTGCCATGGCGTATGAGGAAAATGGCGCATCTTGCTCCCTTCATATCTTTGAGAAGGGCATCCATGGCCTATCTACGGCGGATTGGGGAGCGTATCCGACCGGCAGTCTGCAGGATGTAAGTACAGGGCTTACCCGGTGGATCGATATGAGCGTCGATTGGCTGGCGGACAGGGATATCAGGGTTAAGGATCAATAAGCATTTTGGAGGTTTAAAATGGAGATCAGGCAGCCGTCGCATCCGCAGGATGCAAAGAACTATACGACCAAACGATTGCGGGATGAGTTTTTAATAACCGGCCTGTTTGAACCCGCAAAAATCAGGCGCGTGTATTCGCACATTGACAGGATCATCACCATGGGGTTTTGTCCCGCTGGACAGATGCAGGAGCTGGGCGAAGGGCTGGATGTCATGAAGAGTTTAGGCACCGGGTACTTTCTCGAAAGGCGTGAACTAGGTCTGATCAACGTTGGAGGCGTAGGCCGAATCACTACCGACGGCAAAGAATATACACTGCAGCGTCTGGATGGCCTTTATGTTGGGATGGGTGCCAAACAGGTCTTCTTTGAAAGCCTTGATGCGGCTGATCCAGCGAAGTTTTATGCACTTAGCGCACCTGCACACGCCGTTTATCCCAACGTGCACATTGATATCACCAAGGCGAAGAAGGTAAGCGCGGGGGAGTCTGAAAGCGCCAACGCACGGACGATCAATCAGTATATCCATCCGGACGTTATGGAGAGCTGCCAGCTTTCCATGGGCATGACGGAGCTCAAAATGGGCAGTGTATGGAACACAATGCCCTGCCATACGCACGAGCGCAGGATGGAAGTCTACTTCTATTTTGACATACCGGGCGACAATGTGGTGTTCCACTATATGGGCGAGCCCGACGAGACCCGGCACATCGTTGTACAGAACGAGGAAGCCGTCATTTCTCCGTCATGGTCCATCCACAGCGGCTGTGGAACGACCGCATACAGGTTTATCTGGGGCATGGTTGGGGAGAACAAGACCTTCACCGATATGGACCACATCCCGATCAGAGATTTGAGATAGGAGGAAGCGATGAGCGCGAATTTTGATTTGACAGGTAAAGTGGCGATCGTCACAGGGTGTACAGCAGGCCTTGGACAGGGGATGGCAATGGGCCTTGCGCAGGCCGGGGCGGATATCCTCGGCGTGGATTACAGGGATACTTCAGAAACCAAAGCGATGGTGGAAAAAACCGGCCGCAGGTATGTCGGCATGACCGCGAACCTGATGTCTATCGAACCAGTCAACGCAATCGTTGAAACAGCGGTAACGGAGTTTGGCCATGTGGATATTCTGGTTAACAACGCGGGCATCATCCGGCGTGAGGATGCGTTGGAGTTCAGCGAAAAGGACTGGGACGACGTAATGAGCATTAACGTCAAGACGGTGTTCTTCCTGTCACAGGCCGTTGCCAAACAGTATGTCAAGCAGGGTAGTGGCGGCAAGATCATCAACATCGCGTCGATGCTGTCATTTCAGGGTGGCATCCGCGTACCCTCTTATACCGCGTCGAAATCCGGCGTAAAGGGAATCACGATGCTGCTTGCGAACGAATGGGCGAAACACGGTATCTGCGTCAATGCGCTCGCACCGGGTTATATGGCCACCGAAAACACCGCAGCGCTGAGGGCGGATAAAGACAGGTCCGCAGAGATACTGGGCAGGATTCCTGCAGGCCGGTGGGGAACCCCAGACGATCTTGCGGGCCCCGTCGTGTTTCTTGCGTCCGCTGCGTCCGATTATGTGACCGGGCATACACTGGCAGTGGACGGCGGTTGGCTGGCAAGGTAACGCGATATCCGCGGACGCAGCTGACTGGCGAATAAATCGACAACCTATAAAGCGAGGTGACGTAATGACGGATCTCAGCAGGAAGCTGGGCAATATCGGGCTGATTCCTGTGGTGGTATTTGATAAAACGGAATACGCGCTGCCTGCGGCAAAGGCGATGATTGCAGGTGGTCTGCCTGTAATGGAGGTCACGCTCCGAACGGAAGCCGGGCTTGAATCGATGCGGATTATCAAGGAAAGCTGTCCGGAGATCATACTCGGCGCGGGTACTGTGCTTTCTGTGGAGCAGGCGAAGATGGCAATTGATTCGGGGTGCGAGTTCATCGTAAGCCCGGGCTTCAACGACGACGTCGTCAGGTTCTGCCTTGATCATGGCATATTGGCTACGCCGGGCTGCGTAACGCCCACAGAGATCGAACATGCGCTGGGCTTTGGTATCAACATCGTAAAGTTCTTTCCGGCGAGCGTGTACGGCGGTGCGGCAGCATGCAAGGCGCTGCACGATCCGTACCGAATGGTTAAGTTTATCCCCACGGGAGGCGTGAGCCTGAGTAACTTGTCCGAATATGCGGACAAGGATTATATACATGCGATTGGCGGAGGCTGGCTGTGCAGCGCCAAAGATATGGCGGAGGGTAATTTTGCTGGTATCACGGAGATTGTTAAAAAATCAATCGATGTGCTGCTGGGCTTTGAGCTTGCGCATATTGGTATCAACACCGACAACAGGGACACATCGTTTTCTTTGGCAAGTGAGCTTGCGGAAGCCTTCGGACTCAGCGTGAAGGAAGGCAACAGTTCCAACTTTGCAGGGCCGCTCTTTGAGGTGATGAATACGCAGTTCAGGGGCCAAAACGGCCATGTCGCCATATGGACTAACAGTATCGACAGAGCAGTTTATTATCTTAAGCAGCGCGGCTATAAGGCAGATATGACTTCATTGGTTGATAAGGGCGGAAAGCCGATTGCGGTATATCTGGAAAGCGAATTCGGCGGGCTTGCCGTTCATTTGCTGCAGAAATAGGAGAGAGCCATGGGCAAGTATGTTACCTTCGGCGAGGTGATGCTGCGGCTGAAGTCGCCGGACCATGAAAAGTTGTTCCAGTCCCCGCTGCTGGAGGCGACGTTTGGCGGCGGTGAGGCCAACGTTGCGGTGTCATTGGCCAACTATGGTCTGGACGCGCAATTTGTTTCCGCGCTGCCTGACAACGATATCGCGGACGCATGTATCCGGGAGCTGAGGGGTTTGGGGGTTGATACTACCCAGATCGTACGGCGTAAAGGGCGCATCGGTATATATTTTCTGGAGAATGGGGCAAATCAGCGGCCATCCAACGTCATATATGACAGGGCAGAGTCGTCCATCGCTCTCATGGAGAAGGGAGAAATCGACTGGGACGAGATATTCAGTGACGCAAAGTGGTTTCACATCTCGGGCATCACGCCCGCAATCAGCAGAAAGGCGAAGGAGTCTTCTTTGGAGGCTGTGAGAAAAGCCAAGCAGCACAATGTGACCGTATCATGCGACTTCAATTACCGCAATAAGCTGTGGAAGTACGGGGAATCGGCGGTTGAAGTGATGAGTGAACTGGTGCGGTATGTGGATGTGGGCATCGCAAACGAGGAGGACTGCCAGAAATCGCTGGGCATTCGCGTTAACGTTGACGTCGAAAGCGGCGCTCTCGATTCGGATAAGTATAAAGCTGTGGGGGACAGGGTGCTGGAAGCATTTCCAAACCTTAAGATGATCGCGATCACCCTGCGGGAGAGCCAATCGGCTGATGTCAACGGCTGGAGCGCGTGCCTGAACAACAGGGAAAACTTCCGCGTTTCCAGAAGATATATGATCAGCGATATCATCGACCGGGTAGGCGGCGGTGACTCGTTTGCAGCAGGTTTGATTTACGGGCTTGGTGCTTTTCCGGACAAACAGGATGCGTTGGAATTTGCGGTCGCGGCCAGCTGCTTGAAGCACTCGATCACCGGGGACTACAACAGGGTAAAAGCCCCCGATGTAGAGAAGCTGATGGGCGGGGATGGAAGCGGGCGTGTCAACCGATAGTCAGCTCATAGAGCTGATGGATCAGCAAGCCTTGAGATAAAAAGCGGCAAAGGGATTTCTCTTTGCCGCTATAAATTATTCTGGACTGTCTTTGTTGCAACCCACAGGGATGATGACAGGTCAGCTTTGAGGGTTGTTGTAGCAAAGATACCAGTCCATGCAGTTGCCGCCCGAACTCAGCCGTTCCATTGCTCCGCTCACGGTTTTGGGCGGGAATTGTATCGTGGGATACCCGGGCCGCCAGTTGGCGGGCGTCGCCACCTTATCCGCATCGGTCGTTTGCAGCGCCTCCAGCAGACGCAGTATCTCCGCGATGTTTCGCCCGTTGGTCAGCGGATAGATCAGCTTGGCGCGAATGACGCCTTCCGGATCAATAAAGAACACATTGCGCACGGTCTCGGTCGAGCTGACGCCCGGCTGAATCATGCCGTACATCCGGGAAATAGCCATGTTCCTGTCCTCGACGATGGGGAAAGGAATCTCCACGCCGGTATTTCGGTATATGTTGATGACCCAGGCGATATGTGACGCATTCGAGTCCACCGACAGCCCGAGCAGATCGGCGTTGTGGTCGGTGAAGTCCTGATAGCGCTGCGTAAACGCGAGGAACTCTGTGGTACAGACCGGCGTAAAGTCGCCGGGATGGCTGAAGAAGATCAGCCATTTTCCGCGGTATTCCGAAAGGCTTTTAATGCCCTGAGTAGTGTTTGCAGTAAATTCCGGTGCCGGGTCACCCAGACCGGGCACGGATACTGTTTCGGTTGGCATCGCCGCGGCGGCATTCTGATTGGTCATGCGCGTGACATTGCTGCGGTATGAAGAACAACTCATACTCCCCACTCCTTTTCTCAGCTTCGCTTTACTATATTCCGATGGGAGCGGGTGTGTTACCCTGTATAAGGAAGACGTTTAAAGGAAGCGCTCGTTCCACACAATATGGCTGACAAGCGTAGGCACATCGTACAGCTCCGGAATCTCGTGGCGCGAAGCCAGCACAGAAATGCCATGTACGAGTCCCCAGCAGTAAACCAGCAACTCGTTTAAGTCGCGCGTATCTTCCGGCGTGGATTCCTTGTACATCTTTACCGCATTAAAGAACGTGGCAAAGGGGTGGCCGGTAGTCAGATGCGCCTGTTTGCCACAGAGCGACTCGACGGATGCAAGGCTGATATCGCTCAGAAACAATACGCGAAGATATTCCGGGTTTTCAACAAAGAACCGGACATAGGCAACACCCATCTCGCGAATCTGATCTTTGGGATTGTCCGGATGTTTGCCAGCGGCGTTTAAAAGGCTTTCATTGAAAGCACGCAGAGCCTGAGTAAAAATTTCGGATACCAGCTCGTCCTTGTTTTTAAAATGGCGGTAGGGGGCGGTCTGACTGACACCGCATGCGCTGGCTACACTGCGAAGTGACAGACCCTCGTATCCTTTGCTGTTGAGTATTTCAAGCCCTTTCTTAATCAGCTCGGCTTTCAGATCTCCATGATGATAACTTTTTGTC
The DNA here is from genome assembly GCA_023459495.1 of Bacillota bacterium. Taxonomy (GTDB): domain Bacteria; phylum Bacillota; class Clostridia; order Christensenellales; family SZUA-584; genus JAEWCC01. The sequence continues at coordinate 15,576 of JAEWTL010000018.1, read as the reverse complement.
TCCAAAGCATGCCACCTTGTTCCTTAATGAAAAATTTACATTATCATTATAGCACTCAATGTTGACAAAGTAAACATGGTATGATATTAATGTTAACGACGTAAACATTGAGGAGGGATACTATGAAAGCAGTGGTCATATCGGACCGGGAATATCAGACTGCGCAATATGAGCGAATCCATGCGCAGCTAGGCACATACCTTGTACAGAAGAAATTTGAAGTGGAGGAGATATCCGTTGGCCGTGGGGAGATTGCGCACTGCATCGGATGCTTTGGCTGCTGGATCAAGACCCCGGGAGAATGCGTAATCCACGACGATATTGCGCAGATCAACCGGGCGTGTATGGCCAGCGACGCCGTATTCTATCTGATGCCTGTGGTGTTTGGGCAATTCAGTGCCAATATGGCGAATGTGATCAATCGCTGGCTACCCAATATGCTGCCGTTTTTTATGATCAGACCGGATGGTTCTACCATGCACCCGCCGCGATATGATCAATACCCTGCGCAGGTGATGGTGGGTTATGGTGATGCAATCGCGGAAGAGGATGCGCAGCTGTTTATGGACATCAACCTGAAACACCGAAGCAACGCGCAAGCACTTGTATGTCGAACGGGTGTCGATATGGAGCAGCAGCTAAGAAATATTAGTTTGGTCAGGACAGGAGGTATGTTATGAGCGAAACAAAACGCGTAGTAATCATTAACGGGAGCCCGCGTCCAACGGAGGAAACCACATCCGAGTTTTTGGCGCGGTTAGCTGAAACGAAGATCATATCGGAGGGAGCCAAGGTCCAGTGTATCAGCGCACGCAGGAGCATCAAAGGGGATATACAGAACGATTTTGACGCAATGCTCGATGCTGATACGATGGTTTTCATATTTCCGCTATACTTTTTCTGCGTCCCCGGCCTGCTCATGCGTTTCCTTCAGGACTATGCCGCCTATGCGTCTGAACATACCGGGAAGGCAAAACAACATGTATATGCTGTCGTTAACTGCGGCTTTCCGGAGGCGGAGATCAACACCGAGGCGATCCGCGTGATGAAAAGCTTTAGCCGTCATATTGGAGCAGAGTTCGGCTTTGGGGTGGGCCTTGGCGGCGGCGGCATGCTGGCTCAGGCCACGAACGCGCCTTTTATGAAGCAGCTTATGGCCGGTCTGGACAATACATTTGCCCGCATGGCAGCAGGGGAGAGCGGCGAGAACGTAATGCTGGCCCCACGGTTTCCCCGTAGGCTGTACTTCATGATGGGCGGCTTAGGCTGGCGTATGGGATCGCGTAGAAACGGCCTGAAAAATAAGGAGCTGTACAGAAAACCATACATGCAATAGCCGATCAATAGTTGAACAGGAAATGGGCGGGTAGTTTCCGCCCTTCTGATATTAAAGGAAAAGCGCCTTCGAGGGAAAGCGCTTTGCGTAAAATTAGTTTACATTCCCAAATCCTTTATTCAGCTTTTCAAACGCGCCGTCGAGGAGGCTACGCGTTATCCATTCTTCTTGTTGTACTTTTTCGCAAGGGTTTCGGCCTCGTCTTCCGAAATATCGCCGCAATCTTGCGGCTTATCCGCCTTGTTCCCAGTATCGGCGCCGTACTGCTCAAGCGGTTTACTAAGTATGTCCTTATCCTGCTGCTCCTTTAATTTCCTCTTCTTCTTTATCCGGCTCAGCCACACGAGCAGCACGAGGAAGGACAGCGATCCCAGTATGATGAATACCGTCTTATTGGATTGTGGCGGGGCAACGCCCATTATCTGGTCCGCGGCATCGCTGAAAGCGTTGCTGAATATTTCTTCGGAAGGCCATCTCGCTTTATTGAAATAGAATTCTATACGATCCGTAAGTATTTTTTCCGCATCGCTATCGATAACCTTTCTAGCCTCTGACCCAACCATAGTACATAAGCTAATTTCATATCTGCCGGCATCAATGTTATAATCAGCGTAAGCCACAACCAATAAATGAGACTCATCCGTAAAAAGCATTGAATAAAGATATCTGGTATATGCCACAAGGTTCCGGTGGATATTCAGATCATCGTAAATAGGGTTAAACATAAAACCTGTAGAGGTTTCAAAATGTAAGTACGGCTGAACGCCTGTTAATTCATAAAAATGTTTAAGGCCTTCCTCGATTAATATCGGATCTTGCAGGTAGTGAAGGTCATTGGTAAAATAAACTGTTTCATCCATAGAACTCAGCGGCAAAGCTTCTCGTTTTGCAGTAGATTCAGCGCCGTTTTTACTGTTCCAGTCTCCAAAAAACGTTGCCACCATGTCGGGCATAACAATGATTACTAAACAAATAAAAATCACGATTATGCAAACCGCGCCTATAAGCCAGTTCCATATTTTACTCTTATCTCTTTTAGCCATAACGATACCCCGCATGCGAATAGTTGTTCATTAAATATAATACTGAGAAGAAAACCATGTTAAACAGCTTATTTTCCCGGCGTCTTACAGCTTAACATCGTTATCCGGGTCATCATCATAATTCCTTGCCAGCATTTCAGCCTCATCCCCTTCATCAGAGAACTTTTCAAGAGGGATATTCAGCATCTCTTCCGTGTGTTTGGCTTCTTCTTGCTTTATCTTTTTTATGTGTCTCGAAATCAAGAATACAAGGCCGATAATAACGAGCGCCCCGACCAGTACAAACAGTACGATAAACAATAATGGGTAGGGGGTCACACTCATTATACGTGCAGCTGTAAGCTCGAATACTTTGCTGAAATACTGTTCGTATGTGAGACTCTGTTCGTCCGAATACTTGTTAAGATAATCAATGAGTATATCTCCGGCCTCCGTATCGATTACGGAAGCCGCCTGCTGACCGGAGGTATACCAACATACAAATCTGGAATAATCATCGTCTTTGAACACCACCAGAAGCAGATGCGCATCATCGTTGAACAGCTCATTATATTTCGACTCCGCAAATTCCTTCTTCTCTGTTTCGTTCGGCAAACTCCGCATATCGTCAGTGGGGCCGGTCAGGTAAATATAAGGATGTACGCCGGTCGTTTTATAGAATTTTTCAAGCCCGGGAAGCAGTTCTGATTCGTATATCAGCAGATTAAGCTCGTCGGTGTAATACCCCGTCTCGTTAACGGAACCTTCAGGCAAAGACTCGCGAACTACTGTTGAACGTGTTATATATAAATCATTTCGGTTGTTTAGCTTAAAATCTATGGTCAGTGCAGCAATAAAAACGGCTACGATTGTTAATATAGCAAGTATAAAAGTTCGCCTGATCCTGCATGCGTTGTCCGATTTAACGGCAGTATTTTTCCTGCCTTCGTCCATAATGAAACCTCACGTATAAAAAATTTAATGTTTTATATTATATCATGAGCTGTAAAACATGGTAAGTGGTTACTTGGAAGATTCCATGAAGACTAAAACAGGCGGGACATATGCCCCGCCTGTTATGTGTATCAATGTTCCCCTGCAAGCCGTAAGTCTTGAGAGGGCAAGACGAATGTGATTACAGCCCCATGTCCTTTTTCATTTTCTCGAGCTCGTCGTCCACGGAAGCTCCGCCCTGAGAAGCATATTTCTCTTCCAGAGCCTTGGCTTCGTCGATGGGGGCGGTGTTGAGCTCGGACATCGCGGACGCTTCATCGAGCATGCGGTTGGCTTTGTCTTCCATGCGGTCAAACGCGCTCATTGCGCCTTCCGATTTGCCGACGGACGAGGATACCTCGTTTAAGGTCTTCTGCGTCTTGGCAACTGCGACCTTGGCTTTGATCATCTCGCGGCGCGCCTTCAGGGCTTCGATATCAGCCGTGAGTTTGTCGTGCATCTGGCGCATCTTGACAGCGTTGGCGTTAGCCGTGGCGTAAGCGGTTTTAAGACCCGCGCCGGACGCTTCGAGCTGCTGCTTTTTGGTGACGAACACACGGGCGTCAGCCTCGTTGCCGGCCTGCAGCGCCTTCTTCGCAAATTCGCCGTATTTGGCGACCTCGGCTTCGTTCTCATCGACGAGCCGCTTGGTGCGTTTTTCTTCCGCCATGACACCAGCGGTTTCGCGCTTGACCTCTGCGAGGTCTTCCATCAGATCGCGGAGGTACTGGTCGATCATCTTGGACGGATCTTCCATCTTGTCGATCGCCGCGTTAACGTTAGCTTTAATAATGTCGCTAAATCTTGCCAATATACCCATTTTACAATCTCCTTCGTATTATTGATGCGCTTGTCACGGCGCTTTTATAACTTATTAACCTTACAGCTTTGGATCATTATTGGGGTCGTCATCATACTTCTTGCCCAGTTCCTCTGCTTCTTTGTCGCCAAATTTGTCGAGCGGCGTATTGAGCATATCCTCTGTCTGCTGAGCCTCAAGATTCTTCTGCTTCTTGGCATGCCGCCACCATACAAACCCGATCACGACGAGCAGCACGACGCCCATTACGATGAGTACCGGTATCCACGGGGAAGTCGTTACTTCCATCATGCGGTCCGCAGTATCGTGGAATGACAAGCTGAAAAACTCTTCATAGGTAATGTTGGTATCGTCGATATATCGCGCGAAATAATCCAACAGGATATCGGTTGCCTCATCATCCATAACGGTTTTTGCCTGATTGCCGCACTCGATATAACCGTTATAATCGTTATTATACCAGATAAAGATAACCAACACATGCGCTTCATCTGTAAAGTGCGACTGATAAAACTCTGAGGAGAAAGCCGCAAATTCATCGTCAGACGGATAATGGTTTCCGTTAATATTATCGGTTAGATAGATATACGGCTGAACACCTGTTTTATCAAGAAAGTAATCCAGCCCTTTCTCCATAGCAGTTTTATTGTCGATAAGGCCCAGCGTATCGGTATAAAAATCGGTTTTGTCTACGGATCCCGCTGGTAAAGCTTCGCGTTTCTCTGTGGACACCGTGATGTTGCTGGTGGATGAATTTGATCCGCCGCTGAATAAGCCACCAAAACTGGAAGCTATCACGAAGATTACAATAAACGCTATAACGACAAAGACAATTGCGGTTGTCCCGCATCCCATGCCTCGGCTTGTTCCGTTTCCCCGGTATACGCGTCCGCTGTTGTAATATACCGGACGCGGAGTCGCGGGTGGCACAGGACCGCCATAGGAAGGACCGCCATAGGAAGGGCCACTATGGGAAGGTCCGCTGCTGTTAGGCCTGTTGGATGGTCTGCTGCCAAAGCCTCCGCCAAAAGAAGAACCGCCGCTGCTGCTGCCGAAGCCGCCACCGCGGCTTCCGCTGAATGAACGTCCACTGTGTCCGCTTCCGAATGATCCGCCGCTATGTCCGCCGCCACCGCGGCTGCTCCCGAAACCAGGCATTCTGCATCCTCCGTTATAGCATAATCACTTCAAGTTTATACCTGTATTAACTCTAACATGCGTACAGGTTGATGTCAATTTGTTATCAGGGGCGGAACCCTGGCTGGCTGCCTGGGAAAGCATAGCCAGCCAGAGATTCTCCTGTCTGATATAAGCAGGGGAGAGCCATGGTTAGGCTCCCTGTTTTATACCGTTAACTGTCGTCGCGGGTCTTAGCTTTTTTCACCACATACACGTCGCCGCCATGCGGCGTGAAAATCCGCTTTCGTTTGGCAGCTTGGATCTGTTTGGACGAGAGACCGTCGTAGCCCGCCTCTATTTTCAGCTTGTGAAAGCTCGCCAGCCGCTCCTCGGAGAGTTCGCCCCGCTGCACTGCATCCTGCACGGCGCAGCCCGGCTCAGTCTTGTGCGCACAGTCACCGAAGCGACATTGCAGCGCCAATTCCTCGATGTCCGCAAACGAGTGGTCGAAGTCGCCCCCCTCAAGGCCAAGCTCTCGCATACCCGGCGTATCGATAATCGCGCCGCCGCAGAGCGGGAACAGCTCACGGTACGTCGTGGTATGCCGTCCCTTTCCGTCATTGCGCAGCCCAGCGGTATCCGCGAGTGTCTCGCCTGCAAGTCCGTTCAGCAGCGTGGATTTACCCACACCCGACGAGCCTACGAGCGCGACTGTGTTGCCGTGAATGTAGGGCAGAAGCGCCGATACGCCCTCAGAGGTGAGTCCGCTGGCGGTCACCACGTCCGCGCCGATAGCTGCGTTCTGTGCCTCGGCAACACAAGCCGTGGAATCCTCGCACAGATCAGCCTTGGTGAGTACCACGACCGGCGTTGCGCCGCTGTCCCACACGAGCGTGAGATAGCGTTCCAGCCGCCGCAGATTGAAATCCGAGTTCAATGCCATACAGACAAAGACCACGTCGATATTGGCTGCAATCACTTGGGTATATGGCGTGCGCCCCGCGGCTTTGCGCACCAGCGCGCTGAATCTCGGCAGCACATGGCGGATTACTCCGCCTTCGAGCATCACGAAATCGCCCACTGCAGGCAGTTCGGCCGACGACTCCGTTTCAAAGCGCATTCGCCCGGACACCTGTGCGAGAATCTCGCCCTCGTTGGTTGCAACAAAATAACATCCCTTCTGCTGCTGCACCACACGTCCGGGGCAAAGCGAAGGGTACGCTGAAGCCGCCTGCGCAAAGCGCGGACGATACAGCAATTGATTCAATTCAGTAAACATTGAAACCTCCCGGTTAATTTTCAGGTCTTCGGGAGGCGACAGGAATCACCCTGAAACGGCCTCCCGAAAGGCTGCGACCGATTGCTTTTTCAACATATCAACCATCTCCTTTCGATGAGTATGGACGCATTATAACCGATATCTGCCTTTTTTGCAAGAGCCCAGGCAGGAAATCGGTGGCGTATTGCTAGAGTACTCAAATACATAGTATAATATGCAAAAGGTTCCAATGATGTTTTGTATATATTGGGAGGGCTGATGAACACAAACCCCACCAGGCGGGAATTTTGGCGCAGAAGCGGCGACATTGTACAAACCGCCGACGGACGTTATTTTAAGGTCGAGAACGACAGTGCAATGCGCGGATGGTTTGCAGTTGGCTGGATATTTATCAACGCTGCAGTGGTGATCCTTATCTTTTTGAGTTCGCATATCAGAATACCCGATAATTGCTTTTTCGATCAAGCTGTGCTCGTTATTTTAATATGGTGGGGACTTATGAGATTGCAATACCGCATGGCGCGGTTTCGAGAGATCACAGACGGTTGGGAAGGCTGTATCAGTCTGGATCGGATTCACGAAAAACAGCGTGAGCTTAGTCCCGCAGTTCGTCGCATCGGCTGGGTATTGCTTGCGGCAGTGCTTCTCTTTTCTGCAGCCAACAGTTTTACCGCGTTCTATGTGCGCAGTCACCTTGATAATAAAGCGCAAATTATAAAAATGGAGCTTAACGGGAACAATGAGGTGTTATTGTGGAAGGATGGCGACGGAGATGAAGTGGACTGGCCTGCAGATGTAACTCCGTGGCTTGTGGTGGAGACCGCATTTACACTCGATAAAGCGTCATTCAGTTTAGATGGTGAACCATATGGCAGAGTTAACGCCTACAGGGAAACTAATATCAGTTTGTTCTGGAGATATGACTACTTTGTGAAAGGCTATGAGATACCTATCTTTGATGTTCACGATGGCTCTGTGCTGGAACTTACGTGCGGAGATATGCACCGTACGATTATATTTCATATAAAGGATAAGCAAGGCACGTAAGGCCGCAAACACCTGCAAATTCTGCTTGTCAATATTCACTGCATCGGATAATGTTATTGTATCAATACAGGAGGAATAATTATGAAGCTGGTTAAAGAGTTTAAGGCTTTCATTTCACGCGGAAACGTCATCGACCTCGCGGTTGGCGTCATCATCGGCGGCGCTTTTGGAAAGATCGTATCCTCGCTTGTGAACGACATCATCATGCCGGTGGTTGGCATCATTATCGGCGGCGTGGACTTTACGACCCTCAGCGTCACTGTAGGCGCCAAGATGGTGGATGGTGAACTCACAGGCGGCTCCACCATCGCTTACGGCATGTTCATCCAGAACATCATTGACTTTCTGATCATCGCACTTTGTGTTTTCCTTATTATCAAGCTCATGAATGCCTTCAAAAAGAAGAAAGAGGAAGCGCCTGCGGCCCCGCCTGAACCGTCCAAAGAAGAGCAACTTTTGACTGAGATTCGTGACCTGTTGAAAGAGAAGAAATAGCTTGGATCGTTGATGGGGGCTGTATACCAAACGCGAAAATCGGAAGAAATATAGTACATGATGCTTCCGCATAAGAAAGAGAGAGGTATCAAGATATGTAAGGATGCAATAGTCGGGCTGTTTTTTACCGTTGCCTTTGGGGCTCGATTAAACAGTTCGGTTTAATCACAATATGCCCAACAAGCAGGCGCGTGGCGATACAGGCGAATGCCAACAGCCGTGCGCCGTTTATGAATTAGAAAGGGAAGCGCCGGAAACGCTGAACTGAATGAATCAAAACTGGAAAAAGAATACGACATTATTTCTGACCTCGCAGATGGTCTCGCTGCTGGGTTCGTCGCTCGTGCAGTATGCTATCATGTGGTACGTCACGCGCGAGACCGGTTCGGGCGTCATGTTTGCGATATTTATTGCCTGCAGCCACTTTCCCACTTTCTTTATTTCCCCGTTCGGCGGCGTTTGGGCAGACCGGTATAACCGCAAGCATCTGGCGGCGCTGGCCGATTCCGGAATCGCAATCGCTACGCTGGCGCTTGCGGTGGTATTTCTGCTGGGATACCGCCAGCTCTGGCTACTGTTCGTCATATCCGCCGTCCGCGCGCTGGGAAGCGGCATCCATTCCCCGTGTATCAGCGCCTTTCTGCCGCAGTTTGTACCGGAGGACAAGCTAACGCGCGTCAACGGCATAAAGAGCAGTGTACAATCGGCTATGCTGCTCGTATCTCCGGCGCTGGCAGGTCTGCTGTACAGTTTTGCACCGCTGGAATACATTTTCTTTATTGATGTGGTGACAGCTGCAATCGCTGTGCCGATTCTGTTGTCCATCCGTCTGCCCGCTCAGCAGCGCAGCGAAGTGCGTGCAGGCGGTTACTTCGCCGACCTGCGGCAGGGCTTCCGCTATATCCGCAGCCACGGCTATGTCCGTGTGCTCATCGTGTTCTTTGCCGCGTTTTACATACTGGTAGGGCCTGTGGCGATACTAACGCCTCTGCAGGTGGCGCGCAGCTTCGGCCCGGAGGTCTGGCGGCTTACGGCCATTGAACTGGCGTTCTCCGGGGGTATGGTGGCGGGCGGCCTTGTCATGACCACTTGGGGCGGCTTTAAGAACCGGGCACTTTCCATGGCCGTAGCGGGTGCGTCGCTGGGCCTGCTTACGGTTGCGCTGGGTGTGGTGCCGGATTTCGTCGCATACCTCGCTGTCATGACGGTGACAGGCTTGATGCTTCCAATGTTCAGCGTGCCGAACACCGTATTGCTGCAGGAACGCGTCGAACCAGACTATTTAGGCCGCGTATTCGGCGTGCTGGAGATGCTTACAAGCGTCGCGTTTCCCTTGAGCATATTGGTTTTTGGGCCGCTGGCTGATTCCGTAAGGATTGAGTATCTGCTGATGGGTACGGGTGCGCTGATGACTGTTGAGGCGCTGCTGCTCACGCGAAGCCACACGGTCATGGAAGCGGGCAAGCCAAAACAGCAAATGCCTGCCGGTGAGACGGGAGGCAGCTGAAGCCGTCCGTCCAATGCTGACGGATAATGAGAACGCTGAATATACGCGGTTTGGCTGATTTTTTACGCTGCCGGGGTAAACGATGAAAAGATTATATGATTTTTTAAATGCGTTGGAGGCCCACCATATCTGCTATCAGCTGGGTCGCATCCGGGACAGCATAATGGTGGATATCTCCGTTCCGGGAGAGCGATGGGAAGTCGAGTTCTTTGAAGACGGTCATGTAGAAGTGGAGAAGTTCTTAAGCGAGGGCACGATATGGCCCGAAACAGAGTTGGACGTACTGTTCGAGAAGTTCTCAGATTAACTTTAACCCTGCTAATGTTTTTCAGGGTATGGAGACAAAGTATAATCGCAAAAAACGAAAAAGGCCGCTCCATTCGGAACGGCTTTCTATTTATCCTGCCTTGCTGATCTTCTCATGTGCAAGGGAAAGCATGAGTTTGATGCGGTTGAGCTGATTGACCTCGCTTGCGCCCGGGTCGTAATCGATGGCAACGATGTTTGCACCGGGGAACTTGGCACGGATGGGCTGGATGACGCCCTTGCCAACGATGTGGTTGGGCAGGCACGCAAACGGCTGCACGCACACGATTCCGTCCGCGCCTTCCTTAAGCAACTCTGCCATCTCGCCGGTTAAAAACCAGCCTTCGCCGGTCTGGTTGCCGATGGACAAAAATTCGGATGCGGCTTCCGCTTTCTCCCCAATATACGACGGAGGAGAGAACCGTTTGCTGCGCTCCAGAACGCGGCGCATCAGCCGACGGTATTGCTCGATGATGCCGATCACCGCGTTGCCCGCGAATGCAAACAGCTTCGGGCGTCCCAGCTTATCGGCCTTGAAGTTGGTGTTGTAGGCGCAATAGAGCAAAAAGTCGATCAGGTCCGGCACTTTAACCTCCGCGCCTTCGCCCTCCAGCACTTTAATGATCTCGTTATTAGCGGTGGGGTGGTATTTCACAAGGATCTCGCCCACCACGCCGATTACCGGTTTGCGCTGATCCGTGACCGGCAGCGTGTCGAACGCGGCCACCATATCGGTGATGATGCGATTTGTCCGCCAGCCTGTCCAGCGATTCATATCCGCCAGCGCAATATCGCGCCACTTCACATACAGGGCATCGGTGCTGCCCGTTTCTGCCTCATAGGGGCGTGTGGCCAGCGTCAGGCGGTTCAGCAGGTCGCCGTAGACCATGGCCCGCATAGCACGGCGCAACATGGGCAGCGTAATTTTAAAGCCCGGATGCTTCTCCAGCCCGGCGGCGTTGAGCGATATCACGGGGATGTGGCCGTAGCCCGCGTCGGCAAGCGCCTTGCGAATGAAACCAATATAGTTGGAGGCTCGGCATCCGCCGCCCGTCTGGCTGATGATGCACGCGAGCTTATCCGTATCGTATCGGCCCGATTTGACCGCCTCCAGCAGCTGACCCGTTACTAATATGGAAGGGTAGCATGCGTCGTTATTGACATACTTCAGACCCTCATCGACAGCGGATTTGTCCACCGAGGGCAGCAGTTCGAACTTAAAACCTGAAGCTTGAAACGCCTCCCGGATAAAGTCGAAATGGATGGGCGACATTTGAGGCGAAAGGATCGTATAGTCCTTCTTCATGAACTTCTCGAACACGACCTTCTTGTACTCGGCCGCCTTATCCTTCACCGCTGTGGCTTTGCTGAGTGCCATATCCTTGACGGCTGATGCCTTGTCCAGCGCAATGTCCTTCACTACTGCGGCTTTGTCCGCAACAGCTTGAGCCGCTTCCCGCAGCGGACGACGCCGCTCGCGCTCTTTCACCGCGGCGGCAAGCGACCGAAGACGGATGCGCAGCGCGCCAGTGTTGCTGATCTCGTCGATCTTGAGCAGGGTATGGATCTTTCCGAAGTCCTTAAGGATATCATGCACCTGGTCGGTGACCACCGCGTCGAGGCCGCAGCCAAACGAGTTGAGCTCTACGAGTTCCAAGCCGTCCACGCGCCCCACGAGCTGCGCCGCCGCGTAGATGCGCGTATGGTACATCCACTGGTCGAGCACCCGCAGGGGCTGATATTCGCCAAGGTGCGCGACGCTCTGCTCCGTAAGCACCGCAAAGCCCAGCGACGTTACAATAGCCGGGATGCCGTGGTTAATCTCCGGGTCGACGTGATACGGACGGCCTGCCAATACTACCGCCCGGAATTCACCCCGGCGGACGCGCGCCAGCATTTTTTCGCCCTGATGGCGGATATCCGCCTGAAAGCTGAGCTTTTCGCGCCAGGCCTGCCGCGCCGCACGGCGTACTTCTTCAGCGGGGATGTGGGGGAATTCCTCCACAAGCCGCTTGGCGAGCCTGCCGATGTTGTCCATCGGAAGAAAAGGCATCAGCAACGCCACACCGTTCTCCTTGATCTCCGGCATATTGTTCTTGATGTTCTCTGCATAGGATGTGACGATGGGGCAGTTGAAGTGGTTTGCAGCTTTCTTCTGCTCCTTCAGTTCGTAGGGGATGCATGGGAAAAAGATCGTCTTTATGCCCGCGTCGATGAGCAGCCGCACCGCGCCATGCGCCAGCTTGGCCGGATAACACAGAGACTCAGAAGGGATGCTCTCGATACCCGCCGCATACACCGCGCGTGACGAACGCGGCGACAACACCACGCGGTATTTTAGCGAGGTGAAGAACGTATGCCAGAACGGATAGTTCTCATACATGCCGAGCACGCGGGGGATACCCATATCGCCGCGTTCCGCTTGTTCCGCGGGCAGCGACTCGTAGCCGAACAGCCGCTTGTAGGTATAGTCGTACAGATCGGGCAGCTTGCCTCCGGCAGGAGCAGCTACGCCCGCGCCTTTTTCACACCGATTACCCGAAATGAACTTGCGTCCGTCGCCGAAGTGGCTGACCGTCAGGCGGCACTTGTTTTCACATTTTCCGCACCGCGCGAAGGTCTGTGTGATCTCCAAGCATTCCAGCGCCTCGGCGGAGATGAGCGACGATACCGCACCCTGCGGACAGCGCTGCTTTGCAATGAGCGCCGCACCATATGCGCCCATCAGCCCTGCAATGGCGGGACGCGTCACCTCGCGCTCAGTAAGCCGCTCAAACGCGCGCAGCACCGCGTCGTTGAGGAAGGTTCCGCCCTGCACGACGACGCGTTTGCCCATGTCCGACGGATTTTTGAGCTTAATTACCTTATATAAAGCATTCTTGACGACCGAATAGGACAGCCCCGCGGATATACCCGCCAGCGTTGATCCTTCCTTCTGGGCCTGCCGGACTTTGGAATTCATGAACACAGTACAGCGGGAGCCCAAGTCCACCGGCTGTTTCGCAGTCAGTGCCTGCCGTGCGAACTCTTCGATGCCGCAGCCCAGTGAAGCCGCGAATGTCTCTAAGAATGAACCGCAGCCCGATGAACAAGCTTCATTCAATATTACCTCATCGATGGCGCCCTCACGGATGCGCATGCATTTCATGTCCTGCCCGCCGATGTCGAGGATGAACTCCACATCGGGACAGAAGTATTTTGCCGCAGTGTAGTGCGCAATGGTCTCCACTTCGCCGCAGTCCAGTGTGAACGCTGCTTTAGCAAGGTTCTCGCCGTAGCCCGTGGAGGCCGTATGTGCGATATATGCGCCTTCTGGAAGTTTTTTGTACAATTCAGATACTATGTCCCGGATGACATCCAGCGGGCGGCCCTTGTTGGAGCCATACCGGCTGAACAGCAACTCTCCGCTTTCGGAAATCAGTACCGCTTTGGTCGTTGTCGATCCTGCATCGATGCCCAAATAGCATGGACCACTTGCTTCCGCCAGTGGGGCAGTGGGTACGCCCGCTTCGGCGTGCCGCGCGCAAAATGCCCGATATTCTGCGTCGTCCGCAAACAAAGGCGGCAACAGGCTGGCTTCCTGCGAAAAGTCGTGCGGCTGTGCAGCCAGACCGCACAGTGCACCCAGCGTAGTCTCCCGTGCGTCGGGCATCATCGCTGCTCCGGCCGCGACGAACATCATCGCGTGGGGGGTATTCGCGATGTTCTCCGGCGTGAGCTTCAGCGTCTTAATAAAGCGGTCTTTGAGCGCAGGCAAAAAGTGCAGCGGGCCGCCGAGAAAAGCGACCTTGCCGCGGATTGGCCTGCCACACGCGAGACCACTTATGGTCTGGTTGACGATAGCTTGCAGCACCGAGGCCGCGATGTCCTCCCGCGCAGCGCCTTCATTCAGCAGCGGCTGGATATCCGTCTTGGCGAACACGCCGCAGCGCGCCGCAATCTCATAGATGTGCTCGGCTTTGGCAGCAAGCTTATCCAGTCCTGCCGCGTCGGTTTCAAGCAGCGTTGCCATCTGATCGATGAACGCACCGGTGCCACCCGCGCAGGTGCCGTTCATGCGCTGTTCCGCGCTGCCGGAGAAGTAGGTGATCTTGGCGTCCTCGCCGCCCAGTTCAATGGCGACGTCCGTGCCGGGGATGAAGTGTTTTACGGCATGGCTCGCTGCAATGACCTCCTGGACAAAGGGTAAATCAAGCCACTCGCCGACGGAGAGACCGCCCGAGCCAGTGACATACGCGCGCGCGGGAATATCGCCGAGACGATCAAGCGCGTCCTTCAGCATGGCGCGTACCGCCCCCGGAATGTCGCTGAAGTGGCGTTCATAGTAACTGTGGACCGCCCGGCCGTCCTTTAATACGGCGCATTTGACGGTGGTGGAACCGATGTCGAGGCCAAGCCTTGCTATGCTGTCTTGCATGATTCTTCTCCGAGTTTTCTTGTCTGAGAGTATACACCGGAATTGTTAAATATGAAAGCGCAGGATAGGATTTTCACATTTTGTTTTGAATTAATTTTGTACACATCCCTGTTCTAAAAAAATATAGCTTTTGTACAGAAGCGGGAGCAAAACAGCGTATAGGGCTCGTTATGGATTTTTTCCACACTATGTACCGGATAATGCCCGGTAAATGTATACAGGCAGGTTTGAACGATATAAATACACTTTGTTATAATTAATTATCATTAATAAGGCAACGGTTGGAGCGAATCTCAGCATTCGTTTTTCAAGTGAAACTGGCTTTTGGGGCGGGAAGCTTTTTTATAAGGCTTCTTTTTTATTGTAAAAAAGTCTGGAGGTATATGATGGCTCAGAATGTAATGGAACAAATCAAGAAGGAATCAGAATCGTTATATGCTGCGGTTGTCCGTACAGCAGGAAAGAAATGGGACGTTATTAGTTTCGAGAAGGAGTCTCCGGATCTTTCCTATATCCGCGTGAGTAAAATTAAAAAGCCTCATGAGGTAATGAAGGTCAAGTGCATTTTTCACAACGCCAAATGGTTTCTGGTTGGTGAAAAATAAACCATACCAAGCACTCGCATATCCTGGACTCTTTTGTCGCAACCTATATCTGATTACGGCAAAGGAGATTTCGATATGCGCATTTTTCCGTGCGGAGTGCACTTGGACTTTAAGTATGCGCCCTGGGTAAACCATAAACTGCATGAAGAAATGAAGGAGCGCATGCGCGGTTACGAGAATACTGACGACCGCAGGCTGCGCGCGAGGCTTCGGGAGCTTGGCGCAGAATGGGATACAGAGCGTGCCTTTGAGGCAGGTGCTGCCGGGTTGGTGGTCGCAGGATCGGTTCTGGGTGCAGTACAATGCCGCAAATGGTTTCTTGTAAGCGCTTTAGCGGGCAGCTTGTTACTGGAACGCACCCTCCGGGGCTGGAGCCCCATGCAGCCGATATTGCAACGTATGGGCGTGCGCACTCAAAGTCAAATCGATGCAGAAAAGGATGCAATACGTGGCATACTGAAGCAGCGAGCTGAGAATCCGCAGCCCGAAGCAGAAGAATAGGATTGAACCAGCTACGCATTTTAGAAGCTTTATCAGCATCCTCATAAAGAGAACAAAAAAGCCGGGAAAAATTCCCGGCTCAGGCTGCTGACAAAGAGTTGGCAGCCTTTTTTGTTGTACAAAGTATGG
>JAEWTL010000017.1 GCA_023459495.1 Bacillota bacterium | reverse complement strand
CCGTGACAATTCCCCAATCCGACCACCTCACGGGAAGGTGTAAAAAACGTCCAGCACTGCTGGGCGAAGTGGACGGCGGGAGGGCGCTTGCGACCACCCGCCTTTATCCTGCTCTTTTTTCGACCGTAGGCGTAGCGGTATTTGGGGTGCAGAGAGCCTTTTTCCAACGCTCGGTACAAAGCCCTCACGTTGCTGTTTAGGGCAGGATAGGTGCATGGATGCCACCCCGTCAGTCAAAAGGTTACACAGGGGCGAACAGGGGGCAACGCTGGGGAAACGGTGCGCTTATCCCATACTTGGAGCTTGCGTGAGGTTTTGCTCCTGCAAAAACGCATCGCAATACTCTGGCAGGGAGATTTCGTTTTGCTCCCGGCAATAAGCATCCATCTTGGCATAAATCATTGCCTTTTCCGCAGCGTTCAAGGAATAGCTAAGGGTTTCCTCACCTCCATCCCAGCGGTGCAGCTCAATGTCTAGTGTATCGCAGACCTGCCGGGACTCCATGTCAAAATTGGCATACACATTGAGCCAGTCATCATTGTCGAGCGTTTGTACGTTGGTGCCGAAGACCTCATCCACATCGAAATCGGTGTTGATATAAAAGTTGAGGCGTCCATCCATTTCCACGATTTCATCGGAGAAGGAAAGGTCTTTTTCTGAGAGACGAGCGGTTGTTGTCGGTGCCGGATCATGCCGTTCTGACGAAGCTTTTTCAGCCATCACTGCACCTCCCGCTGTTGTGTTACTGTGGGCTGCTTGATTTTTTCCTTCTGCTTTTTCGCCGGAGCAGAGGCATCTTCACTGCCCTCATCGATATATTCCCGCACGCTGGCCGGGACAAATTTTTCGTAGAGACGCTGGAGTTGGTCGCAGAGCTCCTGTGTGAGATCCGCGTCCTTTTTCTCCATGTAGCGTTTGACGGCACGGAGCTTTTCGCCGTCCATTTGTATGGTAATGCTTTCTTTTTTCATGCTGATCGTCCTCCTTAAAATCGAAATCCCATAAAGGTAAAGCCGGGTTCCAGCTCCGGCTCCTGCCCGGTGAATTTGGGAATGTCAGCAAAAATCTGGCTGTATTCCGCGATTTTACTCTTGCTGAGAGAGGCAAACTCACCGTCATAGGTGGTATCGCAGAGAAAAAACGGACCGCAGATAATGTCTGCGCCCAGCCGCCTGTTGGGCGGCATTCCGTTTAATTTACCTTCCTCATTGCAGACGGCAACACAGCCGTTTGGAAAGCGGATGCATTCAATCAGGCCGCCCACCTCCGCCTGCAGGCTGGCAAGGTCATTTTGGATTTTCTTGACTTGGGGTGCCTGCCCCGGCTCAATTTTGAGTACCTTAATCTTGTTCTCACGCATAAAATCAGCCCTTCCTTCTTAAATTTATGGTAGATAATTTCTCGGATTCTGCTTCACGCCGTTCACTCGTACCTCGAAGTGCAGATGGTTTCCGGTGCTGCGCCCGGTGGAACCCACCTTGGCAACGACTTCCCCGGCTTTGACGGTCTGCCCCTTACGGACGAGAATTTGAGAGCAGTGACCATATAAAGTCACCAGCCCCCCGCCGTGGTCAATGGTGAGATAATAGCCGTAGCCGGTGCTGCCATAGACCACGGTTTTCACCGTTCCTGCCTTGGCCGCACGGATGGAGGTGCCCTTGGCGGCGCCGAGGTCAAGACCGGAATGCCCTGCCTGCTGTCCGGTGATGGGGTCCGTCCTGCCGCCAAATTCTGAGGTCACCATGGACCGCCAGCTCTTTCCCAGTGGAGAAATTAAGCCGGAGGCGGAGCTTTCTGGCGCTTCGGCATAGGGCCTTGCGTACAGCACCTGCTTGCCGGAATCAAATAAATCCCGGTAGACGACCTGTCCTTTGGAGGAGGATGCATCCACCACCTTGCTGTCCCCGGCATAGATGCCAACATGGGTAATGTTCATGAAGCGGCCGTTGGGCTTGTGGCTCCAAAACACCAAATCGCCGGGGGCAAGGCTGGATTTTGGAATGGTCAGCCCGTTGTCCACGCAGTATTTTCCCTGCGCCGCAGCGGTGCCGGGGAGATTTACCCCCAGCTTTTTGTACACCCACTGCACAAGATAGCTGCAGTCGGTGTAGCTGCCCTGTCCGCGCTTTTCCCGCGAATACGGGTCGCCAAGGCGGGAAAGCCCCAGCCGAACAGCCTCCGCGCCCGCTTCACCGACAGGCAAATCGGAATAAAAACCGTCCATCTGATCCGGTGACCAGTCCTCCCAAAGCCCGGAGCCGTCCCCCTCCATGGGTGCGCCAGTGCCATACCGGGCGCGGTAATAGATTTCGTTGGCGTTGGCCTGATCCTCATAGGTGATGGCTCTGCCGAACAGCGTGCGGATGTTGTTGTAGACTGTGGGCAGCGAAGCAATGGGAACAGCTACGGTGTAGGTTTCCTCCGAGGTGGTGCCGTCCTCATTTTGCACGGTGCGGGTGCGTTCCTCGTAGGTCACGAAGCAGTCCACATAGCGCCGGTGTTCCAGCCGGGAGGGGGACGCTGCGCCGAAGAACAGAGAATAAAAAATCGCCTTGACCCGGTCATCGTCAAGGCTGTCCCCATCCTCCATCTCTGCGTTCACGGTGGCGATAGCACCGTCTATGAG
>JAEWTL010000016.1 GCA_023459495.1 Bacillota bacterium | reverse complement strand
GCAGGAATGTGCCCGCCAGAGCGACGACTGAAGCGATAAATGTCGCTGTCGTATAGTATTTAAATGTTTCATTGAGCGTAGCGCCGCAATATTGCTTCACTAGCCAGAAAAGCGAGTCCGTAACGATAGTGCAGCCAATTGCACCTGAACCGATAGCAATCGCAATAATTTCCGGGCTGATGTCGGGATACAGCGGCAGCATGGGTGCAACAATTGCCGTTGCCCCCATCATTGCCACGGTAGCGGAGCCCACTGCCGCATGCAGAATAAGAGCCACTAACCAGGCCAGAAGAATCGGGTGCATATGCATATTGGAGAGAATAACTGCCAGCGTATCAGCGAGACTGCTGCTTTTTAAAATGGCGTTGAATGCGCCTCCGGCCCCGATAATCAGCAAAATATTAGCAATAGAACCGAAGCCATTTTCCGTATGTGTGAGCATCGTCCCCATGCTCATATGCTGGCGTATACCCAACACATAATAGGCGACAAACACGGCGATAAACATGGCAGTGATAGGGTTGCCAATAAACTCAACCAAGATATACAAACCACTCTCACGCGCCATATTCAATTCGGCAATCGTTTTAACCAACATCAGCGCAATGGGTAGCAGTATGGTGAATAACGTTGCGCCTAATGACGGTAGTGTTTTTTCATCGCGAACTTTGAGATCTGCAAACTCTGTGGGTACAGGTTTAAAGGGCAGTCGTTGACCCAGAAATTTAAGGAAAAGTGGGCCACCGATCAGTGATGCCATCAGCCCAACCAGCAAACCGTAGACGATCACCGAACCGATATCTGCGCCCAGCTTATTGGCAACATATAAAGCAGCCGGATGTGGAGGAACCACGCAGTGCACTGCCATCAATGCGGTACATAGCGGAATGGCAAGCTTTAATAATGAGGTATTGGTTTTTTTGGCAATTGAAAAAGCCAGAGGAATCAATAGCACGACGCCCACTTCAACAAACAGCGTGATGCCACAAATCAGGCCAACCAGCACCATAATGACATCAACTGAAAGCCAGCGGCAGCGTTGAAGTGTCAGACCAATTCTTTCTGCGGCCCCGGATACTTCCATCATTTTTCCCAGTATCGTGCCAAGGCCGATAACCGCTGCGAGGAACCCCAGCGTTCCGCCAATTCCACTTTCAATAGCATTTACCATATCCAGTGGCCCCATGCCCATCATCGTTCCCACGAAGAAGCTGGCCAGCAACAGCGCCAGAAACGGGTGGAATTTGAACTTCACGATGGTCAGTACAATTAACACGATGCTGATAAGCAGCGTGCTCACAACCCAGATTTGAGAGTGCATATCTCACCTTCCCCTGTGATTAACCTGATGATATTGGACAAAAAAACAACGCAGGCTGACAAACGATAAAATTTGCCTTTCACATGAGGTAAATTGCATCAATGGAGTGATTTACATCTAAAAATGAAGGTGAATTGAGATATGGTTCACTTTAGCTCATCTCATAGCTGAAATTTTGCCGCTATTTTTTTACACTTAAGCGAAAAATGAGGTGATTATGGAACCCCTTCGTGAAATAAGAAATCGGCTGCTTAACGGCTGGCAATTATCAAAAATGCATACTTTTGAAGTGGCTGCCAGGCATCAGTCCTTCGCCCTGGCGGCAGAGGAATTGTCGCTGAGCCCCAGTGCGGTAAGTCACCGTATCAATCAGCTGGAAGAAGAATTGGGCATTCAGTTGTTTGTTCGTTCCCATCGCAAAGTGGAATTAACGCACGAGGGGAAACGTGTTTATTGGGCGCTAAAATCGTCGCTGGATACCCTGAACCAGGAAATTCTTGATATCAAAAATCAGGAGTTATCGGGAACGTTAACTCTGTATTCCCGGCCCTCTATCGCCCAATGCTGGTTGGTGCCCGCATTAGGTGACTTTACACGCCGGTATCCGTCTATTTCGCTCACCGTGCTCACTGGTAATGACAACGTCAATCTGCAACGTGCCGGAATCGATTTGGCGATCTACTTTGATGATGCGCCGTCAGCGCAACTCACTCATCACTTTCTGATGGATGAAGAAATCCTGCCAGTATGTAGCCCGGAATACGCTCAAAGACATGCTTTAACCAACACGGTAATTAACCTGTGTCACTGTACGTTGCTCCATGACAGACAGGCATGGAGCAACGACTCCGGTACGGATGAATGGCATAGTTGGGCGCAACATTATGCGGTTAATTTGCCGACATCTTCTGGAATTGGCTTTGATCGTTCTGATTTAGCTGTTATTGCCGCGATGAATCATATTGGGGTGGCGATGGGAAGAAAACGCCTGGTACAAAAAAGGCTTGCCAGTGGTGAGCTCGTCGCGCCGTTTGGCGATATGACGGTGAAATGCCATCAGCATTATTACATCACCACATTACCGGGCAGGCAGTGGCCAAAAATTGAAGCGTTTATTACCTGGCTAAGAGAACAGGTAAAAACCACTTCATAATGAATAAAACCACGAGTTCCTGGTGTGCCTTATTCGGCCTGCTAGTTCGAATTTAATTTACGGTTTTTATGTGGTTTTAGGGATAAACACAAGGATGGTGTCCCCTGCAGGAATCGAACCTGCAATTAGCCCTTAGGAGGGGCTCGTTATATCCATTTAACTAAGAGGACAATGCGGCATGAGTATACCCGCTAATGGAGTG
>JAEWTL010000015.1 GCA_023459495.1 Bacillota bacterium | reverse complement strand
CAACCCTTCCGCCCGTGCGGTTTCCAGATCGTTGGTTAACTGCTGATAAAATTCTCCACGCATTGCGATTCTCCAGACAGGGCAAATTCCAGCACATATTACCCAAACTTATAGGTCGCGACGAGATGACGCGTTAACACTTCTGCAAAATTCAGGATAAATAACGTCCATCAATCTCACTTTTGGCGAATGGCTGAAGCCAACGCCGTGTAGTGATATGATAGAAGTATTCGTGTCTGAGATTGTCTCTGACTCCATAATTCGAAGGTTACAGTTATGATCATCGTTACCGGCGGCGCGGGCTTTATCGGCAGCAACATCGTTAAGGCCCTGAATGATAAAGGCATCACCGATATTCTGGTGGTGGACAACCTGAAAGACGGCACCAAGTTTGTGAACCTGGTGGATCTGGATATCGCGGACTATATGGATAAGGAAGACTTCCTGATCCAGATTATGGCTGGCGAAGAGTTCGGCGATGTCGAAGCGATTTTCCACGAAGGCGCATGCTCTTCCACCACCGAGTGGGACGGCAAGTATATGATGGATAACAACTATCAATACTCCAAGGAGCTGCTGCACTACTGCCTGGAGCGCGAAATCCCGTTCCTGTACGCTTCTTCCGCAGCCACCTACGGCGGACGCACCTCCGACTTTATTGAATCCCGCGAGTACGAAAAACCGTTGAACGTCTACGGTTACTCAAAATTCCTGTTTGATGAATATGTTCGCCAAATCCTGCCTGAAGCTAACTCGCAGATTGTTGGCTTCCGCTATTTCAACGTTTATGGACCGCGTTAAGGCCATAAAGGCAGCATGGCGAGCGTCGCTTTCCATCTCAACACTCAGCTTAACAAAGGTGAATCACCGAAGCTGTTTGAAGGTAGCGAGAACTTCAAACGTGACTTCGTCTATGTGGGCGACGTGGCAGATGTAAACCTGTGGTTCCTGGAAAATGGCGTTTCCGGTATCTTCAACCTCGGTACTGGTCGTGCGGAATCCTTCCAGGCCGTAGCAGATGCTACTCTGGCTTATCACAAGAAAGGCCAGATCGAATACATTCCGTTCCCGGATAAGCTGAAAGGCCGCTACCAGGCGTTCACTCAGGCAGATCTGACAAATCTGCGCGCGGCGGGTTACGACAAACCGTTCAAAACCGTTGCTGAAGGTGTAACGGAATACATGGCCTGGCTGAATCGCGACGCATAAGAGCTCTGCATGAAAATACTGGTGATCGGCCCGTCTTGGGTTGGCGACATGATGATGTCGCAAAGTCTCTATCGCACGCTCCAGGCGCGCTATCCCCAGGCGATAATCGATGTGATGGCACCGGCATGGTGCCGTCCATTATTATCGCGGATGCCGGAAGTTAACGAAGCTATCCCTATGCCGCTTGGTCACGGAGCGCTGGAAATCGGCGAACGCCGCAAACTGGGTCATAGCCTGCGTGAAAAGCGCTACGACCGCGCCTACGTCTTACCAAACTCCTTCAAATCTGCATTAGTGCCTTTCTTCGCGGGTATTCCTCATCGCACTGGCTGGCGCGGCGAGATGCGCTACGGTTTACTCAACGATGTACGCGTGCTCGATAAAGAAGCCTGGCCGCTAATGGTGGAACGCTATATAGCGCTGGCCTATGACAAAGGCATTATGCGCACAGCACAAGATCTGCCGCAGCCATTGTTATGGCCGCAGTTGCAGGTGAGCGAAGGTGAAAAATCATATACCTGTAATCAATTTTCGCTTTCATCAGAACGTCCGATGATTGGCTTTTGCCCGGGTGCGGAGTTTGGTCCGGCAAAACGCTGGCCACACTACCACTATGCGGAGCTGGCAAAGCAGCTGATTGATGAAGGTTATCAGGTGGTTCTGTTTGGCTCTGCGAAAGATCATGAAGCGGGCAATGAGATTCTTGCCGCTTTGAATACCGAGCAGCAGGCATGGTGTCGGAACCTGGCGGGGGAAACACAGCTTGATCAAGCGGTTATCCTGATTGCAGCCTGTAAAGCCATTGTCACTAACGATTCTGGCCTGATGCACGTTGCGGCGGCGCTCAATCGTCCGCTGGTTGCCCTGTATGGTCCGAGTAGCCCGGACTTCACACCGCCGCTATCCCATAAAGCGCGCGTGATCCGTCTGATTACCGGCTATCACAAAGTGCGTAAAGGTGACGCTGCGGAGGGTTATCACCAGAGCTTAATCGACATTACTCCCCAGCGCGTACTGGAAGAACTCAACGCGCTATTGTTACAAGAGGAAGCCTGACGGATGCGGGTTTTGATCGTTAAAACATCGTCGATGGGCGATGTTCTCCATACGTTGCCCGCACTCACTGATGCCCAGCAGGCAATCCCAGGGATTAAGTTTGACTGGGTGGTGGAAGAAGGGTTCGCACAGATTCCTTCCTGGCACGCTGCCGTTGAGCGAGTTATTCCTGTGGCAATACGTCGCTGGCGTAAAGCCTGGTTCTCGGCCCCCATAAAAGCGGAACGCAAAGCGTTTCGTGAAGCGCTACAAGCAGAGAACTATGACGCAGTTATCGA
>JAEWTL010000014.1 GCA_023459495.1 Bacillota bacterium | reverse complement strand
ACAGGCCTATGCCAAGATTTCTCAAACTGCTGCTGGGCGGCGTCATGATGACTGCGCTGCTGTGCGCCTGCTCGGGCGAGAAGCAGACTCCGTATGATATATCGGAATATCTCTCCGCATTTACCGCGATGGACTACGACGCGATGTTCGACTATACGGAAACCGCGGCGGACAACACCGGGGACGCGCTGAAAAAGGCAAAGGAAGCGTTTGTCTCGAAATATACCGCAATATTCAAAGGCCTCGGCGTCACGGAGATTACCATCGATAATCTCTCCGAACCGGACGCGGACGGCAATTATACCTATACCGCCACCTACAAAACCAAGGACTACGGCGATTTCACGAACAACTTTACCCTGCAGGCACGCGTTGAGGAAGGCACGTGCCGGGTGCTGTGGGATTATTCACTGATCTTCCCGGAGATGGAAGCGGGCTGTGACGTGCTGGTGCGCACGCAGGAGGCAAAACGCGGCGAGATTTTCGCGGCGGACGGTACGCTGCTGGCGGCCAACTCCTACGCCGATACGCTTTATATGGACGTCACCAAGGTGCAAGACATCTCGGCAGTCTCCGCAGTGGCTTCGCCTTTAACCGGGCTCTCGGAGGACGAGATTGTCGAAAAATTCAACGCCGCTGTTGAGAACGCCTATTCGGCGGTATCGCTCGGCTCGTTTATGCCGGGCGAGCTGACCGATGAGCAGGTTACTGCCATCGAGGCCACACCGGGCCTTGGCATCGACGATTCATTGTACACCCCCATCCGTTCCTATCCGCTCGGCGAGGCGGCAGCGCACATTGTAGGCTATACGGGCTATGTCAGTGAGGACGATGTGGACAATGGTTACGACGCGTCCGACCGCAAGGGCGTCACCGGACTGGAGGCAGCTTACGAGCAGCAGATGCGCGGCAAGGACGGCAAGATTATTTACATCCGCAATAAATGGGGCGATAACATCCGCACGCTATGGGAGGACCCCATGGAGGAAGGACAGGACCTGCGCACCACCATCGTGCCGCGGTTGCAGGAGCAGGCGTACGCCGCATTGAGCGCGAACCTGAGCGTTGCGGACGGCGAGTCGGGAGTGGCGATTGTAATGGACGCCAAGACCGGCATGGTGCAGGCCATGGCGGCTTTCCCCTCTTATGACGACAACCTGTTCACATTCCCGATCTCTCAGGAACAGATGGACTTTTGGAACAATACGGCCAATGGAAAACCGCTGTTCGCGCGCGCCACGCAAGGGCGCTACCCGCCCGGCAGCGTGATCAAGCCGTTCACCGCGGCGGCGGCGCTGGAATCGGGTACGGTGACGACCAGCTCTGCCTTTCCGTATACGATTGTGGATGACCGGTGGATGCCCGACATACAAGGCTGGGGTACGCTGGCGATCAAGCGCGTATCCGACTCGGGCACGCCGCTCGTGATGCAAAACGCGATTACCAATTCGGACAACATCTATTTTGCGTGGCTGGCACTGCAGATGGGCAAGGACACGTATTTGGATTACCTTTCCCGCATAGGCTTTGAGGAGGCGGTTCCCTTCGATCTTCCGGTGATGACGGCCAACCTAATCGACTCTACCCTGTACAGTCGATTGCTCGCCGAAATGGGCTACGGGCAGGGCGAGCTGCTGATTACGCCTATTCAGGTGGCGGCAATGTACACCGCCTTTGCCAACGGCACGGGCAACATGATGCAGCCTATCCTCGTGGACCGGTTGTGCCAAACGCAAGGGCTGGAATACGTCACCAAGTGGCAGAGCGAACCTGCGGTATGGATCGACGGCGCAGTTTCGCAGAGCAGCCTGGGCACGCTGCAGCCCATACTGGAGGCAGTGATATCCTCCGGTACAGGCTCCCGCGTACGCAATATCGCGGGCGTTACACTGGCGGGTAAGACGGGCACTGCGCAGATCGGCGAGGATAAATCACGCGAGATATCTTGGTTTGCGTGTTATTGGGTGGACGGCAGCTACGACCGTCTGGTTATCGTGATGGTGGACGTAGCAGAAGGTGAAGGAAGCGTCAAGTTCGACATCGCGCGACCGCTGCTGATGCCGTGACCAATTCGACAGGACAGGAGTTTTGACATGATTACAAGCGTATTCATTCCGGGCGATCAGGACTTATCCGAGCCGTTTGCGATACGGCGCGAGGTGTTTGTAAAGGAGCAGGGCTGCCCGGAGGAAGAGGATTTTGACCGCTTTGATTCCTCCGCACTGCATCTGATGGTGTATGTGGACGAAGTTCCGGCGGGTACGGGCCGCATCTGGCACGATGGGCAGGACTTTCGAATCGGACGATTGGCGGTGCTGCCGCCCTACCGCGGGCAAAAGCTCGGCGACCTTGCGCTGCGGCTGCTCATCTACAAGGCATTTAATTCGGGCGCGGAGGAGCTCTGCGTCAGCGCGCAGACCTATCTGAAATCTTTTTATGAGAAATTCGGTTTTGCAGCCGAAGGGGAAGAATATATGGAAGCGGGCAGGCCGCACATTGCGATGCGCGTAAAAAAGGACGAGGTGAAATACCCGTCCGCCTGTCATCACGAAGGATAAGTGAGGACAACAAATGGAGAAGACGCTGGAAGTTGGGCTGACCGCAAAGGCGGAAAAGACGGTGAAATTTGAGGACACGGCCAAGGCGGTGGCCAGCGGGCTGGCGGAGGTGTTTGCCACGCCCATGATGATCGCGCTGATGGAGTGCGCCGCGGCGTCCGCCGTACAGCCGTACCTCGAAGCAGGGCAGTCCACCGTGGGGGTGCGTATCGACGCGCAACACATTGCGGCCACGCCTGTGGGCTTTAAGGTGTGGACAGAAGCCGTGCTCACCGCGGTGGAAGGGCGTAAACTTAACTTTAATATCATCGCGTATGACGAAAAGGAAAAGATTGGCGAAGCGCAGCACACCCGCATGATCGTGGACGACGCGCGGTTTATGGCCAGGGCGCAGGCAAAAGCACAGGCCAAAGCGCAGGACAAGCCATGATCTATGACCTGCATGCGCACACCATCTACTCTGACGGCGATAAAACGCCGCTGGAGGTGGTGCGCCTCGCGGAAGAAAAAGGCGTTGCTGTAGCCATCACCGATCACGACGAATGCCGCGGCTTCGGTGAGATTTCGCATATGCGATTTGCTGTGCCGGTGTATGCAGGCATTGAGCTGGCGGCCCGGTTTGAGGGGTCTGTGCACATCCTCGGTCTGTGTATCGATTGGCAGGATGCAGGCATCGTGGGCCATATCGACTGGGCGCGGGGCGCGCGCCGCAGCCGGGCGGAGCGCATACTTGAAAAGCTGCGCACGGGCGGCATGGAACTGTATCTGAGCGACCTTGCGTTTCAGGGGGACGTGGTGGGCCGCGCGCATATCGCGGAGGCGCTGGTGCGCATGGGCTATGCGCAAAGTGTGCAGGACGCTTTTGAGCGCTTTCTTTCGTATAAAGCACCGTATTACGTGCCGTATGAAAAGATCGGCGCGGACGACGCGGCGCGGCTGATTCGCGGCGCGGGCGGCTTGCCTGTGCTGGCTCACCCCGGCCTGATGGTGCAGGGCGCGTGGGACAGGCTGCTGCCGAAGCTGAAAGAATACGGCTTCTGGGGCGTGGAGGCATATCATCCGGCACATACGGACGGGCAGTGCCGCGAGTTTGAAAGCCTTGCGCGCAGGGAGGGGCTTTTTGTCACAGCAGGCAGCGATTATCACGGCAGCGTAAAGCCTGAAATATCGTTAGGGCAGGAAACGCGCGGCGGCTTGTATCTTCAGGAAAGTATGGAAGCGTTTATGGCGTTTGCAAAAGGAAATGCTTGAAAACCGACATCGATTGTTAATTATTTAACATGCATTTCTGTTTAACCGTATTGATTGTGGCGGTGCTTCGTGTTACAATATCCGCGTAAAAATCGCGCCGCGGCGCAGCGGCTGAAAAAACGGGGTATACTTCATTGAGTTCCTTTGATAACGAAATCAAGATTTTCGCAGGCTCGTCCGGAATTCCCTTTGCTAAAAAGATGTGCAAGTACCTGGGCAACTGCCCCGGCGATTCAGAGGTCATCAATTTCTCCGACGGAAACATATTCCTTCGCATCAAAGAAACCGTACGCAGCAAGGACGTGTACGTCGTACAACCAATCGGCATGAATCCCAACAATGAATTTGTTGAAATACTTTTCTGGATGGACGCCTTGAAGCGTGCGTCCGCCAACTCCGTAACCGCGCTGATGCCGTATTTCTCGTATGCCAAGGGCGATAAGAAGGACGAGCCCAGAGTGTCCATCCGCGCTCGGGTGTGCGCCGAGAGCATTGAGCTTGCGGGTGCGGACCGTATCGTGGTGATGGACCTGCACAGCCCGCAGGTGCAGGGCTTCTTTAAAAAGCCGGTGGATCACCTGCTTTCGCTGCCTATCATGTGCGAATACGTCAAGGGCCTCGACATCATGAAGGATATCGTCGTGGTATCGCCCGACGCGGGCTATGCCAAGACGGCGCGCAAATACGCGGACTACCTGCACGTGCCGGTTGCCATTGGCGACAAGGAGCGCTTTGGCCACGATGAGCAGGCGCACATCATGACCGTTATCGGCGACGTGGAAGGCAAGAACTGCATGATCGTCGACGACTTCTCCGTTTCGGGCGGCACACTGGTGGATATGGCCGAGACGCTGAAGCGCAACGGCGCCAAGCGCATTATCGCCTGTCTGTCGCATGTAATCGTGCGCGACAAGGGTGTGAAGGCCATTGAGGACAGCCCCATCGAGATGCTGATCGGCACGGACAGCGTGCAGAATCCGTATATCGCCAAGAGCAAAAAGTTTGTTACCGTGTCGGTTGCGCCGCTGTTTGCAGAGGCCATACTGCGCATCCATGAGAAAGAGTCGGTCTCGCCGCTGTTCTCCAAGGTGCCCAAGAAAGTGGTGGAAGACATTTAACCTGAATGAGCAGATGTTTACACATTCATTATTGACCGATAAATGCGCCGATTAAGCTGTTTATCAGGTTAAAAATGAAGCCTGACGTACAGGTTCATGCAAAAATAACTTTGCTTTTTATGCTGTGTATGGTATAATCGGCATCAATTGAAGCAGACGATGACGTTTATTTGATAGGGGGCTCCCCCGGCGGGTAAACGTCATTTTTCAATTATGCCATGTTGCATAATGGTTTTGGTTGAATTATGATGGTCGTAGCCTTGTGGCTTGTAAAGGCTGCAGCGGCGGAGCAGGAGTATGGAGAAAACGCGTATCACGGTAGCCCTGCACAACATGGAGGCTGCTGAAAAAATCAGATTCGCATTGCAGCGCAGCGGCTATGCCGTGGGCGAGGTGTGCACCTCAGGCAGCGAGGCGATCCGCCGCGTGCGTTTGGGCGCGACCGATATTTTGCTGATCAACCTTGAGATGCCCGACATGACGGGGCTCGACGTGGCCACCATCGTGGGCGACGAAAACCTCTGCAGCGTAATCCTGTTCGTTTCCTCGGAAAAGCGGCCGCTATGCATGGACGTCGTGGAGGAGTACGACATCACGATGTTCCCCAAGCCGGTCAATATCAGCACGCTGCTCAATACCATCGAGATCGTACAGCAGAACCGCCGCCGCATGGGCCGCATGGAGAAGGAGTTAACGGAGCTCAAAACGGGCCTCGAGAACCGCAAGCTCGTCGAGCGTGCCAAAGGCATATTGATGAAGCGTAAGGGTATCTCTGAGGCGGAAGCGTACCGCCGTATCCAGAAGATGAGCATGGACTCCCGGGTGGCCATGAAGGACATCGCCGTTAAGATTATTGAGCTTTCGGAGAAGGGAACAAAGCCGGGAGAACAACCAAGCTGAACGCCGGGATCGTAAAAGAATTGCCGAGTTGATCAAAGGGCTTCCAAATGCGGAAGCCCTTTGACTGTCGATAAACCTTGCATAGTGCCCCCTCAGATGAGGGGGCTGTCGCCGATAGGCGACTGGGGGAGGGAAAACCCGCATTGTTGCTGTTGCAGTGAGTGCGATTTGCTTGACACTTGGAATGGCTGGTATAATACATTTCAAGTGAGGTAAAAAGCAATGGCAGAACGACAAAATTACGAACGGGAGTTCAAAGTCGAGATAGCTAAGCAGGTA
>JAEWTL010000013.1 GCA_023459495.1 Bacillota bacterium | reverse complement strand
TGCCGCCGGGATCAAGCTGTTTGAATATCTTTTCGATCTCGGACAGGCGCGGCTGGCTCCGGTTGGCAATGATGATCTTGCTGGGGTAGCTGCCCTTGAACCGCTCCTGCATCAGGTGATACCCCATGGAGATCGCGCTGCCGCCTGCGCCCATGATGAACACCTCGGCTCCGGTGTTCTTGAAATAGTCCTTTGGTACGAACTCGTCCAGCGCCAGCCCCGACGTGATGGGGTCTTTTGCGTGTCCGCGAAGCTGACCGTCCAGTTTGGAGATGGACGAGAGCTCGCCGAACGCCTGCGCCAGCGGGTCGAGGTATTCAAACATGTCCTTCGTCGCTTCATACAGGTCGATCTTGTGCGTAGTAACGAGCGCGCCCATGGAGAGCGGATCGTGCTTAATGAAATTGACGACCTCGCGGTATACCTCCGGTTTCTCGTGGATCGCGATGTCGATGCCCTTCATGACGGCGTCGATGCCGAGCGCCTTTGCCCATTCCGGAAATACTTTCATGATGGACGACTTTGTTGTCGTTACCCCGATGAAATACATCGTGGGCTGCGTTGCTGCTTCCAGGTTCATCCCTTGTGATTCTCCTTTAAAATATTTAAAAACATGGTGTTGGATTGACTTGCTCGTTTGTTTTGGAGCAGCGCCTAAAGCGGCGCTGCTCCAAAACCGTTCGATCATATGTTTAAAACTATAGAACAAGAATTAATTTTCGTTTTTCAGGCTCTAACACAGAACACTACTTACAGCCTTTCTGAAGTATCATGCATCCATAGAGCGACTCCTCGCCTGTGGCCACTACCGCATAGGCATCCTTCGCGGCTTCATAGAACGCAAACCGTTCGATCATACCCACGCAATCCAGCCCTCTCGGGTCGTATTTGCAGACAATGCTCTTGTACTCGTCCCATACGGGCGTTGCCACCTTGCCACGGTCACATTCCTGCAGGTCCATGATCAGTGCCGGCTTCGCTACGGATTCGTCCAACGGCATAAACTGAAGAATCGCGTCCAGCACCTCCGTGTTGCGCACACCGTCGCAGCGAACGAGTATGCTTCCGTTGTGTTTGGCAGAAGCGGCAGAGGGATAGAAAGCATCAGCCAGTATCAGCTTATCACCGTGGCCCATTTCCCATATTACCTTTATCAGTTCGGGAGACAAACATTTCGGTATTCCTCTTAACATTCCTTTTCTCCTTATAAATCAATTGTTTTTTATACTATTGGTCAAAGCCATCGATATTGGCACGGTACGGCATTGCCGGTGCGGTACCCACCTTGGTCACAGACAGTGCGCCCACAATATTGCCAAATCTGGCCGCTTCAAAAATATCCTTGCCTTCTGACAGCGCAGTGACAAAGCCGCCATTGAACGCATCGCCAGCGCCTGTCGTATCGACAGCTTTCACCGTAAGGGAGGGTATGAATTCTTTTCTGTCAGGTGTCATCACAAAAACGCCGTTCTTCCCCATGGTGATCACAACGTTCTCGACGCCTTTATCCATCAGTATCCGCGCAGCCTTTTCGGCATCGTCAATTGTCTCCACCTTCATGTCCGTCAATATCCCGGCTTCAATTTCATTGGGCGTGACAATATTCACTTTCTGGAGAAGGCTATCCGGCAGTTTCTGAGCCGGCGCCGTGTTTAAAACGATCCGCTTTCCTTTCTCATGCGCCACTTCGATTACTTTTTCAATGGCGTCCATATTAATTTCCAGCTGCAGAAGCACAATGCTGGCTTCGTCCAGCAGCGACTCCGTGTTTCTGATTTCCTCTTCAGTGATATTGTCGCAAGCGCCGCTGACCACGAGTATCTGATTCTGGCCGCTGGTTTCATCCACCATAATCAGTGCCGTCCCTGTTTCCTTCTCGCTATCCACAAACACGTATTTCGTTGTCATGTTTTCGCTTTTATAAAAATCCAGCGCGGTCTGTCCAAACACATCACGACCAACCTTCGTGACCAGCGTGACGTCAGCATCCGCCCGGCTCGCGGCCACGGCCTGATTTGAACCCTTCCCGCCAGGCCCCATCTTAAACACGCTGCCTTTAACGGTTTCCCCCGGTACAGCCAGGTGCTTTGCCCAACTCGTTAGGTCCACAACAAAACTCCCAAACACTACTATTTTACTTTTTTTCATAACGCACTCCTGTTTAATTGTACTCGGCTCCATTTTGGGAACCGAAGCGTTTAAGGTTTTTCTGCTGGCTGCAGAACTTTATCCGTCAGACTTTATGAAACCTTATGTTTTAAACTTATCAGAATTTTTCGGATCAGCTTATATCAAAATGCCAAGATAAAAGCCGTCATTCCAGATTCGCGTGCCGCAGTCTCAGATTCGCATCAGCGTCCAGCTTGCACAATTCGGCAATCCGGATCACACAGGCGTCCAGCAGCAGCAGCATGCTTTGCTCGAAGCACGATCCGCCCGGCTGTATCGACTCAAAGCCGGTATCCGCTTTACTGGTCGGAGCACTGATATGCACAACCTCGTTCGCGATCCGGCCGATGCTGGAATCAGGGATGATAGTAATGAGAGCCAGATCGGCACCATAAGCCTTGGCTTTCTTCGCCGCCGCGACCAAACTGTCCGTTTCCCCCGAGCCCGAACCGATCAGCAGCAAATCGCCTGGCTCAATGGCCGGCGTCACGACTTCCCCCATCACATATACTGTCAACCCCAGATGCATGAGCCGCATGGCAAACGCTTTTATCGAGAGCGCGGACCGTCCCGCCGCCGCCACGAACACGCGCTTTGCCTTAATAATGCGAGAAATTAATGCCTCGCAAGCCTCCGGGTCCACACCCGACAGCGTTTTTCTCAGTTCTTCTACGATCTTTAAGCTATATTCGCATGTGTTCATTCGTGAATCTCCCTTATCCGATGATCTCTTTCATCCGTCTGGCAACGGCACGCATATCCGGCTGGCCCGAAATGCCCATGCCCACGATGACGATGTCCGGCTGCTGCGCTGCCACATCGGGCAGCGTGGCCAGCTTGACGCCACCGGCAACAGCAGCCTTTGTGTTCTTCGCCACGCTCTTGAGCAGTTTCAGGTCTTCCAGAGGGCTGCGGCCGGTATGCTGAATGTCAAACGCCGTGTGCACACAGATGTAATCCAGCCCGAAACCGTCCAGTTCCATCGCCCGTGTTTTCAGATCGGGTACAGCGATTAAGTCCGCCATCACTTCCCTCTTATATTCAAGCCCGGCCTTCACAACGTTTTTGATCGTGATATCCTCAGCAGCCGCCAGCACAGTCACGATATCCGCGCCAGCTTCATAGGCCATCTTCGCTTCGTCGTATCCCCCATCCATGATCTTCAGGTCTGCCAGCACGCACAGGTTCGGATACGCGTCCTTAACGGCCTTAACAGCGTGCACGCCGTCCCGGATGATAAAGGGGGTTCCGATCTCAACAATGTCCACCGTGTCGTGCAGTTCCTTCAATATCTCCAGCGATTGGGGAATATCATAGATGTCAAGCGCTAACTGAAGTCTCATTTCTCCAATTCCTTTCCCGGTATCGTTCCGTCCGTATACCCAGTATCAAAGAGTATCTCCGCCGCATATGCACAGGCCGTCCCCACCACGTTGGTGCACTTTGTGGTGTGAGCGCCCGCCGCTTCAAAATCCTCCCGTACGGCTTTGGTTCTCAGACAATAATCCCTGCCGAATATCTGTGTATGGATATCTCGGCAAATCACGCTGCCGTACGTGCTGACAAGCCGGTCGTGCAGCCTCTGCGCCATATCGTAGGACGCATACTGCGCTTTCTTGTCGCCGTCCTTCATCATTTGCTGATAACGCCGTCCCACACGGCTGCCCATAAACATGATGCCGCCCGCGTAGCCTCCGCAAACGCCGTCGCCGCATATCGCCATACCGCCTGAAAAGCCGCTCGCGCTCTGGAAAACAGCCTCGTCGACGTGTCCTGTCAGCTGAAAAAGCGCATCCAGCGTGCATTGGGCACAGCCTTTATACGTCTTTTCCGACATGAAGCCTAAATGATATGCTTGCTTCACGAGCGCCACCTTCGCATCATCCTCCGGTTCTGCGCCGATACAAGCCCGGTCATAGTGCAGCCTTATCAGTTCCAGCAGTTCCGGTTCGTTCTCCAGACCGCAATACCGCTTTGCAACTTCCTTCACCCCGTAGACACGCGCATATTCACTCACCATCTGTGATTTGCTGTCTCCCTCAGGATCGAACAGGAAGGCATGGGCGATCGCCTTTGTCAGGTAATACGGCCAGACGCCGTGATCCCGGCACAGCAGCGCGGGGCCCGTCAGCCGCTCGCTTCGTCCCAGCTTACGCGATGTATCCGCGCCCAAACGTACCAGCGTGTCTTTGATCATCGGATTATCCAGTTGTTTTAAGGCCGCTTCGTTCCATTTATCCGTATCGTCTTGGGTGAAGCCGCAGGTTTGCATTAATGTCCGGCCGATTTCATCCAATGCGCCGCGGGCCGTCTGCATGACGACCGGGTCCGCGATGCTTTCTATTGCCAGCGTATGCCCCTGGAAATAGCCCATATAAGCGAACAAAGCATGCAGCATGTTGTATGTGTAATACTTCCTGAGTTCCATTTCCGGCAGGTTGTCCGTAAAGACAAGGCCATTAACAGACGGCAAGCCGCCCAGAAACGCCTTTTTGTCCACAGGCAGCTCGGGATAACCGTTTGTCAATACCGCAAGCGGGTCCCGCCCACGCTGTTCATCGTCCGGGGCGATAGCAATCCTCCATGTCAGTGCGCTCACAAAACCAAAGTGTTTGTCGCAGTACGCCTTTTCATCCACGGTCAGACGCACATCCACTTCGCCGCGCAGCTTTTGAGCAGGGTCAAAGGTGTTGACGCAGAATATGATATCCAGCGTTTCTTCGGAATGCGCGGCCATTCGTTGCCTTATCGCCGCTTGCAGCATATCCACCAGCTCTGGAAAGCCCTCTGGCGGCACTGCCACAGCCATCAGCGAGCACTCGCCGAGCTGCTCTATGATCGCATCCTTATCCGGCATATGGATTGCCGTATAATTGCTGACGCTTATGTCCGTGCACTGCCCGTCATTGCCGCATTGAACGACCGTATACGACGGGCGGCTATTCAAAGCCTCGACAGCCTGCTTGTTCCTGTCCACAAAGACGAGCTTATACCCCGCCTGATGGAACAAATCCCCCAGGAATCCTCTTCCGATTTTACCCGCGCCCCATATCAATATCTTTTTGTTCATCTCACCCTGACTTTCTTACTGCACGTTTGGCCTACCGTTGTACCCGGCCGGAGCCGCCGCCTTTCATCAGCGATTCCACCTCAGCCACGCTTACGCGGTTGTAGTCGCCGTTGATGGAGTGTTTCAGGCAGCTGGCCGCTACAGCAAACTCCAGCGCCGCCTGCGGTTCGCCATAGGTATTGAGGCCATAGATCAGGCCCGCTGCGAAGCTGTCTCCGCCGCCCACCCGGTCCACAATGTCCGTTATTTGATACTTCCGTGATACGAAGGTGTCTTCACGGTTAAACAGGCAGGCCGACCAATTGTTGTGATCCGCCGATTTGGATTCCCTCATTGTGATCGCGACATAGTTCACCTGCGGATACTCTGCCATTGCCCTGGCGGCGATATCCTTATAGGCTGCAACGCTCAGTTCTCCGCTCTCGACCGATATATCCGACAAGATGCCCAGCGATTTCTGGAAATCCTCTTCGTTTGCAATGATTACGTCTACATAACGGATTAAGCCTTTCATCACTTCCTGCGCCGACATCCCATATTTCCAGAGGTTTTTGCGGTAATTGAGATCACACGAGACAGTGATCTGCATCTCTTTTGCCGTGATC
Organism: Bacillota bacterium; assembly: GCA_023459495.1. Classification (GTDB taxonomy): domain Bacteria; phylum Bacillota; class Clostridia; order Christensenellales; family SZUA-584; genus JAEWCC01. Next base: position 467,898 of record JAEWTL010000013.1, on the reverse strand, counting down.
AGCGCCTGTTCCGCCAGCTTTGCCGCGCTGGCGCTGATGGCGGGCGTAATGCCGGTGATATGCAGCCAACCGCAGCCCGCGAGCGCTTTCTCAAAGTCCATCCCGTCGGACGGCAGCGTGGCGATGGCGGAGTCGGCACGGTCATAAATAACCTTACTGGGCCGCTGGTTCGCGCCGGCCTCCAGGAAGTATATACCCATCCGTCCGCCCGGCACAGAAACAATCTGGGATACGTCCACGCCGAAGCCCCGCAGCTCGCGCAGGCACGCCTGCCCGATATCATTGTCCGGCAATGCAGTCAAAAAGCGGGCATCCATCCCAAACTGCGCCAGAGACACCGCGACATTGGCTTCCCCGCCGCCAAACGTTGCTTCAAGGCTGCTTGTCTGGAACAGGCGGTCTTGCCCCGGACTCTTCAGCCGAAGCATGATCTCTCCTAAAGTTGCAATCTTCATATTACTTATCCTCAAATGGCGCGATGATCTCATCAATCTGCGTCATCGTCTCGCGCGGGATATCCCATTCGGCAGATTCCACGTTCTTATCGAGCTGCGCGATGGACGAAGCGCCTCCGATAATGCAGGTGACCTCTTCCTTCTGACGCAGCCAGTTGATCGCCAGCTCATTGATGGGCTTGCCGATCTGCTTTGCCACCTCATTCAGTTTTTCATAACACGCATAGTATTCCAGGAAGGCTTCACCCGAAAGCTTTGGGTTCGCGTTGCGTATATCCCGAGCCGAGAACTTATTCTCCAGCGTGAACTTTCCGGCGAGAAGCCCCTGAAACAGAGGACTGTAGGGCAAAAATGCCTGGCCTTCTTTGCGCACCACAGGCAAAACATCCTTTTCGGTACGGTATTCAAGCGTAATGCCGTGATATGAGAGCGTATTCCTTTCCAGCATATTGTAAAGCGACTGCTGCGCGTTGATCTCGATCATCGACATGAACGTCTGCACATCCGCGGATGAGAAGTTTGACAGGCCGATATATTTGATCTTTCCAGCGCTTTTGATGATTTGCAGCGCTTCTACCGTCTCCTCGATGGGCGTCTCATGATCCGGCCAATGCAGCTGATAGATGTCGATATAATCCGTCTGCAGCCGGGTCAGGCTCTCATCGATCTCGCGCAATATGTTCTTTTTTGAAAGGTCGTTCTTTGTCTCGTGCTTTTCGTTCCAGGTGAGGCCGCATTTGGACGCAATCAGCACCTTGTCTCGTTTGCCCTTCAGCGCTTTGCCCAAAACGATTTCAGAATGTGTCCAACCATATACCGGAGCCACATCAAACAGATTAATGCCATGAGCGATGGCCGCGTGGACGATCTTATCAGAAACCGTATCATCCGACGAGTCAAAATCTCCGCCGAAATTCCAGCAGCCGATACCGATGGCTGAGATTGGTTCTTTGATCATTTTCACTTTCTTATATTGCATCGCTTTATCCTCTTTTTTAAATTGCGAGAACTCTCACTAACTTAGTACGGCACATTAAGTCCCAAGGCGAACAGGCGGGTATGGCCTGCAAATCCAACAATCATACCCACCCGCCAGGCCCTGTTCACATATGCAAGGAGGAACTTGCTATAAGACCAACGCAGTCAGGTCTGTATATACATCAACCAGGGACGAATAGCATTTATCAAACACAGGCATGTATTTTGCATATATGGCTGCATTCTCAGCAATGGGATCGTCCTGCGCCACTGCTTTGTTGAATTTATCCACTTCAGAAAAGCTCTTCAGTTCTCCTGTCGCGACGCCGGCACAAACCGCGGCACCGATGGATGATGCTTCGTCCAGATAGTTGAGCGTTACCAATCTGGTATTGAATACATCCGACAGTATACGACGCTGAATATTGCCTTTCGCCATTCCGCCGATAACGGTGATTTCATCAATAGCCATGCGGTTACTGAAAACCTGAAGTATGATATTAAGGTTATAGGCAATACCCTCGATCACGCTTCTCAGAATATCGCCGCGCTTATGTTCCAGCTTGAGTCCAATGAAAGCACCCTTGGCGTCCGGGTTCCAGCGAGGACTTCTTTCTCCCATAAGGTAAGGCAGAAAAATCAGCCCGTTGGACCCGATAACAGACTGAGCGATTTCTTCATTGATGAGTTGATAAGGCGAAATGCCTTTCTGCTTCGCTTCCGCTACTTCGCTCGTACAAATCTGGTTCTTTACCCAGTTGAACGATGCGCCTGCGCTTTGCATCGTACCGCAGGGGGCTACGAAACCGGGCACCAGATGCGCCCAATTGAACGTACGGTACTGTTCATCATATATCGGCTCCTTGGTCGTCGTCGCAATCCATGAGGACGAGCCCAGACAGTTGTATGTCTTTCCAAGCGAGACAGAGCCCGCGCCCACCGACGCGCACATACCGTCTCCGCCGCCCATAACCACTTTCGTCCCCGGATAGAGACCGCATTCAGCGGATATGCTTTTGCTGATCTCACCCGCGATGTGCGTGGAGGGAACAGCCTCGGGGAACTTATCGATGTCAATGCCCGCGGCATCCAGTATCTTTTCAGACCATTTGAACGTGTTAAGGTCAAAAGCATTGGTGCCTGATGCGTCCGAAAAATCCGTCAGGTATTCTCCTGTCAGTCTACAGACAATGTAATCCTTGGGGTTAAGCGTCTTGTATGTTCTTTGGTATATCTCCGGCTCGTTATCTCTCACCCACATCAGCTTCTCAATTGAATATGAGGAGCTGCACTTGTGTCCGGTGGTCCGGTAAAATACGTCCTTGTCAATCTTGCTCAGAATCTGCTCCGCCTGCTTTGTAGCGCGCATATCCGCCCATATGATAGCCTTGCGCAACGCCTGCCCTTGCCGGTCCACGCATACACAGCCCATCATCTGCCCGCTGAAGCAGATCGCCAATACATCCTTAATATCAATATTCTTCGTCAGAAGCTTATTGGTTTCACAGACGGCGCGCCACCAGTCTTCAGGGTTCTGTTCAGCCCAATTTGAATTAAAATAGTCCGTATCGTATTCGCTGATGGTGGACCCGATATATTGCCCCTCCGTCGTAAACAGCGACGCTTTGTTGCCTGAGGTGCCAAGGTCGTGGGCTATCAAATACTTTGTCATCGTTTTCTCCAGTTAACTCTTGCCAGCATTCACCGTATAGCATTTAATGTCGGCCTGTGAATTTATTAAGTTTAAGACACTATTGATATTTTTCCATCATCTTACGGGCAAATGCGACGCTCTCCCGTACAAACGTCTCACCATCGGGAGCCAGCTTACGCCATACCCAGGTGCTCATGTTATCGGAGCAGTCCGAGAAGCCTTCAAAGCCCAGATAACTGTCAAAGCCGATTTCTTTGAATGCACGGAATACGCCATCCCAGTCAACATGACCGGTACCTACTATGCCGCGGTCGTTTTCACACATGTGGAAATACTTCATCCGGCTGCCCGCTGTTTTGATCGCCTGATAAAAGCTTTTTTCTTCGACATTCATGTGGTAGCTGTCCAGGTGGACAAAAGCGTTGGGTTCGTCGATCATCTCGCACAGTTTAACCGCTTGTTCGCTGGTATTTAGCAGATAGGATTCATACCGCGTTACCGGCTCCACACCAATCGATACGCCGAGGTCGGCTGCATATCGGGCAACTTCCTTCAGGCTGTTCGCACTGAATCCCCATTCCTGCTCACTCGGCATGCACTTGGCTTCCTTCATATACTTCGAATAGATAACGCCGGAAAAGGACTTTGCACCTGCATCAGCGGTAGCTTTAACGCAGTCTTTCAGATACTTAATACCATTTTTCCTGCTTGCTTCATTAAAAGATGTGATATCAACATCGTCAGCGAGCAGAACGTTTGAGGTGGTGACTTCAAAGCCATCCAATCTTTCTTTAACAGCCTTGGGATCAAACAAGTCTAGGCGCATCAGCGGGATCTCGATAAAATCAAGGCCCAGCGACCGGACTGTATCAATGATATCCAGTGTGTCGTTGGACCATGTGCTGCACCATTCATAAGCATGAATACCCAGTTTCATATTCAGACACCTTCTTTCCGTTCCCTCCTGCGAAATGCATTTCAAACTTTATTCCTATATATATGTGTATTTATGATTCCCGCAAAACTGCCCCTGCTTTGCGGGAATCGATGTCCTGTAAGGAGGAGACCATATCGGGGCACCCAAACAAGATAATAAGCTTTACTCGTTCGTCATAACTGCCTTGACAGCAACCTTCGGATCTTCAATATAAGCTTTCAGCGACGCAATGGTATCTTTCAGATGGAACGTATGCGATACCAGCGAATTAAGATCCACCTTTCCGGATTCCACCAGATCGATACACATCGGGAAATAAAGAGCGGGTACCGCGTCGGATGCCCTTATTTGTATCTTTCTGTGATGAACCAGATTGGAGTCGAAACTGGCCATCACACCTTCACCATAAGCGATGCCGATAAACGACAGGATACCGCCCATGTTCAGCGTGTGCGTACATGCTTCAATCTGTGCCGGCGGTGCTGTCAGCAGCACTTTGTCGACCCCGCCGCGTTCAAACGAATAGGTTCGGATATCATCGATATCCGTAAAGATGACTTCATCCGCTCCGAACTTTTTGGCAAGCTCTGCACGCTTGGGCGCTTTCGATAGACCGGCCGCGTAGATCTTCCTTGCACCGGCCGCTTTGGCCAACTGCACTGCCATCAGGCCGATCGGCCCGATTCCTACAACCAGCACATCATCGTTCAGGCTTACCTCGGCGACCTTGAGCATATCCACCGCAACGCCGAGAGGTTCAATCATGCTGCCTTCCACAAAGCTCATCTTATCGAATTTCACACACAGCGACGCAGGCGCCACGGTGTATTCCGAGAAGCCCATGCTTTCACGCGGAACCATGTAATTAATGATATCCTTATCCAGGTCAACGCGCCCATTACGGGAGCTGGCAGAAAGCGGATTGAACGTGGACGTCTCGAGAACGACTTTATCGCCCACAGAGAGATGCCGTACGTTAGCACCCGCCTTTTCTATGACACCGGAAAATTCATGTCCAAAGGGTTCCCAATCTTTTGCCGCGTATTTGGCCAATATCATGTCGTGACCGCAAAAACCGCAAGCCTTGACCTTGATCAGAACGTCGTCCGGACCAATTTGGGGTACGGGAACATCCCTTTGTTCAAATTGAAACGGCGCCTTCAGAAATGTCGATACCATGTCCTGCTCCTTTATGCCGGCTTGTTAAAAAGCCGACATTTCTCCGCCATAAGTGACGCCTGCTTGCAAAAGCACGCTGGAATAACTCGTAAACTCAGCCGATCGGACGCACGCGCGCGTATTTTTATCTTCGATCATGCTCTTAAGTTCCATGTGGGGAACGTATACGATCTCGCATCCTGACGGCGCCAGCACTTCCAATAACTTTTTGTGATAATTGGGGCTGCGAGTATCAATCTCTTCCGCAATGAATGCCTTCTCGATCGCCATCGCATTTACCATCGTTCCGATGACATCCAGTATTCTTGGTATACCCGGTTTCAACGCCAGATCCACGCATTCCTTATCCATCGGGACAGACAGCCCCGCATCGCTGACAGCAATCCAGTCACCATGCCCGGTGCTTCCAAGCAAACCTAACAGCTGCCCGTTCAGTATCTCACCTTTTATCATCTTAACTCGCCTCCGCTATTAATTTATCTGGTCCGTCTCTTACTCATGCTGTCCAAAAGAACCGCGAAAACGATCAGGCAGCCGATTACGATTTCAATGATTTGTCCATTCAGTCCAAGCAAGACGCCACCGTTGCGAATGGTTGCAATCAGTATAGCGCCGACCACGGTACCACCCACCGAACCTTCGCCGCCAGACATGGAAGCCCCGCCTACCACCGCTGACGCAATGGCGTCCAGCTCGTAGCCCTGGCCCAGTGTCGGGATGCCACTTGCGAGACGTGAAGTTAGCAGTATGCCGCCGATGCCGCACAAAACGGCTGAGAATATGTAGGCACCGTAAGTGGTTTTTCTTACCGAAATACCGGACAGTCTGGCTGCTTCCATGTTGGACCCCACCGCAAATATGCTCCGGCCAAATACCGTCCTCCTGACGATAAAGATAGCAGCCAATATCACGACAAGCCATACGAAAGCCATCAGAGGCACGCCGTAGGTTGTCGCCACTCCATTTACATCCGTACGGGTTATACCCCAAGTTGTTTTTGCGATATTAAGGAACTCCGGGCCAAAACCAGTGATGTTTCGCGCACCGGAAATCAACATAATAATGCCGCGAATGATGGTCAGCGTACCCAGCGTCGCGATGAAGGGAGGCAGTTTGCCGTCATAAACCATAACGCCGTTGAATAAACCAACCACCGCGCACGCCGCTATACCCACTACCATAGCCAGCCATATGTTCACGCCGTTCTGAATGTTCAGAAGAGCCACGATCATACCCGCCAGACCGACGTTCGGGCCCACCGATAAGTCGATACCGCCGGTGATGATAACAAATGTCATCGCAATAGCGACGATTCCGTAGACAGAGGTCGCACGTGCAAGGTTGAAAATGTTCTCATAGGTCATAAAAGAGTCTGTGCCTATCCACAATATGACCGCCAATATTACAAGAATGATGAGCGGCATACCGAATCCGCCTAGTCTTTGGGTAATCTTTTTTACTCCGTTCATCTGGAGTCCCTCCCTACATTATCCTACTATTATAATGATAAATCTTAAGCAAGACCGGATGCGAGCTTCAGCGCTTTCTCCTCGTTGAGCTTTCCTTCTTCATAATAGAATTCAGTCTTATCCAAGATGGCCATCTGTTTACCTTCTGACATCACGATCATTTCATCGGACAAACCCATTACTTCGGGCAGATAGGATGATATCAGTATGACTGCTTTTCCCTGCTGAATCAGTTCTTCAATCAGCTTGTAAATCTCCACCTTGGCACCCACGTCAACGCCGACTGTCGGTTCATCGAAAATAAAAATCTCGCTGTCGCGGCACATCCACTTGGATATAACCACTTTTTGCTGATTGCCGCCAGAAAGATTTTTACACAGCTGTCTTGTTGATGGCGTTTTTATATTGATTGCCTTGATATACTTTTCGGCACGTTCCTTTTCTCTTTTTAAGTTTATCAGACTGCTCTTGGAGATCATCTTATACGACGCCATATTCGTATTGAATTCTACAGACAGCCCCAGGCATAATCCGTCCTTTTTTCTATCCTCGGTTAAAAAGGCAATTGAATTTTTCATTCCTTCAATTGGTGTCTTGATATGGACCTTCTTGCCGTTAATATAAATCTCTCCGCTGTCATATGGGTCCGCACCAAAAACTGCTCTGCAGACTTCTGTTCTTCCGGCGCCAACAAGACCAAACATGCCCAGTATCTGTCCCTTTTTTAGTTCGAAGCTGATATTTTGAAACTTCCCTGCCCGGCTAAGGTTATTTACCTTAAGAACAGTATCGCCTATGCTGCCTTTTTGGATATGATACATGTCCTGAATATCCCGCCCAACCATAAGCTTGACAAGCTCATCTTGATTCGTATCTTTCACATCGAGCGTGTTGACATACTTGCCATCCTTTAAAACCGTAACGCGGTCACAGATTGCGAAGATCTCCTCTAACCTGTGGGATATATAGATAATCCCATAATTTCTTGACTTCAGCGTTTTGATAAGTTCGAATAAAAGGTTAACCTCTTCATTAGCCAGAAGTGCCGTCGGTTCATCAAACACAATAACATTGGCTTTTTGATGAACGGTTTTTGCAATCGTCACCATTTCCTGTTGGCCTACCGTTAGATTCCTCACCTTTACCTTAGGATCGATATTTATTTTTAAATCACTCAATGTTTTGCTTGTGATGCTGCATATCGTTTTCCAATCAACCATACCTAGTTTTCTGGGCAGTTCTCCCAAGAAAAAGTTCTCGGCGACCGATAAGTGCGGGGCCAGTGTAATATCCTGATAAACAGCACCCAGACCACATTTTTTCGCCTGCATGGGATTTTTATATGTTGCCTCTTTACCCTCAAGATAGATCTTGCCGGACGTAGCCGGATACGCCCCCATCAATATTTTAATCAATGTGGATTTTCCAGCACCGTTCTCCCCTACAAGAGCATGAACTTCTCCGGCTCTTACATCAAAGTTGACGCCTTTCAGTGCTTTAACGCCGGGAAATTCTTTTTCAATATGCTCCATTCTTACAAGCAGTTTATTCTCATTCCCCATACAGTACCAACCCTCTCTTAACCATTATCAACTCGCTAATAGATCATATTGTACTTCTGGTTCTATCTATGAATAATAGCGATAGGATTTTGAACAAGTACCGGGATATATCCCGGTACTTGTTCATCCGTTTTAGCTTACTTGTACTTCGCCAGCGAGAAAGGATCGATCATCCCCGCCATATCTTCGGAGTCAACGTTGGACTTGTCGATAACGGAAACGCCGGTATCATAGTACTTCTCGAAGTCAGCAGCCGTCTTGGCTCCGGACACGATCTGGTAGATGGTGTCGCAGCCCTTGTAACCCATGCCGTACGGATCCTGTACGATCGTCGCAACGATAGCGCCGCTGCGGATTCCTTCGATTTCAGTCGGGTCGGAGTCGAACGTTACGCAGACCAGCTTGTCGCCCAGGCTGTTCTCAGTGATGAACTGGGTCAGGCCGTCACCGGTTGCATTGTTGGAAGCAAAGTAGCCAACCAGGTCAGCCTTGTTCGCAGCATAGATATTCTCTGCAGCCGAAAGCGCTGTCGGAATGTCGTTGTCTACAAACACTTTTTCCAACACTTCGAGGTCAGGAGCCAGCTCTTTCAGTTTGTTGACAAAGCCGTCTTCTCTGTCGGTCAGAACCTGCACACCAGCCATGGCCGAAATCAGGCCAACTTTACCCGTAAGCGCAACGCCGCGGGCAGTCAATTCGTCCACGAACTTCTGAGCCGCCTGCGCACCAGCAGCGAGGTTGTCAGTAGCATAATGCGTTACATACGCGTCAGTCGTTACTCTGTTATCGATTGTAACAACCGGGATGCCAGCTTCCGTAGCCGCTTCGATACCTGCGTTCAGGCCATCGGACAAAGTCGCAGCAACGACGATTCCATCGGGCTTTGTTGTAACAATATTGTCCATGATCTCGGCCTGCTCAGCTGTATCAGCTTCAGATGGAGGGCCATACGTTGTTACATGAACCTTGTCAGAATTCTCATAAGCGTAATTCAAAGCACCGACAAGCACATACTGCCAGAAATCGGAGTCCGTTGCCTTGATCAGGACAGCGATTTCATACACTTCGCCAGCCGCAGTTGATTCAGACGGCGCCACACTCTGTTCGGTCGAAACCTGGGTAGAGGGAGTGGACTCCTGAGGATTCGGGGTACTGCAGCCCGTGAAAACCGCAACCATCATCAGCATTGCGACGGCAACTGCAATCAGTTTCTTCATACTATTTCCTCCAATTTATTATTTTTTGCACCTGCGTGCAAAATGCAAAACCATAATCCATACATTCGACTTTTATTCTTACAGGCTGTGACTTCTTGGACCAGAGGATGATTCCCTGATACAAAGATCAGTTGGAAGTGTCCTTATACGCTGAGGAATTCGGGCGTGGTCCTCCATTTCTATCCGATCCATCAGCATATCTCCAGCAACTCTGCCCACCGTCGTATTCGATCTTTTCAGTACAGTTAACGGCGGAGTGAGATGACTTGCCAAAGCAAAATCGTCAATCCCAACCAGAGAAATATCCGAAGGAATCTTGATTTTATGATCGGCAAGCGCGGCATAGGCGCCCATCGTTGAAAGATTATTTGCCGTTATGATGGCCGTAGGCGGTTTCTTTAGCTTGAGAAGCTGCTCCACCGCCTTATATGAGCCTTCTTCAGAGAACCAGCCCGGAACAACATATTCTTTATTGACAGGAATGCCCGCCTGCTCCATGGCTGCATAAAAACCGTTGAGGCGTTCTTCGCCAGGCGTTAAATTCTCAGGTCCATGCACAGTAGCGATATCTCTGTGCCCCAAAGAAACCAGATGGTCAACAAGCTTCTTCATGCCATCGTAATTATCAATGATGATGCAATCATGTTTGGTTTCCGTCTTTGACTTCCTGTCGATTAATACGATCGGAATCCCCATTGAATCAAAGCTGCCTATCAGCTGATTGTCCGGATCTACAAATACGGCCAGAAGTCCATCTACCCGTAAGCCCAAAAGAGTCTGCATGGACTTAATTTCTTTTTCAACATTCTCACAGGTATTCTCAAAAATGATATCGTAGCCCTTGGCGTAGCACATTTCTTCAAAGCCCACCAGCACCGAAGTGAAGAAGGGATTCTTAATATCGGGAACAAGATATCCGATTGTTTTGGTGCTGGACTTCTTCAAATTCCTCGCTATGGCATTATGCACATAGCCGTATTCGCTAATGATCCGTTTGACATTATTAAATGTGTCCGGAGCTACTTTTTCATCCCCATTGACGACTCTTGAAACCGTAGCTGAAGAGACACCTGCTAATCTTGCAATATCCTTTTGGTTCATACAAAACCCTTTCCCAGTGTCGCAATGTATACGTATACATTCCACATAATATAATTTCTTAAGCCTTTAACTTTTTGCAATTTACCATGTATACGTATACATAGAGTAAATTTAAAAATTCGCCTTTCCCGTTCCATGTATACGTATACATTTATAAAGATTTAAAAAAAACAAGGTTGCATTTCGCATTTAACTTTATATTATTTTATGTCCAGACAAGCCAGTTGTCAATATGCCAATAATAACCATAATCAATCTCCTACCCTGGCTTTTTGGACATATATTGTGATAATCACCCTCCAGCATCAATTTACTTTCATTTTCATCAAAATTCATAAAATAACAACTTCGTTATTGACGGTTCTTTTCAGATTGTGCTACCATGCAGGCGTATCTGGGGTCCTGACAAAATCGGCGATACAAGAAGGAGATAAAAATGAATCAGAAGGCAAAAGAGTTTGTAGGGATGTTGGATTCAGTGGCAATTAATCCAAAAGATACGCTCGCAGAAGTGGATTACCTGGCTGAATGTGCGAAAAAGTACCACTACCATATCGTTTATGTTAACCAGAGCTTCACTGAGTACATGTTAGACAAATTACGGGGTGTAGATGTTCTGGTAGGCGGCACAGTCGGCAACACCACCGGCGTTGGTGAAGAACCGGTTGATTTCAAGGTGGCTGCTGCACGTCATTGGCTTGGCCGTGGGTGTGGAGAAATCGATATGTTTATGAATGTGCCTTTCCTGCGTTCGGGTATGTATGACGAGGTAAAAAAGGAGCTTAAGGCAGTTCGCGAAGTAACGCCAAAATTGCTTAAGGTTATTATCCACACCCCGCTCCTTTCAGACGAACAAATCAAAATCGCATCCGAGTTGATTGTTGAAACAGGCTGTGATTTTGTAAAAACAGGCTCCGGTTTTTACGGGCCTACGACTGTCGAAGCTGTACAGATAATCAAAGATACCATTGGCAACAGGGCTCAGATCAAGGCAGCCGGCGGCATCAACGGGCTGGAAATGGTCGAACAACTGAAATCCATCGGCGTTACCCGTTTTGGCATGAGCAATTCAAAAGTAGAGGCACTCATTCACGAATTAAACGCGTTATGATGATCCTTGCTCATGACCTTGGAACTTCCGGTAACAAGGCATCCCTCTATACGAAAGAAGGCGAGCTGGTAGCGTCAGCGCTGGTCCCTTATGAAACGCACTATGCCTACAACGGGCTGTGGGCGGAGCAAAACCCCGAAGACTGGTGGCAGGCGGTGTGTCTTTCAACCCGGCAGATTATGGTGGGACACAGCCCGTCCGATGTTATCGCAGTTGCGTTTTCCGGGCAGTCAATGGGCTGTCTTTGCGTGGACAAAAGCGGCGCGCCACTCTCCCGCAGCATTATTTGGCAAGACGGACGGGCCTCCAGCGAAGCTTCAGCCTTGGTCGAACGTATTGGCGGAAAGCAGGAAGCCTGCCGTCTTGTGGGCCAGCAGCTTACCGCCAACTATTCTTTGGCCAAGCTGATGTGGATCAAGGCCAACAAGCCGGAAATCTATAAGCAAACGTACAAGGTGCTGGCTGCAAAGGACTATATGACGTTCCGGATGACGGGACGTTATGTGACGGATCACGAGGATGCGGCATTCATGCAAGCATACGATATGAGCGCACGCGCATGGTCGCCCCGGCTAATCGGCGCGGCGGGCGTGGACGGTTGCATGTTCCCCGAAATACTTGAATCCACCGACATAGCGGGTTATGTAACACGACCGGCCGCGGCAGATCTGGGCATCGCGCCCGGCATTCCTGTGATCGTGGGTTCGGGCGACGGCCCATGCGCGGCGCTGGGCGCGGGTGTGATGGGCAGCGGTGACAGTTACCTGTGTGTCGGTACTTCCACATGGCTCTCCGTGCTCGCCGACCAATATTTGCCCGATCCTGAAGGAAAGCTTCAGGTGTATCCGTTTGCCGCGCCCGGCCTCTATCTGCTGGCGGGTACCATGCAGGCGGGCGGCCTCTCCTATAGTTGGGCAAGGAAACAGTATTTTGAAGCCACCACCCCGTATAGCGAAATAGACGCGACCATTGAAGACACCCCTGCGGGTGCGGGCGGCGTGCTCTTTCTGCCTTATCTTATGGGTGAGCGTTCGCCCTGGTGGAACACCAAAGCCCGCGGTGCGTTTGTCGGCATGTCCGCGGAGACCAGCCGCGGCAATATGCTGCGGGCAGTGCTGGAGGGAGTCGCCATGAACCTGCAGCTGATTCGCGAGGATCTCGCGCGATTCAGTCCCCTTGCCAACGAAATCAATATAATCGGGGGCGGAGCGAAGAGCAGCTTGTGGCGGCAGATCATCGCTGACGTACTGAATACTACGGTCCGAAAAACAACCACCACCGATCACGCCACAAGCCTTGGTGCGGCCATCATCGCGGCGGTAGGCATCGGGCTGTTCCCCAACTTCACCGCAGCCAGAGATTTTGTGAGAACAGACGGCGTCAATACGCCCAATCCGGCCAACGCAGCTCTTTACAGCGATAAACTGGGCGTTTTTCGGGATACTTATCTGGCATTGAATCCGATTTTTGAAAGATTAGCAAAATAAGTTCGAAAGGCTTATACAGCAACCTGATAAATAGAACCCCATTGCTGTAGTGTTACACTATAAACGGACAGTAAAAAGCCTATGGTACAATATCGTAACATAGGCTTTTGTAATGAAAGGAGGGAACGATGAACAAGAAATACAGCAATGAATTGAAAGAACGAGTAGTAAAAGAGTATCTGGCTGGAGCAAAAATGATGGAACTAGTCCGAGAATATGATTTATCCGATAAAAGCCGGGTGCAAAAATGGAGGAACAAATATTTAGAATGCGGCGGTTTTCCCGATGGTCGAGGCAAAGGGAAAGGTGGTGGGAGACCACGCAAAGTCAACCCATCTGCCATGACACAGCAAGAATATATCAGCTATTTGGAGATGGAGAATGATATCCTAAAACAACTTCGCTCCCTAAGCAGCAACCAAGCAAAATAAAGTATCAGTTAATCAATTGCCTTTGTTCAAAATACGGAGTTGCCATTCTATGTGACTATCTGAATTGCTCTCGCAGCGGATACTACGGATGGGGTCGGCGAGGCAAACCGATTCACAACCAGATGGATAAGGATAAAGCAACGGCGATTATGGCGGTTTATATGGAGAAACCGACCAGAGGTAGACGACAGATACAAATGCAGCTAGAACGCCAATATGATCTGCATATGAGCTTAGGGAGCGTACATCGATATATGTCCATTATGAATTTGCGTTCAGTAAGAAAGAAAAGATATATACCACAAAAGAGAGAAGCGCAGAGCTTGCCCCACACATTCCCCAATGTACTACAGCAAGATTTCCACGCTTCAGACCTCCACAACAAGTGGCTAACAGATATCACCTATCTTCCATGCAGGGATGGAATACTATATCTCTCCTGCATTAAGAATTTAAGTGATAAATCTATTGTAGCATATTCTATCTCCAACAAGAACGATTTGCGGCTGGTATTAGATACACTGCAAAAAGCCGAGCCTTTCATGAAAGCGGGAATCATTTTGCATTCCGACAGAGGATCACAGTATCGTTCGTCAGCTTACCATGAATATGTACAGGATCATGGTTTGATTATGAGTATGTCTCGGCCAGGGACACCCTATGATAACGCGCCTATGGAATCATTCTTTTCTCTTTTAAAGAATGAAGAGCTTAAGCTACATAAAAACCGTACCTGTGTACAGATGCGAAGGTTGATCGGTAGATTTGTTTCTTACTATAATCAAGAACGACCACAATGGGGATTGAAAAAGCTGACCCCTTTGGAATTCAGAGGTCAGCTTGCGTAGCTTTTTACTTGTCCGTTTTTCTTGACACGGGACATATAGGCGTTTTTAGTTCTAATGGTTTACATCAGGACCAAAATATACGTACGCAGAACGTGGTCTTCCAACGACGCTTACTGTCCGTCTCCCTATATGGAAAGCATAGAAAAGCGCTCTGCCGCTGGTTGCAGCAGAGCGCCTGTTGTTCAGTATATTTTGTAACCAGTCTCAATACTTGCCGAAGTCTTTGTCTGAGAGGTCGATGCTGATCTCTTCAGGATGTTGCGGGGTCTTAGGCTTAGACTTGGGTGCAGGGGTTTCGATATCCGCAAACACCGTTGCTTGCTTCAAGCTGAACTGGCGCACCATGTTCTTCAGCAGCTCAGCCTGACCGGAGAGCTGTTCGCTTGCTGCGGCTGCTTCTTCTGCCGTAGCGGAGTTGGTCTGCACCACAGCCGAAAGCTGTTCGATGCCGCGGTTCACCTGTGCGATGGCGCTCGCCTGTTCATTGGAAGCGCGGGCAATCTCGCTCACCAGCTGCCCCGCCTTGCGGATGCCACACACGATATCTCCCAGTGCCACCGCGGTGTCATCCGCGATCTTGGTACCCGCTGCCGTCTTTTTGACGGAGCCTTCGATGAGCTCCGTTGTTTCCCGGGCTGCGTCTGCGCTGCGCGCCGCAAGGCTCCTCACCTCATCGGCAACTACCGCGAAGCCTTTGCCGTGTACGCCCGCCCTTGCGGCTTCCACTGCCGCGTTGAGCGCAAGGATATTGGTCTGGAACGCGATATCGTCAATCACCTTGATGATTCTGCTGATGTTTCGGGACGCTTCGCTGATATCGCTCATCGCTTGCTGCATGGACTGCATCTGCTCGTTACCCTTTGCCGCGTCGGCTGCCGCGAGAGTAGTCAGATCGTTGGCCTGATTCGCGCTCATGGCGTTTTGCCGCGTCTGTTCCGCAATCTCCGAGACGGACGCTGTTAGCTCCTCGATCGCACTGGACTGTTCCGTAGCCCCCTGTGATATATCCTGGCTGCCATCCGACACCTGCCGTGTACCCGAAGCCACCTGATCCGCCGCCAGGTTGATATCACCCAACACGTTGTTCAGTGACCCGATGATGGCATTGATCGAATCCTTCAGCGCGACAAAGTCGCCCTTGTATTCCGACTCAATGGAGACATTTAGGTTGCCCTTTGCCATCTCACCCAGCACCTCGGATACCTCGCCGATATATCCCCGAATCGCGCTGATGGTGCTATTCAACGCGCCTTTGATTATCGCGTGGTCGCCCATGTAATCGCCTGTAACGCTCACGCGGAGATCGCCCTTGGACATCTCCGCAAGCACTGTTGAGGCTTCCTGCACCGGTTCGATCACTGCATCCAGTGTATTGTTGACACCTTCGACGATCTTTCTGAAATCGCCCTGGTGCTTTTCCGCGTTAGCCCGGGTGGATAGGCGGCCTTCCACGGCGGCCTGCGCAAGCATATCCGCATCCGCCAGCATCGCCTTCAGCGCATCCGCCGCGCCGCGGAACGCGCCTGCCAATATGCCGATTTCATCCTGCCGCTTTATGTCCATCTCAAAATCCGTGTTGCCCATAGCCAGCAACTGTGCACCGTTAGTGAGAACCGTTAACGGCTTTCTGATGCTTCGGCGTACAAAGACGAGCACCACCGCCACGGCCGCTGCAATCAGCACAGCAACGGCACCCAGCGAGATGGCCATCGATTTGTTGCGGCCCGCTTCGAGGTCCGTAATGTTTAACTGAGCGGACAGCACACCGATCGATTCTCCGCTGTTATTCAGCACAGGCGAGTAAATCGCCATATACGGCACACCGAAAATGGTTGTTCGGGTCTGATAGTTCTGCTTATCCGACAGCACTGTCGATGCGATTACGGCATCCAACTTTGTACCTGTGGCATACTGGTCTCCCTGCTTGATGGTGGTTTTCACGATCGTATCGCCGGAGAATATTGAGAAGTCCACTCCCAGCATACCGTTGAGCTCGTCCAACAGATCCTGCCGGTTTAAGTATATACCGCCGATCAGGGTACCCACCGCCGTTCCCTTATCGTCCTTCACAACGCTGGGGGACAGTATGTACAGATTGCTCTGGGTGTCGGCATAGATGCCGTTGCCTCCGGTCATTGCTTCAGTCAAATAGCCCGTATCGGCTTGCTCATCTTTTCTGGTATCGAACATAATCGCGCTGCTGTTGTTCATTACGACGGCGAAATCCAGCCCGGCGCTGGGCAGGCCGGTCAGAGCGAAAGAGATGCGGTTCGGGTCGCCCAAAGCCACGGTGGTTTTAAGCAGTTCGCTGTTGGCGAGCGACAACGTACCGACAACGCAGTTGTTTTTCAGTTCGCCTACTCTGGTATTGAGGTAGCTGAATGCCCGCTCCGCCTGTCCGGTTATAATCTGGTCGGTATAGTTGTTGTTCAGCGCTGTCATTACCGTCACGCACAACACGGCGACCAATACGATGGCGGTCAGCACCACGGCCAGGATTTTAACGGAGATACTTTTCAAAGCCAGCTTTTTGCCAGACTGTTTCTTGCCAGCCGCCTGCTTTCTGCTGCCTTCCCGCCTCTTCTCGTTTGCCTGTTTCTTCAATTCAGCACACCTCTTTTTGATATTTCAATGCAAATCTGCTGCATATCAATTTCGTTTCCAGGCAGTCCACGCAACGCTTTGTCTTGTGACGTTTTCATATTGCGGATCATTGAGATTAGTTTTGGAACCTTCCAAAACTCTGTGCCTAACAAATGTATATATCGGTTAAATCCGCTCATTCTTTAGTTCTGATTAATCAGGATTCAAAAGGGGCGGGTAAAAACGTACCTGTGAGCGTTTGTTGGTGTGGCGGTTACCTTAGTAGTTGTTGTTCCATTGATATAAGAAAACCCCGATATCCAAGATGGTTTCGGGGTTTCGCTTTATCTGGTTATCCGGTTCATGCGTTTGCTTGGCATTCAACTGCTATCTCAACAACTGCAGCACTGCTTGCGGGGACTGGTTGGCTTGCGCCAGCATCGACGTCGCTGCCTGCACCAGTATGTTGTTCCGCGTCATCTCCGTCATCTCCGCCGCCATGTCCACGTCGCGGATACGGCTTTCGGCGGCCTGCAGATTTTCGGCCGACGTATCGAGGTTGCTGATCTTGTGCTCCAGCCTGTTCTGCGTGGCGCCGAACTTTGCGCGCTGTGTGGAGACGGCATTGATCGCTTTGTTCACCGTGCTGATCGTCTTACTGGCGTTTGCCTGTGTTTTGATATCCGTGCCGCCGATACCGAGCCCAACAGCCGTCATGTCGTCCATCGTGAGAGACATCGTATCGCCTTGATTCGCGCCCATCTGGATGGTCATCCCCGGCACGCCCGCAGTAACCGCTATGGATGCGGAGCCGCCCGCGCTGCCAAACAACGCCGTATTGAGCGCGTCTTGGCTGGCCCAGTCAGCACCGTCCAAGCCGGAGATGTCCAGCGTGACGCCCGTTGCCAGCGTGACGGAGGCATCCCCCTGTGTCACGGCTTGGCCGCCGATGGTCGCGGTGCGCACAGCGTAAGCGCCGCCCGAGATGGTATAATCAAACCAGTCGCCTGCTCGAAAGTAATTGCCCGTCAATGTCGCGTCGCTTATGCCGGAGCCGAAAGTAACCGTGATGGCACCGTAGCCGCCGAAATTCAGCTCGGAATCGCTGCTGGCGCTGACTGACATGGCACCTGTCGTCGCCACCATGGTGCCGTCACTGGCATCCATAAGGCTGAACGTCATAGCGGACAGGTCCACCCCCTCCGCCTTGAGATAATAGGTGCCGTTATACGCGGAACCTTCTGCAATAGGTCCGGTGAGAACGGCATTGGTTATTAGTTGGTCAAGAGCCCAGCTGTTATGCAAATCGAAACTCTCCGTCCCCGCTACGGCGGTACCGGTGTCCCAGTCGGAGATCGTGGCAATGTTAATTGTCCCCGAAGACGCGGTTGCGTCGGTAGCAACGGTGATGCCCGCCGCCAGCCCCGTGGCCGCAGCCGTTGCCGCGCTGCTCACGGTGCCGTTCAGCAGCGTTCTGCCGTTGAACTGCGTATTGTTTGCGATGTCGTTGACTTCGCTCACCAGCTGCTGATACTCCGCGTCCAGCGCGGCGCGGTCGGTCGTGTCGTCGTTGGTGTCGGTGGCTGATTGCACAGACAATTCGTTCATCCGCTGCAATATGCCCTGCGTTTCCGACAGCGCGCCTTCCGCCGTCTGGACTAGGGAGATTGCGTCTTCGCTGTTTTTGGAAGCCATATTGAGGCCGCGTATCTGCGAGCGCATTTTTTCGGAGATAGCAAGCCCTGCGGCATCGTCTCCTGCCCGGTTGATGCGGAGCCCGGAAGAGAGCTTTTCTACCGCTTTGGCGGCGTTTGAATTGTTGATGGCATATTGGCGATGGGTATTCATCGCCATCAGGTTATTGTTGATACGCATAATACTTCCTCCATGAAACACGTGAGAGGGAATCCTTTCCCTCACGTATAAAGGTTCTAAGCCATGTTTTTTATTGGTATCGCTATCAATAGTTTCGTTCATTTATCATGCGGCTTAATTTTTCCAACGCAACGTGTCCGTTTTTCAACGCAAACAGAAAATACCCCTCAAATCATCGAGTGCGTTTCGGCTATCGTGTGTGCTATAATATTAATGGCTAAACAACGCGCTATATAATTCAGGGCAGCAACGTCTGCAACTCCAGCTTAACTGATGGTGCAATTAAAACGATGAAAATTGCCATTTGCGACGATAACGTACCGCAGCTGCAACAGTTTGAGAATACCGTACAAAATTTCATCCGACTGAAGCAGCCTGCACATCCCGTGAGTATCCATACGTTTACGAATGGACGCGATTTGTTTTTGTTTACACAAAAGTATGGCGCTTTTGATGTTGTTATTTTGGATATCATCATGCCCGATTTAAACGGCATTGAACTTGCGGCCAAGCTTCGGGCCAAAGGTGACAATTGCAGGATCATTTTTTTAACTTCATCGCCCGAGTTTGCCGTGGATTCCTATAAAGTGAAAGCCTATTACTATTTACTCAAGGGTTCCGCAGAGGCAGAGATTCCCAGAATTTTAAATATGGTTTTGGATGAGATCGTAGAGGAGAACACGGCCAGCGTTGTAATAAAAGAAAAAGGGAAATGGACCCGTGTACCGCTGAGCACGATACAATACGCGGAAAGCAGCAACCACACCGTGTATTTTCATTTGCATAAAAGCGAGACAATCACGTGCTTTGCCAATCTGAAGGATTATAATGAATTGCTGCTTGCAGACAAGCGGTTTGTAAAGTGCCACAAGTCTTATATTGTGAATATGCAGCATGTTAAAAGTATTACCGGCAAAGATTTTATTCTGGGGGAGAACGTGAGCGTACCCATTTCCCGAAATATGTACTCCGTTGTTAAGGACGCCTATTTTGATTACATTTTTATAAAGTGAAATGAGTTTATCGTATGTTCTTATATCTGCTGTTCAAAATTATCTCTCTGGGCATTCTGATGTCATGCTTGACGCCCGTGAGATATTCCGTGAAGAAGTCGGCTATCATCATTGTGTCCTTCCATCTGCTTAGTTGGATCGCCAATTATGTTGGTTACTTTTTTCTCGGGGAAGACTTCATATCCAACTTTCTGCTGATTACGGCCAGCGTTCCCGCCCTTACCTGCTTCAGCATCGTTGCAAAATGCCGGGGCTTCAGGGTGGTGTTTTCTCTGCTGACCGTGGCGGTTTTCAGCATGCTTTCAAGCTTTATCGGCAACCTTCCGTATTTTAACACCTTGCTCCTGCAGTACAGTCTGAAGTTCGGCAGTTTTATTTTGATTATCGTTTTTGTGGTCATCGTATTTCGGAAGCCCTATATTAAGATGCTTCAGACACTGGAAAAGGGCTGGGGCATATTATGTTTGGTTCCCTTTATTCTGATCAACATCATTTCGCTGCTACAATATGTGCCTGCCCCCATTCAGGAGCGCCCGGAGAACATACCCATTGTAGCGGCTGCCTTTGCGCTGACTTTTGTGTTTTACGCAATTTTCTATATAAATTTTAAGAATATCTCGCAGCTCTTCCAGTTTAGAAAGGACAAAGAAATACTGTCTGTCCAAACAGAGATGTATAAAAAGCAGTACGAAGCAACCATGGACTATATCAATACAATGAAGATCTACCGACATGATATGAAGCATCATTTGAGCGCCATAGATACTTTTTTGAACGAGAATGACGTCGCGGAGGCGCAAAAATATCTGCGGAGGCTGAACAAAGATATAAATGAAGTTATCATGGACCAGTATTGCGATAATTATATCGTCAATGTTTTTTTAAGCTCCTACATTCAAAAAGCAAAGAACGAACAGATAGAAGTGGATTGTGATGCGGAAATACCGCAGGAAATGAACATTGACTCCATAGAACTCGGTCTCGTCTTTGCCAACGCGCTTGATAACGCCATTGACGCCTGCAGAAAAATCGAATGTGTCAGCGGCCGAAAGATCTCTATTGTATGCAAAGACCACTGCGGGCAAATCTTCATTCGGATAAGCAATCCGTTCACAGGGGATATAAAATTCGACGGTGAATTTCCGGTTTCCGAAAGCCCCGGCCATGGAATCGGCGTCCGAAGCATTGCTGCGATTGTGCAGAAATATGAAGGGGTATTCTCTTTCACTGCGCAGGATGAGGTTTTCAAAACAACCCTGTCCCTTAAGTATTTATAAAGCAGGGCTATTTTTTGGCCGCTGCAGACGGGGGTGAGTTGAGCGCACTATAGAAAAGCTGATTTAGATGGATAGGTAGTTTCTTCATAGTGTAACAGAGAAGAACAGTTGACAATGCAAATCGGCCAATATTATAGTAAACTGGCTTGAATATTGAAATCAGCCAACTGAAGAGTAACTTGGGAAGTCTTTTGTGAACATCGGATATGCCTGTCTTGCTGTCGCCGTACCGGGAAGCGATTTTAAAAACTGCACATTAAAGAATGCCAATCCCGAACATTTATTGGCGCTGATCGGGCATAATTTGGCTTCCCTTGAAACCATTATCGATTATAACATCCGAAACAACATCCGTCTTTTTCGCATCTCGTCCGACCTGATACCGTTTGGCTCCGGCGCAGCGGCGGATATCCCCTGGCCGCGGATATATGCCCGGCAGCTTGCCGGTATCGGGGCTAAGATCAAAGACGCAAATATGCGCGTCTCCATGCATCCCGGACAATATACCGTGCTCAATTCGCCCACGGCTGTAGTGGCGGAGCGTGCTGTGGCGGACCTTTTGTACCATGCAAAGGTGCTGGACAGCATGGGGCTGGGGGCGGAGAATAAGCTGGTACTGCATCTGGGCGGGGCATATGGGGACAAACCGCAGGCCATCCGTCGGTTTGTTTCCCGTTATCAGGAACTGGACCAGTCTATCAGGAAACGGCTGGTTGTGGAAAACGACGGTTCGCTGTTTACCATCTGCGACGTGCTGGAAGCGTCGGCTCTGGCTGATATCCCGGTGATATTTGACAATCTTCACAACGCGATCAACCCCGCGAACAAGGGACGTACCGAGCTTGAATGGATTTGCGACTGCGCAGCAACATGGAAGATGGGTGACGGACCACAGAAGATCCATTATTCCCAGCAGCACAGCGAAAAGAGGTCCGGCGCGCATTCGGACACGATTGATGCGGAAACCTTTGTGCGATTTTACAGGTGGCTGGAAGGCATCGATGCGGATATCATGCTGGAGGTGAAGGACAAGAACATATCCGCCCTGAAATGCATCCACTGCGTAGAGAACCGTGGGATCGGCAGTCTGGAAGCCGAATGGAGCCGCTACAAATATCTCATCTTAGAACGGTCTGCGGAAGCCTACAACGGGATACGGCAGATGCTGCGCGACAAAACTGCCTATCCGGCGGCTGAGATGTACCGCAGTGTCGACGCAGCCCTGAAGCTGCCCGCCAGCATCGGCGGCGCGGTCAACGCGGCACAGCATGTATGGGGATATTTTAAGGATAAGGCAACTGCCGCCGAAAAGAAGCGATTTGAACAACTGCTGGACAAATACGCTTCCTGCGACTCCGGTCTGCCGTCCGTAAAAAGGCACCTCCTGAACCTTGCGGGGAAATATCAGGAGGATTACCTGTTGAACGCATACTACTTTTATATCTGTTGACAGACATCGCACATTGATAAAACTTGCCATATATCCAGCCAGATCGTATAATAAAATTACCAGAATACAACGGAATCCAATCAGCTATTCTTCTAATTTCATCTGAAAGGAAGCGAACTTTTTATGTGGTTTGGAAACTGGACCAACGCGGCTGCGGCAGAGCGCGCGCGGGACGCCGTGCGCAGCACCGGCAACTTCAACTGGACGTTCATCGCGATCCTTGCGTTTGTGGTGTATATATACGCCACGGAAATTCAGCGCAAAAATTACAAGGCTATCGCTGCCGGACTGGCGCTGTACATGGTGCATTGGTTCTACGAGATCATGAATGCGGTGATTTGTTCCGCTACGGGGTATGCGCTTTGGACGGTATCGCCTGAGAGCACCAGCCTTATTCTGCTCGTGGGCGTAAGCTGGGAGCTATCCATGATGTTTGCGGTCGCAGGGCTCATCATGAGCAAGCTGCTGCCCGAAGACCCGAAAAAGAAGATTCTCGGTATCAACAACCGCATCCTGTTTGCCGTAGGCAACGCGGCGTTCTTCAGCGCCGTGGAGATCTTCCTTGCGTCCACACCCGCTTTCATATGGGTGTATCCGTGGTGGGGCGCTATCCCGGTGTTCATCACCACGTATATCCCGTTCTTCTTAGCGGCGTTTATCATCCATGACAGAAAGCCGCGTACGCAGAAGATATTCATCGGCGGATTGGCCGCGGTCAACGTGGTCCTGCTCGCCGTGCTGATTCCGCTGGGCATCATTTAGCGTCTGTACGGACCCAAAGCAAGGCCCCGGCCAAAACCGGGGCTTTTATTGTTTCTCCCGGCTGCTCAGCGGTTATCCAGCTTTTCGAGCAGCGCCTTCTGGTTTTCGATGAGCTGGTCGAGCTTCTTGTGCAGATCCTCAATAATCAGCTCGGACTTGACGTTGACCTTGTAGTCGTTCTGCGCGCGCAGCCGGTCCTTCTTCTCCTGCCGGTTCTGACTCATCATGATGACCGGAGCCTGAATAGCTGCCACACAGGAGAGCAGCAGGTTGAGCAGTATGAACGGAAACGCGTCGAAAGGCCGCGCGGTGACAACGTTGATGATAATCCATGTGGCCATCATACCGATAAACAGCAATACGAAGCGCCAGCTCCCTGCGTATTTGGCGAGCTTGTCCGCCATGCGGTCCCCGAAGGACAGCTGGTTCTTGTGTACTGTGTTAATATTGCGCGACACCCTTTCCTTGACTAAAAGGCCGATGAGTTCCTCTTCGTCCGAAAGCATCTCGGACTCGTCCAATATGGTTTTGAGCAGCTCGGTTTTATCCAGCGTAGGCATGGCGTTCTCCTCCTCGCATAATGGTTGGTCACCCTGATACCCGAATATTACCACGCCCGGTGCGAAAAAGACAGAGCAGCTGCGACCCGGTTGCTTTTTCTGCGGACAGAGGTACAATATAGCCAGTAAACATTACGGAGGAGACATCAATGCAGGAAGTCTACGATTTTCTTAAAAAGTGCGGCACATACTATTTGGCCACGGTGGAGGGGGATCAGCCGCGCGTACGTCCCTTTGGCACATTGGACATATTTGAAGGCAGGCTCTATATCCAGACCGGCAAGGTGAAGGCTGTATCCCGACAGATGCAGGCCAATCCGAAGGTGGAAATCTGCGCATGCGCGGGCGGCGAGTGGCTGCGCATTGAGGCCGTTGTTGTCCGGGACGACCGGGTGGAGGCCAAGCAGCACATGCTGGACCAATACCCGTCGCTGCAGGGGCGGTACAAAGCGGATGACGGCAATACAGAGGTGCTGTATCTGAAGGACGCCACCGCGACGTTTTACTCGTTTGGGGGACAGCCGAGGGTGGTGCGGTTTTGAGCAAAAATTATTTACTAATGAGAGAGTATAAATAGCGCGCCTTTTCAAGGCACTTTAAAAATTAAAACAACATTATTTTGAATAAAAAAGGATATTATATATATTTATAGAAATCTATATAGAGACTTTCATTATGCTAATCAAAAAGGTAATTTGAACATGAGTGAAAAAATATATGAGATTCGAGATGTAATATATGGTTTCATCCAATTTGATGAGCAAGAAAAAGATATTATTAACCACCCGATATTTCAACGTCTTAGGCGAATAAAACAGTTGGCTTTGACCGATATGGTTTATCCGGGCGCAACCCATACACGTTTTGAACATTCTCTAGGTGTTGTTCAAATGGCCACTGATATATTTGATAGCATCGTTCAGAAATCAGCAAGCACTCTTAACGCGGAATTATCCTTAAGGCCAGAGGGGTTGAAAAAGTGGCGAAAAACAATAAGATTGGCTGCTTTATTGCATGATATTGGGCATGCCCCCTTTTCTCATGCAGGAGAAGAAAATATGCCTTATATATCAGGTGGAAAAAAGCATTATGAACATGAGGCATATAGTATTGCAATTATTAAATCATACTTTAAACAACTTATTGAAGACCACAAAATTAATAATAATTATGGGGTTAGGGTTGAAGAAGTAACTGCTTTATTAGGAGATGATACGGTTAAGCAAAGTGCTTCTTTACTTTTGTGGAAAGGTATAATCTCTGGACAACTAGATGCTGATAGAGCCGACTATTTACTGAGGGATTCTTTGCATATCGGCGTTAGCTATGGACTGTATGATAGGAATAGACTAATTTCTTGCATGACAATAGGAAAGACTGAAACAGATGCTCTCGTATTAGCCATTCAAGAAGGGGGGTGGCATATTGCTGAGAGTCTAGTAATTGCACGCTATCAAATGTTTTTACAGGTTTACTTCCATAAAACGCGTAGAATTTATGATTATCATATAAGTAAAGCGATGAAGAGTATACTAACAACTATATATCCCAAAGAGTCTTTTTTCCCAACCCCTGATAAATTAGATGAATATATTAATTTTGATGACTGGGCTATGCATTCTTATTTAAAAGAAGGAAAAGGAGGAACACATGGAGAAATAGTTCTCAATAGAAAACATTATAAATGTTTATTTACTACAGAAATTATTCCAACAGGGGAAGATGAGCAAAAATTAAAAGATATAATTGAAAAAAATAATGCGAAAGATTTTTATATGGACCAGGCCAAGACAAGCTGGTATAAACCTGAAAAAGATATTTGGATTGCTGGAGATGAAAATATAAAGTTACAGCCGTTAAGTCAGAAATCAACAATAATCAATGCAATGGTTGAAAGTCCAAATATCAAGAGAATATTTGTTGAAAGATAATTAGGAGAATATATATTATGAATTCCGAAAAAGGTTTAAGCATTATGCTGAGTATATTGAACAAAAAACCAGGAAGCGGTAAAACCGCTGTTATGAAATACATATATATATTACAGTCTGTTTATAAATTGGCTTTAGGCTATGATTTTGAGATTTATACATATGGTCCATATTCCGCAGATGTAATGGCTGATATTGATTATGCTAAACATGAAGGTTTGATTTCAATGATGAAAGTTGAATATCCAAATGGCATTTTCGGATATAGTATTGAGGCATCAGAAAAAGCAAAAGAGTATATTCACAGTAATAGCGAATATCTTAAAACTAACCAAAAGGTTATAGATGGAATGTTAGGTGTTTTTGGTGATAAATCTGCTAAGGATCTAGAGTTATATTCAACAATAATTTATCAATATGCTATGGCAATCAAGAATAATTGGAATAACGATGTTGATAGTATCTCTATTGATGTCCATGAAATTAAACCTCATTTTTCTATATCTGTTATAAAGAACGCGTATAGTGAATTATATAGTGACAAGGTGCTTCCATTGGTTGGTTAAGATCCTCGTGTACCTGAAGGGCATCCTCTATGAGGTGCTCTTTTTTGTAAAGCCCACCGTAATTTACTCCTCTTTCCGCCCCATATACCGTCTCGTCTCCCTGATCTTTTTCTCATACCCTTCGTCGGACGGATGATAGTACACCGTACCCACCATATTGTCGGGCAGGTATTGTTGCGGCGTGTAGTGCCGCGCGAATTCGTGCGGATATTTGTAGCCCTTGCCGTTGCCTAATTTGTCCGCGCCGTGGTAGTGCGTGTCGCGCAGGTGCAGCGGCACGGGTATCTGATAGGCGTGCTCCGCGTCGCGGAAGGCCTGATCCACCGCCATGACGACCGCGTTGGACTTGGGCGATTCGCAGAGGAAGATAATAGCCTGTGCGATATTGAGCCGCGCCTCGGGCATGCCGTTGAATTCAAGCGCCTGCGCAGCTGCCATGGCCTGCGTCAAGACTGAGGGATTGGCAAGGCCCACATCCTCGCTTGCGTGCGCGATGATGCGCCGCACGATAATGCGCGGGTCCACACCCGCATACACGAGGCGGCCAAACCAGAACAGCGCCGCGTCCGCGTCCGAGCCGCGCAGCGATTTGCAGAACGCGGAGAGCATGTTGTAGTATTCCTCGTCGTCGCAGCGCACGGCCCGCCGCTGGATGGACTCCTCGGCGATGGGCAGGTCGATGACGACGATGCCTTCTTTGTTGGGCGGGGTAGTGAGCACGGCGAGCTCCAGCGCGTTCAGCGCGGTGCGGGCATCGCCGTTGGCCACGTTCGATATGTGATCCAGCGCCTCGGGCAGAAGCTCCACGTTCAGCAATCCGTAGCCGCGCTCCTTGTCGGTCAGCGCGGACTGCATAATTTGTTTTGCGTCGTCCTGCGTGAGCGAGAAGAACTGGAACAGGCGGCAGCGGCTGACAATAGCGCTCGTCATGGATACCATGGGGTTTTCTGTGGTGGAGCCGATGAAGCGGATGACGCCTTTTTCCAGCGCGGGCAGGATGCTGTCCGACTGGGTTTTGCTCCAGCGGTGGCACTCGTCGAGCAGCAGATAGGTGGGCTGGCCGTGCAGGCGCAGCCGTTCCTCCGCGCGGTCAATGACCACACGGACTTCCTTTACTCCGCTGGTGACGGCGTTTAATTTTTCAAAAGCCGCGCCTGTGGTGGATGCGATGACGTAAGCCAGCGTAGTTTTGCCGGAGCCGGGCGGGCCAAAGAAAATCGAGGATGTCAGGGTGTCCGTCTCGATGGCGCGGCGCAGCAGCCTTCCGCCTCCCACGATGTGGGACTGGCCGAAGAATTCATCCAGATTGCGCGGGCGCATGCGGTCGGCCAGCGGCGCGGCTGCTGCGGTGCGGGTTTCAAACAGGTCCACCAGTCGGTTTCCTTTCCCTTTTGACCATCATATTGCTCCATTTATTAAAGACATTAAGTTTGGAGCAATTTTGTCCGTCTTCATAATAGCACGGGGCCCGCCTGATGAAAAGTAGCAGGCGAAAGTATTTTCGCCTTGCCTTGAAACCCGGTTGCGAGGGCGCTGCCCTCGTGCTTCCATCCAAGGGACCAGTCCCTTGGAGATCCCTTTGTCAGCAGCCTGAAGTGAAAGTGTTTCCGCTTCTATTTTTAGCTGTATACGCAAACCAACCTGCGTGCTATAATACATAAGTTTGCAGCAGGAGGAACGTCATGAAACAGAAGAACAGGCCCGTTTTCGTTTACCCATCCGTATTCGCGGTGGCACTCTATTCCGCGGTTCTCGGCTATATGATCCCCGCGATGCGCCTTAAGTTTTCGCTGTCGCTGGCGGCGGCAGGCCTGTTTTCCACGATGCAATCCATCGGCTTTTTCATTGCGATGCTGCTGTGTTTTTGCGTATTTGCAGGGCTTAACAAGCCGCGGGTGATGGCGTCTTTGCAGCTTGCTTTTGCGCTGTGCCTTGCAGGGCTGGCTCTGGCGCCTTCCATGTGGGTGCTTTGTGTAC
The DNA here is from genome assembly GCA_023459495.1 of Bacillota bacterium. Classification (GTDB taxonomy): domain Bacteria; phylum Bacillota; class Clostridia; order Christensenellales; family SZUA-584; genus JAEWCC01. The sequence goes on along the minus strand of JAEWTL010000013.1, from coordinate 439,475 downwards.
TGTTCCTCTTTACCGGCCTTTTTGCCAACGCCATTGATATGCTCTCCAACGCGGTGATAGCGGACCTCGCGCCCGACACGAAGGGCCGCCACATCGGGCTGCTTCAGGCGCTGTTCTCGGCGATTAGCGCTGCTGCGCCGTTTTTCGCGCTGCTGCTGGGCGGCGACTATGCCACGGTGTTCTTCGGCCTCAGCGCGCTGGCGCTGGCTTCGCTGGCGCTGTTTGTACCCGGCCTGCACACAGAGATTCGGCGGCCCATGCTGCAGTGCCCGCAGAGCCTGGGCACGGTGCGCAAGGCCATGCGGTTGTGGAAGGTGCACGGCGTACCGGTTGCGGTGGTTATCAGCTTTCTCGCACTGTTCGTGCAGCTCAGCCTCATGTACTTCCTTTCCAGCTTTACGGCGGATATCTCGGATGCCCCGCTGGCCGGTGCATTCGTGCTGTGCATGTTCTATGTCGGAGCGATGGTCGGGCGGCTTGTGTTTGTACGAATATCCCGGCACATCAACGCTTACCGTATCATGGCCGTATACGATGCGCTGGCACTCGCGGGCATTGCGGCGATGCTGATGGTAAACGATATCACGGCGCTTGGCCTGCTCGCGCTCATTCCCGGGTTCGGCTTGTCGGCCAACTTCCCCGGCCTCATGGTGGAGGCATGCAACCTTGTGCCGGACGATACCGCCGCGGCTTCTGCGCTGATATTTGTCGGCGTAAACACCGCTGCGCTTGCCGCACCGCCGCTCGTAGGTTTGATGGGGGACTCGCTGGGCCTTGGGGCGGCGTTTACAGTGTGCGGAGCGCTGCTCGTTCCGGTGATTGCGCTGTCCATATGGATGGGACGGAAAGCACAATCAGCCGCGTGCTGCGCAGAAGCTTCCGCAAGTTCCAAAGAAGCATAACCGCCGTTTTTATTCTTTAATTCGTGAATTTCATCCTTATTTAGTTTATATTACTGTCCGCGGCGCAGGAAACTGCGGTATGCGCGGCCAATTTTTGATTGCGCCCATGGACGGATGTTGGTATAATACCGCTAAGCTTTTCATGTGTGGGTGCATGCTTTGCGCAGTACTACGCAACAACCATGAGGGCTGAAATTTATCAAAGTCGGATATCCTTTATTAAGAAGGAACCCGAACGGAGGAATTATGAGAAACAAAAAGGCAAGGAAACTGACAATCACTGCTATGCTTGCGGCAATCACGATTCTGCTCGGACTGACCGTAGGCTACATACCGGGACCGGTAGCAAAATTAACGCTAATGACCATCCCAGTGATTATCGGAGCCATACTTGAAGGGTTTGGCACAGGGCTGTTTCTGGGGCTGATATTCGGGCTTACAAGCGTTGCACAACTGTTTATGTTCCCGTCGGTCTTTTTACCAGTCTTTCAGGTAAGACCTTTCTACATGCTGGTGATACTGATAATCCCCAGGCTACTCATTCCGATAACCGCTTACCTTTCATACACCGGTTTGAGTAAACTGTTTAAAGACAGGTTCCTTCCGATAAGCACAGGTATTACCGCAGCAATTGGGTCTTTGACTAACACCGTGTTTGTATTGCTTGGCGTATATTTGCTGGTAGCACCGGAGTTCGCAAATGCGCTTGGAACAGCAACGGATACGGTCGGAGCGGTGCTACTTGGTATCGCAGGCTTTAACGGCCTTATAGAAGCCGCCGTAGCAGTTGTGCTGTGTATACCAATAGTGATGGCGTTGAGTAAATCTAAAAAACGCAAAACGGAGAACTGAATGGTATTTGTACTGGACGTAGGTAACAGCAATATCAAATGCGGCCTGTTCGAAGGCGACAAGCTGATGAGTTCATGGCGGCTCACCACGGATACCGAGCGCACTGCGGATGAATACGGCATCAGCATTATGTCGTTCTTCCGTCATATCGGCCACGGTGCGGACGATGTGGAAGGCATTATCATCAGCTCAGTCATTCCGTCCATCAACTATACGCTGCAGCACATGTGCTCCATCTATTTTGAAAAGAAGGCGATGATTGTGGGGCCCGGCATCAAAACCGGGCTCAACATACAATATGATAACCCGCGGGAGCTCGGCGCAGACCGCATCGTGAGCGCCATCGCGGCGTATGCGCTCTACGGCGGACCGTGCATCATCGTGGACTTTGGCACGGCCACCACGTTTGGCGCGGTTTCCGAGAACGGCGATTTTCTGGGCGGTGCTATCTGCCCGGGCCTTAAAATTTCCGCCGAGGCGCTGACGGTGAACGCCGCGCGCCTGCCGCGCGTGGAGCTGCTGCGGCCTGAGTCGGTGATTGCCAAAAACACCATCGCCGGGATGCAGGCGGGCATCATTTACGGCTATGTGGGGCAGGTGGATTATATCATCCGCCGCATGAAACAGGAGATGGGCGGAGAGCCCAAAGTGGTCGCTACGGGCGGCATGGCGCGGCTCATCGCGCAGGAATCAGACGAAATCGGCACGGTCAACAGCTTGCTGACGCTGACCGGGCTGAATATTTTATATCATAGAAACGCCAAAAAGTGGAATTGAGGTCATCATCATGAAGCAAATCAACATCGCGCTGCTGGGCCTGGGCACGGTTGGGTCGGGTGTATACAAGGCCATCGCGATGCAGAAACACAGCATTGAGCACAAGGAAGGGCTTTCGCTCAACTTAAAAAAGGTACTTGCGCTGAGCTACAGCATCGACGTCCCAGAGGAAATGAAGGCGAAGGACTTCTACGCCGACATCATCGCAGATCCGGAAATCGCTATCGTAGTGGAACTGATGGGCGGAGTTAATCCTGCCAAGGAGTTTATCCTTGCGGCCCTGACTGCTGGCAAGACGGTCGTCACGGCCAACAAGGAGCTGCTCGCGCAGCACTGGCCGGAACTCAATGCGGCTGCTGCGAAGAGTGGAGCAGGTCTTTATTTCGAGGCCAGTGTGGGCGGCGGCATCCCTATCCTGCGTACCATCTGGGACAGCCTGCAGGCCAATGAGGTCACGTCGGTGATGGGCATCATCAACGGCACGACGAATTATATCCTGACGCGTATGGAAGAGGAGGGGGCCTCCTTTGAAGATGTACTCAAGGACGCGCAGCGGCAGGGCCTTGCCGAAGCCAATCCGAAAAACGACGTGGAAGGCTTTGATGCCATGTATAAGCTGTCGATCCTCTCTTCGATGGCGTTCCATGCCCGCGTGCCGGTGGAGTACATCTACCGCGAAGGCATTACGAACGTCACACAGGAGGATATCGCAATCGGCAGTGAGTTGGGATACCGTGTGAAGCTGTTGGCCATTGGCAAGAAGCGCGGCACCGGTATTGAGGTGCGCGTGCATCCCACGATGATCCCCAAGACGCATCCGCTGGCTGCGGTGCGCGGCTCGTTCAACGCGATTTTCTTGAACGGCAATATCGTGGGCGACCTGATGCTGTATGGCAAGGGCGCGGGCGACATGCCCACGGCGAGCGCGGTGGTTTCGGATATCGTATACGCGGCGGGGCAGATGCACCACCATTACACGACGTTTTACAACGAAGCCAAGGTCTCCTCGGAGCTCACCTTCGAGAACAACTGGGAATGCGAATACTATATGCGTGTGATGGTGAAGGATCAGCCGGGCGTGCTGGCCAAGATCGCAGGCGTGTTCGCCAATTATGGCGTGAGCCTCTCCTCCGTGAGACAGAATGGCAAGTACGAGGAAAGCGTGCCGCTCATTTTCATCACGCACAAAGCCAAGGAGCTGTCCATGAAGCGCGCGCTCGACGACATCCGGTATCTGCCCGAGGTCGTCAGCGTTGAAAATATGATCCGCGTAGAAAAGTAAGGAGGATCACCATGGTTATCCGCAACGAGGAGATGAAAAATGAAGTTCGTGAAGCGATGCGCGGCGGTCCGGGAAGCGTGGCGCTGCATCACATCGTACCCAAAGAAGGCCTGCCTGCCAAATCCCGCCTGTTTGCCGTCAATACGCTGCAGAAGGGTGACGGTATCGGCGCGCACCCGCACGCAAATGAGACTGAGGTCTACTTCGTGCTGCAGGGCGAAGGCGTGCTGATGGACGACGGCGAGCGCAAGATTTTGCGCAAGGGTGACTGCAACGTATGCGGCGGCGGCGCGAGCCACTCCATCGTCAACGAAAAAGACGAGCCGCTCGTATTCATCGCCGTTATCATACTGGAATAAGGCGATAACCAATCATTGATCCTGATACACGGTTAAAAAGCTGTGTGCGTATTACAGCATAATAAAAAAGGGTGACAACTGTTGTTACACCCTTGATCACCTCCCTTAGCGGGAGGTTTTATTATTTAGTTGCCCGCGGGCACTTCTCCAATGCAACGTCGATCTTTTCTCGGGCTTCCTCCAGCAGCGTGTGCGCTTCGTCCATGGACAGGGAACGATAATCGCCCTGCGCGGCATGCCACACGCGCAGGTGAAGCTTTTGCAGCGCTTTCAGCGCGTCTTCGCATGCTGCCTCAAGCGCGGCATAGGCTGCCTTGTCGCGTGCGGACGCCGGAATGCGGCGTTCAAACCGCATGCCTTCGGTGAGTTGGCGGATCTGATCCTCCTCCGTCATATGTCCACCACGTCGCCTGACTGAACCTGCTGAGTGGTCGAGAACAGTTCGAGCCTTTCGAGCGCTTTGCGGCCCGTGCAGAAGCCCGTGTAGATGTGCTTGATGTTATGCTCGTTAAAATACCGCGCGATTGCGCGAACCTCAAGTGTAGGCTCGGCGCGGTACCTTAAGCCCATTACCCGTGCGCCGTCCAGATGGAATCCGCCGATCACGCCCACGACTTTGCCGAAACGGTCTTCGGCGCAATGCAGGATGTTGATGATGCCGTTGTGCGAACAGCCGGTCAGCACGATCGTCCCGGCGGAGGTGCGTATCGCAAGGTAGAGCTCATGCGCCAGCGTATCGCGGGTAAATTCGTCGCCCCGGCGCTCATAGAGCAGCGCGGTATAGATGGGTGGTTTGCGGTGATTGCGGATGCTGGCCGCGGTGACGCCCTCGAATATTTCCATGTCGTCGTCGATGAGCCGGATGCGGTCCTCGTATTTATGAAACAGCTCCGGGTCGATCCCGCACTGGTCCATATGGAAGGGGCGGCGCATATAGAAATCGCCCTTGGTTTCGCTTTTCATGTAGACCGTGGCATGGTCGTTGATTTCAAGGAAATTCGGCAAACCTCCGGTATGGTGTCCATGCGCATGGGAAATAACGCACGTATCCACCTTGGAGAGGTCGATGCCAAGCAGCGTTGCGTTGTAGATAAACGCAGCGGTAGCGCCCGTGTCGAACAGCACGCGATGGCCGCCGTACTCAAAATAAAGGCTGAGGCCGTCGTCGGGTAAAAACCCGGTGCCCTTGCGGCTGCTTCCTTCAACCAACGTATATACTCTCATACTGAATTCTCGCTTTCACAAGCCGATGAAGTGCAAACAGCAGGCTGCGGTTCCTTGCCCAACAGCAGCCGGTAGAGGTAGTGTTCAAAGCTGCCCGCCGGTGCTGACCCGGCGTTTTCCTGAAGAAAGCGCGTCGGATGGGTAGGCTCGCCAAAGGTTAACAGTTCAAACAGCGTAATGCCCATGGCGCTGCACAGCGCATTGAGCGTTTCGAACCGCGGCGTTTTGGCGCCCTTCTCGATGTAGGATAGCGTGGATTGCGCAACTTTGGCCTTTCTGGCGAGTTCAAGCTGTGTCAAACCTTTTTGCTGGCGCATGTCTCTGATTTTTTCACCGATGTCCTTGTTCATTGCAACCGCCTTTGCGCATCCGCAACCATATTCTATCACCTTTTATTGTAAAAGACAATTATATATCGGCGGAATACGGGAGCTTTCCGGACGCATAGGATAATACTGTCCGCCTGCGGCAAAGTCAAGCGGCAGCGTTTATGGTATCCGCGCGCCTCGCTCGCTGCCGTGTTTCATGCTGTGAAGCTGCCTATACGTCAACCGAAACGGCGGCGCCTCACCAAACGCAACCGCGTGTCATATATATGTATTGTCTGTTGCAGCAGGCGCAGTACAGCAACTGTTAACGGAGGACGACTTATGGACCTGATGAATTATATTGTGAGCGAATCGTATATCTTGATTCCCGTGCTGTATGTAATCGGCGTGCTTTTAAAAAAGATCCCCAATATCAAGGATTGGCTGATCCCGTGGATACTGCTGGGCCTTGGCATGATCGGGGGATTCTTCCTGGCAGGCATGCAGCTTTCCGGCGTGTTGCAGGGTGTGTTGGTAACGGGCGTGACGGTGCTCGGCAACCAGCTGTATAAGCAGACCACGGTCAAGTCTCAGGAGGACGCGGTAGTGGATGCGGAGGACGTCGAGGACAACGATACGCAGGCGAAGGGCTGAATTTATGCCGCCTTGCGTCGGATGAGGAAGGGCAGCGCGTTGTAGACGGCCGCGCAAGCGGCCAGCCCTGCAACGCAGATGAACGGCGGAAGGGTGGAGATTGACGTGAGCCAACGCGAAGGTAGCGCGCGGGACAGTACGCCCATTACGCCTGAGGCGGGCAGCTGTACGAGCAGTGAGCCGAACATCACATTGGCTATTGTGACGACGCAGATGCACAGCATCAGTGCCGTTTTGTTGCGAATCAGCGCCAGCAGCGCCGCGATTCCACCGTAGGAGAATATGTATAGCGCAAACATGACGAGCAGCGGCAGGACAAGCCCGCCCGCGCCCGCGAGATAAAAAGCAATGAGGGGAATGGTTGCGCAGGGCAGGATGCACAATGTATCCGCCACCGAAGCAGACAGACGGTAGCGCACCACGGAGAAGGAGCGCGAGGAAAGCCGTGCGGCAAAATCGCTGCCCCGGTCCATCAGCGCGAGGCCGGAGAGCATATAGAAGCAGGCGAGCGCAGCCAGCAGGTATAGAGAGGTGTAAGCTGCGTCGAGCAGGGGCGTGACCGTGGCGGTGTGACCCGCTGCGTTCAGCCGTTCCAACGAGAGGATGGGCTCGTCCGTGCCGACGAGTATGTCCTCAAACACTTGGTCGTGCAGCGTTTCGCCGCCGTATTGTTCCGCTTCAATCGCGCTGTAGCTCGTGAGCCACAAGCGCATGGCTTCGCTGCCCACGCTTTCGGAGATGACACCCGCGGCGGTACTGTAAGGCGAGCGCAGCATCTGCAGTGTCCCCTTGAATTCGCCTGCTTTGATGGAGCCCTCGAAGCCCTTCTTGATGACGAACACGCACTCCAGCCTCCCGCTTTGCAGGTTGGCGATCAGCGCATCCTTGTCGCCCTGCGTCACCCACACCACGTCGAGTGCTTCCACGTTTTCCAGCAACAGCGCGGAATATTCGGTGTTGTCCTCGTCAATCCAGCCCACCGGCACCGGCGCGTTTGGAATGATGAGGCCGATGAACGGACTGGCAGCCAGCAGCAGCGCCAGCACGAGCAACACGAGGCCGTGGGCCGTGGTGAGCAGCGTCTTGAAGCGGTATTTCATTGTGGCAAAGAAGAGCTTCAATGCGACCTCCTCTGGAACCGGCGCAGCGACACAGGCAGCAGCAGCGCGATATAGCCGAGCAGCACCAGCGAATACAGTCCTACGCCCGTTGCCCGATGGTCGAACAGGCCCGCGATGCACAGGCGCAGCGCCGCGGCGAACGGTGAGTAGTAGCAGATATCGCGTACAGCCTGCGGCAAAAACGCCGAGGGCACGATGAGGCCGCCCGCCAGCGCGAGAAACAGCGCCGCCATGAACGCCACACGTACCGCCATGGGCGCACGACGGGAAAGCAGTCCCACAAGCAGCATACCGAGGCTGATGAAACCGCATAGCAGCAGCCCAGCCAGCAGCAGTACCAGCAGGTTTCCTGAGAAATTTGAGGCCGCGCCCGCAAGAATACCCAGCGCCGCAGCCAGAACAAAGAACTGGAGGAAGGAGAATACCGTGCCCGCGAGCCATCGCGAGACAAAGCACGTGCGCGGCGCGCTGCCCGAAAGCAGCTGCCGGTGAATCAGCCCGGTTTCATGGTCGTCCGCGGTGATGCGTGCGACCGGCATGGCACCGAGCGCCACAAACAGAATGAGAAAGCTCGCCGCGTAGTATTCGATAGGCAGAGCGCTGCCGAGCGGAGATGTCAGATCGGTATCCTCGTATAAAACCGCGCGGGCCAGGACGCTCATGAAAAAGGTTCTCGCAGTGGAACTATACTCTGCCGCGGCGGTATCCTGATCGACGCCGTAATCGCGGCTGTCCCAGTAAAGCACGTTGACCGCGTGCTGCGCGTAGCTCACAAGGTCCACACCTGAGGAGAGTGTCTCGTACAGCAGTGCATCCTCCAGCGGCATATTGGCGTTGCCCACATAGGTGATCTCGGTACTGCCGCCGTTATAGAGCGTTTCCTGCATGCCCGCGGGAATGTGGATGTATGCTGCTGCCCCGTCCTCCAGCGCCGCAAGGCCGTCCTCTTCGTCTGATACGAACTCCACGGAGATGAGCCCGCTCAGCGATTCACTCTCAATGAGGCCCTTCAATATTGAAACGGTCAGCGGGTCATTGTCCTCGTTATACACCGCAACGGAAAAGTTATTGGTACGCACGTTGGAAAAGAAATAAGGCGCGACGGTGAGCGAGATGAGCAGCACCAAAATAAGCGGCGCCAATACGGAGATCAGTATCGTCGTCCGATTTTGCAGCAGCCTTTTCAAATCCACTGAAAACAGTTTTTTCATGCCCGCACCTTACGCTGTATAGTACCGGAGCGCATCGGATAAGCTCCGCCCATCCGGAAACTGCAGGCCGCCGTGATAGGTGACCTCGCCGCCGCGCAGCGTGATCAGGCTGTCGGCGAGCAACTGCATTTCCTCAATGTAATGGCTGGTGAAGATGATGGTCACGCCAGAGCGCTTGAGCGCGATCAGAGTATCAATGATGCGGCGGCGGTTGGCGATATCCACGCCCGCCAGCGGTTCGTCGAGGATGAGCAGCGAGGGGCGCAGCACGAGCGACGCGCCGATGTTGAGCCGCCGTTGCATGCCTCCGGAAAGCCGCGAGACGCGGCGCTTCTCCACCTCTTTCAAGCCGATAAGCTCCAGCGTCCACTGATAAAGCGCTTCGTCGGGCGTTTTCATCCAGTAGCGCAGGTTGTCCCGCACGGAAAGCTCCTGCATCAGTGCAATGCCCTGCGGCACAAAGCCGAGGAGTTCCCGCGCATGGGCAGGTTCTTTGATCGCATCGAAGCCGCCGATGGAAAGTTCCCCGCTGTCCGGCTTTAAGGCGGTGGCGAGCATTTTCAGCAGGGTGGTTTTGCCAGCACCGTTTTCACCCGCGACAGCGAGCGCACCACCCCGCGGAACGGACAGGCTCACGCCCTTCACGTACGGGGTCTTCCCAAAGCTTTTGCTTAGATTCCGGGCTTCAACCACGCGCCCCACCGTCCTTGTCATATTTGCCACAGTTATATTGCTCCGAATATCAAATATATAAAGGTTGGAGCAATGAATTCCGGCGGACAAGCATAGATGCTTATCCGCCCTCATAATAACACGAAAAATTGGAAGCGGTCAACGCACGGAGTGGAGCGAAAGGGGGGATGAAGTGCTCCATATTTGATTCTGGGTGATCTGGATTGCTTCGTCGCGTTGCTCCTCGCAATGACGTGTGAGCAAGCAAGCAATTCCAAAAGCAATGCTGGAAGGTAAGGACAACTTCGTATAGAAAATAAAAGGCACGGTATATGCTCCGTGCCTCATAGGTTTAAATTCGATTTGTCCCCGCTCAGCCCATTACGGGTGACTCTGATGGAGACTCCGATGGAGACTCCGCCGGGGGCGGGGTGGGCGTTACCGTCGCGGGATCCGGATAGTTACAGTAGGTCTTGCCGTTGATGGGATTGATATTAACGGTTTCAAACGTTTCCTCGTTGTACTTCGTGCCATCCAGCTTGTAGTACAGCCTGTGCGTTGTCACCTTCATGCCGCGTTGATTCTCGGCATACACCTTGGATTCGCCTACCGGTATCGCCGTGCCATCCGGAAGCGTCGCGGTATTGTAGAAATACTGCATCACCGGATCGCCATAGAAGGTGGGGTCTCCGGACTCAAAGTCGTAGATGACTTCCTCACCAGTCGCCGCGTCGATCACCGGCGGGCCGTAAATCTCTACAGTGACGGTCTTGGTTTCCGGGTTCATGAACGACACGATGTAGATGGCCGAGGTCAGGGTGTTGGTGATCTTAAGGTCCGGGCCGCCGGTGCTGATCGTTGCGTCCAGCCCTTTGGGCATATAGCCAGAAACGATACTGTGATGCTTCGATTTGGTGGAGAGGCCTGCGCGGATTGCCGCGTTGAATAGCGTACTGGAGATCTGACATACGCCGCCGCCCGGCTGGTCCACGTAGCCGCCGTCCGTGATGCCCGAAGCCAGCTGCCACCCACCCGCTACACTGCGGGGGCCTGCTTCCTCGTTGATGGACCATTCCACACCCGGATCGATGGTGACGCCGCAGATGATGCCGGACAGCTTGGCCACGTTCCAGTTGCGGTTAAAGCTATAGTGCGTGGAATAGCTGGACGTCCACGAAGTGATCAACTGCGACTGCCCCTTGACTGTATCGAGCGTTACCGTGGGCTGCGTGACCGTTACCGGTACGGTGATGGTGCTGAAAGTCCCGCTTTCCGCCTGCGTCATGATTTCGGAAGCAATGGACGCAGTATCCACAGTCAAACCGGTCTGTTCCGGAACATACCAGAACCGGGAGATCGTTGCGGCGTCGGGTATGTATTCATCTCCGTATTTGGTGTTCTTCCAGTACTGATAACGCAGCATATCGGGCATTTCGTCCTCGGTAAGGCGTACCAGTTCTGCCGGATAGGTGATCGTCTTGCCGTTTGCCGCGGTTTCAATCAGCACCTGCGCATCGGGCGTATAGGGCGTACCGTCTGCATAATGCCCCCATGGAGTAAATACGGCCTGAGCGTCCTGCGGCTGCTGGTCCAACACCGTTTTGATTGCGGCCAGCGCGGACTGAAGCTCGCTTTCGTCCACTGCCAGACTTACGGTAAGTTCCACTCCCTGTTCTTTCGCAGTGTTAGCCGCCTGCAGCCGGTCGTCGAATGGGCCGGTATGGCCATACGAGAGCGCCTGATCGATGATCTCGTCATAGTCTGTGCCGATGGCAAGATCCGTTGCGGTGTAGGTATAGGTTGTCCCGTTCACGTCCAGTGGAACGCTGACCTCATCCAGCAGCTGCCCGGGGATGTCCGCGGTGGCTTCCAGGGCTTCGCTGCGGGTCATGCCGGATAGGTCGATGCCGTTCACATGCACGCCATTCATTACGGTACCCAGGCTGATGACCCGCTCCGCACCGAGCGAAGAGCCGTTCAGCAGAAATATGGCTGTAACAGCCAGCGCGATAACCAGCACGCCGGCTGATGCGAACAGGATGATATTTTTCCGGCTTAGTTTTTCAGAGGTCTTTCGGACCTTCTTTTTGGCCATTCAATTGCCTCCCTGATTTTGGTCTAACAACTTGAATTATATATGATTTCTATAGATTTATACCATAACACAAACTTGAAAAATAATTAAGTATGCCTGACAACTCAAACACAATGTTTACAAAAATATTAAAATTACATTTATTGCATGCCAAAACAGCCTGTTATCTGCTGCCCGTTGCGCGCGGGACAGGCATGCATTATAATAAGGTTAGGAAAAAGGGTCAGATGATGATGCAGATGAGGATGAAGAAGACAAGCACCGAGCCTGCGATGATGCCGAACTTTTTCAGATACCGAATATCGCTGCGTTCCAGATAGATGCTGCGGCGCATGCCGCCCCACGCCAGCGTATAGCGCTTTAAAATGTGCCAGCGCGTAAAGTCGATGTGCAGCAGCGCGAGCTCCGCAAGGGCAAACAACAGCGTCATCAGGAACATGGTGGCGGGCAGTGCGCCCAGGCCCATCAGCGGCAGCGCGAGCGCACTGGATGAATACCCCGAAATCGCGTTGCTTCCTCTGGCAAGCAGGTGCAGCATCCAGACGTACAGCCCGAGCGGCAGCAACAGCGAGAGGGCGATCAGGACGCCGGAAAAGGCGGATATGGCTACCTCAGTCAGAAAATCCGGGCGGTAGTTGACCATATCGCGGGTTTCCTCGAAGGAGTAGTAGCTGTCCTTGGAGAAAACCGGGGGTTCCGAGCGCAGGGCCGCGGAGGTGCGCTTGTCCATAAACTTAAGGTCGCGGATGTGCAGCAGGCGGATGTAATCCTCCTCCTGCAGGCTGAAGGTCTCCTTGGGTTCTGCCTTGAGGATATGGATGCCGCTGTACTGCAGCGTGTAGATGCGGCCGAGTTCATAGCGGTCGAACGCAAAGGGCAGCCGGACGAGCAGCCGGAATACGCGCGGGGTATCGTCCCTCAGCGAGGACACAGGGGTGAAGTACAGCCGGTACCGGTGCAGCCCTGCCACGCGCTCCTTGGAGAACAGCAGCATGTTCTCGCGCTCCGTCTTTTTCATTGCGGCCTCCTTTGCGATATAGGTTATTATCTCATAATTCGGATAAAAGGAAAAGGGTAGAGTTTAAAAACAGGGGTGAGGAGTATTGGGCGAGAGGCAGACCCCCATCATGGCCGCGCTGCACAAGCTGACCGGCGGCGTGCAGGTCCGGCTGTGTATGCCGGGCCACAAGGGCGATACAGGCTTCTTCGGCGGTGAAATGCTGCGGTGCGACATCACCGAGTTGCCGGGCGCAGACAACCTGCTCTGCCCGGACGGAGCCATCGCGGAATCAGAGGCGCTGCACGCGGCCTATGTCGGTGCGGACGCGGCTTTCTTTACGACCAACGGCTCTACTGCGGGCAACCTTGCCATGCTGTCGCTGTTCCGCGGCAAAAAAGTGATCTTTCCGCGCGGCGTGCACCTGAGCGCCGCCAACGCCATCTCCCTGTTCGCCATATCGCCAGTGTTCCTCGACTCTGTGCCCTGCGACTATCCCGCGGTGGTATCGGCAGAGGACGTGCGTGCGGCGCTCAAGCTCCACCGCGACGCGGCGGCGGTTTTTATCACGTATCCCAACTATTTCGGCCTTTGCTGCGACCTTGCCACCATTGCGGCGGTGGCTCACCGCGCGGGCGCGGCGCTCATTGTGGACGCGGCGCACGCGGCGCATTTTGCGTACTCGCCACTGTTGCCTGCCTACCCCGCGCAGGCCGGTGCGGACATCTGGGTGGAGAGCGCGCATAAGACGCTGCCTGCGATGAACCAGTGCGCATGCGTTTGTGTGGGCAAAAACTCACTGGCAGATAAGGCGATGGTGCGGCAGGCGCTTTCGCTGGTGCAGACCACCAGTCCGTCGTACGTGCTGCTGTGCTCCATGGACTATGCCTACGCCTATATGCGCGACAAGGGCGAAGAAGAGCTTTCCCGCATCGTGCGGCTGGCCGAAAAGCTGGCTGACGCGATATCCGCCATCCCCGGCTGTACGTGCCCGGGAATCTCAGGCGTAGCCGCGCGGGATTCACTGAAGATCGTGGCGGATGTGAGCGGGACAGGCTATACGGGTATTGCGATGCAGGAAGCGCTCGCCGCGCAAGGTGTGCATGTGGAGGCGGCGGATTTAAAGAACCTGCTGCTGCTGCTGACTGTAGGCGATACGGCTTCACAGCTCGACATATTCCGCCGCGCGCTCGCGCAGATGCCGCACATCCGCGGAAAATCGCTCTATTTCTCGCCCTACAGCCTGCCCGCGTTCACAAAATACTCGCAAAGCTCGTGGTTTTGGGGTAATATAGAAAGCGTGCGCATCGAGCGCAGCGTGGGGATGATTTCTGCGTCCACGGCGGGCGTTTATCCACCCGGCGAGGCGGTGCTGCTGCGCGGCCAGCAGATCTCGTACGAGATCGCAGGCTATCTACTTGAAGCCCGGCGGCAGGGGTTTTCGCTGTTCGGCGTGGAGGGTGACAGCATTCGGATATACAGGGAGAGAATATGATCCAAAGCATCAAAGGAAAGACGGAAAGTTTCAGCCACATTTTTATGGATTTAGACGGCACGATCACCGAGTCCGGACCGGGCATTGTCAATGCCGCGCTGTATATGTTTGACCGTGTCGGCGTCCGTGAGGACAACAAAGAGCGGCTGCGCAGCTTTATCGGTCCGCCGGTAACGGAGAATTTGATCGAGCTGTACGGATTTACGGAGGAGGATGCGCAGCGGGCGTACGTCTTTTTTCGGGAATACTACGAGAATAAGGGCATGTTTGAAAACAAGCTGTATGACGGCATCGTCGAGGCCGTAGAGGAGCTGCGCCGCGCGGGCCGCCACGTCTATATCGCCACGGCGAAGCCGGAGTTCATCGCCCTGCCCATCCTGAAGCATTTTGGGATTACAGGCCTGTTCGAGCGCATATTTGCGGTGCGGCGCGAGGAAGGCATCTTCGACAAACTGCAGGTGCTACAGTTTGCGGCGGGAGAAATGGGCGCCATGCCCGGGCCGGTGATGGTGGGTGACCGCAAATACGATATCGAAGGTGGACGCGCCGTGGGGTTTGCCACTGCGGGCGTACTGTACGGATATGGCAGCCGGGAAGAGCTGCTCAGCGCCGGAAGCGATTATTTGATCGACAGCGTGGCGGACTTGCCTGCGCTGGCCGGGAGGAAGCAATGAAGGGACTTTTTATCGCGTTTGAAGGGTCGGATGGCTGCGGGAAATCCACGCAGATCCGCTTTCTGAACGATTATCTGCTGGAGCGGGGACTTGACGTGGTGTGCACGCGCGAGCCGGGCGGCAGCCCCATCGCGGAGAAGATTCGCGATGTCATTTTGGACTGCGCCAATACCGGCATGGCAGCGCTTACCGAAGCGCTGCTGTATGCCGCCTCCCGCGCGGAACACGTGCGGCAGGTCATCGCACCAGCGCTTGCAGCGGGCAAGATTGTGCTGTGCGACCGTTTTGTGGACTCGTCCATTGCGTATCAGGGGTTTGGGCGGGGCCTTGGCGCCAAGACAGTGTGGCGCATCAATGAGCCCGCGGTGGACGGACATATGCCGGACGTGACCGTATTTATGAACGTACCGCCGGAGCGCGCGTTTGCCCGCATGAACGAGAACAAGCAGTTCGACCGGCTGGAAAGCGAGGATATCTCATTCCACCAGCGCGTATACGAAGCTTATATCGAGCTCTCGAAGAAGCCGGGCGTCATCGTGATCGACGCGGTGGGCACCAAGTATGAGACGCGGGACGTCATCCGGGAGCGCATCGAACCGGTGCTGAAGGAAGCGGGCCTGCTGTGAACGCGGCGGCGAAGGAGTTCCTGCACAGCGCACAAAGCCGCCGGATGGGCGCTTACCTGCTCATTTGTCCGAGGCCCGACGTGGCGGCGCGGCTGGCTGACGATTTCCTGATGCGGCTTTTTTGCCGAAACGGCGGATGCGGCGATTGCCCGGACTGCCGCAAGGTGAAGCAGGGGCATGTGGACGTGCTGCGGCTGTCTTCGCCGCGCGTAGATGACTTCCGCGAAGCGATTGCGTTTGTATCGCAGGAGCCCTACGAAGCCCCGTGCCGCGCAGTCGTGGTGGAGCGCGCGGATGAAATGACGCCGCAGGCGGGCAACAGCATGCTGAAGACGCTGGAGGAGCCGCCGGAAAACGCGGTGCTGCTGCTGATAGCGCGGAGCGCATCGGGCGTGCTGCCTACCATTGCGTCGCGCTGTACTCCGGTGCATGTTCTGCCTGAACCGGACGCGGCGGAGCGCATCGAAAAGGATTTGGGCGTGGATGCCGTCATGGCGCACATACTGGCGGACCTCTCGGGTGGATACGCGGACGAAGCGAAGCGCATACTCGCGGACGAAAAGCTGCTTAAGCTACGTACGGACACGCTTGAGCTGTGCGTGAAGCTTTGTAATCAGAAGAACGATGCGGTGAAGGATCACGCGGACTTCCTCGAAGCAAACAAGGACAGTATACTGACGATATTAACCGTGATGCAGTCGTTTTTCCGCGATGTGCTCGTGGCGCAAAAGACGCACACCGAGGGACTCGTGGTAAACCGTGACCGTCTTGCGGACGTACTTCGGATCGCTTCGGGCTTTACAACGGGCGCGGCGTATAATATGATTAGCATAATATTAGAAACGGAGAGGCGGCTGTTCTTCGCGCTGAACTTCAGGCTCGCGGCGGAGAACATGCTTTTTGATATATTGAAGGAGAAGGACAGATGGAAAAAGTAATCGGCGTGCGGTTTAAGCGCGTAGGCAAGGTATACTACTTCCTGCCCGGTAAGATAGAGTTCAAGGTCGGCGACCACGCGATCGTGGAAACAGCGCGCGGCATGGAATACGGCGAGGTCGTTGTGGCGGCCAAAGAGGTGGAGGACAAGGATATCGTCGCGCCCTTGAAGCAGGTGGTGCGGCGGGCAACCTCCAAGGACGATAAGAAGATCGAGGAAAACCAGCACAAGGAAAAGGAAGCGCTGGAGGTCTGCGAGCAGAAGGTGAAAAACCACGGACTCGCGATGAAGCTCGTGGACGTGGAGTTCACGTTCGACAATTCCAAAATCGTGTTCTACTTTACGGCGGAGGGCCGCATTGATTTCCGCGACCTCGTCAAGGACCTCGCGGGCGTGTTCAAGACGCGCATCGAGCTGCGGCAGATCGGCGTGCGAGACGAAGCCAAAATGCTGGGCGGCCTTGGGCCGTGTGGAAGGCCGTGCTGTTGCTCGTGCTTCCTCGGCGATTTTTCCCCGGTATCCATCAAGATGGCCAAGGAGCAGAATCTGTCGCTTTCGCCCACCAAGATCAGCGGCCTGTGCGGCAGGCTGATGTGCTGCCTGAACTACGAGCATCTGCACTACAACGAAACGCGCCGCCGCATGCCCAAGCTGGGCAGCACTGTGAGGACGCCTGACGGTGAGGGCGTGGTCATTGAGAACAACGCGATCACGGAGAAGGTGCGCGTAAAGATTACGCTGCCCGATGAGAGCTTCGATATCAAGACGTTCGCGCTGACTGAAGTTCAGTTTGCCAGCCGTGGCTGCCCGCGCAACAACAACAATAATAATAACAACGATGACGATGAACCGGCAAAGATGGATATCGACGAAGAGGTGCGCTCTCTGCTGGACGACTGAGGATGGTATCCACCGGATTGTTGAATAGCATGTTAAAGGTAAGAGCCGGAATCTAATACGGCTCTTATTTCATGTCTGCGCTAATTATGGTCTGCAAAGACAGATAAAATTGAGGGTTGTTAATGCTCCGGTAAGGCTTGGAGAAATGGCATTCTTCCACACATCAGACACCGAACTTTTAAATTGGGTTTAAATCATTTTTTGTAAACAACTCAAAAACCATGCTTATGGAATAAAGAATGCCGAATAATCTGATAAAATATCTTTTTTTAGCAACATTATTGGTTTCAGTTATTGCATTTTTCCGCATGTGTAGTTACAATGGTCGTGAAAAAACTACCGGAGGTATTTTTGGATGGCATACATTATCACCGATGCTTGCATTTCGTGCGGTGCCTGCGAAAGCGAATGCCCTGTTGAAGCGATTTCTGAGGGCGATGGCAAATACGTAATCGATGCGGATCTTTGCATTGACTGCGGATCTTGCGCAGATACGTGCCCGAACGACGCGATCGAGCAGGGCTGACCTCAGCCGGACAAAAGGCCTTCCGAGGCCTTTTTTGTTATAAAGAAATGTTTTGATTAGAGCCGTCTCAATGTGTGGTGGAGGAGATATGGAATATTTCATCCTCGCTTCGGTATTGCTACTGTGTACAGTTTTTACGAGTTACGCTGCTTCTTGGCAGGAGTAAGAATGTTTCGGCTTTTTGGTACCAACTATCTTTTCCGTAACTTTTATTATCAGCGTACTACTGGAGTATCTGAGGGTTGTGGATGCATAGAGTGTATAGCCATTTCCGGGTTGCTATTGAGTTGTTCACTATCCTATATAAGAAGAGAAAAGCGCCTTTTAAAGCGCTTGCTTGCTGACCGTTTCCACGTCCCCATCATCGGACTCAATGAGGACGTCACAGCCGTGATGTTCCGCCCACTGGCGGGCATAGGCGATGAGGCTGCCGGGAGGCAGCGCGGGCTGGGCGGCTGCGTCCATCAGGAGCGTATATACGCGCGCGCAGCGGCCGCATGTCAATGAAGGCTCTGCGCCGATGTGCATCAGCGCGAGCAGCCTTCCGCGGTGCTCCGCGACCGCAACCATATGGTTGCGCTGATATTGAAAGCCTTTCATCCGCTGCGCGAAGGTATCGTCGTCGACACGGAACCCGGAGCGGCGCATCAGCGCCGCCGCAGCCCCCGCATCCTTTTCACGCATCCTGCGTATTCGCATGGCATGACCTCATAACCAATTCTTAGGGCTAAGCATACCGTAAAGATGTTCAGCCGATGTAAACGTTGTGTAAAAGTTAAGATAAATCAGCGCCGGCGCTTGCAGTCAATCATGAATATGCCGTCCAGCCGATAGACCGACTTGCCGCAGTGTGCGCTCAGCAGCGTCAAGTCAAAGCTGTTTTTCTTGGGACAGATGGCAATATCGCGCGCTTCGACTTTTTCACTGCTTCCTGTGACGGCAACGGTTTCACATACGTCGAAGCAATCGCACGCGCTCACCTCCACGGTATCCCCGCAGGCCTGATGGCTCTTTAGTGGCACGGACGCCATGATTTTTACCGTACCCTGCACCACAGTGCGCACAGCCGAGTCCGGCGTGTCATCCTCGTGCTCGTACGACAGGAATATGCCGCGTCGGCTGATGGATACATTTGCGCGGCACGGCCCGCTGGGCTTGTAGCCATCCGGAACCACCAGGTACAGGCAGAAGGTCTTTTCAATGGGGGTGTTCCACAGCTGCGGACCGTCGAGGTTTTGGCGCGGAACCAGAGGCTCGCTGGACTCGTGCACCGCTTCGCCTGCGATGAACGCGACGCGCATCGGCTCAGGCGGCAGTTCGGTGTCCAGTGTGATCCGAAACTCCGTGGGCGGATCGTCCGCATAGCGCCCCACCCATTCGTCTACGACCACGCCGGAAAAACTTACGTCGCCGGTGAGCTCAGGCGCGGTTTTGAGCGCGGACGCAGGCTGCCACGCGCCGGCGCGGCGGCGTTTTTCGCACGCGACAATACACACCTCTGCAGCGAACTTTTCCGGTTCGGTAGGGCATACCTCGACCACAAAGCTCGATATGTCACAGGGGTGTTCTCCGTTGCCGGCCACGCGCACGGTGATCGTGGTGATGCCGTCCGCGCATATGTACTCCGTGAGCTCGAAAGAATAGCCCGTCAGCAGCAGCGCTTTGTTTTCATCCATACCTATTATCCACATCCTTTCGCGGGAGTACTGTAGTTTATGCATCGAAGCAGGCTGCCGTGCATTTTTGCCGTGAGCTGTTGTACTGAAAACGGCTTTGACAGGCGGCGAGACGGGGTGATATATTGAGGCTGAAATTTCGTGGGGGGCAGCAGGGCATGAAAAAAGCGGTGATGTACGGGGCGGGTAACATCGGTCGCGGGTTTATGGGCAAGGTTTTTTCCGAGGCTGGTTATGAGGTGGTCTTTGTCGATGTGGTGCCGGAGTTGGTGGAGCAGATCAACCATGACCGGCAGTACCCTGTCAGAATGGTGACCAATGAGGAGACGCATGAGGTGATGGTGAAAAACGTCCGTGCGGTAGACGGCAGGGATGTCATCGCTGTTGCGGAGGAGATACGCACCGCAGACCTCATGGCGACCGCGGTCGGTGTCAACATACTGCCGCGAATCGTCTCAAATATCGCAGCGGGTCTTGATTTACGCACGGCGTTACCGGTTACGCTCGACGTTATTATCTGTGAAAACATGATTGACGCGGACAAATATCTGCGCGGACTGCTGAAGAAAGCGGTAAAGCCGGAAACGCTGGATTACCTGGAAAATAAGGTGGGCCTCGTCGAAGCATCCATTGGCCGTATGGTGCCGGTGATGACCGAAGCGATGCGGGAGGGCAATATGCTGCGCGTCTACGCGGAACCCTATGAGGAGCTGCCCGTGGATAAAGACGCGTTCCGGGGTGAGCTGCCGCCTATCAGGACGCTTGTACCATTCTCTCCGTTTGGTTTCTATATCCGACGCAAGCTGTTTATTCACAATATGGGCCACGCTCTCTGTGCATACTTTGGCTGGCTGAAGGGCTATATGTATATCTATGAGGCTGCGGAGGATAAGGAGATTGCCGAACGCGCAAGGGATGCAATGCTGAGTGTGGCCGCGGCGCTGCATAAGGAATACGGCATCCCGCTGAAAGAGATCGAGGATAATGTGCACGATCTGATTCACCGGTTCGGCAACCGCGCGTTAATGGACACGGTCGAGCGCGTGGGCCGGGACCCCATCCGCAAGCTGAAAAGCAACGACCGGCTGGTGGGAGCTGTGCTGTACTGCATGGAGCAGGGAACTTCCGCTGAAAATATATTGCCCGGTATCGCGGCGGCACTGCGCTACGACAATCCGGATGACGTGTCGGCCATGGAGGTGCAGCGCCATATAGCAGCACATGGCATAAAAAGCGCTGTCCACACTTATTGCGCTATTGACAACAATGCGCTCACCGCACGCATTGCCGAGGAATACGATAAAATGAAAGCATAAGCCATCCTCGGAAACAGTGTTTTTGGGGGCTACGGAAAAAAACGGGCGCGGGGTATTTGCATCCCGGGCTGCCTGTGTTATAATCATTACTGCTCAATAAGCGGGTGTAACTCAATGGCAGAGTGCCAGCTTCCCAAGCTGGTTACGTGGGTTCGATTCCCATCACCCGCTCCAAAATAAATGGACCCCTTGTGGGGTCTTTTTATTTGGATTAGATGTATGAGAATGGAACACGAGCGATATGCAAAGCGGGAAAAACGCGCCAGTGTACGCGTGTTTAGCGAGGTGACGTGATAAGGCGCAGCGCGTTGGGAGTCCTCTCTTTGCTTCTCGTCCCACATAAAAAAATCGGATTCGTTCGGCTTTTTTAATGTGGGATGGGAAGCGGAAGACTGGCGCAAGTACTTTTAGCGTTTATCCCGCGATATCGAACGTCTTGGTCTGCATACATATCATCGCTGAAGATGATCAGCTCGGAGGCTTCAATGGTGACAGGGCTGGTATCGCTGAGGACGAAGATGTGTGTGCAGGTGATCGTGGCTCTCGGCTTGATGTCCTTGGGCACCTTGTCGTCCTCGTCAACGTCCTTGCCCAGGACGATCGCGGTCTCTGGATTTGCGCTGTGGCTTTATCGCATTGTAAGCTCGCTGTTGTTTTTAACCATTATTCTTCGCGGGAAACTATCGGGGGATTCTGTCGTACTTCCCGCTGACTAGAAGCGCAAAAAAGCTGACCCGCATCTGGGCATCGTGCTGTGGTCAGTGGTGATCTTTCTGGCATACATGGTGATATTGGGTGCAATAATGGATTTGTAATGACCCTTAATTTTGTATGATTATCCTGAACAGGTTTTGAATCAGCATAAACAGGTCTTGTCTGCACGTCTGTTTGACTGTCTCAAAGGGCACCAGATCGTTTACCACGGAGAAGACGCTTGTGATTCCTTCCCCATATACTGCTTCGTACCCTTTGCCCAAACTTCCGCCAATGGCGATCACGGGGATGCCGCGGTTCCTTGTCGCCCGTGCAATTCCGACCGGAACCTTCCCCAGAGCCGTCTGGCTGTCGATACGGCCTTCGCCTGTGATGATCAGATCCGCGTCGGCGATGATATCGTCAAATTTAACCGTATCAAGTACGACCTGAATGCCCGGCATGATGCGCGCGTTCGCGAATGCAATCAGCGATACGCCCAGCCCTCCGGCTGCACCTCCGCCTCGAATTTCGGTTATATCCTGTCCAAGCTGATCCTTTATGACCGACGCATAGTGCGCCAGGTTCCAGTCAAGAATGGCAACCTGCTCCGGGGATGCGCCCTTTTGGGGGCTGAATATGGCTGCAGCTCCCGCCTTGCCGGTAAGGCAGTTGTCCACGTCGCATGCGAGTATGATCTCGGTTTTCTTTAACCGTGGATCAATGCCACTTGCATCAATTGTATGCAGCAATGAGAGCCCGCCGCCACCCGGCGGCACCTCGCTTCGATCCTCGGACAAGAACCGTACACCGAGCGCTGCGGCAGCCCCAGTGCCTCCGTCCGTGGTGGCGCTGCCACCCAGCCCGAGTATTATCCTTGTGCACCCCATATCCAGTGCGTTTTCGATCAACTGGCCTGTGCCGAAGGTAGTGGCTTCAAGAGGTCTCTTATCATTCTCCACATAGCCGATGCCCGAGGCCTGCGCCATTTCGATGACTGCCGTGCAACCATCGGTGAGGATGCCGTAGTATGCCTGTACGTCCCGCATCAAGGGATCTTTCACCGAGGCATATATCTTTCGGCCGCCCGCGGCACAGAGAAAAGCCTCCACCATACCTTCGCCGCCATCTGAGATCGGCACAGTGACAACTTCGATCCCGCAATCGATCGAGACAATCGCGCGGTGGATGATATCACAAACCTCCAAGGAGATCATCGTTCCTTTAAAGGAGTCTGGGGCAACAACGATCTTTTTCATGATAATCTCCTCTGCTCCTTAAAGTAGTCTATGATGGTTAAGAAACCGCCCGTGGGTTTAAGCCACGGGCATACGATCAAAGCTCAGGAACATTGTCTCCCCGGCGTCAAAACAGGCAGACTGCTAGCTTAATTGCTTCTTAATTTCCGCGCCCCCGATATGCTCGTAAAACTTCGCGATTGCGCTGTGGTCGCACTGGCCGCAGTCGTTGGCGTGCAGATATTGCAGCATCTCCATCACGGAAGCCGTAAGCGGCAGGGGCGAGCCTACGCTGTGCCCCGTCTCCAGCGCATTATTTAAGTCCTTAATATGTAGATCGACTTTAAAACCGGGTTTGAAGTTGCGGTCAAGGATCATGGGAACCTTGGCGTTCATCACGGTGGAACCGGCAAGGCCGCCTTTAATGGCGCCGAACACCAGCTCGGGATCGACCCCGGCCTTGACCGCGAGCAGATATGCTTCCGAAACAGCCGCGATGTTAACCGCCACGACAATCTGGTTGGCAAGCTTGGTGGTGTTACCCGCGCCGATACTGCCGCAGTAGACAGCGCTGCCGCCCATCGCCATCAATATATCGTAGACTTTGTCGAATACATCTTTCTTGCCGCCTGCCATGATGGACAGCGTGCCGTCGATGGCTTTGGGTTCTCCGCCGGAGACGGGTGCGTCCAGCATCTCCACGCCTTTTTCGACGCAGGCCTGATACACCTCCTGGGAAGCGAGCGGCGCGATGGAGCTCATGTCGATCAGGATAGTTCCCGGTTTCGCGCCTTCCAGCACGCCGTTTGCACCCATTACGGCCGCTTTAACGTGCGGGGAATTCGGAACCATGGTAATAACGACTTCGCACTGTGCTGCGGCCTCTTTGGCGGAACCCGCAGCCTGCGCGCCCGAAGCGGTCAGCGCATGGATGTTTTCAGATATGACGTCGTAAACGACGAGCGAGTACCCCTTCTTGATCAAGTTTTGTGCCATGGGTTTACCCATGATGCCCAGCCCGATAAATCCAATCTTCATTCTTCTACCTCCTTAGTCACTTTGTAAGATTATACATGCTCTCGACAGCGGCTTGAATGCTTTGAACGGTCAGGCCGAGATGGCATAGAATTTCCTCATACGCGTGCGCGCTGCAACCAAACACGTCGCGGATGCCCACGTGTTCCATTGGCTTACCAAGATGCCGGACGGCGCGCGCGATGGCAGCGCCGAGGCCGCCGATGACGCTATGCTCCTCTGCGGTCACGATGGCTTTACAGCCCTCTGCGAGCTTGACGATCAACGTCTCATCCAGCGGTTTTATGGTACTGACGTTAATCACTTTCACGGAGATTTTATCTTCCAGCAGGCGGGCTGCCTCCAGTGCTTTAACACACATGTAACCCATAGCAAACACGGCGATGTCGCTGCCCTCTCTCAGTACGGTGGGTACGCTGATTTCAAACGGCGCTTCCTCCGATGTTATATTATCATAGGAGGTGCGGCTGATGCGCATATAGCACGGACCGTCATGCGCGGCCATTGCGCGGACCACCTTGACCGTTTCATTAGCGTCCGCGGGGCAGAGCACCGTCATGTTGGGAATCGCGCTCATGATGGCGATATCTTCTATGGACTGATGCGTTGCACCGTCTCCAAAATCTGAACAACCCGCAGAAGAGCCGCATATTTTGACGTTCAGCTTCCCGATCGCAATGGTCTGGCGAATCTGGTCGTACGCGCGGCCTGCCACAAACACCGAGAAAGAATTCGTAAAAGCGGTTTTGCCCGACAGCGCCAGCCCTGCCGCAACTGAGGTCATGTTGGCTTCAG
Organism: Bacillota bacterium; assembly: GCA_023459495.1. Classification (GTDB taxonomy): domain Bacteria; phylum Bacillota; class Clostridia; order Christensenellales; family SZUA-584; genus JAEWCC01. Next base: position 415,110 of record JAEWTL010000013.1, on the reverse strand, counting down.
CGATACCCATTTCAAAATACCGGTCCGGATATGCCTCCTGAAACATATAGGACATGGTGGATTTTCCGAGGTCAGCCTCCAGCGCTACGATATTCGGGTTTTCCGCACCCAGTGCCACAAGCGTGTTTCCATAAGCGATTCTTTGATTGTCGTAACTCATTGTTGTATCCTTTCCGGCGTCAGGCCAAATCGTCCATGGCCCGGCAATAGCTTTCTTTGGACAGCGCCGCGTTGTGGAAAGCCACGTTATTTTCCGCAAAGCTCACACCCTTGCCCTTTACCGTGTGCGCGATGATCACCGTGGGTTTATCGCACGCTTCGTGTGCTTCGTCCAGCGCCGCCAGTATCTGTGCCATGTTATGCCCGTCGATCTCCAGCGCATTCCAGCCGAAGGCGGCCCACTTTTCACACAGCGGGTTGCTGTTCAGACGGTCTTTCACCGTGCCGGTGGCCTGCAAACCGTTCTGATCGACGATCGCGATAAGATTCGTCGCATGGTACGCGCTTGCCGCCATCGCCGCTTCCCATATCTGCCCTTCGGCCTGCTCGCCGTCGCCGACGAGTACATAAACCCGGCGGTCAATACCGTTGAGCTTCATGCCCAGCGCCATACCCAGCCCGATGGACAGCCCCTGTCCAAGCGAGCCTGTACCGGCCTCAATGCCGGGCGTTTTCAGAACATCGGGGTGTCCCTGCAGGTGTGAACCGATTGCTTTGGTGGTCTTCAGGTCGTCCACGGGGAAGAAACCGGCCTCGGCGAGGGCGGCATATTGCAGAATGGCCACGTGCCCTTTGCTGAGAAGAAAGCGGTCCCGGTCGGGATCCTTGGGGTTGCACGGGTCGATGTGCATTTTATGAAAGTATAGTGCTGCGACGATGTCCGCGGCGGAGTTCGCGCCTCCAATATGCCCGGCGACGCCCACGCCAATACTGAGGACCACGTCGCGCCGCAGCTGCTGCGCTTTGGAGGTCAGCGAGTCCAGTAGTTCCTTGCTGTACATTTGTGCTAGTTCCTTTCGTTGAGATTAAAATAATGCTGCAGGAGCCGAAGTGTATTTGGTGCGTCATCGCTGACGTTGGCGGTGTACGCCTCGCAGCTGACACGGCCGTTGTACCCGGTCTTCAATACGGCATCGCAAAAATCACGGTAATATGATTCGGAGCCGTCCCCCAGAGCGGGGAAGACGCGACCATTGGGATTGGCGAAGTGGATATGGGACAAGAAAGCCCCGTGCTGCGCGATGTGATCTGCGGGCTCCTTTTCTTCGGTCAGGTGATACAAGTCCGCGAGCACCTTTACCTGCGTCCCGGCCGCATCGCGCGCCAGCATGACGCCTTCTTCAAATGTGTTGATTATGTTGCACTCTGCCTGCCGCAGGGGTTCAATGGATATGGTGATGCCGTGCTGCGCTGCTGCCATATCTACATATTGAAGCAGTTGGACGATCTGTGCGTACGCATCAGACTTTGAAAAGCCTTCCGGATATCGTTTCGCGCCGCCGCTGCCAAACACGATGTTCTTTGCGCCGAGTGCTGCTGCAGTTTCCAGCGCCTTATCCACATAGCCGCAGACTGCGCTGAAATCGACATTAGGCCCGGTCAGACGAGTGGTGGAAGGGAAAAAGTTGTTGCAGCTTTCGCAAGGGATGCCAGCGCTATCGAGATGAGCTGTGAGCCGGGCATAATCTGCCTTGGAGAGCGCCATAATTTCTGCGAGCGGCAGCTCTGCGTAATCGTAACCGTAATCGCGGAAAAGCTCAAGATACTCTTCGCCTGTTCCGCCGGGAACGCGGGACAGCATATTTAAGCAACAACCGTATTTCATAAAATCAGCATCCCTTTTACAGCACGGCTGATGTGCTGCTAATTTTTTGAGAGCAATCTGAATCGCAATTGAAATTGTAATACATAATACAAAAACCGTCAACCGTTTTATTTCGAGTTGACACAATGATTAAGCCGGTATAAAATGTTTGTAATAAAATAATACAAATTGGCACTGCCTGAAAGGTAGAGGGACGATGCCGGTACAATCGATTGAGCGCCAAAATATTTCGGAGATGGTCTTCGAACAAATAAAAGAGATGATTTCTTCAGGCGAGTGGAAGCCGGGGGATAAGATACCCGCGGAAACTGAACTGGCCGAAACCATGGGGGTATCCCGCGTCTCCATCCGCGCTGCCTTGCAGAAGCTCTCCAGTCTGGGGTTGATTGAACGTAAGCAGGGGCGCGGCACCATTGTTTGCGATCTGTCCAACGGACAGCAGATCAACGGGCTGGTGCCCATGCTGGTGCTGATGCCGCCTACGATCATGGCGATGCATGAATACCGTATGATACTGGAGTGTGGCGCCGTCGAATTGGCAGCGCTGCGCTGTGATGATAACACCATCCGGAGGCTGGAGGAGAATTTGGCCGTAATGGAACGCATGAATGCGGCTGATGAGGACTGCGCGGTCGTGGATGTTGAATTTCATAATATTATCGCTGAAGCGACCCAGAACCCGCTGATTATCAAAACTCAGCAGGTGATGCGGGACTCTTTTCTGGAATGCATGCGCACCTATAAGCGGCTGACGGACGTTAGGGCAGGATACTATTATCATAGAAACCTGATCGAGGCACTGAGAAACCGGGATGCGTTCGGTGCCAGAAAGATCATGGAGGAACACTTGAAAAAGAACCAGATCGATCTAAACCGGGCCCTGAAGGCCGAGGCGGGCGAACCGCCAGAAAAATAGAACGCAGGACCTGACCCGTAGAAGCTACGGGTTTTTATTTTGCCTTCACGCTGGCAGACCTATAGGAATTGGCATGGCGGCAGATAAATTATTTGTAAAAGTATTATTGACAACACCAAGGGCACGCGGTAAAATGTACGCGTTGATAGTAATACGTTATATGTATTACAAACTTGATAGAAAATTCCGATTCAATATTGAAAAAATAGAATTCCGAAGATAGAGGACTGCTGAGCTGGGGCGGGCCTCGGATAAGGAGGAAGAGGGACGAGAGATGAAAGCAATCGTTTTTCATGCGCCTAAGACGGTCAGCATTGAAGAAGTGCCGGTGCCGAAAATTAAGGACGATGAAGCTTTGGTAAAGGTCGTGCAGGTGGGCATCTGCGGCGGCGATGTTCATTTTTATGATGGGTCGCAGCCCTACGCAAACTATCCCCAGATTTACGGGCATGAGGTGGTCGGGCACATTGAAAAGCTGCCGAAGAGCGCTGAGCGTGACTTTGAGGTGGGCGATCTGGTGGTGGCTGAGATTCTTAGCCCCTGCGGCACGTGTTATCCCTGTCGCCACGGCAAGCCTAACTGCTGTGCCAACTTAAAGGTGATCGGTGCGCATACCCAGGGCGCTTTTGCGGAGTATGCGGTATACCCCATAGGCAATCTCCACAAAGTCCCGGATACCGTATCCATTGACTCTGCCGTATTAACGGAACCGTACACTATCGGCTATCACTGCGTTGAACGCTCGGAGATCGTTTCCGGTGAGACGGCGCTGGTCATCGGCGCAGGCGCAATTGGGCTGACGATCGTGGATATACTTAAGACGCGGGGCGTGAAGGTTATTGCGGCAGACCTCTCGGAATACCGACTGGGTAAAGCCTCGGCTATGGGCGCGGATGTGGTGATTAACTCGTCGAAGGAGGACCTGCTGGCGCGCGTGATGGGACTGACGAACGGAGAAGGCGCGGGTGTGGTGTTCGAAGCGACCGGAGTCAGCGCGATCATGAGCATGACGCAGGATCTGGTTGCGGCGGGCGGGATGATCGTCATCGTGGGTCTGACCACCAGGGATGTATCCTTCCATGGCCTCAACTTCACCAAACGGGAGATGACGATTCATGGCTCCCGCAATTCGGTGGGCGCGTTTGAGCCAGTGCTTCGGCTAATGAGCGAGGGCAAATTGCACGAGAGGGAGCTGCTTACCCGAAAGATCGCTTTCGATGATGCTGTCGAGGGCTTCCGTTATGTCGCTGAAAATCTTGCTACAGAGGGCAAGGTTGTAATTGTGGTGAATGACTGATTGAAAAGGAGATAACCCGATATGATGAAACCGTCTTTGTTTGTTGCAACACCGGAGTTTCCGGCCGACTCTCAGTATGTGCATCTTTACCGTGACCGCGTTGATAAGAATATTAGACGCGCAGCCGAGCAGGGATTTGAAGCGGTGGAATTCCTCGTCAACGACCCGGACGAATGTGATGTTGCATTGCTGGAAAAGGCTATTGCCGACAACCGCATCGATCTTGCCTGCCTGAATACGGGATACATCGCATCGGTTCTGAAATACACGCTGATCTCACCCGACAAAAAAGTTATGGAAAAAGCCATGCAGAAGCTTAAAAGGTGCATCGACATCGCGGAGAAGATGCATTGCTTTGTAGGCATTGGTTTGTTTCGCGGTGCCTGCATCCCTGATAAGCCGATCCGTTACTCCCGTGATTTGCTGGTGGACGTATTAAAGGATGCTGCGGCATACGCCAAAGCAAGAGGCGTCGATCTGTCCTTTGAGGCGACCAACCGCTTTGAAATCAATTTCATCAACAGCACAGCTGAAGGCATGGACATTGTTGAGCGCGTCGGAGCAGACAACCTGGGTATGACGCTGGACCTTTTCCATATCTATCTTGAGGATCGCAACATGTATGAAGCGATCACCATGGCCAAGGATTGTGTCAGGCATATGCATTTCAGCGATTCCGATCGCTGGCCCGCCGGATTCTCCCATGGCGAGATCAACTTCCCTGCGCTGATCCAGCTGCTGCACGCAATTGGATTTGACGGCTATTTATCCGAAGGTCTTGTGCGAGCAGAAAATGCCGATGAATGCGCGCGTGTGACGGTCCGGTATCTGAAGGAGCTTATCGGCAAGTACACAATCTGACCGTAGCGACTGTTTATTTTAATAGCCCAAGAGACTTTGTGAAAAAATAAACGTATTATGTCTGATTAAAATTACAACAGTTAAACATAGTATGTTTAGTATCAATTATCATCGTCAGTTAAATCGAATTTTTTGAATTCAACTGGCGACGTAAGATGTTTTTTGTCAATAAACTATTGACAAAGCGCCGAATGTGTGGTTTATTAAACACACAGCACTGAAATACATATTCATATAATGAATACATCGGATTTTGGATTGCCCGGGAGTGGTAAACATCATATGTTTATAAGCGAAATCGAGAAAACCGAATGGATCGGCATTGAAGCTGCCAGCCAGGCCCACCGCCATTTGCGGGCAGGGGTGCTGGAGTTGGATTATGTCTCCGGACGGATCGTAAACATCTCTGTTGGCGGCCGTAAGGTGATCGATGAGGTTTATTTTGCGCTTCGCGATTATAACTGGGGCACCATCCCGTACCGCATTGACAATCTGGTGATCCAAGAGGACGCCGATGGGTTTACGGCTTCGTATACTGCCGTACATGACAAGGATGATGTACGGTTTATCTGGGAGGGGCGGATCGCCGGGCGCGGCTCATCGGTGACTTTCACGTTCGACGGTGCGGCAGGCTCTGATTTCAGCAGAAACCGTATCGGTTTCTGTGTCCTGCACCCAGCGTCCTGTGCCGGAGTTGCGTGCGAGGTGGAGCATTTTGAGGGACCGGAAGAAAAAGGATTCTTTCCCGAAGAAATCGCACCCCACCAGCCTTTCTTTGATATAAAATCCATTACGCATTATCCTTCTAAAAGCATGGCTGTTAAGCTGGTCTTTGAAGGTGACGTATTTGAAATGGAAGACCAGCGCAACTGGATTGACGCATCGTTCAAAACTTACTGCACGCCGCTGTCGCTGCCGTTCCCTGCGCCTGTTAAAAAGGGCGACCGGTTCAGCCAGACGGTAACGATATCGGTACAGACTGGTAGCGAACAGGCCGTGGGTGCGGGCATTGCACACAATGAAACAATCCCGCTGTCGGCAGGAGATGTCATCAAAGGAAACGGGTTTTCGCTGGGAAGCTGCATCACCGGGCCGCTCACGCCGCTGCAGAAGCAGCGCGTCAAAGCGCTGGAGCTGTCGCATCTTCGTTATGACTACCACTTCGACGGCACCTCGGCGCCGGTTGAACCCATATTTGAACAGGCCCGCGAGCTGGGCGTCAAGCTGGTTATCGCCGTATTTTTCACCAGTGATCTGATCAGCGAGCTGAGGGAGTTCACAGCGGTAGTCGAAGCGTACCGTGAGGACATACTGAGTATTGCCGTGTTTCAGCAGAACGTTAAGGTGATATCCGAGGAGAAGCTGTCCGCCGTGCGTTCGACGCTGGCCCGCTATGCGATCCCGGTCGGCTCGGGTACGGATGCTTTCTTCACGCAGATCAACCGTGAACGCCTGCCGGAGGGCCGGATGGACTTTGTAACCTACTCCAACAATCCGCAGGTGCACGCGTTTGACAACGCTTCCATCATGGCAACCCCGGAAGGGCAGATTGCCAACCTTATGAGCTGCGCAATGCTCTATCCAAACCTGCCTGTTTGGGTTTCGCCTGTCACGTTTAAAATGCGCTGGAATCCGGACGCAACAGGCAATGAGATCGTCAAAAAGGGTCAGATGCCCCGAACCGTGGAGCCACGACAGATGTCGCTGTTCGCTGCGTCATGGTTCCTGCGCTCTGTAGCGGCCTGCGTCAAAGGCGGCGCATCTGGTGTCAGCTATTTTGAACTGACCGGGTGCAGGGGAATTATGGAAGAGGCCGACGTGGACCGTGATTATCGCTTCCCCGCCGTACCAGATATGCTGTATCCGCTTTACTACGCATTTTTTGCACTGCGTGGTATGAAGGAATTTGATGTTACTGCTGTCATGACGGATGATGTGACAGCGCTCACCATGAAAAACAGCAAAGTGACACGGGTAATACTTGCAAACCCGAAAAACGAAGAGGTCACCGTCCCTCTGTCCGGCATGCCCGTCAGTGTCAAAGGGATCATCATCGACGAGGATAACGTGGCCGCTCTGGCAGAGAAAAAGCTCGTCTCCGCCGACGATCTGTACGTGAACACCTACAATTTAAATGAGGGCATCCACCTGAAGCGATACTCCATTTTAATTGCAGAATTTTAGTCTACACAAAAGGAGATGCGCAACATGAAAAAAGTGGTCCTGCTGGGTGCAGGGGGCAAGATGGGCTGCCGTATAACGGCTAACCTCAAGGATGAAAAGAATATTGATATTTCCTATGTTGAAATCAGCGAAGCCGGAAGGGCTCGCCTGAAAGAAATGTTCGATATCACCGCGACGGACAGCTATGAGCCGCTGAAAACGGCAGACACCGTGATCTTCGCGGTTCCCGATATACTGATTCTTAAAGTGTCTAAAGAAGTGATCCCGCTGATGAAGAGTGGTTCTACCGTGATCGGCCTCGACCCCGCAGCGCATTACGGCAAGGTCATGATGGAGCGGAACGATCTGAAATACTTTGTCATTCACCCCTGCCATCCGCCGCTTTTTGCCTTCGAAGAGAACTTAAGCCTCGCGGCCCAGAGGGACTGGTTCGGCGGCATTGGTGCTGCCAAAATGGATATGGTTTGCGCCATTCATCAAGGGGACGATGCTGACTATACGGAAAACGAAGCGTTTGCGCGCAAGATGTTCCAGCCGATCCGGGACAGCTACCGCATCACCATCGACCAGATGATTATGCTGGAGCCCGCGCTGGTGGAATCCATCACGGCACCGCTGGTCAAGGGAATCCGCATGGCGGTGGATGCCTGTGTTGAGCAGGGTGTGCCCAAGGACGCTGTTATGGCCTTCGTGATGGGGCACCTGAAGGTACAGTTTGGCGTGCTGTTCGATTATGCGGGCTTCCCATTCTCGGACGGCGCAAACCTTGCTTTGAAAAACGCCATGGACGTTATCTTCCAGCCCGGCTGGATCGGCAAAATTATGAATCGTGCCGCGGTGGATCAGAGTGTTTATGAGATCACTCACGAAATCAGCAAAAAATAATATGAACAAGACGAGAATCGGAATCAGCTCATTTTCTTATTCTTATGCGGTAGGCTACCCGGGCTTTGAACCGGAAAAACGCATGGACGCATTCGGATTGGTGGAAAAGGCCGCGGAGATGGAGCTCCCCGTCCTGCAGATTGCGGACAACTGTCCGTTGGACAAGCTGTCCGCTGCCGGACTTTCGGACCTCGCCGTTTATGCAAAGCAACAATCGGTAGAGCTGGAAGTGGGGACGCGCGGGATCGAGACAGGGAATCTTGAGCGGTATATCGGGATTGCCCGGACGCTTGGTGCGAAGCTCCTCCGGGTGGTGATCGATACGGCGTGGCATCATCCGGAATTCGATGAAATTGTGAGCCTGATATCCAAAGTGCTTCCGCGGCTTGCCGATAACGGCATCACGCTCGGCATCGAGAACCACGACCGCTTCAAGGCGCACGTGTTCGCGGACATCATGGAGGCGGTGGACAACCCGTATGTGGGGATCGTATTGGATACCGTCAATTCCTTTGCCTGCGAGGAAAACACCACCCAGGTGATGGATACGCTCGCGAAATACACGGTCAATTTTCACGTCAAAGACTTCAGGATCGAGCGGGTGAAGAACAATATGGGGCTGCTGGTGACGGGAACCCCCGCTGGAGAGGGCTTCATGGATATTCCGCTTATGGTGGACCGGTTGTGCAGGGAAGCCCGCTCAGATTTCAGCTCCATACTGGAGCTGTGGATGGCGCCGGAGTCCAATCTGGCCGAAACGCTTCAAAAAGAAGATCGCTGGGTTAAGGAGAGCATCGCTTATCTTAAGCAGGTAATCGCCTGACCCGGATCGAATAAAGAGGAGGAGAAGAAAATGAAGAAATTGCTTACTCTTATGATCGTTGCCGCGATGATGGTGAGCCTGTTTGCAGGCTGTACCTCGCCCAGCGAGACGCAGGAATCGCCGTCCGTTTCCCAGAGCACCGCGGTTGAATCGCCTTCCGAGGTGGCATCGCAGGAAACTGCGTCTGCTGACACCGGCGAAAACACAATCCCGACCGGGGATTGGGTGATCGGCCTGTCCAACTCCTACTACGGCAACACCTGGCGCAAGCAGATGGTGGATTCCTTTACCACAGTGGCCGAACAGGCAAAGGCGGCGGGTTATATCAGCGACTATACCATTCAGAACGGCGACGGTTCAGTGAACGCGCAGATCGCCCAGATCAACAGCTTTATCCTGGAAGGCGTGGACGCTATCTGCATCAATGCGGCTTCCGCAACTGCCCTGAACAGCGTGATCGACAAAGCGGTTGAAGCGGGCATTCCGTGCATCGCGTTTGACTCCACGGTTGAGAACGACAATGCTTACTGCATGGACTTTGACTTCGGCACCTTCTACTATCAGATGGGCGATTATATGGCCAAGCAGCTCGATTACAAGGGCAACGTCGTCATCGTTCGCGGAGTTTCGGGTTCCGCTCCGGAGCAGGTAATGTACGATGCCTACATGCAGGTTGTCAACGAGCATCCGGATCTTAAGGTTATCGCCACAGTGCTGGGCGAAGCTGACTCCACGGTTGCTCAGGAAGAATTCACGAAGATACTGCCGAGCCTCGACAAGGTTGATATGATCTTCAACCAGGGTGGCGACACGTACGGCATCATCCAGGCGTTTGAGCAGGCTAATATGGAAGTTCCCCTTATGTCGGGTGACAACTCCGCCGAGTTCATCAACTGGTGGCTCAGTCAGAGCAACTACGATACACTGAGCATGCGTGCGGCTCCGGCCTGCGGCTCCGCTGCATTCTGGACTGCTATCGACATTCTCAATGGCGTCGATGTGCCCAAGAAAATGAAACTTGCTCTTTCCGTAATTACGTTCGACATGGCTGGTGACTTCGCTGACATGGAAGCCGGTTCGATTGCCGGTGCTGATTGGACCAACGATCAGGTAATGGAACAGATCATCATTCCTTCCAGAGCCAACTAAGAAAGACTGCGGCTTGAATAAAGCCAAACGTTGTGAGGACATCGGAATGGCGCGTACGCGCCATTCCGAATCTTCTGCACTTTGCAGAAATAAAAGAAAGAAGTGCTGCAAATGGAAAATAAGGATATCAACCCGATGACATCTGAAAAGGCGTTCCTGGAATTGTCGGATATCGTCAAGATTTACGGCACGACCGTAGCCAACAACCATGTCAGTCTGCAGGTTGGCAAAGGGGATATTTTGGGGCTGGTAGGTGCAAACGGGGCCGGCAAGAGCACGCTGATGCGGGTCGTTTCCGGTGTTACGACGCCCGATGAAGGTTCCATGCTTTTCAATGGAGAGGCCATCGACTGGAAATCATTCTCGCCGACGGCAGCCAGTAAAAAGGGTATTCGCGTCGCGTATCAGGAGCTGTCCCTGTGCGACAACCTGAAGGTATATGAAAACTTTACCGTAGAATTAAGCCATTTGTTTAAAGGCACGCTGCGCTGGAGAAAGAAAGCGGCGGAGATGGCCAAACAACAGTTAGACACTGTTTTTCCTGATAACGGGATCGATGTTAAGAAAGAGCTTGCGGATTTGTCGATCGCGCAGCAGCAGATGGTGGAGATCACCAGGGCGTTTTCCGACCCGGATTTGAAGCTGCTGATATTGGACGAGCCGACATCTTCATTGCCTGTCGAGCAAACCAGACAGTTATTAAGTTATATTGGCAAAAAAGCGGCAGAAGGCGTCACTTTTATATATATTACCCACAGACTGTTCGAGATCATGGAGATTACCAACAAGGTCTATGTTCTGCGCAATGGCGAAGTGGTGGCCGAATGCCATACCTCGGAGATCTGCGAGGATTCCCTGATCGATATTTTAAGCAGCAGCGAGAAGCAAAAGTCGCAAAAGGATGCGGGAACAGGCCTCGCAGCAGTGGAAACGAAGATCAACGAAAACGTCTACATCACTTGCGACGGCGTAACAAGAGGCATGCTGAGGGATGTCAACTGCACGATGCACGGTGGGGAAGTCATCGGCATTGCAGGCCTTGAAGGAAACGGCCAGAAGGATTTTCTCCATGCCATATTCGAGCTGCCGTTCAGCCTGCGCAAAAAGATACAGCGCAAAGGATCGATCGCCTATGTGACCGGCGACAGAAAGGCGGAAGGCAACTTCCCACTTTGGTCAATTGCGGACAACATCGCCATTACGTCGTTGATGCGCAAAGCGCTTTTTGCCATCAATTCACCGAAGAAGATCATTGATAAAGCCTCGGTCTGGTACAATCAGCTCAAGATCAAGGGTGAAAGTCCCAAGGCGGATATCGTCAGTCTCAGCGGCGGTAACCAACAGAAGGTGCTCATCGCGCGGGCGCTGCTGGCGGATGCGGATATTATTATACTTGATGATCCGACGCGCGGTGTAGACGTGGAAACCAAGCGCCAGCTTTACGAAGTATTCAATCAAGCGGCGGAGCAAGGCAAGCTCATTATCTGGTACAGTTCTGATGAGTCGGAACTGGGCAGTTGCTCGCGCGTATTCGTGATGCGGTACGGCACCATCGTGGAAACGCTAGGGCATGAGGATATCAGTAAGGACAGCATCATTGAAGCGTCCTTCAAGGCTGCCGATAACAAGAAGGAAAAGCTGGAGAAGACGGGCCGAAGCTGGAACCTCTCCATCTTGACGCCCATCCTGACTATGCTGGCCATCTATGTGGCGTGCGGGCTTATTCAGAAGAGAACCTTTACGCTGTTCGGCGCGGAGCTGCTGATCAGCGGTTCCCTTCCGCTGATACTGGCAGCGCTTAGCCAAACATACATCATCGGCCTGAGCCATGTAAACCTGAGCATTGGTAATTATATGGGGCTGGTCAGTGTGCTGGCTGCCACGGTGCTGTACGAGAATCCGCTGCTCGGCATCGTGCTCATATTGGCGGTGTGGGTGGCCTGCGGCCTCATGGGCCTGCTCATCCGCGCGCTGAATATTCCGGCTGTTATCGTTACGCTGGGCTTCTCGTTCGTCTGGTATGGTGCGGCTCTGGTGCTGCAGAGCATTCCGGGCGGCACCGCCCCGGAGCTGCTGGTCAATATATTCAACGGCACTATACTGGGTTTTCCGAATGTGCTGCTCATTCTGGTTTTACTGACGGCTCTGGCTGTGCTGATCTATCGCTCCAAATACGGTACAGTGCTGCGCGGCTTTGGAAATCGCGAGGAGTCGATGGTGCGCAGCGGCTGGGGAAGATATACTGCAGTCTTCAACGTTTACATGATATCCGGCTTCTTTGCTGTAATGGGCGGCCTGTCCTTCACGGCGCTTACCTTCTCGGCGGATGCCAGCTCCATGGACTCCTATACGCTGCTCACTGTGGCGTCGGTTGTGCTGGGCGGCGGTGCATTGAATGGTGGCAGAGTGAGCCACGTGGGAACTGTTTTTGGCGCCATTACACTGTCACTGGTCACAATCTTACTTGGATTCCTGCATGTCAGCTCTGACTTTACGGCATCTGTACAAGGCCTGCTGCTGATCATCATTCTTTCGCTGCGGTTGCTGCGGAAAGGAGCAAAACAGTGAGAACAATCAACGCTTTTACAAAGAAAAATCAGTGGCTGTGGGCAGCCGTCGGGTCTCTGGTGATGTTTATCGCGGTCTCGCTGATATCCGGAAAGATCACCTATATGAGCTTTACCGCAAACTTCACGATCGCCTGCTATCTGACGGTCTGTGCGTTGGGACAAATGATTGTAATGACCACAGGCCGTGGTGCGTTCGATCTTTCCATCCCCAATATGATTACGCTGTCGGCGTTTTTGACCATGGGCCTGATCGATGGAAAGAACGTAAACTTTTTTCCAGTGCTGCTGCTGGTGATCGTGGTCGGCGCGCTGGTTGGCTTTATCAACAGCGTGCTGGTAATCCGTCTGCGCATCACCTCCATGATTGCCACGCTGGCGGTGGGGTATATACTGTCTACAGCGACCTCTATCTACAACCGTACGTTTAACAGCCTGGTGGTCTGCGGTATCATGAAAACCATCACCACCACACGGTTCCTTGGCCTGCCGATCATCTGTTATATTGTGCTGCTGATTGTGATCGGCATCGCCCTGGTATTTCGTACGGTCACGGTTGGGCGTGCACTTCTGGCGCTGGGCCAGAATAAGCGGGCGGCACAGCTGGCGGGCATCAATGTAAACCTCGTCGAAACGCTGGCCTATGTAATCAGTGCGGTGCTGGCGGCCCTGTGTGGCTTTTTCCTCTCTGGGCGTGTTGGCGGCGCATTCTTGGGCATGGGTGATTCCTATCTGCTGGATACAGTAGGTGCGGTCGTCATTGGCGGTACGCTTGCTTCCGGAGGACGCGCGGTTCCGCTGGGGACCATGTTTGGTGCACTGTTCCTGTGTTTTGTTGTGGCGGCAATGCAGGTGGCGAACTTCTCCATCGGTGTGCAGAACATCATCAAAGGTGCCATTATCATATTTGTTCTGGTTCTCAGTGCGAACCGCTCAAAGTCTGACTGAGATAGACGGGCTTTCGGCTGGATTGAAATCGTACTGAATATCCCATATAATATGGTAAGTACTAACACGTCAGCTGAGAAAAACATTTGCTGCAGTAAAAAGTACATGAGCGCGTATCGCGCTTTGTACTTTTTGCCATAATTTCAGTATAATTTCTACAAATATTAAAGGGGTAGACCGGTGGAGCAAAAGTTATTGAAGATGGATGAAAAAAGAACCCCGACTGCAGTGGAGCAGATTATTCAGGCGATTAAGAATATGATCATTGAGCGAGGCTTGCACGTTGGCGATAAAATCCCCAACGAGTTTGAACTGAGCACCATGTTCGGTAAAAGCAGGGGGTGTGTCCGCGAGGCGGTAAAGATCCTTGATTCCTATGGCGTACTCGAGGTGCGGCGCGGAGACGGCACCTATGTGCGGGGGTCTGCCAGCAACGGACTGTTTGATGCGCAGTTTTTCCGCATCATTGCAATGGGCACCAGCCTGCCCGACCTGATTCAACTTCGGCACATACTGGAGACCGGGATTATTCTGGCGGCGATCGGCAGAGTGACTCCAGAGAGCTTAAAGGCGCTGGAAGAGTCCGAAGTAGAGCTGCAAAAAACGCTGGATGCCAAGGCGCCGCTTGAGGAGATTGTCGCGGCGGACCTGCAGTTTCATAAGAAGCTGGTAGAGCTCACCGGCAACGAGGTGCTGAAGAACGTTTATATCAATATGCTGGATATCTTTACGCCCTTCATCAAGCATTCGTACGTACAGCAGCACGCGACGTCCGATTTTTCGGTTCTAAGGCACCACGAGTTGATCATCCGCGCAGTAGCTGAGCGTGATGGCGACTTGGCTCAGTATGCCGTGCGCAATTCTTTAAAAGACTGGGAAGAACTGAATAAAAAATATCTGATGGGCGACCAAAATTAAAAAAGCAGCAGGGAAAATTAATAATATTTAATCAGAGCGGCGATGAGAATCGCCGCAGTTGTTTTTATCCAGTGTCAGTGAGATGTATGAAAAAACTCGTTGGAGAATGGTATGGTCCATATGAAGAACAAGGCGAATACAGCAAAAGTGAGCAGGGGATATAATCCGTTCCATCCTGTATCCGCAAGCAACCCGGTGCGTTCAGGCTTTCGCAGCCAATGGCTGCCGCCCAAAGGCGCAGGCGATTACTTTGCTATGTCATCAGACGACGCTTTCAAACGGGTACACCCGGTAGGATACTGGTTTGCGGTGATGTTGGGTATCGGCGTACTGCTGCTGCCTGCCATCCTGTACTGCTCGTGGATTTCGCCGATGGCCGAAGGCAAGGATGGATGGGTGCTGCTGGGCGGCGTGGGTGGATTCATTGTGGGCGTGGGGTTGTTCAACTTTGTGGCCATCATACTGAAGCAGTATTTGGGGCATCTTGTCAGCATCATCTGCTTTGCTGTGGGTATCGCCCTGATGGGGGCCGTAACCGCGATTTTACTTTGAGGCGTATCGGAGTTTGGGGATGGATGAAAACGAATTAAAAGCCATATGGAAGGCGGAGGAAGCCTGCGCGTTTGAGGGCTGGGACTTTTCCCGCCTCGATGGCCGGTGGCAGAGCGCGCCGCTGCCGTGGGATTACCGCGCCATCGTGTTATCCAAGTTGAAGCCGGAGGACTGGCTGCTCGATATGGGCACTGGTGGCGGGGAGTTTTTGCTCGGGCTGGGGCATCTGCATCATCTCACTGCCGTGACCGAGGCGTATGCGCCTAACGTGGCGCTATGCCAAAGCAGGCTTGCGCCGCTCGGCGTCACGGTAAGGCAGGTAACGGACAACAGCGCACTGCCGTTTGAGGACAAGCGCTTCAATATCGTCATCAACCGGCACGAGTCATTTGATGCGGAGGAGGTATACCGCATCCTGAAGCCAGGAGGCCGATTTATTACGCAGCAAGTGGGAGGACGCAACGATCTGAGCCTCTCAAATCGGCTGATCAAAGGTTTTGTGCCGCAGTTTGTGGATCATACGCTTGAAAACAATATCAAGGCGCTGCGGCAGTGTGACTTTACAGTCCTGCAATCGGCGCAGTACGTATCGCCGCTGCGTTTCTTCGACGTGGGCGCGGTCGTATACTTTGCCAAGATCGTAGAGTGGGAGTTTCCAGGGTTCTCGGTGGACGCCTGCTTTGAGGCGCTCTGCGTTTTGCAGGCGGAGCTTGCGGAGCAGGGCTTTATCGAGACTCAGGAGGAGCGGTTTCTGATCAGCGCAGTGAAGTGACGGGCAGACCGGGCATTTCGCAGGCCGCTTTCCATTCTTCCCAAAATGACGTATAATACCGGTATCCTGTTCAATCATTGTGGAAGGTCTGGATGGCTGATGAATGAGAAAACCGCAAAATCCATGCCCCTTATTGAGCGCCACCTGTTGTCGGTAAAGGCAGCGGAGGTGCTGCGCGACAAAATCATCTGGGGGGAGTTTCCGCCGGGGCAAAAGCTGATTGAGGAAGAGCTCTCCGGCCTGATGGGTGTCAGCCGCGCCTGCATCCGCGAGGCTGTGATGCAGCTGGAAAACGAGGGGCTTGTGGTGCGGACACAGGGCCGCAGCCGTGAGGTCGCCACGTTTGGTAAGGCGGACTATGCGGAAATTTATACACTTCGGCTGTACATCGAAAAGCTCGCCGTGGAGGCCTGCCTGAAAAACGGCACGCTCCCTGTAAAAACGCTGCGTGCCAAAGCGGAGGAGATCGACCGGTTGGTGGCCGGGAAGCCTGCCAACGGCATGAAGTTGGCTGAAGCAGATCTCTGCTTCCATGAAGCCATTCTTGTTGCAGCGGGCAACAAGCGCGCGCTGCAGGTGTGGCAGGGGCTCAAAAATCAGATCAAAACACTGTTGTATTTATACTTAACCACCACGCCCAAGGCTCCGCAGCCCGATGATTACGCCAACCACGTACGCCTCATCGAAACCTTTCAAAGCGGAGACAGGGCAAAAATCGACGAGATGCTGAAGGTGCACATTCTCTCCGGCCTGGAGACGCTGTCGGAGATTTAACAACCGGTTATGAATAGGGTGAAATAAACTTTTGTTTCGTCGACGGTCGACGGTTGACGGCAAAGGGGAAGTGCATTATAATGACGTTGCAAGCGGCTGCTTTCAGGCCGGAAGAATGTAACGGGCAGCGCGCGCATACCCCTGACATATCGGCAATCATACCGGGAGGACACGATGAATAAGATGACTTCGCACGAAAGATTTGCGCGGATGTTCGCGCACAAGGAGGCGGACCGTGTGGCCATGTGGGATTTTCCGTGGCCGGGTACGCTTTCACGCTGGCGGCGGGAGGGCATGCCGGAAGGCGTCAGCTATGAGGACTACTTTGATGTGGATAAAGTTTCGCGCATCGTAGTGGACAACTCACCGCAGCTGCCTCAGTCTGTGGTGGAGGAAACCGATGAATTTATCACCAGGATGACAAGCTGGGGCTGCAAGGAGCGCAACTTCAAGCACGAAGATTCTACACCCGATTTCATGGCCTATACAATCACTGAGAAGGACATCTGGCTGGAAGCGAAAAAACGCATGACGCCTACGGACGACCGCATCCCGTGGGACCACCTGAAAGCCAATTACGCCGGGTGGCGCAAGGCGGGACACTGGGTCCTCGCGGACTGCGAATTCGGTTTCAACCACTTCCTCTCCTATGTGGTGGGTACGGAGAGGCTGTTGATCGCCATGATGGAGGACCCGGAGTGGGTGCAGGATATGTTCCTCTACAGCCTCGAAGTCAATACGGCTCTGCTCGACCGCGTGTGGGATGCGGGTTATACCTTCGACATGTTCAACATCCGGGAGGACATGGGCTATTCCTACAGCCAGTTTTTCTCGGTAAACACCTACCGGGAAATTGTAAAGCCGGTACACCAGAAGGCGGTGGATTGGGCGCATTCAAAAGGCGCGAAGGTGCGACTGCACTCCTGCGGTAACATCAACCCGTTTTTACCGGAGATCACAGAGGTTGGATTCGACGCGCTGCACCCCATGGAGGCCAAAGCAGGCATGAAGGCGGACGAGGTCAAAGCCAAATACGGTGAAAGATTAGTGCTCCACGGCGGGTTCAACGCGATGCTGTGGAAGGACTGGGACGCCATCGAAGCGGAGATGCATCGCATGCTGCCGGTGCTCAAGGAGCAGGGCGGGTACATCTTTGCCTCCGACCATTCCATCCCGAACGACGTCAGCTTTGAGAACATCCAAAGAATCATCCGGCTCGCCAAAGAGCTGGGCAGCTACTGAAGACTGATTACATTTTGGAGGTCTGCCATGACAAGAAGAGATGTGGTTCGTAAAGCGATACGGTTCCAAAGCCCGAAGTACGTTCCGCTGATGTATTACAACCCCAAGTTTATCGACCGGGCGGACGCCATCCCCGTGGCCATCGAGACCATGTTTGGCGGAGAAAACGAGCTGACCTGCGAGTGGGGGTTCGAGTGGGAGGCCAACGACGTGCAGTTCAAGTTCGGTATCGCGAAAAAACCTGCGATCATCGGCTATGAGGAACTGGACCGCTATGTACCGCTTGACGTGAACCGTGCAGGCCGTTTCGACAGTTTTTTGGAGCTCAAGGCTCAGTCGCCGGATACCTACTATTTCGCGGACTTTGTGTTGAGCGGTTTTACTATCGCCAGCTTCATCCGGGGCTTCGACGAATTTCTGATGGACTTCTATCTTGACCCGGAGAACGTATCGAAGCTGCTGGACGTCGTGTTCGCGACGGAGGAGGAGCTGATCAAAAAGTGCGCTGAGGCAGGCTTTGACGGTATCTATCTCGCGGACGACTGGGGTACGCAAAACTCGCTGCTGATCGACCCCAAGCTGATTCGGGAGCACTTCATTCCGCGGTATAAAAAGCAGGTGGAGCTGGCGCATTCGCTGGGCATGGACGTGATGCTGCATTCCTGTGGATACATATACGATATCATGGAGGACCTGATCTCTGCCGGGTTCGACGTAGTCAACCCCGGTCAGGCGAATCTGAACGGCATCGACAGGCTGGGAGAAAACTTCGCGGGGCGTATCGCTTTCGGCTGCCCGGTGGGATACCAGACCACCGCAATCAAAGGCACGCCGCAGGACCTGGAAAACGAGATCATGGATTATTTGA
Organism: Bacillota bacterium; assembly: GCA_023459495.1. Taxonomy (GTDB): domain Bacteria; phylum Bacillota; class Clostridia; order Christensenellales; family SZUA-584; genus JAEWCC01. Next base: position 396,529 of record JAEWTL010000013.1, on the reverse strand, counting down.
ATTATCTCAATACGGACAAGGGCGGGTTCATCGGCTTTGTCAACTCGCCGGGCGCATTGGTGGCGCTGGGTGCGACGCAGGAGAACGAGGAAGCCATGCGCACCACATTTGAACAGTACTGCGGGCGCAGGTGAAACGACGGCTTTATAACAGCGCCTGAGAAAAAGCCAATATGTCATGCTGAGCGGAGCGAATACCCATACTGGGCACAGGCCATCAGATTCTGAAAAAGCTGCGGGAAGATCGTTCCTCGCTCCACTCATTAGGATGACAAAGCTAAGCACGAAGACCTCTGCGTGGGCAAACTTGAGGTTATAAGGCTAATGAGGGACAAGACGACAATTAGCGATAAAGGACTATTAAACGTTAACCTTTAACATTGATTTCTTCAACCTTCTTTTTCAAATCCTTGATTTTTACAGGAAGGCAATATAAGTATTTAATTATAGATTCCAATAATTCTATTACTTCATTTACTTCATGAACGTATATGGTTGTATGATTAGCATGCGCGGCACTGTTGCCAAGTCTTCGAATAACCCAACAAGCATCGTCAAAAGTCAAAGGGAGTATGTTTTTATCGACCAAATCTTTAACCATTGAATTTAAATCGTTGCCTGATGCTTTTTTGTCTTTGCATATAGCTTCTAATGTTATTCTTAACGATGTTAAGCAAATTTCAGTACTAATTCCTTTTACTTTTAATGCTGATTCAAAAGTAGACTTAACACTATCCGGAACTCCTTCGTATGTGAGTTTATTACTTGGATAGATAATTTCCTTATCATACATTCGTTCACCATCTCGATCAACATAAGCTTCATTTGAATATAATTCATAGAGAGTAACCATATTACATACGGGGCAAGATAATAGCTTCCATACTATTTGCTCATCTAGATCACGACTTACTATTTGCTTATACTCATCAACTATGTATCCACCAAAATCTTGTTCGTGAGTTGCCACAACATTATGAAGTCCTTTATTTCCACAGTGGTAGCATTGTAAAAGTATTTGTTCCATTGCTAACCTCACCTTATTAACTTATTTAACATTGAAAAAACGATGAACACTTTATGCAAACGCCTTCCCGTTCGCCTTTCTTGTCTTCTCCTGCTCCACTTCGGTCTCTAGCGGCAAACCCGAGGACACGAGAAACGGTATGACTTATAATTTCTTTTCCATATACAATGTGTCCGGCGAAGGGTTGTAGGTGTAGGGCGGGATGGCGTAAAAGCCCATGCGTTCGTACAGCCGCACCGCATCCGCCAATTGAGGAATGGTATCCAGCCGCATAAAGGCGTAGCCTCTTTCCCGCGCGCACTCCACGATTGCATATGCCAGCTGTTTGCCGATGCCCAGCCCGCGAAAGCTGTCCCGGACATAAAGCCGCTTCATCTCGGCAGTATCCTGCGAAAGCTTTTTGAAAGCCACGCAGCCGACCGGAACGCCGTCTACTGCGGCAAGGAGACAGCCGCCATCCGGCAGGCCGTACAGTTCGGGCAAGATCTGCAATTCCTTTTCGAAGTTCTGAAAGCACAGGTCGATCTTCAGAAACGCCGCGTATTCCAGTATGAGCTGCTTTGCTTCATCCCAGCCGCCGCGCTCGTGCACGGGTATCAGCGCAATATCATTGGGCATAAACCAACCTCGGTTTTTATGAAAGACGATATTTATCACAGGAACGTATGGCGGATAGCTTGCGCCATACGTTGCCGGTCCTCCTCTTTTTCCAACGCGAATTCAAGAAAGCGCCCTGCCAGCGCGCGTTCACGAAACGTGTTCAGGCTGAACGCGATGGATTCGGCGTGGTCGAACGCGAGGCCGCCGCTATGCACGCAGGCGATCTCCTGCAGTCGCCCGGACGGGTAGGTGACGACCGGAGTCAGCACTTCGCTGCCGCGCAGGGTGTAGTGCGCGGTGACTACATCGTTTTCCTCGGTTTCGGTATAACTCTCGATTGCGAACCACTCTGCCTGTGCTGCGTCATCGCCCGCCACGGCATGCAGCTCATCGAACGGCGCGCAGCCGAAAAAGCTGATGGTAATCATGCGGCTGCGCGGGTCGCGGTCCGGCGCGCTCCAGACAAAGGCCTGCTCGATGTAGATGCCGGTAACGCCGGTCTCCTCCATGAGCTCGCGCTGTGCGCTGGTATGCACGTCCTCGTCCATATTGATAAAGCCGCCCGGCAGCGCCCAGCAGCCCTTGTACGGGTATCCGCCGCGCCGGATGAGCAGCAGCTTCAGCGCGTCGCCGTCCGCCGCAAACAGCGCGGTATCCGCCGCCACGGCGGGCTTTTGATATTTGTCCGGGTTGTAATTCTTTAAAAACTGCGCTTCTTCCTCGCAGGATGGGATATATGCCATGGTTGTTCTCCTTAAAAGTAAACTTCTTCGATCATACCGCCGCCGAGGCACTCGTCGCCCAGATACAGTACCGCGTACTGTCCAGGGGTAACGGCCCGCTGACGCTCCTTGAATTCGATCACCTCGCCGCCGTCGATAGCCCTGACGCGTACGCGCTGGTCGCCCTGCCGGTAGCGGAATTTTGCGCAGCATTCGAAGCTGCCTTCGGGCCGCGCGGAGATATAGTTGAAACCGGATGTGCGTAGCGCTTTGGAATACAGCGCATCCGCCTCGCCTTGATCTACATGGAGGATGTTATGCTCTACGTCCTTGCTGACTACGAACCAGCGCTCGTCCGCTGTGCCTTTGACCCCGCCGATACCGAGGCCACGGCGCTGTCCGAGCGTGTAGTAAATGACACCGTTGTGCTGCCCGATGACCTTGCCGTCCGGCGCCACGATATCGCCGGGCTGTGCGGGCAGAAAGCCTGCCAAAAACTTGCGGAACTTGCGTTCGCCGATAAAGCAGATGCCGGTGGAATCCTTTTTCTTGGCGACCGACAGGCCCAGCCGATCCGCGATGGCGCGCACCTCGCTTTTCTGCAGCCCGCCCACAGGAAATAACGCACTGCCCACCTGCTCGTTTGAGAGCATGCAGAGAAAGTACGTCTGATCCTTGCCAGTATCCGCGGCCTTAAGCAGCCTGCCGCCCTCGGACTGGGCATAGTGACCCGTGGCGAGGCGCTCAGCGCCCAACCGTTTCGCATGGTCCAGAAATGCCGCAAACTTGATCTCGCTGTTGCACAGCACGTCCGGGTTGGGTGTGCGCCCGCGCTTGTATTCGGACAGGAAGTACGAGAAGACGCGCTCCTGATACTCCTGCTCAAAGTTGACCGTATAATAAGGAATGCCGATCGCTTCGCAGACGGACTTGACGTCTTCATAGTCCGCGACGGCGCTGCAGCCCTGTCCGTCGTCCTGCCAGTTCTTCATGAATACGCCGACCACATCGTAACCCTGCTCTTTGAGCAGGTACGCCGCCACGGCGGAGTCCACGCCGCCCGACATGCCGCAGACGACGCGTGTTTTCTGATTATCTCTCATAGGCCCCATTATACCGTTGTGAAAAGGCAGTTGGCAAGCACAGTACTAAGGCTTTCCCTCGAGGCGAAGGCTGGAAGGTGTATTGCGGAAGATGAGGATGTGCTATACTGTGCGCATGAAGAAGAAACGGTTCATTATCCTTGCCGCGCTGCTGCTGGCTGTGGCGTTCATATTCTGGTTTTTCTATCCGCTGCGTAGCTACGTGGCGATGGGCGTCTATTCGGGCCAGCATAGCCGCGAGAGCGTGATGAAGCAGCAGGGTTTTACCGTGGATATCCCGGCGGGGAAGGGTTGGTACCCGTTCATGCTGACGTATAACGCGGACGGCTTCTCGGCGTGGTCCGGCATCGAGGCGGACATGACGATATTGTATGACTTCGGAGCGTTCGACGCGGGTACGCGCACCTCCACGATATATGATCCGGACAGCGACAAGTACTGCGCGTTCTATGGCGCTTATGTGCTGCGCATGGATGGCGGCGAATTCGGTTTTGCGGACGGGGTAGTGGACATGAACGCCGTGACGCTCGCATTCGAGTACGATGATACGGTGCTCGTGCTGGAGGGCTTCGGGTGCGATTCGCCGGTGTTTGAGGTGGATGGGTTCACGGTGCAGGATGGGCTAAGCTTTGCGGGCTATGACGGCTGGACACGCATCGACGCGGACCTGACGGTGAGCGGCGTTGCGCATAATTATAAGGAAAGCTACATGGCATACCTGCAATACGGCTCGCCCACGCAGGCTGTGGACGAAGACTTTGCTGTGACCCAACTGAAGGGCAGAATGTACATCCGATACTTTGAGGAATATAGCTGCACGGTGATGCTTTACGCGCTCGCGCCGGAGGAGGGCACGGTGGACGTGTGCTATGCCAATATGCTGGCGGATACGGTGATCGCGCCGCTGTAGCAGTGAGAGCTTGTGGAGGATCACGATGAGGAAGTTATTATCCGATATAGTAAAGAACATTTCATTTTGCAATCAGATAGAAAAAGATGCTTACACACTTTTAGAGTATTGCGGTTATAAAGAAATAGCTGAGCATAGCAGTAGAGTTGCAGCAGAAGCGGAAAAGCTTGCCATTCGATTTAGTATAGATAGTGCTTCTGCCAAGACAGCGGGATACCTGCATGATGTGGGACGAGTTTTTCCGGATAACAAGAGTACAAATGTTGCATTTGAACTTGGAATTCAAATTCTTGATGAGGAACATAGCTGTGCGGGTCTTTTGCATCAGAAAATATCAAGAGTAATTGCTTCTGAATTGTTTGGTATTAAAGACAGTGTCATTCTTGATGCTATAGAATGTCATACCACATTAAAAGCACAACCATCAGATGTTGACTTAATTCTATTCATAGCTGATAAGTTGTCTTGGGATAGTTCAGACAGCAAACTTATCGTAGACGGGATATTGAAAGGGTTGCAACGGTCTTTAGAGCACGGGGCATTCTATTACATAAGTTATCTCTGTGAAAACACAAATGCGATAAAGGCACTTCATCCTTGGACTCTTGAGGCTTATGTTGATCTCAAGGCAAAGTGCGTATAATAGAGCGTTTTTTCTGTTACAGCAGTGATGTCAACTCTGCTACCGCGAGGCCGATGAGCTCGGCGGCACTGCGATTTTGTGCGCCGGGGATGATGATGCTGCACCGCGAGATGGGGATGAGTATCTTCTTGGCGGGGCTTTCGGCGATGGCCCGCGCGATGCGCGGCGTAATCTCACCCAGCATGCCGTTGGCCGCAATGATGCCCACGCCGCCGATGATGATGTCCGCGCTGCGCGTGTTGAAGCAAACGGCGTTTTCACCCGTCGCACATTCCTTTGCGCCTGCTTTGCTCATCGCGGAGGTGGCGGCCACGTTGGTGCCCGTCGCGACGATACGGATGCGGTCTCCGCAGGTTTCAACCAGCTTTTTGACGATGGCGGCACCGAGTCCGCCGCCCTGAGCATCCACAACCAATACGTTTTTCATGGCCTTATTATAGCGTACAACAGACGGGCGGGCAACATCGTATCGTCATAACGGGCATTTGGAACCTCGGAAAGTGCAGCTTTCTGGGCAATAAGCGAAGCCGCCAAGCCATGAAAATGTTATGGCTGTTTCAATTTCCTTCCTATTTGCATGGCAGACAATGTCGCATGCCGAAGGTTTGACCTAAAACCCTTCTTCGTACGGACAGTGAGGTGCTCCGTGACGGGGGCGTAAGTACAAAACCGTCAAGAGGTACGGTTCGTATAGCGCACTCCCGTTTTTATTTTGTCATTTGTATGCTCTCTCTGTTTTTCGGGATACTAGACCAAAGAAAGCTCATGACCGCTTAGGAGAAATATAATTCTCGTCAGCCCAATTTTCTCTTTTACTACTATACAAATTGATATATAATAGCTATCGTAGGGGTATATGGGCAATCGTTTTATATTTACATACGAGGAGGAAACACCATGCCATTAGTAACAACCAAGGATATGTTCGCGAAGGCCTATGCCGGCGGATACGCCATCGGCGCATTCAATGTGAACAACATGGAAATCGTACAGGGCATCACCGAAGCTGCCAAGGAGCTCAATGCTCCGCTGATCCTGCAGGTTTCCAAAGGCGCAAGACAGTATGCAAACCCGATCTATCTGCGCAAGCTCGTCGAAGCGGCGCTCGAAGATACCGGGCTTCCCATCTGCCTGCATCTCGACCACGGCGATACGTTTGAAACCTGCAAGGACTGCATCGACGGCGGTTTTACGTCTGTCATGATCGACGGTTCGCACCACTCGTTCGAGGAAAACATCGCGGTGACCAAAAAGGTTGTGGAATACGCACATGACCGCGGCGTCGTCGTGGAAGCCGAGCTGGGTAAGCTCGAAGGCGTGGAAGACGAAGTGAAGGTGGCGGCGGGCGAAGGCAGCTACACCCATCCCGAAGAAGTAGAAGAGTTCGTCTCCAAGACCGGCGTGGATTCACTGGCCATTGCTATCGGCACCAGCCACGGCGCATTTAAGTTCAAAGGTGAGCCCCAGCTGCGCTTCGATATCCTTGAGGAAGTATCCAGACGCCTTCCCAACTTCCCGATCGTGCTGCACGGTGCATCATCGGTCATTCCGGAATACGTCGATATGATCAACCAGTACGGCGGCAACATGCCGGGCGCTCAGGGCGTGCCGGAAGGAATGCTGCGTCAGGCGGCAAAAAGCGCGGTCTGCAAGATCAACATCGACTCCGACCTGCGCCTCGCGATGACCGGTACGCTCCGCAAGTACTTTGCAGAGAACCCGTCTCACTTCGACCCGCGGCAGTATCTGAAGCCTGCGCGCGAAGCGATCAAGCAGATGGTCAAGCACAAGATCGAGGTCGTGCTGGGCTGTGCCGGCAAAGCGTGAACCTGTAAGTAAACCACATCCCGCTGATGAATGCATCGGTGGGCGACCCTTTCAACCAGTGTCCGGCGTCTGCTGAAGCGGGCGCCGGATTAACCGGTAAATCGGCTGCAAATCAGGCCGGGGAGCATTTTGGCAGGCGGGGACAATACCCCCCAAACCTTGGTTTTTGCCCGGTATCAAGCGGATTTTTTTGCTTGCTTTTTGTATAACCTCGTGTTAAAATATCTCTTGCTGTAGATTTGAGGAGGTAACAATGGACGTCTTAGTGCTCGTAATGGAAATCGTGCTTTGCCTGTTCTCGTTGTTCCTGATCGCTGTCGTGCTGCTGCAGTCAGGACGCAGTGCGGGATTGACAGGAGACATCTCGGGCGGAGCCGAAATGTTTCTTGGTAAAAACAAGGCGAAGGGCTACGAGGCTACACTCAAGAAGCTTACCAAAGTTGCCGCCGTTGGAATGATGGTTCTGGCTGTTGCTCTGGTGCTGCTGCAGGTGTATGTGATCAACGCAACACCGTCGGGTGAAGGGACAACCCCCGCCACGACTGCGACACCCGCGCCGACGCTGAACAACCCGGCAACGCCGACCCCTGAGGAAGTGACGGCCAGCGAGACTGTTTCCGCGGAAGACTCCGCCGGAACGTCTGAGTCGGTTTCGCCTGAGGTATCAGCCACAACGACGCCGTAATTGCAAAGCGAATTACGCCTTCCCGAATTGCAGGGGAGGCGTTTTTTAATACCCAAAAAGCCAAAGCTTCAGGGTAATAAACGCGGTTCCGAAAAACAAAGTTTTTGTGGTGTTTAATCGCGGGTATAATAAAGTATAAGTACTCGTATTGAGATAAGGAGTATAAATGGAAATCAAGGAAAAAATCGTGGAGGCGCTGAAGGAAAGCCGCAGTATGGCCGACTTTGATACGTTGACGCGCGACATGAACGAAAAGAACGGAGACCTGCGCGAAGCGGTGCAGGAACTCATCGCGGAAGGCAAGGTGCTGCGTAGCGCCAAGGGAAAGCTGTTCCTGCCCGGGAGCTTCGGCTACTATGCGGGGCGTTTGGAAGTCAAGCGGCAGGGCTTCGCGTTCCTGTATGACGAGGCGGGCGACCTGTTTATCGCGGCCGATAAAAAGAACGGCGCAATGGATGGCGACCTCGTGGTGGTGCGGCAGCTGGCTGCAGCGGAAACCGACCGCAGGCGCGAGGGCGAAGTAACGCAGATCATTGAGGAGAAGCACCGCGTGATCGTTGGCGTACTGTCCGGCAAGTTCGTATTGCCCGATGACGAGCGCATTGAGGATATCTACATACCGGGCAAGGCGCGCGGAGCCGCACGCGATGGACAGAAGGTGGTCGTGGAGTTAAAGAAGCGTGCCAAGGGCAAGAACAGCGCGGAAGGCCACATCACCGAGGTGTTGGGCGCGGCAGGCGCGGCGCGCGTCGAGATGGCAAGCATCATCAAGCGGCTGGAGCTTCCCGAAGCGTTCCCGGCAGAAGTGGAGCAGGAGGCGCGGGAGGTAGCCGCGCGCAAGCTGAGCCTGAAAAAGCGCGAGGACTACCGGGGCCAGACGATCATCACCATTGACGGAGCGGATGCCAAGGATCTGGATGACGCCGTATCAGTGAAAAAAACAGGCGATACGTGGGAACTCGGCGTACACATCGCGGACGTGGCGGACTACGTGAAGGCAGGCAGCAAGTTGGATAAAGAGGCACTGCATCGCGGTACGAGCGTGTATCTCGCGGATACCGTGATCCCGATGTTGCCGCATGCGCTGTCCAACGGCGTGTGTTCGCTGAACGAAGGGCAGGATAAGCTGACGCTGTCGTGCGTGATGAAGATTGATGCGCATGGCCGCGTGACAGACTCACACATCGCGCAAAGCGTCATCTGTTCCAAGCACCGTATGACGTACAGCGATGTCAACGCGATCTTTGAAGGCGATGCTGCGCTGACAAAACGGTATGCGGACATCTGCGATGACCTGATGCTGATGAAGGAGCTGGCCGAGGTGCTGCGCAACCGCCGCGAGGAGAAAGGCAGCATCGACTTTGAACTGGAGGAAGCTGCGTTTACATACGGCGCGGATGGGCGCGTGACCGGAGTCAAACCGCGCCAGCGCGGCGACGCAGAGCGGCTGATCGAAGAGTTCATGCTGACCGCCAACAAGACTGTGGCTGAGACGTATTTCCTGCGGGAGCTGCCGTTCGTCTACCGCGTGCACGAAGCGCCGGATAACGAGAAGATGAGCGCGTTTGCGGCATTCTATTCCAACTTCGGCAAACTGCGTGGGCCCTTGGAGGATGTGCATCCCAAGAAGCTGCAGACGATTTTGAACGAAGTGAGGGGCACGCCGCATGAGAATATCATCAGCGAGGTGCTGCTGCGTTCCATGAAGAAGGCGGAGTACAGCCCGGAGTGCAAGGGCCACTTTGGCCTGAGCTTCCGATATTACTGCCACTTCACGTCGCCGATCCGCCGATATCCGGACTTGATGGTGCACCGCATCATCAAGGACGATCTCGCGGGGAAAATGACGGAAAAGCATGTGCTGGCTTTGGAGGCCATCGTGGAGCATGCGTCAAGGCAGTCCAGCACGCGGGAACGCGCCGCGATGGAAGCCGAACGCATGGTGGATGACGTCAAAAAGGCCGAATACATGCAGGGCAGAGAGGGTGAGATCTACGACGGCGTGGTCAGCGGCGTGTCGCGGAATGTCATTTTCGTGCAGCTTGACAATACTGTGGAGGGTGTGATACCATTATCATCCCTGCAGGACGACTACTATGTGTGGATGGAACAGCAGTACTGCGTGATCGGCGAACGCACGCGCAGAAAGATCAGCCTCGGGGACGAGATGCGCATCCGCGTGGAGCGCGTCGACGTGTATCCGCCAAGGATTGAATTCGCACCGGCGAGGTGAGATTAAGTGGGCGAAGGCATTAAAATCTTAATCAAGAATAAGAAGGCATACCACGATTTCTTCATCGATGAGACCGTGGAAGCCGGCCTTGTGCTCGTGGGCAGCGAGGTCAAATCCATCCGCGGCGGCCAGGCCAACATCAAGGATGCGTTTGTGCGTATTGAAGCGGGTGAGGCGTTTGTGAACGGTATGCATGTCACGCCGTACGAAAAAGGGAGCGTCTTCAACGAAGACCCGAACCGTAAACGTAAGCTTCTGCTGCACAAGCGGGAGATCGCCAAGCTTTACAGTTTGGTCACACAGAAAGGCTTGACGCTGGTGCCGCTTGCAGTATACTTGAAGAAGGGTAAGGTCAAGATGGAGCTCGGCGTGGCGCGAGGCAAGAAGCTGTACGACAAGCGTCAAAGCATCGCAGAGCGTGATGCGCAGCGGAGCAAGGAAATCGCCATGAAGATGGCGCGGTAACAATCAATAACGTCCAAGGCTGGACGGGTAAACAACCGGGGCCTCAATAAAACGAAGCTTTTATTGAGGTGATACATGGGGCCCCCGGCGAGCTAAGCTCGCTGGGGTATAACATGGGGGCGTACATGGCTTTCGACGGGGGTTTGCCGGAGCTTGATAAGCGGGTCGCAGTCCCGGAATGCTGCGTTAAAAAGCCGGACCTAAATTTAGTTGCAGACGATTCTCAACTAGCTTACGCTGCTGCTTAAGGCAGTGTAATGTCCTGCCGGTGGCACCCTAACCGCCGGGGCCAGGGCATCATTAACTAGGGGCACCGCCTCCGCAAAGCTTTGAGCGGAGGAAGGGATTATGAAGCTACCGCAAGCACGACCCTGAGCGCGGGGGTGTGTGGAGGGAAATGGTTTAAATACACGTTCTGCACCCGGAGAAGATCAAGAACTGGGACTTTCGGACAGGGGTTCGACTCCCCTCGCCTCCACCAAAAAATGAACGAAAAACCGCCATATGTGGTGGTTTTTCTGCGTTAGAAGGCACCATATATAGATATTTTAAATCCGTTTAAATTTCAGTAGACACAAAAGTAGACAATTTGAAAAAGCCGCAATATAAAAGTAGACATAGAGGTAAAAGTAGACAAACTTCTGTCCGAAAAACGAGGTGATTTTTCAATGGCTCATGGCTCTGTGATGCAACTGGAAAACGGAAAATTCCGAGTGTGTTTTGAATACGGTTTTGATGAAAACGGACGGCGTGTCCGCAAGCACAAAACATTCGCCAGCCGGAAAGAAGCCGAGCTGATGCTGGCTCGTCATGATGTGGCAATGGAGGACGGTACGGTCGGTAAGCCTCGAGAGATGACTTTGGCCGAGTGGTTGTCTTACTGGATGAAAAAACATGTATATGCCTCGGGCTGCGGAAACCAGTGCCTATGGATATATCAACATGATCGACCGATACATCGTTCCACTCTTGGGGAAATTAAAGCTGCAAAGGCTTAAGCCCATGCATATCCAGAAGTATTACATGACGCTGATGGAAGAGAATAACCTGTCTCCAAACACTGTGCTTAAGCATCATGATTTGCTCAATTCGGCGCTGAAAGCAGCCGTTCGGCAGGAATACATATTGAAGAATCCGATGGAAGGTGTTGACCGCCCGAAAAAAATCGAGCATGAAGCTAACGTCTACACGCCAGAGCAGCTTAAAACTCTTTTCCGGCTGGTGGAGGGCAATCGGCTGGAAGCGGCGATGAAATAGGTATAATATGGATATTATCGAATGTATCTATTGTAATGGCAGAATAAATGTGCAAGGTGATAATATAGCAAGAAACATTAATTATTATGGTCAATGCCCAAAATGCGGTGCTGAAGTAGATATGGTTCCCGACGACGACAGATATTGGGATATGTATATAGGAAGTGTATTGCACGATACCGCTTCTGTCATTTCTTATTGGTTATAACGGCTGTTTTCGGCATTCCGCAGGGCCTCAACAATCTCGCTAATCAAAACGCACTCTACCATCAGGCTATGCCGGAGCAATTGGCCTCTTCGACCGGACTGATGAGAACCTTTCAATATCTGAGCGCAATACTTGCATCCGCCGCAAATGGTATCTTTCTGAAAGACGGTGCACAAACTGCAGGAGTCCATAATCTGGTGTTTTTTCAAATCGTAATCGTGTTTGCGCTGTTGGCGCTTATTATTGTTGACAAGTCTGTAAGAGCCGTTGGGAGAAGCGATGAACAGGGCAGTATTGAAACCGTTTGAAATGGTTGTAACGCCTCTGGGCTACATGCGCGAGAAGCGATTGGGAGAACAGTGGGCTTATCAGCGCAACTCTTTAGCAAAATGCGGCTGATACCAGTGAAGCAATAATAAAAGCTGCCCGCAGGCATCATCCCCTGATGAACACCTGTGAGCAGCCAATCAGCAAACCATAACCCGAAAGCTTATCTACTTTTGTCCGTAATATGCATTTTTGCCGTGCTTACGCTGGTAATGCTTGTTCTGCAATACCTGCGGCGCAGGTGTGGCCTGATCGTTGATCTGGCAAGTAAACATCGCCATGCGGGCGACCTCTTCCAGCACAACCGCGTTGTGAACGGCTTCATCCGCATCTTTGCCCCATGTGAACGGCCCGTGATTCTTGCACAAAACGCCCGGCATTGCGACGGGGTCCAGACCCTTGAAAGTCTCCTCGATTACAATACCCGTATTTTTCTCGTACTCGGCCTCGATTTCGCTTTCCGTCAATGCGCGCGTGCAGGGGATGTCGCCATAGAAATAATCCGCATGCGTAGTACCGAAGCAGGGGATGCTTTTACCGGCCTGCGCCCATGCGGTGGCATAGGTCGAATGGGTATGAACGATGCCGCCCAGTGCCGGGAACGCCCGGTACAGCTCGATATGCGTCGGCGTATCGGAGGATGGACGCAGTTGCCCTTCTATTACATTGCCGGAAAGATCGACGATGACCATGTCTTCCGCCGTTAGCCGGTCGTACGAGACGCCGGAAGGCTTGATTACGATCAGGCCGCTGGTGCGGTCGATACCGCTGACGTTGCCCCAAGTGTACGTGATCAATCCACGCCGGGGCAGTTCCATGTTGGCCTGGTATACGATCTCTTTTAATTTCTCAAGCATTTTCAGACTCCTTATCAAGCGGTTGCAAAATTCCGTGAGCCAGCGCTGCGGCGTCCCGGATATCGTCCCGCCACGCGTCGCTTCCCTGATACCATAGTTCCGTTACATACCGGCGAGCGCCTAGCTGCCAGCAGGCCGGGAGTATGGTGCCAAAGTCCACGTGGCCCGTTTTGAAAGGCACATCGCGGTACACACCCGGCCGGGTTTCTTTCATGTGGATTGCGATATAATGCCCGGCTCCGGTTTTCAGGTCATCCGGAACCGAATGGCCATACAGCAACGAAGCATTAGTCAGGTTTCCAAGGTCCGGGTAGAGACCCAGATATGGCGACCCAATCGCATCGACATAAGCCATTGCTTTTTGCACGGTATCCATAAACGGGGTTTCCATTGTCTCGAACCCCAGCAAAACACCATACCTGGCGGCCATCTCCACACACTTCGCCAGATTGTCTTTAAAACGCGTGGCCGTATCCGCAGAAGACGGTTCATAATATACGTCATAGCCTGCAAGCTGGATATAGCGGATTCCCAGATCGCAGGCAAGAGCAAGCGCTTTTTCCATAATGGCAAGGCCGCGTGACCACAGCGCAGGGTCGTTGTTTCCAAGAGAGTACTTCCTGTGTGCGCTCAAGCAGATGCCGCTGAAGGGGATGCCTGTATCCAGCATAGCGCTCAACAGCTCTTTTTTTTCGCGTTTAGACCAGTCCAGTCGGGCGAGCCGCGCTTCCGTTTCGTCTATGGATAATTCAATGCTGTTAAAACCGGCGGCCCCGGCTGCTTCCATGCGCTCCTTCCAAGACAGGTCTGCCGGTATGGCTTTCTCATATAAGCCAACCTGATAATTCGCCATTCTCTCCTCCGATTTAGCTGTTAATAACCATACTAAGCGAGCAATTCCTCAACCTTGCTGCGGATTGCGGAGTCGCGGCAGTTTTCGAAGAACATTTCGCGGAAGTGCTCGGTTCCAAGAGCAGTCAGCACGAGCTCGCGGTCCAGTCCGTCCAGAATGGTTATAAGGTCGTGGTGGGTGACAGTTTTCATGCTGTCCATAATGCATTTAAACGCCTTTTCCGATTCGGCATTTTCGGGCGGATAACCCGCACCCGGCTCGTGATCAAAAAGGCTGATGAACGTACTTTTGAGATTGAGATCAGCCGCCCAGCCGAAATCCTTCGCGTACGGCAGCGAAACCGCATTGCCGTTATTGATCTGCGAAAACAGGAACCCATCCACAGGGTCCTTTACGAAGCCGCATTGGACGCCCGGAAACGCGTTGCATGCGACGAGTACCCCCTGTCCTGTGCCGCAGCCGGTGATGACGTAATCCACAGCGCCGGAATTGAGGAGGACCGCCGCCAGAATCCCGACGTGTACGTACCCGAGCGGGCGCGAGTCGTCAGAATACATGCCGTAATTAAAAACGGAATGCCCCATAGGCTCTACGGCGCTGCGCAGTACTGCTTCGATCAAGCTGTTTTTTGAGGCCTGGCTGTTTTCATTGATCAGCGCAATTTTCATAAAACCTCCTTATTTGTTTCAGGGCAAAAATAAAATACGCCTCGGCATCTATACTATCCCTGGTTGAGCGCGGGTATATTTTGCTGATAGCACGCTAATTCCCAGCTACTGCAGCTGCTGTATGTCGTTCCAGATGCCGTCCAGACTTTCGATTGCTTTTAAATAAACCGCATACTTTTTTCGATAAGCTTCTGCATTCCCGGGGTTCGGCAGAACCTTTGCCGAGACGTGCGTCATCGCCTGAATTGCGCTTTCGATGGACGGATGATCACCCGAAGCGACCGCAGCGCATATAGCGGAGCCTAGCGCCCCGGCCTCCTTAGCGGAAACCGTTTCTACAGGCAGACCCATCACGTCCGCGAACATCTGCGTCCAGACCGCGGATTTGGCTACGCCACCCGATAATCGGATACCTTTGGGTATGTCCTCCCGGGTTTTCAGCAGCTTGTCCAGATGATATTTGTGAGAGAAGCATACGCCTTCGTACACGGCGCGCAGAATATGGGCGCGCGTATGGTTGGCGCCAATCCCGATAAAGCAGCCTTTCGCGTTGGGATGCACGTTCGTGCCAAGGATGAAGGGCAAGAAGACGGGGCAAAATTCGTCTGCGGGGATTTCTGAAATCTGCCGGTTGATTTCGTCGTAAGCATTTTCGCCACGCTCAGCCGCCTTCGACAGCAGCTCCGGGCAAAGCGTCTTTAAAAACCACTCCTGATTGCCCGCCGATGTCGGACTGCACTCTTCAATCAGGTAATATTCCTTCATCGCGAACAGCGAATTCATAAACGCAGTACCGTCGGTAACGGGGGTCTTCCGGATATATTCGTTGATGCTCCAGGTGCCTGCAATCATGCATATGTTGGTGTCGTCCGTGATGCCCACGGCAAGCGCGCAGGCGTCGATATCAAACAGGCCGCCGGCAACGGGCGTGCCCGCTTTTAAACCAGTCTTGACAGCGGATTCTTCGCTGATCGTGCCGCAAACATCAGCGGCGCTTCTCAGCGGCGGCAGCGCGTCGGTCAGCTCTTCCAGTCCGAAAAGCGCCATCAGGTTGCGGTCGTAGCTGCGCGTGTGCAGATTCATCAGGTTACTTCCGGAATAATCGGAATACTCGCCGTAAGCATCCCCGGTGAGGCGAAACCGAATGTAGTCCTTGCAGGAGAATATCCATTGTACGTTTTTGAGTGTTTGTGGTTCGTGATCCTTGAGCCACGCGAGGAGGGATACCGGCTGACAGGACATGATATGCTGACAGCTTAATGAGAAGACCTTTTCTGCCGTGCCGTCTTTCTCCCATTTAAGCGGATATTCCCATGCGCGGTTGTCCGTTGAACCGATTCCTTTGCGGGCCGGCTTATTGTCCTTGCCCCAAAGATAAAGCCCTTTGCCATGGCCGCAAACCGCGAGGCTGCGGATATTCTCGTTGGAGACGCCTGTTTTCTCCAGCAGGGAGCGGATGACGCGGCAATTTGCTTCCCACATCGCTTCCATATCCCGCTCTGCGTAATCGCTGTGCAGCGATTCTGTTTCCGTATTGGCTGAGGCAACGCCGACTTCCTCGCCGGTTACTGTATACAACGCGGCTTTTGTCGTCGTGCCGCCGTTATCGAGCCCGATATAGTACTTCATCCGTTCGCTCCCCCTTGAGATGTCTAATAGTCTTATAACAGATGGCTGTTTTGATATCTGGGGTTAAAGGACGCTGCGCTGTTGCGTTCCAGCAGCTTTGTGCCGATTTGAACCTTGGTAACGGAAGAGAACGGATACTGAATCCGGTCGCAAAGAATGCGGACCGCCCAGATTCCCATCTCCGCACAGGATACCTCCATTGTCGTCAGCGGCGGATCGGAGATCGTGGAGAACGGAATGCTGTCGAAACCGACGATAGAGATTTCCTCCGGAATGCGGATCTTGAATTCCTTAAAAGCTTTCATGGCTCCGAGCGCAATGCTGTCGTTGTTGGCAACCAGTGCTGACGGAAATTTGATGCCGCTTTCCAGCATGGTGCGGATGGACTGGTAAGCGCCATCCGGCGTAGGATGAACCGTATAGATTAGCGAGGAATCGAACGGGTATCCCTTTTGCTCGAGCGAGTATTCAAATGCCCGCCTGCGCGCATTGCAGTTGCTGGACGGCAGTTCGTTGGCGATAAAACCGATCTTCGGATGCCCAAGGGAGGCGAGGTACGAAACGGAGCGAAAAATCGCTTCCTCATTGTTCATGGTGATACAGTTGTAATCCGACATCGGTAAATAGTTATCAATAATTACAATAGGGACAGATAAGTTTGACAGGCCATCAAGGTCCTCGGCGGTCAACTCCGTTCCTAAGACCAGCACGCCATCCGTCGGATTCTGTTCAATCAGCCGGGACATCTCGTCCAGCTGGTTTTCGCCATAAGCCGTCATAATCAGGTTGTAACCTTGCCTGCGGCATTCCTTCTCGATGGCATCAATAATGGCGTTGACAAACCCAGGATTGCCATCGACAAGCAACGCGTGCTTCTTATATTTAATAAAGCGGATATTTCTCTTGGTTTTCGTATCGGTGCGGCTGTTGATTCGATAGCCGTTTTCTTCGAGAATTTTTTCAATCTGCTGGCGTTTTTCCTGGCCCACACCTTCGCGGCTGTTCAGTACCAGCGAGACTGTTGCAGGCGATACATTGGCCAGATTGGCGATTTCTTTTAGGTTCATATACTCCCTCCAAATAGGGTCTATCAAGCTTCACCCAATAGGCTCTACTGATTCTGTACAATAACTATATACTAGAGTTCAGTAAAAGGCAAGCTAAAATTTTAGTCAAACTTAAGCTAACTACCTCTAAACATTTAGCGGAAAACAAATTAAAACATGGGATAGATGGCTGTAAAAGTAAAATAGCGTACTAAACAGTTTACTATTTTAGTACAGTCTAAAAAATATGAGATTGGCGTTAAATATTAGAAAATAGGCCGTAAATGCGCTCAAATTGGGCTTTAATAATCAAAAATATTCTAAATATTTATAAAATTTAGATAAATGATTAGATCAACACATCAAATTTAACGCTAACAACAGTTGACAAAGCTAAAATTGCATGCTAAAATTCAATAAAATGTTGGTCAAGCGGCTAATCGCCAACATGGATATACACCAAGCAATTTCCTTACGAGTAAACAACAAAGAGTATTGTTCTGAAAACATATGCAGTTGAAAATGCAGTTACTGATTATCCACGTATAAAGGGGCAATGAAACTATGAAAGTTTATCGCAAAGAGACAGGTGAAAAGTATACGCCTTTCGACCACTTCAGCATGACTACGCAGGTTATTTTCAACCCGGAAAACGGCTCCAAGCATGCCAACGTTACACTATCGACACTGGGAAAAGGTTCATACAGCGTAGATGAAGTTCACGAGAATTCTGATCAGATATTTTACATTATAAAAGGGGAAATGAAAGTCAGCGCACACGAAAAACTGCTTCACGTGCTGCATGAAGGCGACGCCCTGTTGGTTCAGGCGGGCGATGTTCATGCCGTTACGAACGATTGCGAAGAGGATTGCGTATTTTGCGCCATCACAGTTCCCCCGCTTGATAAGACCCACTAATTATATTGCAACAGGAGAACTTACCATGAAGAAAGTCTACAAGCCCTACAAATTCAGTTCCTTAAAAACGAATGCAGATTTTTCGGCGGCGATGGCTGCGGATGGCATGAACTTCCCGATTTCTGACGACCTTTCCATCCTCATGGAGCCATTGACGCTGGCCAACGGGCATGTAATTCCCAACCGCATGGTCATCCAGCCACTGGAGGGCTTTGACGGAACAAAGGAAGGAAATCCGTCCGATTTGATTTTCCGCCGTTATAAGCGGTATGCCGAGGGCGGTGCAGGTCTGATCTGGTACGAGTCGATCACGGTTGCCGACGATGGCCGCTGCAACCCGTTGCAGATGATTATAAAGAAAGAGACCGTTCCTGAGATCAGGCGTTTGGTGGAGGAGAGTGACGCGGCGGCGATCGCGAAGTATGGCAGGAAACCCTACAATGTATTGCAGCTGACCCATTCCGGCCGCCGCAGCACGAATGCCGAGTGGAAATCCACCCCGCTTGCCGTTGTAGCCAACCCGTATATCGACCACCACAATTCGATCGACGGACAGGCGGGTACGATTACGTTCGCAACCGATGAGAAAATTGAAGAGATCGTTGAAGGCTTCATTCGCGGTGCGGAGCTGGCGGTGGAATGCGGCTTCGATTCCGTTGACGTCAAGATCTGCCACGAATATATACTCCGTGAACTGCTGGCTGCTTACAACCGGCCTGGCAAATACGGCGGCAGCTTCGAGAACCGTACCCGCGCGACATTCGATATTGTCCATGGCATCAAAGAGCGCTGCGGCGACAAGATTGATATCTGCGTCCGCCTGAACGCGTACGACTGCATCCCGTGGCCGCATGGCTGGGGCATGAAGCAGGAGGAAGGCGTCATGGAGCCCGACCCGGAGGAAGTAATTAAGCTGTGCAACATGCTGGTTGCGGAAGGCGTAGACCTCATTAACCTGTCCACGATGATGCCCCGTTATCAGCCTACCGGCCGCGGCTATCTGGCTGAGCTTGAAGATGACGCTGTCGTCGAACCGTATAAGGGGACGTACGCGCTGTTTAATATGACCCGCCGCATCAAGAAAGCCGTTCCTGGTGGAACGTTCGTTTGCACAGGCCTTACCTGGCTCGAACAATTCGGCGGAGCAGTCGGCGCAGGCGGCATCAAGGAAGGCTGGTTTGATCTTGCTGGGTTTGGGCGGCAGGGGTTTGCGTACCCCGATTTTGCTGAAGATATCATGAAAAAAGGCAATATGATCCGTTCGAAGTGCTGCATTACCTGCGACAAGTGCTACGACCTCATCCAGAAGGGGCATGTGCAGTCCGGCTGCGTAATCCGCGATCAGGAGATCTATTTGCCCCTGTACCGGAAGTATGTCATGAAGCAGGAACAGTAATCGCGGCAAGAACACTCCGCGAAAGGAGAAAACTGATGAGATATATTAAGTTCAATAATACAGACCTTACGGTATCACCTGTCTGCCTGGGTACGGTCAACTATGGTACGGCCATGTCCGAACAGGACGCCAAGGCGCAGATCAGCAAGTTCCTGGATGAAGGCGGTAACTTTATAGATACCGCCCATATCTATGGCGACTGGGGCGATGGCCCCAAGTGCATCAGCGAACGCATCATCGGCAAGTGGATCAAGGAAAACGGCAACCGTGACCAGTTCGTTCTCGCCTCCAAAGGCGCGCACCCGGACTGGGGCCACATGGACATCCCGCGCGTCAACAAAAAGTGCATCGACAAGGATATCAGCGAAAGTCTCGAATACCTGAACACGGATTACATCGATCTGTACTTTCTGCACCGCGACGATCCTAATACATCGGTTGCGGAGATCATGGAGTGTCTGGACGATGCCCGAAAGGCCGGAAAGATTCGTTACTACGGATGCTCGAACTGGGCGCTGCCGCGCATCAAAGAGGCGCAAAGCTACTGCAAAGCGCATGGGCTTCAGGGCTTCAGCTGCAACCAGCTGATGTGGAGTCTGGCGGATATCAACTTCTACAATCTGGCTGATAAAACCTTCATCCTCATGGACGAAGAAACCCGTGCATACAGCGCGGAAACCGGCATGAATATCATGGCCTATATGTCCATTGCCAAGGGCTATTTCGCACGTCGGGCAGCCGGAGAAAATCTGCCGGCCAGCGTGACGGATGTTTACTCGAATGCATCCAACGATGCGATCTATGAGCTCGTAAAGACCGTAGTCGCGGAGGGGCAATATTCTTACATGGATCTTTCTTATATGTATATCATGGCGGAAAAGCTCTTCCCGTCGGTTCCCATTGCGTCCTTTGACAACATGGGCCATCTCGCCGAGTGCATCGACTGCATTGAGAAGCCGATGCCGGAAGATATTATCGAGAAGCTTGCACAGCTAAAGAAATTCGTCTACTGGAAGTAATGGAGAAGTCTTAACACTGATCAGTAAGGAGTTGCCATGAAAGAACAGACTGTTTTACAGGGTTACGCGTACGCAAAAGAAGTGTACGCAGCCCAGGGAATTGATACGGATGCGGCGATTAAAAAGGCTGACGCCGTCCCGATCAGCATGCATTGCTGGCAGGGAGACGATCTGATCGGGTTCGACGGTACGGGCACGCTGACAGGCGGAATCGCGACCACAGGAAATTATCCGGGGCGTGCGCGCACTGCTGATGAGCTACGGGGGGACATCACCGAAGCGCTCTCCATGATACCCGGAACAACCCGCGTGGCGTTGCACTCCTGCCACGCCGAACCAAATGGGAAAAAGGTTGACCGCGATGCTTACACCATCGATATGTTCCAGAACTGGGTGAACTGGGCGAAAGAGAGCGGGCTTCAGCTGGATTTTAATCCGACATTCTTTTCACATCCCCAAATGGACGGGGATTTTTCTCTGGCCAGTGCAGACGACAGCAAAAGGAAGTTTTGGGTGGAGCACAGCAAACGCTGCCGCGAGATCGGCGCCGAATTCGGGAAGCAGCTGGGTACGCCCTGCATCACGAACTTCTGGATGCCTGACGGATACAAGGATATCCCGGCCGATACGCTTGCACCGCGCCTTCGCATGATGGATTCATTGGATCAGATATTTGCTGAGAAGATTGATCCGGCTTACGAAGCGGATTCTCTGGAAAGCAAGCTGTTTGGTTTTGGCATTGAGAGCTATACGGTTGTAAGCCACGAGTTCGCGCTCAGCTACTGCATGAAGAATAACAAGTACGTGTGTCTGGATGCGGGCCACTTCCATCCCACGGAGTCCATCGGCTCCAAGCTGACGGCGATCGTTCCGTTTGTGGAAGGTGTCATGCTCCATGTCAGCCGCGGCGTGCGCTGGGACAGCGACCATGTGGTCGTCTGGGATGACGAGCTGCAGAACATCATGAATGAAATTATCCATAACGGGTTTGAAGACAAGGTGCATATCGGACTGGACTACTTTGACGCATCCATCAACCGCATCGCGGCGTGGGTGATTGGTACCCGCAATCCGAGGAAGGCCATTTTGAACGCATGCCTGACGCCGCTTAAGGACGGACGGGACGCCGAGACCCGCGGAGATTACACCGCGCGGCTGGCGCTTCATGAAGAGAACAAGTCGCTTCCGTTCTCGGCGGTATGGGATTACTATTGCCTGACTTCCGGCGTTCCTGTGGGACGGGCGTGGATCGAACAGGTAAAGGGTTACGAAAGCAGGGCCCTGTCCCTGCGGTAATCCACATTGAGATTGGCTGCGGCACTATATTCAACAGAAGGAGCAACACAGTTATGGCACCTGTCGGAAATACAACCTGGCTCATTCCGGATATGTACTGGCCGGAAATCACTTCTGAAGGGCATTATGTCAGCCATGAGTCGATCTGCGTGCTGAATACTTCTGATCAGGAATGTACAGTGGAGTTTGTTCTGTATTACGAAGATCGTGCGCCGATCAGCGGGATTAAGGCTGTCTGCGCGGCCGAGCGCACCCATCACATTCGGATGGACCGCCTGACCGACATCAACGGCAAACATATCCCGCGCGGAGTTCCCTATGCGGCAGTGGTAAATGCGTCTGTTCCGGTCGTGATTCAGTATACGCGTGTGGATACCACGCAGAGCGCCAACAGCATCATGACCACGCTGGCTTTCCCGCTTTCCGCATAAGCATGAGTTTCAAGGAATCATCAGGCTCAGGCCTGAAAAGTTTGAAGATGGAGCAACAGTTCCATCTTCAATATACCGAATAATTAAAGGAGAGAATGAGATGAAAAAACTGTTATGTCTGCTCTTGGTTCTCGCGATGGGCTTTATGCTGATTGGCTGTGGTCAGTCGGCTCAGTCGCAGAGCTCGGCGCCGTCGACGGAGACGAGTGCAGCTGCGGGTGAGTCCGCCAGTGTAGAGGCATCAGCACCTGTAGCTGAAGGCCCGGTGATGGTGGGTTCTGAAGGCAGCATCAATGCCGAAGATTTTGGTTATGATGCTGTTCCTGCGAAGGAATATACCATCGCGGTCGTCGTGAAGAGCGCGGCTATCCCTGTTTGGGAATCTCACATCATCGCTGCGAAAAAAGCAGGCGAAGCGCTTGGTGTCAACATTCTGGACTTCTCGCCCAGCAAGGCTGACAACGTTGAAGAGCAGAAGAGAATACTGGAAGACCTGATCACCATCGGCGTTGATGCGGTTATCCTGGCCCCGGCTAACACGGAAGCGGTTAAGGGCCCCGTGGAAGACCTGATCGAAGCTGGCATACCGGTTATTTATGATAACACGATGGGACCGTCCGATGTGGACTACCTGACCTACGTTGGCGTTGACAACACCCAGGTGGGCGTCATGATCGCGGACAAGATGGCTGAACTCATTGGCGGCAAAGGCCATGTGCTCGTCATGGAAGGTGTGCCCGGACAGGCGACCTCAGACCTTCGGACCAAGGGCTGCATGGACAGATTTGCCGAAGCATATCCGGACATCGTTGTGGAATCCGGCGTAACGAAGTGGCAGTTTGACGAAGGCCGCAAGCTGGCTGAAGACTACATCACGAAGTGGGGCGATGACCTTACTGCGATCGTGGCAGTCGGCGGCAACCAGGCTGAAGGCGCTGTTGAAGCGGTTAAGGCAGCCGGCAGAGAAGGCCAGGTTCTGATCAGCGGTTTCGACGTACAGGAACCCCAGTTCACGGCTGTCCAGAACGGTTCTGAAGTGTTCACGGTGTCCCAGGGCGTATATTACCAGGCGTACCTGAGCGTTGTGGCGGCTATCCGTGCACTGAACGGCGAAAGCGTTCCGCGCCAGATCAACTGCCCCATCACCATCGTCACGCAGGACAACTTGGCAGAGATGGACGAGCGTCCGGAAGCATTACAGAACAAATAAGCAACTCTGCTGACGCAGTCGCATCAAGCGATTGATCTTAAAGGATGAAGCTCCGGCCTGTTTGGGCGCGGGCAACTCAAAGCCAGGCATCTCGGCCGGAGCTTTTCCTTTTTAGAACTGCCTCTTCTGTGTGGATCGGAATTGTTGTGTAGATGTCTGCGATATATTCATAGAAACAAGGATCGGACGGCTATGGAAAATAATTATTTACTGGAAATGAATCATATTACCAAAATTTTCCCCGGGGTCAAGGCTTTAGACGATATGAGTTTCAATCTGAAGCCCGGGGAAGTGCATGTGCTGATTGGTGAAAACGGCGCAGGTAAATCCACGCTCATGAAAATCCTTGCAGGTGCCTATTCTCCCGATGGCGGAGAATTGTTCGTTGATGGGAAAAAAGTAACGCGCTTTAATCCTATTTCTGCCCAGAAAAACGGCATAGGCATCATTTATCAGGAGTTCAATCTCGTACCGTACTTAACGGTAGCAGAAAATATATATATCAATCACATGCCGCGTAAAGCAGGCGTGCTGGTTGACAAGAAGAAGATGCATGAGACAGCGAAAGAGCTGCTTTCCAGCATGAAGATGAACGTTGACACCCATGCGCTGGCAAATTCCATCCCGGTTGCGCAGCAGCAGATGGTCGAAGTCGCCAAGGCGCTGACACATGATCTGAAAATACTGATCATGGATGAGCCCACCGCGTCATTGACAGATCTGGAAATTGAAAAACTGTTCGAAATCGTTCGCTCGCTGACAGCGAAGGGAATCGGCATCATTTACATATCCCATCGTTTGCAGGAGATTCCGATCATCGGCGACCGGATTACGGTCCTCAGGGACGGGAAGTTTATTGCCACCCGCGGCGTTAAAGAGATCACCACCGATGAAATGGTCAAAATGATGGTCGGCCGTGAAATCACCGACCTGTATAAGAGAGACCGCCAGACACCCGGCGAGGTGGCATTGAAAGTTGAAAATCTGTCTTCTTCAAAAGAAAAGCTGAAAGATATCAATCTTGAATTGCGCAGAGGCGAGATTATCGGGCTGGCCGGCTTGGTCGGCGCAGGCCGCACGGAGCTGGTACGCGCGCTGTTCCATGTGGATAGCTATGATGACGGCAAGATTTATCTGTTTGGTGAAGAGGTGGGGAAGAACATGACCCCTCAGCAGGTCATCGACCGCGGTCTGTCGCTGGTGCCGGAGGACAGAAAACGGCAGGGGTTGTCGCTTATTCTTCCGATTTCGCAGAATGTTGTCATGTCCAGCATGAAAAAACTGCAGCCATCCGGTGTGATCCGTTCCAAGGTAGAAAAGAAAGTCGTTGATCAGTATATCAAGGACATCAATATTGTCACTCCTTCAAGAGAACAGCTGGCAGGGAACCTGTCCGGTGGAAACCAGCAGAAGGTTGTTCTGGCAAAATGGCTGTGCACAAAAGCGGATATTATCATATTTGACGAACCGACCCGCGGCATCGACGTAGGCGCGAAAGGCGAGATCTATGCGCTGATGAACGAGCTCGTAAAAGAAGGCAAAGCGATTTTGATGATATCATCCGAATTGCCGGAAGTCATCGGGATGAGCGACAGAATTTATGTCATGCGAAACAGAAGGATTGTATGTGAGTTGGATTCGAGCGAGGCCTCGCAGGAATTGATCATTTCCTACGCGATGGAGGGAGCTATCAATGAGGAGGTCGACCATGAGTAAAGTGAGGTCTGCGTTCAAGAAAATTCCGATCGTTGTCTGGTTTATACTGCTGTTGGTCATCCTCTTCAGCTGCATCACAGATCAGTATTTGACCATGCGGAATCTGCTGATTCTGCTGCAGCAAGGGTCCGTGTTGTTGGTTGTATCCGCCGCAGCCACCTTTGTTATCATCAGTGGGGGACTCGATCTGTCGCTCGGCGGCATTTTAACGCTCAGCGGTGTAACAGTTGCCGTAGCCCTGAACGCGGGATTTGCGATTCCGGTCGCTATTCTGCTCGGTGCGCTTACCGGGTTTGCCTGCGGCGCTGTCAACGGATTTCTGATCTCCTATTGCGGGCTTCAGCCGTTTATCGTTACGCTGGGTACTCAGGGCGTCTTTTACGGCTTTGCGCTGGTTGCGACGGACAAGGTGGGTATTCCGATTTCTAACGAAGCCTTTATCTTCCTCGGCAGCCTGATCAACAAGGCAATTCCGATGGCTGCGATCTGCTGTCTGGTGATCTTCATTTTTGCCATCGTCGTTCAGGACCACACGCGGCTGGGCCGATACCTGTTTGCGATCGGCGGTAACGTTGAAGGTGCTCGTCTCTCCGGCATCAATACAAGATTCTGGAGATGGGTCGTATTTGCCTTTGCGGGCTTCCTGACCGGTCTTGGTGCTTGTGTCCTGGTCGCAAGGCTAGAGGTTGCAGATCCGCTTGTCGGACAGAAGTGGGAGTTTGAAGCCATCGCTGCCACAATCCTGGGCGGTACAAGCTTGAACATCGGTAAAGGTGATGTGAAAGGAACAGTAGTCGGCGTGGCCTTGCTGACGGTGATACGCAGCGGATTGAACGTTATCCGCATTCCGTCCCTTTGGCAGCCGGCAATCATCGGCGCTGTCATTATTTTGGCAATCGTCTTCCAGGTAAGCATCACGTCAAAGGAGATAAAGAAATGAGCGAAGCAAGAAACAGGAAAGCGCTGCGCTTACCCGCGGGCTCAATGTCCGCAATCAGCAGATTGGCCGTTTTGGCTGCGATCATTGTACTGGGCTACATCATTGATCCGTCGTTTTTAAGCGGGAGAAACATCAGCAATAATGTGACGAACGCCAGCATTCTGATTATTCTCGGTATTGGGCAGACGGTTGCGATCATTACGAATGGCCCGGATCTGTCGTCCGGATCGATCATGACCATTTGCGCTGTAGTTGCATCGATTCTGATGAAGCACTTCGACGTGAACTTTATCGTGGCTATTCTTGCTGCGCTGGCCCTTGGCGGATTGCTGGGCTCGCTGAACGGCTACATGATCGCTTATGTAGGGCTTCCGTCCTTTATCTCGACCTACGGTCTGCAGTGGGCGGTGTTCGGATTTGCGTATGTGATACTGCAAGGCTATGTGCTCTATGATTTTAATGAAGCGTTCAGGTTCATCGGCAACGGCACCCTGTTTGGATTTTTGCAGATGCCGATTGTGGTCATGCTCATTCTGGTGGCAATCGGCATATTCGTACTGAGAAAGACGAACTTCGGCAGAAAGTGCTACGCAGTAGGCTCCAACCGCACTTGTGCAACCATGTCCGGTATCAACTCCAAAAGGGTCATTATGGGCGCGTTTGTGATGAGCGGTATGCTGTCTGCTTTTGCAGGAATCCTTTTCGTCGCTCGCATGAATGCGGTGCAGGCGGATATCGGAAACGCTTACCTGCTTCCTGTGCTCGCTACGGTTTATATGGGAGGCACCAGTGCTTCCGGTGGCCACGGCGGTATTCTGGGTACGGTTGTGGGCGCGCTCGTCATCACGATCGTTTCAAACTGTATGAACCTGCTGGCGGTGCCCAGCGAATGGAGAGACGCGATCATTGGTGTGCTGATCATTGTAACAGTGCTGCTGGATTCCATGGTGAACAAGCGGGTTGCGAAAAAAGCTTTAGCTTAATCAAATAAATATGGTATAACAGAAAGGCGAAAAGCCTTTCTGTTACTTTATACAAACAAAGAAAGAAGATGTTTTTCTGAAGACGAAAGATCTTAAAATATACAATGCCTCGCTGAAGATGTCGGTGGTCGCGACGGCGCTGTGGTCCGGTACGCTGGCGGTGCTGCTCAGCGATATTATCAGCACTTATTCGCTGACAGGTACAAACGAGGGGCTGATGAGCAGTATGATCAGTATCGGTGCCCTTGCCGCGCTTATTTTTACGATTTTCTTTCAAGGGAAGATCAAAAAGCCTTACATCATCATCGCCTGCGGATTTTTAACCACCGCAATGCTCCTGACAAAAGGTATCCCGATGCCGTTCATCATGTTTTTGATGATCTGCTTTTTTGAGGGCTTTGGGCACGGGGCGGTAGACTCTACGCAAAGCGCTTTCCTTGCGGACCTGAACCATGGCAAAACGTCAAAACATATGGGCGCCCTGCATGGCATTTTCGGGATCGGCGGTGTTCTGACGCCGATCATTTTACATGCTCTGCTTAAGAGCTTTCAATGGCGGTCCATCTATGTCATCGTGGGTGTCGTCTGCTTTATACTGATCGCTCAATTCGCGGTGGTAACGCGCCACATAAGAGGCAGGGTCAGCGTTGCAAACCGTGTGGAACCCAAGCTTACGCTTGCCGGGATCAAGGACTTTTTCAGTAACCGGTACAGCGTATTTCTCCTGCTCTGTATATTCTTCGGCGCAGCGGCGCAAAGCGGGATCATCGTCTGGACAATCCGGTACGTCTCCGTATCGCTGAACAGTCCGGAAATTGCCGCGATATGCTTGTCGATCTTCTGGATCGCGACGACGGTAAGCCGCTTTGGTTCGCCGCTGCTCCCTGTCCGGCCCAGCATCTTGCTGGCTCTAGGCGCTTTCATATCAGCGGTTACCTGGGCTGTCGCTTTAATCATTAATCAACCGTTGGGAATGTGCGTGGCCACCGGGATTACCGGGCTTGTCAGTGGCTCCTGCATCCCCCTTTCGTTGAGTGAAGGGGCGATCATGAATCCGGAAAAGACCGGGTTCTCCACCAACATACTGATGACTTTAAAAACTGTGGGCCAGATTCTCTCGCCGATCATCGTTGCTTTTGTAATGTCCCTTGGCACCATGCAGACCGGAATGTTTGTAACCTCGGTATTTTTCGTAATCAACGGGGTATTCGCAGCGTTAATGATACGGAAAAAGCAGGCTTCGGAAGTTGTGGCTACCCTCGAACAGGCCAGCGCCGAATAGCAATAGGAAATCAGCAGTGCTGGAAAGTTGGTTTAGTGGCATCAAGTACAAGGCGGCAATCAGATTGCCGCTTTTCTCTTTATGTACGGTAGGGAGAATGTTGAATACACCCGTGACCAATGATCACTGCTCTTTGCCGGTGGACAGCTCCATTACCTTTTCGACGGTGATATCTTTGGTGGAAATGTTGCATACCAGCGTACGGTCTGCCAGTACCGCCACCCGGTCGCAGATGCCGAGGATTTCTTCGATATCGGAAGATATGAAAATGATTCCGGCTTTCTTCTTGATCAGGTCATTGATGGAGTTGTAGATATCGATTTTGCTGGCGATATCAAGGCCTCGTGTGGGTTCGTCCAATATGAATATCTTGGCGCGGCTCATGATCCATTTGGCGAATATCGCTTTTTGCTGGTTGCCGCCGCTGTACTCCAGTATGTTATTGTTGGGGCTCTGTGGTATGTTCAGCTTGGTCACGTAATCGGCTACCGCCTGCTCCAGAAAAGTGGTGTTGATCATGCTGTAGTTGGCAAAACGCTTCAATGCCGCCACCGCGACGTTGTTTTTAACGTCCAGCGCACCGAATATTGAATCCGTCAGGCGGTTCTCGGGTATCAGCGCAACGCCGCTGCTGATCGCCTTATACGGACTGTCCAGCACCACCTTACTGCCATTGATGAATATGTCACCCCGCACGTTGTCCACCGCACCGAACAGACAGTTGGCCAGCAGTGTACGCCCGGAACCGGCCAGCCCGGTAATGCCCAGTATGTCGCCTTCGAAAATGTCCAGATTGATGTTGTTCAGCTTATCGGCAAAGCCTAGATCGCGAACAGAGAATATGTTCTTCCCCTTGCGGATTACGATCTTGGGATACCTGTTTTTAATGTAATGTCCGCTGAGCATTCGGATAATCTCCTCCTGCGGGCATTCGGACACGATCTTCGTCCCCATGATTCGTCCATTTTTGATGATGGTAACGCGATCACCCAGCAGCGAGACGTCCTCCAGACAGTGCGTGATGTAGAACACGCCCGCGCCTCGCTCTTTGATCTTGTTCACGATCCGGTAGAGCAGCTCACGCTCGCTGGGGGTGAGGGCTGACGATGGTTCATCCAGAATAACAATTTTTGCGTCCGAAATGTAGGCTCTGCAGAACTCGATGATCTGCCGCTGGGCAAACCCGAGCGTTGCTACCTTGTCGAACACAGATACGGGCAGATTCAGCTCCTCGATCAGCTTCTGGCACATGTAGTTGAGCTTGTCATAGTCGATACTTTTGAGCAGCTTATTTTTATATGGCAGGTTGTGAAAGAACAGGTTTTCGGCGATGGAAAGCTGCGTCAGCATTGTCGCGTCCTGACGGATATAGATGACGTCTTTAAAGAGATCGGAAGAAAACGCTTTGTTTCTGACCGGCTTGTCATTGATCAGTATCTGTCCTGAATGCGGAGAAATGAAGCCGCTGATCACCTGCATCAGCAAGCTTTTCCCGGAGCCGTTTTCTCCCATCACCACGTGGATTTCATTCTCATACAGATCGATATTGATGTCACTGAGACGGAAGTTCTCCAGAGACAAACTGACATTCTCAAGCTGTAGAAGCTTTGAGGCCATCTCTTTAATACTCCTTCACGTTTATCGGACCTATTCTTCGTAAATATCGACTGAAGTATATAATTGAATGTTTAAATCAAACAGGTAATCCTTGTACGTATCGTTCAGAGTCGAATTCGTAATGATTTTGTCAGCGATTTCGAGCCCGCCGACACGATAAAAAGATTTCTCCCCGAAATGGTCGGCCAGACAAACGACGGATACGGTCTGGGCCGTACTGCATGCCAGCTGTATCAAAGACGCCTTGCTGATGCTGGAGACGGTGATGCCCGTCTTCTTGCAGATGCCGTCCACCTCCACAATCAGGTGGTTGAGCGAGAAGTTCTGCATGTTGTTGATCGCCAGCTGGCCGTATACGGCGTATTCGTCGAGGTCACCGCCCAGCAGTATCATCTTGTTGCTGGGAGATGATGAAAACTCGAGCGCGATCTTCAAGTCGTTGGTGAGGACGGTGAGGCCGCTCTTTTGAGTCAGCTTTTTGGCAATCTGCTGATTGGTCAGTCCGTCCGTCAGCATGATAATATCGTTGTCGGCTATGATGTGGAATACGGTGTCCGCAATCTCCTGACGCTGCAGCATGTGCTGATCTTCCTGCGGGAGCTCCACTATGTAGGTATCCTCTGCCAGCTCGTTCAGTACGGCGCCGCCGTGAGCCCGTTTTAAGAAACCTTCTTTTTCGAGCTTCTCCAGATCGCGGCGAACCGTTACCTCGGTGACGTTTAAAAGTGCGCTCAGTCTGGCAACTGAAACATGTTTGTCTTTCATCAGGTAATCTTTTATTATTGTCATCCGTTCAATTGCAAACATACCCAGCTACCCAAGCCTTTTCAGGTTTATACATTAAATAATAGAATAATTATTGGGTTTTGACAATATGGAAACGAATAATAAAAATACAAACATATAAACAATCACAAAAATTACTTGTACGTACGTGTTGACATACTAAAAGCATAATGATAAAATAGCAAACGAACAAAAAAGAAAATTTTTAATCCGCAACGATAGTATAAATAAATAAAAGAACAAATCTGGATATGGTTTTAGATAGTATATTGTTTATTCCGGCCCAAAATCAGCCCGGAGCTAAGCCAATATATTATCGGAGAACAGGCCAGGGACGGCCGGTTAATTTGATCTTCAGAATTTACGAATTGCTTTGGTAGTCTGATTACTCAGAGCAATAACTATACTTATATTAAGGAGAGAGAGTATGAAAAAGTTCCTATTGTTCGCGCTTGCACTTACTTTAGTGTTTGCACTGGTTGGCTGCGGCGGACCATCCACTCCGTCGGGTGAATCTGAACAGGCTTCGGCATCGAGCGCGGCTCCCGTGTCTGAAGCTGTAACGTCGACTGCTCCTGAGGCTGGTGGCTACATTGGTATTTCGATGCCGACTAAGTCGAGCGAACGCTGGATCAAAGACGGCGAGACGATGCAGCAGATTCTGGAGGACAGAGGATATACGGTCGACCTGCAGTTTGCGGAAGACGATATCCCGACTCAGAAAGCCCAGATCGAAAGCATGCTTACCAAGGGTGCCAAGGTGCTCGTTATCGCTGCGATTGACGGTTCCACGCTCTCGGATACGCTGGACCAGGCTGGCGAAAGCGGCGTCAAGGTCATCTCCTATGACCGCCTGCTGGTCAACACCGATGCGGTTTCCTACTATGCGACGTTCGATAACAGGGGCGTTGGCAAACTGCAGGCCGAGTCTCTGGTGGAAGGCCTCCAAAAGCTGAAGGGTGACGGCCCTTACCACATTGAGCTGTTTGCGGGTTCCCCGGACGACACCAACTCCTTCTATTTCTACTCCGGCGCTATGGATGTTCTCCAGCCGCTGATTGACGCTGGCACGGTTATCGTTACCTCCGGCCAGACTGAGCAGGCTGATATCGGAACTCTCCGCTGGGACGGCGCTGTGGCTCAGACCCGTATGGATGCGCTGCTGGCTGCGAACTACACGAGCGGCGTACAGCTCGATGGCGTTCTCTCGCCCTATGACGGCATTTCCAGAGGCATCATCTCCTCGCTGACCTCCTTCGGTTACGAGCCCGGAACGGACAATTGGCCGGTTGTGACCGGACAGGATGCTGAAGCTGCTTCCATCAAGCTGATCATTTCTGGCGAGCAGTATTCGACGATACTGAAGGACACCAGAGACCTTGCCAAGGTTGCGGCTGACATGGTTGACGCAGTTCTTGCGGGAACTGAGCCGGAAATTAACGACACGACCACGTACGACAACAACGTTAAGATCGTTCCTTCGTACCTGCTTGTTCCGTATACCGTTACGGTTGAGAACTATCAGGAACTCGTTATCGACTCTGGATATCTGACCGAAGACGACATTAAATAACGAAAAGCGCTGACAGTCAGAGGGATTCAGGAATCGGCTAGCAGTATCTGCAAAGTGCTGCTAGCCGATTAAAATATGAAGGTATGTTGGGGTTGATGCTTTAGTGTTCGGGCACAGAAATAAAGGAGTCAGACTATGGAAAAGTATATTTTAGAAATGCGCAATATAACAAAGACATTTCCGGGAGTCAAAGCTCTTGATAATGTTAATCTGCAGGTAAAGCCCAAACATATTCATGCACTTGTCGGCGAAAATGGCGCCGGCAAATCTACGCTGATGAATATTTTGAGCGGAGTATATCCTTACGGCACATATGAGGGAGATATCGTCGTTGAAGGAGAGGTTTGTGTATTCAAGTTTATCAACGACAGCGAAGCGAAAGGCATCGCAATTATCCATCAGGAACTCGCACTCATTCCCAGTTTATCCATTGCGGAAAATGTTTTTTTGGGTAATGAACAATCCGACGGGGGCTTGATTATTAACTGGAACAGAACCCGCTTAAAAACCATCGAGATGCTGAAAAAGGTTGGTCTTGATGAGAACACTGATACGCTGGTGAAAGACCTGGGCCTTGGGAAGCAGCAGCTGGTCGAAATCGTGAAGGCGCTTGCAAAAGACGTTAAGATACTGATTCTGGACGAACCGACTGCGGCTTTGAATGACGACGATTCGGACCATCTTTTGGACCTGCTCGTTGAATTGAAGGAGCATGGAATCACCAGTATTCTGATATCCCATAAGCTTCATGAGGTTACAAAGATTGCGGATGAAATTACGGTGATCCGAGATGGCGCAACGATCGAAACGATGGTAAAGGGCGTTGACGATATTTCAGAAGAGCGTATAATTAAAGCGATGGTTGGCCGTGAGATCACGGACCGGTTTCCGAAGCGGACGCATCAGGTTGGAGAGGTTTGTTTCGAGGTTAAGAACTGGAACGTGTTCAGCCCGTTGGATGATGCGAAGCAAATCATCAGGGATGTCAACTTCAATGTCCGCCGGGGCGAGGTAATCGGTATTGCCGGGCTGATGGGCGCGGGGCGCACAGAGCTTGCAATGAGCCTCTTTGGAAAGGCTTACGGCGTCAAAATCTCCGGTACGATTCATAAAGACGGAAAAGAACTTGCGCTGAATGACGTGAGTGACGCCATTAAAAACGGTATCGCATATGCCACCGAAGACCGAAAGACCGCCGGGCTTATCCTCATCGATGATATAAAACGCAATATTACGCTTTCCTCCCTTTCGTCGATTAAAAAGAAAGTTGTAATTGACGACAATTTAGAAATAAAAGTTGGGGAAGACTACAGAGCCAAGCTCAACATTAAATCTTCAAGCATATTGCAGAAGACAGGAAATCTTTCTGGAGGCAATCAACAGAAGGTTGTTTTCAGCAAGTGGATTTTTGCTGACCCCGACATTCTTTTACTGGATGAACCTACAAGGGGTATTGATGTAGGCGCCAAATATGAAATATATACGATAATCAATGACTTGGCGGAAAAAGGGAAATCGATTGTGATGATTTCATCCGAAATGCCCGAGCTTCTTGGTATGTGCGACAGAATTTACATAATGAACAGAGGAACGATTGTGGGAGAGCTGACGACTAAGGAAGCATCCCAGGAGAAGATAATGCAGTGCATTATGCAAAGCAACAAGGAGGTAGTGAAATGAAGAGCTTAAGGAGAATGCTCAGGGGAAATATCCGTCAATATGCCATGATTATTGCTTTCATTGTCGTTGTAATCATATTTGAGTTTCTGACTAAAGGAATACTGCTTCAGCCATTGAACATTTCAAATTTGATACAACAAAACGCCTACGTGATGATTTTGGCAACCGGTATGCTGCTTTGTATTCTTACAATGGGCAACATTGACCTCTCCGTAGGCTCTGTGGTCGGGTTTGTCGGCGCGATATCAGCGATATTGATATTGAAGATGGATTTCCCGGTCTGGGCCGCTCTGATAATATCCATGCTGGTGGGTGTGGTAATCGGTATCTGGCACGGCTGGTGGATTGCATATGTAGGCGTTCCGGCGTTTATTGTGACCTTGGCCGGCCTGCTCATATTCAGGGGCTTAACCATGACTGCTCTGGGTGGTTTGAGCCTGGCACCGCTTCCTGACTCATACACGTTCTTAGCTGCTGGTTTTGTGCCGGACATTGCAAGCATTCAGCTTTTCGGTAAGTCCTTTAACTTGCTTGCTTTCCTGGCTGGTTCGGTAGCGTCGATACTGTTCATTATCAATGAAATCAGCAAAAGGCGCAACCGGAGAAAATACAATTTTGAAGTTCCGGCTTTCTGGATCTTCCTTACAAAGATCATTTTAATCGCCGCCGTCATCATGGCCTTCTCCTATGCGCTTGCGGTCTACAGGGGCATTCCGATGGTGCTCGTCATTGTTGTGGCTTTGGTGCTCATCTATTCGTTCATAACAAACAAAACTATCCCCGGAAGACACATCTACGCGTTCGGCGGAAACCCGAAAGCAGCGCGCCTGTCCGGCATTAAAACGAAGAAGGTTTTGTTCTGGGTGTATGTGAACATGGGGGTTTTGTCAGCTCTTGCGGGCATCGTGTTTACCGGGCGGCTCAATTCCGCAACGCCTAAAGGCGGCTATGGTTTCGAGTTGGATGCAATCGCTGCGTGCTTTATCGGCGGCGCGTCCACAACGGGCGGCATCGGAACTGTTATCGGCGCAATCGTTGGTGGTCTGCTGATGGGCGTTTTGAACAACGGCATGGCGATCATGGGCGTCCCGATCGATCTGCAGCAAACGATTAAAGGGCTTGTCCTGCTGATCGCGGTCGGCTTCGACGTGCTGTCCAAAAACAGAGCGAAGGCTTAATTGACAAACACGCTGATACTAAACCGGAACTAAGTTGGGGTAATTGATTGATTTTGGTTTGCGATTGGTAAATAATTGTCCTATAATGGAATAATGTACAACCCATAAAGCGTATTTCCGGCGGAAGTACGCTTTTAAATAAGGAAGAGGAGTTTGGATGGCAGAACTGAGATATAACCCGTTCAGAAATGACTGGCTGATGGTGGCATCGGCAAGACAGAACAGACCGCAGATGCCAAAGGACTGGTGTCCGTTTTGTCCGGGGTCAGGCCGGGTGCCGGATAA
Organism: Bacillota bacterium; assembly: GCA_023459495.1. Classification (GTDB taxonomy): domain Bacteria; phylum Bacillota; class Clostridia; order Christensenellales; family SZUA-584; genus JAEWCC01. The sequence goes on along the minus strand of JAEWTL010000013.1, from coordinate 361,160 downwards.
TTATGATGTGCTCAAATATGATAATGATTTTCCCGCGCTGTCCATGGACCCGCCTGAGCCGGATGATGTAGGGACCGACTTCTTCTTAACAGATAAGTCATACGGTAAATGCGAAGTCATACTGTATTCGCCTGAACACAACGCTACCTTGCCTCAGCTTTCCGTTTCACATGTCAGAAAGCTTGTGGACCTGTGGTGTGAGCGGTTTGACGAGCTGTCGAAGTATGAAAAGTCAAAGTACATCATGATCTTTGAGAACCGCGGCGAGGCAGTGGGCGTAACCATGCCGCATCCACACGGTCAAATTTATGCGTACCCGTTCATTCCCAAGAAGGTGGAGCAAAAGCTGGACAGCGCGAAAAGGCATTTCGCTAAAACGGGCCGGTGCCTGTTCTGTGACTGGCGTGAAGCAGAGCAGAATTTCAAATCGCGCATTCTGTTTGAGGACGAGCACTTCAGCGTGATCATCCCCTTCTTTGCGGATTTTGCGTACCAGACTCAGATCATATCAAAAAGGCATATCGGCTTTATAACAGAGTTGAATGATGAAGAGAAGTCCTCCCTTGCGCGTACGGTCAGGAGCACGGTGGGCATGTATGACAGCCTGTATGACACGCCTTTTCCGTATATGATGTGCATGTACAATGCACCGGTGGGCTACCAGGATACCGGCAGCTTTCATTTTCACATCGAGTTCTTCCCGCCCATGCGGTCCAAAGACAAGCAGCAGTTTCTCGCATCAAGCGAAACGGGCGCCGGTGCGCACTGCAATCCGACGGCTCCGGAAGAAAAAGCCATTGAACTGCGGGAAGCATACCGTAAATTTGCTGCGAAGAGCAGCCAATAACGTACAGTGTGTTGTGGGCTCCTTTAAATATTGTAAGAGCCAAGCTGCAGTTACAGTGACTCTGCCGTAAGTTTGATTTGCATCAGATTCTCAGGGGGCGTATGCCGCGGCACCTCGCAGCCCGCCGCGGTGAAATGCTTAAGCCCGACGACGGCGGCACATTCGCGTACGGCAGCGTCGACATCTGCCGAGGTGCCGGACAGCAGCACCGTTACGGGATCATAGTTGCCGCAGAGGACGCAGCGACCGTCGAGTATACGCACCGCATCGCTGAGTGGCACCATCCAGTCTGCGTCGACAATATCGCAGTATTCCACCGGGATATCAGCAAGGAAGGGATGGATATTGCCACAGATGTGAAGCTTGGTTTTTGCACCTGCCGACTGAATAGCCGCGAGCAGCTTCGCTTCATATTCCCGGGCCAGCTTTCTATAAAATACCGGGCCCGCTACGGAAGCAATGGCGTCGCCCACGCCGATGATATCGGCTCCGGCGGCAATCTGTGCGCGTGCAAAGATGATCTCCTGTTCGAGAATGATGTCGAGCAGGTCGCGAATAAAGCTTTCTTCATCCGGATCGGCCAGCGTGGTTAAAAACTCAGTGACGCCCATCAGGTCAGCCGCTTCCGCAAAACAGCCTTCCACCCACCCGATGATCGGTAGCTCGCCTTTTACCTGTGACACATAGCTTTCAACTGCGCGGACGATATTCTCCATCTTGCCGCCCGAAGGGACGCCGACCGTTGACAGCGTCTTTACGTCCGCATGGGCACGGATCAGCGGTTCCGGGGAGTAGGGCACGTCGTCCTCGGGGAAGATGACCTTCGCGCCTAAATCGTGTGCTTCTGACATCGGCCCCTGCATCACAGTCACGCAGTCGAGGCCGTATTTTTCGGCACAGGCAAGGTTGCCGTGCACGATATTGCGGTAATCCGTGGAGTATTCCCGATACTTCACGCTGATTTCACGCGCCGCAAACTGCATGAGAATATTCATATTGGGCAGCCGGTCGGGCTTCTTGCCTTCCATCACAGAAAAGACTCTTTCAAAGCTGTTCATTATTCACCTCGCAGAAATCGCAAATCGGTATGCTGGGTGTGCTGCAGTGCGCACCGGGACAGTTCGGCCGGTCAAAGAAGAATGCAAATAGTATGTCACGGAAATTATGCACTGCAATTATACAATGAAAAAAAGGGCTGCGGCAAGTATACCCAAAAGATTATAAAACAGGATTGCACTTTGGAATATAAAATAGTATTCTGATCGGCGAGGGTAGTGTATGAGCGATATTTATACGTTAAAAAATGACCGTATTGCGGTCGCAATATCTGCATTGGGTGCCGAGATGCAGTCCATAAGGATCCCTGACGAAACGGAATACCTGTGGCAGGGAGATCCGACATACTGGGAGGACAGGGCGATCAATCTTTTCCCCTATGTCGGAAGGCTGACGGGCGGACAATATTTTGTGAACGCCAAGCTGTATAATATGCCCATACATGGCTTCGCCCGGTTTTCCCGGATGTCGGCCGAGGATATCAGCGGTCAGGGGATCACATTCTGCCTGAAAAGCAGCGCGGAAACGCTGGACCTGTATCCGTACGATTTTGCTTACCGGGTGCGCTATCAGCTCACCGAAAACCGCATCCTGATCACGTATGAGGTCAGGAACGAAGGTCGGGCAGCCATGCATTTCGGGCTGGGCGGGCATCCCGGTTTCAATGTGCCTTTGACTCAGGGGCTCGGGTTTTCGGATTACTATCTGGAGTTCAGTCAGGAAAGCAGCCCGGTCAGGGAGGGATTCTCGGAGGCCTGCTTTGTAAACGGTGAGGATGAGCCGTTCGCGCTTGCAAACGGGCGTTATCTGTCGCTAGACCATGGACTTTTTGATCATGACGCGATCATATTGAAGCATATGGACAGGACTGTAACCCTTAAATCAAAAAGGGACAGCAAGGCCGTTACGGTCTGTTATCCGCAAATGGAGTATTTAGGTATTTGGCATAAACCAAACTCGGATGCGCCATACCTTTGCATTGAACCGTGGGCGTCATTGCCTTCACGTCAGGATGTAGTAGAGGATATCGAGCAGCAGCCTGGCCTGATTCGGCTGGAAGCCGGAGAAGCGTATACCAATTCATGGAGTATTGAGATCGACTGATCGCAAAATGTCAAACCGGCCTGTGGCAAGGGTCTGCTTTTGCGCAGGCGGTACGATTGGCCTTCTTTCCGTTGCTATTTCAGTTCGTCCAATATTGTCTGGGTCGTTTCGATAAAAGACCTGACCACCTTGGAGTAATATGTGCTTTTGCGGTAATAGGCCGAGAGGTGGCGGGAATAGTTGCCTTCTACGCTGTACTGCTTAATCTTATCCAGATTTGCGGAAAGGAAGTTTTTGCTCAAGGGGGAGTACGGCAGAAGAGTAAAAGCCAAACCCTCCGCTACCATGAAAAAGCATGTTTCCCAGTTATCCGTCTCCAAAATGATGGTGGGGTGAAACCCCTGTTCCGAAAAAATACGCTCGGCTGTTTTGCGGACATGATGCTTATGCTTAAACAGCACAAAGGGCTGATCGTTCAGGCAATTCAGATCGATAACCGGGAAGTGATAGCCTTCCTTTTCAGTCAGGGCAGGCGGGACAAAATCCAAAGAGGCCAGAAGCACCAACTCCTCATTATACAGCGGAATGCGCTCCAACGTTTTATTCTCGATCGTTGTGGTGGCAAACATCAGATCAAGGCTTCCGCTTAGCAACAATTCTTCAAGCAATGAATAGCTTTCCTCATACAACTTGATTTGAACGCCTGGATTGTTTTTAATGAAGGTCGGCAGAACTGCGGGAAACAGAATGGACGAAAACATGACGCCGCAGCCAATGATCAGCCGGCTTCTGCGGTAATCCAGAATGTCGTCGATTTGATTATGCAGCTCGTTTTGAATGTTCAGTATCTTTTTAGCCGCATTGACATAATGCTCGCCGGCGAAAGTAAGCGGCATAGGAGATACCGTGCGGTCGAATAGTTTCACGCCCAGCTCTTCTTCCACGTGTGCAAGCAAATAGCTCAGTGAGGGCTGAGAAATAAACAGTTTCTGCGCGGCGGTTGTGATATTCCCCTCTTCAGCAATCGCTAAGATATATTTCAGCTGCCGGTCATTCATCTGATTACCCTCCAAAATTAGGCTGCTCTATTGTTGGCTGTATAGATCATAGCTTTTTTTCTATAATCAATTATAGACTGATCACGCAATATTTCAATTGCAAAAAAGGATGTACACTGTATTCTGTGACCAATCCGATAATAGGGAAAACCATATAGCAATAATAAATTTAATAGTATTTCACTTATTGGCGGTTGTGTATTACATTGAGTATGAACCCGGTTCTATAAACTTTAATCAGCCATGAAAAATGAAATAAATAAATCCAGGTAAAGGAGCCACAATGAAAAGCTGCAGAGTATTAATGCCCATTGGTGGAATGGGCGCTGGTATTAATCAGGAATCTTTTGACGCCGGAATGGCGATGAAGCCTGATGTCATTGCCATAGACGGAGGATCAACCGACTCGGGCCCGGCCTATCTGGCAAAGGGTATGTCCAAGTATTCCAAGGCCATGCTGAAGCACGACCTTAAGATCGCCATCATCGGAGCAAGAAAGGCGAATATACCGCTGCTGATCGGCACATGTTCCACATGCGGCACCAATTCCACGGTGGATCTGTGTGCGGAGCTCACCAGCGAGATTATGAGAGAAGAAGGCCTGAAAGGCAAGGTTGCCAAGGTTTATTCTCAGCAGGACCCCGAACTACTGAAAAAGAAATGGGACGAGGGCAAGATTCATGCGCTGGAAGGCGCTCCTGAGATTACGCGGGAAACCTTTGACCAGTGCAGCAACATCGTTGCGTTGATGGGTGCAGAACCCTTCATTAAGGCCTTAAATGACGGCGCTGATATCGTGCTGTGCGGCAGAACAACCGACACGGCCATCATTGCGGCGGTGCCGCTGATGATGGGATGCAATGTCGCGGCGACCTGGCATGGCGCAAAAACGGTCGAGTGTGGCAATCAGTGTACCGACGGCGCAGGCGGTGACGGGGTTTTCATGATCGTCGATGAGGAAGGCTTCTATGTGAAGCCGCTGCTATGCAACACCCATTGTACGCCCTATACGGTTTCTGCGCATTTGATATACGAGAACGTTGATCCTTTCCGGCTGACCGAACCTTCGGGAACCATACTGGCGAAGGACGCGGTGTATACGCAGGTGGATGATTGTACGGTATATGTGACGGGTACGAAATTCGAGCACGCCGAGCAGTACACGATGAAGCTGGAAGGCGCACGCGCTACCGGTTACCAAAACATCTCCCTTATTGGTATCGCCGACCGGCAGGTGATGGCGGATCCCGAAAAATGGATCAGGAACATCAGCGAATACGCAGAAAAATTAATCCGGAAGAACGGAATATCTCCGGACGATTATTCTTTCAACTTCAAGGCTTACGGCTACAATGCGGTAATTGCCGGGCCTGTTCCCGAAGGAACACCGGCGCCGCGCGAAATCGGAATGCTGCTGACCGTAACCGCCAACACCCAGGAACTGGCGACGCAGATCGCGAAGCTGTTCAATCCGCTGCTGCTGCATTTCCCCGCGGACTTTACAAAGCAGCTGCCGAGCTTTGCGTTCCCGTTCTCTCCGGTGGACTGCCCGAGAGGCCAGACCTTTGAGTTTATGCTTCATCACGTGGTGGATGTGGACGATCCGTTGGAGCTGGTAAAGTTCGAATATTTCGAAATTTGAAAACAGAAAGAAGGATAACGAAAATGACAGCATTGAAAGATGTCGCGCGTTATGTGCGCTCAAAAAACGCCGGACCCTTTTGGGTTACGGTAGAGATATTTTGCGAGACAGCGCAGGACTATGAAATGATAAAAAGCTCTCCGAACCTGTCACCGGAAAAGGTATCGGAGCTGTATCATGTGGACCCGGACAAAATGAAGATTTTCTATTTGGACGATTTGTATATCATCAAGTATTCTTTCCCAAGGCCGCAGCCCCAGGGTCATAAATACGAAAACGATATGCACGCGGGACAACAATACATCCGCCTGACGGATGTTGAAATATAAAAAGCCATCCATTGCCGTAACCAAGTAGAAAAAAGTTTCTGGAGAGAACCGAATTGATTTTAAAAAGGGAGAGGTATTGATGATGTTAATTTTGGGCTGCATACTTATATTGGCAATCGTAATGGTATTAATCCTGAAAAGCAATTTTATGCCGGGAAACATCATGGCGATCATCCCGCTCATCGTTGCACTGATCATTGGCACGGGGTTTGAAGACACCATGCTGTTCATGCACGAGGGCATCAGCGACGTTTTGGTTATCGCTGCACTATTTATTCTGGCCACGATTTACTTCAGCACGATGTCGGACGCCGGACTATTTGAACCCATCGTCAGAGGTCTGACAAAGCTGGTTGGAAAAAGCGTATTCGGCGTGGTTGCCATTACAGCCCTCATCGCGCTGGCATCCCATCTTGACGGCCAGGGCGTTACAACCCTGATGGTAACGGTTCCGCCGATGCTGATTGTATTCGACAAACTGAAGATACGGCGTACCCTGCTGGCATTGGTTTTCTGCACGGTTGTGCCTGTGATGAACATGCTGCCCTGGGGCGGCCCAACCGCACGGGCGGCCGCGGTGCTGGGCACGGACGTTATGGTTCTGTATAAACAACTGCTTCCGCTTCAGATCATTGGTCTCGTGTTAAGCTTCGGTATCCTGTTCATTGTCTCGAGGAAAGAAGAAAAACGCGGAGAGTTCATTAAAGGCGCTAACGTTCAGCTCGTTATCGGTGAGTCAAGCGAAGAGGAAAAAGCGCTGAGGCGGCCTAAGCTGTTCTGGGTCAATGCTGCGATTACAGTCATCATTATTGTTGCATTGTTCATCGGCGTTCCGTCATATATCGCCTTCTTGATTGGCTGTGCCATTGTGCTGCCGCTGAACTATAAGACGGTAAAAGAACAGAATGCGCGGGTGAAGGCGCACGCGGGCAACCTGCTGGTCGCAGTGTATACCATAATCGGTGCCGGCGCCCTGTTGGGCATCATGAGCGGCACCGGTATGTTTGAAGCGCTGGCTACAGGCATCGCGAGCATCATTCCGGAGTCATTCAACAGCTTTATCCATATCATCATCGGCCTGTTCATTACACCGCTTGGCTATCTGCTAAGCGCGGACGCGATTATGTATGGAATCATGCCGGTCATCATCCATGTCGGCACGCAGGTCGGCATTTCCAGCCTGACCATTGCAGGCATGTTTGTGGCGGGGCATTGTATAGCAGCAAGCCTGTGCCTGACCAACCCGACAGTGTACTTTGGGTTGGGCTTGATGGGTTTGGATTACAAGACATCCTTTAAAGCGGTATTCAAGTGGTCCATTGCGTTGGGAACGGTTTTGGTTTTGGCGGCCGCGTTGATCGTGAAATAGCAACTGAGTCTTGACGGTACATAACCGATACACGGCAAATTGGGGCGCTCACTCCCGGGCGCCCCTGTAAACTAAGTGAGGAGATGAAGATAATGAACGATTTGTCAAAGGAACAACTGGAAGAGCTACGGGAATTCGATTCCCCAACGGTTTGGAACGCGCTGGAGGGATTTAAGCTGCGCTCCAATACGGCGGGATTCTGCTATCCGGGGCTCGTATTGCGTACACCGGGCAACAAGCCGATGGTTGGATACGCGGTTACGGCGAAGGTCTCGGGATGGACAGCGCCCACAGCAGAGCAGAAGGACATGATGTTCGCGTACTTTGGAGATATACGGGAAACGGAAGGCCCTGCGGTTGCGGTGATTCAGGACATCGATGAACGCCCGATCGGATCGTTCTGGGGCGAAGTGCAGGCCACCACGTTCAAGTCGCTGGGCGCTGTGGGCACCATCACAGCCGGAGGCGTGCGGGACCTGAACGAAGTCAGCGCGATGGATTTCTATTTCTTTTCTACGGAGCTGATGGTGGCGCGCGCCGAATCGCATTTGGTGGACCGGAACTGCCCCGTGGAGATCTGCGGCCTGACCATCAATCCGGGGGACCTGATCCATGCCGACCGGCACGGCGCTGTCATCATTCCCGCGGAAGTGGCCCCGCAGCTGGCGGAAGCCTGCCGCAGGGTGGTCAAGGCGGAGCTGAGCGTTCTTGAGCCCTGCCGCAAAGCCATTCAGACCAGGGAAAAGCCCACGGTAGCGCAGCTGCGCCAGTGGCGCGGTGAGATGGCAAAACTCAGATAGTCATATAAACCAATACAAGCATCCGGATTATATTCAACGGCCACCGGCTAAAGGCTGGTGGCCTAATTTTTTAGCCGGAGATGGTCCCGAATAAAGGAGGAGGCAAGGTGAAAAAGCTCTTAAACAGTGAAGAGTTGAATGAAAAGACGAGGCACCTTCGTATCGAGATATTAAAAATGATCCACAGGGCCGGGTCCGGGCATCCGGGAGGCTCGTTGTCGGCGATCGATATCTTAGGGGTTTTATATAACAACGTTTTGAATCATGACCCCCGGAACCCGGACTGGAAGGAAAGGGACAGGTTCATATTGTCCAAAGGCCATATATGCCCGGCGCTGTATGCCGTGTTGGCAGACTGCGGATATTTTCCTGCCGGGGAACTGAGCGGGCTCAGAAAATATGGCTGCATGCTGCAGGGGCATCCCTGCATGGAAAAAACGCCCGGAATCGAGGTGTCGGCAGGCTCGCTGGGGCAGGGGCTCTCCGTGGCGGCGGGTATTGCGCTGGGGGCGCGGTCGAACGGGGAAAGCTACCGTGTCTACTGCATGATGGGTGATGGTGAACTGCAGGAAGGACAGATATGGGAGGCGGCAATGACAGCCGGACATTACGGTCTGGATAACCTTTGCGGGATCGTGGACTGCAACGGCCTGCAGATTGACGGCCGGGTCGATCAGGTCATGTCGATTGAGCCGCTGGCAGATAAATGGGCGGCGTTTAACTGGAACGTCCTCGAGACGGACGGACATGACGTCGCTGCGATCGAAGCAGCTTTTAAAGAGGCGATGACGTGCAAGGGCAGGCCCACGGTCGTTCTGGCGCGTACAATCAAAGGCAAGGGCGTCTCCTTCATGGAGAACAAAGCAGGCTGGCACGGCACAGCGCCGGACAAGGACCAGCTTGAAAAAGCGCTGGCTGAGCTGAGTTAAGGGGGAGTGCGTCGTGATTACAGTCGATTTGAAGCTGGATCTGAACAATATACAGAAGAAGCTCACGCGGGACGGGTACGGAGAAGGGCTTGTCCTTGCGGGAGAAAGAAATGAGGATGTTGTCGCGCTGGGCGCGGACATAACGGAGTCCGTAAGAGTCAACTGGTTTCGGGACAAATTTCCGGACCGTTTTTACAGCATCGGTATCGCGGAGCAGAATCAGATTGGGATTGCCGCCGGGCTGAGCCTCGCGGGCAAGGTGCCGTTTGTCACCAACTACGGTGTGTTTCTGGCCGGGCGGGCATGGGACCAGATTCGCACGACGGTATGCTATGCCAACCTAAACGTCAAACTGGGCGGTGCGCACGGCGGCATATCCGTCGGCCCGGATGGTGCGACGCATCAGGCGCTGGAGGAAATATCGATCATGCGGTGTCTGCCGAATATGAAGGTGATTGTACCTGCGGACGCTAACGAGACACGCAAGGCTGTGATGGCGGCGGCAGAGGTATACGGACCGGTATATATCCGCTTCGGACGGGAGAAGGTTCCCTGTATCACAGGTGACGATACGCCGTTTGAAATTGGCAAAGCGTATTGCGTGCGGGAGGGTACGGATGCTGCGATTGTTACCTGTGGCCCTATGGTATACGAAGGCCTGGTGGCTGCGGAAGAACTCGCCAAAGAGGGGATCAACTGCATGGTGATCAACAACCATACGGTAAAACCGCTGGATGCGCAGACTCTCATTGAAGCGGCTCGGATAACCGGCGCGGTCGTAACGGCGGAAGAGCATCAGATGGCCGGTGGTATGGGAAGCGCGGTGATCGAACTGCTTGCGCAGAACTGCGCAGTACCTGTAAAGATGGTGGGTGTGGATGACCGGTTTGGAGAATCGGGCGATCCGTACGTGCTCATGAAGGAGTTTGGGCTTAAAAGCGATAATATTATAACAGCGGTAAAAGAAGTGCTGAAAAGAAAAAGCGGAAGGCATTAAATTTTAAATAAGAGAGAAGGGATGCAATTTGAAGATCGTTGTATTGGACGGATATACGCTGAACCCCGGAGACCTGTCCTGGGAGGGGATGGAGCGTTTTGGGAACCTTAAAGTATATGACAGGACGCCGCCGGAAGCAATTATGGAAAGGATCGGGGATGCGCAGATCGTTTTCACCAACAAGACGCCTCTGTCCGAAGAGACCCTGAAAGCCGCGAAGAACCTGAAATATATCGGCGTACTCGCCACGGGATACAATATCGTGGACGTCGCCGCGGCAAAAAGACTGAACATCACGGTTACCAATGTGCCGACGTATGGCACCACGGCAGTTGCGCAGTTTGTCTTTGCGCTGCTGCTGGAGATCTGCCATCACGTTTGGGTACACAATGAAGAAGTGAAAAAAGGTACATGGGAGAATGGGCCTGATTTCTGCTTCTGGAAGCATCCGCTGATCGAGCTTGCGGGCAAGACGATGGGTATCATTGGGTTTGGACGGATCGGGCAGAACACGGCCAAGGTCGCGCAGAGCCTTGGGATGAAGGTGCTGGCTTATGATGAGTTTCAAAACAAAGCGCTGGAGAACGAGTCGCTGAAGTACGCGGAGCTTGACGAGCTGCTGGAACAGTCGGATGTAATCAGTCTGCACTGCCCGCTGTTTGATAAGACGCGCGGTATGATCAACGCGCAGTCGATAGCGAAGATGAAGGATGGCGTGATCATCATCAACACCTCCAGAGGGCCGTTGATCGTGGAGGAAGACCTCGCGGCAGCCTTGAACAGCGGCAAGGTATATGCGGCGGCCGTCGATGTAGTATCCACCGAACCCATCAAGGGGGATAACCCGCTGCTGAAAGCGAGGAACTGCATTATCACGCCGCATATTGCGTGGGCGCCAAAGGAGTCCAGGGCGCGGCTGATGGACATCGCTGTGGAGAATCTGGCGATGTATCTGGCCGGAACGCCGGTCAATACGGTTTCGGCCTGATGGGAGCACTTCATGAGAGTATTGGTAGCACCGGATTCCTTTAAAGGCAGCCTGACCTCCATACAGGCCTGTGATGCTATTGAACAGGGCATCCGCGAAGTGTTTCCCGATGCCCAAGTGACGAAGATACCGGTTGCGGACGGCGGGGAAGGCACGGTTGAAGCAATCTGTTCGGCGGCAAGCTGCATAATCGTCAGCGAGGCGGTTACGGGTCCGTTGGGCAATCGGGTGCATGCGGACTATGCGGTCCTCCCGGACCATACTGCGTACGTCGAAATGGCTGCCGCGTCCGGTCTGCTGCTGGCGGAGGGCAGGGGCAACCCGCTGATTACGACCACTTACGGTACGGGCGAGCTGATACGGTCGGCGCTGGATCATGGCTGCAGAAAAATCATCATCGGTCTGGGGGGTAGTGCAACCAACGACGGCGGTCTGGGAATGGCTCAGGCATTGGGTTACAGCTTTAAGGATGCAGCTGGGAACGAACTGGGCTTTGGCGGAGGAGAACTGGGCAGCCTTGCTGTCATAGACGCCTCGGGCAGGGACCGGCGGATCGGCGAATGCGAATTCATCGCAGCCTGCGACGTGAAAAACCCGCTCTGCGGTGAGAGCGGTGCTTCCGCGGTTTACGGACCGCAAAAAGGCGCCTCGCCCGAGATGGTGCGGACGCTGGACGACAACCTGAGGCATTTCGCACGGGTCATCAGGGAAACGCTCGGTGCAGATATCGCGGATGAACCCGGGGCGGGCGCTGCCGGAGGGCTGGGCGGCGGTCTGATGGCTTTCTGCGGCGCACGGATGCGGGGCGGCATCGATATCATTCTGGACCTGATGGAGTTTGATAGCAAGCTCTCCGGCGTCGATCTGGTCATAACCGGCGAAGGACGGATGGATTATCAGACGGCGTTTGGCAAAGTGCCTGTCGGGATTGCCACAAGGGCCAAGCGCCTGCATAAGCCGGTGATTGCGTTTACGGGCGAAATCGGTGCAGGTGCGGGTGAACTGTACAACCACGGCATCGACGCGATCGTAAGCATCGTGAATAAACCGATGGCCCTGAGCGAGGCGATGGGCAATGCCGAACAGCTGCTGAAGGATGCAGCCGCCCGCACCATGAGAATGGTTGGCATGTCCATGAACATGAAAGAGCGGGACGTGCAAGCGGAAGAGGAAAGGAGTTCATGATGATTACTCAGGAACAGGAGCAGCTCATCAAATATCTGCGGGAATCCGGAGTGGGCAATACCGTCGGCGAAGAGCTTAAGAACATGTACCATATTAGAAAAACGGATGACCGGATGATTCCGACGCGGGACGGTGAAACCCATGTCTATATCCATTATCCTGACTCCGGTCAGACGCCGTATCCCCTGTTTGTCAATATCCATGGCGGGGGCTTTATCAAGGATCACCGGGAGCAGGACACCGTTTTCTCGAAGAATATCTGCAGCCGTGCTAATTGCGTGGTTATCGATATTGATTATACGCCCTCGCCGGAGCAGCGCTACCCCTATGCGCTGCATCAGTGCTACGACGCGGTCAAGTGGGCAAACGACAACTGCGAAGCGCTGCAGATCGACCCGGACCGTATCGCGTTATGTGGACATAGCGCAGGCGGGAATCTTGTAGCTGCAATCACGCTGATGAACCGGGAAAAGCAGGACTTCAATATCGCGCTGCAGATACTGGATTACCCGCTGCTCGACCTGCGCACGCCGCCGAAATTGAAGCGCAACGCGGATAAACATCCCCGGATGATACAGGCTTTTCAGCTGCTCAACAGCGTGTATATCACCGAAGAAGGCAAGCTTGAGGCCACGGCATCCCCTTTTTTTGCGCCGGATGAAATGCTGGCCGGATTGCCGGAAGCGCTGATCTTTACTTGCGGCGACGATCATCTGGGCGAAGAGGGGGAGAAATACGCGTACAAGCTGCTGGAGGCGGGCGTGCCGGTGACGGCCAGAAGGTTTCTTGAGAGCAGCCACGGCTTCGTGGTACGTCGCAAAGAGCAGCACGAAGAGGCTGTAAGGATGATTCTAGATGCGCTTGGCAGGGTGTTTGCTTAAGCGGGTATCTGGCAGGCAGGCTTACCAAAGCTAGAAATGTAACGGAAGCGGCGAAATACGCTTCCGTTTTTGCGTTCTCGGATATCTGACATGGAAAATTGACACTGCATAGGGCATCGTCTATAGTATTTCTATCAGCCGCTGCGGCGGCGGACAGCCTGCCCAAAGGAGCTATGGATTTGAAAGAAGCGGAATTGTACCAGCCCGTGAAAGACCTGCTCGCCGGGCTGGGCTATAACGTGAAGTCGGAAGTGGCCCACATGGACGTTGTGGCCACAAAGGACTCCGATATGATCGTGGTGGAGATGAAGACCTCCTTCACCCTGAAGCTGCTTCTTCAGGCGACCCAGCGGCAGAAGCTGGCGGAAAAGGTATATATCGCGCTGCCCGCACCCACGGGCAGACAGCGTTTCTCCAAGGCGTTCAAGGAATACGAGCACCTCCTGAAAAGGCTGGAGCTGGGGCTGATTCTGGTGCGCTTCACGTCGCCCCCGAGGGCAGAGATCGTATTTGAACCAAAGGAATACTCGCGTGGCCCTGTGCTGGCGCGCAACCGGAAAAAGCGACTTGCCGCGATCAGCGAGGCGGAGAACCGGCATGACGATTATAACGTAGGCGGAACAAACGGTAAAATTGTGACGGTCTACCGTGAGAACGCCCTGCGGGCAGCCGCGCTGCTGCGCGATAACGGAGAGATGACCGTGAAGCAGCTGCGGGAGCTGACGGGTTGCACGCAGATTCAGCCGCTGCTCTACCATAACCATTACGGCTGGTTCATCAATGCCAGTCGGGGCATATACACGCTGAGCGAGGCCGGGGAGCAGGCGCTTGTGACCTACTGCGATGTGGTTGAAAAGCTGACGGAGCCGTAACCAAAAAAGGCGCTCCCCACACGGGACAAGCGCCTCTTGGATTCTGTGCTTACGGCACGAATTTCGGCCTGCCGTACAGGTTGAACAGTGGCTTTTCTACGATCTTACCAGTCATCTGATTTCGGACCTCGTGGTTATTCAGCTTGCTGATCTGGATACCGTAGGCCCCGCCGACCGCTTCCACCGTCCACTGGCTGCCCAGATACATGCCCATGTGCGGGATGCCGCTGCTCGTCTTGCGGAATACGCAGTCCGCAGGGCGAAGTGCTTTCTTGTCGATATTCGTACAGTAGTTTTTGTAGATAGAGTTGGCGGTGGCGTCAAATGTTCTGCCAACGATCTGCGCCTTGCGCCAGATGCCCACGAGCAGCCCGGAGCAATCCGAGCAGGCGATGGGTATACCCTTAGCCACACATTCCAAATAGTGTTTGACCATAAACTCCTTGCGGCCGCCGGTGAAGTAAGCCGGGCGCTGTTCCGCGCGCTCGTTGATGTATTCCACCGTGGGGACCTGAACCGTCAGGTCGGGCTTATACAGGTTCGCGCCGTAGATATACAGCCCGCAGGGGTATACCCAGTGCAGGGTTTCGGACACCAGCTCCACACGGAGCGGAGTCTCACCGGCCAGTGCGAGGTTGATCTCTGCAATTGCGGTGGGAGACACATAGGGAAAATCCAGCGCGTTCAGCGGGCCTTTGCTCTGCTCCGCAATTGCGGCGTTGATCGCGCCCCGGGTTTCAGGGCCAACGATGCCGTCCACCTTGATCCCTGCGTACTTCTGAAACCGAATCACCGCGTCGTTGGTGATGGGCCCGAATATGCCGTCCAGACTGCCCTGATAGAAGGGAAGCAGCGTGGAGGGATCGATGAGCAGGTTGAGCTGCTTTTGCAGCAGCAGCACGTCTGCCCCGCGCATATAGGGACTGGTCAGCTTCAGCAATCGCTGGTTCTGCGCCTCTGCGGCGGACTCGGTAATGGCGTCCTCGGTTTCGGAGTCTACCACACCGCTCGCGTCGAGGAGCATCTCGGACTGAAACGCCACCACAGCGTCGCGCGTGGCCAGGCCAAATATGCCGTCCTGAACGCCGGTGTAGAAGGGAAGCCCGGTGCTGGGATCGATCAGCACGCTTAAATCCTTCTGGAGCTTCAGTACATCCTCCCCTTGAATATTGGGGGTTTCCAACATTAAATTGGACTGTGACATCAATAGAACCGCCTTCCCGATTTGCTGATTTACCATATGCAGATTTTGTGGCAAGCGTTCGAAATAATGGGAAAAAGGTGGTCGACAGCAGCCGACATAGTGAAGGTATAAAATGTAATTGATATAATGTACGCGCCTTTCCCCGGTGTTATTGCATATCACGACAAGTTGCGATATATTATTGGTTAGTATCATATATCATTTTTCATCATTAGAGAGGTATTAATATGGCAAAAAGAGATGGGAGCGTCGTTAAGGTACATCCGCTCAATGCGATGTTTCCTTATATGTTTCGCACCAGAACGGAATCACTTGTCTATTTCAACACGGCGCTCGATGTAGAGAACCTGCTGGAATACATCGAGAAAAAGAAAGCCGAAGGCGTGGAGCTCAAGTTCTTTCAGATATTTGTGGCAGCCGTCGTCAAGCTGTTCAAGGAGCGCCCGCATCTGAACCGGTTCATCTCGGGCCGCAAACTCTACCAGCGCAAGGATATCAAGGTATCGTTCATCGCCAAAAAGGCCGCTTCGGACGACGCCGAGGAAACCAACGTCGCGCTGACCTTCAACGAACAGTCGACATTTGATGAGGTCATCGGCAAGCTCAAAAGGGACATCAAAATCGCCAAGTCGGACGATACTAAGAAGGATGACGATAAGCTGATTGAAGGGCTGATGAAGCTGCCGCGCTTCATGCTGCGCATGCTGTTCGCGCTGCTGCGCTGGATGGATTTTTATTTCAACATGCCAAGGGCATTCACGGATGTGGACCCGCTGCGCTGCAGCGCGTATATTGCCAACCTCGGCAGCATTGGCATTGAAGCACCGTTCCACCACCTCTTCGAATGGGGCAACTGCTCCATGTTCATCGCTATCGGCAGAATCGGGTACAAGCCCGTTGCGCTGGAGGACGGCACGATCGTGGCGAAAAAGATGGTTGAGGTGAAGGTATCGCTGGATGAACGGGTCGCGGACGGATTCTACTTTGCGCGCTCCCTCGAACTGATCGAAAGTTACCTCAAGAACCCCGAGTCCATTGAGAATATGTGAGGAGGGCAAAATGGATAACGGAATTTATAAGGGCGGTGACATTAAGAAGCCCTGGATGAAGGTATACGGGAACATCCCGGAGTTTACGGAAGTACCCGATCTTACGATGTATGAGCTGCTGCGGGATACCGCGCAGAAATATCCCGATAAAACCGCCATGGAATACATGGGCGCCAAGATACCGTTCGCAAAGTTTCTGGACATGGTGGACCGGTGTGCCGCTTCGTTCACAGCATACGGTGTGAAGCCCGGAGATTGCGTGCTGCAGTCCATGCCCAATATCCCCAACGCGCTCATGCTGTTCTATGCGCTGAACAAGATCGGTGCGCGCGTAGCGATGACGCATCCGCTGTATTCTGCGACCGAACTGGAGCAGTATGTGAAGGAAACGGACAGCGCTTGGTGCGTGACGGTGGACATGTTCTATGACCGCTTTAAGGATATCCTGCGTCCCGATCAGAAGCTGTTGGTCACGAAGATCTCGGATTATTTGCCCGGCACCAAGAAAGTGTTATTCAACGTCATTAAGGGCGGACAGAACAAGATACCCGACGACGACCGGGTAGTTTACTGGAAGGACTTTTTGGCAAAGTCCGAGGACATGGAACCGGCTCCCTACCAACGGCAGATCGACCCCAAGGAAGGCGCGGTGGTACTTTTCTCCGGCGGTACGACGAACATGCCCAAGGGCATCCTGCTGTCCTCGTATAACTTCAATGCGCTGGCGGCGTGCATTGCGCCGTTTGCCAAGTTCACGAGCGACGACAGCGTGATCGCGATCCTGCCGGTGTTCCACGGTTTCGGGCTCGGCATCTGCATCCACTCGATCCTGTGCAATGGCGGAACGATTTTCCTCGAGCCCAAGTTCGGCACGAAAATCTACATCGACAGCCTCATCAAGCACCAGCCGACGTTTATCGCGGGCGTGCCCACGATGTTCGAGGCCATGCTGCGCGACAAGAACTTTAAAAAGGTCCGCTTCGACCGCCTGAAAGCCATCTACAGCGGCGGCGACAGCCTCTCGCCCGAGCTCAAGGCACGGTTTGACGAGCGGATCATGGCGCAGGGCAGCAAGGTGGAACTGGCGGAAGGCTACGGCCTGACCGAAACCGTGACCGGCTGCGTGCTGACACCTCCCGGCCTGTACCGCAAGGGCGCGATCGGCATCCCTATGCCGGGCATGCTCGCTAAGGTGGTGGACATGCAGACCAAGGTAGAGTTGCCGTACGGTGAAAACGGCGAAATCGCGCTTTCCGGCCCCACACTGATGCTCGAATATATCAATCAGCCCGAGGAAACCGCTAACACCATCCGCGCGGACGAAAACGGCATCCGCTGGCTGTATACAGGCGACATTGGCTCCATGGACGAGGACGGCTACCTGTATTTCAAGAGCCGCGAAAAGCGTATGCTCAAGGTATCGGGCGTGAGCGTATATCCCATGCAGGTGGAGCAGGTGCTGGAACAGCATGAGCTGGTATTCCGGGCGTGCGTCGTGGGCGTGCCGGACGACTACCAGATGACCAGCGTGAAAGCGTATATCGTGCTGGAGGATCCGGAGCTCGCCACGGACGAGACCAAGCGGGCGCTGATCAAGCACTGTCAGAAGCACCTCATCAAATGGAGCGTGCCGCGCGCGATCGAATTCCGGGACAAGCTCCCCACGACACTCGTGGGCAAGGTGGAGTACAGCGCGCTGGAGAAATCCCGTATCACAGCGGAAGACCTTGCACTGGAGAGCAGCGAAGCATAATGCACCGCTTTGTCGGGCAGCGCAAAATATAAACCTATATAGATTACCCCATCTGTTAAACGGTATGCTAGAATAGCAGATGGGGTTTTGTTTTTGGCGGAGTAAGTGCCGATAAGGCAATTCATGATAAGCAAGGCTCGGAGGTGCATCAATGGCGGATTTCACAAAGATAGCGTCAAAAAGGGAAGCGGGCAAGCTGTTTGATTACGCGATACTGCCCAAGCAGACTACGGAGAAAGAGATCATCGATGTCTGCCGGGAAGCCATTGCATACAATGTGAAGGCGGTTTGCTTCTCCTCGTCCTATTGGACGCCCGTTGTCGCGAAGGAACTGAAAGGAACCGGCATTATGGTTGGCGCTGGAATCGGCTTTCCATTCGGGCAACAAACCAGCGCGGTGAAGGCATTCGAAGCGGAGGAGGCTGTGCGCCTCGGCGCAACAGTGCTGGACAACTGCATGAACGTCGGCGCGCTCAAGGATAAGAAGTACGCGGAGATCCGGCAGGAGTTCCGGGATTACAAGAAGGCAGCCGGGCCTGCCATTACCAAGATGATCATCGAGGTTTGCTACCTGACGGACGATGAGATCCGGACTGCCTGCGAGCTGGTAGCGGAAGCCGGTATCGACTGGGTGAAGTCCTCGTCCGGACAGTACGAGGGGCCGACGCTGGAGCAGGTGTTGTTGATGTGCGAATGCGTGAAGGGCACCGGCACAAAGGTCAAGGTATCCGGTGTGAAATTTCCGCGGCCCCAAAACGCCTACGCCTTTCTGATGGCCGGTGCAGAGCTGATCGGCACGCGGGCGGCGGTGGAAGTGATCGACGCGTTTGACACAATGAGAAGGATTGGCATCATTCCGCCCTATGCGGGATAATGATATGAAAGTACATTGGCTGATCTGGATTTTAGTCCTCTTGGCTGAGCATTTCGGCTGCGACCGCGAGCATATCGCCCGCAACAGGGATATCCGCCGCTTTCATGATGGGCGCATTCTCGTCAATGGTAACTGCGCATAGTCTTTTCGCGCCTTGGACGCCTGCCATGAACTGCACGGAGCCGGATATGCCGAAAGTGATGAGCAGGTCCGCTTCGATGTGCTGCCCACTTAGGCCAATCTGATGGCTGCGGGGCAGCCATCCGCGCTCCACCAGTGCGCGCGAGCCCATCAACGCTGCGCCGCAGCTTTCCGCAAGACGTTCAAACAGCGCCAAATCTTCCTTTGAGGCAAGCCCTCCGCCCACTGCAATCACGATTCTCTCGGCATTGCTCTTCGGAGATAGCCTGTCCACCCACTCGGCGTGGACACCACTTTGCGTTTCAACCTCGTCCTGAACTGTTTTTAAGATTATTTCCGTTGCCGAGGCTTTGGCTGTCTTCGTACCACCATAACGTAGTGTAGCTATCTGCGGGCGTGCAGCGGGGGTAATGATCTGCGCCATTACGCTGCCGCCAAACGCCGGACGGGTTTGCACAAGCAAGCCATCCTCGCGGAAGGAGAGCGCCGTGCAGTCCGCGGTGACGCCGGTTTTCAGCATGGCAGCAGCCATGGCGGCCAGCGCCCGGCCCTCGGGCGTCGCCCCGGCCAGCAAGATATCCGGCTTTAGCTGCTGCACACACGAGATCAAGGCTTTCGCCTGGTCCTCGGCGATGAAGCTGCCAAAGCGGGCATTCGCATAAACGTATACCGTCTGCAGCCCACACGCCTTCACCTGATTTTCAAACGCTTCGTCCCAGCTTTCAGCTAACAGTACACCCGCGGACTTCTGCCCGCTTTGCGCTGCCAGATCGCAGGCCGCTGCCGCGATTTCCATAGAAGCGGGATGTAATGCGCCATTTGCCTGCTGAAGCAGCGCGAGTATGATTCCGTTATCCATGCCGCGCCTCCTCCAGCTCCGCACATAGCAGTTCTGCCGCCTCTTGTGGTGATCCATGCAAAGCCACCGCCTTGGCCTGTACCACGTTCTCGTATACCTTGACGACGCGCGTGGGTGAAGCGGTGAGACCGTAGTGTGATGCATCCGCATCGGGCATGTCCGCCAGCGTAAGACGGTGGACGTCCGCCGATTTGGCCCGCAGCCGGGCTTTCAGCGAGGGGATGCGCGTGACGGCCGCTTCCCGCCCCACGGCGACGACCGCAGGGTATGGCAGCGTGAGTCGCTGCGTGCCATCGGATAGCTCCTGCAACACCGTGATACCCTGTGGTGATACATCCTCGACCTTTTTCACCCAGCCCGCGATATGAGCGCCCGTTTGCACGGCGAGCGAGAACGGCACCTGTGCCGTGTCGCCGTCGGTGGTCTGCTGGCCGCAGAAGATGATGTCGAACCCGCCCAAAGTGCGGATGCCCTGTGCGAGCGTATATGCCGTGACGAGCACGTCCGCGCCTGCGAAGGCCTTGTCGCAGAGCAGCACGCCATGGTTTGCGCCCATGGCAATGGCCTCACGCAGCGCTTCGACCACGCAAGCCGGACCCATACTGAGCGCGGTCAGTTCGCCGCCCGTGTGCTCCGCAGCCTGAACGGCAGCTTCGATGGCGCACGCATCCCACGGATTCAGCGCGTGGGTGGCTTCACCGCGCAGCAATACGCCGCGCTCCGCATCCATACGCGCGCTGCCTGCGGGAACCTGCTTCACACACACCACGATGCGCATCGCTATGCTCCCATCCGCCCAAGCGGATCAAAGAACGCCTTGACCGCCTGCCGAGCCGTTTCGTCATTGCCTATCAATCCGTCCATCCATGGGCGGCTGATCTTGCCTCTGCCATATTCCGCCGCGAGTCTGCCACCCGCCCGGACGATGCGTTCAGCCAAAGCGAAAAGCAGCTGCATTGCGGCTTCCTGCTCCTCCGTTGTCTGCGGCGAGAGTGCCACGTGCATGCGGTTTTGCAGCAGGTGGCCGTAGATAATGCCGCTCAGCCCGTGCTTTTCCAGCTCATGTTCGCAAGCGCGCAGGGTTTCGGCAAACCGCTCCGACGGCGCGGTGAAATCCATCTCCCATTTCATTGCATCTTTGCCTGGAATGGCGGTAAGCGTCTCCACCAAAACATGGCGCATATCTCGCAAACGGCGTATTCCGGAGCCGTTTTCCGCCCATGTATGCGCATCATCCTCACCTGTCTCGGCAAACATTATAAGGTGTTCTTCGAGCGCTTCTTCCAGCGCCGTGCCATCGTCGCCGCGCAGTTCCACATAGAGTGCGGCCTGTACATCCTGCGGAAAATCCGGCAGGGGCTGCTGTGCTGTGCTGCGCGATGAGCCGAGCAGCGCAAGCGCGTCACTGTTGAAGTATTCAGCAGCAAAAAGCAGATCGTTATAGGTCAGCCGCCACTCCGCGAGCCGTTGCGCAAATTGCAATAGCTCTTCGGAGTTCGCAAAAAAGTAAACCACGCCCCAGCATTCCTTGTGCAGGGGGAGCAGCAGCAGGTCAAGCTCTGCCACAATGCCAAGCTGCCCCATACTGCCGGATAAAAAGTCGATTAAATCGCATTCGTTGTGTCCGCGCAACGTCAGCCTTCGTCCGTCCGGCATCATGCAGCCTGCTTCGTCAAAGCAATACTCGCCGCGACTGATGTTCCAGATATCGCCCTGTGGTGTGACCCAGCGCAGCCGCTGAACAGACTGCGATGATGAACCATAGCGTAAGCCGCTCATCCCGGAAGCGCCCGTGGCGAACATGCCGCCAATGGTTGCGGTCTGTTCTGTGGGATTGGGGGCAAAGAAAAGGCCACGCGAAGTTGCCGCAATTTCGATTTGCTCCAGCGTCACACCTGCCTGCACGCGCAGAAAAGTGCGGCCTTCCGCTTTGATAAATTCCGGCGTGGTGTTCATTTTGGATAGGTTAACCATCCAACCGCCCTGCGGCACGGCTGCGCCCGCAAGACCGGTGCGTGCACCCTGTACGGTAAGTTGAATATCGCCACGTGCTGCCGCTCGGATAACGTCTGCCAGTTCTTCCACCGTAGTGGGGAAGACAATACCGTCTGCGAATCCCGCCACTTGCGATTCGTCATGCAGAAAGCTTTGTGTTATGGGCGATATGGGTTCCGGTTTCACAGGCTGTCCACCCTTTCCAGCAGCTTATCGACCAGCGCAGGTGCGTCTGTGACGACACCGATATCGGCGTTGCAAAATACCAAAGCGTTTTTATCCGTGTTCACAGCAATCACCCTGCCCGCGTTTTCGATGCCGACTGCAAACGCTCCCGCTCCCGATGCGCCGAGAACAAGGCAAATTTCCGGCGATATGCTTGCGCCGGACTGGCCGACAATTTCGTCCGGGCTGCCCCACCCGGAGAGTGCCGCCATGCGCGTGAGGCCAAAGCCCGCGCCGAGCTTGTCCGCCAGCTGCCGCGCCTTATCGCAGTTCTCCCGGCTGCCCATTCCCGCGCCGCAGATAACGACGAGCCGGGGGTTGGCAAGGCCGGTTTCGACAGCGGGCGATATCTGTTCCTCGCTGATAAGCCACGCGGGGGAGGACACCTCTGCTGTAAGCGATACGCACTCCACATTCGGTGGAAGTTGCTCCGTCGTCAGCACCGCCGGGAGACTGGGCTGTTGCGTCCAAATGAGGTTGGAGGCACAAACTCGCCGTGTGATTGTACCGTCTGCACTCCATGATGCGTTGGTTAACAAAAAGGAGTTCACCGTCGCGGCAAGCCCCGCGGCAAGCTGTCTGCCAAGGTTGGTGTCTGGTAGCAGCGCATAATCCGGGTTGCGTTCCTGCCAGTCGGAAACAAGGCGTGGAAGAACTTCATTCGCACAATGCCATTGAATACTCCCGGTATCGTATACGATGGTGTTGGGCGGACAGACCATGCCTCCCTCGGATGAGGGAGGTGTCAGGCGCGAAGCACCTGACGGAGGGAGCGAATCATGGTCAGGTTGGTCACTCCCCCAGTCGCCTGTCGGCGACAGCCCCCTCGCTGGGGGCGGGTTTAGAATCTCTAGCAGCTTTTCGACGTTTGTATGCGCGTCGCCGGATAGGAACGTACAGACACGCTTGCTGACAGGACGACTAAAAGATCGCTCCGTTGCATCCGCCTGAATATTCATAGGTATCACGCGGGCCTCGCGGTTTTTCACAGAAAGCCTTGCGCGCAGGGTGACAGCCCGCAGCACCGCCGGACTGTTTCCCACGGAAACCAGCACGGGAGTGCGCACGAGTCGCTCCCATACACCGTCCGGCTCCTGACACCGCGCTGCTACGCCGCCTTCGCAAAGCACCACGTCGAGTGCGTCCTGCAGCAGCGGTAGTTTCAGCCTTTGCGCCATCAGCAGCGGTACCAGCCCGGTATCCGCCATGCCCGCCGCCTTGCCGGTGAGGATGAGGTCGAAACCGCCCTGCGCGGCGTATTCCGCGAGCGCTCCTGCTACCGTGGCAGGGGAGAACTCCATGCTGTCCGTACCCAGCGATGCCACATCGTTAAAGCCAGCGGCAAACAGCGTCTGCGCAAAAGCGGAAGGCAATGCGCCCACCGTTACGGCAACGCAAGTCGCTTCCCGCCCCTGATTAAATATTGCATCCTTCAGCCGGAGCGCAAGCTCCAGCGCGGACTCATCAAAACAACCTAACTGCTTTCCGGCATAGGCAAGGTCGGCATACTCCGAAAACTGCTCCCAGTCACTTTCGAGCACGCGTTCCCATACTGGCGTCGTTTTGAAGCAGACCAGTATCTTCATTTCTTGTCGACCAGCAGCACGCCTTTGTTCATGATGCCCTTCGGGTCGAGCGCGCCTTTGAGCTTGTAGAGCAGCGTATAGCTGCTGCCGTGCTCCTGCGGCATCCAGCGCGTGCGGTATCGACCGCTGCCGTGATGGTGCGCGATACTGCCGCCGCGTTTCAGCGTCTCGTCCATGATGATGCCGACCACGCGCATATAGTCCTCCTGCGCGGCTTCGGCGCCCTTCTCTTCCATAAACGCGAACGTGAAGTAGATGTTGGTACCTTGCACGTAGCTGTGCGAAGCGTGTCCGCCCGCGTAGGCCATCTCCTCAACCTCGTTCGTCAGCCGGTCGGTGACGGCGGTGTAGATGTTGCCGATTTCGTCCCAGTTGGCCGATATTTCGCAGGTGTCCGCGATGACGCCCATCTCATAGTAGATGTTCTTGTCGAGCGTGTAACACACGTCGTTGCGCGTCTTCAGCCACGACTGTACCGGCTTTTCGCCGATGTCGGTTGCGCCGTACTTTTTGGCATGCTCCTCGATGCCCGCACCCGTGGCCTCGGCGATGCCGCGTGGTCCCTCGCACAGGAACATCAGCAGCGCCTCGCCCTGCGGCACCACGGCCTGAAGCCCCAGCACCATCATGACTTCGGCGGCGTCGTGCAGGCGCACTACCGCAGGCTTGTAGCCGTCCGCCATGATGTCGCGGATCATGTCCAGCCCGGTTTGCATGTCCTCCACGCCATAGGCGCGCATCCACCGCTCGTCCGGGCGGTATTTGAACAACTTCAAGGTAACCTCTGTGATAAACGCCAAAGTCCCCTCGCTGCCGATGAACAGGTGACGCAGGTCCGGCCCGCAGCTGCGGCGCGGCACGTTCTTGATGCGCACGATTTCGCCGTCCGGCAACACGGCCTCCAGCCCGACCACGAGGTCTTCGATGCCGCCGTAAAGCGTGGAGAACTGCCCGATGCTGCGCGTAGCGACAAGGCCGCCGATGTGCGCCATGGGAAGCGATTGCGGGAAATGCCCGGTGGTGTACCCGCGTTCGTTCAGGGCATTTTCGAGCGCTTCCAGCGGCGTTCCGCAACGCACGGTCACGGTCATGTTGGTCTCGCTGACCTCAAGAATGCCGTTCATGGCGCTGCCGTCGATGATGACGCCGCCCTCGATGGGCTCGATGCTCTGCGTGACGGACGAGCCGCCGGTACGCGGCGTGGTGTCCACATCGTGTTCGCTCAGGTAGCGCAGCACCGCGGAGACCTCCTCCGTATTGCGGGGCCGTACCACGCAGGCCGCATGCGGCGCAAAGTTCTTGCCGTCCGCGCGCTGATAGATACGAAAGCCGATGTAGTCCTTCGCGCTTTCAAGGATGGTCTTCTCGTCCGTGAGTACGCTCTCCTTGCCGACGATGGCCGAAAGGCCCTGTATGAGTTCCTGTTTATCCATAGGGTTAAGCCTCCTTTGAATTCATTGACCGCGACGCCACCACATCGACGCCCGTGCCGCAGATATCTTTTACAATTACGTCCCCGCAATGTATTGGTGCACTGACCGCAACGCCATAGAGCAGCTTTAAGCATTCGCTTAACTTGGCCTTGGGCACCTCGCCCGTGCTGATGACCGGCAGACGGGGGAGGGTGCCTCCATTGACCACGACTGTGCTGGTCAGCATGCGCATGGGGTTTGTAAACTCGCTGATGCCATGCGCTATGCCGCGCTTGCAGCCGTTGCCTTCCACGGTTATTTTACCATTTTCTTCGCGCACCGTCAGCCGGCAACTGCTGGGGCATACGATGCAGACAATTTGTTTTTCGGTACGGGGTCCCTGAAAAGCGCAGCTTTTTGGGGTGTTACTCATTGCTCTGCCTCCTTCGAGATGCCGACGGTCAGGGGTGAGCCGCCGCATTTGTCCACCTCAAAGGTCAGCATCTCAGGCGGCGCGATATACCGGCAGCGCTTTTTTAGCAGTTCGCCATCCGCAGCCGAGCAGGTCAGCGTGGCTGTCCGCGCGGGCTGCTTTACCCGCATGAAGAATGTGGCCTTGCCGCACTCCGGCCGGAGGCGCTGCGGCACTACAAAGTTCACGTTATCCTGCACCGTGACGGGCACGTACTGCTCCGGCTGCTTCCGCCTGCCGGAGATGAAGTCCACCGCGCCCTGAGCCGCGATTTCGCCGCTCTGCGACACGTAATCCACGAGGTCGAACACCACCGCGACGTTGCCGCACGCGAAGATACCCGGCACACTCGTCATAAACGCGTCATCCAGCACCGGCCCTTTGGTACGCGGGTCGATTTCGATTCCCGCCCCCCGGCTCAGTTCGTTCTCCGGGATGAGGCCCACGGCCAGCACCAGCAAATCGCATTCCACCGTCTGCTCCGTGCCGGGGATGGGCTTCATGTGTTTATCCACCTGCGCTACCGTAACCGCCTCCACGCGCTTCCGGCCATGCACCTGCGTGACCGTGGTCGAGAGGTGCAGCGGGATATTAAAATCGTCGAGACACTGCACCACGTTACGCGTGAGTCCGCCGGGATTGGGCATCACCTCGTAGACCGCGCCTACCTCCATGCCCTCTAGTGTCATGCGGCGTGCCATGATGAGGCCGATGTCGCCCGAGCCTAAGATGACGGCTTTCGTTCCGGGCAGATACCCCTCCATATTGATGTAGCGCTGCACCGCGCCTGCCGTCAATACGCCCGCCGGGCGGTCGCCGTAAATGAGCACCTGGCTCGCCGTGCGCTCGCGGCAGCCCATGGCGAGGATGACTGCGCGCGCCTGAATTTCCAGCATGCCGTCGGTTTTGCTGCAGGCGTAGATGCCGCGCTCCGGCGTGACCTCCAGCACCATCGTGCCGGTTTTGACGTCGATATCCGTGCCTGCCAGCTCATCGATAAATGCCTGCGCGTACTGATTGCCGCTCATACGTTTGCCGAAGCGGTGGACGCCAAAGCCGTCGTGGATGCATTGCTGCAATATGCCACCCAGCTCCGCGTCGCGCTCGATGAGCATGACTTTTTCTGCTCCGAGCTTCCGCGCTTTTAGCGCCGCAGCCAGTCCTGCCGGACCACCGCCGATGATTGCGATATCCGTTTGAATGCGTTTCATTGCTTCGCCTCCTCCCGGTTTTGTTTCATTAGCACGTTCGTGCCCTCGCCCCGCAGCGTGACGTCCGTCCATTCCTGCCCGAATTCGCGTGCGATGAGCTCCAGCACGCGTGGCTGACAGAAGCCACCCTGACAGCGGCCCATGCCTGCGCGGGTGCGCCGTTTGATGGCATCAATAGAAGCGGGTGGTACGGGGGAGTGCAATGCGTCCAGAATCTCACCCTCAGTGATACTCTCGCACCGGCATACGATACGCCCATAGGCCGGGTTTTTGCGTATCAGCTCATCCTGCTGCTCGCGGCTCAGATGACGGAAGTCCACCTCGCGCTGGCGGCGCGGCTGCCAGTCTGATTTTTTAGCGACCGACTTGCCCGTTTTCTCTGCGTGTTTGGTGAGTATGCGTTCCACCATGCGCGCCACGGCGGGTGCCGAAGCCAGACCGGGTGACTGGATTGCGCCCACGTTGATGAAGCCATCGGTCACGTCCGACATGCCGATGACGAAATCCTCTTTATAATCCGCCGGGCGGTTGCCCGCAAAATAGCGGATGATGTTGCCGTAGGAGATGGTGCTGTCACCGCGGCCCATGGCATAGGCCAGCTCCTCCGGCAGGGCGGAGAGGTCCTCCTTGTCGGGAATCTCCAGTGCGGAGGGGCCCATGAGGATGTTGCCCTCGGGTGTGTGGCACATGCCGCCGCCCTTGGTTTCACTGTGCTGCAGCGTACGTTTTACATCCGCGAAGGTCACTTCCTCGCACAGGCTGTCGTATTCCGATATTGCGGCTTTGTCAAGCAGCGCGATGACGCCCTTGCGCGGGTGGATGGTGTAGCTCCGGTCGCCCGCCATAGCGGAAATCTCGTCCGCGTATACGCCTGCACAGTTGATGACATATTTCGCGTGGATGATACCTTTGTTCGTAACCGCGCCTTTTACTGCGCCGTCTGCAGCCAAGATATCCGCGACAGTGGTGTTCAACCAGAACTTTACACCATTCATTGCGGCATTTTCGGCCAGTGCCACGGTCACCTTGTGCGGCTCCACGAGGCCCATACTGGGCAGCCATATTCCCAGCTTCACTTTGCCTTCGTAGCCAGCACGCACGAGGCCGGGTTCCAACTCGCACGCGCGCTTGCCGTTCACGAGCTCCGCACCGGGCACGCTGTTCTTCCTGGCCAGACCATAAGCGTATCGCAGGGCAGGCCTCAGCCACCACTTGGTCACAAAACCCAGTGCGCCGCAGCGCTGCAGCTCAAAGCCGAGCTCATTCGCCCAAGCATCGTACATGCGGTTGCCTTCCACGTTCAGCTTTGCTTTCAGCGTGCCGGGTTTGGCGGCGTGGCCGGGGTGGATATTGCCGTTATTGGCTTTGGTCGCACCCATGGCCACGTCGTCGCCCATCTCCGCCACCAGTATGGATAGATCGTATTTAGACAGCTCGCGCGCGATGCCGCAGCCTGTGACACCCGCGCCTACGATCAATACATCCACGTCCGCCACCACACCTTTGGCCTCGCCCTGCGCACGCAACGCGCTATAGTCCTTGTGCGGGATGGCAACGCCTTTTGCCGTCATGTCGCTCACCACATTGCGGACACCCTCGAGCTTCGCGGCCTTGTGTCCCACGGCGACTACCTGCTGCCAGCTTTCGCATTCGCCCGTGAGCGTTACAATGCCGCGGCTGTCCATTTCGGCTTTCAGCCGGACGCCCGGGAACGCCTTTTCCAGTTGTTCTTGAATCGTTTTTGCCAAAGCCTTCACCTGCCTTGTATCAATAAAACTGAGGCGCCATCTTGAATTCGATGACCAGCCTTTGTATGTGCGATATGAAGTTGCCTCCGAGGTAGTTCCTGAGGATACCACCGATGCCGTAGTTATTTTTGTTGATGAGAATCACGGGCTGTTTCAGCTTTTCAGCCTTCTCGCCTTGTATGGGGATGGCCGAAACATCGGACATGGAGATGCGCCTCTCGCCCGTGAAGAGCCAGTTGTTGAGACTCGGCTGGGAGGAGGAGAGCTCACCCTGCATGATAACGGCATCCGCCTTGCCCGAGAGGAAAGCAAAGTTACACGAGATGTAAGGCATCTCAATCAGTTTAATGTCCTTGCCCTTAATCGCCGCTTGGGTGAGTTCCCACTGGTCGGTACTGGTGGGGTCCGCCGCAACCGTCATGCCGCTTTGAATTTCGGCTGTGCCGGGACGGCCTAAGTAAAGCGTATAGGGAAAGGAATATTCGCAGTCATCCAGCGCAAAGGAGATTTCCAGCTCCGGATGGTGCGCCATGGCTTCCTCAGCCGCGCTGCGGGTGACCACCACGAAGTCGTAGACCTCGCGCAGCAAGGCGTCCACGCGGTTTTTGGCGCCCTGCACGAAGGCGAACGTAAACGGCACGCTGCATTTGTTCATGGCCTGACAGATGCCCGTGGCCAGCCCGGCATGATGGATACTGAGCGGGGCAGGCATGGAGCCGGTGATAAAGTGCAGCCCGGCGTTGTCGAACAGCTTGCCCTCGTCCTTTTGGGCAAGGAACGTGCCGTTTTTGCCGCGCTTGTCGAGCGCAATCGCGCCTGCCTGCTCCAGACTATCGAGTGCGTTCTGCACGATGCCGCGCGAACATTCGAACAGCTCTGTGTATTCCTGAATGGTTGGGATCTTGGAATTCAGCTCGGTCTCCAGCATGAACCGTGCGATGCGCGTGCGAATCAGCCAGTCCTTTTTATAGGGGATATTACCCATTTAAGTCCCTTTCCTGAAAGTACACTATTTTGTACGCAAGTATATTTTACTTTCCTGTGTTTGGTTTGTCAACTCGTATCTTTAGATCTGAAAAATATAATAAATGCTTTTGCCTGTTGCATATAATCGTAATAATCGCGAAGTATATGATTGTTTTGCTTGCGCACAGATGGGGATATGATACAAATTTATTTGCCCTCTTGCATAAAAGTACACAAAGCTGTACACTTAGCCTCGAGGGAGGTGGCGTTATGAGAGAGAATCCTTTGGTGTTAACTTTTGACATCGGCACACAAAGTGCCCGCGCAATGTTGGTAGATCAGCACGGCAACGTGGTGTGCAAGGCACAGAAAACCTACGAGAAAGCATACTTTTCCCCTGAGCCCGGATGGACTGAACAAGACCCCGATATGTACTGGAACTCCATATGCGAAATGAGCCGCAAGCTCAAAGCGGAAAACAAGGCGTTGTGGCTGGATATCATCGCCGTAACCTGCACATGCATCCGCGCAACCACCATATGTGTGGATGAGCAGGGGCATCCGCTGCGCAGCGCCATTGTCTGGCTGGATAAGCGCGTTGCCGAAGACCTGCCGCCCATGCCGTTTACTACCCGCTTAGCGCTGAAGATGGTGGGTATGACCGAGGCGATCGAGACGATCCGCAGCCATATGGCCTGCAACTGGATCATCAGGAACCAGCCTGAGATATGGGCCAATACCCACAAGTTCGTGGTGCTGTCCGCGTATCTGAACCTGCGTTTCTGCGGCAATCTGGTGGATTCCACCGCCAATACGCTCGGCGTGTTCCCTTATGACAACAAGAACGGGCAGTGGCTGAAGAAGAATGATATCGCGCGGGGCATATACCTGATGGAGGACGATAAGCTGATCGATCTCGTAAAGCCCGGTGAGCGGATTGGCGGGATCACGGCGGAGACAGCGGAGCTGACTGGTATACCGCAGGGCACCCCTTATATCGTCACCGGTGCGGATAAAGCCTGCGAGACGCTAGGCCTCTCCTGCGCTGACGAAACGAGCGCGGCGCTCAGCTTCGGCACCACCGCCACGGTGGAGATTGCCACGCAGCGCTATGTTAATCCTGCGCCAATGATTCCACCATACGTGGCAATTAATGGCGGGTATTTGCCGGAGGTAGAGACCTACCGCGGTTACTGGCTGATCTCGTGGTTCAGCCGCGAGTTTGCCGCGAAGGAAGAGGAGGAGGCCAAAGCCCTGGGATGCAGGCCCGAAGAGCTGCTGAACAAGCGCCTGAAGGAGATCCCGCCCGGCTGCGACGGGCTGATACTCCAGCCAAGCTTTACACCCGACATGACCACGCCACACGCCAAAGGTGCGGTGATCGGGTTCTCGGACGCACATACGCGCATTCACCTCTACCGTTCCATCATCGAGGGCATCAACTTCAGCCTGATGGAAGGGCTGTACCAGCTGGAAAAGCGCGGCAGAATGAAGGTCGACAAGCTGTTTGTAGCCGGAGGTGGCAGCCGCAGCGATGAGATTTGCCAGATCACCTCGAACATGTTTGGCTTACCACTGCATCGTACCCAGACTCACGAGGTGAGCGGGCTCGGCAGCTCGCTGGTGGCGTTCGTCTCCATGGGTGTCTACGCGGACTACCCGGAAGCGCTGAAGGGGATGGTGCATATCAAGGACACCTTCCGGCCCGACATGGCTGAACACGCCATATACAAACGGCTGTATGAAGAGGTATACTGCAAGGTGTTTGAGAGTCTCGAACCGCTTTACGGCAAGATCGACCAGATCATTCACGGACAACACCATGCCCACGGCATGGCACATTAACAATCGACCGGTTCAGGAAAGGAGAACGATATGGCCAAATTTACACGCGAGTCGTTGTTGGACGACATTTTAAAGGATGCTACGGCAGTGGGGGTGTTGGAGACTCATATGCCCGGAGTCACCAGGAACCCTGCGATCAAGATGGTGCGCAAGTTCACGCTGGAAAAACTGACGCGCATCCCGCAGGCGGGTTTATCCTCCGAAGCACTGGATAAGCTGCTGGCGGACATCAACGCCAAAGTCGGCGAATAATCCAAACCCTTAACGCCTTCCGGCGGACGAACGCGGAAGGTAAATGAGTGTCTGCATAGGGCGGCTGCAAGGCCTTGTTGAGGCTGTGGCTGCCCTTATACTTTTTTTATTACTGTACAAATCCTTCCGTGGCATATTTGCCAACTTGGCTTACCCGTGATAGTATTTCAATGAAGACTACCTGCAAAGATCCTAAGCCAAAGGCCAGAGTATCCGCCATCAACTCAGGACTCGCAGTACGTATGCGGGTTTTCGAGAATTACCGCTACGACGAAGGACAGTTCCTTGATTATATCGACCATGCGTTCATGCGCGATACCACTGGACACGAGCTGAGCCGGATATGCGTTATGAAGGATGTGGAGCTGCGGCAGGAATTTTCCGGCAGCGCAAAACAAAGCAGGGAAGCGGCTATGCGCCGTTACCGGATATTCAAAAAAGACATCAGCTACTTTTGCCGCAAATATGGCGTATCCCCGGTGCGCAGGCTGCTGCTGCTCATGAAGCGCAAGCTCAGGCTGCTGCTGGGCTGACGGCGACCAAAAGCCCGGCGGGAACGATCGCCGGGGTATGGCGATAAATTCAAAGTGAGGAAAAGCACCATGAAGAAGTTCGGTATTTTGAACAGAAAGCTCAACGATGCGCTGTCTTCGCTCGGGCATACGGATGTCTTTTTGATCACGGATGCGGGTTTTCCGCTGCCGTATGACTCGCAGCCCGGCACCATCAGCATCGACCTTGCGATCGCGCAGGACCTGCCCGATATCCCGACGATCCTCAAGCTCATCAACGACGAAGTGATCTACGAGGAGTGTTATGTGGCTGAGTATCAGGAGGAATACAACCTGAACCTATACAAGGAAGTGAAGAATATCGTCAAGCGGTGCGAGGTGAAGGCGATGCCGCACGAAGAGCTGCTGCTGCGGGCGAAAAAAGCCAAGGTCATCATTCGCACTGGAAGCTTTCAACCGTGGGGCAATATCATGCTCGTATCCGGGATCAACGCGCCTGCATGGTTCGGCAAACCGGGAATTACCGCGCCGGAGTTCTATGCGGAGCGGGTAAAATTTGAAGACAAGGATTATCCGTTCACGGTATAAATGCATGAGCGGCGCGGAGACAGGAATCCGCGCTGCTGCTTCTACACGCGGAGCAGAGCCGCTTGAACCGCAAATTATGCGAAATAAATCCGTCTGATATCACACTTGAATTATGTCACGATACCATATATAATTTGTTAAGATTAATGAATGAAAGCGGTTACGCCATGCGCAGCAGTTACATCGGAGTGGAGATCGGCGCATCCAAGCATCAGATCGCACTCGGCGATTCAGAAGGTAACCTTCTGCATATACAGGCAGGCAAGGTCGTGCTGGAGGAAGGCGCCGAAGGCATACTCGCATGGATGAAGCAGCATATCCCTGCCATGATCGCCAAGGCGCAGGCGGACGGCTATGATGTTAAAGGCATCGGTATCGGTTTCGGCGGCATAGTGGAGTCGGAATCGGGCCGTGTGATGGCCTCTGTGCAGGTAGCCGGATGGGAGAATTTCGGCGTCCGCGGATGGTTTGAGGATACGTTTAAACTGCCTGCGCAGGTATTGAACGATACCGTGGCGGGCGGTTATGGAGAATATTTTTGCGGAGTGGGCCAAGGGGCCAGAAACCTGTTTTATACCAACATCGGGAGCGGGATCGGTGGGACGCTGATCTTTGAGGGCCACCACTTTGACGGGCTGGGTCGCGGTACAAGCTACTTCGGACACACCTATGTGCCGGATTGGACGGGCGACAAGCCGGGCGCGTTCGACAAGGTGGAGAGCCTTTGCTCCGGCTTTGGGCTGCAGCGCCGCCTGCGCCGAGAGGGCTATGTACCACAGGACTCAATGCTGCTTGACCTGTGCAAAGGCGACAGAACCCACATCACCGGGGCCATGTTCGGCGAAGCGGTACATGCGGGAGACCGATTTGCGCTGGAAGAACTGGATCGGTATACCCGCGCCTATGCGGTCGGACTGTCCAATGTGATCACGCTTTTCAGCGTGGACCGCGTGGTGATCGGCGGCGGCGTGGCCAAGATCGGAGAAGCTTTGCTGGAGCCTATCCGGGCGCGCGTGGAAGAGATCGTATTCTTCCCGAACAAGGGTTGCTACGACATCCGGCTGTCGGCCCTGATGGACGATGCGGTGCTGGTAGGTGCCGTGATGGCAGCTGCGGGACGGACGCAGGTATTGGGTGCACAGCAATAAAAGGGCCGCGGAAATGCCGTGTATAAAGACAGAAAGACCATTTGGGCGTAACCGGTAACGCTGGAAACAGCGTGAATTTCGGAGATATAGGGAGCAGGGACGAGGCTGGGTGATGAAAAAACGCGTAACAATTTATGAGATTGCGGAGAAGCTGGGTATATCCACGGCCACGGTTTACCGTGCGCTGAACGACAAACCCAAGGTGAGCGCATCCACACGTGAGGCTGTGCTGAAAACCGCGCAGGAGCTTGGCTTTAAAGCCAATACGCTGGCCCGTAGTCTGGCGCGCAAGCCTATCAAGCTTGCAGTCGTGGCGTTTACTAGCTTTCCGGAGTTTCATAACCAGTTTATCGCAGGTGCGCGCGAGGCGCACGAAGACCTCATCGACTACAACGTTCAAGTGGAATATTTTGCGTACGAGGGCGGAGACAGCTATTCAAGTCAGGGCGAAGAATATCTTGAAGCGAGGCTGGAGGAGATTGCAAACGGCGGCTTTGACGGCCTGCTGATTGCCGCAAAGCAGGCGGAAGGCTTCAAGCTGCTTAAGGAGAAAAAAGTTTGCGTCGCAACGGCGATTAACGACATCCAACCGGATATGCGCCGGTTCTGTATCCAGTATAACGGGCGGATCGCAGGCCGAATGGCCGCGGAGCTGCTCTGGTGGCAGACGGATCACAGCAAGCAGGTGGTGGTAGCCAGCGGCATCAAGGACGTTGGCATCCATGCGGAAATGGTGAGCGGATTTTTTGAGCAACTGCAGTATACGCCGCTTTCCGTGGCCTGCGTCTACTATAACTATGACAGTGAAGAGATCGCCTATCAGGAAACGAACCGTGTGCTGCAGGAATATCCGGATATCGGAGGTATATACGTTAATTCCTTCAACTCGGTAAGCGTTATCCGCAGCATCAAGGAGCACGGTCTGGCTGGCAAGATTCGGGTTATTACCTCGGATATCTATGAGGAGTTGCGCGGCCATATTCGCAATGGCGTGGTCAATGCGTCCATCTTTCAGGATCAATTTACGCAGGGGCGGTTGGGGCTCAGGTTGCTCTATCAGACAGTTGCGGAGAACCTCAATGCAGACGAGAGAACGCTGATCAGCCCGCAGATTATTCTGCGAAGCAACATGGAATTGTTTAACTGATGATGAATCTTGTACTGAAAACGATCATAATATTATGTCAAAAGGGTATTTACTTTTTCGGAGATGTGTAGTATTATACGGGCATAAGTTTTGGGATGTGGTGGGCGTAACCGATTACGCCAAGGGCGTCCAAAAGTCAAAAATGTTTAAGGTAGCAGTAAAAGATTATTTTATAAACGAGGCGTGACCGATTACGCCGAAATCAGAGAATGTTGTAAAAACTTGAGATTTTAAAACGAAAGACAAAACCAAACAATTTCACAGCAGCGTAACCGGTAACGCTTTTGTCTGCTTTCGTTTTATTCTCTCAAAAAAGATATTTAAATAAGAATTGAAGTTCCTGATCCCTCAGGAAAAAATAAAAGGAGGAAAGTACAAGAATGAAAAAGGTATTGATCATTGTCCTCGCGCTGGCAATGGTGCTGCTGTCCTTCGCAGCTTGCACACCGGCTGAAGACACGTCCGCTCCTGAGTCGAGCGCTCCGGTGGAAGTGTCCAACTCCACGGCTCCGGAAACATCGGATGCTCCCGCGGATTTCGATCCCGCTTCGGTATCGGTTGCGATCTGCATGCCGGTTTACAACCACCCGGTGCACCGCATTGTTCAGCTGGGCTTCCTGAAGGCCGCTCAGGCTCTGGGCTATACTGATGCACAGGTTATCGGTACTGAAGGAACAGACTCCGCTGAAGAATGGGCGGCTGCTGAAACCTTTGCTGCTGGCGGCGGCGATGCGATCCTTCTGTGGGCCGGTGACTCCAGCTCCTTTGAAACGATTGCGAGCATGCACGAGCAGGGTCTGTATGTGGGCGTTCCGCACTTCAACCTGAAGCAGGATGACGGTACCTATCCGGAAGGCCTGACCTTTGGTATGGCCTGCAGCCCGACGCTGTACGGCACGCAGGTTGCTGACCTGATGGCTGACAAGCTTGATGGCAAGACCGGTTCCGTAGCGATCACGCAGAACACCAAGAACGTTACCGAGAACGCGGCTGCTGATGCGTTCAAGGCCGAGTGGGAGAAACTTGCTGCTGATGGAACTCACAACCTCGCTGGCATCACGGTCCTTGAGCCCGAACTCGAAGGCGCTGACGTGACCTCCGCCACGAACATCAACCTGACCATCATCCAGTCCCATTCAGACCTCATCGGCGCTTTCGGAACGACCGGCAACAGCCCGATCACCTGGTCCGATGCTGCGACCAAGGCTGGCAAGGCTGATGGCGAAATCGTGATCGTTGGTATGGATGCGACCTCCGGCAACCTCCAGGCTCTCCGCGACGGCAAGGTGGCTGCTCTGGTTGCTCAGCCGCTGTATCAGGAAGCCTACAAGACCATGGAATACTTTGATACCCTGTTCCGTGGCGGCGAAGTTCCGATCTGGACTGACCTGGAAGCTCCGCTTGTCACGCTGGACGGCACGGGCGAAAATGGTCCTGAGTACCACGAAGGCATCGCGGCCGAAGTGGAAACCTTCTTCCAGAACTAATAAGCTTGGGAGATGCGGCATAGAGTAGTCTGAGACAACTTGTGCCCGCATAATTGGACAGTGTGGTTCCGAATGGATGGGCTTGCCCTTGCAGGCCCATCCGGAACCCACGGTCAAAAGACTTTTTTATTATCATCATCCAAATCGGAAATGCAACCTTAAATATCTGCTGCCCAACAGATCTTCGGCAGGGGATTAAAGGGAAGGGACCATTTATGGAATATGTTCTTGAAGCAATCGATATTACGAAAAAGTTTCCTGGTGTGCTGGCCAATGACAAGGTCTGTCTGAACGTTCGCCCCGGAGAGGTTTTGGGGCTGATCGGTGAAAACGGCGCGGGTAAATCCACACTGCTCAAAGTGCTGAACGGTATCTATCCGCACGGTTCCTATACGGGCGAGCTGCGTATCGCAGGTAACGAGATCAAGCCAACCAGTCCGAACGATGCGATGAAACTCGGTATCGGCTATGTCCCGCAGGAAATTAACGTATTGAAAAATTTCAGCGTGGCTGAAAACATATATATGTCTGACCTTCGACTGGAAAAGGTAAAGGCCAAGGAAGAAGAGGAGCAGAGTAAACCTTCCAAAACGCCCCTCGTCAATTTCAAGACAATGTACGCGGCAACCCGCAAGCTGCTCGAGGAAAACCATATCAACCTGAATCCGCGCGCCGATACGCGCAAGCTCTCCATCGGTCAGCAGCAGATGCTGATGATCGCCCGGGCGCTCGCGACCGACCCCAAGGTGCTGATTCTTGACGAGCCGACGACCTCACTCTCCGATACCGATGTGAAGCAGTTGTTTAGCGTGGTTCGCAATTTGAAGCAAAAGGGAAAGAGTATCATCTTTGTCACGCATAAGCTCGCGGAGATACTTGAGCTGACCGACCGTGTGACGATACTGCGCGACGGTAAAAACATCAGTACACTGGAGCGTGGCGAATATGAGACCAACCGGATCATCAAGGATATGATCGGACGCGAAATCACCAACATGTATCCGCAGCGTTCAAACCCGATCGGCGAAGAGGTGTTCCGTGCCGAAAACATCACAGTAGCGCATCCATACATCGCCAATAAGAACCTTGTAGAAAACGTATCGTTTACCGTTCGGGCCGGTGAAGTGCTCGGAATGGCAGGACTTGTCGGTGCGGGCCGAAGCGAAGTATGCATGGCGATCTTCGGCATGACGCCTTTAAAATCCGGCAAGATGCATTTAAACGGTAAGCCTTTGCGCGTAAGGAACACCCGGCAGGCCGTACACAATGGAATTGGCCTTGTCAGCGAAGACCGCAAGCGCTATGGTCTTAACTTCGTCTGGGATATCAAATATAACATTGCTATCTCCAATCTGGATGCAATCAGCAAACCGCTGGTGAGTGCCAAGGGAATCATCGCCAAAGGCAAAAAATATTTCAACGAACTGCGCATAAAGGCACCAAGCATCAATACCAAGGTGGTGACGCTTTCAGGCGGCAACCAGCAGAAGGTGGTTATTGCAAGGACGCTTAATGCCGAACCGCGGCTAATCATTCTGGACGAACCCACAAAAGGCATTGACGTCGGTTCCAA
Source organism: Bacillota bacterium (assembly GCA_023459495.1). GTDB lineage: Bacteria > Bacillota > Clostridia > Christensenellales > SZUA-584 > JAEWCC01. Next base: position 323,116 of record JAEWTL010000013.1, on the reverse strand, counting down.
AAACGAGATTTACAGCCTGATCAACGACATGGCGGCAAAAGGCGTGGCCGTTATCATGATCTCCTCCGAGTTGCCGGAGCTCATGGCGATGAGCGACCGGTTTATCGTGATGGCGGAAGGCCGTGTGGTGGGCGAGTTGGGCAAGGAAGACGCGACTGACGCGGCAATCATGCAGATGGCGGTTTCAACATTCAAGCCTGTCGCCTGCTGATTGTAAATACAGTGCAGCGGCACTGCCCTGCGGCTGTCATACAGCAAAGGATTGTTTAAAAAGGGGAGTGGAGACGTGAGTACAAAGACTGAGGTCATTCAAAAGTCAACGGCCGCGCCGGAAAAGAAGCTCGGGTGGGGGTACCGTATTTTTCTCTCGCCGGAAATCGGCGTGTTGATTCCGATTTTACTGCTATGCATCGTCACAGCTATACTAAAACCAAAAGACTTTTTAACATGGCCGTTTATCGCTTCCATATTGACGGGGTCAATATTTATCGGAGCGTGCTCGCTCGGTGAAGCGCTGGTAATTATGTCAGGCGAGATCGACCTGTCGGTAGGCATGAGCGGTTGCTTCGCGGGGGTTATGATGGGAACGGCTGTGGCCAGCTGGGGCTTCGGCCTTATTCCCAGCCTCATCGTAGGCATCGCCGCGGGCGCGCTTATCGGGTATGTCAATGGATTGTTTACATGCCGGATCGGCCTTACATCATGGATCACTACGCTGGCTACGCAGTTTATCTGCCAGGGCCTTGCACTGACGATCAGTGACGGCCTGCCGATATCGATTCAGAAACTGGGGACTTCTACCTTTACGCGCATGAAGCCGCTGGGTCTGAACTGGCTGTTCTTCATCTTTATAGGGATCATCGTCGTGCTGGACCTGATCATCCGGCGTACGAAGTTTGGATATCGTCTGCGTGCGGTAGGTGGCAACCGGGAAGCGGCTGAGATGGCTGGCATCAATGTGAAAAGCGTAAAAGTCCTTGTGTTTACGCTCGCGGGCGTGTTTGCGGCGGTCGGCGGCATATTCGACGTTTTGAGCCAAGCGACGGCAAGCTATACCAACGGGCAGGGCCGCGAGTTCCGTGCGATCATTTGCGTGGCTATCGGCGGTATCAGCATGACGGGCGGGGTCGGGTCGGCATTTGGCGTAGGCCTCGGCGTGCTGCTGTTCCATACGCTGTGGAATTGCCTGCGACTGCTGAAGGTAGATACAAACATGCAGCTGGTGCTGATTGGATTTATACTCATCCTCGCGGTGATGTTGGATATCCAGCGCAAGCGCATCGAAGCGCGCAAATTGGTCTGAGCTGGGAGAGGTATCGATATGAACAATAAAAATATTCGCAATGCAGACAGCCCGTTCAGGCGTTTCCTGAGGAGTGACGAAATCGGCGTGCTGGTTCCGCTGATTGGCATCATATTCATCACCTGGATATTCCGTCACGACTTTGTGACAGGCTCCAACTTCATGGCAATGTACATGCAGATCCCGTTCATCGCGGTCGTTGCGCTGGGCGCGGCTTTCCCGCTCATGACGGGTAACGTCGACATCTCAACCGGCCGTGTGGCAGGCTTTGCGGGCGTTATCATGGCTGCGCTGGCAACGGACGGCGGCTGGAATATATGGTTGGCTATGCTTTTCGCGCTGACTTGTGCCGTGGCGATCGGCCTTATCAACGGTGTACTCGTTGTACTGTTCGGTGTGAACGACTTCGTGGCCACGATGGGTACGCTCTATATGGTAGGCGGCGCACGTTACCTGTTCATCAAAGGGTATCAGTTTTCGATCAAGGATCTGCCGACGGACACAGCGTCATGGAAGCTCACGCAGCTTTTCGATAAGCGGTTCCCTTCGGTTGCAGGAGAGCAGAATTCTGGTATGCCGCTGTATTTCTGGATTACGATCGTTATATTTGTCATCGCATTCTTTGTCATCAAAAAGACGCTGTGGGGCAGAAGATTGCTGGCTACAGGAGACAACCGTGAAGTGGCTACCCTCGCTGGCATCAATGTAACGCGCATGCGCATGACGGCTTATGTACTGTCCGCAGTGCTTTCCGCCATCGCCGGCATACTGCTGACGCTGGATGTCGGCATCGGCCTGCCGGAGACCGGAGATGGTTGGGAGTTTAAGGCGATCGCGGGCTGCGCAGTAGGCGGCGTGAGCCTTGCGGGCGGCAAAGGCAGTCCGCTGGGCATATTCATCGGCGTTTCACTGGTATTCATCGCGGAGAGTGCCATCATCTTTCTGGGATTGCCCACTACAATGCGTGTCGCGGTACAGGGCGCTTTGATGGCAGGTGCGGTGCTGTTCGACGTGTATAAACAAAAGCGCAAGGTCCCGGCATGATGGGCCGATATCAATTTAACTCAGTTCAACGGAGGATAACAGCATGATTAAGGTTGATTTGAAAGACCGCGTCATCATTGTGACGGGCGGCGGCGGAGCGATTGGCGGCGCGATGGCGCACCAGCTCGCAGCTAACGGCGCGAAGGTGGTTGTGGCAGGCCGCACCATTGAAACGCTCCAGAAGACTGTTGACGAAGTGAAAGCAGCGGGCGGCGAAGCTGCGGCTGTGGTAACGGACGTCAGCGACAAGCAGAGTGCAATCGAAATGGTGGAAAAGACCGTAGCGTTGTATGGCAGGCTCGACGTGCTGGTCAACAACGCCGGTATCAACGGCGGCGCGGAATACCGCAAGCCCATCCACGAGTATGATGACGACCTGTGGCACAGGATCATCAACGTGGACCTGAACGGTGTGTACTACTGCTCTAAACCGGCGATCAAGCAGATGATCAAACAGGGGAGCGGCGGCAGCATTATCAATATTGGCTCCATCGTGGGCCTGACTCCGCTGCGTCTTCAGTGTGCGTTCACGGCAGCCAAGGCGGGTGTGTTCAACCTGACCAAAGCCATGGCGCTGGAGCTGGCAGAGCATAACATCCGTGTCAACGGCATCGCGCCCGGTTCCATCATGTTTGAAGGTACAAAGAAGCTATTCTATGCGGACCCCGTGAGGGCGGAAGCGCTGCTGTCCCATATACCACAGAAGCGCCCCGGCCAGCCGGAGGATATCGCTTCCATGACCTGCTTCCTCTCTTCGGAAGAGGAATCCGGGTATATGACCGGCAGCATCGTCACCATCGACGGCGGCTGGATATGCGGTTACACGCGGGATTTTTAAAGCAACACATAAAGCATTTATAAACAGCATCAAATGAGGTGTAAGATGAAGGTTTTATTAGCCTACGCGCCGGGAGAACTCCGCGTAGTGGAAATGGAAAATCCCAAGCCCGGCCCCCGCGAGGTGATGGCAAAAGTATCTCACTGTGGCATATGCGGCACGGATATTGCGATTTATAAAGGGGTACTGGAACTAGGTGAGGGGAACAACCCCATATATCCGGTTCGGCTGGGTCATGAATGGTCCGGCATCGTAGTAGAGGCGGGTTCGGATACGTGGCGGATCAAACCGGGCGACCGCGTGATCAGTGATACGGGATACTCGTGCGGCGAGTGCGAGTACTGCCTGAAGGGCGAGTATCAGTGCTGCGAAAGAGGGCGCGCCATCGGTACGATTCGGGACTGCTGGCCGGGCGCTTTTGCGGAGTATATGATCATGCCGGAGCGGCTGACCTTCAAGGTGCCCGATAATGTAGGGTTGGATGAAGCCGCACTGGTGGAGCCCGCGAGCATCGGTTTGTATGGTTTGCTGCGCGCGCCTTACGGGCCGGGCAACAACCTACTCGTGATCGGTACCGGCCCGATTGGGCTGGGCGGCATGGCCTGCGCAAAGGGCATCGGCGTCGGCAAGACGATCCTTGCAGGCCGCAAGGATAAAAAGCTTGAGATTGGCCGCCAGATGGGTGCTGATGTGGTTGTCAACACCACCAAGGAAAGCCTCTATGACGTGGTCATGCGCGAAACAGGCGGGCGGGGCATGGACGTCATCATGGATACCTCAGGCGATGTGACCATGTTTAACGATGTGCTCGATATGCTGCGGCCCAGCGGGTATCTGGTCATCCCGGGCTTTTATGAGAAAGAGCTTAACCACATCATGCTGGATAAGCTGATCGTCCGGAACTGCACCCTCGTCGGTGCGGCGGGTACGCCCAACATGGCGCGTAAGGTGCTTGATCTGATCAGCAACGGTCATACTTCCCTCAAACCCATGATCACAGATCGGTTTGATTTCAAGGATGTGCAGCAGGCGTTTGACGCGGTGTCTGAACGTAACGACAGACGTGTCAAGATCTTGGTTGATTTTTAAAAAGTTTTTCATATCTCCTCCTGACCGGTGAAACACCGGACTGATACCATCATTGAAGTATCTTTGAAAGCAACAGTCCAGGTTACTGGCTGTTGTTTTCAAGTGTCCGGGTGTTCAATAAAGTAAACGCATTCCAGAAAGGATTGAACATAGATGAAGAAACGCGTCGTGGTATTCGGAAGCTTTGTGACAGATCTGACCAGCCGCTCAGGCGGTCTGCCGTTGCCGGGGCAGACTTTGATTGGTTCCTCCTTTAAGTCGGGGCCGGGCGGAAAAGGCTCCAACCAGGCGGTTGCCGCATTCCGCGCGGGCGCGGATGTCAAGCTGGTGACCAAGCTGGGTGACGATATCTTCGGCAAAGCTGCTCTCGATTTTTATAAAAAAGAGGGCATGGATACCGACTATATTCTGACCGATTCGGAAAAGGAAACAGGCGCGGCGCTGATTATGGTGGACGAGCAGAGCGCACAGAATGAGATCGTCGTAATCCCGGGCGCATGCGGCAACATCACAGCGGACGATGTGGAGAAGGCGCGGCCTTTGATTGAAAGCGCGGAACTGTTGCTGCTGCAGTTGGAGATCAACTTTGATGCGCTGCAGCGCGTGGTCGATATCGCGCATGACGCGGGCGTGACGGTGGTGCTTAATCCCGCGCCGGCGGCGGTGCTGCCGGATGAAATATTACGCAAGGTGGATATCATTGCGCCGAACGAGACAGAGGCGCAGACGCTGACCGGGGTCAGCATCAAAAATGGACAGGACGCACAGAACGCGGCGGCTGTGTTCATGAGCAAGGGAATCAAGCAAGTCGTCATCACGCTGGGGTACATGGGTGCTTTCGCAACGGATGGACAAAGGAGCGAAATCGTACCGCGCATCGCAGTGGACGCGGTGGATACCACGGGTGCGGGCGATGCGTTTTTGGGCGGATTCTTGACTGCCCTGTCCGAAGGCTGCGATCTGTTCGGCGCGCTGCGGTTCGGCAATGCCACGGGCGCGTTATCGGTGACAAAGCGGGGTACGGCTCCCGCAATGCCGCACCGCGCACAAATCGACGAGTTGATGAAAAAGACATACGGTAATGATATATCTTGATGAAAAGGAGGAACAAATCATGAGCAATGAAATGTATCCTTTGGGTCTGCGGAGTGACGGTTCATATTATACGCGCGTCGAGTGGGCGAGCCATACGGAGAGCGATCCGACGTTCTGGGTGGTGAACCTGATTCGCGATGATACGGAGCGCAACGGCGGCACCTGGGGTGCGAATACGCTGGGGCCTGCGCATGTGGTATTAAGCTTTTTCGGTGAGATGCAGAAGGTGAGCCGCATCCGCATCTTCCGCAATGTGGGGCTCGATATCAGCATTCTGGAGGAACTCGCCAAGACCATCGACATCTATTACAGTGCTACCGACGAGCCGCGCAGACTGCGGCGCAAGGAGGACAAAATCGGCGACGTCCCGTGGGCTTTTGTGAAGCGCATGGACATGGAAAAGGCCGAAGGGTGGCAGGAGATTCTGCTCGACAAGCCGATAGAAGCTAAATTCCTGCGGTTCGATCTGGTGGAGAATCACGGCACCGGCCCGGACATCCCCTGGACGGAAACCAGCGAGATCAAAATTTATCCCTGAAAACAAGGGATATAAAGATTGAAAGGAAGCGATCATCATGAAAAACTGGAGACTGGTGAACTCGGAGAATGTAAAGCCGTTCGTATGCGATGACACGTACAGCTCTAAGATGCTGACGGGCGACGAAATGGCCGGCATGCAGATCATCAACATCAATGAAGGCACGCTCAAAGCGGGCTGCCGCACCGAAGGCGGCGCACATGAGGAGACGGAAATCTATTACATGGTGAGCTGTGAGAACGCCGATGTGGTGCTCGACGACGAGCCCATTCCGGTGAAGAACGGCGACATCATCGTGATCCCGCCGCACGTATTCCATTGGATTGACAATCGGCGTAGCAGCAAGCCGTTTGTACTGTTTACGCTCTGGCCAAAGCAGGAGCAGAATGGCGTATACTTCGCGCGCAAGGAAGCCTGGGGCACGAGCGTTGCGAATATTGACGAACAGTACACCGAAAAAAGACTTCAGGGCAAGTAAGGGTACACCATGAACGGTAAAGTGCGCGTTGTCATATTGGGGGATATCCTCTACGACTGTTTCGTATGGGCGGACCGGCTTCCGCGCAGGGGTGAGACCATTACCGGTTATGCCAACGGGTTCTATTCAGGCGGAAAAGGCGCCAATCAGGCGGTAGAGGCTGCCCGGCTCGGCGCGGAAACGATCATGATCGGCAAGGTCGGCGCGGATGAACGCGGAGACTTTCTGATCCGAAGCCTGAAGGAAAGCGGCGTCAACACGGACTGCGTAATCGTGGATAAAGAGGTGCCGACCGGCACGGACTGCGTACAAATCGCGCGGGATGGCAGCAACGCGATCGTTGTTGTGCCGCTGGCCAACGAGCATATCCGGCCCGAGGAGATCACCGCCATGGCGGATGTTATCCGCAGCGCGGATGTGTTCATCTCGCAGCTGCAGGTGAATGCGGAGGCGATCGAAACCGCCCTCGCCATATGCCATGAAGCAGGGGTTAAGACGGTACTCAATCCCGCGCCCGCGAGGAAGATACCGGATTCCTATTTTAAGATGGCCGATTACATGACGCCTAATGAAACCGAGTGCGAGTTCTTTACCGGCCTGTATCAGGCGGATATGGAGCCGGAGGCATGGCGGCAGGCGGCGGCAAAGCGCTTTCATGAGATGGGAGCAAAGCGGCTCGTCATCACGCTGGGCGCAAATGGTGCGCTTTACAGCAATGGCAGCGAAAGCTTCGTTGTACCCCCGTACCCAGTCAAGGCGCTGGACTCCACTGCGGCAGGCGATGCGTTCAATGCGGCGTTCGCCATCAAAATCGCACAGGGCGAGGATGTCAATGCGGCTTTGCGTTATGGCAACGCAGCCGGTGCGCTCACCGCATCGCGGATGGGCTCGCAGCCCTCGCTGCCAACTGCTGAGGAGGTAGCCCACTTTATTGAAGAACGTCAATGACATCACGCACGCAACAAGGAAAGGACAGAGGAATTTATAATGGAAATCAATCGGTATTTGGATCATGCGATATTGAAACCGGAGTTTACGGTAGAAGAAGTTAAAAAGGCAATACAGATGGGTATCGATTATGAGGTGGCGACGGTATGCATCCGTCCCTGCGATATCGAGCTTGCCAAGCAGATGTGCGCTGGCACGCGCACCGGTGTCTGTACCGTTGTGGACTTTCCGCACGGCACGGGTGGTGCTCAGGCCAAGGAGGATCAGACCGCGCTGTACGCTGCAATGGGTGTGGACGACATCGACGTGGTGATGAATCATGCCTATGCTCGCTCGGGAGAGTGGAAAGTGGTGGAGGATGAGATTCGCCGCGTGGTTGTCAAAGCGCACGAAAAGAACGTCATCGTAAAGGTGATACTCGAAATCAGCCAGCTGAATGATGAGCAGATCGCAAAAGCGGTGCAGGTTTGCATCAGGGCCGGGGCGGATTATGTGAAATCGTCCACCGGATTCGTCGGCGCAGGTGCCAATCCCCACGCAATCAAAGTGATGCTTGATGCCGCGCAGGGCCGCATCAAGGTAAAGCCCGCGGGCGGTGTACACGACCTTGCAACCGCGAAAATGTATGTGGAGATGGGTGTAAAAAGGATCGGCGTCGGATATTACTCCACTCCGGAAATTTGCGGTGAGCTTTCGGGGAAAAGTGCGTAAACCTGATAATCAAACCAAAGGAAAGAGCTGCTCTATGGCGGCTCTTTTTTACTGCTGCCCGAGCCAAAAAATCAGTCGATGTATTTTAACTATATAGTTATGGAAAATTTACCGTTTGTGTTATAATAAAGGCTGTATATTAAAAAACGGAAGGCAACAGACTGTGAAGCATAAGATTAAAAGATTTAAGGCTCAAAGAGTGGACTTGCCACCGGACCTCCGGCAGAAGATTGAGCACCCAGAAAAGTCGCGGTATGTGAGTGCGAAAATACGTAGTCGTCTGAAACGTAAAAGGATACTGATCTATAGCCTGATAGCGGTTTTGGCGGCGGTACTGGTCTGCGTGGGGTTGTCTGCATACCGCATATTTTTCAATCCGCAGGCCGCGTTTGGCGGCGGGCCGAATGTGCAGGCCACGGAGGAAACTAGCGGTCGTTCGGCGTCGCCGGGAAGCACAAGCGCAAGCGCTGTTGCGAATGTGGACGAGGAGTTCAATACGGATCGTGTCAACATTCTTGTTTTGGGCATGGACAGCAATCAACAGCGGCTGGAAAGCGACAGGGTAGATTTCCGCACGGATACGATGCTGCTGGTGAGCATCGACTTTAAAGCAAAACAGGTAGATATGATTACGGTCCCGCGGGATAGCTACGTGACTGTGACCAATGCAACCGGCTCGCGCTATAAGGTAAACGCGGCAGCGTACTTTGGCGGAGGTCTTTGCGACAGCGGCTTTCTGAATGCATGCGACACCATCAGCGGCGTGCTTGGCGTTCCGGTCGATTATTATGTGGCGGCTAACATGGACGGTCTGAAAGGAGTCGTGGACGCGATTGGCGGTATATATTACGATGTTGACATAGAGGTGGCGCTCGACGGTACTACGCTTCATCCCGGTTATCAGCTGCTTGACGGCGAGGAAGCGCTGGCTTACTGTCGTACGCGCAAGGGCGTCACTGACAATATGGACGTTGAGCGGCAAAAGCGCCAGCAGAAGTTTCTTGTGGCGGTATTCCAGCAGCTGAAAAGCAGCGGGAGAATAGCGGATATTCCACAGATATATAAAGCAGTGAATGATATGGTGTATACCAATCTGTCATTCGAACAGATCTGTGCGCTGGCAGTGTTTGCCCAGAGCTTTAACGATTTAGACGATATTGGACAGTATGTATTGAAGGGTGAATATCATTGGGCATACAAAGTCTACTACTATCTGCTGGATCAGCAAGCCAAATCGGATCTTGTCAAGCAGATATTTGGAATTGATATCGCTCCCGACACTAAGCATGACATAAACTATGTGAAGGCGGATAAGTCGGCCAATTTTGATCATGCGGGTAATGGTGATGAGGAGGAGCAACCGACAAAGACGCCCACTGCCGACCCTACGCCAACGGAAGAACCAGCTGTCACTGGCGATCCATCCCAAACACCTTCCGATACAGAGGCGGAGACATCATCCGAAGAGGAACCATCGGAAGCATCATCCGAAGTGGAAACACCGGAAACACTCGCTTCGTCCTGAACGGCGGCATATGCCGTCGTCAAACTGCAAACGGAAAGCCGGGTGAGTTCTCGAGAAAAGCACACAATTATACAAACGAAGAGCTGCTTTGTAAGGCAGCTCTTTTTCATTAGAATAATAGTGGAAGTTCATTTTTTTGATTTTGATGTAAAGTATACTTGACAACGCAATGCGGTTTGCTATAATGGATGTAAAGTAAACCTTACACGAAAGGGGATGATCGCCTTGAAAAACCGGGTGCGCGAGAAGCGCGAGGCGATGGGGCTGACACAGGCAGAACTGGCTGGACGTACAGGTGTCTCAAGGCAGGCGATCAACGCCATTGAAACCGGCAAGTACGATCCGTCTATCGGACTGGCCTACGCCTTGTCAAAGGTATTCGGGTGTGCAATCGAGGATATATTTATCTTTGAGGATGGTGAGAGAAATGAAGAAAAATAAGCTGAGAAAGGTGTATCTGGTCTATTTGATCGCGATCGGAGAACTGGTTCTCGCGGCGATATTGCTTGCATCGGGCTATGTTCCTGATGAGAGGTGGCAGCTCCTGCTGCGGATCGTCTGCTGCGTGGGCTTTGTGATCATGCCGGTGATGATCTGGGTGATGTTCCGCTGGCTGAAAAAGGACAACGATATGGCGAGCGACGAGTTGGAGCAGATGGTGCTGCTGAAGGCGCTGGCTGCGGGCGGTCTGGTCGCAATCTCGCTTGTGCCTTTCATGCTGGTGCTGGTCAGCCTGCTCATGGAATGGGCCGTGCTGATCGTGTTCATCTACACGATAATCGTGTGGGGAACGGTGAAAATGACGACGTTCTTCCTGTACAGGAAGTATTAAGGAGGGGGATTGCATTGACTGCCATTGAAACCAAGAGTCTGACGAAGTATTACGGCAAAAACCGGGGCATCATGGACGTGAGCATATCCGTTAACGAAGGGGAGATCTACGGCTTCATCGGCCCGAACGGCGCGGGAAAGTCTACGACGATCAAAACGCTGCTTAACTTTATCTATCCCACTAAAGGCAGTGCAAAAGTTCTTGGGCTGGACTGCGCGACGGAATCGCACAGGATCAAAGCGCAGACGGGTTATGTACCCAGCGAGATCCGGTATTATGAAGACCTGACGGTACAGGAACTGCTCGATTACGCCGCACGTTTTCACAAGGGCAGCGCGGATACCGGGGAATGGATCAGCCGGTTCGAACTGGAGCCGAAGAAGAAGGTCGGAGCACTGTCCTCCGGCAACAAAAAAAAGGTGGCGCTGGCGGCTGCGCTTCAAAGCAGCCCGAAGCTGCTGATACTCGATGAGCCCACGAACGGGCTGGACCCGCTGATGCGTCAGACGCTGTTTACCGCGCTGCGAGAGCAGCAGGCCAAAGGATGCACGGTGTTCCTATCCAGCCACAACCTCGACGAGGTACAGACGCTGTGTGACCGCGTGGCGATCATCCGTGAGGGCAAGATCGTGGATGTGCGCACGATCCGCGAGATGGCTGCGACACAGGGCAAAAAGGTGACGGTGTTTGGCGGAAAGCTGCCGGATAAGAAGAGCGAGACGGTGAATATTGTGTCCGAAACACCGGAAAGCGTCGTGTTCACCTGGCGCTCGAACGATATGCGCGGCCTGCTTGCGCTGCTGTCCGCGATGGATGCAAAGGATCTCCTCGTGGAGGATGAAAAGCTCTCGGACATCTTTATGTCCTACTACAATTAAGGAGGTGCAGGTATGAATCAGTTTAAAATGGATTTCAGACGCAACCTGAAAGTGCTGCTGATCTGGTCGGGAGCAATCGCGGTGGTATCCGCGCTGATTACGGCACTGTACCCCAGCATGATGCAGTCTGATATGCTGGCCCTGATGAATGCCAAACTGGCGTCGCTGCCTCAGGAGATGGTGGCCGCGCTGCATATGGAAGGCAAGGATATCCGGGATCTGCCGCAGTACTTTGCGTATATGTTCCAGATTATAATGATGGCGTCCTGCATATATGGCGCAACGTTGGGATTCACCACGCTCTCGCGTGAAGAAAGCGAAGGTACGATCGAGTTTCTGTACGCACAGCCCAGAAGACGCACGCAGATTGTATCAGCAAAGCTGGCCTCGGCCTGCGTATCGTATCTTGTGTTCTACGCCGCCCTGAGCATCGCTTCGGTGCTGACATGCGTCGGCGTGAAACCGAGTGGCCTGTCGCTGATGGATCTCGTCACGCCCGTCAAAACGGTGTTGCTGGGCGGCATGCTTGCAGGCTATACGTATCTGTTCCTTGGGTTTGCGGCTTCGGTTTTTTTGAAGAAGGCGAGGCATGCGGCATCCATGGCAGTCGGATTGTACTTCCTGCTGTATATCCTCGGCAGCATCCCTGCGATGACAGGCGTGATTAATTTCCTGAAATGGGTATCGCCCAGCAACTACTTTATTCCCAACGAAGTGGTGGTGGGAGGCATCGATGCTCTCAATGTGGTTATCTGCCTTGCGATCATGGCCGCTTCGGCGGGTATTGCCTACGGAGTATACCGGAAAAAGGACTTTGCGGTATAAGCTGAACACGAAAGCCCTCCTTCACGGAGGGCTTTTTCTGTAATCAGGTAAACGGGTGAGGTCTAAAATCCGAGTATAATCCATTTACACCGCGGCATACTAGTACCATCATTCAAGGAGGGAAGGCCATGCCCAAGCGCAGGAATAAACCAAATCCCGACGATCGACGGGATAACGTGGAGCATTTGCAAAAGAACATCAACTCGACCATCCGCAACATGGAGGCTGCGGACGAGATGATCGCCAAGACTTCGAACAGCAAAACGAAGCAGGAACTGAAGGACAAGAATGACCGCAGGAAAACATCGCTGGATGGCTTCCGCCGCGAGATACGCGACGAAGCGCATTCGAAGGATCGCAAGAAATAAGTATCAGAGGTAAATAAAAGGAGCCTTGCGGCTCTTTTTATTTTTAGTAAATTTATTGGGGACGCGGCTGTGAGTGTGTACGCTAAGTTGACATATTCAGCCAAGTGTGTTATTTTTAGTGTGACCGGTAATGAAGGACTTCAGCCATGATTTTTATCAACAGCATTAAAAATATAACCCGTTCCGGCGCAAAATCCGCGCTTTTCTTTTTATTAATCTGCATTCTGACCGTTGCCTTCAGCCTTGGACTGAATGTTTGGATTTCCGTGGGCTCTTATCTGAATCAATGCGAAGCGGAATATACGACGATCGGGCTGCTGGAATATATGGGCGCGGATTATCCCGACGAGTCTGTATATGATGAAGGGCTGCACGACATGATCGGCAGCTTTGATTTTTCGGCCATTACCAACAACGAAAATGTAAAACAGTGGGATGCTTCGGCGCGCGCTGTCGGCTATGTGGATGGTTTTACTCGTACTGATACGCTCATGCCATTTCGGCAGGCGGCGGTGCTGGTGGTGGGCGATATCGGACGGTTTGACGGCAACATGTATTCCGGTGTCGTCATTGATGCGCTCTATTCATTCAAAGATATGAAAGGAAAGTTGATCATTTTTGACGACTTTGGCTTTACATTCGAAGAAGATCACATCTACGTGCTCAATGGGGAATATTACAGCGGCAGGACAGCGTATCCGTATCTGCTGGTTCACCCGTTCAGCAGTGCGGCGACAAAGGCTGCGGGTATCAAAGCCGACGAGACAACTATGTCTGCAGACGTGACAGGCAAGGATGGCGAATATTCCATTAGCCCGGGCAATGTCTTCATGCAGATTGCCGAGACTTATCGCGTGCTCAACAACAGCGTATCCGTGTATGCCACCAGCGCGCTGGACTCCTTGTTTCCTTTCCAGCAGCAAGCGCTTTATATCACCAAAGGAAGGAAGTTCACGCAGCAGGAGTACGAAAGCGGAGAGCGCGTATGCGTGGTATCGGAGCAGTTTGCGGAGAAGTGCGGTGTGGACGTGGGCAGTGAAATTCAGTTGTCTGCCGCAGTGCTGGCGGATAGTCCGGCTTATGAGACCTATTGGGCCGGCACCGGCTTTTCGTCCGTGCAGACCTATACCATAGTAGGGATCGCGAATACGACAACGGAGTATGCTCACGCCGTTTTTATCCCCATAAATGACGATGTCCATTATTCAGCAAATTCCATTGGATATACCATCGGTCAAGCTTTGCTGAAAAACGACGGTGCTGATGCGTTTTACAGCGAAATCGCGCCGCAGCTGCCCGACCGCGTTCGTCTGACCATATACGATCAGGGATACAGCGCCGTGGCAAAGCCCTTTGAGGACATCCTGCGTATCGCTGTCATCGTTACCTGTGTGACCGGCCTTTTGTGCATTGCCGTAATTGCCATGTTTGGGTTTCTGTTTGTCTATCGTCAGCGGGATGCTTCGGAGATCATGATCCAACTGGGTGCGGGGCGAGCGCGGGTTTGCCGCTACTTTCTGTACGGATCCGGGCTGATCGGGCTATTCTCGGCAGGGGCAGGCGCAGCAGCAGGCTATAAGTTGTCCGGTTTTGTTTCGGACTTTGTACAGTGCATTGCTGCGGGGTATGTGATCTCCGACACCAGCTTCAGCAACGGGGACCTGACGATTGCAAAAACGGTATCCTACGTGCCACATATCGGCTTTGCTCTTTTTGTTGTTGCCGGGGCCACCATATTGACTGCCGTACTTTTCAGCTGTCTGGCATTCACGATGCGTACGTTCCGTCCTAAAAACCCCAGGCGGCCAAGGCATAAAAACATCAGACGCGAGGGGCATAGCGCAAATCTTACGGGAGGCGCGTTCAAATACGCGTTACTCTCCATCCTCCGCGGCGGCGTGCGCACCGCTATCGTGCCGGTGCTTGCGCTTGCGGCTGTACTGTTTTTGGGGCAGCTTGCGCAGACAGCGAAAGGTTACGAGGACCGATTGGCGCAGATTAAGTCTGATACTGTAATCACGGGATACTTTACCGACATCCATGGCAAGCAGGTGCGCAACCTGACGCTGGAGGGCTTTGACCTGAACGATCTCAGCCGTTCGGGGTATCTGATTGAGCTTAATGTATCGCAAGCCTTGCCGTATTTGTATGTCGGGCGCTTGGAGGAGAACGGCCAGATGCAGCTTTCTGACGAATTTTATACACCGCAATCGAGTTTTGCCTGGGAGACGCTTCTCGATAAGATCAAGGCTGGGCCAACCCTCGTGATGACCAACGACCTTAAAAGCGCACCGGAATTCTTCTACAGCACATCGGTCACAACCGACTATATGGCGGGTTATGATGAATCCATACTGGCCGCACCGTTGGACGGCCTTCCCGCCTGTCTCGTCTCCACGGATTTTATGGCACAAAACGATGTGAAGTATGGCGATACAATCGTGCTGTCGGTGCTGTCCAGAAAGCTGGAGGATGCCAGCGTGCGTGTGGTTGGCAGCTTTGTGCGGCAGGGCAGCCAGGATAATATCTATTGCCAGCTGTCGGCTCATATTGATCCGGAGATGCTGTTCTCTGGCGGTGAAGAAGCGCATAAATGGCTTTACCGGTATACTTTCGACAGCGCGAGCTTCACCGTCCCTGCATCGCAGTTGGAAGAATTTAAAGAGTATCTCCGCAGCTACGGTTATTCGGATGCGCGCCACTTAAAATCGGTGCGGTCATTCGTTCTTCTGGAGGATAAAAACTATAACGATACGGTGGATACACTGACGCAGCAAAACCGGTATATACATACGCTGTATCCATGCCTTTATGTGCTGACTGGCATCATTGGACTGCTGGTGTCATTTCTGCTTGTTACAGGGCGCAAAAGCGAATACGCCATACTGCGCGGGCTGGGCGCGAGGCGTGCAAAACCTTTTGCGGCGCTGCTTGCTGAACAGATCTTTCTGTGTGCCGTGGGCTGCGGGCTGGGGATCGTTGCTTGGATATTGATAAATGGCGCTGTCAGTCCGCTTCAGGCTTTGCTGACCGCAGGGTTCATGCTGTGCTGGTTGACTGGGAGCACCGTCTCCGCGGCACTGCTGGGGCGTACCAGCGTACTGTCCCTGCTGTCGGACGAAGAATAGGGGGAATACTATGGGCTTGCTCGAACTGAAAAACGTCAGTTACAGCTATAACAGCCGGTATCAGACGGTGGATGCGATGAAGGACATCAGCTGCAGCTTTGAAGAGGGCAGGGTCTATGCAGTGGCGGGAAAGTCGGGTAGCGGTAAAAGTACGATGCTCTCGCTGCTTGCAGGGCTGGATCTTCCGCATTCCGGAAGGGTACTGTATAACGGCAAGGCGACTGCCGATATGGACCTGAACTGGTACCGCCGGGAATGTGCTGCGGTCATCTATCAGAACTTTCGGCTGTTGCCGTTGCTGACTGTGCTGGAGAATATTATGTTTCCGATGCAGCTGCGCGGCATCAAGGCGCGGGAGGCGCGTGAAACCGCAAAAGCCCTGGCCGGGAAGGTATCGCTGCCCGAGGCGGTTTTGAATCGCTTTCCCGGCATGATCAGCGGCGGGGAGCAGCAGCGCGTCGCCATCGCGCGCGCCCTCACCATGCAGAGTCGGCTGATCCTTGCGGACGAGCCCACCGGCAATCTGGACAGCGAGAACGGCGATAAGATTATCGATATCTTTGTGAAACTGGCCCATGAGGATAACTATTGCGTAATTATCGCAACACACGATCCGGGCATTATGCAAAAATCGGACGATGTACTGCGCATCCGCGACGGTGCGATTCATACGGACAAATAAAAAAGAGCCTTTCGGCTCTTTTACTAAAATGGAAGAAATCAATAGAAGATGTCGCCGCCGTACTGGTGCGGAGAGTCAAACGTATAGTCCTCGTCCTCCGGTATGGGGTTCGACAGGCAGTAGAAGTCCAGATGCAATTCGACATTAATCAATTTTAAGCCTGATTGGTCAGCGGGTATTATGCTCTGAGTGGATGTTTCAGCAGTGGTGTCCGTTGAGCTGCCTTCTGTATCGGTTCCATCGTTCTCGATTACGATATTGTTAGGCAAGGTTATATTCAAATATGATACCCGCAGCAGGTATGGAGAATTTTCTATCGCGGCGAGCAGACCGTTCAGTTGATCATAGGTAGTTACCATGCCGATACTGATTGTGTAATGCTGAACGCTGCCAATCTGCTTGTCATAGGCAAAAATTATGCCGTTTTTTGTAGCATAATCGCCCACTGTTTCCGACAGATAGACGAGCAAAGCGGGCTGGTCGAGCGTATGCGTGATTTCGCCGCCGTAAAGGGTGAGCTCCTGATCCATGCTGTCAATCTGGGCCTGAAGGTCAACCGCATGGGCGTTGGTTTGATCCAGTGCCGAAAGCTCCAGCTTTAACGTGTCAGCCTCGGAATTGGTGGCGTTTATATCATCAATACAGGGCTTCAGATAGAACATATAGTACAGTGCGATCAGCGCAAGCAGCGCAACGATAATAAGCAGTACTTTTTCACGTTTGGATAAACTCATTGTGAGACCTCCTCGGATGGCTCTTCGGTGGGTTCGGGCAGCACTGCGGAACTGTCCAGCGTGACGGGCAATGTGAGGGTGATGGTAAAGGACGTAACAATGACGGCGTCTTCAGTGATGATTAAAATATCCCCGCTGCCTGCGTTGTCTGCGCCGTTGACTACGGTATCCACGCTGTTTTCCAAAAAGACTGAGGAAAATATCCCGGTTTCACGCAGGTGAAGGCAAAATGTCGCGATATCTTCATCGCTCGCCGCGGTTCCATTGATGTGGATAGTCTCGCCGGAAGCGTTGAAAAGCGATAGATTTACAGTGGTCGGGCACGCCTGTTCCACAGCGTTAATGTATTCGCTTATAGCCGAGGTCGACGTATCGATAGTAGCAAGCGCATCCAACTGTTCTTTTCTTTGGGCGTATGCACTGTTCAGTTCGGATAAATCTCCGGCCTGGCCTGTAGCGTTCTGTATGTCGCTGTTCAGCTTTGCGGCAGCTAAGTGTGCGGTAAAGCGAAGGCTGCTCGGGATTGTGATACCGGCATAAGCTGCTCCCGCAATCAACACGATAACCAGGATAAGGGCTGCCCATTTCTGACCGGAAAACTTTTGGTTCTTCCTTTTTTGCAGAAGATTGATGTCGTTTTTCATTTCTGCTCCTCCCGGTACGTTGCGGCATATGCATTAAGCATGAACGAAAAGCCTCTGGGATCCATATTGGAGGGCATAGACACGAGATCACTGGCCAGCCGGACCGGCAGTTTAAGATGCATCTCCATATACTGCTGAAGCCCGGGCAGGAGCGCACCGCCTCCGGTAATATAGATGGAACCTACGCTTTTCTTGGTCTTGTTCTTGAAATAATCAAATACCCGCGTAATCTCAAACAGAAGCGAATCGATCTCATACGTAACGGCTGAAGTCAGTTCAGCGTTTCGGTGCCCGCCGGTCAGAAAGTCGTTCTCGCGTTTGAGCGTTTCGGCGGTCAGTATATCCTTGCCGGAGGCTTGCGCAATGGCTTCGGATAAGCTCTGGCCTGCGCGTTTGAGGACGTTACTCACAAAAAAACGACCGTTCTGATACAGATGCACGCGCGTGTGCATCGTCCCAAAGTCGATGACGCAGATGCCGTCATCGGACTGGAACACACCGCCCTGTTCAAACTTGAAGCGCAGCAGTTTTTCAATCGAGTTTTCACAGGTGTCGATCACGCGGATGGTGAAGCCCGCGTAACGCAGCACCTTTTTATAGCTGTTGACGATGCGCCGGTGCGCTGTGGTCACGAGTACGCGGTACATGTCCACACCCTCGTCACGCTCCATGCCCGCAATCTTATAGTCCAGATAGTATTTTTCCGGGTCCACAGGAAGATAGCCGGACATCTCGTTTAATATGTTCTGGTAGAGCTCTTCCTCAGGCAGGACGGGCAGCATAAAGTGGCGGATGATGATATCCCCGCCGCTGAGTACGATGTTGCATCCGCCTGCGGTTAAATGTCCGGTACGGCGGGCAGTCTTGAGCGAACGGATCAGTGATTCCTCAGAGAGGATATTGACATCCTCAACGCATCCTTCGGGCATCTTGTGTACAACGAAGCGCAGTATACGGCCGTCTGAAGCCGTTTGTACCATCTTAAGGTTGGAGTGGCCGATATCGATGGATATCGTGGCCGTCTGCCTGATCATATATGCATCTCCTTATTGTCTGCCTATCGCAGTAATCTTTGAACCAACGATTGCTTCATCCAGGTTTGCAGCACTGGAGCCTCCGCCACCGAAGAAGAACGAGTTATTCGGGTCCTCCATGATTTCCTGAATTCTGGAGTAGGAATAGTTGATTGTAAACCACCCACTTTGATATATGTTCCTTTTTGCAATTATCGCGCCGTTGACAGTTGGGCCATTTTTCAGGTATACATCGCGCCCGGCGAAAAGCACGGCGTTAGTTCCCCCGCCTCCGCTGAGAGTCAGGTCGCGTCCTGCATAAATGACGTGGTTGCTGCCACTCAGCCCGCTTGTGATGGAAACATCACCTGCTGCGTAAAAGCTGGCGTCGATGCCGCCGCTTGCGGTAACGTTACTGTTGCCGCCGCAGACCACCAAACCCTTAAAAGAACCACTCGGCATGGTGAAATTACCGTCGCAGTAAACGGTTGCGGTGACATTGCCTGAGATTGTTACGGTTCCCTTACAGTAGATGGTCCCGTAAAAGGGACCTTCTGAGATGGTAACATTGCCGGCACAGTAAACGGTGACGTATTTGCTCCCGCCGCTTGAGGTGAAGTTGCCATCGCAATAAACCGTAATACCCGGTGAATTCGCCCTGGCGCTCAAATTCAGATTTCCTCTGCTGTATACCACGCTGCCCGGATAGATAAGAGACCCAGCGTCGGAGAGGGTAAAGCTGACGCCAGGTGCCGACGCTATGGTAACCGCCTTGGCTGTATCTACAGCACTGGATTTCAGCGTGCTGTTATTGACTGTGACGTAATAGTCAGGGCTGGTAATCGATGGGCTGGAATACGATACGCCTGAGAATGACACGGTACCGTTGATAGTATCACCAATACCCGGCATAGCAACCACTGGATTACCATTGTATCCCTGATACCACTCGGTTCCACGCGGGTTGATAAATTGTCCAACATAGGCGTCGCCGCCGTTGATTGCGAACCCGTCTGAGTTGGTGAATGTTCCGCCTGCCAAAAGCGCGTAATCATCAATCTCCCATGGGTCCGATGCGCGGACGTCGATCTTCTCAACATACAACCTGCCGACGACTTTATATTCTGTTTCAGTGTTGTCGACAATGGCGGTGCTGGTAATGGTGAACTCGCAAATATCATTCGCGGTATCGTATGTACCGATGGAAAATTTCGTATCGGTGGTGATGCCAGTGAAATTAAGTTGTTTGAAATTAACCCCGGCATTTTCATTGATTTTATTGAAGAAGTTGGAATATAATGTGGGATAGTCTGCGCTGGTTGCGGTCAGCATTTGGTTGTAATAGTACGCCACCTCGTATTTCAGCTGATCGATCCCGCTTTTGACTGCCGCTTCCGCTGCATAAAATGCGTCGGTGTTTTCGGCGTCCGCCACGTTGGTGCGCAGTGTGCCCATTGAAACCGTGATGACTGCAATCCCCAACAGAAACAGCACGGTCATAATAACCAGCGCCATGATGATTGCGCTGCCGCGTCTTCCGAGATTCGGTTTGAAAATCCCTTGCTTCATACTCACACCCTCCCAAGGTAAAGCGATGTCGACAAGGATGTCCCATCCATATTGGTGATCGTGATTTCGAGCATTTCGACAGTCAGTGAAACGGTGAAACTGCGGATGTCGGCGGCCAACATTGAACCGTTACGCATAACCTTATGTTCCGTGCTGCTGAAGGAATAGCTGTCATCTCCAACGGTAAGCACTCCGGCAGAATATGAAATATCATCGGCTTCGGATAACCGAACCCTGTTGGTGATGTCCGAGAGCACCTGCCGCATATTCGACTGCTTCTGAGACTCTTGATTCTGCATCGTATACAGCGAAAACCCTTGCATCAAAAACGTATACATCAGCGTCGCCACCGCGACGATGAGGCCGATTGTGACCAGCAATTCAATTAGGGTAAATCCGCGTTTGTTCTTCATAATAACCAGTTTTTGATTTCCACGCAGCCCTCGCTGATCGCGACAGGGTCTGTATCGCTGGACGTTTCATACACGCTGACCTTGACGGAGATCAGCGAACTATCCCCTTTGATGATACCGCTGTATACTTCTTCAATGCCGTTGACCGTAATGTCTTCTTCGTCGCCTTTGTTGCAGTACCGCAGTGCTTTGCAGGAACTGCCGAGTGTGATGCTGCAGGTCGTATCCGTTGGCTTCTCCACTGCGTTGATCATCAGCGCGCAATATGAACTGCTGGTACTGCCCGTTAATACTAACGAGCCAGCCGAAAATGTATAAACCCCGCCTCCGGTGGTAAGTGACATGGACGACGGAACTGCGGAATACTTATGCCATTTGCCGTCGGGCAAAACAACCAGCAAACCGCCGTCCGCGTAGAATACCAACTGCGCGTAGTCACAGGATTCCGTAAATATGGAAGCCGCAGCGCCATAGGGTTTAATCTTGGCGCTGATGTAGTAGCCATCCACCAATTCGCGCGTGGGCTGGTTCCCCAGCGCTGCTTCATACGTTACAGTATCAAGCTTTTCAATATAGTCCTGCGAAATATAGTTGGCGTTGAGTACTCCCTTGGCAGCTTGGTTGGTTTTTACCGACTGCAAAAACACCGACAATAGTGGCAACGCAATCGCCGCCACAATCGTGATGGCAAGGAGTACTTCCAAAATCGTATACGCTTTGCGGGACAGCAACAGCTTTTTGATCATCTCATAACAGCCCCATGTACCAGTTAATCAGGGCATCTCCAAAGAATACACTCGTGAGTACCCCAAAGCACAAAAACGGCCCGAAAGGAATCTCATCGCCACGCTCCTTCTTGCCAGTTGCCATTAGGATAACGCCCGCGAGCGCACCCGTAACGATGCCGATCAGGTAAGCGGGAATGACGAGCTTCCAGCCGATGACCAGTCCGACGAAGGCCATCAGCTTGATATCTCCGCCGCCAATGGCTTCCTTTTTTAGCACCCAAACGCTAAACAGGGCGATGAGCAGCAGGGGAAGCCCGCCCGCGGCAAAGCCGATCGCATACAGCGTCCAGCCGCCGAAGACGGCGGGGAGGAATATGGATACAGCGAGCTTGATTCCACCCAGAACCAGCCCGGCGATAACAAGACCATTGGAAATGATCATGTGCCTGTAGTCAATCAGCGCAATCACGATTAGCAGCGACACAAGTGCCGCATATATGAGTAAGTCCCAAAAACTTCCACTGATAACGAGACCCGTGACATGTACGAACCGGAGGTACAGGAACACGAACAACAATCCCGTCACGCTCTCCACGATGGGGTATTCGGGAGAGATTTTTCCACCGCAGTGTCGGCATTCGCCGCGCAGCGCAACATAGCTCAGTATCGGTACCAGGTCGACCGCAGTCAGTCTTGCGCCACATTGCGGACATGCTGAAAATCCTTTGGCAATGGAACGCTCAAGTGGCAGCCTGTACACGCATACATTCAAAAAGCTACCGATTACAATCCCTACAAAAAATACGATTATACCAATTATCCAACCCATAGTGTCATCCTTATTAGAAAGCCATTACATCGAATATAAACGTATTTTCGGATATCGAAACAACTGCCAAGTTGGAAAATTATTGTACGAATATACATTAGCCACGAAATCGCATTCCAAGCTTTTCCGTGGCTTATTATAACAAATATTTAGAAAAAACAACAGTCACTATTCAATAAATAGTATAATATTGACTTCGGCAGTATTGAGTGCGCTGTTGTCGTCCGGGTCATAGGCTTCAAAGCACACGGCTGCGCTGTAAGCACCGGGGGCCAGCGGTGAAGACAAGGTGACGTTGCCCACACTTTCACCCGGTGCCAGTATCCCTGAGGTGAACAACACAGTACCGTCTTCCAGCACAAGGCTTATTACCATATTGCAGGTATTGTTAGGCGGATTACCGATATCCACGTTGACCTCGGTTTCGCCGGAAGGCAGCGTGAGAGAAGCCAAGCCCGGTATGGTAATCGAAGGTTGTACGCGGTAAGAAGCGGTCGCGATAAAGCGAGCATCTGCCAGCACAGTATTCGTGTCTACCTCGATAAACTGTACCTCAATCTGCTTCATGCCAATGCCTGATAGCGTTGCACGGAAGGTATACGTAGCGTCTGTTGCAGCAAACCCCGCAGCCGGGCCATACCCGCCCGTCAGCAGCAGCCAGTCTCCCGTGGCTTCGTCTTGATACTCCAGCGTCACGTCGGAAGGAACGGTGAAGTATATGCGCACCGGCTTGCCCGCATCATCATGGACAGCCGTGGTGAGGGTGAAGGTTTCCGGCTCGCCTGCAAAGAAGGAAGGCAGTCCTGCGCTAACCGACATGGGCTGCTCAACAGTGATTTCAATATCCTTGCTGGTCAGTACAATACCCGAACCCACTTCGACATACGATACGGTGATCGTTTTTGTACCTGCCTCCGAGAATTCGGCGCGCAGCGTCATTGTGCCGTCTGCCACCGCAAAACCGGTTGAAGGACCATAGACTTCGGGAAGTGGGAGCCAGTTCCCCGAGCCGCTGTCGAGATATTCAACCGCAGCACCGGCGGGAATCGTGAAGTGCGCTTGCGCCATACGGCCCACATCGCCGTTGGCGATCGTGGTTAAGCTGAACTGCACCGGTGTCCCCACCCTGAACGTTGGTACTGACGATGAGAGCTGCATCGCGCCGGTTATGGTGATGCTCTTCGTCTTTTCGGCAAGCACATCGCCTCCGTCCGTTTTCAGCTGGAATTTCAGGCTGCAGGCACCGGTGGTGTGCGCGGTAATCCTCAGATTGACCGTCGCCGTCCAGTCTGGTGTTATGTTGATTGCTGAAGCAAGAACCCCGTCCGTGACCGTTTCCCAGCCGCCGCCGTTTTCCGCCTCAAGGGTGCAGTTGCCTCCGGTGATATCGCAAATGAGCGAGCCCGATAGGGTATCGCAACCCAGATCGTTGCTCGTGACCGAAAGCATAAATTCGGTTGGCGCGTTCATGGCGATTTCATCCGGCAAACTCATATCCAGCTCGTAGGTGGAGCGCCGGATGATGTAGCCGTTGGTGTTGACATAGTACCGCCCTGAGATGGAGCAGTTGGAGTCCAGTACCCACACCTTGGTGATGGCAGAAAATGCGGGCGTCGCACCAACGTCATTGAACCACATGTATGTGGAGTCGACGTCCTCGGTCTCCATATATTTGCTAATCAACTCTCGAAAGTTGACGAATTTTCCAGTGATCCCGCTCACATATGCCTTGAATCGGTTCGTGACATCGCTTCCAAGGGTATCAAAGTAGAATTTCGCCAACTTTGCGCTGTCTGCCTCCGGATTGTCCATATATACAATATATGAACGAAGGAGATTGCTGTAATCGATAAAATAACAGTCCGTACCGTCGGAGATTACATATGCAACGGGAATATCTGTTGACCCCGAACCAAACACAACCCGAGCAGTACCGAAAAGAGCCGCAACAGTGAGCAGGCTGATAATCGCAATTTTTACCGCTTTATTTCTCATTTCGATTCTCCGGGCACTAGTTTTTTGTAACCCTGACATGTGAACGGTAATTCCCGTCATCCAATGCCGGCACAGTCAGGTAATACTTGCTTCCGTTATACTCCATAACTTGTCCGTCATATGTCACCGTATAGTCGCCTGCAGGGTCTACAACCACAGTAACGATCATATAGCCTGCTGGTGCCACGCCTTGATTTGCGGATACTGAGTAAGAAAATTCCGGAGTTGGTTCCACCGTCTCGCTCGGTGACGTGGACGTCGAAGGTGATGTGGACGCCGAAGGTGACGTGGATGTCGAGGGCGAGGTAGATGCGGAAGTTGACGGACGTGGCGTCGCTGGCGGCCTTGGTGTTGTTGATGGACGCGGCGTTGCGGTGGGGGTGCTGGTTGGCAGAAGCGTCGGCGTCGCAATGGGGGTGGATGAAATTGTTACTGTTGGCGTGGGCGACGCTGTTGCTTCTGTAACGGTAGGCGAAGGCGTGGCGTTGGCCAACGGTAAAGACTCCAGAGGCACCGTTTCGACCGCGCCAGGCGTCGGAATCATGGTAATCTGCTGGATCTGATGCTGCGCCTGCAGCAGTGCAACGATCAAGAATACGATGCCGATCACAACAACGATGTGCAGGGGGATCAGCAGTAGCCTTCTCTTTCTTCTCCTATCCTGCTCGGACTCTTGTTCTCTGGAGTAACGGTTTCTATTGTCATCCATGATTTTCCCCTCCGACTGAGAAAGTAGATTTTGCATGAACGAGGTTTCTTGGGTTCGTATATTGTGAGGGAAGAATGGTTATTGCTCCGCATCAGGGGAACTGGTTTCTTCCCGAGAATTCTTTTTGGTTTTGGCCTTTTTGATCGCCGGAATCAGTATCAGCATGATGCAGCCAAAGGCTGCGATTGCGGCGACAAACCACAGATAAAACCCGGTCGCCAGAAAGCCGGTGGATGGTACGGGCTCGTCGGAGCTTTCCGACACTGCCTTATTGATCGTCAATACGGTCTCTTTTTGCCAGACCGTTTTGTTTGCAGGGTAAGACACGACACAAAACAGCAGAGATGCAGTGTATGTGCCGCCTGCTGCTGACCGGAACGCGTCCGGGTCGATCTCGATTGCAACATTATAAGCCTTGCCATTTTCGTGTTCGTCCAGCGTTTGCGGCGGATCGAACGTTACGGTATACGGTATCGTGTTGCCATCCACTGTCGCCAGCGCACCAGGAGACAGTGTGATGCTTAAACTTTCTCCGCTCGCAAGCAGCAGCTCACCCACGGCAAATTCGCCCAGCATCATGCGGGCATCAGGATAATTTAGCCAAGCGTCCGGCGGCGCGGTGAAGGAATATTCGGGTTCCACCACACACTTCACGTCGCTGGCGGACAGTCCAACCGAGGCGGCCTGAGCTAAAGCATCTGTTCCTGTAGGAAGCAACGCCAGAACGATCATAACAGCCGTGGCAAGACAAAACTTACGCCTGTACTTCAAGATGCGTCTCCTTTGGTGGGGTATGATTTGGGCGGAGCGGGGCTGGAACTCAGCCCCGCTTATCACCCTTGGTTTATTGGTTGTATGTGATGGTGAATACCATCGTGCCTTTGTAGCTGCCGGCAGCGGTGATGGCGGATGTATCCACCGAGACGCTGCCGTCCTGTGTTCCGTTGCCCATAAAGCTGGCAAACTCACCGCCCGCAGCCGGTATTGGCGTCGTTCCGCTGGTCAGTGTGTATTCCAGTTCCACGCTGCCTGAGCCATCCCCGTCCTTCATCACGAACGGACCGGTGACTACTACATCAACCGAAGCATCAGGTTCCAGCATTACGCCCTGCGCTGTTACGTCGAACTCCTGCGTTACGACACCGCTGTTCCTGACGAGCGTGCCGAAGTCGACGGAGGCTGGGATCATGATGATATAGGAGGGGTCCACTTTGGCGAGCACCACAGTATCGTCAAAATGAGGGGAAGTCACACTGTCCTGAATATCCAGCATGCTTGCGCTGAACCCGATCAATGTTCCGCCCCAATACACATCCGTGGCTGCTATCGATACCGCCAACGCAGGCGCATTGACCACGTTGCCCAGTATATCTGAGCCCGTGATGACAACGCTCACCTGCGTGGACGCTCTGAACACGATGGCATCTCCGCCTGGACAAGCCAGTACGCTGTTGACGATTGTCAGCGTACCATTATTGGCAGTGCCCGCATTCTCACCCAACCGCAGTGCATAATCTGGTGCTACGGCGTTGATACGCACGTTCGACAGCATAATGTTGCTGCTGTTGTTGGCGTTGATTCCGGCGTTCGTATCGCTCGTTACGATGTTTTCCACCGTCATGCCCTGACAGCGGGATTGAATTACGCAATCGAGCCTTGTGAACGTACAGTTTCTGATTGTTGCATTGTACGCTGTATTGTTGCTCGATGAGCCTGCCTGCACGGCAAAGGTGTATTCGCCGGATTCATCTCCGGTGAAAGCGCAATTTTCAATCGTCACATTATGTGTGTACTTCTTCATATCGATTACATACACATGCGACGTCAAGGTGATACCCGACTTGTCCAGAGCCAGATCGCGTATGGTCAGCGTCTCTGCTCCTGTAAATCTGTAGTCACCGTCGATAACCATATTACCCTGGAATATGGCGCCGCTTTCTCCGGTAATGATTACATCTTTACCCGCCTGCTGCAGGATCTGCACCGTCTCGTTATACGTACCGGCCTTGACCTTGATCTCCCATGTGCCTGTGCCGCCTGCCTGCACGGCATCGACAGCGGACTGGATCGTGGAGTATGTTTCTCCGGGTCCAACATTCAGCGTGTAGTCCGCTGCCAGCGCGATAGTCGGCAGGAGGATCAGCACCATGGCTGCAGCCAGTAAAATTGATATTGTCTTCTTCATTTGCTGTTCTCCTTAATTGGTAATTACATGGCGCGGAGTGCCCATCAGCCGATGTAGGTGATGGTAAACTGCATTGTGCCCTTGTAACTGCCCGCCGCTGTAATTGTATTCGTATCGACCGATACAACGCCGTCTTCCGTATCGTTCCCGGCGAAAGAAGCAAATGCAGCCGGAGGTGATACCAGACCATGCTCGTTGTTCAGGGTGTAAACGAGGGACACTGTGCCGGTTCCGTTATGATCCTTCATTACAAACGGACCTTCCACCGCGACATTAATGTGAGCCCCATTGTCAATAACAACGCCCTGTGCTGTAACGTCGAACTCCTGAGTGACCGTTCCGCTTCCCTTGACGAGTGTACCGAAGTCGACAGAAGCCGGAATAACGATGATATACGAGGGATCGACGCCCGCCTTCACTTCGGTATCCTGGCTCATCGGAATGGGGGAGGTAACATAATTGTCAAGGCCCGTAATACTCAAGCCCTCATCTGTCGAAGCCACAGGCGCGCTGCCTCCGTAGTAATTTCCGGTTGCGGTCATGGTTCCTTCGCTGGCTCCGCTGCCTGCGAATATCAGGTCATATTCGTTGCCGAAGAAGTTGGAGCTGGTGATTGTAGTGTTGCTGCATTCCAGATAGGGAGGCATAAAGCCGCAATCCACACCCACAGAGCAATCACTGATATTGGCGTGGTCGATGTTCACGGTAACAAAATTCGGATTGGTTCCGCCTGCTTTGTTATAGAAATAGGTAGATACGAGAATTCCCGATGAACCCCAATCATTGGTACTGCCGCTAACGACACCACGATTACCGGTTATGGTTACATTCGAAATAGTGACGGTGAAAGGCGTTCCCGTGGGGTACATGTCGGCGGTGGTGCCTACTTCAATGCCGTAATCCAGTATGTTTCCATAGCCTTTTGCCGTGTACATGAAGTTCTTGACGGTTGTCGTTCCGTAAATGCCGATGCCTACCCGGCCAATATCATGCATTGTGACATTAGTGATCACATTACCGTTTCCATACAGCGCCATGCCATGGCCATAAACGCTCGGATAGATCATATTGCAGATGGTAAGGTTATCCGCCACCACTGCGCCATGTGACCTAATCGCTTGAAAAATATCATATCCACTTCCGTCTAAGGTCAGGTTTTTCATGGTTAACGTAACCCCGGTGTTGACAAGTATCCACCCGCGGGCATCATCGACAGAACCGGTGTTGGCAGTCGGATGGATTACCACGCCGCTCATGCTTTCGCCTTCAAACGTGATGTTTTTGTCAATGGTTGTCGCATCAAGGTCGTAATCGTTTGAATACAGGTAAATTGTATCTCCCACTTGTGCGCGTGTGAGTGCTGCGTTAAGTTGTCCGGAGTCCCACACCCTGTAGGTGGTTTCGGCTGCCAATGCCATGGAAGGGATCAGCATCAGCACCATCAGCATAGTTAAAAGAATAACGATAGCCTTTTTCATTTTACTTTCTCCTTATTATTTATCATTGGTGGTTTCAGCCTTGTTTACATAAAAGTTGGGGAGCCGCCTGGTTAAGCAGCCCCCCCCTTTTTCTGTTAACGATTGTCGATATAGTTGGCAATAATGTTCGCGTCCGCATCCGTACCAAACGTATTGCCGGACTCGAAGACAGTCAGGTCGTATGCGGGTGCGCCGTTGTTTTTTCCGGGTTCGCCGATGCTCAATGCAACGCGATTCCGATAGAACTCGTTGCCCGTGATGCTGATCCCAGTCAGCGAAGCAGGCCATGATGAATAGTCTGAGTCTCCGCCAGTGCCGCGCGCCTTGAGCAGAATGGCGCCGCCGTTGCTGTTGTCTACAACGAAATTGCCGCTGTTTGTAAATAGATTACCCTCTATGGTCAAACCTGAATAGCCGCCATATTTAAGGTTGATGTCAATGCCACATCCGAACTTGAGGACATTTGAGGAAGGGCTGTATCCGCAATCTTCGAATATATTGTTTTCAATAACAATATTGCTTCCTCTTTCGATGTAAATGCCCTTGGTCTTGCAGCCGAGGAACGCGCAATTCCTCACCGTAATGCCGGTTGAGTTGGCTGCGTTATCCGTGCCAGAGACATTCGAAGCCGCCACCAGGATTCCAAAGGTGGTATGGTCGAACGTGACTCTCTCAATTTTCAAACCACTGATATCATTGCTGTCATACTGAGGGCCTTCGGTTCTGATGGCGCCATAAGGGTCGTTAGTGTTCATCTTCAGATTGGAGATTGTTACATTTCTTGCTTTAACATAAAGCTCTTCTTTTACAATCGTCGAATTGCCCTTGCCCATGATAGCGAGCGGCTTATCAATCGTGACATACCCGGCGCTAGAAGCATAAGTGCCAGATTCAAGCATGATTTTGTCGTTCGGCTCTGCGCCGCTAACTGCGGCTGCAAGGGTAGAGTACTGTTTGACACCACCCGAAGACGCTCCGGGCGTACCGGTATACGCAGGATTGACAAGGATATCGTATCCGGGATTGTCTACATAGCTGATTTCAAATGTCATATGGCCTCTGTATTCACCGGCGTACTGCATCTCGGAGGGATTGCAGGTGACGTTGGAACCAATCGTCTCTGCTCCATCCGCCAAATCAGCATCCGTGAAGGTAAACAGTCCATCTGGCTGACTCAGTGCGAAGCCCAGCTTATTGCTGCCTGCACCGCTATTGTCATACATATTCATATCCCCGGTGACGTTGCGGACAGTAATGCTATCATCATCCTGAATAAACGCGTTTTCCACTTTTACGCTGAACGGACGACTTTGGGTCCCCATTGTTTTGTTAATTGTACCGAAATCCACCGTGGGGGTGATGATGATGGTGAAAGTGACGTCCGCGTCTGCTTGAACCTCTGACTGGTCAGCAGCAAATGCCATAGATGGTATGAGGGTGAGCGTCAAAACGATAACCAACATCAATACAAGTGATTTTTTCATTACCATTCTCCTTTGTTCTTCATATTTGGCGGGATACTCCGCTTCTTTTACTTATTTAGCGATCAGTACGATCTGCACGTTCGCTCCGTTCATGGGCGTTAAGTCGGAGAGTGAATAGGTCTCGTACTTTACTGCTGCGCCGTATTCGCCGGGGGCGAGCGCCTGAGTGAGCGTGATATCGTAAATTCCCATGCCGGGCTCAATCATCTTGGACTGATAGAGCACGGTGCCGTCGTCCAGCACGAGGCTGATGACGAAGTAACAGGGGTTGCCTTCCGGGTTATTGAAGTTGACCTTTACATCTGTCTGGTTCGCGTCAATCGTGATGCTCTTGTAACCGGGAATTGCGATGCCTGCTGCCACACCGCCGGTATTCTGCGGGTGCACGCCCTCCCAATCGACCGCGCCTTCGTCCAAATCAGGCAGGTTAGACCCTTGCGCGAGGCTCAGATCCTCGTCTCCGATGGTCTGCACGTTGCCGCGGATCAGGCCCGGGCCGAAGATGGCGGCAGCGGCAATGACTGCCACGCACAGGACCAGCGCCACAGCGCGCAACGCTGCAGCATTTTTTAGCAGCACCGCATAGCGGTCCTCGCCGACCGCGACAAAGCCCTGCTCGCGATAGAAAAGGCGGCTGTGGCTGCGGTACTTGTATAAGGGCAGCATTGCCGAGCTGAGATGAAGCGAACCGTTTTGCTTCTGCTTGCTGCCTGCGGCGTATTCTCCCGCCCGCTCATAGGTGCCCGAGGGATAAAGGCTTTTCATCTGTTTTTTGGTATAGCAGGCCTGCTCGCTGCCGCTGATGCTGATGTGGCCCGCATAATTTTTCCGACTTTGTGCCTGCTCTGTCGCGCCTTCCTTGCTTCTGTGATTGCTGTCCATCCCGTCATCCTTCCTTTCCGGTGTGTCTTCCTTTAGAATAAATAAAAAGCCGCACTCAAAAATTTTGAGGCGGCTGAACCATCATAAGGGATATAACAGAATACGGGGGAAACCAAGAAAGCACCAGCGATAAGAAAACAATGCTGTCCCTTGCGCTGACCCCTCAGTATTTTGTTATACCCCCGTTAGATTTCCGGCTTTGCGCCCCCGTGCTTTCGCAAGGGGTTGCTTTTCTCTGAAATATTATCTATTATATTTTGCATGTCCTCATAATTGGGACGATATTATGTATACCAAAATAGTAAATATAATGCTTTAAATGTATGTTATATCAATGAAAAAGCAAAGTCAACCTAAAAGTGATATATTTTTCACGGATTTAACAAATATGCACAAAGCGACAAATAACGACATACTAAGTGTCGTATAGGCAATGAAACATGACGAAAACAGAGACTCCGGCAAAACATGGGCCAGCCTTGAGAATCTGCAGGAATATTCGATAAAAATCCTTGACACGACCGGTCCAAATCGATAAAATATAGTCTGCGTCTTTGCTGTTCACTAGCCCCGTTCGGCAAGGTCGCGCATAATAAATGTGCGTTATCACATAGGAGGACGGCCTGATGAAATCATATATGGCAAAGCCCGGCTCCTTTGAACGCAAATGGTATCTCGTTGACGCCGAAGGCTTGGTTTTCGGTCGTGTGGCGAGTCAGGTTGCGTCCATTCTCAGAGGAAAGAACAAGCCGGAGTTTACGCCGAACGTGGATACGGGAGACTATGTCATCATTATTAATGCTGACAAAGCCGTATTTACTGGCAACAAGCTGCAGCAGAAGATTTATTATCATCACTCGGGTTATACCGGAAGTCTCACTGAGACCAAGTATGAACACCTGATGCAGACCAAGCCGGAATTTGCAATGACGGAAGCAATCCGCCGCATGCTGCCCAAGAGCAAGCTCGGCCGGCAGATGCTGACGAAGCTGCGTGTTTACCAGGGCGCGGAGCACGGCCACGAGGCGCAGAAGCCCGAGCCGCTCAAGCTGGAAGGCTAAGGAGGAAATATGGCAAAGGTACAGTATTTGGGTACGGGAAGAAGAAAGTGCTCTGTAGCGCGCGTCATCCTCGCACCCGGCGACGGTAAAATGCAGATCAACAAAAAGTCGATTGACGACTATTTCGGATATGAAACGCTGCGGATGCTTGTGAAGTCTCCGCTCGTGTTGACCGAATCGCTTGCGCGTTATGACGTTTCCGTCAACGTGCAAGGCGGCGGTTTCACCGGTCAGGCTGGCGCGATCCGTCACGGTATCGCCCGCGCGCTGATCAAATCCGAGCCCGAGCTCCGCGGAGCGCTCAAGAAAGCGGGTTTCCTCACACGCGATTCGCGTATGAAGGAAAGAAAGAAGTACGGCCTCAAGGCTGCCCGCCGTGCGCCGCAGTTCAGCAAGAGATAATTTCAAAAAACGCCTTCGGGCGTTTTTTATTTTTACAGATTGACAACGGGTAATTTTAGCGGCAAACTGCGAAACGCCTCTTGCTTTCCCGGCGGTGATGCAATACAATAAGCTTCATTGGAACGGACTTGTTCCGTTCCCCCATCAGGCGCAGCATAATTTCCTGCGTCCTGTTTACGGCGAGCCCTTTTGGCTCGCCTTTTTATATCGTATCGGTTATAATCAAAGAAAAAAGATAAAGCGGGTTTATGATGAGAAAAGTGATTAAGATGTTCTTCAATATACGGAAGGAACAGGAGTGGCTGGCGGAGCAGGTCGGGTGGAGGCTGGTGAAAACGAACGGTATCCGGTACATCTTTGAGGAGAGCGAAAACCGGTATGCCTATGAATACGTTTATTTCGAAAAAAGCAAAAAGGAACTGGATGGTATCATCGCACAGATTACAGATAAGAGTATAGAGATGGTATGTAGTACCTCCTCGTGGGTGCTGTTCAGAAAGGATCAGCGCGAAGGGGACATGCAGGTCTTTGCCAACCCGTATGACAAGTACAGAATGCTGATGGTCAAATACAACTCTTATCTGGCCCTGGGAGCATGCTATATGGGGCTTGGGGCATCGCAGGTTGCGCTGGCCTCTTCTTTGAATGGCCTGTTTGGAGTGAGCGGAGCGTTGTTTTTTTTCTGCAGCTCGCTCTTTTTCATTAACGCCAGTATCCTGAAAAAATACGCTGCGGAATATGACGACGGCACGTTTGCGGCTATATTCAAGATGGATAAGCGCTGATCAGCATATTATTGTATGGAATTGCATTTGTTTTTCCGCTTTTGGATGATGGAACTAGAACCGGCTGTATATCGTCTTACCGGATAATACCTCTTGTGGAGGGCCGGTTATGGATATAAAGCCAGTCAAAGATGTGCAGGTTCCGCAGTATCCGCGCAAGGAAGAGGTCGCGCCGGAACGGATTAAGGTCTGCATCCCGTTGCGCTGGGCGAAGAGCCCGGCAGCAAAAATCGCATTGGGTGCGCTCGCGGCGATGTCGCTGACCGGCCTAGCGGCTTGCGATGGTTCGGTAGCGACCGACAGGTTGACAGCGACCGACGCAGCTCCAGGGGGTGCGGAGATCTCTGCCGCGTTTACAACAGAGGCGTCCGTGTCGCAGTCGCCTGTCATCAGCGATATCCTTATGGGCGAGGCCATGTCGCCCACGATCAATGTCGCGCCGCTGTTTGTACACGGAGATGGCCTCGGGGCGTTTGGCTGCGTGATGGTCGCACCGCCTGCATTTCTTTCAGAAGACGAAGCACTTGCTGTTATCAACAACGTTGCCAAGGAGTATGGCCTCAGCTTTACCTCGCAGGGAGCGCCGGAGCTGGAAAACGTGCTGCAGCCCGTCACCAACATCTATGAGTCGGACAATGCCGCGGAACCGCATGAGCGCGGACCGCTTGCGCTGGATTTCACTGATGAGGCGCACGGCGTGGCCATCGAATTCGTGTCGGTGGAGGATGTGAAGGCGTGGCACGAGGAAACCGGCGTTGGTGTATCGGTGGAGACCTATGCGACGCAGGATGCCGCCGCGCAGCTCTCCGAAGGGCTGGAGGAAGCGGCGGACACGAATTTTACCGGCGTTACCGTGGGTGTACTGTACGACCCGTGCGAGACCGCCCCGGACGAAAACGGCGAGGATTGGGAAAACGCGGAGCAACAGGCCCGCACTCTCTCGGTGGAGCAGCTGTCTGCGCAGGTGCGGGACTTCTGCGAATGGCTGCAGGCACAGGGGATTATCTGATGCATTATACGCTGCACATCACGAACGGCTGCAACCTTGCCTGCCGCTACTGTTATGTCCATAAGCAGCAGCCCAAACACATGACGGCCGATACTGCACGGGCCGTCATCGACCGGGCGGCACAGGGCAGCGGGGACGTGGGCATCTCGTTCTTTGGCGGGGAACCGCTGCTCAAAAAGCAGCTGATCATGGACACGGTGGCCTATGGGCGAAAAGCGGAGGCCGATGCGGGCTGTCATTTTCACTTCAAGATCACAACCAACGGCATGCTGCTGGACGACGCTTTCTTGCGCTGGTGCAGCGAAAACCGCGTGATGGTGGCACTCAGCATCGACGGAATAGCTGCTGCACACGACGCGCACCGACGCACAACGGACGGCAAAAATACCTATACCGCAGTGGAGGAAGCTGCGAAACGCCTGCTGAAATACCAGCCCTACGCGTGTGCGATGATGGTGGTCAACCCCGACACAGTGTGGCAATATGCCGATGGCGTGCAGAAGCTGCATGACCTTGGCTTCCAATATTATATATGCTCGCTGAACTACGAGCCGGACGCGGGCTGGACCGATGCGCACATGGAAGGGCTGGAGCGCCAGTTTGGCCGTATAGCCGAGATGTACGTGCGCTGGACGCTGGAGGAGAAGAAGTTCTATTTCTCGCCGTTTGAGGTCAAGATGCGCTCGCATATCGACGGCGAGGGCTACTGCCGGGAGCGCTGCCAGCTCGGTATCCGCCAGCTTTCGGTCGATACGGACGGGGGCCTGTATCCCTGCGTGCAGTTTGTGGGGGAAGAGCAGTACCGTTTGGGCGATGTGTTTTCCGGAGTCGACGAGGCCCTGCGGCGCGTACTGTACGAAATATCGGAGAGCACAAACGGCATGTGCGAGGGCTGCGCCATCAAAGCCCGGTGCAACCACCACTGCGGGTGCCTCAATAAGCAGGCCACAGGGAGCATTAGCGGCATATCGCCTGTACTGTGCGCTCACGAGCGGCTCTCGCTTGCCGCGGCGGACCGGGCGGCTGAGGCGTTGTTTGCCCAAGGCAGCCGGATGTTCCTGCAGAAGCAGTACAATGACATGTACCCGCTCATCTCACTGATCGAGGACCGGTCGCGCGGAACCGCCTGACGGTCCGGATGAAATCGCCCGTTTTCAATTGACAATCCGGCATCGCTCATAATACAATCAGGAAAATTGCGCCGCCCCTGCGGCAAAGGCTGGAGTAGTATGCAAGCGATCGTTGCGTCCGCGTGGGCGGTATTCATTCTCCTCGGCATCGGTGCCATTGGCTTTTTTGTGGTCGCAAAGAAGATCGTCCCCGGCGAGGTGCTGAAGCACATCTCCAAGCTGGCGATCGAGGTTGCCTTGCCGCTGTTCATTTTCACCAATCTGGTGGAGAAGTTTGACCCCGTGGCTTCACCCGACTGGTGGGGCCTGCCGCTCTGGTGGATCGGTTTTGCCGCCGTGACGCTTGCGATGTCGCTGCTGTTCGGGCTGCTGTTTAAAAAGGACACCCGGCGCGAGGCAGTCGCATCGCTGTACCTGTACAACCCCACGTTCTTTCCGCTTGCCATCATCATCGGCATCTTCGGCAGCGATTCGCCCTATATCGCGGACCTGTTTTTATTCACGATGCTCGCCACGATGTACTACTTCAGCATCTACAAATTCTTTTTTCGGGATAAGCGCGAAATCGCAAAACCGCTCAAGCTTACTTTGGACATCCGGAAGATATTCAACCCGCTCGTAATCGTCACAGTGCTTGCGCTGGTTATCGTGCTGGCCGGTGTGGACAAGTTCATCCCTGCCGCAGTGCTGGCCATTACAAGTTATATTGGCGGCATGGCGTTTCCGCTCATCATGGTGCTGCTCGGCGGATACGTTTATCTGGACCTGAAACGGTCAGGCAGGTTCTACTTCGGGCAGGTAATCAAATTCGTCGCGATCAAGAACCTTGTATTTCCGCTGATCATGATCGGCATCGTATATCTGATCCGACCGGACTATAGCGCCGCGCTCATCCTCGTGTTGTCCGCAGCCGCGCCGCCGCTCAGTTCCGTGCCGATCCTCGTTGAGCGGGAGAATGGCAATACGGAGATCACCAATCAGTTTCTGGTGGCGAGCTTTCTGTTCTCCATCGTCTCCGTTCCCGCTACGGTGATGCTGCTGGACATGGTGCTGTAGGCATAGTCCCGGCATGAAAAGCATGGCCGCGCCATAAGGATATATTGCTCCGGCGATTAAAGTGATCAAGAATGGAGCAATACCATTCCAACGAGGCGGTCATGATGGCGGATTTCTACCCTTCTTTTGATTACATTGTGCAAAACAACGATACGCACGCGTCTCTGGCGCGCCGCTTTGGCTTACCCGAACAGACGGTGCGCGCGCAGGCGGGGGAGCTTGTGCCGGGCCACACGGTGAAGATTTCCTGCCCGGCAGGCGTGTGCCTCAAGGGCGCTTTCTACGCGCTACGGCGGGGCGATACACTGCGCCGCGTGGCGGAGCGGGCAGGTGTGCCGATGAAGCGCCTGCTGGAAGCCAACCCGTATCTCAACCCCGGCTATTATGTGGCGGGGCAGGTGATCGTGATTCCGGCGACACGCAGCGAGGCGGGAACGTATACGCTGCTGCCCGGAGAGCGGCTGTTCGACGTACTGCGCCGCTTGAAAGTGGATATCTCCACATTCTGCGGCCTGAATCCCGGCGTGCGCCCCATGGATGTAAAGCCCGGACAGACGGTTGTACTGCCGCGAGGCATGGACGGGCGCGAAGCGGTTGACGCGCGCCCGCGCGGACGGTAGAATGGACTTGCGCGGCAAATGCCGCAGCCGTTTTGCCGGAGGTGTGCCATGGGTAAGAATTTCAGGCAGGAACTGGTCGGCGTGTTCGGGTATCCTGTGGATGAGAACCCGACTGTGGTCATACAGGACGCGGCGTTCGAGGCCGCCGGGCTTTTCTGGCATTATCTCACGCTGTTGGTCAAACCCGAGGATTTGGGCGACGCGATGCGCGCCTTGCGTGCGCTGAATTTCAAAGGCATCAATTTAACCATACCGCACAAGGTCGCCTGCATGGCGTACCTCGACGGTATCGACGAAAGCGCGCAGCTCATCGGCGCGGTCAACACGGTCAAAAATGACAACGGCAAGCTCATTGGTTACAATACGGATGGCAAGGGCTTTGTGTACGCGGCAATCGAAGAAGGCGTAAAGCTTTCGGGCGCTTCCATTACGCTGCTGGGCGCTGGCGGCGCGGCGCAGGCGATCTCGGTGGAGTCGGCACTGGCGGGCGCGGAGCACATCACCATCATCAACCGCGACGAAGCGCGCGGACGCAGCCTTGCGGAGCGCATCGGCAGCGCCACCAGCTGCAAGGCTGAGTACATACCGTGGCGGGGAACTGCGACGGTTCCGGCGGGCACGGATATCCTCATCAATGCCACGTCGGTCGGGTTGTATCCCGACACCTCCCTGCCGGATGTGGACATGTCCAGAGTACAGGGCCTCGTGGTCTGCGACGTGATCCCCAACCCACCTGATACGTCATTCCTACAGGAGGCGCGGCGGTGCGGCGCGGCTAAAACCATCACCGGGCAGGGTATGCTTGTACAGCAAGGCGCGATCGGGTTTGAGATCTGGACGGGGCAGAAAGCCCCGGTGGACGCGATGAAGGCTGCGATTAAAAAAGCGTTCAGCTGAGCGTGCGCATATATGAATTATGAAGGCAGGCTGCGTCTGGATACGGCGCGGCTGTGGATTACGCCGTTGGCGCTGGATGAACTGGAGCGGCTGAACTGCGGCATAAGCGATATCCCCCTTGACCCGGACGCGCTGACGGCCGCGGTGCGCCTGGCAATCGGCAAGAAGATTGCGCGCATGCGGGGCGTTGATGCGGACCACCACGAATGGCTGACCTACTGGCTGATCGTGCTGCGGGAAAGCGGGCAGGGAATCGGCTTTGCAGGCTTTAAGGGCATAGGCGCGGACGGCTTTGCGGAGGTGGGCTACGGCATGTCGCCGAACCACCGGCAGCGGGGCTATATGGCCGAAGCGCTTGCGGCACTGGTGCGCTGGGCGGAAGCGAACGAAGCGGTGCAAGGCGTTTTTGCCAAAGTGGACCCGGAAAACACCGGTTCCGTGATGACGTTGAAACACTGCGGATTTGAAATAAGCGGCTGCTCCGCAGGGCAGGATGAATATCGCAACCAATTTTCACGATAGAAGGAGAAACTCATGGTACGGATCAATGACAACTATACCCGGCTGAGCGGCAGCTACCTCTTTTCGGAGATGGCAAAGCGCATCGCCGCACACCCCAATAACGGAGACATCATCAAGCTCGGCATCGGCGACGTGACGCGTCCGCTGCCGGAAGCTGTTACCAAAGCGATGCACGAGGCGGTGGACGATATGGGGACCGCAGGCGGCTTCCACGGTTACGGCCCGGAACAGGGCTATGCGTGGCTGCGCGAAGCCATTGCGGCGAACGACTACGCGGGCCTCGGCATTGCGCCCGACGAGATATTCGTATCGGATGGCGCGAAGTGCGACACGGGCAACATTCAGGAGCTGTTCTCGGAGACGTGCGAGATCGCGGTGCTGAACCCAGTCTACCCGGTCTACGTGGATACCAACGTGATGGCGGGCCGCTCGGGCAGCTTTGATGAAGCTTCGGGCCAGTACCAGAACATCACTTATCTGCCGTGCACCGCGGAGAACGGCTTTAAGCCTGCGCTGCCGCAGCGCCGCGCAGACATCATCTACCTGTGCTACCCGAACAACCCCACGGGCACGGTGCTTCATACCGCCGAGCTCAAGGAGTGGGTGGACTACGCGCGCAAGACCGGCGCGCTGATCCTGTTTGACGCAGCCTATGAGGCGTTCATCCGCGAGGACGACGTGCCGCACAGCATCTACGAGATCGAAGGCGCAAAGGAAGTCGCCATCGAGTTCCGCAGCTATTCCAAGACCGCGGGCTTTACGGGCACACGCTGCGCGTTTACCGTCATCCCCAAGGCGCTGATGGGCTCGGACGAGAACGGCGAGCCGCACAGCCTGAATGCGATGTGGAACCGCAGGCACACCACCAAGTTCAACGGCGTGCCGTATGTAACGCAGAAAGGCGCGCTCGCGTGCTACTCGGACGCGGGCAAAGCGCAGATCAAAGAGACTATCGACTTCTATCTCGATAACGCCAAGGTCATCCGCGAGGGGCTCTCCAGCCTCGGCATCGCGTGCTTTGGCGGTGTGAGTTCGCCGTACATCTGGCTGAAGACGCCAGGCGGCATGCCGTCGTGGGATTTCTTCGACCGGCTGCTGGACGCGGGCGTGGCGGGTACGCCGGGTGCAGGCTTCGGCAGCGCGGGCGAAGGCTATTTCCGCCTCACCGCGTTTAACACGCGCGAAAACACCATTCGCGCCATGGAACGCTTTGCGAAACTGAACGTATAAAACTGTGGGGGCGGCCTTTGGCCGCCCGCTCATTTATCGCCGGGATAATCTCAAAACTCAGAAAAGAAGGAAAGCCAATGAACCGCATCGTGTATTTTACCGGAACGGGCGGAACAGGGTTGGCCGCAAAGACTCTGGCGGCGGAATTTGCCGCGCGCGGTGCAGAACCAGAAATGCAGGAGCTCCGCCGGGGAGCAGCAATCCCGAACGGGGATGAAGAGATGCTCGTCCTGCTGTTTTCTGTGCATGCCTTTAACGCACCGAAACCTGTTTATGAGTGGTTGGATGCGCTTTCGTGCGTTCAGGATATCCCTGCTGTTGTAATCTCGGTATCAGCGGGCGGAGAGGTATTTCCCAACCGTGGCTGCCGTACAAAAACTATCAAAAAACTGGAACGCAAGGGGTATCGGGTGATCTATGAACACAGCCTGATGATGCCCTCTAACTTCTCTGAAGCTACGCCGGAGCATTGGGCAGCGGAACTGCTGCGCATACTCCCCCTTAAGGCGGCAGCAATTGCGGACGATATACTGTCCGGGCTAGAACGGCGCATAAAGCCTCCGCTGGCTGACCGGCTGCTATCCTCCCTGTTGATTATTGAGCAGGCCGGAGCGCCGTGGTTCGGAAGAGGCCTGCGCGTGACCGACGAATGTACGGGATGCAGCTTGTGCGGCCGCGAATGTCCTGGAGCGAACATCCGCATGAAGGATGACAGGCCGGAGTTCATGAAGCAATGCGTATTGTGCATGCGGTGCATCTACAGCTGCCCAACCGGAGCGATACGTCCGACACTGATGAAATCTGCCGTAATCAAGGGCGGCTTCGATCTGAAACGGTATGCGTCCACACTGCCCGGGGAAGACAAGGGCGAGCTTTGGACAGGGCTGAGACGGTATTTCGAAGACGACGGGATGTAAGCTGTTGGGGTGGTGAGTAATTACAAAGGAGAAACTAAATGAGATCGAAAGGCTTCTGGCTGCTGCGCATCTTGCTGGTTGCAAGCTTTGCATGTTACTCATTGGTATTGGTTTATCTGCTGTTCGTGATGCACGGGAGGTATTGGACCGATTTGACACCGTGGGAGTTTATTCGATACAACACCAATCTTGTACCCTTCAAGTCAATTATCCTGTACATCCGCGCGTTTAGCGACCACAGCATGAACATGGATACGCCTGTTAGGAATCTTGTGGGGAATATCCTGATGCTTCTCCCGATGGGGCTGTATCTGCCCGGCTTTTTCAAGCGGCTGCGCAAGTTAGGCGCGTTCTGCATTTGCATGGTTGCATTGATTTTCGTAATTGAGGCGACCGAGCTGCTGCTTCGCCGGGGCAGCTTCGATATCGACGATTTCATACTGAACATGGCGGGCGCGCTGATCGGGTTTGCGGTTTGGCGCATCATTAACAAGGCGTGGCAGAAGCGCATCTCTGCCCGCGTTTCAGAAGTGGAATAAAGGTGCATGAAACTTTCAAGGAGGCAGCATGAAGATACTGCATACGTCGGACTGGCATATCGGTCAGGCACTGTATACCAAGCGGCGGCACGAGGAGCACGGCGCATTTTTGGCGTGGCTGAAAGAGACCATCGTGGCGCGCGGCGTGGATGCGCTGATCGTCGCGGGGGACGTGTTCGACACGGGCGCGCCGGGCGGCGGGGCGCAGAAGCTGTACTACGACTTTCTGACGTCCTTGCTGGGGACATGCTGTAAGACGGTGGTGGTGGTCGCGGGCAACCACGATTCTCCCGCCATGCTGGAAGCGCCCGCCGCGGTGCTGGAGCGGTTGCACATTCACATCGTGGGTCAGTGGGCCGGGCCGGAGCGCTGCGTCATTCCGCTCGTCGGGCCGGGCGGAGACGTGGAGGCGCTGTGCTGCGCGGTGCCGTATCTGCGCCGGTCGGACATGACCCGGGCGGACGATGAGATTACGAGCGACGAGAAGATCGTGCGGGCCACGGCGCAAATCTACGTGGAGGCGGCGCAGGCTGCACAGGCCGCAAAGACGCAATACGGTGATGTGCCGGTTATCGCGACCGGGCATCTGTTCGCGGCAGGCGCGGCGCGCACTGAGGGAGACGGCGTGCGCGAGCTGTACGTGGGCAGTTTGGGTCAGGTCGGCGCGGATGCTTTTCCGGACGATTTCTGCTACGTGGCGCTGGGACACATCCACGGTGCGCAGCGCGTCGCGGCGCAGGAGCGCATCCGCTACAGCGGCGCTCCGCTGCCCATGAGTTTCTCGGAAACAGGCAGCCGCAAGGTCGTGCTGGAGATCACGCCGGGCGAAACTGCTGAGGTGGAGGAAATCATTGTGCCGTGCTTTCAGCGGCTGGAGAGGGTGTCAGGCTGCCGGGAC
Source organism: Bacillota bacterium (assembly GCA_023459495.1). Taxonomy (GTDB): domain Bacteria; phylum Bacillota; class Clostridia; order Christensenellales; family SZUA-584; genus JAEWCC01. The sequence continues at coordinate 281,105 of JAEWTL010000013.1, read as the reverse complement.
GAGATACTGGACAGGCTGTGGGCGCTGAAGGATGAGAACGTCTGGGTGGAGGTGACACATACGGGGGATACGCTGTGCAGCCATCTCTCGGCGGACGCATACGACGCGGTGAAGGGCGGGCAGGCGCAGGTGCTGAGCGTGCGCGACGCGGCTGCGGTCAAAAACGCCCTGGGCGCAACCGGCCCGGCGGAGACGCTCGACACGGTATCGGTGCAGGACGTGTTTCTGCGCTGCATGCGGGAGGCAGGCTACGGCGAGGACCAGCAGTACGAGATGATCGGCTGCTTCAACGAAATCGTGGCCTCGCTGGAGGAGGAAGCTGCGGATGCGAATTGAAAGGGTTGTGATTGAGAACATCAACTCGCTCGCGGGGCATTTCGAGGTGGACTTTACCGACCGGGGATATTCCGGCGGGTTGTTCGCGCTCGTGGGGCCTTCGGGCGCGGGCAAGACCACAGTACTGGACGCTATCTGTCTTGCGCTGTACGGGCAGACGCCGCGCATCGGCACAATCAGCGCCACGCAAGACGAGTTGATGACCAAGGGCGAGGATGCCTGCCTCGCCGAGGCGGTATTCGTATCGCGCGGACGGCGGTATAAATCGGCCTTTGCGCACAAGCGCAGCAACGGCAGCAACCCCTTCCGGCTGGTGGACCGGGAGATTATCGAATATACGGAAAACGGCCCGGTTACCGTGGCTTCGGGCATCCGGGAATGCGATGCGAAGATCGTGGAGGTGACGGGGCTCGACTATTCCCGCTTCACACGCTCCATCATGCTGGCGCAGTTCCGGTTCGCCGAGTTTTTGAACGCCAACGCGACCGACCGCGCCGCGATTTTGGAACAGATTACGGACATGGAGATATACCGGCGCATCTCCGCTGCGGTATATGAGCGGACGGAACGTGAGAAGGCAATTCTCGATCAGATACATATTAAATCTTCGCTGATTGCCGTGCCGGACGAGGCGGAAGAAGCGATTCTGGTGCGGGAACAGAAGCGGCTGGGGCTTGCGCTGCCTGCGCAATCGAAGCTGCGTGAAGCCCTGCGCAAGTGCGGCGATGCGCTGACCGGGGTCGGCAGGCTCGAAAAAGAGCTGGCGGACGATATTGCGCAGACGCCCGTGCTGCAAAAGGCGCTGGCGGATGGCGAAACGCGGCTGGCTGAGGCGCTACAGGCAGAGCAGAACGCAGTAGCGGCATTGGATGCGCTGCGCGTCACGCTGAAGAAGGTGCGTGCGCTTGATATCCAGATCGAAACGCAGCAAAGGGAATGCAGCCGCATCGACGGAGAAGCGAAAAAACAGGACGCAGCGGTTAAGGAACGAAAGCTGCAGATCCTTGATGTTTATAAAAAGTACGAGCCGGATGCATCGGATGCGCGGTTCAGGGAGATGTACGCAACGGATGACGTAGGGGCGCTGCTGCGCGCAGGCGTACAGGCAGAGCTGGACGAGGCTGAAAAGCATCAGGCGACCGTCAGAGGCAAGATCGTTTCGTTGCTGGACGGGCGCGACGAAGCCCACTGGCAATCACGGATTGAGATGCTGAAGACGGCTTTGACGCTTTTTGATGTGAACGATGCGCTGGAAAAGGCGCAGGCCGAAGGTGAAGAAGAGGCAAATAACCAGAAAAATTTAATTGAGCGGCACAAGCAAGCCATGGCACGCGTGGATGACGCCAAGGAGCGGTATGAATACGCACTGTTGGACCAGCGCTTCGGGGAGGAACGGCGCAAGCTGGCCGAAGGGACGCCTTGCCCGCTGTGTGGGGCAACGCATCATCCTCACGCCGGAAGCCCGGAGCAGGAGGGCTTCTTTGCCGCCGCGGAGGCACTGAAGAAAGAGGCCGAAGCCGCGTTGCTCCAGATCGAGCGCAGCATGGCGGAGAGCGGCCAACGGCGAATCGAAATCGCCAAACGGATCAAGGAGCATAAACTCGCCATCGAGCAGTACAAGGAAACACTGGGCGGCGAACTGCCCGAAGCCACGGCGGAGCAGGCCAGGGCCGCACTGGAGGATGCGCAGAAGCGTGTCAGGGAGTATCCCGCGCTGCTGAAGGAGCAAGCCGCGGCGGCAGATGAGGCGCGGAAACTGGCGGCCCGTATGGGCGAGATCGACAAGGATGTGCAGGCCGTGTCGATGCGCAAGGAGCAGGTTACTGAGGCGCAGAAGCAGGCAAGCGTTCTGCGGATGGAACTGACGAAAGCGCAGGAAGCGCTGGAGGGCCAGAAAAAGCAGCGCGCCGAGATCTTTGGAAGCAAGGACGCGGATGGGGAGGAAGCAGCTGCGGAAAAGGCAGCAAAAGCTGCGCAGGGCTTAAAGGAGCAGCGCCGCATGGAGCGGGACAAGGCTTCCACAGCGCTGGAACAGAACGGCAACAATATCGCCCGGACGCGCGAAACGCTGGAAAAGGAGCAAGCCGGACTGGCGGCGCAGTATGAAGCGGCGCGGGTGCAGGCGAAAGGCATAGCCCCTCCGGAGCAGGAAGACATGCTGTATGCTGCATACGCACAGGCTGCGGCAGCCTTAGGCGAAACGCCGCAACAATCTGCGATTTCCGCTGCGGCAGATGCGGTGGAAGCACTGGTTGCGGACGGGATGGAACACAAGGCGATCATTGCGCGCAACCTTTCCGATATTGCGGGTAACCGCAAGGCGCTGAACAAGCTCAAATCTGACGAGAACGAGCAGAAGCAGCGGGTGATCAAATGGGGGCGGATCGACAAGTTCATCGGCAGCAGCAAGGGTGACAAGTTCTCGCGCATGGCGCAGGGCATCACATTCGATGCACTGCTGCGCTATGCCAACCTGAGCCTCTCGCGAATGACCGACCAGTACGTGCTGGTGCGCGATATGGAGGGCGGCAAGCCGCTGGAGCTGGCCGTGCTGGATATGTACCGCGCGGGCGAGCAGCGGCCCGTATCCAACCTCTCAGGCGGCGAAAGCTTCCTCGTTTCGCTGGCACTGGCGCTGGGCCTTTCGGAGATGTCCTCCGGGCGGGCGCGCATCGACTCGCTGTTCATCGACGAGGGCTTTGCATCATTGGATGAGAATTACCTTGAGGCTGCGCTGCAGACGCTCTCCACGCTGAGCACGCGGGAGGATAAGCTCGTGGGCGTGATCTCGCACGTGGAGGCGCTGAAAGAGCGCATCGACACGCAGATCGAGGTCAGGAAGCGTTCAGGCGGGCGTAGTACGCTGTCCGGCCCGGGCGTAACCGCGCAGGAGGCGTAACACAGAAAAGAGGGAGCTACATGAAAAAGGCAAGGGCTTTTTTGAGCCATATGCTGTTTATCCACGGGCTGGTGCTGCTGGGATTGGTGGCGCTGTGGGGTTGGATCGAGACGGATAACCGATACATTCTGCTGGGCGTTGCGGCTTCATTTGCGGGCGCGGTCTGCGGCGCGTTTATCCGCGTGATCGACGCGGTAAAAAAGGACTGAAAGCGTGATTAAGGAAGTATTGTTTGTCATTCTTGATCAATATGCCGACTGGGAGGCTGCGCATATCGCCGCAGCGCTGAGCGACCCGGATGAAGGGGAACCCAAATATCGGGTTAAAACGGTATCACTTAGCCGCGAACCGGTACGCTCCATCGGATGCTTTATCACGCTGCCTGACTACGATCTTGAATCCGCGCCAAAAGACGCGGTGGCGGTGCTGCTGATCGGCGGCATGTCGTGGCGCAAGCCAGAGGCTGAGCCTGTGGCTGCGTTCGTCCGACAGGCGCGAGAGAGCGGCGCACTCATCGGCGGTATCTGCGATGGAACGGTGTTCCTTGGCATGCACGGTTTTCTCAACGATGTGCGCCATACGAGCAATACGCTGGACTCGCTGAAGGCCGCTGCGGGGGATGCTTATACGAACGAAGAGGGTTACGTGCGGGAGCAGGCCGTATTCGACGGCGGCATCATTACGGCCAATGGCATGGCGCAGTTGGAGTTCGCGAGGGAGGTTCTACGGGCACTTCAGGCCGCGCCGGAAGAAGAGATCAGCGAATGGTACGACTTTTATAAGCTGGGTCTGTATGAAGCAATGAGAAAACGTGGCGAAAGCTGACACTTATTGTTGAAAACATGTCGCAATTTATGTAAAATAGAATAAATAAATTTTGGTTTATTTTGGGGATATTTTGATTCTTTGATTTGATTACAGGGGGTTGCGATGAACAACAGCATTGCGCTGCAGCTGATATACAACGCATCACTGCTGCTGGCGTTAGGAATCGTCTACGAAATCAGCTATTTCATACCCTATAAACTGAAGCGTATATCGCCTGTCCTGCGGGGCGTGCTGATCGGCGCAATCGGCATACTGGTCATCACTTTCCGGGCCGAACTGGCAGAGGGCATCATATTTGATACGCGCTCCATATTGCTCAGTGTAGCGGCGTTGGCATACGGCATTGTTCCGGCAGGAATTGCGGCGGTAATGACCATATTGTACCGCATCTTTGCGGTTGGCGGGGCCGGAACGCTCTCCGGGGTTGCTGTCATCGTCACGTCGGTGCTGATCGGATTGCTGTGGCGGCATATTCAGAGCAAGAAGCCTTTTAGACACCGCTGGCTGATGCTTTATCTGCTGGGGCTGTGCGTACATGCCATCATGCTCGCCTGCATGCTGCTGATGCCCGATCCCGTTTTTGTACTGCGCGAAATTTCCCTGCCGGTGATCACCATCTTCCCGGTTGCAACCGTGCTGCTGGGGCTGGTGCTGCTGCGGCAGAAAGAGCGTAATGAGGAGCTGTTGCGTCTGGCCGAGGCTGAGGGGCGCTACAAGAGCCTGTTTCATGGCAACCATGCCGTAATGATGCTGCTCCGCCCCGAGGATGGCAGCATCGTGGAGGTAAACCCGGCGGCATGCAGCTATTACGGATGGACAAGCGAAGAATTCAAGTCGATGAACATCTCCCAGATCAATACCCTGCCTATGGTGGACGTGCAGGCGGATATGGCAAACGCGGTGGCTGAGCGCCGCAACTCTTTTGAGTTCAGGCATCGCAAGGCTTCAGGTGAGGTTGCCGACGTTGAGGTCTACAGCGGACCCATTACCATTAATGGGGAGACTTTGCTTTATTCTATCATTCATGACGTCTCAGCGCGCGTGGCATCGCAGCGTGCACTTTCAGAAAGCGAAACCCGCTTTCGTGAGTTGGTGGAAGCCGCGCCGGAAGCAATATTTATCGAAGCCGGACATAAGTTTGTGTTCGTCAACCAAGCTGCTATACAGCTGTTTGGCGCGCAGACCGCGGAACAGCTGATCGGCATGCCCGTGATGTCCCGCTTCCATCCTAACTACCACGAGAACATTTCTGAACGAATCGCGCAACTGCGCTCAGGCATAAAGTCCGTGCCACCCAACGAAGAGGTATATCTGCGGCTGGATGGCACGCCGGTTCCGGTGGACGTCTCGGCGATATCGATCCGTTACAACAACGAGGACAGCGCCGTGGTGTTCTGCCGCGACATCACGGAACGCAAGCGCGTGGAGACCATCCGCATGGAGATGGAGGCGAGCCAGCGGCAGCAGCAAAAGCTTGAGGCCATCGGGACGCTGGCGGGTGGTGTCGCCCACGAGATCAATAACCCCTTAAGCGGCATCATGAACTACGCAGAGCTCATCCGTGAAGACATAGGCGAGAATTCCCCGGCTTCCGCCTATGCACAATCGATTGTTGATGAAACGGAGCGCATCGCGGTCATCGTCAAAAACCTGCTGCAATTTTCGCGTCAGGAAAAGCAGACGCATAGCTATGCGAGCATCTACGACATCATTAATCAGACCGTATCGCTCATCAATACAATCATCAAAAAGGACCAGATACTGTTGGATATCGACATCGAAGAAGGCCTGCCGCGCATCAAATGCCGCAGCCAGCAGATCCAGCAGGTGTTGATGAATCTGCTCACGAACGCGCGTGACGCGCTCAACGAGAAGTATCAGGATTTCAGCGAAAACAAGATCATCCGGGTGCGGTGCAGCGGATTCGAATCCGAAGGGCGGCGCTGGCTGCGCCTTAGCGTGGAGGATACCGGCCTGGGCATCCCCAAAATCATCCGGGAGCGCATCTTCGAGCCTTTCTTTTCAACCAAGCCCAAGGAGAGAGGGACCGGCCTGGGCCTGTCCATCAGCTTCGGTATTGTGCAGGATCATCACGGCCGTATCGAGGTGGAGTCGGAGGCAGGCAGCTATACGCGCTTCATTCTGATTCTGCCGGTGGACAACGGCTGGCAGCTGTAGTTAAGACAGAATGATTTGATTGCGCCGCGGATTCTTCGCGGCGTTTCTTTTTTCTGACTCCTATGAGAACCATGCCCGATATCACAAGTGCAGCGCCTGCCCACTGGTGCCACGCTACGGACTCACCGAGAAGGGCTGCGGAAAGAAGCAGGGACGTGAAGGGCATCATACCGGAGAAAGCGGCGGCGACGTGTGCGGGACAGCGTTTGATTCCGGCATACCAACAGATGAACGCGAGCGAGGTGCCCAGCCAGCCGTACCAGATGAGCGCGAGCCATCCGGATATATTCAGCGCGGACAGCCGCTGTACAGGCTGCTCAAACAAAGCTGGGATGAGGCAGAAAACCAGCGCGAACAGCGTGACCAGCGCTGTCTGTACGATGGGATCGAACGCTTTTTTGAGCCCGGCCTTGAGGGCGGATCTGCGCGAAAGCGTATTAAAAACGGATTCGCTCGCCGCCGCGCCCAGTACCAGCAGGTTGCCCCAAAGGTGTATGGACGAAAACGAACCTGCCGCCAGTCCCTGAATGAGCGCTATGCCCGCGATCGTACTGAGTATGCCCGCGACGTTTTTTGCCCGCATATGTTCCTTCAGCCAACTCCATGCCAGCAGTGTGGTGATGGCGGGCGTAGCGCCGGTGAGTATCCCTGCTTCTGCAGTACTGGTGCGCAGAAGCCCCTGCAGCAGCAGGAACCGGAACAGGAAGATGCCGAACAGTGCCTGCAGAGCGGCATAGATCCATTCGCCTGAGGACATTGACTTAAGGGCTGGAGCGATTTTTCGTATACACAGTGGCAACAGGACGAGCAGTGCAAAGAACAGGCTAACGGCTGTAGTCGTAAACGTGCCAAGGCTGCCCGACAGCAGCCGGGCGGAGATGACGGATGTTCCTGCCAGCGTAAAGGCGCAGGTCAAAAATATATATCCGCTGAACCTTTTCAATTGTTTCTCCTTTTTTATCGCTATGGTATTATTGTAACGGACTAACTGGTGTGATAAAGAGCCGGATAAACCGCTAATTGAGCAGTCCGGTTGGAGGAAAGTATGCTGGGGATTCTATTGGACCGCGGCAGTGAGATGCCGCTGCGGCGTCAGCTGTATGTGGCGATAAAGGAACGCATGATGGACGGCAGGCTGCCGGCAGACGAAGCGCTGCCCTCCACGCGCGAGCTGGCAAGGCAGCTGAATGTATCCCGCAACACGGTATGCGAAGCGTACGATATGCTCATCGCGGAGGGGTTCGCGCTGAGCCATACGGGCGCGGCTACGCGCGTTGCGCCGGGCCTTGTGATAGACAAGGTGCCGGAGCCGCCGCAACCCAAACGGAGCGATCAGACCCGCATCAAGGTGGATTTTCTCACGGGCCGGCCCGACCTGAAGGCGTTTCCGCATTATGCCTTTGGGCAGGCGCTGAACGCTGCGGCGCAGCGGATGCCGCTGAACCGGTTGGGATACACAGGCCCACACGGATTGTCCGATTTACGTGCCGAGCTTTCCGCGTGGTTGTACCGCAGCCGGGGAATCACCGCTGACCCGGCGGACATCTTCATCACCACGGGCGCGACGCAGGCCTTGCACCTGACCGCTAACCTGCTGTACCGGCCGGGTGGAAGAATTATAGTAGAAGACCCATGCCATACGGTCATGCGGCAGATGTTTATCGACAGGGGCTACCAACCGGTACCCGTTCCGGTGGACCGTCAGGGATTGAGGACGGATTGCTTGCCCGCTGGCGATATTTGCGCCATCTATGTGACGCCGTCCCACCAGTTTCCGCTGGGCGGCATCCTTCCGGCGGGCCGCCGCGCAGACCTTCTCCGTTATGCCAGAGCGCACGGGTGCTACATCATCGAGGACGATTATGACAGCGAGTTTCGGTATTGCGGGGAACCCGTTGCGCCGCTGAAGAGCATGGACGCGCAGCAGGTGATCTATGTGGGTACCTTCAGCAAAACGATGTTTCCTGCGCTGCGCATCGGGTATGTCATCCTGCCCCGACTGCTGCAGGAGCGCTGGCGCGAGATGCGCACGTATACCGATCTGCAGAACCCGCCGTGGCAGCAGGTTGCCATGGTGGAATGGCTGCATGAAAGGAAACTTGACCGGCATATATACCGGATGCGCAAGCACTATGCGCAGCGCAGGGAAGTATTGCTGCGCTGCCTGGAGGAGACTTTTGGCGGTGCCTGTGAGCCATGGGGGGACGCGACGGGGCTGCATCTGGCTGTGGCGTTTCCGGGGCGGTGTTTCGGAGAGGAGTTTGAAGCGCGTTGCCTTGCGGCCGGACTGCGTATTGTACCCGTGGCAAACCACTGTGTTCAGAAGGGGATACATGAGGATAAACTGCTGCTCGGATACGGCCATCTGGAGCCGGAGGAGATTGAGCGGGGCATCCGGATGCTGAAAGGTATCCTGTCCGCGGAGTCATAACCGGCGGAAATCGGACGTGCACATCCGCATATACTGCAAGCGGAGGGATGTATGCCGCTTGAACCGTACGACCGCGAAGCCGTGGTGGCCTATGCAAGGCAGTGGGCGCTTTCGCGCAATCCGCAGTATTACAATTACGACCCGCTGGGCGGGGACTGCACCAACTTTGCGTCGCAGTGCATCCTCGCGGGCGGCGGGGTAATGAACTACAAGCCCACGTTCGGCTGGTATTACAGCGGCCCAAACAACCACTCACCCTCGTGGACGGGCGTGGAGTACCTGTATGATTTTCTGATCCGTAAAACCGGGATCGGGCCGGTGGGGCATGAGGTGGATATCTCACAGGTGCAGCCGGGTGATATCTCACAGTTCGCGGGCACGTCCTCGCGGTTTTCGCATACGCAGGTGATCGTGGAGGTGGGTGAGCGGGAGAATGTTGAAGACATCCTTGTGTGCACGCACACCTACGACAGCTTGGATCGGCCGCTATCCACCTACGACTATTTGAAGCTGCGGTTTATTCATATCGAAGGCGTAAGGCGATAGACTTTCCAGATTTCGTGAAATTTCTGCGGAAAGATAGCTTTTAGCGCGCGGTTTTGCTATAATGCTCTATGCGGCAGACGCCGCTTTCCCAAACCAAGCATGAAGGAGCGCTTCGTTGAAGAACGACAGGGACAAGCTGAAATCGCTGATAAAAGAGTTCGCCCGGTATCTTGTGGTGGGCGGTGCAGCGTTTCTGGTGGATTGGGGTACGCTGTACCTGACCTATAATTTTGTGTTTGTTAATCTGGGAGAGTGGCAGCTCATCCTTGCCACTGCGGTCGGATTTATCTTGGGCCTCGTGTTCAACTATATCCTTTCGCTCATCTGGGTGTTTCAGAGCGCCAGGAACAGCAACAAGGGAAAAACGGTGGGCGCTTTCCTGATTTTCGCGGTGATCGGCGTAATCGGTCTGCTCCTCACTGAGGGCGGCATGAAGCTGGGCACCATGTGGTTGGGCGAGCAGTATTACATGGTGGTGAAAATATTCGTCGCGGGCGTGGTGCTCATTTGGAACTACGTGGCGCGCAAGATTTTGATTTTCAAGGACGATACAAAAGCATGCAAAGAAAAACAGCCATCATCATCGGAGCAGGACCCGCAGGCCTGACGGCCGCCTACACGCTGCTCAAGGAAACGGACATGCATCCCGTCATCTTCGAAGAGAGCGAATTCATCGGCGGCATTTCGCGTACCGCGGTGTACAAGAACAACCGTATGGATATCGGCGGTCACCGTTTCTTCTCCAAGAGCGACGCGGTGACTTCGCTGTGGCAGGAGCTGATGCCAACGCAAGGTGCGCCATCTAAGGACGATATTCTGCTGGGCCGCGCCAAGCCGCTCGTGCTGGGCGGACCGGACCCTGAAAAAGAGGAGAACGTGATGCTCGTGCGCGACCGCGTATCGCGCATCTTCTACCTCCGCAAATTCTTCGATTATCCCATCTCGCTTAAACCGCAGACGTTTGCCAACATGGGCCTTGGCCGCACGATGAAGGCGGGCTTTGGGTATGTCCACGCCGCAATGTTCAAACGCAAGGAGAACTCGCTCGAGGATTTCTATATCAACCGTTTCGGCAAGCCGCTCTATGGCATGTTCTTCGAGGACTACACCGAGAAGCTGTGGGGCGTACATCCGTCCAATATATCGCCCGACTGGGGCGCGCAGCGCGTCAAGGGGCTTTCGCTCAGCAAGGCGGTGCTGTCCGTGCTGACCAAGCCCTTTAAGAAGGACGCCAAAAAGCAGGAGACCTCGCTGATCGAGCAGTACGTTTACCCCAAGAAGGGGCCGGGGCAGTACTGGGAGCTGATGGCGCAGAAGGTCGTCGAAATGGGCGGCGAAATACTCATGAACGCGCGCGTTACAGGCGTGGATACGCAGAAAGGCCAAGTGACGGCGGTGCGCGTGCAGCAGGGTGGTGAAGAAAAGACCTATGCGGCGGATGTGTTCTTCTCCAGCATGCCCATCAAGGACCTCGTTGCCGCCATGGGCGAGGCCGCTCCGCAGGATGTGCGCGAGGTGGCGGGCGGACTGCCGTACCGCGATTTCATCACCGTGGGTCTGCTGGTCAGCAAGCTGAAGATCAAAAACCAGACCAAGCTCAAAACCGTGGGCAACATCGTGCCGGACTGCTGGATCTACATTCAGGAACGCGACGTGAAGATCGGTCGGCTGCAGATATTCAACAACTGGTCACCGTACATGGTGGAAGACCTGGAGAACACCGTATGGGTGGGGCTGGAGTACTTCTGTACCGAAGGCGACGACATGTGGAACATGCCAGCGGAGGACTTCATCCGTTTAGCCAAAGGCGAGCTTGCCAAGATCGATATCATCGACGAGCAGGACGTGCTCGATGCGACGCATATCCGCGTGAAGAAGGCATATCCCGCGTACTTCGGCACCTACAAGCAGTTCGACGCCGTGCGCGAATACCTTGACGGCTTTTCCAACCTGTACTGCATCGGGCGCAACGGACAGCACCGCTACAACAACATGGATCATTCCATGATGACCGCGATGGAAGCCGTGCGGCTGGCCAAGTCCGGCTCAGCAGACAAGGCGGCGGTGTGGAACGTCAACACGGAAGAAGAATACCATGAGCAGAAGCAAGAGCAGCGCTAGGGAGATTTGGACAGGCTTCCGGCCTTACATCATTACCGCGGCGGCGATCGTTGCCGCCTATGTGCTGTTTGCGCTGCTGCTGAACTTCGGTCAAGCCGCTGTACGCGGCCTGATGCTCGGTGGGCTTGGCCTGTGCGGACTGTGGCTGCTGTGGCGGACGCTGTCCAAGAAGTACGCATCCAAGACCGAAGCGTTGATTGCTGCATTGATTGCGGCGGGTATTGTAATGCGCGTGGGCTACATGCTCTATACGTCGTTCATGGCACGCGGCCACGATATTGGCGGCACGGACGGTACGGGGCACTACGCCTACATGTACCAGATTTTCGCCAACGGCACGCTGCCCCAGACTAACGAGTACCAGTTCTATCACCCGCCGCTCACGCACATATTGCAGGCAGCTGTGGTCAAGGTGTTCTCCTGGTTCCGTCCCAATGCGGAGATGAACAGCTTGTTTGAAGCGGCCAAGCTGGTACCGTGCTTTGCCTCTGCCGCTACGCTGATAGTAACGCGCAGCCTGTGCCGCGCCATGGAAGTAAAGCCCCGCGCGACCGCCCTTGCTGTCGCGGTGGTGGCCTTCCAGCCTACGTTCTATATCTTCTCATCCAGCGTCAATAACGATTCGCTGATGGTACTGTTTTACATGGCTGCCGTGCTGTACACCATCCGCTGGTATTCCGCGCCCACGATGAAAAATATCCTGATGATCGCGCTGGCCATCGGCCTTGGCATGATGACCAAGCTTTCGGCAGCTTCAGTGGCGTTCTTCACCGGGCCAGTATTCCTCGCGGTGTTCATCAAGTTCTTTAAGGAAGGCAGGGCGGGCCGCATATTCGGCCAGTTCGCGGCGTTCCTCGGCGTATGCGCGCCGCTCGGACTGTGGTATCCGGTGCGCAACTATATTAAGTTCGGCCAGCAGTTCGGCCATGTGTTCACGATCTCGTCCACGTCCGAACTCTACTGCGGCGACAAAAGCTTCGTCAGCCGCTTTCTGTCCTTCCCGCCGGACCAGATTTTAACCCCGCTGTACTGCCAGCCCTACGGCGACTACAACCTTTGGATATACACGCTCAAGTGCTCCATATTCGGCGAGTTCAGCTTTAACTGGCCGGAGGCGTTTGGCGCGCTGTTGATTGCGGCCAACCTGATCCTCATCCTCGTTTCACTCACGGCCATGATCTATGTGATGATCCGTGGCAAAGAGGTGAACGCTTTTGCGCGCTACGGGCTGTTCTGGCTGTGGCTCATACAGATGGTGTCCTTCGTCGTGTTCAACATCCGGTTCCCGTTCGGCTGCACGATGGACTTCCGCTACATTGTACCGACCGTCATCGTCGGCGCAATCTACATCGGCATCGCGCTGGACCGTATCAAGGCAAAGAACAAGGCCGTGGCTAACGGCATCTTCTGCATCGGGGTCGCGGCTGTCGCGCTGTTCGGCCTCGCCTCGGTGCTGTTCTACGCGGCATAGTCCTTGGGGATAAATTAAGAATTAGGAAAACAAAAACGGGTGGCTTTGGAGCCGCCCGTTTTCTTGACGTGAGTAACGCTCATTTTTCGCTGCCGGGGACGTGCTGCCGGATGATTTCGAGCAGTCGGTCCTGCCGGGCGAAATAGCCGGGGATGTAAAGGTCCGCTTTCTCTCCACGCAGCACAACGCTGCCGGAAGCCATACGCACATCGCGGACATCCTGCCAATGCAGCTCCGTCAGTTGGCCCCACATGCTGGAAAGCACGATTCCTTCGTCGTCCGCCAGTACCCGCGCGTTCTGCCAGAACTGAAACACGATCCAGACAACAAAGATCACAGCCATCAGCACAAGGCCGGGAAGCGCTTCCAACACGCGCCGGACCGAGAGAAAGGCTACTGCGCAAAAAGCGAGCAGCAGTACGGTCTGGGTGAACCGGATCATATCTTTGGGCTTAAACAGGCCGGGTCGATTCCCGCTGTCCAGCTTACGCGACCTCCGGCTGGAAAACACCGAAAAAAACAGGATCAGAACGATCGAAACGATCAGAAAGGGTACGATCAACGCTTCCAAGAACCCACCTCCATGCATGTCGTAACATTATTATACTAATCCGCAGTTAAAAACTGCGTTTTTTAACCCTTTAACAATATTATAACATGAAAACCATCCCATCACATCGAAAATTGCTTGTATTCCACCCGGTAAAAGCATATAATCATCCTCGGCTTAAAAAAAGGAGACTAAGAAACATTTATGCAACAGCAAGGAATACGCAATATTGCCATCGTGGCGCACGTCGACCACGGCAAAACGACGCTGGTGGACCAGATGCTGCGCCAGACAGGCATTTTCCGCACAAACGAAGCGGTGCGCGAGCGCGTGATGGACAGCGAGGATCTGGAACAGGAACGCGGTATTACGATACTTTCCAAAAACACTGCGGTGGAATATAAGGGCGTTAAAATCAACATCGTGGACACGCCGGGTCACGCAGACTTCGGCGGTGAGGTGGAGCGCGTGCTGACCATGGTGGACGGTGTACTGCTTCTCGTGGACGCGTTTGAAGGCTGCATGCCGCAGACGCGCTTTGTACTGAAAAAGGCGCTGGCGTTAAAGAAGCACGTGATGGCGGTCATCAATAAGGTGGATCGTCCGGGCGCGCGGCCCGAAGCGGTGATGGATGGCATCATTGACCTGTTCATCGAACTCGGAGCGGACGAGGATCAGTTGGAATTCCCGGTCGTTTACGCTTCGGCCAAAGAGGGTACGGCGTCCATGCGACCCACGGGAGGGGAAACGGACATCTTTGCGTTGTTTGACGCGATTTTGGAATACGTCCCTGCGCCGGAGGGCGATATGGAGGGGCCGCTGCAGTTCCTCGTATCCAACATTGATTACGACGAATATTTAGGCCGTATCGCCATCGGCCGTGTGGAGCGGGGCGGCGTGCGGCGCGGCATGCAGGCCGTGCTGTGCAGCGAAGCGGGCAAGGCTGAGAATGTGAAGATCACCAAGCTGTTTACGTTCAAAGGCTTAAAGCGTATTGAAACCGAGACGGGCAACTTCGGTGACATCATTTCCATCGCGGGCCTACCGGACGTAGGGATCGGCGAGACGGTGTGCGACCCGGAGCATGTGGAGCCGCTGCCGTTCGTCAAGATCGATGAGCCCACGGTGTCCATGAACTTCATCGTCAACAACAGCCCGTTCGCGGGGCGGGAGGGCAAGTACATCACCTCGCGCAACCTGCGCGATCGGCTGATGAAGGAGCTGGAGACCAACGTCAGCCTGCGCGTGGAGGAGACAGACTCCACCGACACCTTCAAGGTATCGGGCCGCGGCGAACTGCACCTGTCCATTCTGATCGAGACCATGCGGCGTGAGGGCTTCGAGTTCTCGGTATCGCGTCCGCGCGTCATCACCAAAGATGAAGGCGGTGTCACGATGGAACCGTACGAGCTGCTGATGATCGACGTACCTGCGGATTATGCGGGCGTGGTGATGGACAAGCTCGCGGTGCGCAAGGCTATGATGGTCAACATGGGCAGCGAGGGCGGCGCGACGCGGCTGGAGTTTAAGATACCCGCACGCGGACTCATCGGCTACCGCAGCGAGTTTTTGACTGATACGCGCGGCAACGGCGTGATGAACCATATCTTCAGCGGCTACGAGCCCTGGGCAGGCGACATTCCGGAGCGTTCAAGGGGTTCACTGGTCGTGCATGAAATGGGAGAGACGACGGCATACGGCCTGTTCAACGCACAGGAGCGCGGACGATTGTTCATCGGTGCGGGCGTATCCGTATACGAAGGCATGATTGTGGGCGAGAACGCGCGTCTGGAGGACATCGTGATCAACGTCTGCAAGAAAAAGCAGCTGACGAACACGCGTGCTTCCGGCAGTGACGAGGCGCTGCGCCTGACGCCTGCCACGGTTCTGAGCCTCGAGCAGTCGCTGGAGTTCATCGCGGACGACGAACTGGTGGAGGTCACGCCGCAGAGCATCCGCTTACGCAAGGCTATCCTCGGCAAAGGCGACCGGGCGAAGGCGAGTAAGTATTAAAAGCGTTTATTAAAAGCAGGGTGTATGACCGTACATCCTGCTTTTGTTTGCTCCTTGCTTTTCCAGCTTATGCACGGTATCTTGATGGTAAGGAACATATTGGAGGAACGCATGACAAAAGCCGAGATAAAAGAACTGATCAGTAAATGCATACTGCAAAAGAAAATCTGCAATGTGTATTTTCGATATGACCAGTATTATTGGAATCTGATACCGCTGAAGACAAGCGATAAGCTGTTCCTAGCTGTTAAGGAAGATGATTTTATATTAAACGGATATACCATTAGACGCTTTAAGGATGTAAAAAAGGCTAAGGCCAAAGATGACATGTGCGATCAGATACTCACGCTTGAAGGAATAACGAATATGATTCAGACCCCTGATATCAATATCGACAGCTGGAAAACAGTAATCGAGAGCTTGAAATCGGCAGGGAAGAACATCATAGTTGAAAGGGAGAACCTCGATGATGACGAGTGGGAATTCGTCATTGGCAGAGTCGAAAGGATATACAACCGGTTTGCTTATGTGCGGCACTTTGATGCGGACGGCATATGGCAGGAAGAGCCGTACCGGATACCCTATTCGGAAATAACAAGCATCACGTTTTCGAGTAGGTATGTCGATACTTTTTCGAAGTATGTTGGAGCAGTACCGGAAAATTAATCTGCGGAAAAGGCAGAATCCCCCAGTCAGTCCTTCGGATTGACATCACCCTTTAGGCAAGGGGGCCTTTAATAGCGTTAATAAGTTAAGCTAAAAACG
This sequence comes from Bacillota bacterium, assembly GCA_023459495.1. Classification (GTDB taxonomy): domain Bacteria; phylum Bacillota; class Clostridia; order Christensenellales; family SZUA-584; genus JAEWCC01. The sequence goes on along the minus strand of JAEWTL010000013.1, from coordinate 264,967 downwards.
CCCGCATGGGCGTTTTACATATGAAGGGATACCCAAGGGACTGGTCCCTTGGGCGGGGGTTCGGGGGCGGAGCCCCTGTATAAAACAGATAATCACGCCACGATAATGGTGATCACGGCAAAAGCGACGAGGGAAACGAGCGTGGAGAGCGATAGCGAAGCGGAAACAAAGGCGCTCTCGTCCTCGCTGCGTACGAAAACGGGCAGCACGAACGGCGGCGGCAGCAGGAACATCAGGATGAACGCCCAGAGCAGCGGCGTGCCGACCGGAGTCAGCAAGCCCACGAGGAATATCGTCAGCGCGCAGAGTACGCCCATGATGAGGAGGCGCATGCCCACCGCGGCTATCGCGCGGGCCAGCGCACCTTTTTTCAACTCCAGCTCATATCCCACGACGATCAGGATCACCGCGGCAGTCGGCGCGGAGATAAAATCGAGTATGTTTTGCACGATATCGCCTGCGGCAGTGCCAGCCATGCGCAGCCCCAGTCCGGTGACGCCGACGATTACGCCTGCGGCGATGGACACGATCACAGGGGAAGTGACCATAGCTTTGAGTGAGCTTTTCAACGTGCCGCCTTCACTCTTATTCAGCAGCGTGAAGTATACCGTGAACACAAACAGCACCTGGCCTAAATCGACCGTGGCAAAGGGCGTTACGGTCTTGAACAGCAGGGCGTAAAGCGCGTAACCCAGCATTCCTGCCTCGAAGCCCGTCATCAAAAACGGCATCGTGCGCGCCTTGCTGCGCAGCAGCTTTTTCGCGCCAAAGCCTGCCGCCAGCGCCGCAATGCATACGGCAAACATCGTGACGGTGACAATGGCGATGCGCGGCGTATACTCCGCCTGATAGAATGCCTTGATGAGCACGGCGGGTAGAAATATGTTGACCACCGCAGCTTTCAGCCCGTCGATACCGCCTTTTTTGAGTATGCCGGTCTTGCGGCAGACAATGCCGATGCCCAGCATCAGTACCACGGGCAGTATGACTTTCAGCGCGCCTGTCAGCTCGTTCATGAGCGGCCTCCTGAAAATATTGAAGATGCGCAGTGCGATTATATTGATGCAACTATATAGTATCAGAATCGGGCGTTTTGCGCACGCTGAAAAACTCGCCGCAAAATGGCGGTTGACACCTGCTGCCCGCTTCGCATATAATACGCATAATAACACAAAAAATGAATATTAAATCAAAGGCTGTGAAGGGGAAAGTAACAGGAAGCGAAAGCGTCAAGAGAGCCGCCGGTTGGTGCAAGGCGGACGCGGGCGGAATGTGAAGCTCACCCCGGAGTCGCGATGCTGAAATGACCACGGTGGGTATTAGGCGTCGACGAGCATCCCAAGCGTTAGTTGGGGGCAGGGTGTATGGCCCTGAGATAAGCTGGCGGCAATTGCCGCAAGCAGAGTGGTACCGCGAAACTTTCGTCTCTGTATTGACGAAGGTTTTTTTGATTCCAAAAAAATTTGGAGGAGGAGCACATGGTCGATTTTATCAACATGACGATTGGCGACTGGTTGGACATGAAGGCAAAGGAGCTGCCCGATAAGGATTGTGCCGTTCACCCATACGAAGGGCTGCGCTATACCACCGCGCAGTTTAAGGCGGAGTGCGACCGCGTCGCGCGCGGCCTCATGGCCATGGGCGTAAAAAAAGGCGATCATGTGGCCATCTGGGCAACCAACCGCCCGCAGTGGGTGCAGGCGCAGTTCGCAACCGCCAAGATCGGCGCGGTGCTGGTGACGGTCAACACGAACTATAAAAAATACGAGCTGGAGTATCTGATGAAGCAGTCAGACTCCATGACGCTCATCATGACAGGCGGCACCAAGGACAACAGCTACGTGGAACACATCTACGCGGTCTGTCCGGAGTTGAAGGACAGTAAGCCCGGCGAACTCAACTGCGCAAAGCTGCCGTTCCTGAAAAACGTCATCTTCCTCGATGAGGGTGACAATCCCGGAATGTACCACTGGGACGATGTGCTGAAGCTTGCCGAAACGGTGAGTGACGAGGCGCGCGCGGCGCGGCAGGCGGAGTGCAACCCGCACGATGTCATCAACATGCAGTACACCTCCGGCACCACCGGCTTCCCCAAGGGCGTGATGCTGACGCACTATAACCTCATCAACAACGGCAGGATCATCGGCCACTCCATGGCGTTTTCCAAGGAGGATCGGCTGTGCATCACCGTGCCGCTGTTCCACTGCTTTGGCTGCGTACTGGGCGTAATGGCTTCCATCACGAACGACGCCGCGATGATCTTTGTGGACCACTTCCACCCGACCCGCGTACTGCAGGTGCTGGACAATGAGAAGTGCACGGCTTTCCACGGCGTACCGACGATGTATATCGCGATGATGGAGCATGCCGACTTTTCGAAATACGACCTCTCACACCTGCGGACCGGCATCATGGCGGGCTCCACCTGCCCGGTGGAGGTCATGAAGGCCGCGGTCGAGAAGATGAACATGCGCCACCTGACGAGCGTATACGGGCAGACCGAGAGCTCGCCCGGTATCACGCAGTCCAACGTGGACACACCGATGGACCTGCGCGTATCCACCGTGGGGCAGGCATACCCCAACCTCGAGGCGCGTGTGGTGGACCCTGAGACGAACGAGGAAGTGGGTCCGAACGAGGTGGGCGAGATCGTTACACGCGGCTACCATGTGATGAAGGGCTACTACAAAATGCCTGAAGCCACCGCACAGGTCATCGACAGAGACGGCTGGCTGCACACCGGCGACCTCGGCGTGAAGGATGAAAACGGCTACTACCGTATCACCGGGCGTCTGAAGGACATGATCATCCGCGGCGGCGAAAACATCTACCCCCGTGAAATCGAGGAGTTCCTCTACACGCATCCGGCGGTGAGCGACGTGCAGGTGGTGGGCGTGCCTGACCATAAGTACGGTGAGGAGGCGCTGGCCTGCGTCATCAAAAAGCCGGGTACGGAAGCGACTGAAGAGGAGCTGCAGCAGTTCGTACGCGACGGCCTCTCCAGGCATAAGGCCCCGCGCTACGTCAAGTTCATCGACGCATTCCCCCTGACCGCGAGCGGCAAGATTCAGAAGTACAAGCTGCGCGAATGGGGCACTGAGGTGCTGGGGCTGGGCGAAGAGGGTGTCAGCGAGGGACCGTAAGAATGGTTTTGCGGCAGAAGCAAGGATGTGATTTTGCAGGGAGCGGCTCAGACCGTTCCCTGTTTGTTTTTCGGTTCTTTCTGAACAGCGAGCAGCCCGTTACCTTTGGCGGCTTGCGAATCACTGTATATTATCACAAATATCCAGATGCGTATAAACGACCTTTATTCGGTTGCTGTCATGTTTGACCGTCAGGCAAAGTGCCCATATAGCCTATCTGCCCGGCTTGTTTTCCACCTTGGCTTCCGACAGATATACCACTGCGCTGACCAGCCGGTGTTCTTTGATCTGAGTAACTTTGATGGAAAGGCCGTATTCCTCCAACTCTGGTGTGCTGCCGTCGGCAGGGATGGACCCAAGCAGGCCGAACACCAATCCGCCGAAGGTTTCATACTCCTCGTCGGGCAGTGGAACGCCGAGCTGCTCGGACACCTCGTCCAACGGCGCGGGGCCCTGAATGCGCCACGTCCTGGAGTCGAGCCGTTCGATCAGCGGCGTTTCCACGGGGACGGAGATGTCGTCCTCCAGATCGCCCACCAACTGCTCTAAAAGGTCGGCCATGGTGATAATGCCGGACATGCCGCCGTATTCGTCCGCCACGATGGCAAAATGGTTCCGCGACTTCTGCATGTTGCGGAACAGCACGTTTGCACGCACGGTCTCCGGCACGAATACCACTGGGTGTACAGCGCTCTTAAGCACGTCTTCGCGCGTCCGGCTTTTCAGCCGGAAGTAATCTTTGGCGTACAGCACGCCGATGATATCGTCTGCGCTTTCCGAGCAGACCGGATAGATGGAATGCCGGCTCTCGGTGATGGTTTGCTCCCACTCCTCGTCGGTTTCATCCATCCACAGCAGGGAAACCTCTGTGCGGTGGGTCATGATCTCGCCAGCGGAAATGTCGTTGAATTCAAAGATGTTCTGGATCATGCTCTGCTCGTCCGGCTGGATGGTGCCCTTTATCTTGCCCGCGTCGAGCATCATGCGTATCTCTTCCTCGGTGTTTTCCTCTTCCTTGCTGTGCGGGTCCACCCCGAACAGCCGAAGCAGTCCGTTGGTTGATACGGTGAAGAGCCAGACGGCGGGAGTAAATATCCGTGAGATCACATAGATCAGCCCGGACATGCCCAGCGCAATCTGCTCGGCCTTCTGCATGGCGATGCGCTTGGGGATCAGCTCGCCCAGCAGCACGGTGAAGTAGGTCAGCAGAATCGTCAGAATAAAGACGGATATGGCGTTGAGGATGGGTGCGGGGATGGCAATGCCGATCTCGGAGAACCACGCCACCAACCTGTCTGAAAAGTTTGCCGTGGCTACGGCGCTGCTTAACAAGCTCACCAGCGTGATGCCGACCTGAATCGTGGCCAGAAAGCCCGTGGGCTGCTCAATCAACCGAGTGAGACGCAGTGCACGCTTATCGCCCGCGGCAGCCAACCGGGCGAGCTTGTTGTCGTTTATCGTGATGACGGCAATCTCAGCACAGGCAAAGACCGCGTTGAGACCGATGAAAACGAATTGCAGTAAAATCAGCCATAGAACGGACAAAACAACACCCTCCCGGAAAGCGTTTTCGCTCAGGCCTTGCGGTGCATCGGCAAAGCGCGCAGCGACACGTCAGCTTAAAATAAAACACACAGTATGAGCAATCGCCATTACCCTTTTGCTGTGTGCGGTTATCAGCGTTCCGGCAAGCCAAACCGAGCGCCTGCCACGGGGCCAAGGCCGGAGGATTTTTCCACCTGCGAACACACCTGCCCTTTCGCAAAAAAGTATAAAGAAATGCCGCCGGTCTGTCAACCGGAAAGCGAGGACACTTGAGGAATACGTCTGCATCACTGTGCGCCCAGTGGGGAAGAATAAAGCATCATATAATATAGGGAGATCAGACATGCCAGATTATTTTCTCATCAGGGATTTGAACAAGGTAGTGCGCATGGAGGCGGGTAAGTCATTCGTCTTCGATAAAAGCCGCGGCGACTGGGTGGCCGACACGGGCAACCTTGTGGCGCAGCACATGGGTACGGACGGCGAGACCGAAGGGCGCGTGCGCCCGCTCACCGAAGCGGAGGCGCAGGAAGAGATCGGTCACCTGGAGGATAAGACGGAATAGGTTGGGTAAGCCCGCTTTTGCATCGTCTAAAAAGCCCGTTCCGTCATCCTGAGCGCACGCCAAGGATCTTTTCTTTTGTATCAAGATGCTTCGCCTGCGGCTCAGCATGACACAGTGAACTTGAAAAGAATATTGAGGAACATCGAATTTTTCAGCTTATGAATCCAGCCCCAGCAATATGTCCTCGCCGTCCGCCTGCACCGGATAAGACTGTACATCCCGCGGCGTGAATTTGAGCGGGCCCATCTTGCCGCCCCGCACAACCTTGCCCGTTTTCAGGTCGAAGGTGGCACCGTGGCGTGGGCAGGAGACCAGCCCATCGGCAAAAAGACCGTCGACAAGCGAGCCGCCCATGTGCGTGCATTTGTTGTTAATCGCGTAAACCTGTCCGCCGAGACGCGTCAGCAGGATATCGCTGCCTTCCACCTGAACTTTCAGCTTTCCGCCTTCCGGCAGGTCTGAAGCTTTTGCGGCAAACACGTATCTCATGTCTGACTCCTTCCGTCATTGTGATATGTTGCATTATACCATATACAGGGAAATGTGGTTAAGTTATTTTTAGGATTGATATTGTGAGGCGGCCTTGACGCTGTATATGGAGATAGAAGGATAGGGTAGATGTGGGGAGGGAGGCCTTTTTTGTTTTATGCGAAAAAAGAGAGATATTGTAAGCATGCGAACATATGTGTTATAATTTGCATGCATAAAACCATTTTACCATGGACAGAAGTGGCATAATTTCGGAGGGAAAAATGAAGAAACGGTGGCTGGTTGTGCTGTTAGCGGTTACGTTGACTCTCTTGCTTGTGTTTCCTGCTGGTTCGTTGGCTGCGGCGAATGAAGCGCAAGGGGGAGTGCTGTTGGAGGGCGAGGAGACAGCGGAGGTGACGCCGACGCCGGAACCCGAACCAGCACCGGCGACGCCGGTGCCGACGGAAGCGCCACTTCCAATAGGATTAAGTGCCAACTCAATGTCTCTTATGCTCTATGAGTATGGGCGGCTTAGTAGCACAAATTACTCATATAACCAACTCACGTTTGCATCAACAAACAATTCAATTGCATATTGCATTAACGGAAATGTTACAACAACAGGCATTGGTACAGCAACGATTACCGCTCAAGTGAAAGGTACAAATATCCGCGAATCGTGTGTTGTTACTGTACGACAAAATCGTGCTGAAAGGGTCCTTTTATGGTGTACAACTACAACTGTTTCAGTTGGGAAGACATTTGGAGTGGATTGCTATGTGTACCCGGATGAAGCAACACGTAATAGGCTTGTAACTTATTCATGGTCCAGCAGTAATGCATCAATTCTAAGAATAAAAGATGAAATTGCTAATAGTGCATCTATTCAAGGTGTTGGTGAAGGTACAGCAACGATTACTGTAACAGTAGATGGCATCTCAGATTCAAAAACTGTAACCGTTACCGGCACCGCGCCTTCCTCCAACGTGACCCCAACCCCAACCTTATCACCAACGACCATACCTACTATGCAGACATCTTTACCATCTACGGCAACAATAGTACCGGATACAACCCCAACAGCAATTTATAACGCAACACCGATCCCATCCGCCACCCCAAGGCCGCCGTCATCCGCTGCGGCAGCCACCCCTACCCCCAGCCTGACCAAAGCACTGGATGAGAGCGGTATCCCTAATCCCACTCGCGTGCCCGTGGAGTTGGAAGCGACGGACTGGGCGGGAGCCGAACAGGCGGCAGGCGGCCTGGAGGCGGGCAATTTGGGCAGCATTGAAGCGCCGGACGATGGGCTCGTGCCGTCATCACTGCTTGAAACGCTGCAACAGAATCAAAGTGCTTTGGAGATCGACTGCGGGGGGTATTTCTGTATCATCGACGGGGCTGCGCTGACTGGAATTCCGGAGGGTCTGGAAACTATCGATATCGGCATGACGATGGAGAAGGACTCGGCGCTATCGGCTGCGTGGGGCTGCAACGCATATGAACTGCGGTTCAACTATCATGGCGAGCTTCCGGGTACGTTTACCTTCCGGGTAAAAGCACAGGGAAGCCGACCGGGTGATACGATCTACCTGTATTATTTTGACGATATCGCAGGTAAGTTTGAAGGCGTGCACACTGCCGTAGTGGATGATCAAGGTTATGTCTCGCTGAACATCACCCACTGCTCCTCCTATTACATCACCAACGCAATTATAGAAGGCGCAGACAACAACTTCACAGTCCCAGCGGAAACAGCGGCGGCACAAACCGGCTTTGCGGCATTCGTGCACAACAATAAGGTCGTTTTCTGGCTGACCCTATACTTCCTGGGTGTAGGGGTGGTTGTACTGCTGGCGGTATTCATACGACGGGGGATCAAGCGCGGGAGAAAACCGGAAGCAAAGCGGGAAGACCCTGTTAACCATACATACATGAAATAAAATGATTAAACGGGGCAGCCAGTAGCTGCCACGCTTATATTGTGTGAAGGGATTCCCAGGGGACAATGTCCCTTGGGCGGGAGGACACGGGGTTCCCCGAAAAGTCAAAGGCTTTTCGGGGTGGACTGAGGGCAGAGCCCTCGCGCATCTCTCCCTGATATAACCTCATCACACCTTCTTCTCTTCGCCCACCTTGGCGTCGCCCATCTTGCGCAGCGTTCCGGTGTATTCCACGAGGCCGATTTCGCAGCCGTCGCCGAGGGTGACGTTGTGGCCGCGCACCACGTCGGCCTTGGTCAGCTCCAGCGTGATCTCGTTGCCCTCGATGGTGGCCGCCTCAAACGCGGGCGCATGGGTGAACAGCGAACGCAGCGTGCCGCGCGTGCCGCGGTGTACGGCGATGTCCGTGCCGCCCACTTCATTGGCGCGGCTTCTGTTCCAGCCCAGGTAGACCTCGAGATGGTCCGCGCTGAGCAGGCCGCTCACGTTGAACATGCCCGAGGAATTGAACCGTTCTGCGCTTAAGTCGCCCGTAACGTCCACCGAGCCGGTGACCTTGACAAACTGTCCGGACAAGCCCGCCTTAAAGCTTGCCGAACCCGTGATGGTGGCGCTTTCGCACTCAGCTGCGCTGCGGAAGCTACCCGAGCCGTTGACGGTCAGGTCGCTTGCGTGCAGAGCGCCTTCGATGGTGCCCGAACCATTGATGCGCAGCAGATTGCAGTCCACGCTGCCCGCTGCGTCGCCCGCGCCGTTGATGTGCATGTCGGTGCACTTTACGTCGCCGTTCAGCTTGCCGTAGCCGTTGATTTTAATCGAGGCGTATTCTCCGCCCGCGGCGCTTCCATATCCGCCGATAACCAGATCGTCTTTACCCATTTTATGTTCCTCCTAAATCAATTTCAGTTTCAGCGCCTCCGTAACGGAGGCCAGGTTGATGCGGCGCAGCATCCGCATGTCCTTGTCCATGCAGACATCCGCAGGCGGCGATACCGCAAAGCAGCAGAACACACCGAGCTTGCGCGCAAGGTACAGCTCCGCCGCCGCACCGGGCTGACGGATGGACGCGGTGCGCATCACATCCAGTATGGCGCGCGCTTCGTCCAGGTTCACTTCGCCAGACATCAGCACCAGGTCGAAGATGTGAGCCTGCAATAAGCCGGGGAAATCGAGCGGGCCGTCTTCGCCGCGGTCGGCAAGGAATAATTTCATCACCTCGGCTGAGGCTACGCCGCGCTGCGCGGCTTCCTCGGCGGTAAGGGAGATATCCTCCTGCGCGGGCGAGAACACGTCAGCCAGATCGTCCAGCGAGATGTCTTCCTTCATGTTTTTGATCTTCTCAATGCGGGCGAGCACCTTGCTGCGCGGAAAGAACGTCTCCTGCCCTGTAAACGTGGACTTGCGGATGAACCAGTCCTCCGGGATCAGCCCCTTGCGCTTCCAGCGGTAAAGCTGGCCGTATGAGATGCCTGTGGCATCAAGCAGTTCTTTTTTGGATATCAGCGTTTCTTCCATGATCATCCTCCTGAAGTATTGACAGCGTAACATAACAATGTTACGCTGTCAATATGAGAATTTCGTGTTCTTAGAGTTTTGCAACTAAAATCTAAATATGATATAATATGCCGCTGCGGATAGCATCCGCAAAAGGAGCAAGCTATGAAAAAAGTGGTGATCCCTGTTCTCGTGTTTTTTGGATTGATGGTAGGCGCCATCGTCGTATTTGTGGGCATCCGCTTTTCACAGGTCCAGTACGAAAAGGATACGCAGGCGCACTTCATGGCCATCGCGCAGGACGGTGAAATGACCGCGGTCTGCGGTGACCAGACGACGCTTGTCTCGCCCGACAACTGGGGCCGGGCGCAGTGGCTGCTGACGATCACCGAGCGCAAGAGCCTCATGTTCAAGCCCGACGCCAGTCTGGATGGCGCGGTGGTGTTCAGCCTCAGCGACGGCACGGAATACACCATTGCGACCGACGAATCCGCTGAGGACTCAGTGTACATCTGTTACGCCTTTGAGGGCCGTGAGAAGTGGTTCCGCGTGGAAGGCTATGACATAATGAATTGGGCGATGCGCGTCGCGTCCCCGGAAGGTGTGTACGCGCCCAACGAGGTCATTGAGCCGGAGGCGTAACCAAGGCTACTGCTTGAATCATACGGATATGGAGAATTCAGCTATTCATGCTGCGCCGCTTGTGCTACAATCACAGCGGCGTTGTACTTTCCCGGAAAGGCGATCGGACATAGTAGCGTAGGTGATAGAGGTGAAAAGATATAAAGCGGAAGCCTTCGATAAGATGCAGTATTTGTACGGGGCCGCGCACGACCCTCTGATCCACGGCGTCTTCTGGCTTTCCGGGCATATCGATACGGACGTGCTGAAACGGGCGGTCACGATATCGCTCTCCGCCATACCGATGATCCGCTGCTGCGTTGCAGTCAAAGCGGGCGGCCCCTGCTGGATGGACCATGGGTTCACCGGCGGGGACATCGTCAGGACGGTAAGCGCGGCGGGGGATGAAGAACAGCAGATTCAGCGCCTGCTTGCCGATACCATCGATATCTTTCACGAACCGCAGTTAAAAATATACGTGCTGCAGGCGGACAGCGCCGACACGCTGTGCATCATCATCAACCACATGGTATGCGACGGAACAGGGTTCAAGGAGTATCTGAGACTCCTTGCGGACCTGTATACACGGTGCGCAAACCACAACCCGGACATTCCTGCGCCGGATTTTTATCCGCGCCACATCCGCCAGCTTTTCAGCGGCTTTGGGTTTTGGGATAAGGTGCGCATCTTCTTTCTGAAGTACGACATCTCAATGCAGAGAAAGCAGACTCCGCTGCGCTTTGAGGGCAATCCGGCTGCGCCTTTCTTCTCCACGCTGACCATCGATAAAGATCAGGTCGCGCAAGTGAAAGCGGAATCCAGGCTGCGAGGCGTGACGCTCAACGATATGGTGCTGTGCGCGTATATCCGCGTGCTCCACCGCAGAACGGGCGAGGCGCGCATCGTGATGCCCTGCCCGGTCGATCTGCGCAAATACCTTCCGCCCGGAAGCCGCCACGGTATCTGCAACCTGACAAGCAACTACATCTGCGATATCGCAATCGGCCCGGATGATACACCCAACCATACTTTAGAGCAGGTTTCGAAGCAGATGAACGCGCAGAAGGAAAGCCGCAGCTGCCTGAAATCCATGATCTCAATGGCGCTTTCTTTTCGTCTCATTCCGTTCAGTGTCATGCGGTCCGCGTTCACCAAGGTGTTCACGATACCGGTGGTGTCGTACACCAACCTCGGTGTGATCGACCAAAAAACGCTGAAGTTCGGAAGTCTGACTGCCACGGACGCGTTTCTGACCGGAGCCGTCAAACGCGTTCCGTATTTCCAGATTGCCATATCCACGTTCGACGGCTGCTGCACCTTAAGCAGTAACATGTTCGGCACGGCTGACGACCGCGCTGCGGCGGATCGCTTTCTGGCGGAGGTTCGGGACGAACTGCTGTCCTTTGTGTCACATGAGCGTTTAATATACGCATAATCCCCCCGATTCCCTCATATGTATGTGCTGAAGAAGGGGGTATGGTTATGGAACAAAGCGCTAAGGCCGTTGGCAAAACGCCGTTTTTAACGTATCTGAAGGATGCGCTCAAGGGCACGCTGATCTCCATGGTGTTCACCACGGCTGCGATACTGCTGCTGGCGCTCATCGTGAAGGAAACAAAGCTCTCCTCGACAGTGGCGGAGGTATTCAACCAGATCCTGAAGATCGGCGGCATCCTCGTGGCGTCGTACTTTGCCACCAAGTCGTTTGCGGGCAAGCGCTGGCTGTGCGGCGGTCTGACGGGCATCCTCTACATGGCGCTGAACTACCTGCTGATCTCGCTCATCGTGGGCATGTGGGGCAGCGTACCGCTGTTGTTCTCCGACCTGCTCATGGGGCTGCTTATCGGCATGGTGTTTGCCATCATCCTTGCCAGCTTTAAGGGCAGCAAGGCTGGTCCCGTGCGGCCCAAATCGCGTTCTCACCGCTCGCCGCTCTCGCGGATGCAGCGTACGCGCGTCGTAAAAAAGGTTGCAAACAGCGACTGAAGTGGGTTATAATCGGGTGAAGATAAGGCATACGGAGGAAGCGGAAATGAAACACGTCAAGACGGTCGTGAAGGGTACATTGAAGGAAAACAAGGCGAAGACGGGCTGCGGCGAATGCCAGACCTCGTGCCAGTCGGCTTGCAAAACCTCCTGCACGCTCGCGAACCAGCGCTGCGAGAAGAAGCGCAGATAACTCCGGGCTTGCACAAGCACGGATTTTGCGCGGGAGGTTTCAAGGCAGCGGCGGGGCTGACGCGCATACCCGCATTCCCTGCCCGAAAGGCATCGCCTTTTGGGTGTGGTTTTACACGAAACGCGGCCCGCGCGGCCGCTTTTTATTTTAATTAAAAGCCTCCCTTGCTAAAGGGAGGGGGACCGCCGCCAGGCGGTGGAGGGATTTGCTGCAGTAAGCGACAACGAAAGTATCGAGCGAAGCGAATCCCCCAGTCAGTCCTGCGGACTGACAGCCCCCTTTAGGCAAGGGGGCATTGCTACAATGATGAGTAGCCTCCCTGCGTCCCGGGGCCCTCGAAGGCTAAGCCTTTTGGGGAGGTAAGGACAGGCGATGGAGGGATTCGGATAGGCGCACCTAAGTGGCACAGCCCGTCTGGATATCTATGAACGATGATAAGGAGAAACTTTGGTACACGCATTCAGATACAATGAGGATTATTTCGCGCTGGACGTGGAGACGGGCAGCGTGCATCTGCTGGACGCCGAGGCGTATGAAGCCATGCGGCAGATGGAGGATATTGAGCGCACCGGAGGCGATGTCGAAGCGGCCATGAGCGGCGGCGGGGTGATGGAAGAGCTGCGCGCGCTCAAAGAGGAAGGGCTGCTGTTCTCCGAGCCCGACGGGGACGCGGACAAGCCGAAGAACGTGGTCAAGGCCATGTGCCTGCACCTTGCGCACGACTGCAACCTGCGCTGCGGTTACTGCTTTGCCAAGGGCGGGGCGTTTGCCGGACGGCGCGAGCTGATGAGCGAGGAGGTGGCGCATGCGGCCATCGACTTTCTGGCCGGCGTTTCGGGCAGCCGCCGCAACCTCGAGGTGGACTTCTTTGGCGGTGAGCCGCTGATGAACTTTGAGGTGCTGAAAAGCACTGTTGCCCACGCGCGGGCGATTGAGAAGGAACGCAAAAAGAACTTTCGCTTCACCGTCACCACCAACGCTTACGAGGTGACGGACGAGATGAAGCGCTACATCGAAGAGAATATGCACAACGTGGTGGTCAGCATCGACGGGCGTCCGCACGTGCACGACGCGGTGCGCAAAACCGCGGACGGCGGCGGCAGCTACGCGCAGGTGGCGCAGAACGCAAAGTCGCTGCTGCTGAGCCGCAAGGGCGAGTATTATGTGCGCGGCACGTTTACGGCGGACAACCTCGATTTTGCGGAGGATGTGCTGCACGTGGCGGATATGGGCTTCGAGGGTGTGTCCATCGAGCCGGTGGTCACCAGAGCCAAAAACGCCATCCGGGAGGAGCACCTGCCCGCGATATTTGCCGAGTATGACCGGCTGGCGGCGGAGTACGAGAAGCGCCGCCAAGAGGATGACGGCTTTACGTTCTTTCACTTTATGGTCGATCTCAACGCCGGCCCCTGCCGCCAGAAGCGCGTGCGCGGCTGTGGCGCGGGCACCGAGTACGTGGCAGTCACGCCGAACGGTGACATCTACCCGTGCCACCAGTTCGCGGGCAGGCCGGAGCTCAAGATGGGCACGGTGTTTGGACGGACGCTGGATGAAAAGATCGCGCAGGATTTTGACGCTTGCGACATCTATCACATGGAAGCCTGCAAAGCCTGCTGGGCAAAATACTACTGCAGCGGTGGATGTGCCGCGGCGAACGTCAATATCAACGGTGACATGATGCAGCCCTATGAGATCGGCTGCAAGATGCAAAGGAAGCGGCTGGAGCTTGCAATTGCGCTGGCTGCAAAGGAGCAGATGGAATGAGACAGAGAGTGGACGGCAAGAGCCCGGATCTCGCGCGCGACGCATATGTGCATCCGAGCGCGATGGTGATCGGTGAGGTGACGCTTGGCAAGCAGAGCAGCGTATGGCCCGGCACGGTGATCCGCGCGGACCTGTCGCCCATCGTAATCGGAGAGCGCACCAACATTCAGGACGGGTGCGTGCTGCATTCCGGACTGCGCCTGCAGGTGCGCATCGGCAGCGGCGTGCTGGTGGGTCACAAGGCGATCCTGCACTCGTGCGATATCGGCGATGGCGCGCTGATCGGCATGGGGTCCATCGTGATGGACGCGGCCAAGATCGGCGAGCACAGCATCGTGGGTGCGGGCTCATTGGTGCCCAAGGGCTTCGTGGTGCCGCCGCGCACCGTGGTGGTGGGCAGCCCCTGCCGCGTGGTTCGCGAGGTGACCGAAGAAGAGATTGCAGATATTGAGGAACGGTGCGAACGGTACGTGCAGATGGCGAAGAAGTATCTGCGGACGGGGGAGATACTATAGGGGTGGCACCGAGGTGCCTAATCCTGATAAAACATCTTATCTATATTTTCTTCCGAATTTCCTTTGGAAAGTTCCTTCCGCAATGCTTTCCATGTTTGCGTGTGTTAATGTTTCATAAATGCTTTTGCACATACCGCGAAAATCTTTGATATACCACGGAAGTAATACATACTGTTTCTCCCAATAAACATATACCCTTTTTGGTGACGGCCATGACCGGTGATATTGAATGGATTTACATGTTGTGATAGGTATCTCAACACGTTCTTTTTTGTAATTAACAATTATCATACTAGCAGTTATAATCACGTTTTTAACTATCCTTGGCGAGGTGATAGCCAATACACCCAGATATTCCATGAAAATGATGAACACAGGCCAAATGAACTTAAAGACAATATCGATCCTGTTCCAGATGAAAACGGTCATTAATATGACAAGCATAAATTGTACGGCCATGAGCAACCACATAAGCAAAAAATTCGAAGTATAGTTTTTTCCTTCGAGCTCAATATCGGTAGTCATTTGATACTGTACTTTGCCGCCAAACTCCCTCTGGAACCACTCGTCGGCAATCTTTTCCTTATTTATCTTTGAGAGTTCAGTATAAATACTCCTACATAAACCGCGAGAATCTTTCAGGTCGAAAGGTATCTCATATATTGTGCTATTTTCCGCATACACTAAAATTCTTTCGGTCAACGGTCCGTGTTTATAGTGTTTAATCTTCTTAATATTCTCATATAGTACTTTGACGTCTGCTTTTCTGTACTGGATTATGATTGCGGACGACTCGACAGTAATGCTTTTGATTCTTTGAGGTCCAAAGAGTTGCACTATGCCGTAAATTTCAGCAGCGAGCAGGAATACCGTTGAAACAATACCCGCAAAAAAATTTTCCTTCCATATTAGCGCAATAAGCAGCAGAGCAAAAATGGATACAAGCAACAACACGGCGGCAATTAGCTTATAATTAATACTGTACTTGGCTCTCAATATGATGCTCCCCGGAAGTAATATCCACTGCCTTACGCGTCCTGTCCCCATAGCTCCTGACAGCCTGTCGATACGCCCACCGCACCTGCGGAAAGGGCGTCGATGACCTGACGGCGGTCATGCACGAGGCCACCCGCGATAACCGGGGTGTCCACCTCGGCGGTGAAGCGGCGCAGCACGTCGGGGATGATGCCCGGCATAAGCTCCACCATGTTGGGCCTTACCTTGCGTGTGGTTTTTACGGCGTTGTCAAAGGAAGCGCTGTCCACCATGAAGAAGCGCTGGATGCAGAACACACCCTGTTCGCGGGCGTATTTGATGAGTGTGGATTTGGTGCTGATGATGCCCGAAGGCGAGATGCGGTGCTGCACATAGTCGAGCGCCTTGGCGCTGGCGGCGAGGCCGTCGATCAAATCCATGTGCAGAAAAACGTGGCATTCCGCGGCAAGCCCCTGGTCTACCGAGGCCTTGGCGGAAAAGATGTCGGTATTGAGCAGAAACACAGTAGGCATGCGAAAGCTGAGCGCAGCCGCGAGCGCGCTTTGGCACTGTACCGCGGCGATCACGGGGTTGTCGCGAATGGTTTCAATATAATCGTGCATGGCCGTTTCTCCTCTTCTTCCTGATTATATCATGTCCCTGCGCTATTTACAAAAAATATGCATGATGGTATCATAAACGCGAAAAGAGGTGTGTGCGCGTGGTGAAATTCGAAGAATTTTCGTTTATTTCGTCGGACGGCGCAACTGTCGCCGCATACATGTGGGAGGCCGAAAAGCCCAAGGCTGTACTGCAGATCGCACACGGCGCGGTAGAGCACGCGTTGCGCTACGACGCGTTCGCGCGATTCCTCGCGGAGCGGGGCTTTGTGGTATATGCCGAGGATCACCTGGGCCATGGCAAGACCGCGGGCAGTGCAGAAAAAGTGGGGCACTATTCGGACAACGACGGCGCTTTTCTGAAGATCGTGGAGGACATGCGCGCGGTGGAAGCCCTCATGCGCAAAGAGCATCCCGGCCTGCCGGTATTTTTGTTCGGACACAGCATGGGCTCGCTGCTCTCGCGTATCTACGCCTCGAAATACGGTGATGGCCTCTCGGGTCTCGCGCTCACCGGTACCGGGCATGTGGCTCCGATGCTGATCGGCGTGGTGCAGACGCTCGCCCGGCGGGAAATGAAAAAATTTGGCTACAACCACCGTTCGCCGTTCCTGCATTCGCTCGTGTTCGGCACACTCAACAGGCCGTTTAAGGGCGAGACAGGAAGCGAGTTTATCAGCGCTGACCCGGAAGTGGTGAAGGCGTATGTGGCGGACCCTTACTGCGGCAATACGGTCACCTCAGAATTTGCCTACGAGCTGCTGGAGGGCACCAAGCTCGCGGCGCAGAAGGCCACTTTTGACAATACGCCTAAAGGTCTGCCCGTTTTCATCGGCGCAGGCGAGTTCGACACGATGGGCGGAACCAAGTTGGCTGCGGTCAAGAAGGACGCGGCGGATTATGAAAAAGCAGGCGTTAAGGACTTAACGTTTAAGATTTATCCGGGCATGCGGCACGAGGTGCTCAACGAACAGGGCAAGCAGCAGGTCTGGGACGATATCGCCGGCTGGCTGGAAAAACACATATAGGAGGACGATCCGGATGCTCATGGATGCGAGTTACGACGAGAGCGCGGAAAAATGGGATGTTCGCCTCTACGGAGAGGTCGACATCTATAACGCCGACAGCTTGAAAGCTGAGCTGCGGGCGCTGATCGAGGAGAAGGCTGCCGATCTTGTGATCGACTGCACCAACTTAAAGTACATTGACTCGACCGGCCTTGGCGTGCTGGTGAGTGCGCTCAAGAAGGTGCGCGAAGCGAAAAAAGAGATCCGTATTGTCTACCTCAAACCTTATATCGCAAAAATATTTACGCTGACGGGGCTCGACAAAATCTTTGTGATTGAGGTGAGCGCAGAGTGAGCGAAGACGTATTGCGCATGTCCGTCCCCGCCAAACCCGACTACATCCTTGCGGTGCGGCTGGCCGTTTCGGCCGTCGCGGAACGCATGGGCTTCGACATCGACGACATCGAGGATTTGAAGGTTGCCAGTGCGGAAGGCTGTATTCTGCTGCTGTCGTATCGGCCTGAAACTGTGGAGATTGCCCTGACGGTAAAGCAAGAGGGGCTGAGTATCGACATTCTGGCCTTGGAGGCCAAGGGGCGCGAGCAGGAGCCGGAGGAAGATTTGAGCCAGTATCTGCTGGAGGCGCTGGTGGACGACTGCTCGTTCGATCAGCGGGGAAACCTGCTGACGGGCGTGCATTTTTTTAAAAACCGCGGTAAATAGGCGACAGGGGTAGGACAAGGATGAGCACAACGCCGGATGCGACAACCGAACAGCGGCTTTTCGAGCAGTACGCGGTAACGCGGGACGAACGGCTTCGCGACAGGATCGTGGAGAAATATTTGTACATCGCGCAGATCATTGCCAAAAAGTTTGTGGGGCGCGGTGTGGAATATGACGATTTGTTTCAGGTTGCGTCGCTCGCGCTCATCAAGGCTGTGGATCGCTTCGAACCCGGCCGGGGCGTCAAATTTGCCAGCTTTGCCACCCCCACGCTGGTAGGCGAGATCAAAAACTATTTCCGTGACAAGACCCATATGATCCGCATTTCGCGGCGCGACAGCGAGATGATCCGGCACCTTGAGGAAGCGCGCGCAACGCTTTCGCACAACACCGGCCACGGCGTCACTCCCGAGGAGATTGCGGAATACCTGAAGATCTCCGTGGAGCGCGTGCTGGAGCTGATGGAAACGAAGTCTGCCGCATACGCGGCGTCGCTCGACAGTTGCTTGGCTGTCAGCGAGGACCTAAAGCTCGTGAAGCTCCTTGGGAGCAACGACAGCGAGTACGACCGCGTGGAGGACAAGGATTTTCTGGACCGGTGCTTTGCGCATATGAGTGAAGTCGAACGGCAGGTTATCGAACAGCGCTATATGGCGGATATGAGCCAGCGCGAGGTGGCGGCGGGCCTCGGCGTATCCCAGATGTTCGTTTCGCGTATTGAACGCCGCATTCTTGAGAAATTCAGAAATTACTACGAAAAATAGTTTTAAAGCCTCTCAAGCGGGTTATATTGATAGTGTGTTTTTTATGGTGTGTTACACCGGAAAGCACAAAATGAGTTGTGGTGTGAATTCGCGATGAGAAACAGGTATGTGCTGACTGCGCTCGAAGATATTAAAAGCGTGACCGGCGGCGTTCTAAATGGCGTCAGCCGTATCGCGCCGCTGAGCGACGAGTGCCGGTACAACATCGCGCTGATTTTGAACGAACTGCTGGTTAACTCGTTCGAGCATGCCCGGCCCACGCCCGCAAGCCCTGTATACCTGCAAACGGAAATCAGCGAGGGTACGCTGCGCATCGGTGTGACGGACGGCGGCGGAGGGTTCGACCATACCCTGACGGATGAAGTCGACCGGGACGATGCGGGCCTGCTCAGCGAACGGGGCCGCGGCCTCAAACTGGTACGGGCGCTGTGCAGCGATATCCGCTACAACGATACCGGCAACAGTGTGGAAGTCCTCATCGCTCTGTAAATCAAAAGCGCGAAAAACGCGCTTTTCTTGCTTATAGAAACCGCGCTTACAGGATGCAGATTTATATTATTGCTTCCGATAAAGGAATTTTCGCTTCCTGCGGAGAATACTTCAGTTACGCCCCGAAGGAAGGATACGGATCGGATGGTTTCTACACAAGGCGCGGGAAGAAGGCCGGCATCGCGGCCCTATGACCGCATGGCCTCTTCGAAATATAGTACAAAGTCGACGCGGCGTAAGCCTCAAGCACGGTTTTATTTGATCCTGGGAGCGGTGCTCGCAGTCGTCATAATGGTAGTTGTTCTAATAGCGCGGGCGCAGGCAACGTCGCTGGTGGAACAGGGGCAGACGTCGTTCTCCGCGACCTATGATATGCTCATCGTGCGCACTGAGGTGGTCTACGAGGCCAAAAACTACGGCAAGACTGTGTTCATCGCAAAGGAAGGGCAGCGCGTGGCGGCGGGAGACCCAATCGCCCAGGTGTTCAGTTGGGAATACAACGACGACACCTATTCGCAGCTGCTCAGCCTGCAGGAACAGATTCTGAACTATGAGACGACGGTCAGCCTCGCGGGCGTGATCGACCCGCAGCTGGATGACATCAACAGCCGTATCAGCGCCAAGGTGGCCGAAATCGAAGCTGCCGTAAAGGAGGACCGTCCGCAGGACGCGCTCACCCTGCAGCGCGATCTGGAAGCGCTGCTGACCGAACGCACGGAGTATCTGTCGAGCGTGGTCATGGAGGACGCTGCGCTGCGGGACCTGTACGCGCAGGAGGATGCGCTCGAAGCGACGATCAGCGGCTGGCGTATCGACCTGAACGCGGGCTCGGATGGCATTGTCAGCTTCTACTTTGACGGATGCGAGAAGCTCATGACCCCCGCCAACATCGGCAAATTCACCGAGGAGGCGCTGGCCGAGGTGGAGGCGGGCAAGACGATCAAGACCAGTGAAACCGATGCGGCCTATGCACCGCTATATCGCGTCGTGAATACCAACGACTGGTACGTCGTGATGTACTCGTCCACAGCGATCCCGGAACTGCACGAGGGCAGCGCGTATTCGCTGATATTTGACGAGTATCTGGACAACCAGTATACCGGTGTGGTATGTAACGCAACAACACTTGAAAATAATGGCGGCTTCGTGTATACTATACGGATACAAGATGACATCGGGCCGCTTCTCGGCGAAAGGCGGGTAACCGCGCGGCTGGTTGGGACGCAGGAAGGCCTGCGGGTACGCAAAAGCTGCGTGAAGGAAGCCAAGACCGAGACGGAAGACGGCAATACCGTAAGATACAATTATGTGGAGACAGCCGACGGCCAGTATGTACAGGTGCAGGTCATTGCGGACGACGGTAATTACTATCTGGTGCAGCCGATAGAGGGACAGGGTTCTCTCGTGGTGGGGCAGCGGATAAGAGGCTGATGAAATATGACTTCAATAGAGGATAACATAAGAATTATTGAAGAAAGGATGGATTTTTGCGCACGTAAGTCGGGAAGGACGAAAGACGATATTGTGCTTGTCGCGGTCAGCAAAACGGTGGACGCCGAAAAGGTTGAACAGGCCATAAAGGCCGGCATCCGAAACTTCGGCGAGAACCGGGTGCAGGAGTACCTGAAAAAACGTGAGGTTATTGGAGACTCTGCCACCTGGCACATCATCGGACCACTGCAGCGCAATAAGGCAAAGTACATCATCCCCGGTGTGGCTTTGCTTCATTCCCTGGACAATCTGGAGCTGGCGCTCGAACTCGAGAAACAGTGCCAAAAAAAAGGCACGCCGATCGATACGCTCATCCAGATCAACATCGCGAAGGAGCCGACGAAAGCCGGCATTCCGGAGGAAGAACTTGAACGGTTTTTGGAGCAGCTGTCTGTTTTGAGGAGCGTTCGCGTGAAAGGGCTGATGGCGATACCGCCGCCGGCTCGCGATGCGGACGATAACAGACATTACTTCGCCAGGATGAAGGCGCTCTACGACCGCTTTGAGAAATCGAACCCGGATGATCCCTTTACGTTTCTGTCCATGGGCATGTCGGACGACTTCGAAGCCGCAATTTTTGAAGGCTCAAATATGGTGCGGATTGGTACGGCCGTGTTTGGAGCGAGGTCAAATTAAAATTGCAGGGGGTTACACCAATGGCGAAGGGCTTTTTTAACCGTATTCTTGATGCGGTCGGCCTGGAGGAAGAAGTTCGTGAGGAGGATACGATCATGGAAGACGAGTATGATCAGTATCCTGAAGATGAGTTCGAGGAAGAAGAGCAGGAGCAGCAGAGAATGTCCCGCAGAAGCGTAAGGCAGCAGGCGAAGGTCGTTCCGATGCCTGGCACATCTACCGGTGCGCGGATGCAGATGCTGTTGTTTCAGCCATCTAATTTAGAGGATGCGGAGTGCATCATCGACAGCCTGAAGGCGCGCAAGCCGGTTATCATGAATCTCGATGATATCGACGTGGAAACCGCCCAGCGCATACTCGACTATGTCGGCGGCGCGGTATACACGATCTGCGGCGACATCAAGAAGGTAGCGCGCGGGATCTTTGTCGTGGCTCCGCCCAATGTGGACGTATCACAGAGCATCGATGAGCGCAGCGGCCGCGACAGCTTCAGATAATTTGACTGAAGCCGCAAAGCTGCGCTTTTGCGCATATCCTATTTTCCCCAAGGGGATACTTCAAAGTGAGTGCTTGCGAAAGGAGACGTTGCCGTGCCGCTGACGGTCAAGGACATCCTTGAAAAAACCTTTAAACGGTCCTTCAAAGGATACGATGAGGACGAGGTCGATCGGTTTCTGGATCAGGTGATCGATGAGTTCAAAGCGCTTCAGGCAGAAAACGCCTCGCTGAAGGCTTCGCTTGCAGAAACGAGCGAGCATATAAACCGGGTCAGCGAAACTGAGGCGACCATTATGAACACGCTGATCTCGGCGCAGAAGAGTTCCGAGCGTTTGCTGGCTGAGGCCGCGCGCAAGGCG
The DNA here is from genome assembly GCA_023459495.1 of Bacillota bacterium. Taxonomy (GTDB): domain Bacteria; phylum Bacillota; class Clostridia; order Christensenellales; family SZUA-584; genus JAEWCC01. Next base: position 243,165 of record JAEWTL010000013.1, on the reverse strand, counting down.
GAGCTCATTATTGACAGCGCCCAGACCACAGCGACCCGCCGTGCGGAGCAGACCAAAACCGAGGTTGCGCTGGCGGAAAAGCGGCTGGAGGAGATCAAGGGCCAAGCAACGGTGTTTGCCGAGAGCTTTGCCAACCTGATCAACTCGCAGGCTGCTTCATTCCAGCAGGCTTACCGTGATTATTTCGGGGAGTCGGATTCATCCTACGGGATCAGCACCGAGGCTACGCGGCGCATCAGCGCGGACGTGGAGACCGGCCTGAAGGATATCGGCGCGGTTGCCGTTCCCGAAAACGGGGACGAACCGGCAGCCACCGGACCGGAAGACGCCGGAGATGCCAGTGGACCGGAGGAGCCGGAGCCATACGGCATTGCTCAGATGGAACCAGCTGAACCGGAAATGCCTGCGGAACCTATCGTGGAAGCGGCTGCGGAACCGGCGGTTATGGACGAACCGGTGGAAGCAGCGTCCGCACAGGCCATTGAAGCGCCGTTGCCGGAATCGGAGAAAGGTGTCCTTTCCTTGCAGGAGATCAATAAGGCTTTGCAGGAGCTGGAGGAGCAGGATGGCGGCATCTTAGGCGAAGAAGGGGAAGGCGATAACGATTCCCGCCCGCGCTACGATGATTACTCCTGGCTTTACGATGGCGACAGCACGGAGCCCGCTCAGGAGATTTCCGGCAAGGACGACGAGGAATTGAAATCGCTGATCGACGAGGTCATCGACTGAGCGCAGCTTGTTTAAGCGCAGCACGTACTCAAACGGCGCAGCTTTTTGGGGTACGGTTACCTGGTGTTGATGGGACAGCCGGATATACCGGCTATTTCATGTTATTTCGGGTACGGCAAGGGGCCGTGAAGCCGAAAACATGACGAACGGAAAGACATGGAGGTGGGGATACCCCCACTGATATGCAACGAATATTCTGTCCACTTCAGCCCCTTCCCCAAGGGCGGGGCCCACGCGTCGGTACGGGCATATCTGTCCGATCAGATGCAGGGCCCTTCAACGAAAACCATCTGTTGCCACGGTTCAGTCGTGGCAGCAGAAGCCGGACGCCCGGCTTGTTTTCGTGTCCCAGTATATGGAGGAAGGCATCATGAGTATAACGATCGGACAGTTTAACGAGTCGTTCCCGCCGATTGTGGACGGCGTCGCCAATGTGGTCAAGAACTATGCTTACTGGCTCAACAAGAAGTACGGCCGGTGTTGCGTGGTGACGCCCGAGCATCCCGACGCACAGGATGACTACGGCTTCGAGGTGTACCGCTACACCTCGTTCAAAGCGCCGCTTCGCGGTGAATATCGGTTTGGCTTACCGCAGATGGACGGCCCTTTTTGGCATGACCTGAAGAAGATTCCCTTTGATATCGTACATTCGCACAGCCCGTTCAGCTCCGGACTGGCTGCGCGTTCTCTTTCAAGGAAGCTGGATATTCCCTTTGTGACAACATTCCATTCCCGCTACCGCGACGACCTGCTGGAAGCGCTGAAGTCGGAGCTTGTCGTGGACGGCGTGATGGACATCATCGCGGCGTTCTTCGATTCAGCCGATGAGGTTTGGTCTGTGAGCGAAGCGGCGACGGATACCCTGCGGGAATACGGCTATCACGGTCCGGTGGTCGTGATGGAAAACGGCTGTGATATCCAGCCGCGCTTTGCGTCGCCTGAAGCCATTGAGTCAGTCAACCGCAAATACGGTCTGGACGACAGTGTACCGCTGTTTTGCTATGCCGGACGGCTTGTCTGGCAGAAGAATCTGAAGGTTCTGCTCAAGGCGCTGGAGATCGTTGATAAACGGGGGCTGCCCTTTCACATGCTGTTCGCTGGGGACGGACCACGACGGGCCGATATGGAACAAATCGTCGCGGAATCCGGGCTTACGGACAAGGTCACGTTTGCGGGCAGCATTGCCGACCGGGATGAACTGGCGGACCTCTATCTGCGGAGCAACGCAATGCTGTTCCCCTCGGTTTATGATACCTCGGCCATTGTGCGGCGCGAAGCCGCGGCGTGTGGCTGCCCCTCGGTGCTGGTGCGCGGCAGCAACGCGGCGCAGGGTATTGACGAACGCAACGGCTATCTCGTGGAAAACAACCCGCTGGCAATCGCCAATGCCGCTGAGCACATCATTCTGCATCCTGAGCACGCGCGCGCGGTGGGCGAAGAAGCCCGGCGCACGCTGTATTTAAGCTGGGAGGACGCGGTACAGGCGGCATACGACCGGTATCTCTACCTGATTGACCGCAAACGAAGGGTCAGCGCGGGACTGGGCAAATAGCGTATGGTAATGCCATAATAGCCGGCCGTATCCAATGCGGCGGCTGTTTTTATATCAGCCCGCAGGCAGGTTGCGCGGAAACCGGATTTCTGATATGATGCTCACAGCGGTTTGGGGAGGGTGGATGAGCAAAAACAAAAAACCAAAACATTTGTTCAGCCTGATTTATATGGGCGTTACCATTGTAGCCATTATACTGGTGATGCTTTTTGCAACCGACCTCAAAGCGACCGGGAAAGCCCTTGAAGGTTTTAATATCTGGTGGCTGCTTGCGTGCGTCGGCGCACTGCTGATGTACTGGCTGACAGATTCTATGCTGCTGCACGATATCACGCGGTATATGTACGGTAAAACGCCTTTTCTGAGGTCCCTCAAGGTGGGGATGATCGGGCTGTATTACTGCGCGCTGACGCCTTCGTCCACGGGCGGACAGCCCATGCAGGTAATTTATATGCGGCGGGACGGCATGCCGGTGGGTACCGCCACATGCATCGTGGGCATAAAGTTCGTTGTGTATGAAATGTCGTTGTGCGCGCTGTATATCACGGGCATGATTTTGCGCGGCAGTTATTACTATACAAACAGCAACGAGGCGTTCTGGTTTTCCATTCTTGGCTTCGTGTTCAATCTGGTCGCGGTGTCGTGTATCATACTCACGCTGGTGAACGAAAAGCTGGTGCTCAACGCGGGCAAAGGCATTCTGCGATTTCTTGCGCGCATCAAGCTCATTCGGCATGTGGACGACAAGATCGAGTTGTATGAGCGCACGATCAAGGATTACCACACCGCGGCGTCCTACATCTCCAAACACAAGCTGCGCGTGCTCGGGTCGTTTGTGATATCGGTTTTCAATCTCGGCTTTATGTTTGTAATCCCTTACCTGATCTATATGTCCTTCGGGTACAAGGATAACAACATCCTCGATATCTTCGTGATGGGGTCTTACCTGTTCCTTGCGGTGTCGTTTATACCGCTGCCCGGCGCTGCAGGTGCTTCAGAAGGTGGCTTTCTGCTGTTTTTCCGGCGCTTTTTTATGGCGGCAACCGGTGTTGCGATGCTGATCTGGCGGTTTTTAACCTATTATATGATCCTCATCGTGGGCAGCCTGATCGTGCTGTTTGGAGAGGTATTTTCCATGCGGCGGGCCAGGAAAAAAGTAAACGCCGAGCCGGAAGAAGAATAGCGTCAAATCCTCCTGAAAGACGGGGGATTTTTTATGCCCTGCGTGCTATGCCGGGTTGAACGTATAAAACCCTTGGACGCGTATGCTTATCGATGATATAATAATCGATAAGCGTAAAGACTTGGTAAAGAAGCCGGAAGCAGCGTGCGGGATTGCCCTGCTGTCCAAGCGGAAAACGGATGCGGTCTGGGGTGACTGCACGGGGAACCTGGGGGAGTTATGGCTAAAAACAGCACACGTTTTTTTGACATGTTCGTAGATGGAGTTCAGTATACGCTGGATGCGGCGAAGATACTGAAAAGCCTGATCGACGACGGCCGTGTAACGCAAGAGCCTATCTTAGCGGTAAAAACAGTCGAGAAAAAGGCCGATTCCCATATGCATCAGCTTTGTGAACGGCTCAGCACGGCGGTAATCACGCCGATTAAACGCAACGACATCTATCGTATCGCCCAGAAAACGGACGATATTACCGACAGCATTGAGCATGCCGCCAATGACCTGTGGGTGATGCATGTGGACCATATCACGGGGGACATGCGTTTGATGGCACAGTACGTGGTGGATGCCTGCGAAAACCTTGTTCAGCTGATGTCCCAGTTTCGGAGCAACCGGAAAAGTGGTAAGCTGTACGATCTGATCGCAGAGATCAACCGCATTGAGGAATATGGTGACAAGTGCTACAAGAATGCGGTATGGGAGTTATTTGAGAAAGAGAAGGACCCGGTCGCGCTTATCAAGGCGCAGAGCATATACAAAGCGCTTGAAGATACGCTGGACAACTGCGAGGACGTGGCGGACTGCATAGAGAGCATCATCATTACAAAAATCTGATATTGAGGATGGGTACGGGCGGAGGCGCCCGTTTTTTTGTACGGTTGTTAAAAGAGGTTTGCGCTTAACTGTGTTCAATGTGGACGAAACACCATCCAGAAACAAATTCAAGGCTGTCCCTGTATTGCTGGCTGGATTGCTTCGTCACTGTGTTCCTCGCATGATGAAACCAGCCAGCATATAACCAAACCTGATAAATGATACCGGATTGTTTGCGCGCTTAGCCCTTCAGCGCAGCAAGGAAGGCGTCCACGGCCTCGGGCTCTGTAGCCCAGGAGGTGACGAGCCGGATGCAAGTATGTGTATCGTCGGTTTTTCCCCATACCTCGCAACGAAACTCATTAACAAAGCGCTGCGCAAGCGCATCTGGGAATACCGGGAAGAGTTGGTTGCTGGGCGAGTTGGACAGGAAAGTATAGCCCGCCTGCGAAATGCCTTCGCGCAGGGTATCAGCCAGACGATTGGCATGCTCCGCAAGCTCGAAATACAGCCCGTCCCGGAACAGCTCGGAAAACTGCAGCGCAAGCAGGCGTCCTTTGGCGAGCATACCGCCACGCTGTTTGATGATGTAGCGGATGTCCGCCATCAGCGCGGGGTTGACGATCACGAGTGCTTCGCCGAGAAGCGCGCCGTTCTTAGTGCCGCCGATGTAGAACGCATCGGTCAGCGCGCAAATATCAGGGAGAGTCAGATCCGTACAGCAAAGGGCGGAACCGAGCCGCGCGCCGTCGAGGTACAGCAGCAGCCCGTGGGCTGTGCAGAATTCGCGCAGCGCAGTAAGCTCCGCTTTGGCATAGCATGTGCCGATTTCGGTCGCGTCGGAGATGTAAACAAGGCGGGGCTTCACCATGTGCTCATCAGTATGATGTGCCAATACAGTCATCAAGTCGTGAGGGGTGAGCTTGCCATCCGCAGAGGGTACTGCGATCACCTTGTGTCCTATTGCCTCAATCGCGCCGGTTTCGTGCACGTTGATATGTCCGGTGTCTGCGCAGACTGCCGCCTCATGCGGGCGCAAGAAAGCGCTGAGCGCAATAAGGTTCGTTTGCGTTCCGCCTGAAAGAAAATGAACCATTACGGCGTCATTTTTCAGTTGTTTGCGGATGAGCGAGGCGGCTTCCGCAGTATATGGATCCGTACCATAGCCGGAGGTCTGAGCAAGATTGGTGGTATTAAGCGCCGAGAGAATACGCGGATGAGCGCCTTCGCTGTAGTCGTTTTGAAAGCTGTACATAGTCTGCCTCCTGCCGAGTTCTGATCGGCTTTTATACTACACCCTGCGCGGCGCGGACGCAATCCTGCAAGTCGGGAATTTCACGGGAACCTTTACACAACATAAAAGGGAATGAATAGTAGCGCGCATACTCACGCATACCCATGTAACGATAGCGAAAACGCGTATAATTGAGAAAAAATCCGTTTTTAGATGCTTTCCTGCTCATATTTTGCGATACAGTAGGAATTCCGATGAATTATTTTAGATTACACTATTTATTTTTGTGTTACAATTGTATATAATACGATATTGATACTATTGTGATGTGCCCATATAAGGCTTGACGGAAGAAGATGGCAGGAGTTTAAGATGACAAGGTTTATTCTGAAACGGATCGTTTCCTCAATTGTTGCGATATTTATATTAATAACAGCAACCTTTTTTCTGATGCATTTGGTACCCGGCAGCCCATTTACATCTGAAAAAATGACGGATGCGGTCAGAGAGAAGCTTGAAGAGAAATACGGATTGGATAAGCCTCTGATGACGCAGTACGGGCTGTATCTTAAGAATATGATGCAGGGCGACTTGGGTACATCCCTAGCAAAGAAAGGCCGCACGGTCAACAGTATTATTGGAGAAAAGTTCCCATATTCAGCAAAATTCGGTCTTATGGCTATTGGATTTGCACTACTGATCGGCATACCGCTCGGCGCGCTTGCGGCAATTAAGCATGAAAAACTAGTCGACCGAATCGTCATGATGTTTACGACGGTGTTTATATCCGTTCCGGGGTTTGTGGTAGGTACATTGCTCTTGGTGATATTTGGTGCTCTGTTGCATTGGGCGCCAGCCTCATGGGCGGATACCCCCGCAAACTATGTACTGCCTATCATTACATACTCGTTTTATCCGATCTGCTACATCTCCAAATTGACGCGCTCCGCCATGCTGGAGACACTCGGTCAGGACTATATTAAGACCGCGCATGCAAAGGGGCTTTCGGCCTTCAAGGTCAACTTCAAGCATGCGCTGAAGAATTCCGTGATACCGGTCATTTCATACCTTGGACCGCTCACTGCGTTTTTGATCACCGGCGGGTTCGCGGTGGAGAAGATATTCATGATTCCCGGGTTAGGGCAGTTTTTCGTAACCAGCGTTTTGAACCGCGACTACCCCGTGATCATGGGTACGACGATATTCTTAGGGGCTATGATGGTAGCAATGAATCTGCTTGTGGATATCATTTACAGCTTCGTTGACCCCCGGATCAAGCTACGATAAAGCGAGGCGTTATATGAAGAAAGCAACTGAGATTAAGAATAAAACAAGCCTGAGGCTGAATCCATTCAGCATGCATGTCAATCCGGAGCTTTTTGAAAAAGCTACGGATGATGAAAAAAAAGAGCTTGTTGTGATGCGCCAAGGGACCTCGCTCTGGAAGGATGCGATGCGTCGGTTCCGCAAGAACGGGTTTGCCATGGCTGCGCTTGTCCTGATTGTTTTATTGTTTCTGTTTGCGTTTGTCGGTCCGCTGTTTATGCCGTATGAGTATGACCAATTCAACAAAGGTGACGAAAACCAGGCGCCTGTCATTGAAGTGGATGGCCAGCGCGTTTTCAATTCGGCTCATCCTTTTGGTACAGATAAATTCGGCCGCGATTTGCTCGTTCGAAACATGTACGGTGCGCGCATATCGCTGTCAATCGGTGTTATCGCCGCATTGCTGACATTTTTAATCGGTTCCACCTACGGTGCGGTCAGCGGATTTGTAGGCGGGAAAACAGACAATATCATGATGCGATTTATCGACATCATCTATTCGATCCCGGACCTGCTCATCGTCATACTGCTCTCGGTGTCGCTTAAGGGTCCATTGGAGACCCTGCTGGAGAACAGCCCGATATTCGCCAGCATCAGCGATTTGGGTCCGGCGTTTTTCTCGATGCTGATCGTATTCGCGCTGCTTTACTGGGGCACTATGGCGCGTATCGTTCGCGGCGAAGTGCTGCGCATCAAGGAACAGGAATACGTGCTGGCAGCCCGTGCGCTCGGCGCTTCCGGTTCTCGCATCGTCCGCAGACATGTGCTGAGCAACTGCATCGGCCCCATTATCGTGACGACTACACTGCAGATCCCCTCGGCGATTTTTACCGAGTCGTTTTTGAGCTTTATCGGCCTTGGCATTTCGGCGCCCCGCGCATCGCTGGGCTCCATGGTAACGGACGCGCTTGACGGCATATACTCATATCCGACTCGCGTCGTGTTCCCGGCCGTTATTATTGCGCTGATCATCCTTGCGTTCAACACGGTGGGAGACGCGCTGCGGGACGTGCTGGATCCCAGAATGAAGAAGTAAGAGGTACTGGCTTTGGAAAACAAGCGTTTGATCGATATTCAGGATTTGCGGGTGTCATTCTTTACGCCGGGCGGCGAAGTTCAGGCTGTTCGCGGCATTTCATGGCATCTTGAAGAAGGCGAAGCACTGGGCATCGTAGGCGAGTCGGGCAGTGGAAAATCCGTCTCGGTCTACGCTGTCATGCGACTGCTGCAGTCTCCCGGGCGCGTGGTGGGAGGTTCTATTACGTTTGACGGCAGAGATCTGCTCAGCCTTTCGGAAAAAGAAATGCGTGCAATTCGGGGAAACGAGATTGCGATGATCTTCCAGGACCCGATGACATCTTTGAACCCGGTTTATACCGTGGGCAACCAGCTTAAGGAGCCGTTGAAGCTGCATCTTGACATGAAAGGCAACGCCGCCGACAAGCGTGCTGTGGAACTTTTGGACATGGTTGGTATTCCCAGCCCTGCCCGCCGTCTCAAACAGTATCCGTTTGAGTTTTCAGGCGGCATGCGTCAGCGTGCGATGATCTCCATGGCGCTTGCATGCGAGCCCAAGCTACTGATTGCGGACGAGCCGACAACAGCGCTCGATGTGACGATACAGGCGCAGATCCTTGAGATCATGAAGGATTTGAAGCAGAAACGCAAAATGAGCGTTGTACTGATCACGCATGACCTTGGTATTGTGTCTGATATATGCGACAAGATCATCATCATGTATGGTGGAGAAATCATGGAGTACGGCCCCATTGAGGAGCTGCTCGCAAATCCGAGCCATCAGTATACGATCGGGCTGATCGGCTCGCTCCCGCGTATTGAACAGGATGAGCGCGAAGAGCTTCATCCGATTGAAGGCGCGCCGCTGGATCTGATGCACCCGCCTGCGGGTTGTCCGTTTGCGTCACGGTGTGATCAGTGTATGAAGGTCTGCCTGAGCGAGAAACCGCCGTATTTCGAGGTTGGGCCGGGACATTATTCGGCCTGTTGGCTGCATTATGACCGGAAGGGAAACTGACAGATGGAAACGTTGCTTGAAATAAAGAACTTAAAAAAACATTTCATCATCAAAGGTGAAAAGCCGGGCCACAATAGGCTGCGCGCGGTAGAAGACGTTTCGTTTGGGATTTACAAGGGCGAAACGCTTGGCCTTGTGGGCGAATCGGGCAGCGGCAAGACGACGATCGGCCGCACGCTGCTGAGGCTCTATGAGCCTACGGCAGGGCAGATTATATACAACGGCAGCGATATTACCAAAGTAAAAATGCAGCCGTACCGCCGTAAGATGCAGTACATCTTCCAGGATCCGTATGCATCGCTGGATCCCCGGATGACAGTGGGAGACATTGTCGGTGAACCCATTGATATTCATAAGCTCACAAAAGACAAGAGCGAGCGCAAGGAGCGGATTTACAATCTGCTGAACGAGGTAGGTCTGAACAGCGAACACGCTACGCGGTATCCGCACGAGTTTTCAGGCGGGCAGCGTCAGCGAATCGGCATCGCCCGCGCACTTGCGGTACAGCCGGAGTTTATTGTTTGCGACGAGCCGGTGTCGGCGCTGGATGTTTCAATACAGGCGCAGATTATCAACATGCTGGAGAAGCTGCAAAGCGAGATGGGCCTCACGTACCTGTTCATCGCGCACGATTTGGCGATTGTTAAACATATATCGCAGCGAATCGGCGTCATGTACCTTGGCAGAATCGTGGAGCTGACGGATACAAAGGAGCTGCACAGCAATCCGCTGCATCCGTATACACGTGCGCTGCTTTCTGCGATTCCGGTCTTTAACCCAACAATCAATCGGCAACGGAGCCGTATTATACTTGAGGGCGAAATTCCCAACCCGCTTAACCCTCCCCGGGGATGCGTGTTTTCAACGCGCTGCCCATATGCCAAAGAGGAATGCCGGGAGAAAGTGCCTCCGCTGGTTGAGTTCAGCAGCGGGCATTATGTAGCCTGCCACTTTGCAGGGGAGATTTAATGTGATTTGAAATGGGCGGTCGCCCAGACGATTTTGTTATAACGGGTAGAATTACCTGTTAAATAAAAAAGGAGGAGAAAGAAAGAATGAAAAGAATCTTAACGCTGATTCTTGTGGTTGTTATGGTGTTTGGTCTTGTTGCCTGCAGCAAGCCGGAAACTTCGGAGAGCCCCTCTGAAAGTGCAACCACGTCGGAATCGGCAACTCAGTCGGTTGAACCATCGGCTACGGTACCGCAGGAGATCACAGCTTGTGTGGGTTCTGAGCCGGCTACGCTGGATCCGAACATGAACGAGTCGGTTGACGGCATGATCTACATCTCCCATCTGTATGAAGGTCTCTACAGACCCAACTCGGATGGCTCGTTCTCGCTTGGACAGGCGAAGGACGTGACGATCACCGATAATGCGGACGGCACCGCCCATGTGGTTGCAACGCTGCGCGATGACATCTACTGGAGCGACGGCGTACCCGTGACGGCACAGGACTTTGAGTATTCCTGGAAGCGCCTCTGCGACCCGGCAACTGCTTCGTCGTACGGTTACATCGGTCAGGACTTCTTCGCGAACAGCTATGATGTGTTGGCGGGAATTGAAGCTGGTACGATGACCATTGACGATCTCTGCGTTACTGCTGTCGATGACAAGACCCTTGAATTCGACATCACGGCGAATGTTCCGTACGTGAAGGACCTGCTTGCGTTCCCGAGCCTCATGCCGCTCCGTCAGGATATCGTGGAAGCGAATCCCGAGGGTTGGTCGGTTGAAGCCGATACTCAGGTATCCAACGGTCGTTACACGCTGACTGAGTTTGCTCACGAGAGCCAGATTGTTATCACGAAGAGCGACTCTTACTGGGATGCTGCATCCACGAATGTTACCCAGGTTTCCTTTATGCTTTCGGACGATGACAATGCGATTCTCGCTGCGTTCAAATCCGGGGATCTTGACCTTGCGGATACTTTCCCGGCTGACGAGCTTGCGGCACTTCGCGAGACTCCTGAGTATCATCAGTATGGGCAGATCGGTCTGTACTACCTCCAGATCCAGCAGATGGACGGTGGCCTTGATGTTCTGAAAGACGTCAATGTCCGTAAGGCCCTCTCGCTCGCGATCGACCGTGAGTATATCAACCAGACCGTATTTGCGGATTCCAGAATCCCGGCTTACTCGCTGGTTCCGTTCGGCATTCCGGATGCAACCGCAGGCAGCGATTTCCGTGAAACCGCTGGCGAAACAGTCGGAGGAGACATCACCACGGATTACGACGCCAATGTTGCCAAGGCAAAAGAACTGCTGGCAGCTGCGGGCTATCCGGATGGCGAAGGCTTCCCGAAACTCGAGTACGTCATCAATGAAAACACCGGCCATCAGGCTGTTGCCGAAGCGGTGCAGCAGATGTGGCTGAACAACCTCGGCATCGAGGTCGAAATCGCGGTTATGGACTGGGCGACGGTTCAGCAGTACCGCAAGACGTCCGATTGCGAAATCGCTCGTCAGGGCTGGATCGGCGACTATACGGATCCCGCCACCTTCTTTGATCTGTTCACCTCGGGCGCTGGCACGAACGACGGACATTACAACAATCCGGAGTACGATTCGCTGGTTATCTCGGCTAGAACTGAACAGGATCCTGTGAAGCGTATGGCGATGTACCATCAGGCTGAAGAGATCATCATGAACGACATGGGCATCATCCCGATCGTGTTCTACGCGGACGATGTGCTGACTCAGTCGTATGTCACCGGCGTCGGCGTAACCGGCACGGGCCTCAAGATGTTCTGGGATGCTCAAGTGGCTGAACATTAAACCTTAGTCATTACAGAATAGTCTCATGCAGCCCTGCAGACTAATCTGCAGGGCTGCATTATTTTTTTGACTGAGGATGATGACAGCCGTATAACATTAAGTAATAAATCGGGACGAATCCACAGGGATGACTCCTTATTGAAAGAGTGATAGTTATGGCTGTTTTGCCGAAAATCAAATCGACGGTGCGGTCCTCCCTCAGCCAATACAAGGGCTTGCGGAGAGAGATCTATGTGTTATTCTTCGCTCGCATCATTAACAGCGTAGGTGCTTTTGTCCACCCGCTGATGACACTGATCCTGACCGACAAGATCGGGCTTTCGTCCGGCGAAGCCGGACAGTTTATGTCTCTGCTGCTGCTTATCCAAGGGCCCATCATACTGCTGGGCGGAAAGCTGGTGGATAAGTTTGGGCGGCTGAAGCTTGCGGTGACCTTTCAGTTTTTGGGCGCGGCGGCTTATATCGTTTGCGGTCTGCTGCCACCATCGCACGAGATGGTGTATATGATCGCGGTGGCTTCATGTCTGTATTCGATATCCTATCCAGCGTTCGATGCAATGGCGGTGGATCTGACCCATGCCGGGCAGCGTAAGGAAGCTTTCGCACTGCTGTACATGGGCTTCAACTTAGGATTTGCCATTGGGCCGATGCTGGGCGGGCTGATGTATAAAGATCACCTTCAGTGGCTGTTCATCGGCGACGCGGTGACAACCATCATCTCAACAATACTGATCTGCGTCTTTATCAAGGAAACGCACCCGGAAAAGCAGGGGCAGTCTACTATGGAGCAGCCGGAGCTGGAACGTGGGATGAAGGGCTCGGTCTTCAGCGTGCTGTGGAAGCGCAAGATACTCATCGTGTTTTCGTTCATTATGTTGATCTTTCAGTTCGTATATTCGCAGTGGGCGTTTGGCCTTCCGCTGCAGATGAACGAGAATTTCGGAGAAAGCGGCGCGTCACTGTACGGCTGGCTGGCCAGCTACAACGGCCTGCTCGTGATCCTGTTTACACCGCTGATCGCATTAATGATTAAACGGTGGCGCGTGATGATCGGTACTGCGGTGGGTGGCCTGATGTACGCGGCTTCCTTTGGGATGCTGATATTCATACGCTCACTGCCGCTTTACTTTGTATCCGTTACGATTCTGACCCTGGGCGAAATGATCATGACGATCGACGCGCAGGCGTTCATCGCTGATTATTCGCCATCCACACACCGTGGCAGGCTCAATTCGGTGGTGAATTCCATCAGCGGCACAGGCCGCATGCTTTCGCCAATGATCGTTGGTGCGGTGATTACAGCCGCCACCCTGCAGAGCGCTTGGGTGTTGGTTACAGCCGCGGGCGTGTTTGGCGGCATCGTGCTGCTTAGCGCTACGCGTACGAAGAGCTTTCGCGCGCACAGCACACAGGTAGGCGCTGTTGTGGAAGAAAGCGATACGGCAGAAATGTAGCGCAAGGCGCTACCGCAGGGCAGTACTATCCGAGCACACCAATAAAAGGGGCAGATGCCTCTTTTATTTTTCCAGCTTCTTATTGTCGAGCACGTATTTCATCATACGCAGCGACTCTGCATCGACTTTGCCGGTAAGCTTAATAGACCGCTCAAACTCCCTATAGGCCAGTTTGACATAGCCGCTGTGGAAGTACAGCTTACCAAGCCGCATCAGTACGGTGTCGTCGGTGACGAGGTTGAGCAGCCGCCGCGCTTTATCAAATTCGTCAAAGTGCTCCGTCAGCAGCAGCGTTTCCAGCAAGCTCATGATTGCTTCGACATAGGGTCCCGAGGCTGCCGAATCGGCGGCAAGCGGTGCACAGCTTTTATCAGACATCAGCGCTTCGAAGCATTCCAGTACGCTGAAGTATTCGTTATTGCCGCGGGGCAGGCCGGTTGCGGCACTGTGATCAAAAAAGGTGCACAGCCAACCCAAAAACGCAGCCCGGCTTTCATACGCACTACCCGCAAGCTGATCAAAGTATCCGCACGCTTCGCTGTAGCGCTTCATATGAAACAGACACGCGCCCTGGTCGTACATGGCAGTATCCGGATCACAGCCTCTGCGTGCAGCCTTACGGGCATATTCCATTGCGGTTTCCCAGCGCCGGTGCTCGTAGAAAATGTCGGACAGCAGCAGATATCCCTTTGGCCCGGACGGAAGGTGTGGCAGCATCCTTTTGGCAGCGGCATCGGGCTCCATACTTTCCATTAGGATGGCGGCCAGCCGTAAGCAGACGTCGTGATTGCCGGGATTGAAGCGGAGCGCCTTATGGGCGTAGTACAATGCGCTTTGCGGGCTTCCAAGGTTGTGATAGATCTGGAATAGCATATGGGCCGCGCGGAAGGTGCCCACACCGGTGATATTGCTGAGTATTAAAGGCGACTCGCCCATAGCAAGGCATTTCTTGAAAGAGCGGATGGCGGCAAAATAACGTTCCTTCTGCATCCACATCGATGCGCGGATGAACTCCAGATCGGTGAATCGCGGATAACGTGCAAGCCCCTCGTTGATGTACTTCACCTGCTCCGCTGTTTTGCCCAGCAGGTCGCAGCAGGTCACCAGCCGAAGTATCAGCCGGGAACTGTAGGCGATCTGAGGGTCCATATGCGCGTAGCTTTTCAGGTAGGAGTCGTAAGCAGCTTTCACGTCCAGCTGTGCGAAATATTCGTTGCCCAGGTTGTATAGCATGAAAGCGTTGTCAGGGTTCTTTTCAAGCTCCTTTTGGATCAGTGCCATGTTCCTTTCGCGCTTGTTCTGGGAACGAACGGCGCTGTTCAGGTACCCGTAGTGATAGACGCGCATATCGGTGATCGCAGTAACGGTTTTGGCAGCAGGGTCGCTGCAGGACATCTGCTCATGGATGTCTCCCGAAAAGCGGTAACCCATATGGTTTCGGACGAGACAGATGCTTAGGTTGCTGATGACGTTATCCAGTTCCGGCACATCGCCCACGTAGCTCAGCATCTTGCAGTAGTACGCCGTTGCGGTTGCGGCTTCCGATGTCATGTCTCGCAGCATGCCGGTATCTTGTGATTCAAACTCAGCGTCCGCGTCCATAATGAAAATCCAATCCATTGTCGCGCGGGCGATTCCATAGTTCCGTGCGTTCGAAAAGCTACCATCCCACGGATAACTGAATACCTTCGCACCGTAGCTCTCGGCGATCTCCACTGTACGGTCGGTGGAACCCGTATCGATGATCACTATTTCGTCGACGATATGCAGGACGCTGTCCAGGCATCGGGGCAGCATGGCTTCTTCGTTTTTTACGATCATACAAAGGCTGATGGTCATAGTTGCATCCTCCGCAGTGCGTTTATGTAGAACGCCGCGCGGAATATTCCGCATGCCACCATTCGTACCGCTTATTCGCGTGTGACGTAGAGGCTTTGACAGCTGCTGTGGTCGCTGCCGCGCGGTACGCACAAGCATATGGCGCGCACGCAGGCAGGGTGATATGTGCTGTATGCTGAATCGATGATTCCATGGTTTATGGTATTCGCGAAGCGTCAGGAAGGTTATTGTTTTTATACCTGTTGTACCGCGACGTGATGATCTGTGGTAGAATAGCATCAACAAGCCAAGAGGGGAGACAAGCCATGACGGACAGGGACGCAGCGCTGCAGGTGCTGCATGAACATGTGAAGAGTGAGAGCCTCCTGCGGCACGCGCTGACAGTGGAGGCGGTGATGCGTTACTTTGCGGCAGTCTACGGCGAGGACGCGGAGTATTGGGGGATTGTTGGGCTGCTGCACGACATCGACTTCGAGGAGTATCCGGACAGGCACTGTGCCATGGTGCGCGATATTTTAGGGCCGTTGGGTTATTCGGATGAAACTATGCGCGCCATCGAGAGCCACGGATACGGCATCGTGAACGAGGTTGAACCCCGGCACATTATGGAGAAAGCGTTATTTGCCACGGACGAACTGACCGGGCTGATCTTTGCGGCAGCGCTGATGCGGCCCAGCCGCAGCGTGCTGGATATGGAGATAAGCTCGGTAAAAAAGAAGTGGAAGCAGAAAGGCTTTGCGGCAGGTGTGGACCGCGCCTTGATCGAACAGGGTGCGCAAATGCTCGGGATGGATATTGATACGTTGATCGGGCATACAATTAATGCGATGCGCGGCGTCGCGGAGGAAATTGGCCTCAAAGGCGAACCGCAGATAATCTAAGGAGGATTGAAGAAATGTTTACCCAGGTGGACGGCCAGGACTATGGCGATATCAAGATCTACGCGCTTAGCACGTGCGGCTGGTGCAAGAAAGCAAAGGCATACCTGAAGGAGCGCGGCATTAAATACGCATATGTGGATGTCGATAAGCTGGATGGCGATGAGCGGAAGCTGGCGCGCGATGAGCAGATGCGCTTTAATCCAGGCGGATCGTTCCCAACGATCGTGATCGACGGGAAGGACTGCATCGTGGGCTATGATGAGGAGCGCCTTTCCGCGCGGTTTGGGGGCTGACATGGATGAACGCGTAAAGAAACGCGTCGAGCAGCTGCGGGAGGACGCAGAGGCGGGCGGCTATACGCTCAACTCGGACGACGAGTTCGTGGCCGACCTTGCGGCGGGCATGCTGGATAACGCCGACCGGTACGGCATGGAGAGCTGCCCCTGCAGGTTGTTCGAAGGCAGCCCGGAGGACAACCTTGATATCGTCTGCCCATGCGTATACCGCGATGACGACCTTGCCGAGTACGGCGCGTGCTTCTGTGCGCTGTATGTCGATAAGGATCAGCCGGTCAAACAGGCCCCGGAACGCAGACCGCCGCTGGAGCAGCGCAAAAAGCAGGAGACGGAATCAAAAAGCGCCTCAGGTGAGATGCCTTCGGCGCTGCCTTATCCGGTTTATCGCTGCAGTGTGTGCGGTTACCTCTGTGCGAAGGACAACCCGCCACGCGTTTGCCCCATCTGCAAAGCCAAGGCCGAACGCTTCGAGCGGTTTATGTAAGGACCTCAGATTCATTCGCTATGCTGTCCTGACAGCTGGATTTTGTGTCATGCTGCGTCACAGAACCTTGAAATAGCGCTGCTATTCCTTCGCTCTGTTCCTTACCTGACGCAAAACCATCTTGCCAATCCAGCACACCTCATTGAATCAGAAGTCCCTGAACTCGATTTGCATGATGACCACGCTGGCGGGCGTGCCGTCAATGACGCCCACATTTTGCATTACGCCCACATGGGTAAAGCCCAGCTTCTCGTGAAAGCAGACGGAGCCCGTGTTGCGGCTGTCGATCCATGCCGTGACGACGCGCAGCCCGTTCTGCTTCGCGCGGGCGAGCAGCGCCTGCATGAGTGCAGTGCCCACGCCTCCGTGCTCATGTCCGGGCGCGAGGTAAATGCTGTCTTCGGCGGTTTGGGCGTAGCCAGAATGCGGGCGGAAACGGGATAGCGAAGCGTAGCCCAATATGACGCCGTCTTCCTCCGCAACGATCGCGCAGTAAGGCAGGGCGGTATGGTCTCGCAGCCATCCAGCCATCGCGGTGCGGCGCACCGGCCTACGGTCCCAGATATATGTGGTATGCGCCCGGTAGTGATTCATAATGCGGACGATTTCGGACAGGTCGTCCGGCAACGCGTCACGGATTGTCATGGCAGACCCCTTGAACGATAGATTAATGGAAACAATATACCGTGTGCCGCGGAGCGTTGTCAAGGCGAGGTAGACGGAGTATGTTGCTTTTTGTATACGAATCACGCCCGAATCTTCAGCGCTTGGACAGGAGGCAAGGATGGAAACACTTAAAACGTTGGAATACCGGCCCGGAGTACTGCGGCTGCTCGACCAGACGCGGCTGCCGGGAGAGATGGTTTATATCGATGTGAACGGAGTGGAGCAGGCCGTAGAGGCGATCAAGATGCTGCGGGTGCGTGGCGCACCGGCCATCGGCGTGGCTGCGGCGTACGCTGTTTGCGTCTCGGCGCACCGTGCGGCGGCGCTTCAGCCGGAGGCCTTTATGGCTGCTCTGGAGCGTGATGGGGCGGCGCTTGCGGCTTCCCGGCCCACGGCGGTCAATCTGTTCTGGGCGCTGGAGCGCATGAAGCGTGTGGCAGCGGAAACCGCAAGTCAGGGTGCGCAGGCTGCTATCGCGGCGCTGGAAGCGGAGGCACGGCGCATTGAGGACGAGGACGTTAACGCGAATCGCGCTTTGGGCGAAAACCTGCTGAGCCTGCTGAAGGATGGCGATGGTGTGCTGACGCACTGCAACGCGGGCAGCCTTGCCACCACGCGCTACGGCACGGCGCTCTCTCCGTTCTACCTCGCTCAGGAGCGCGGAATGCACATCCGCGTATACGCGGACGAGACACGGCCTTTGCTGCAGGGCGCGCGCTTGACTGCGTTCGAGCTGCACCGCGCGGGTATTGATGTGACGTTAATCTGTGACGACATGGCGGCTTCGGTGATGGCGCAGGGCAAAGTTCAGGCGGTCATCACAGGCTGCGACCGTGTGGCCGCAAACGGCGATACCGCCAATAAGATCGGCACCATGGGCGTGGCTATACTGGCTAAACACTTCGGTATTCCCTTCTATATTGCCGCACCCACTTCCACCATCGATATGGCCTGCCCCTCCGGTGCGGACATTCCCATCGAGCAACGCGGCGCGGACGAGGTGCGGGGGTTTGGCGGCGTGCATACCGCGCCCGTGGATGTAAAGGTATACAACCCCGCTTTTGACGTAACGCCCGCGGAGCTGATCACCGCTATCGTGACGGAGAAGGGCATCGTGCGTCCGCCTTATGGGGCCGGATTCAAAATGCTGAGATAAGCTCTTGGCGTATGAGGGAGTTGAAAATGAGTATGGATGTCTTTGCGGATTACCTTGCGACTATTGGCGATCCCCATCATCGGGACCGGACGAAAGAAGTGCTTGAATGGGTAGCCGGGCAGTTCCCCGGTTTGACACCCAAAATCGCATGGAATCAGCCGATGTTCACTGATCACGGAACGTTCATCATTGGCTTCAGCACAGCAAAGCCACATCTGGCGGTAGCACCCGAAAAAGCCGGAATTAACCGGTTTTCCGACGAGATTGTTCAGGCCGGATATAGCCACAGCAAGGAGCTGATCCGCATTCCGTGGGACAATCCGGTGGACTATGATTTGCTGGAGAAAATCATCCGGTTTAACATGCAGGATAAAGCGGGCTGTAAAACCTTCTGGCGCAAATAGCTGTTTGCATTAATACTCGAGGTTTAAAGACCCGCTAAAGGAAAAGTGTCATTTATTCTCGGGGGGAAGGCTTGGGCGCTTTCTGCAATACACGTGCAATCAAAAAGGCCGTACAGATAATGTTCTGCACGGCCTTTGATGTTCCCGGCTTTGCCGGGCATGCGGTTTGCTAAAAAGTCTCCTGCTTCAGTTCGTCGATGATGTTTTCTTTTTTGATGCGGTGGGTGGAGTACGCCATGGACGCGAGCACGATCACAAGGATCATGAACACGGCTACGATGTAGCTGACCCACGGTAGGGAGAAGCTCATGCCGAGCACGTTCATCTGCATTCTGGACAGCAGCAGCGCGATCAACAGGCTGATCGGCAGGCCCCACAGCAGCCCTTTAAGGCCGTAGAAGATGCTCTCAAAGCGCATCATGCGGTTGAAGCCCTTGGGGGTCATGCCCACGGAGCGCAGCATCGCAAGCTCCCGGCGCCTCAGGCCAATGTTCGTTGACACCGTATTCATGATGTTGGCGATACAGATCAGGCTGATGAGCGTGATGAAGCCGTACACGAACACGCCGAGGAAGGTGTTGATATTACGTTCGCTGCGTGCCATATCCTTGAGGTTAAGGATATAGTAGCCGGAAGCGGGAAGGCTCTTCGTAAGCTCATTGATCTGGGCTTCCAGCCGCTGGTCCTCGTCGGATGTCATGTAGGCGTAGCGGTAGATGCTATAGCTTTCTGAAAGCTGCTGAAGCTGTTCATCGGTAAGGCGGCCCACAACAGCGTCCCACGCGGCCTGAGGGACCACCAGCGTTACGGACGAGAAGTCGCCTGTCATTATGCCCATGGGGCGCTCCTGCGTGACCGCGCCGAGCGTGAAGGACGTACCCTCAGTCTCCAACTCTCCATAGCTGCCTGCGTACCAGGTCAGGCTATCGCCCTGACGCAGGTTCAGTACGTCGCCTGCAATCTTTTTAACGTTGTTGCCCTCGACGTAATCGTAGTCGGTGGCGTAGTTGATCAAAATGGCTCTGGGCTGTTGCGGGTCGGCATAGTCCGCGGCGCTGACACCTATGGATTTTGCATAGGCCTCGAAACTGGCTGCGTCCAACCCCACCAGCCCAACAGTCAGCGCTGTCTGGCCTTCGGGCAGACCCTCCGGCTGCGCGACGCGCACCAAGGTGTACTCGCTGACCAAGCTGTCGTCAAGGCGCGTGTTGCCGTAGAGCTTCGACTCCGCCGCAAAGCCGGTTACCGGTTCCAACGCAGCAATGCGCGAGTTGGCATAATCGACCTGCGTTTCCGAAAGGCCACTGTACTGCACAGCGATATCGTAGTTGTAACCGTCGTTCATGGCGTCGGTGACGTTGCCTGTGATATTGGCATAGGCCGATACCGTAAGGAACAACACGAGCGAGATCACGAGCGACACCACCGTTGCGCGGTATTTCTTGCGGCTGCGCTTCAAATTCTTCAGCGCGATCTCCGCCTCGAAGCCAAACAGGGCCCGTGTAATTTTGCTGGTCTTTATGCTGCGGCGCGTCAGGCGCACCTCCTGCGTCTGGCGGATCGCGTCGATGGGGGAGATGCGCGATGCGCGGCGTGCGGGCCGGTAGACGGAGATGCAGATCGTCAACACCGAGAACAGCACCGCGAGGCCGATTGCCCAAAGCGGTACCACGAGGGTTAGCCTGACTTCCGACACGCTGGTGAAGCTTTCCATCAGCGGCTGGATGGCAGCCAGAGTCACACCGATCCCGCCCAGTCCGGCGGCGATGCCGACCGGGATGCCGACCGCACCCACGAACAGGCCTTCGAAGTATACGCTTGCGCGCTTCTGCCTCCGCGTGGCACCCACGCTGGCCAGCAGCCCCAGCTGCCGCGCGCGCTCCGATACCGACATCGCAAACGCGTTGTAGATCAGCGATACGGACGCGATCACGATGATGAGGATGATGACGAGCATAAAGCCCTGCAGGAAGGAGTACACGTTATCCCATTCCACCACGCCGTAGTAGCGCAGCAGATCATCGTTGATCGCCGCTCCTGTTTCACTGTCGCCGTATTTTAGCAGCAGCGCATCCACGTTTTTGTAGATATCGCGAGAGAGGTGCGGGACCGTAACGTAAACATCCACGCGGTCGGTGGGAGAAAGCGTGGACGCGTCCAGATACCCCAGCACGCCATAGCCCGCGGACCAGCTGCCCTCGAAGCCCGGCGTTTCCATCACGCCCACGATGATGAGCGAAACCGTGCCGGTCGGCTCGAAGGTGGGAGAGGCAATCACGTTGCCGTCAATATCGTAAGTATCGGACAGATAATCGTTGCCCGTCAGGGGTACGCCGTCAGTGGAGATGATGTTGCCCACAGTCAGCATGAGCGTATCACCCACCGCGAAATCGAGGTTACTGCCCTTTGCGATGTTTTCCGAGATCAGCACCTCGCCGCCTTTTTCGGGCAGCCGGCCCTCTTTGAGCCGGACTGACATCTGGTCGAAGCCCTGCGCGTCATACTCGCTCAGATACAGATATTGCTTGGAGTAGCCGTCTGAGCCCGCAATGGGTGAAAACCCGACCGTGCGGGAGAGCACAGAGTCGTCCACCGCGTCGTCCTGCGCAAGCGCCTGAGCGCTCTGTACGGACATGTTCGTAAATTCCGCGTGCCAGTTGCCGGTATCCGCAATCGCGCTGCGCTGCATGAAGCTGATGAAAGACGACATGAGAGCGGAAGCGGCAGTAATCATCGCGACGGAAATGATGACGCCGATGATCGTGACAACCGTGCGTTTTTTGTTGCGGCGCAGGTTGCGCAGCGTAAAGGATCTCATTACGTTCATTTGCGCAGCACCTCGTCGCGGACGATGCGGCCGTCTTCGATACCGATGATGCGGTCAGCCTGCAGCGCGGTATCCATATCGTGCGTGATCAGGATGAGCGTCTGCCCGTATTTCTTGTTGGACATGCGCAGCAGCGCCATGATATCCGCACTGTTGCGGCTGTCGAGGTTGCCGGTAGGCTCGTCGGCAAGCATCAGCGCCGGGCTGGATACGAGCGCGCGCCCGATGGATACGCGTTGCTGCTGCCCGCCGGAGAGCTGGTTGGGCAGGTGGTGCCTCCTGTCGGTGAGGCCCAGCAGGGAAAGCAGCTCATCCAGCTGCGCTTTATCCGGCTTGCGGCCGTCCAGCAACAGCGGCAGCGTGATGTTCTCCTCCACATCCAGCACCGGAATGAGGTTGTAAAATTGGTAGATGAGGCCCACCTGACGCCGCCGGAAGATGGCGAGCTTTGTTTCGTCGAGGCCGTAGATGTCTGTGCCGTCTACGAATACCTTGCCGGAGGTGGGGGTGTCCACGCCGCCCACGATGTGCAGCAGCGTCGATTTGCCGGAGCCCGAGGCTCCCACGATGGCGACGAACTCGCCCTTTTCCACGCTGAAAGAAACGTCATCCAGCGCCTTTACGGACGCTTCGCCATTGCCGTATACCTTGCTCAGGTTCTGTACTTTTAAGATTTCCATAATTGCGAATACGCTCCTTGATCGTAATACCTGCATGATACACGGCGGAAGTGACAGGTGAGTGAATTTTGAAGTGACTGTTTTGTCATTTTAGGAACCGCAGCGAAAATGTGCTGCCGCTGCCGGAAATGCTGCGCGCAGCGATGCTGCCGCCCTGGCCCTGCACGATGGCTGCGGCCATGGCCAGCCCGATGCCCACGCTGTCCTCCCCGGCGTTTTTGCCACGGTAGAAGCGCGTGAAGATGTGAGGCAGATCGGCTTCGTCGATGCCCGGCCCGGTGTCCGATACGGTGATCTGCGTAAACAGCGGGTTATCCTCACAGCGGATGGCAATCTCGCCGCCATCGGGCGTATGCTCCACGCAGTTCTTTACGATGTTCAGCAGCGCTTCGCATGTCCAGTGTTCGTCGCAGAGGACTGTCGCCTCGCCTGCCTCGATACGCAGCGTGAGGTTCTTTAGCTCCATAGGAATGAGCAGCGGCGCGCACGCCCTGTCGATGAGCGATTTGGCGCTGATGCGTTGCGGCTGGAATTTTACTGTGCCCGCGTCGAGCCGCGACATTTTCAGCAGCGCGGACACGAGCCATTGCAGCCGCTCCAGCTGCAGCCGCATGCGCGTGGTGAACGCGCGGCGCTTTTCCTCCGGCAGCTGCGCGTCGCATAACAGGTCGGTCATCAGCAGCATGGAGGTGAGCGGCGTTTTGAGCTGATGCGAGATGTCGGAGAGCGCATCCGCAAGCGCAATTTTTTCGCGCTGCAGCATGTCACCCCGCTCACGCAGCGCCACAGTGACTTTGTATATCTCGTTTTTGAGGATGGAAAGCTCGCCCTCGGCGTTGTCACGCACATCCAGCGCGTAGTCGCCCGAATTGATGCGCTTTAAATAGTCCGCCAAACGGCGAAGCTGCACATAACGCTGGTGCGTATAGCCGAGGCACAGCGCAATGAATATGACGGAACATGTAGCTACAGCGATGCCCGCGGTGATTGACACGATGAAGCCCACGGCGGTCAGCGCGGCCCCCACAAAAAGCAGCGCGATGAGGAAACGGCGGAATTCGCGGTTGCGCAGCATGTCACTCACCCGCCCTGTAGCCCAGCCCGCGCACTGTGTGGATGAGCCTGGGATTCTGCGGATCGTCGCCCAGCTTTTCGCGCAGGCGCTTGATGTACACTGAAAGGGTGTTGTCCGTTACAAACTCGCCGCCGATATCCCAGATGCCCTCCAAAAGCTGACTGCGGGACAGCACCTGTCCGGGGTGTGCTGCGAGCGTTAAGAGCAGACGGTATTCGAGCGCGGTCAGCACGATCTCCTCGCCGGAGCGCGTCACCCGCGCCTGCTTTGTGTTGATGGCAATTGGCCCAAGGCGCAGCTCATCGCTGTTCTCGCCCGCTTTTTCAGCGCGACGCAGCACGGTGCGCAGCCGGGAAAGCAGCTCGCGTACGCGGAACGGCTTGGTGATATAGTCGTCAGCGCCCATATCAAGACCCATCACCACGCTGACCTCCTCATCGCACGCCGTCAAAAACACCACTGGTGTATCACCCTGCGCCCGGATGGCGCGGCAGATGTCATAGCCGCTTCCGTCGGGCAGGGAGAGGTCGAGCAGCGCAAGGTCGAAGCGTGCGCCTTGAAGCGCCTGCATGGCTGCTGCGGCGGTATGACAGACCGTCACGCCGTAGCCTTCCTGCTTCAGTGTGTATTCCAACCCCATCACGATGGTTTTGTCGTCTTCGACGAGCAGTATCTGTTTCATCTTGTCACCGATTATACCCGTTTTTGGTCTTTTTTGCATGACTGAATTGTCACTGACCCAATAAAAAAGCCCTCCACAGAAGAGATGGGAGGGCAAGACCTCGTTCTACAGGTCCGCTTCATCCATGCGCACAGGACAAGGCACGATGTCCAGCAGACTATACAGGTCTTCAATGACGAAATCGATCCGGTAGTCGGTTGGGACGGGCTTGCGATGAAGGTTGAACCAGCAGGTGGCCACCCCGGCGTTCATGCCGCCCTGAATGTCGGACGTGAGCGAGTCCCCGATGATGAGCACAGAAGCGGGATGGGGTTGACCCAATTCGCTCATGACGTGTTCGAAGAAGCGCGGGTCCGGCTTGGGGTAACCAATGTCCTCGGAGATAAACAGGTGGCTGAAATACGGCAGCAGCCCGGAGCGGTTCATCTTCCGCCGCTGGGTTGCGCCTACGCCGTTGGTCACGATGGCAAGCTCTGTATGCCTGCTGAGTGCCTCGCACACCTCCCGCGCGCCGGGCATGAGTTCGGACTGCGCCGACAGGTGCAGCTGGAACGTATGGTTGACATCCGCACTGGATACCGAAGCGCTACCAAACAGCATATCGAACCGGCGCAGCTGCACCGTCTCTTTGTCGATCAGGCCGCGTTCAAACTCCTGCCACAGGCTGATGTTAATTTCGATGTACTGGTTTAAAAGCGCCTCGTCCCACGGCAGGGAATGGTCTTGCATCGTGAGTATAAAGGCGCTGCGCTCCGCCTTGCTGAAATCGAGCAGCGTGTTGTCCGCGTCAAAGAGTATGTGGCTGTACATGTGTCCTCCGTGATTAAGATCATCTGTTTGGAGGCTCTGCCTCCAAACCTTCACCCCACAAAACCATAGTTTTGTGGGGACCCTGCACCACCGCTCAAGGGACATTGTCCCTTGAGAATCCCACTAATACGAAACGCCCTTTTCAGGGCGCTTCGCAGATTAAAGAGCTCTTAAAACCTGTAACTAAAATCATATAAGCATAGGCAGTAAACGGCACGCGGCTACTTTTTCTCACGCAGCTCCAGCAGTATCTTCGACTCTTTCATGCGGGTAGTGAACGGAATCTGCAGCGCGGAAAGGCCGATGAATATCAGCATGGGCAGCAGGATGGAGTGGGTCGCACCGTTCAGGAATTCAAACAGCAGCACGAAAAGCGTGCCGGAGATCTGGCCCATCAGGATGATCACGCCGAACGACGTGCCCTCCTTGACGGGGTAGGCGACCTCCGCACCGTGCTGGAACAGGATGGGGGCAACGCCCATGATGGCGAAGCCCGCGATACCCGCCGCGATGCACAGCAGCGCAAAGTCGGACAGGAACGTGATGCCGAGGTACAGCGGCACAAGCAGCGATATGGCGACTATGAAGAGCGGCGTGCGTGTGCGTTTCTTGTCGGAGATGAGGGGCAGCACGAACGCGCCGATGACGCCGCAGATGACGAATACCGCACCGACGAGACCCGCCTCGTCAGACGAAATGCCGCGCGGTCCGAGGATGGCTTCAATCTCGGTCAGCAGGGTGTTGAACACGCCCATGGAGATAAAGACGATGAGCATTACGAAACCAAACGCGCTGTTTTTAAACAGGCGGCCAATGGATTTGAGCGAGAGGTCTTCCTTCTCGGCTTCAGGGCCGGGCGGTATGGGCGGCTTCTCCTTGGTCAGCGCAATGGCGATCACGGCGCACACCACGGCGATAATCGCGTATACCTTGAACATGCCGGGAATCCCGATCTGGTCCGGGCTGGCTTTCAGCGCGTCGCCGAGGCTGTTTGGGTCAACGAGGATCGGTGAGAGCACCATGGGTATGATGAACCCTAAATACTGCGCCATGGTCAGAAGGCCCGCGGCGATGGAACGCTCCGAAACGGGGAACCAGTTCGCAGGCACCTTGGTGGAGATGTTGAGCAGGAACGGCTGGGCCGCGGCGATGCAGAACTGGAAGACGAGCGCCAGCGTGAAGTCCGCAGCGAAAACCCACCGCAGCACACCGAATACCGCCGTACCCGCCGCACCAATGATCAACGAGGTCCGGTAGCCGTATTTATCGATCACCCAGGAGGCGGGGAACGTAAACACCACGAACATGATGAAATAGCTCATTGCGAACATCGATATCCCGAGACTGCCTGCGCCCGGATAGAAAACCTCGGCGAAGCTGGAGATGGGAGAGAGCGACAACCAGAAGATCTGCGTGCTGATGATGATGGGCATGATAGCGGCAAGGATCATCCAGCGGTACTTGTATACCCGGTAAGGCTGTTCCATATTCTTTTCCTTTCGCGAATGCCGGTTTTGATTGTATATGAATCCAGTTCGATTATACCTTCATACGGTATAGCCTGCAAGTGCAGGGCGCTTATTCGTCCAAATGCAGTTCGAAGAACGGCTCCGGTACAAAGCCTGTGTCCTCAAACTGTACAAAGCCGTTTTGCTGAAAGCCGTTTTTTTGAAGGATGCGGATCGATGCGGCGTTATCCGGCACCGCAGATGCGCTGATATAGTCCATGTACCGCTGCTCCCGCGCCCAGCGCAGATATGCCGCGACTGCTTCCGACGCATAACCTTTGCCCCAAACGGCCTGGCTGAAGTGGTAGATCAGTTCGCCACGGCGCGGGTCGGCCTCGTCCGGCTTGCAGCCCGCAATACCGATCAGTACGCCGTCCGGTTTCTCTGCCACGGCAAACACCGCATATCCATGCGTGCGGTATTTGTCCCGGTTGATGTGAATCACCTTGCGGATGATTTCATCGTTGATCACGCCGCCGCAATGCTTCATCACTTCCGGGTCCCCCCAGATATGAGCCAGTGCTTCGGCATCCGCTGCTTCGAACTCCCGCAGGATAAGGCGTTCCGACTCCGTAATAACCATACATACCCCGCCTTTACGATTTCTTTACCTGATTATAAGCGATAGAAGGCAAAACGCAAAGGACTGTGCTTGACAGCGCATCGGGCTACCTTTACGATAATGTCAAACAAATATAAAATATACCATAACAGGGAGGGCGCTATGGGGCTTAAAGCGGGCAGCCGCGTGCTTATCACGGGCGGCGGCGATGGAATTGGCTTATTTATGGCAGTTCAGCTGTTGGAGGACAGGCATCGCGTGGCGGTGCTGGATCTGAACATCAACAAACTGGACACACTGGTGAAGCAGCATGGGGATTCGCTGATTGCGTTTATGGGCGACGTAACCAACGCCGCCGACATGAACGCATGCACAGCCGCGATGGTACAGCGCTGGGGCGGCGTGGACGCTGCGGTGCACAACGCGTGCTTCTGCCCGTTCAAGGACTTCATGGGTACCACGGATGTGGACTTTGACCGCACGATGGCTATCAACTACTTCGGTGCGGTGAGCCTAGTCCGCGCGGTGCTGCCGGTGATGCGCGCACAGCAGGAAGGCCGCGTCTGTTTCACCAGCTCCGGCGTGGGCGTGACGGGTTTTGGCGGCCTTTGCGCCTATGCCTCCACCAAGGGCGCGCTGGAGGCCTTCGCCAAGTGTCTCGGCATTGAGGAAGCGGAAGCAGGCATTACGTTTCACATCCTTCATCCGCCGTTGACGCGCACCGTATCGTCCAGCCCGCTGCCGGTGCCGCCCGATTTCATGGCCGACCCGGAGAAGGTGGGGCGGGGGCTCGCCAAGAACCTCGGAAAGAAAAGCTTCATCATTTGCCATTCGTTCGGGCAGCGCGTGCAGACCGCCATGGCGTACCGCTTTCCCATCAAGCTCGGCAGGCTGATGAGTATGATGACGCGCCGTGCGGAACAGGAGAAGGCGGAAAAACAGGACGCGTGACAAGATATAATCATTGCAAAAGTTCACGGGGAGCAGCGGCATGATCTATCTGAAGGAATTTCGAAAAAAGGATACGACGGAGCGGGGCGGATACCCGTTCTGGCTCGACATCATCCAAGGCATGGACAGGCTCGTCTTCGACTGCCCGGTGACTATGCTCTGCGGGGACAACGGCTGCGGCAAGACCACACTGATCGAGCTCATCGCGCAGGCGATATCGGCGCACCGCGTAGGCCTGCCTGGCGGCCTTACACCTGCACAGCAGCTGCTGCGCGAGGCGTCGCTTTCCTTCACGCCCGTGTTTGCGGTGAAACCGCGCAAGAACTTTATATTCACAGCCGAGGGGTTCACAAAGTACATCGAGTTCCTCGTGGCGGAAAAGGCGGAGTCGCACGAGGACTTGGCCGCGTTGCAGGAGGAGTATGGCGACCGGTACGCGGGCAAGCTCGCCGCACAGCCGTACGCCCGCACCATCGCTGAGATCGACGGCATGTATGAGAGGCCGCTGGAGGAGCGTTCTCACGGGCAGGGTTTTCTCGACTTCTTCCGTTCCCGCATCGTCAAAGGCGGGCTGTATCTGCTGGATGAGCCGGAGGCCGCGCTGTCGTATGGTAACCAGCTCGCGCTGATCTGCATCATGCAGGATGCGGTAAAGAGCGGCTGCCAGTTCATACTCGCCACGCATTCGCCTATCCTCACGGCGTATCCCGGCGCACGGCTGCTGGAGATCGCGGAGGGCAGCATTGAGCCAAAAGACTACGACGATATCGCAAGCATCAGCTTTCTGAAACGGTTTTTGTTTAAGCATGAGTCGCTACTGGCAGATGAGGAGCCGGAATAAGGGATATTTGCCGGTGTCGTAGGAGTATCCAAGACATCAAGACATACAAAAGTGGCTTTTTAATACATTATAAATTTATTCCAATTTTGCTCTTGACATATATAGATGATCGATATATCATTTCGTATAGATCATCGATATATTGGAGGCGCGTTTTATGGCGATCGATAAAGCACTGCTGTCGGGAAGCACGACCATGCTGGTACTGAAGCTGCTGGAGGAGAAGGACATGTACGGGTATCAGATGATTGAAGAACTTGCAAAGAGGTCCGACAAAACGTTCAACCTAAAGGCGGGGACGCTGTATCCGATTTTGCACAGTCTGGAGAATGCGGATATCGTAAGCTCCTATGACGACAACGCGGACAGCGAAAGGGTGAGAAAATACTATCATCTCAGCAGCAAAGGCAAAAAGCTGCTGAAGGATAAGCACTCGGAATGGACGGCCTATGCCAAGGCGGTCAATATGGTTATGAACGGAGGTGCTAGCTATGCAGCCGTTTGAAAAGATACGCGAATACGCCAAGGCCGTTTGCAGCCAGATCAAATGGAAGAAAGCCCATCCCGCGGTTGCTGAAGAGATTGAGAACCACCTCATCGACCAAAGAAACGCGTATATGGCCGAAGGTGTGGAGGAGGCTAGCGCCACGGATCAGGCTATCGTTCAGATGGGTAATCCGGTGATTGTTGGCGCGCAATTGAATCGTACGTACCGCCCGAAGCCGCCGTGGGTGATGCTTGGCTTAATGCTTGCGCTCGTCTGCATTGGTGTTTTTATTCAACTGTTTCTCGAATTTCGTGTTACCCATCATTATGATATCTGGAGCTTTAAGCCGCTTTTTACTGCTTTGGTCGGGTTGACGGTGATGACGGCTTTCTATTTAATGGATTTTTTGTGGATCGGCAAGTGCCCGAAGTTGATCTACCTTACGGTAATGGTATTATTCTTCGGTTTTTTCATGAGGGAAATGGAAATCGCGGGAGGGAACATATTCTACTCGGCGTACAAACCGCTGCTGCTTCCGCTTGGTTTCGCCGGGATCGTATATTCCGCGCGCAGCAAGGGATATCGGGGCCTTATCCTGTGTGAGGTCGCCTTGCTGCTGCCTGCTGTGATGTTACTTCTGATTCGGCATCGATGGGATTTTGTATTTTTTGCCGTATCCGCATTGGTGATAATATGCACAGCAATTTCGATAGGGTGGTTTAAGGTCAATATCCGCAAAGGATACCTGCTTGTGCTGATCCCCGTTGTGATTGGCATTGTGCTGGCAACGCTATATATATTCCAATACGGTTATAGATGGGAGAAGTTGAAGGCAGCGTTTAATCCGTCGCTTGATCCTCTTGGCGAAGGATATCTGGGTGTTCAGGTAAAAACGCTCCTCGCAAATTCAAAATTGCTGGGGCAGGGTACGACTCCGGCTGCTGCTTTGGACTTAAACCCCTTGAGGGGATACCATGTTTCTTTTATTCTGACCTATTTGATTTTTGACTTTGGCTGGATTCCGGTGCTGATGCTGTTGGGAGCTGTGGCTTTCTTTATTGCCAAAGGTTTCATTCTTTGCTTTAAGCAAAAAAGCGGGTTGGCACTGTTTGTATCTCTTTCCATCATGCTGACATTCACCATTCCGGTAATCGGTTACGTTCTTCTGAATATGGGGATCATGCTGTATTCGCCAATTTCCTTGTTCATTATCAATTGTGATACCTCCTACCTTGCCAACTCCGCGTTGATTGGTATTATGCTGGGCGTATTCAAAACCGGGCATGTTCTTAACGATAGGATGGAGCCGGCGTCAGGTAATCGTCTGATGAGATGGAGCGGCGGTAAGCCTGCAATTTACTTGGGCAAAAAATAATCAGGTTCAAACAAACAGTATCACAAAAGGCGTTCCACATGGAACGCCTTCGTTATGTAATTTATAACCATCAGTTCAAATGCTCCATCTTCCGATAGAGCGGCTGCAGGCTCTTGTAGATGCGCTGGTACACCTGCTCGAACAGCTCGCGGTAGATACGCGCATTTTCGGGGTTCGGCGTAAACACGGTGTCGTAGTGCACCATTGCGTCCACCGCGTCCTCGTAGGAGGCAAACGCACCCGTGCTGACATAGCCGATGATTGCTGCGCCGAGGCCGGAGGCTTCGTACGTGCGTCCCTTGCAGACCTCAATACCGAACATGTCCGCCGTGATCTGGCAAATCATGTCGCTCTGTGAGCCACCGCCCGAGACGAAGATGCGGCGGGTCTTTACGCCCGTGCAGTGTTCAATGCTCTTCATGCCGTCGATCAGCGTGAAGTTGATGCCCTCGATGATGGCGCGGTAGATGTGGATTCGCGTGTGCGCGTCGCTGAAACCCACCATTGCGCCTCTGGCTTCGGGCGAACGCAGTCCGGCGGTCCAGAAGGGCTGCAGCATCAGGCCGTCACTTCCCGGCGGTATCTCGGCCAGCCGATCGTTGAGCAGTTCCTCCGGCGCAACGCCCATCTTTTTCGCCTGCGCCATCTCCTTGGCGGCAAATTCCTGCTTAAACCAGCTGATCATCCAGTAGCCGCGGTAGATCTGGATTTCCGGGTTGAAGCGCTCCGGCACGGCGGCCATGTAGGAGGGCATGAAGGGGATGGGCTCCATGTATTTCTTGGTGGTGGTCTGTATCGTGGCACTGGTGCCGAAGCTCAAATTCGCGCTCTCCGGCGAGAGGCAGCCCATGCCCAGCGTTTCGCAGCCCTTGTCGGACGCGCCCGCCAGCACCGGCAGACCCTCCGGCAAACCGAGCTGCTCCGCCGCGGAAGCGGTAAGCCCACCCATACTCTCGCCCGGCCGAACAAGCTCGGGCAGCTGCTTCCGCCGCACGCCGAACACGTCCCAGTTATAGTGGTGCGGCCCAGGCCAGCATTTATGCTTGTAGTCAAAGGGGATGTGGCCGATCTGGCAGGCCACTGAATCCACGAACTTGCCCGTCATGCGGTGCGCGAAGAAACCGGACACAAGCAGAAACTTATCCGTCTTGGCCCAGAGTTCCGGCTGATTCTCGCTCAACCAGTGGGATTTGCTCTTCTTGCGGGCTACTTCGATGGTACGCGTCATGCCCACGAGCGCAAACATCACGCGGAAGTGCGGCTTTAAGGGCTGCTCGCATTTGGCTTCCCGCTGATCCAGCCAAACGATGGCATCGCGCAGCACATTACCGTCCTTATCCATGCAGATGCAGGTATCGCGCTGCGTGGTGACCACCACTGCCGCGATGGTATCCCACAGCGCCGCAGCGCTCTTCTTCAGCCGCTGGCACGCGGTGCAGGCGCTGTCCCAGTATACCTCCGGGTTCTGTTCCGCCCAGCCGGGCTGCGTGGAAACATACGGCGCAAACCCGACCTGCTCCTTGGCCAAAAGCGTTCCTTTGCGGTCGAACAGCAGCGCGCGCACGCTTTGCGTGCCGCAGTCGATCGAGAGTATCAGACCGTCCATGAATGATCCCTCCTTGATATTGTCGTGAGGTTGAAACCGTAAACGCCCACGAAGGGCGAAAATGTTGAAGTATGTTGTACAAACCGGGAAACCGACGCGCTGGCCGGGGTCAGTTTTAATTATACACCTTTGCGCGCATGTCGAACAGCGTTTTTGTAAAGGCGGAGTAAAAGAAGGCTGGGCCCTGCACTGAAAAGGGTGGAGCAACACGGGCGCGTACCGGGAACTGTGTCCAACAGCTACAGGGGCGGCTTTAGCTCATGACAGAGCCTTATTATTGATAAGGAGTAAGCTCTTTCATATGTCCTAGTTGGTTTTCAGGAAAAATACAGCAGGCGCAGATTGTCCAGATAGGAGGGACATGATATGATAGAAAAAAACACCGGGAGGGCGTCAATTTGCAGAAGAAGATGTTTGGAACCTGTGCCGACGGAAAGACCGCGAGCATTTTCACCATTCGCAACGAGCGGGGCATGGAAGCGCGGATCAGCGACTTCGGCGGCGTGCTCATCAGCCTGTTTGTGCCGGACAGAGACGGTAATCTGCGCGACGTGGCCATGGGATTTGATACGCTGGCCGGATACGAGAACAACCCGACCTACTGCGGCGCGTTGGTGGGACGAAACGCCAACCGCATCCGCGATGCACGGTTTGTGATGGACAGCAAAGAATATCGCCTGGCCCAGAACGAAGGCGAGAACAGCCTTCACAGCGGCCCGGACGGGTATGACAGGCGCATGTGGCGCGCAGAGCAGACCGCGGAGAACAGCCTGAAGCTGACATTGTTCAGCCCGCACGGCGACCAGGGCTTTCCCGGTAATCTCGTCGTGTGCGTCACCTATACCATCACCGCCGATAACGCGCTTTCCATCGTCTACAGTGGCATGACGGACCGCAGAACGCCGATGAACCTGACGCACCACGCATACTTTAAGCTGGGCGGGCAGGACGCGGCCACAGTGCTGGACGACGAACTGATGATTCGTTCGGACGCGATTACCGCGGTGGACGAAACGCTTTGCCCCACGGGCGAGCTGATGGATGTGACCGGCACGCCGTTTGATTTCCGGGAGAGCAAGAAGATCGGTCGGGACATCGGTGCGGACCATGCCCAGCTGCGCTTCGGGAAGGGCTATGACCACAACTTCGTACTGCGGCATCAGGCCGGAGAACCGGATGTGGAAGCCTACAGCCCGGCCTCAGGCATCCGCATGCGGCTGTGTACCGACCTGCCGGGCGTGCAGCTCTACACCGGCAACTTCTTGGACGACAGCGTGAAAACGAAGGGCGGCAGGGCGGAGCAGCAACGCGGCGCAATGTGCCTTGAGACGCAGTTCTATCCGGACGCGGTCAACCATCCGGAGTTTCCTTCGCCCATCATTGAAGCGGGCAAGTATACTGAGCATTTCGCGCGTTTCGCCTTTTCGGTTTAGGCACGCGGGGACGCGATGGACAGGCAGGATGCCAAGCGCTGCAGCCTGATCTGGGAGGGAAGGGAGCAAAGCCTCGCGGAGGCGAACACACCCGCCCGCCATACGCTGTTGCCATGCAGGGAAGGCAGCGCGGACTGGGACGCGACGCGCAATGTCTATATAGAGGGCGACAACCTCGAAGCGCTGCGCCTGCTGCGCCGCAGCTACGCGGGCGCTGTGCGGCTGGTCTATATCGATCCGCCCTACAACACCGGCGGGGGCTTCATCTATCACGACGAGTTCGGCCATGCCGAATGGCTCGGTCTGATGGCCCCGCGGCTTGCGCTGGCACGGGAGCTGCTGCGCGAGGACGGCGCAATCGCGCTCAGCATCAGCGAGAACGAGCTGTTCCACTTGAAGCTGCTGTGCGACGAGGTCTTCGACGAAGACAATTATCTGACGACCTTTACGGTCAAGGTGCGCCACGAAAGCCGCATTCTGAAGGGCGACAAGGACTACCACGAGGTGGCGGAATACCTGCTGCTGTACCGTAAATCGCACGCGTTCAATGCACCCAAGCAGAAGGCGCAGGGCCACGCGGACGACTATGTGTGGCGCGTGGAGGAACTATCGGCTCCGTCAGAAACGGTAACGATGGGCGCGAGAACCGTGCAGGTGTTCCGGCCCGGGCAGTACCGGCTGGTCCGGGGCGAAGCTGGCCTGCAGAGCTTGAAGCGAATCAGCATCCGCGGCTCGCTGAAGGAAGGCAACAGCAGCGGCCGCTTTTACATGAAATACCTCGACGCGTACAGCGGCGAAAAGGGGCTGCTGTTCAAGGTACCGGATATCGGCGACGACGCGCTGGACTTTCGGTACTTTCTGACTCCTGATACGGATCGGCGCAGAAACGGCGACTACTTTCAGGGTGTGCCGCAGCGGCGTACGGAACGGGCTGTGCCATACCCCAACCTCCTCGACTTCGAGCACGCGTTCAACCGCGTGGGGCGGGAAGGCGGCGTGGAGTTCCGCAACGGTAAGAAACCTGTAGCGTTCCTCGAAAAGGTGCTGGAGCTCACCGGAATGCGGGAAACGGACGGCATCGTGCTCGATTTCTTTGCCGGGTCGGCCACGACCGCGCACGCCGTAATGAAAAGCAACGCGCAATGGGACAGGCAGAGCCGCTTCATCATGGTGCAGATTGACGAGGATCTGGACGAGACAGCGCACAGCGCATCCGGCGAAACTCAGGCTGCCGCGCGGCGGGCGATATCGTTTCTGGACGGCATCGGCGCGCCGCACCGGCTTTCGGAGATTGGCAAACAGCGGTTGCGCATTGCGGCAAAGGAATACAGCGGCGATACAGGCTTCCGCGTGTTCCGCATCGGCAGGTCGGAGGATGGCGGGGAGGAGCGTTTTTATGCGGCACTGCTGAAAAGCGGGCTGCCGCTCGACCTGCGGTATGAGACGCTGAAGGCAGGCGGCGCGAACATCTATATTGCGGAGAGCGGTGAATTGGCAGCCTGCTTTACGGAGACCATGACAAAGGCAGTACTGGATGCATTGGTATCGTCGGGCATAAAACGGTATGCTTTGCGGCAGGACTGCAAAACAGAAAGCGGCGCAGATGCGGCGGAGCGGCTAAAGCAGATGTCGCCCGGCACGCCCATATGGACGATATAGCGCGCGAGTGTCATGCTGAGCGTAGCGAAGCATCCCATCACAGCCGAAGGGGCAAGCTCCTTCCTCGTGTTGCTTGTCAGGATGACATTCGTTGTGGGAAGGTATAAGCTTTAGAAGAAGGCAAAATATGAGGAAGGTTTATGATCGATTCGGAATACGCATTGCGGCGGGGGTGGCCGCCATGCTGACGCTTGCAGGGTGTGGAACACAGGGAGGACCGAAGGAGAGCACAACTGCCAGCCCGACGCCCACTGCAACGGTGATGGCTGCGGCAATGCCCTCGCCAACCCCTGTGTCGACGACCGTGCAGAAAAGCGCTGCGCCCACACCCACGCCTACGCCGAGTTATGCGGGTCAGGCCGTGTGCATTGCCAAAGAGTCGGCCAACATCCGTGCGTCCGCGGGGACGGATGCTGAAGTGCTGGGCAAGCTGCCCGCGGGCGATACGGTGGATGTAGTGGAATATACGAGCGGCTGGGCGAAGATCGTTTACGGAAGCCTTGAAGGTTATGTGAGCCGGGATTATCTGCTTGCCTTGCGCGGACCGGATATCGCCGTGCCTTCGGGCGAATGGACGATGATACTCGTAAACCAGTGGAGCCTTCTGCCGGATGGGTATGAGGCGGAGCTGGCGGACTTTGAGGGTGGGCAGGTGGATGCGCGCATCTCCGATATCTGTACAGCCATGTTTGCCGCTGCGGCGGAGGACGGCGTGGAGTTCAAGCTCGTCGACGCGTACCGCAGCTATGAGACGCAAAGCGCGCAGTTTGAGGCAAAGGTGCAAAGCTACATTGCGCAGGGCTACAGCCGTGAGGACGCGGAGCGTGAAGCGTCCACGATCACCGCGCGGCCTAATACGAGCGAGCATCAGACCGGTCTTGCGCTCGACATCGTAACGCCTTCCTATACCAAACGCAACAAAGGGTTTGCAAATACGCTGGCGTTCAAGTGGCTATGGGCCAACGCTGCGAACTATGGCTTCATTATGCGTTACCCGGACGGTAAGGCGGACATCACAGGCGTAATCTACGAGCCGTGGCACTGGCGTTTTGTGGGTGTGGAGGCTGCGCAGGCCATGCGGCAAAGCGGGCAGTGCCTTGAGGAGTATCTGGGCGGCTGAGGGCAGCCCTACGTTTTCAGGATCGCGCGGGAAGGTTGAAATGACGGTCTGCGCTGCCCTGAAATAAAGTTTGACACGCTAAGCGATTTGTCGTATATTTCTGTTGTAGCATGGTAATACGGGGTAGAGATTTCATTTTTGCAGCACGGTGAACTCAGTCTTTGTTTACCCTTCGGTCATGCCGGAGGGTTTTTTATATTGTCAGACTCCAATTAAATAACAAGGAAGGTGATCTCATGCTGGGAATGGGTGATTTCTCAATTTTTTTGGCGTACGTCCTGTGTATCGCTTCTGCCCTCGCTTGTGTCGTTTACGGCATTGTGAAGTGGAACAAAGGCGCGGAGACAGAAAGCGAACTCAAGAAAGACGTGAACTGGGAAGAGGAGGACAAGGAAATCACGGAAAATCTGGACGTTTAGCGTTCAATACAGTTTGAATGGGAGGATGGTAGTATGGACCTTGTTGTAAAAGTTATCATTATTATCGTATACCTTGCTGTTGTCGCGTTCCTCGGCGTGCTCGGCTGGCGAAGAACCAAAAACGCGCAGGACTTTATGTTGGGCGGGCGAAAAATACACCCGGCTGTCATGGCACTCTCCTACGGCGCGACGTTCATCAGCACCTCCGCCATCGTGGGATTTGGCGGATACGCCGGTTTCTTTGGCGGCATGAGCCTGTTGTGGCTGACGTTTCTCAATATCTTTTTAGGCATCTTCATTGCATTTATATTCTTCGGGAAACGCACGCGCCATATCGGGCGCAACCTTGACGCGCATACATTCCCTGAGCTGCTGGGCAAGCGGTTTAATTCGAAGTTCATCCAGAAGTTTGCCGGGTGGGTCATCTTCATATTCATGCCCGTCTATACGGCGGCGGTGATGATCGGCGTGACGCAAATTTTGTCTACTGGATTGGGTCTGGACTACAACTTTGCGTTGGCGCTGTTTGCGGTGATCGTTGCGCTGTACGTCATCTTCGGCGGCCTCAAGGGCGTGATGTATTCAGACGCGTTCCAAGGCTCGCTGATGATTCTCGGTATGCTGACGCTGATCGTCATCGTATATTCAAAGCTGGGAGGCATCACGCAGGCGCATCAGGCGCTGACCGATCTCGTCAAGAATCCGGTGGTGGCAGAGAAAACGGCAACATTCCTGCCCGGCTTTACCGGGTGGACCTCTATGCCCGAGCTTTTCTCTAAAAACTGGATGACCGTGGTGACGAGCATTGTGGCGGGCGTGGGCATCGGCGTGCTGGCTCAGCCGCAGCTGGCGGTGCGGTTCATGACGGTCAAAAGTGATCGCGAGATCAACCGCGCGATACCCATCGGCGGCGTATTCATCCTGCTGATGACGGGTGTAGCGTTCGTCGTAGGCGCGCTTTCCAACGTGATGTTTTTCAACGCTTCCGGCCAGATTGCTATCGAAGCGGCCGGTAAGGCGGGGATCGACGGCATCATCCCGGCGTTCCTCAACACGTTCACCCCGCCGTGGTTCGTGACGATATTCATGGTCGTGCTGATGGCGGCCGGAATGTCCACGATCAGCTCACAGTTCCACGCGATGGGCACGGCGGCGGGCCGGGACATCATCAACTATGAGAAATCCACAAGTCAGAAGAGCATGCTGGCGACGCGTATCGGCACGCTGATTACGATTATACTGACGGTCGTGCTGTCTTACGTGCTGCCGCAAATATGGAACGGCGCGATTGCGATTGCGACGGGGCTGTTCTTTGGCCTGTGCGGAGCCGCGTTTCTGCCCATGTACGTAGGCGCGCTGTACTCCAAAAAGCTGACCAAGACGGCGGCGATTTCCGGTATGGTTGCCGGGTTCATCGCGAGTTTGCTCTGGATGCTGTTATTCCACGCCAAGGAGGCGGGAGTGTTCGGGCTGGTTAGTGCCCTGACCGGCGGTGCGGCGCAGACGCTCAGCTCCAGCACGTTCATCCAGAACCTCGACCCGCTGTTCATCGGCCTGCCGGTTTCGATCCTTGTCACGATCATTGTGCAGATCGCGGGCAAAAAGAAGGCGGACGCCGAATACGTCAGCGGTTGCTTCAGCGGCGTCGGCAAGGAAGCCTGAGCATAGACAACAGTCAATCCGAATGAAAACAGGGCCGTGCATCTTTGCTCGGCCCTGCTTGTTTTTGACTTATTTAAACTTTACCGCAGTGCCGTAGGCGACAACCTCTGCCGCGCCCGACATGACCGCCGCCGATGCATAGCGGATGCATACGATGGCGTCCGCGCCCAGCGTTTCAGCTTCCTCCACCATGCGCTTGGTGGCCAGTGCCCGCGCGTTGTTCATCATCTCGTTGTACGCCTTGAGCTCACCGCCCACGAGCGTCTTGAATGCCTGCGTGATGTCCCGGCCGATGTTGCGCGTTTGGATGGTGCTGCCCTTGACGAGGCCCACCATTTCAAGCGTTTTGCCTGTGATGGTTTCAGTAGTTACTAAGATCATCTTCTTCACCGCTCCTGACTTCTTTGATACGCTCGACGAGCACAAAAATGCACACGCCAATCAGCGCGAGGGGTATGACCGCGCCCACGATTTTGATCCACAGCGTGACGGGTATCAGGGTAATGACAAACACGTACACGATGAGATACGCCGCCAGCAACGCCGTGATGACGATGGGTGCAATCAGTTTTTTGGTGTGCTTTTTCATAGGCCACCCCCTAAGCATATTATAGCAGTTGGAAGAAAGATATGCAAAGCAATGGGCAGATGCGACGTTGATTATCCAAACTGAAGCGTGGTAGAATGGGCCCAAAGGGTACGGTCCGGAAGGGCCGGGAAAGGACAGCGCATGAAAACGGTGGTGATTACCGGAAGTACCCGTGGAATTGGGCTTGAGATGGCAAAGGAATTCCTTCGGTGTGGTTGCCGCGTTGTGCTTTCCGGCCGGCACGCGGCGCTGCCGGATGCCGCAAAGCAGGCGCTGGCCGGGTACGCAGATAAAGTGATCTATGTGCAGTGCGACGTCAGCCGCGTCGAGGAAGTGGAGCGGCTTTGGGACCAATCTGTCAGTCGATTTGACCGAGTGGACATCTGGATCAACAACGCCGGGCAGAACGCCCCGCACAAATATATCTGGGATACGGGAGCGGAATACGTTGACCGCCTGATCGGCGTCAATATACGCGGGATGATTTATGGCAGTCAGGTTGCGGCAAAAAATATGATTGCACAGGGCAGCGGGCAAATCTGGAGCATGGAAGGGCTGGGCTCCAACGATATGATTCAGGAAAGGACGATACTCTACGGTACTTCCAAGCGCGCGCTTACCTACTTTATGCAAGGGCTGGCCAAAGAGCTGGCGCATACATCCGTAAAAGCAGGCAGGCTTTCACCCGGCATGATGCTTACCGATTTCATCACGAAGGCACCTGAGGGTGACGAGTCCCCGGTTATCCATGACGAACAGTTCAGGAAGGTATTTAACATCCTGGCCGATACACCTGAGACGGTGGCTGCGTTCTTTGTGCCGCGCATGATGGCAAACACCAGAAATGACGCGCATCTCGTTTATCTGACAGGCGCGAAAGCGATGGCGCGCTTTATGACCGCGCCGCTTAAAAAGCGCAGACTGATATAAAACGGGAAAAAATTAAGGAGCGTCTGCACAGACGCTCCTTTTGTGTTGTACCTTACTTTAACCCACGTTCCAGATTTACGAGGAAGTCCTGCACGTTGGTGACGATGGAGCGGGCGGAGAGCGAGCCGCGGTCATGCAGCTTGCCCACGGCGAATTCCGAAACGTCCACCGTATAGAAGCTTACCGGGCGAATCACACCTTCCTTGATGACATAGCTGGGGGTCATGTTGCCCGTGGCGATGGCGTGCAGCTGCGTGGCGAGCGCGATCACCGTGGTGGCCTGCGTCAGGTGCGCGCGCATCTGCGCCTGCGCCTCGTAGACGTTGGCGATGACGTCGGGCAGCGGGCCGTCATCGCGGATGGAGCCTGCGAGCACATAAGGGATGTTGCAGTGCACCACGGAAGCCATGATACCATCCTCGATGTGGCGTGCCCGGATGAATTCACGGATGCCTCCGCTCTCACGCACGAGGTTAATCGTGTCGAGGTGGTGGTAATGGCCGTTGGGGATGCTGCGCTGCGTGTAGATATCCTGTCCCAGGGCGGTGCGGAATACCGCGGCCTCCAGATCGTGTGTGGCCAGCGCATTGCCGCCGAACAGCGCATGCACATATCCGCGGCGCACGAGCGAGGACATGGCGCGGCGCGAGTCGAAATCGAACGTACACGCGGGGCCGAGCACCCAGACCACAAAGCCGTGCTCCTTCTCGTAGCGCAGCAGCTCGTACAGGCTGTCGTAATCGCGGGAATAGGAGGTTTCACGCGTGCGCGAGCCGCGGAAGGCAAAGCCGTCGCGTTCCTCCGCCTCGCTCATAAAGCCGTCCATGTGCATATAGATGCCTGAGGTGCCGTTTTCGGTGCGGCCCAGTGCCACGGAGTCGCCCTTGCGGACGTTGCGGTGCTCCACGGCGTAGGGCATGCCGTCGCGGACGACCACGGCGCAGTCCATGCGGCTGCGTTCAATCAGCCGCCATTCGCCGCCGATCTTGAAGTATTCCGGGTAGATGCTGGTCGCGTGATAGCCCTTGGGCACGAGTCCGTCCTGTTCCGCTTCGGCGAGGATCACGTCGGGCGCGCTGATAAAAACGGGTAACGAAAAATCGGGCGCTTTGTACTCCTGCAGTCTCATCGTATTGTCCCCCACTTATTATTTAGGCAACATTTTAAGAAGCTCTAAAGCCGCGTTGTCCACCACGTGATATTCCACGTGGTTGCCCTGACGCTCACCCTCGACGATTCCTGCCGCGCGCAGCTTGGAGAGGTGGAGCGAGATCACAGGCTGCGGTACGCCGAGCGTTTCGCAGATCTGCTTGACATGACAGCCTTTGGACGCGATTCCGTGCACAATACACAGTCGCACCGGGTGGCTGAGCACTTTGAGCTTGGCGGCAAGCGCCTCGTACTGAGCAAAATCCATCGTTTCTTCCTTGGCCGGATAGAGTTCGGGCAGTGCCCGTGCCGGTAAATATATGAATATAATATTTCGACAGCGCTGGCGCTTATCCTCTTATTATGCGGTATCTACT
This sequence comes from Bacillota bacterium, assembly GCA_023459495.1. GTDB lineage: Bacteria > Bacillota > Clostridia > Christensenellales > SZUA-584 > JAEWCC01. Next base: position 201,594 of record JAEWTL010000013.1, on the reverse strand, counting down.
GTGAAAATTTACGCAATTATGTCTAAACAGATTCAGGATTTGCCTGTTTATTCTCTTTCTGTGATCTGATATAATGGTTGCGCGGAGGCGTCTATGCAATTTGGAGTATCTACAGCCTGCTTTTTTCCTAATCTTTATGTCGAAGACGCGATAGGCGCTGTCGGCGGTCTGAATGCAGGCGTCACCGAAGTTTTCTTCAGCTGTCTCGGTGAATACGAACCCGGCTTTGTTGCGGAGCTGAAGGCACGCGCACAGGCGCAGGACATCAGGGTATTTTCGGTACACGCGTTTTCGCTGCAGTTTGAGCCGCAGCTTTTTACAAGGCACATGCGGGCGCGCAGCGAAGCGGATGGCATATTCCATAAGGTGCTGGAGGCGGCCGCTACGCTCGGCGCCGGGGTATACGTGTTTCACGGCCCGGTCAATTTAAAGCGTATGACGTTAAACAGCGCGGATATGGACGATATCGCGCGGCGCACCGGGGAACTGGCGGACGCTGCCGCAGGGTACGGCATCCGGCTCGCGTGGGAGAACGTACACTACTGCTGGTATGAGCGCCCCGACTTTGCGGAAGAGCTGCTCCGGCGCGAATGCACGGATAACCTGTACTTTACGCTCGATGTCAAGCAGGCCGCACAGGCGGGCTTTAGACCGGAGGAGTTTCTTCCCGGTACCAAAGGGCGGCTCGCCAATATTCATATTTGCGACTACGCGTACACCTCAAAAGGCGTGTTTCCCCGGCTGCCGTTTTCGGGCGAAATGGACATGGCCGCATTCCGGCAGGCCCTTTTGCAGACCGGCTACGACGGCGGAATGATGCTCGAGGTATACCGTAACAATTTCTCGGACCACGCGCAGCTTGCAGAGAACTTTGCGGCGGTACGAGATTACTTCTCACAAACTGGAAGGTAGATTCCCGTTTCATCATGCCGGGAGGTGGTATCAATAAGCAAAGAAATTCGCGGAAGGTCAGCAGTGAAAAAGAAAACCGGTTTTTTCAGAGAAAAGATTTGCGTTACCGTAAGCTCGCGCGAGTGCACGCACCGCGCGCCTGTACGCCTGACGATCCACCGCGGCCTCATGATCACGCTTGCCCTGGTGCTGGTCGCGATCGTGGCGGTGAGCGTATATTTGACCACGGATTCGCTGCTGAAGTCTAAGGCGCTTACGAGCGCAGCCGACTCGCTCAATACCAAGCTCGAACAGCAAAGCGGGCAGATCAATCAGTACGAGCAGCAGATTGGCGAACTCGAGACGGATCAGGAATAGGTCTATCTGCTGGAAACCATAGGCCGTTAGACGGCCGAAAGATATACACATTAATTAAGGAGGGGTAGTTGTGGCAAAACCGAGACTGGATGAGGCTCGCAATTATAAGAACATACCCGACGCTTGCATTCCCTGCGCGACCTCATTTACGGGCGATATCAGCACCAAGGCCGGCGTGCGCATCGACGGCACAGTGAAGGGCAACGTAACTGCGGCGGGCAACGTGGTCATCGGCCCGGAAGGAATGGTGGAGGGCCAGGTAGTCGGACGAGACATCAGCATCGCGGGCGGCGTAACGGGCAACGTGGTGGCCCAGGGAGTCGTGCAGCTTAACGCGGGCGCGAAGCTGCTGGGTGATCTTGAGGCGATCAGCGTGGCGATCGAGGAAGGCGCGATATTCAAGGGTAAATGCACGATCGGCCCGGCTGAAAAAGCTCCGGTGCAGAGCACGGCAAAGCTTGTGGACAAGCCAGTCGTACCGGCTCAGCAGCCCAAGCCGTAATAATACGATATACCGTCTGCATGGCACAGGCCATGCGCTTTTCGAGGGCGCCCCTGACGGCGCTCTTTTTCATTCCTGCTCTGCAGGGTTAGCCTCTTGATTCGAAGCTTCCGGAGTGCTGACGGTAGGCATGTGGAGCGCGAAGAAGCAGCCAGCGGAGGACGCGATAAACGCTGCGCCCGCAATCGCGTACATCAGGTTGATGAGATACCCGCGGACGAGGCCGACTACGCTGAGCACAAGCGCGGAGCCCGGTATCATTTCGAGCGCGCGGCCACCACCCTCCACGGTGAAGACGTAATAATACACTATGGCGATGACTACCTGCGCTGCGGCGACGATGATCGCGATAATTGCGGCATGGCTCCGCAGGGTTGCGGAAAAATTGCCGAAACACAAAGTGAGCAAAGCGGCAGGCAATACCAACGCAAGTACAAACATGACGAAATCGACCCAATCGACGAAATCTGCGCGGGCGTAGCGCGCGATGGTCCACAAAACGATGCCGACGAGGGATAGCGCCAGCGGAATGAATTTGGTTACCTTGTTTTTATGTTGCATGCGGCCCTCCTTTGAAAAACCAACAAAAGATCACCGCCACCGCTTACAGTATACAGGCAAATGCCTGATACATTCAAGGCTTTAATGTACCGAATCGGTGATTTTTACGGATCCCGCGCATTTCGGTACGCTTTCCGAGCCAAAATAAGATCAAAGTATTTTTAATCGGAGCGTGTTTATGGATGGATCGCTGATCGTGATATTGGGATTACCCGTGCTGTATTTGACCGGCAGCCTGCGCAGGGCGGCGGAGCCGTTCTGTGTGTCGGGCACAACGTTCGTGCTGTATTTTATTTGCACGGCGGCACTGATGCTGCTGCCCACGGTGCGTGTGACAAACGGCTTTTCACTTTGCTTCGCAGGGCTGTTCTACTGCTTCGCGCCGGTCGCCGCGCTGATCCGCCAGCGAGACTTTCCGACCGGGCTGCCCGTGGCTGCCGCATTGTGCGTGCTGTTCTCATGTCTGGAGGAATTGATCTGGGGCGACTATACCATCACATTTCTGCCGTATGCCGAAGGCGCGGCCATTGCGGTGGCAGCATTGATATGTATCGGACGCCGAGCAGCACTGTTTGCCCCGATCCTCGCGGGCCTGTATGAAGCAGCAGGGCATATTGTTCGGATCGTATCCGGCGTGGATTCCTCCGCATGGCTTTCGGGCATATGCGCGGTATCGGTCGCCGTTGGGATATGCTTCGCCGTATCGGCTCTGCTGGCGCTGCGGCACCCCCGCCGCGTGGGCAGACACGAGCGGCACGCGGAAACCTGATATGGCGCTTTTCAGAGAAATCATGTATAATAGCCCGAGCGAAAGCGAGGGCCTTTTTGTTTGAAGTGAAGGGCGTCCGCGGCGCGGCGGAAGAGGCCGGACTATGCGCGGGCGACAAAATCATATCCGTGAATGGTGAGCCGCTGATTGACTATATTGACTACGTATGGCTGGGTGCAAAGGAGCGGCTGAAATTCCGCGTGCAGCGCGGGGACGCTACGCTGACCCTGCGCATGAGGAAGGATGCGGGTGAGGATCTGGGGCTGGAGTTTACCCAGCCGCTGCTCGGCAAAAAATGCGTATGCGGCAACCGCTGCGTGTTCTGCTTTGTGGACCAGCTGCCGCGCGGTATGCGCAAAAGCCTGTACATCAAGGATGAGGACTGGCGCTGGTCGGTGCTGGCGGGCGGCTATGTGACGCTGACCGATATCGGCAAGGATGAAATAAAACGTATCCTGCGGCGCGGCGCAGGTCCGCTGTACGTCTCGGTGCATACCGTGGACGAGGAACTGCGGCGGCGCATGACGGGCAATCCCAAGGGGCTGGCCATACGCCCGGTGCTGAAGGCGCTGAGGCGGCGCGGCATCCAGTTTCACGCGCAGGCGGTGGTTTGCCCGGGCTGGAACGACGGCGAAAAGCTGGAGGAGACCTTCCGCTTCCTGAGGGGGCTGTACCCGGCGGCGCAAAGCCTTGCGGTGGTGCCGGTGGGTTTAACTGCGCATCGTCAGGGGCTGGCGCAGATTGAACCCATTACGAGAGAGCAGGCGGCGGCTACCGTTAAAGAGGTTGAAAAATGGCAGCAGGCGTGTTTAAATAGTATCGGGACGCGCTTCGTGTTCGCCGCGGACGAGTATTACCTGCGGGCCGGGCTGGAATTGCCCGGTGCGGAGAGCTACGAGGATTACCCGCAGATTGAAAACGGCGTGGGGCTGATTGCGCAGCTGATGGACGGCGCAGAGGCGCTGGCGGGCTGCCGCAAAACCGGCGGGCATGTCAGCATCGCAACCGGCGCGGACGCGTACCCACTGATTGCAGGGCTGGCAAAGCGTGTGGAAGAAGCGTGCGGTGCGCGCATCGACGTATACCGCGCGGAGAACAACACGTTTGGACACAGCATCACCGTGGCGGGGCTGCTGTGCGGACGGGATTTTGAAGCGGCCGTGCAGGATAAGCCGCTCGGCAAGGCGCTGCTGATTCCGGCAAGCGCGGTGCGTGAAGGCGTGTTTCTGGATGATATGACCGTGGATCAGCTGTCAGATAAACTCGGCGTGCCCGTGGTTCCCACCGCAGGCGTGGCGGAGTGGCTGGAGCAGATACAGAAGGAGTAGGAATGGCAAAGCCTTTGGTGGCCATTGTCGGACGGCCCAACGTCGGCAAGTCCACATTTTTTAATAGAATCGCAGGGCGGCGCATCGCGATTGTGGAGGATACGCCGGGGGTCACGCGCGACCGGCTGTACGCCGACGCGGAGTGGCTGGGCCGTAATTTTACCATGATCGACACGGGCGGCATCGACCCGGATGCGACCGAGATAATCCCAAAGCAGATGCGGCTGCAGGCGCAGCTTGCGGTGGATATCGCGCAGGTGATATTGTTCTTTGTGGACGCCAAACAGGGCCTCGTCTCGGGCGACGAAGAGATTGCGGAGATGCTGCGGCGCAGCGGCAAGCCTGTGATCGTGGTGGTCAACAAGGCCGATAACCCGGCGGATGAGCAGACCGCTTTTGATTTTTATGGACTGGGCGTAGGGTCCGTGTTTGCGGTATCGTCGGCACAGGGCCTGGGCATCGGGGATCTATTGGACGAAGTGATCTCTCACTTTGACGAAACCGAGGCGGAGGAGGAGACCAGCGCGCTCAAGATCGCGGTGGTGGGACGCCCCAACGCGGGCAAATCGTCTCTGGTCAACCGCATCATCGGCGAGGCGCGCACCATCGTATCCGACATCGCAGGCACCACGCGCGACGCCATCGATGTACCGTTTGAACGGGACGGACAGAAATACATCCTCATCGATACGGCAGGCATTCGGAAAAAGGCGCGTATCGACGACAAGTCCATCGAGCGCTACAGCGTGATCCGGGCTTTGGCAGCCGTGCGCCGGGCGGACGTTGCGGTGGTCATGATCGACGCGACCCAGGGCATTTCGGAGCAGGACGTGAAGATCGCGGGCTTTGTGCATGAGGAAGGCAAGCCATGCGTGGTTGCGGTAAACAAGTGGGACGCAGTGGAGAAGGATACCCACACGGTGAACGCGTTCGACAAGAGCATCATCTCGGACCTCGCGTTCATGCGCTACGCGCAGACCGTGTACATTTCGGCGCTGACCGGGCAGCGTATGGATAAGCTGCTGACCATGCTGGTCTCCGCGCGGGAGAACGGCGCGCGCCGCATTTCCACCGGGCTGCTGAACGAGTGCATCTCCGAAGCGGTGACGGCTACCGAGCCACCCTCCGACAGGGGGAGACGGCTGAAGGTGTATTATGCGACGCAGGTGTCGGTCTCACCGCCGCACTTCGTGATCTTTGTCAACGACGCGAAGCTGATGCATTTTTCGTACATGCGGTATCTGGAGAACTATCTGCGCAAGTCGTTCGACTTTTCGGGTACGCCCATCTCGCTGACGGCCCGGAACAAAAACTCGTAAAACGGGCGCAAGGGCGCGCCGAAGGAACCCAAGGGGCATAGAAATTCATACAGAGGTATCGGACAATGGACTGGAGTTTTGTGTTGCGAATCGTGGCGGTTGTGGTTGTGGGATACCTGATCGGTTGTATCTCATTTGCATATATCTCGGCAAAGCTTTTCCGCGGCAAGGACATCCGCGATGTGGGCAGCGGCAATGCGGGCACAGCGAATGTGATCCGCAATTACGGCTGGGGTATCGGGTTGGTGACCTTTGTGGGCGACGCGGCCAAAGGTGCGGCTGCCGCATTCATCGGCGGCCTGATTGTGCCGGAGCTTGTCACCGGCGCGGCGCCGCTCGTTAATTTTAGTATGACAGACGTGCATCTGGGCGCGTGCATCTGCGGCATGGCGGCTATTATCGGGCATATCTGGCCCGTGTTCTTAAAATTCCACGGCGGCAAGGGTGTGGCTTCGAGCCTCGGTGTGTTCCTCATCATCATGCCGGTGCAGGCGGCCATCGGCTTTGGCATCTGCGCGGTGATCATCGCCCTTACACGGCTCGTTTCGGTGGGATCGCTGTTTGGCACCATGCTGATGGTGGCCAGCTCTGTAGTGTTTTACACCGGTAACTGGTGGCACCACGCGACATGCGTTGTGCTGCTCCTGCTCGTGTGGTATTCGCACCGCGCCAACATCAAGCGGCTCGCTGAAGGCCGCGAAAATACGATATAAAGCCGGGAGGGCGACTGATGGGGAATTGGATCAAACGGGCCTACGATAAGATACATGAGCAGCGTTTTGTGCTGCAGATACTGATCATTGCGGCGGCGATCGTCGTCGACCAGATCAGCAAGCACATCATCACCTCCATTCTCGGGCCGTGGGAATCGATGCCGGTGCTGGGCAAGATATTCAGCCTGACGTATATCGAAAACACCGGTGCGTCGTTTGGGCTGTTCCATAACATGCCTTGGGCACAGACATTTTTCCTGATCGTAACGGCCATCACGCTTCTGGCGCTTGCCATCTATATGGTGGCGGCACGCAAAAAGCAGGGCCTATGGCTGCGCGTGTGTCTCGCCCTCATTTTTGCGGGTGCGGTGGGCAATTTCATCGACCGCATTATGTTTCAGTATGTGCGCGACTTTCTGGACTTCAGTGGCCTGCATTTTCCGTTCATCTTCAACGTAGCGGACTCCTGCCTCGTGGTGGGCTCCATTATGCTGGCCATCTACCTGCTGTTCATCCATAAGGAGAAGGACGGCAAGCCGATCTTTGCGCGGCGCGACAGGAAGGATGAGCCACTCGAGGAGGATGAGACGCTGGAGGACGATGCAGCCGGTAAGGATATCGACGATGCAAAGGACGAAAGCGGAGAACAGGACAAGTAAATTGATACAAATGCGCTGCCGAAAGGCGGCGTTTTTTCATGTCCGGCGTTGTCAGCGCGCCGCCGTTTCATCCTTTTTTCGAATGATCGAAAGTATCAGCATCAGAACGGCCGCAGGTACCAGCACATAGTTGCCGATTTCGCCGGGTGCGGTGCCGAGGGTTTCGATGGGCTTTGCGTGGCCGATGGTGAGCCGCAGTGCGTATTCCAGCGCAACCAGCACGTACATCAGCGGGATCAGCGAACGCCAGCGCAGTGCAGCCAGCAGGTAGACGAAGCCCATGAGCAGCTGCGACAGGCCCCACACGGCGAAAAGGTAAATAACCGTGTCTGCGGCATTGGCAGGGGAGAAGGTGTCAAGCGGGATCGTGGCAATGCTCTGCGCACCGCCGTCGGCCGCAAAGATGTGGATCAGGCTGCGTGCGATCGTAAACAGCACGACCAGATAGAAGAAGTATTTCGCAGGAGCTAACCCGCGGTACCGGTTATCGATGGTCTTGGGGAGTATCAGCTTGAAATCCAGCGTACGGTTTTTCATAACGCCTCCGAAGTTTTGGTGTTCTCAGAATACCATAGCGGCCGAAAAAAGGCACCAACCCGGCCTGTGCCGTTGCCTTTAGGCGGTTCGGATGCTAGAATACGGCTATGGAAGAATACCGGATAACAGTACAGGAAGCCGCGCCGCGGCTCGATAAATATCTTGCTAAGGAGCTGCCCGTATCGCGTACGCAGCTGACCAATGCGATTATTGACGGCAATGTGACGGTAAACGGCAATGCAGTAAAGCCCGGCGATAAGGTGAAGGCGGGCGACGAGATTGTTGTCGTTATGCCCGACCCCGCGCCTTCGGAGCTTGAAGCGGAGGACATCCCGCTCGATATCGTGTATCAGGACAGCGATATTGCGGTGGTGAACAAGCCGCAGGGCATGGTGGTGCATCCCGCGCCGGGTCACGCGACCGGGACATTGGCAGGCGGGTTGCTCTCCGCGCTCGATAACCTTTCGGGCATCGGCGGACAGATGCGGCCGGGTATCGTGCACCGGCTGGACAAGGATACCTCCGGCCTGCTCGTGGTGGCCAAGAACGATGAAGCGCACGCCGTGCTTTCTTCACAGCTGGCCGACAAGAGCGCACGCCGCGTTTATTCCGCCATCGTGCATGGCAACATCAAAGAAGACAGCCTCGATATCGATAAGCCCATCGGCCGGTCGCATACTGACCGCAAAAAGATGGCGGTGGACAGCCGCGGACGCCACGCGGTGACACACATCACCGTGATGGAGCGTTTCGGCGAGTTCACTTATGTGCGGGCCGCGCTCGAAACGGGGCGCACCCACCAGATCCGCGTGCATCTGGCCAGCATTGGGCATCCTGTCGCAGGGGACCCGGTGTACGGCCCGAAGAACGTGCGGCTGCACAAGGGCGGACAGCTGCTGCACGCGGGAGAACTCAGCTTCATCCATCCCGCAACGGATGAGCGCGTGACGTTCACCGCACCGTTACCGGACTATTTTGAAGCCGCATTGAACAAGCTGCGTCGGGAAGTGTAACCGACCAGCGCCGCCAGAACCTTGTAATTCAAGAGAAAACAGGATATAGTCATCTGAGGAAGATGTACCTGAAGGAGCGTTTACGATGAAGAAAACGATGGTGCTTCTTGCTGCTTTTGTGATGCTTTATATCCCTCTGCTGACGGGCTGCACCGATATTATCAATGATTACGAATCTGCGCAAGCTACGCCTGCGGCAGCTGTTCAGGCCACACCTGCGGTGGCGGCACCTCATCCGCACTGACTGCCTCGCCGCCACTCGAGCTGACGGCGGAGGTGAGGGAAGAGGCGAGATTTACCGTTATACGCGGTATGAACGTGGATGAATGCTTTGAGAATATCGAGTATTGGGGCTAAGACCACTTCCTGCCGGAACTTATGTCTGGCACGTGTCGTCAGACGGATAAAAGCTATATGTCGTTCAAACTGGAGGATAGCTGGCAGGGGAGGGTACTTTACACGCGCGGAGAAAATTGCGGTGTCATGATCATTCACGTGAGTGAGAAAGATTATTTGCAGTGTACTGGTGCTGACCAGGTTTCGGGAAGGAGCTCTTGAGATGAAGAAATTGAATAAAGCGCTGGCAGCCGTTCTCATGGCGCTGTGCCTGCTTGCAATGACGGGCTGCAGCCAGCTTTTTGCGATGCACGATCCGCCCGAGCGGACCGTTACGCCTTCACCCACAGCTACACGGACGGCTGGAGCAACGCCTACGGCATCTCCGGAAGCGCCAACGCCCACCCCGACGATGGAGCCCACGCCCACGGCAGCCCCGACGCTTGCCCCGCTGCCCAAAGATCTCGTCCAGATTGACAGCTTTGTTTTGGATGTGGACGGGGACGGTGCCAACGATTCGGTGGTCATCACCACCACGGACGAGGACTATGGCAACGTGTACATCGGCGTTCTTACTTCCGATGGCTATGACCGTGTCGCCGTCGATGAGGGTTTCTACTCCAAGGTGTGGAGCGGCAAAACGCAAAACGGAGAGCCCTGCGTGCTGGTGACGCTGGACCTTGGTTCGGACGATTATCTGACCTGCGTATTTTCGTTCAGCGATGGTAAACCCGTGATGAAATACAGGCTATCTGCATATGTCTCAAACGTAAGCGAAAGCAGTGTGACGGTGAGGGACGACCTCGTGATGCTTGGCAGCTGGGTCTATACCTGCGAGTACAAGATTACCAGCCATTATACGCTGCAGCAGACATCCGAAATGATGTTGGATATGGAATACAAGGACCCGCCGCATACCATCCGGCCGCTGCCTGTGCAGTTGCTGGACGGTAACGTATACTCCGATGATACGCTGCCTGTGGGGACTCTGATCTATCCGATATCGACTAACGGGAGCAGCTATATGAAGTTCCGGCTGGAGGATGGCCGGGAGGGAAGGGTCATTGGCTCATTTGACGGAGGCTATACCTTTAAAATCAACGGTCTGGACGAATCGCAGTACTTCGACAATCTGGACTACTGGGGATAGCGCCGAACGGCTTTTTAAAGGTGAAGCTCCGGTAGCCGTATAGAAGCGACATGACAGGCTTCCGCCTTTTAAAAGGAGGGTATGATGCAGAAATGGTATCAGGCGCTGGCCGCTATACTTATGGTGCTGTGCCTGCTGGCGATATCGGGCTGCAGCCAGCTCTTCAGCATGCACGACCGTCCGACGCCGACCGTGGAGCCATCACCCACCGCCACGCGGACGGCTGAAGTAACGCATACGCCGTCTCCGGAAACTCCGACACCCTCCCCGACGAAGGAGCCCACGCCCACGGTGGCTCCGACGCTGGCACCGTTGCCCAAGGACTTAACCGAACTGAAGCGCTTTGAAGTGGATATCGATGGGGACGACGAAAAAGAAACCGTCGTAGTGGCGACGACGGACGAGGATTATGGCATCGTGTATGTGGGGGTGCTGACTCCGGAAGGGTTTGAGCGGGTACCCGCTGCAGATGAATGCGAAGGCTGGTTTGCGGATGCGTATTTGGGCTCTGCACCGAACGGAGCACCCGGCCTGCTGACTACTGTGGATATCAGCTCCGACGATTACGTCACCTCCATGTTTGCCTTCAGCAACGGAAAACCCGTATTGAAGGACGAACTCGACGTATATGTCGCAGCAGTGAACGGCACTAAAGTGACGGTGCGGGACGATCTGTTTATAATCGGCAGCTGGATGTATACCTGCGAATACAAGATCACCGCAGCTTTCAGGCTGGAGTGCGTGTCGGAGATGGTGGTCGATACACAGGACCGGGAGCCGATGCATACGGTTCTGCCGTTGCCGGTAGAGATGCTCGCGGGCGGGGTATATACGCAAATGATGCTGCCTGTCGGGTCGCGGCTGACACCTGTCGCCACGGACTGTGAAACCTACATGAGCTTTACGCTCTCGGACGGCAGCGAGGGGCGTATCCTGATTACGATGGACGATTGGCAGGCGCTAATCGGAGGCGCACCTGCGGACGACTACTTTGACAACCTCGAATATTGGGACTGACGAAAGGAAACGAATGGAGCTAAGACAAACGAACCGTCTGACCGAGGCGCAGACGGCAAAGATCAGGGAACTTGAAGCGGTCTGTGCCCAAACGGACGGTGCGGACAGCCGCATCTCGCTTGACAACGGCATCAATGTGGTGCCGGAAATGGACTGCTTCTTTTTACTCTCCGAGGGGGATGCGCTGATTGGAATAATCAGTGTGTTTGCGCCTACAAGGGACGTGGCGGAGGTTTCCGGTTGCGTGCATCCGGATTACAGGCGGCAGGGAAACTTCATGCGGCTGCTGAAAGGGGCGAGCGCGGAGACTGCTAAATACGGATATGAGAATCTGCTGCTGGTGCACGAGGCGTCCATGCCCGATGGGGCGGCCATTGCGCGAAAGTGGGAGCTTGCCATCGAGCACTCGGAGTACCGGCTGCGGTATGTGGGCGGAGTGGAAGCAGGATCGTATAGCTTGACGGTGCGCCGTGCGAACAAAGAGGACATCCCGGCTATGATCGCAATCAGCGGCGAGGCGTTTGAGGAAGCGCCGGAGGTGGCGCGCCACCATGTCGAAGGCGCTTTCGCAGACCCGCAGCGCTATAATTATGTGGCCGTGGCGGATGAGGAGATCGTGGGAATCTGCGGCGTCAGCACAGGCGATGAAGCGCTATATATCTTCGGCCTCGGCGTTTCGCCGCAGCATCAGGGCAAGGGCTATGGGCGCAGCATGGTCGCGCAGATCGTAGCGGAGCTGCAAAAAGAAGACCGCGAAATCGAGATCGAAGTGGACAGCGAAAATGCGCGTGCGTTTCATCTTTATCAGACGAGTGGCTTCAAAGTAATTTCGCAATACGATTATTACGACGCGCGGACAAAGGATTTTGCGGGTTGAAAGCGTGCGATACGCTGCATCAAACCGGGCCAAATCGCATTCAGCGCAAACAAAGATACAATTTTGCGGCGGACGATCGTTATTGACAATTCATTGGTCGTTGTCTATAATACTCTAGTGTGAAAAAACTCCCGTTTGGCGGGCTAAATCGCCTGTGGAGTCGGGAGGGAGGGTAAGCAGTGGCGGAAATACGCGTTGGCGAAAACGAATCTTTAGAAAATGCCCTGAAACGGTTCAAGCGTCTGACCGCAAGGGAAGGCACGCTGGCGGAGCTTCGTAAGCGCGAGCATTACGAAAAGCCGAGCGTCAAGAGAAAGAAAAAGGCGGAAGCGGCACGCAAGCGTAAGCACTGATCGCATAGCGTATGAGCCCGGGACGGACAGTTCTCGGGCTTTGTTATTATTTAACCAAAAGTGCAGCGATCTTGGAGGCTCTGCCTCCAAACCTTCGCTCAAGGGTCCAGACCCTTGAGAATCCCATGTGGGAAATGCCTTTTGCTTCTTTTCTTCAAGTAAAGAAGCGGGAGTGCGAGGGTGGCGTCCTCGTAAATTTGAGACGACGGTTTGTGAATGGACAGGTTCACGGAAAGGGGCGAACATGAAACGGTTGATCGGCAGGATCGGAGCATTCGCCGCCGCGGCGCTCTGTTTGTTTGCGCTCACAGGACACGCGCAGGCAGCGTCCGGCGGGGTCGTGGTGGTCGAGGTCACGGGCGAGGTCAACGCCGCGATGACAGCGTATATCAAAGATGCGATTGAAGGCGCGGAGGCGTCCAGCAGCCCGGTGGTGCTGGTAATGGACACCTACGGCGGCCAGATCATTGAGGCGGACAGCATCAAGGAGATACTGCTGGACGCGACGGTGCCGGTGAGCTGCTACATCACGCGCAACGCGCTTTCGGCTGGTACGCTGATCGCCATTTCGTGTGAACGCATCGTGATGGCCCCGGGCGCGGTAATCGGCGCGGCGGAGACCATTCCGAACGACGAAAAGACGCTCTCCACCTGGGTCGGCATCCTCACCTCTGCGGCGGAAGCACGCGGGCGTAATCCGCAGATTGTGGCAGCCATGGCCGACAAGGACATCGCCATCGAAGGCGTGACCGAGGCGGGTTCGCTGCTGACGCTGTCCGCGTCCAAAGCGCTAGAGCTGGGAATATCGGAAGGGACCGCGTCCTCACTGGACGACGCGCTTTCGCTGCTGGGCTATTCGGGCGAAACCGTGCAGGAGCAGAGCATGAGCTTCCCGGTGCTTGCCGCGCAGTTTCTGACCTCCACGACAGTGATGAGCATCCTGTTCATTGCGGCGATCATCTGCATGGGCATCGAGATCTTCACGCCGGGCTTTGGCGTGTTCGGTGTGCTGTCCATCATCTGCTTCGGCCTGTATTTCGGCGGCAGTTACATCGCCGGCTTTGCGGAGTGGTGGAGCATCGCGCTGTTTTTGGCGGGGGTGGTGCTGCTCGGCATTGAGCTCATTGTGCCGGGGTTCGGCATTTTCGGCATCCTCGGCATCATTTGCATCGTGGCGGGCATGATATTTGCCGCACGCGATTTTGTTACCTTCCTGACTGTGTTCGGTATCGGTATATTGGGCGCGGCGGTGGGCTTGCCACTGATTTATCTGCTGCTGAAAAAGCTGGGTCTGCTGCGCAAGCTGATGCTGGGCGTAAGCATGCTGCCTGAGGAGGGCTATGTGAGCCACACGCATACGGAGAGCCTTGTGGGCAAGGCAGGTGAAGCGGCGACAGACCTTCGGCCCGCGGGAATTGCCATGATCGGCGGGCTTCGGCAGAATGTAATGTCGTCGGGCGCATACATCGAGAAGGGCGCAAATATCGTAGTCGTGGAGCACACGCCGGGCCGCATCGTGGTGGAGGAGATCAGACCCCGGCGTTAACGGTGAAAAACAAAGGAGCGGTTCGCCGCTCCTTTTAGCTTGGTCAATAAGTCAGATGTGAGGGCGCTGCCCTCACGCTCCCGCCAAAGGGACACAGCCCCTTGCGAGGTGGTTTGGAGGCTTGGAGGCATAGCCACCAAAGTATTCTTTGGTGCTCATATTATAGCGTCTTAAACACGTACCGCACTTCGGGGAAGACCTCCCAGCCGACGGAAATCCAGAACTCCTGCGAGCCGGGGTTGATCGGCGTGACGAGAAGAAACGCGCTACCTACGCCTTCACGGCGCAGCGCCTCAACGCAGCGCTCCTGCATACGGCGCGCGATGCCATGACGACGGAAGGCCGGGATGACCGCGGCGTGAAACAGGGAACCACGCCGCCCGTCGTGACCGCACAGCACGGTGCCAATAAGCGCGCCTTGTGCATCCACTGCGGCGGTGCTGAGCCCCGGATTGCGCGCAAGGTAACGCGCGATCACCTCGCGGCGTTCGTTCGCGGCAGACGACTTGGGCGTAAACACGGCTTTCCACAGCTCCAGCGCGGCGGGGATGTCCGCCTCTTCCATAGCGCGGATGATGATGTCTTCGGGCAAAGGTAAGACCTCCGTTGTGGCTATATAGGCAGTGACGATTAACTCTGAGGGCTGTCTGATGAATCGCCGGGTGCAGGACCGTCTGAGGGGGTCTGCGGAGGTGTCTGCGGCGCATACGGCGGATAAGGTACATATGGCGGCGCATACGATGGGTACATCGGCGGATAAGCCATCTCCGGCGCTTTGGGCTTCTCCTTAACGAACGCGAAGATCGCCGCGAGAATAAGCGTGATGCGGAAGGTGATTGCCGCTCCAACGATGAGCAGCACGCCGCCGGTCACGTTTTTCTTTTTAACCATAATTCCGCCCGCGAGGCCTACTGCTCCGCCTGCCATAGCGGCAATTCCTAAAATCGTATAAAACCTGGGTAAAAACTGCGTGAACAATTCGAACGGGAAATCAGACGGCATATCCAACTGGTAAAAGAAACCGCTGGCAAAGAAGCTGCCCAAAAGGATCAGCATCAATCCGCCCAACAGAGCCAAAGCGCCTCCTATGATACCCAACACCATACTCGCTGTTCTCATAGCGGATACCTCCTAAAAAAGAATACAGCCACACCGCGGATTGCGGAGCGGCTGCCTGTATTATACATCGAAAGGAAACCAATCTCAAGATGACCCCAAAAGGATGTGGCTTAGCTTTCTGCTACTTTCTGCGCCCGCTTCAGTGCCCGAATCCGCCGCGTCATCCCAAAGAACAGGAAGGAGAACAGTACGATCAACACGAAGAGCAGACACGCGCACACCAGATTGGCTATGGGCAGGGGCGGTACAAACAGCACGGCAAAGTTCAGCGCAAACGCGGTGATCTCAAGGATGAGAAGCCCCAGCCAGAACGCACGTACCTTGCGGTAATGTCTGATGCGCGAAGCGTTATCCGAGTACAACTCGAACGGGCCGTCCGCCGCCTTTTTGCGGAAGTAAACCCAACGCATGTAGGTGGCGACGCACTCCGCTCCCGTGCTCTCTACGAATTCGATATATCTCCGGCTTTCCGGATGCCTCGCAGAATGGTCGAGCAGCTCGATGCGGTAGATGTACTCTCCGGGTTGCGAATCCTCCAGGACGTAGCGGCACCACGAGTAGTCGGTGAGCGCAAGGCCCTGCGCCGCAAGGTTGTTCAGCCAGTTTTCTTCCCTTTCAAAATTCCAGTACGCCTTCCGAATCACTTGTTTCATTGCAGTGCACCTCCTGTGATGCTGCGGCCGTTTTGAAGCAGCTCTTCCAACCTCCTGATTTCCGCTTGCGCCGCTTCCTTGCCCTGCAGCGTGATTGTGTATTCCTTCCTGCGGTCGCCCGTTCCGCTGCCGGTCGGTGCGATCCAGCCTTTTTCGAGCAGCGTGGACAGCGCACCATAGAGCGTGCCTGCGCCGAGCGTTACGCGCCCGTTGCTCAGCGCCTGAACCCGCTGCATGATGCCGTAGCCGTGCATGGGTTCGAACAGCGCCAGCAGTATATAGTAGACCGCTTCGGTCAGCGCGCCTGTTGTTTCTGCCATATCTATTGCCTCCTATATCAGTTTGCGTTATAACGCATGATGTTATAACGGAGTACGATATATCGTACGACGATATAGTAACGCGAGGCGGAATATTTGTCAATACCCCTGCGTAAATTTTGAGCGGTGGCGGGCGATGAATGTGTCTATGATGACCAAAAACAGGAGGACTGATATGGCTGACAGAACGAAACGGATCAGCGGGCAGGATATGGAGAGCGCACTGGGTGGGGAATACGCGCAGCTGCGGGACAATAAGTGGCACATCGACCTTGCCGCGGTGCGGGCCCGCGTTGACGCGTACCTGCAGGAAGCGGAGGAAGCCGGGCGCTACAGCATATCCGGGCTGTGCATCAAGCTCGGCGTGACGCGCGAGACGCTGCGGTTGTGGCGCATGGGGTATGTGAGCGCGGCGGATGAACAGCGCGCCCGCGTGCTGCCCAACGCGGAGCTGGCGGATATCGTCGCGTGGGCGGAGCTGCACGTACACCGATACTGGGAGGAGTGCGGCGACAGCAAGCTGCAAAGCAAGCATGCCAAGCTGCTGGAGAGCGCGGGCGTGGTGGGGGAGCGCAACCCATCCCCGCCCCAGAGCATCCGCTACGACCTCGGCACCTACAAAAAATACGCCCGATAAATACCGGGTGCGGGCTGTTGATAAGGCCATTTCTTGGAGGCCCTGCCTCCAAACCACCGCTTAAGGGGCATTGCCCCTTAAGAATCCCATCAAACGGAACGCCCTAGACAGGGCGTTCCACAGATAAAGGGATTTTCAAGGGACGGGTCCCTTGGATGGGAGCGCGAGGGCAGCGCCCTCGTTAATGATAGAATCTACAGATCTAAGGCTGGTCGGGGTTGATATGCACCAGCACGTCCAGCACCTCGGGGTATTCCGCCATGATAGCGCAGCTCACAGTATCGCCGATGCCGTGGCCTTTTGTGACGGTGAGGTCGCCGGCTACTTCAATCGCCGCGTCCACCAGCAGGCCACGGCCCATCCGGCGGCACTTGATCCAGTCCAGCTTCTGCACGCCCTCGACGGTTTCCGTGATCTCCCGCATGCGGGAGACCGTTTCCTTGTCAGGCGCGGCGTCCAGCAGCATTTTGCTGGACTCAATGAGGATCTCCAAAGCGGTTTTAACGATGAATATGCTCATGATCGCGGCCAGTGCAGGCTCGGCATACAGCGACAGCGTCCGGATGCCAAAATGCTGTCCGATAAACGAAAGTCCGATCGCCACCAGCGTTCCCGACGTAGCGAAGATATCGTTGCGGTGATCCTTCGCGTTGGTGATGACGGCAATGGAGTTCAGCCGTTTGCCTACGGAAGCTGTCTTTTTGTACATGAACGCCTTGACAGCGATCGCTACCGCGGCAGCTCCCAACGCGTAGAAGCTGGGTTCGGACGCGCTTTGACTGGATATTGTTTTGACCACGTCCAGAACAAGGAGAACCACGCTGGTGAGTATCATGATGCCGACGACCATGGACACGAGCGCTTCCATCTTGCCGTGGCCGTAATGGTGGCCTTCGTCGGACGCTTTCAGCGAGTAGCGCACGCCGAGCAGCACGACGAGAGAACTCAGCACGTCCCCCGCGGAATTGACCGCGTCCGCAGTGAGCGCTTCGCTGCCGGAGAGCAGGCCGATGGAGCCTTTGAGAGCAAGCAAAAGCATGTTGCCGATCAGGCACAGCATAATGATTTTTTCGCCTTCATCTTTTTTCATAGCTGAAAACTCCTGCACTTTATTTTTTGCAATGCTGGCTGTTGCTACTCTGTTGTACTGTGCTGTGCGGGGTTAAAAAAACACATCCGCGAAACACTCACTGTCCCGCAGATGTGAAATCTTCAAAATCTGCTGCCGCCCTGGGCGGCCCGGCACCACGAACCGTTTGGTTCATCGCCTGCTCAGTTTGTACTGTAGTTGATATGCAGTGCAAAATGACTATCTTGATGATACCATATCTGCGCTGTCAATGCAATGGATTCCATTATTGCGCCAGTGAAAAAATAATTAGAATTCTAAATATATTTTCATTGACAATCAATATATATCGGCTTATGATGTGCTTTATTACTTGACTGAGGATGGTGAACGGTGGAACTGGAAGCAGTGCAGAATATGCTTCGTATTTTTCCGGAGATGATGAAGGCGTTGCGCTGCGGTTTTACGCCTGAGATCGGGGTTCCGCTCAACCATACCGAGACTCATACGGTGATGGAGCTCTATTTCAGACCGGGAATGACGATGAAGCATTATGCGCATGCGGCAGGCCTTGAATGCGGTTCGTTTACATACTTGGCGGACAAGCTGGAAGAGAAGGGACTTATCCGGCGCTGTTCCTCGCAGGACAGACGCTGCACAGCCTTAAGTCTTACGCCGGAGGGAAACCGTGCTGCGGAAGCGCTGCGCACACAATTCGAGGCATATGTATCTGCCCGTCTGGAAGTTCTGAACCCGGCGGAGCGGGAAGGGCTGGATACGGCTGTAAAAACGCTCGAACATACTTTGAAACAACTGGAGAAACAACATGGATCAGACAAGGCTTAAACTGATGTCAGACGTGCCTGTTAAAAGCGCGATACTGCGGCTCGCTCTGCCGACGATGCTTGGCATGGCGGTGCAGGTAATATACAATCTGACCGATACATTCTTTATCGGTCTGCTGCGTGATACGAATCTGATCGCCGCGGTGGCGGTCGTGACGCCGCTCTTCCTGATGATTCAGGCGTTCGGTAACATCTTCGCCGTGGGTTCGGCCAGCTACGTATCGCGCAAGCTCGGCGAAAAGGACTTCACCGAAGCCCGGCACACCACATCGGTGGCTTTTTACACGTCCATCATCGTGGGCGTTGTGCTGGCGGCGGTGATGGTGCTGTTCAAAACACCGCTGCTTCACGCCATTGGCACGAGCGAGGATACCTTTGCGCCTACCGACGGCTACTTCACGATCATCGCGGCGTGCAGCGTGCTGCCTGTGCTGCAGGTGGGTCTGGCGGGACTGGTGCGCAGCGAAGGCGCAACCGGAAAGTCCACAATGGGCATCACCATTGGCGTGGTGAGCAACATCATTCTCGACCCGATATTCATCTTTGTTTTCGGCCTCGGCATTGAGGGAGCAGCGTGGGCAACCATCATCGGCAACGCGCTTGGCACAGGCTATTATGTGCTGCATTTCTTCTCCAAAAAGACATTGCTGTCCATCCGCCCGCGCGACTTCAAGCCCTCGGTCCGCATCTACGGGCAGTCGCTGAAGATCGGCCTTTCGGCTGCGGTCAACGCGATCATCATGGGCCTGTCCATGATACTGGCTAACGTGCTGGCACACCAGTACGGCGACGCGATTGTGGCAGGCAACGGCGTGCAAATGCGCATCAACAGCATGTGCATCATGCTGATGTTCGGCATGGCACAGGGGTATCAGCCCTTCGCGGGCTTTAACTACGGTGCAAAGAACTATCATCGACTCATCAGCGGGCTTAAAACCACGATGGTGTACAACACGGCACTGGCGTGTTTCTTCACGCTGTTGTTCGTACTGTTTGGTCGCAGCTTCGTTACGGCGTTCACCGACGACCCGGACGTGATCAATGCCGGCACAAAGATACTGCACGCGTTCTGCTGGGGCGCGCCGTTCATCGGATTGCAGCTTACGCTGATGACGACGTTTCAGGCCACGGGCAAGGCGGTGCGTTCCATGCTGATTTCACTTGGGCGGCAGTGCATCCTGTACTTTCCGCTGGTGCTCATTTTGAACGCGAAGCTCGGCTTTGGAGGCTACATCTACGCACAGCCCACCGCCGACGTGCTGACCACCCTTGCCGCGCTGCTGCTGAGCATCTCGTTCATCCGTGAACTGCGGGCCCAGCACAACGAACTCGCGGCAGAGGCAGTGGTTTAAAATCGCAGCATAATGCTGTATAATGGGTGCATAATACACATGGACAGCGGGTACAATAGACTATCATTTGTTCAGGAGAGGATAGAGGATGAAAGCAGAAATTGATCGGGACGGATGCATCGCCTGCGGGCTCTGCGCCGATACCTGTCCGGGGGTTTTCCGGATGGCGGAGGACGGCCTGGCTGAGGTCTATGTGGACGAGATTGCCAAAGAGGACGAGGATGCCGCGGCTGAGGCTGCGGAGGACTGCCCCGTCAACGTGATCACGGTCGAATAACCGATTGTATCATCAGCAATGCGCTCTGCCGAAAGGTGGGGCGTATTTTTGTTATACCGGTAAGATGCTTTAACAAGGATGCGGTGATAGTCCTTGTGCGATTAGATGCTGGTCCTACAAACCCAATTCTCTTTTGATCAGCACGGATGCGATGTTAAGCGCTTTAATCCTGCGGACGAGCAGCGTATGCTGAGGGGTACCCTGCTTCAGCTTCGGCTGTACCTTCTCGCACTTGCTGATCGTTGACACGATGGCCCGGAGCGCTTCCTCCAGCTCTTCCTTCGTGAAGCTGTCCATGAACTCACCTCCTGAGATAACAGCGATTATGCCGCTTAATCTGAATAATCCTGAACGGACTGATTCGTTCGTTGCATTTTACTATAGGTCGGACAACGATTATACACCGTATTTGTTGTGAAAGCAAAGTGGCCAGATTGGTTTAAAAGCAGCGTAAGGGTCGAAGGCTATGGATTATGCGGTTAGTGGATTAGCGGCATCACCCTTCCGAAAGGCCGGTACTGCGTATCGGCGCGCCATCTCCCCTTATAGGAGGCTTCCAGCTATATATAAAAAGCCTCTCCGGTTTGGAGAGGCTTTGCCGACGTTATGCTTCGATTGCCACTTTAGCAGTCCGGCGGGCCTTGCGCTTCTTTGCGCCGCGTGCGATGAGCACGATAGCGAGAGCGATGAGGGCCAGCAGCAACAGGATCACACCATAGGCGATCCACGCGAACGTGGTGGGGTGAGCGAAGCCGGCGGAGGTATCCGCCGTTTTGCGACCCTGCGGCTGCGCGTAGAGCGCGGGTATGGTGCTGACGCCGTTCTGCGGCTCGAACGATCCGAGGAACGATACGACCGACTCCCACTCCTTGAGCTCCGCGCCGTCCGGCGTATAGAGTATGCGGCTCTCAAAGTCGATCAGCGCTTCGCCGTCCTCGTCCTTGGGTGTGATGGAGAGGATGCCGAACGACTCCTCCTTCACGTAGGAAAGCATCTGCCCGGAATACAGGCTGCATACCACGCAGTAGAGCTGGTCGTCTTCCACCACTTCGACGCTGCCGTCTTCTCGGACGAGTTGCAGGTCCGTCACCTTATCAAAGATGAGCCGGTTCGGATTATAGGTATATTTCAGGCCGGAGAAGAACAGTTGCGCGTCGCTCATGATGCCCGACACCGAGGCATCCACCTCACAGACGTTCTTAAGCTCCCCGCCATAGAGGTACACCGAGATCAGTGGGTAGCCCGTTTCTCCGTCCGGCCCAGTGCCAAGGGAGAGGATCTTGAAGGCGTCCGCCACGGTGATATCGCCTTGGTTGATCGTTGCTCGGAGGATACCCATGGGCACTACCGTGACATCGGCGTCCACGCCCGACTGTCTGACAGCCTGCATGTACGCGTCGGCGGTGATGTCACCCAGCGCATAGTCATCCGGGTGGGCGTACATGTAGTCGATGTCCGAATATTGGTAGGGCGAGTACGCGATCACCTCATCGTAGCTGTAGCCGAGCTTTGAGAGGTAATCGCCTACGAGCGACTTGAATTCATCCACCTTGGCCTGTATCGACGCATCCCCGGTGATGGTACCGTCGATGGGGCGCAGAGAATAGTCCGAAACCTTCCAGACGCCATCCTCACGCACGATGTCGAGCTGGCCCAAAAAGGCGCTGTCGGAGCCGCACGAGGCGATGATGGTATGGCCCGAGATGATGGGCTGCCTGAGAACCGTGTGCGTATGGCCGCTGATGATTACGTCGATATCTGGCACAGCCTTGGCAAGCTGTTCGTCCTCCGAGTCGGCATAGGTTTCGCTGGTGCCGGAATGCGACAGGCAGACGATGAGGTCGACCTTCTCCTGCTCCTTAAGCACCTGTACCATGCGCTTTGCCGCATCCTTGATGTCCTCAAATACAGCCGGGGCGGATGCGGGTGCGTCGGCCACGGGCTCCTCACCCATGACACCAAAGATGCCGATGCGGCAGCCGCCTTTTTCCACGACGATGTAATCCTGTACGCCGTAGTTATCCATCGCTGCGCGCAGCGCCTCAGATTTCTCGTCCGTGCCGGGCAGTGACATATTGGAGATCACGTAGGGTGGTAGTGCTTCGCCGCTATCCGCCGCGGCATTCAGGCTGTCCGCAAAGCCTGTGATCGAGTAGTCGAACTCGTGGTTACCTACGGTCGTGGCGTCATAGCCCATCATGCCCATAAGCCTAAGCTCCGGCGACTGCGTGTCCTCGATGGTCTGGAACAGCGTGCCCATCGTATAGTCGCCTGCGTCCACCAGCAGCGTGGAGTCGGGGGAGGCAGCGCGCGCTTCGTTGATGGCGGCATACAGCCGCGCGAACCCGCCGGTCTCCACGATCTGCCCGTCCTCGTTCTCCAGCCTTGCGGGCTCCAGCGAGGCATGCATGTCATGCGTAAACAGTATGCGGATCTCGCCCGAGGACAGCGCGTCGTCCGCGAGGACCGAAGGCGCTGCGAAGGCCAGTATGAAAATGAAAGCCAAAAACATGGTCAGGATTTTCCCGTAAACTCTCATATGCGGCTCCTTTGCCATCGATTTTATAATTGGATCAGGATCATTATACACCCGATGGACAGCGGAGACAATGGCAGCGGCGGATTTGCACGGGCGGGCTGTACGCGGCTTATTTATTATGGTATAATCAGTTATACACACCGTAGGAGGACTGGCGCCTTCGCAACTTTCCTGAAAACCCTGTATTCTGGCTTTCCGTCTGCTTTCACGGGCGGCGGCTTATTTGCGAAAATCGTTTCGGAGCGGCGCTCCGGAATCATAATAAAAAGGCGGATGGCAATATGTTCGATCGAATTTTGGCTTGGGTGAGCGCGAACTGGCTAGTTCTCGCGGTTGGGGTGGTCGTTGTAGCGGTCGCTGGCCTTACTATTGGTATTGGTACGCGCGGCAGCCGCAATACAAAAAACACGTTCTTTTTTGGCATGGGTACCATCGGGCGGGATATGCTGTATACCCTCGAGAGCATGTTCCTCGTGTTCTTTCTCACCGAGGTGCTGGACCTTTCGAACCTGATGTTCGGAGTGGTGGGCGGCGTACTCACGGGGCTGCGCATTTTCGACGCCCTCAATGATCCCCTCATGGGGCTGATCGTGGACAACACCAAGTCCCGCCGAGGCAAATACAAGCCGTGGATTCTATCCGGCGCGATTGTGAGCGCATTGTTCATGGTCATGCTGTTTACCCGGTTTGGACAGCCTCTGGAAAGCCTGAGAAGTGAGCAGACGGTGAACGTGGTTTACGTCGTGCTCTTTGCGGTGTGCTATATTGCGTGGGATATCACCTACGGCCTCAATGATATCGCCTACTGGTCCATGATGCCCGCGCTCTCGCTGGAACAGAAACGGCGTGAAAAGATCGGTTCCTTTGCCCGTATCTGCGCCAACATTGGTCTGTTCGTTACGGTGGTGGCGCTGCTGCCCGTGGCTGACGGGTTGGGCGAGACATTCAAGCAGTCTGGAGTTGAAGCCGGGGTAGCCGGGCAGCAAAGCTGGCTGGTTCTAGCCATCGGCATTGCTGTACTGATGATCGGTTTCCAGCTCTATACGGTGTTCGGCGCAAAGGAATACCGCGGCGAGTTCAAGGAAGAAGAGAAGACGACGATGCGCGGCATGTTCCGTGCACTCATCAAAAACGACCAGCTGCTGTTTACCGTAATTTCGATGGCACTGTTCACGATCGGCTATGTGACCACGACGAGCTTCGGCACGTACTACTTCAAATACGCCTTCAAGGATGAAAACATGTACTCGCTGTTCGCGGGTATCCTCGGGATTTCGCAGATTGGCGCGCTTATCATATTCCCGCTCATCAGCAAACGCATGTCACGCAAGCAGTTCTATACGCTGGCGACGGTGCTGGTGCTTGCGGGCTATGTGCTGTTCTTCTTCTCACCCATGAACATGATCCCCATCGGCATCGCGGGCGTGCTGTTGTTTATCGGCGAGGCGTTTATCCAGCTGCTGATGCTGATGTTCCTCTCCGATACCATTGAATACGGCCAGTGGAAGTTCGGCAAGCGCAATCAGGCTGTTACGCTCTCCGTGCAGCCGCTCATCAACAAGCTGGGCGGCGCGGTTGCCACGGGCATCATGACGTTTACGCTGCTGATCTCCGGTATTAACAGCGCCGAGACTCCGGACGACGTGACGCCGACAGGCCTGCTGTGGCTGAAGCTTGCAATGTTCATCGTGCCGTTGGTCTGCATCGTGGTGGGCTATATCGTATACCGCGCGAAGTACAAGATCGACAAGAAGTTCTACGACCAGATCGTGTCCGATCTCACCGCACGGGGAGAAATCACGGGCGATATCGTGGAAAAATAATAAGGGCCTGCCGCACTGTCTGCGGCGAAAGGAACTGTTATGAGCGGAGAAGCTTTTGTACGCAGGGCAGAAACGGCGGAGAGCGTCCACAAGGCGGATCACCCGAGCTTTGAGTTTACCCGAAGGGTCATTGTCGGAAAGCAGGATTCGGCGGGTTTTAACGTTGCGGTATATGAGGTGCCGCCCGGCAAAGCGGCGGTGCCGTACCATTACCACCTGCGTAACGAGGAGGTTTTCTTTATCCTCAGCGGCACGGGACGGCTGAAAACGCCCGAGGGGGAGCGGCTGGTGACTGCGGGCGACTTTCTCTATTTCCCCAACAACGAGAAGGGCGCGCACAAGCTGACGAACACTTCCGATACGGAGCCGCTGGTCTACGCGGATTTCGACACCATGCACGACCCGGAGGTATGCTTTTATCCGGACTCCAACAAGATGGGCGTGTTCGGGGAGGACATCCGAATGGTCTTTCCCGTGCCGGAACCGGTGGACTACTACGAGGGCGAATAACGGATAACAGGATTATAAAACGGAGTGTTGGATTCGCTCCGTTTTTGCTTATCACCAGATAAAGTGGATGTGGGCAATGTGAACCGCCCAGCCGCGGTTCCAAAAGCACGGACTCCGGTATCATCATGAAGTGTGCAGGTGGAATCTTTTCAAATCTGCTGTTGTTGATTTCGAAAGATTTGTATATAATAATATCAGCAAGAAAAAAGAGGTGATCGTATGCCGAATATTAAGCCGGTTTCGGACCTGCGAAATTATAACGAGGTTTTACGGGATGTCGCAGCAGGCGAACCGGTTTTTTTGACGAAGAATGGCAGGGGACGCTACGCGCTTGTTGATATTGCGGACTATGAGAAAACGCAGGCCACGATCAAGCTGATGTCGCAGCTTGCCGAGGGTGAAAGGGTGGGCCGGGAGCAGGGCTGGCTGTCAGTGGAGGAAGTCGAAAAGAATTTGGGGGTGTAGCATGAAGCTGCATATATCCCCTGAAGCCCAAAACGATTTACGGGACATCAGAGAATATATCACGTCGGAGCTTGAAAACCCCACGGCGGCATTGAATACGGTGACGCATATTGTTAAAGCGATTCGCAGGCTTTCGGATTTTCCGGACAGCGGCGCGCCGTTGTCGTCTGTGGTCGACATGCCGAACCATTACCGCTTCCTTGTGAGCGGCAGCTATCTCATCTTTTACCGGCATGAGGGCGGCAGTGTGTATGTCGTGCGCGTGCTGTATGGCAAGCGCGATTACACGAAGATACTGTTTGGTGAGTTGCAGGAATAAAAAAACAAAAGCATGTTTACTGATCGTCGGCCAAACAACCGACGATTTTTTTATTGCCGCTTACCGATATGCTTATGCTTTGAACGGCAACCGCCGCCTTTAATCCACCTGCTTCGTGATGAGATAGACGCTGGAACCGAAATCGCCGAGGAGGCGGATTTGCGGGTTGTAGTAGCTGCCGATGAACTGGTTGTTCAGGCGAAGCCCTGCGTTCAGCATGTCGCCATTGCACTCATAGCGCTCCACGCAGTCCGGCAGGGGATAGAGCTTGTTGGCCGTGCGCACGATGAAGCCGTCGGGATGGAGCGTTATGGGCAGGATGTGCTTGACGAGGCCGCCGAAGCGCCGGATGGGAATGGTCTGCGGGCGCGTCTGAACGGTGTAGCGGCTGTCCGCGTCGAAACCCGAAGCGGGCAGGAAGTCGTAGCCTTCCGCGGCAACTGCCTGCGTCTGGAAGAAGCCCGCCACGGCTTCGCTGCCGTCCCGCGCGGATACCTGCCAGTGTGTTTTGTTGGACTTGCGGGCGTGCAATCGCGTGAAGCGCCCGTACTGGAACGTGCGGCGGTGCGCCTTGTAGAACGCGATCTGATCGCGCACCTCCTTTTTCTCCACGTGCGTCAGGTACTTTAGATCCAGCTCGTAGCCGAGGCAGCCAAAACAGGCCACGTTGAACCGCGTGGAAAGCTGCGTATTGCGCAGTGTCTGCTGGTGCGGCGCTTCGGAGACGTGCGCACCCATGGACGAGAGCGGGTACAGGTACGAAAGCCCGCCCTGAATCTCCAGCCGTTCGATGGGGTCGGTGTCGTCCGAAGACCATACCTGCGGCGAAAAGCACAGCATGCCGAGATCGAATCGGTTGCCGCCCGACGAGCAGCTTTCCAGCAATATGTGCGGCCGGGGCCGGAAGATGCGAGAGAGGATGTCGTATAGGCCGAGGATATAGCGGTGAAAGAACTCGCCCTGATTTTGCAGGAGTGAGGAATAGGCGTCGCTGATGTGGCGGTTCATGTCCCACTTGACGTAGGAGATATTCGCCTCGTCGAGGATGCGCGTGATGTTCTCCACGATGTAGTTGCGCACCCCGGGGTTGCAGAGGTCCAGCACAAGCTGGTTGCGCCCAAGGGCCGGTTTCTTTCCGGGCGTGGTGAGAGCCCATTCGGGATGCGCGCGGTACAGGTCGCTGTCCGGGTTGACCATCTCGGGCTCAAACCACAGGCCGAAGCTTAGGCCCATGCGTCGGATACGGTTCGCGAAGCAGGGCAGGCCTCCCGGCAGTTTGCGCCGGTTGACCGTGTAGTCGCCGAGGCTACAGGTGTCGCTGTCGCGCTTGCCGAACCAGCCGTCATCTAGCACAAACAGCTCTACGCCGAGGCGTTTGGCGCGGCGCGCGAGCCGCAGCAGCTTGCCCTGATTGAACTTAAAGAAGTGTGCCTCCCAGTTGTTAATCAGCACCGGGCGATCCTTGTCCTTCCAGTCGCCACGCACGATGTGGCGGTTCACAAAGTCGTGAAAGTGCGCGCTGACGCCGCCGAAGCCGGAGCCGCTGAAGGTCATCACAGCCTCGGGCGTCTCGAACTTCTCGTCCTTGCCCAGCGTCCACTCGAAGCAGTGTGGACTCAGCCCTAAGTTGACGCGTACGATGTCCTGTGAGGAGCGCTCCACCGCGCCGTAGTGGTTGCCACTGTACACGAGGTTGAAGCCGTACACGCGGCCATGATCCTCTCCTGCTCCCGCTTCCGCCAACAGAAAGCCGGGATTGTGGCGGTTGCTGCTCGCGCCGGTAGTGGATTCGTTGACGTACATGCCGTACTGCACCGGACGCGCGTGCTTATGCGCCTCGCGGATCCAGCCGCCATCGAACGTGACCAGATTGAAGCCGAAGTCCGGCAGGTCCACCATCATGCTCATCAGCCGCCGGATGACGAGCGGGCTTTCGGCGTGGTTTACCAGCACTGCCCGCCGCGCGATGACGTCTGTCTCCGGGTACACGGTGTAGTAGAGCAGCAGCTCCGCGCCGGCCGTGTCCTTGAGCGTCAGTTCCAGCGTGTCGCAGTCGGAAACTTCGCCGTAGGCGTTCGGCAATGTCTCAATTGGCACGGGGCCGGGGATGATGCGGCAGGATTGATAAATGAAGTCACTGGCAAAACTGCCGTCCGGCATCTTCAGCTCGGCGGGGGAGTGGCGGTAGTCGCCGCGTCCAATACCCGACCATTCGAGCGCCATGGTGTCGAGACAATACACCGGGTCGCTCTCGTCGTAGAGCACGCTGCTGCCGAACATCGCGATGCGCTTGATCGCCAGCCCTTCCGGGTCCTGCTCCACAAGGCGCTGCCCGTAGTGGATATGCTCCAGATGTCCGAACTTCGTGACGCGGAACCAATAGCTCGTGTGATCAGTGTCCAGCCGGAACAGCCCATTCTTCTCTGAAATCATGATTCCGTCTCCTTATCGATGACGACGCCCTCCCACGGCTGCAGCACACCGTCGTAGCTTTTGCGCCCATAGCTCGATATCACCACTGCGCCGTCACAGGGCACGCGCCGCGGCTTTGCGCCGAAGTTTAAAAGCACGCGGTATGTTTTGCCGTTGTCCTTCCGGTCGTAGCAGAACAGATGCCTGTCTGACGCGACCCGCTTGAACGTGCCGTATTTAAGCAGCGCGCTGCTCGCACGCAGGGCGATAAGTTTCTTGTAGTAGCTGCGGATGGAGTCCGGGTCGGCTTTCTGCGCCGCCACGTTGATGCGCGTATGGTTCGCGTTGACACCCAGCCACGGCGTGCCGGTGGTAAAGCCGCCGTTTTCGCTGGCGTCCCACTGCATGGGCGTGCGCGCGTTGTCGCGGGATTTGGTTTTGATCATGCGCCAGCGGTAGGCTTTGGGCAGGTGCAGCTTTGCCGCAAGCTTGTAGATGTTGTGTGACTCCACGTCCTGAAGCTGTTCCATCGACGCAAAGTCGAAGTTGGTCATGCCGATCTCCTGCCCCTCGAAGAGGTAGGGCGTACCGCGCAGGGTGAGCAGCATCGTGGCGAGCATTTTCGCGGACTCGGCCCAATACTGCCCGTCGTCGCCGAAGCGTGAGACGCTGCGCGGCTGGTCGTGGTTTTCGAGGTAGTTGGCGTTCCACTCCAGCGCGGTCTGCCAGCGCGCCACCGTCCTGCCGAAGCGGCCCGCGTCGAAGCGGCGCGGAAACCACTTGACGAAGTACTGGTCGGTCTCCATGTGCTCGAAGGAGAAGATCATGTCGAGCTCGCCCCGGTCCTCGTCGCAGAGGTCGTTGCCCATTTCAGGCGTGACGAACACCGTTTCACCCACGGCAAAACAGTCGTAGCGGGAGAGTACATCGCGGCGCAGCGTGCGCAGTATCTCGTGGCAGCCCTCCTGCGAAACGTAGTATTCGCTGCCCTTGATGAGGCGCTTGCTGTCCGCCAGCGAGGACTTCCAGATGATGTTGATGACGTCGCAGCGGAAGCCGGATATGCCCTTGTTCAGCCAGAAGCGCATCACATTCTTGATCTCTTCCAGCACCTTGGGGTTGCGGTAGTTGAGGTCCGGCTGCTCCTTGGCAAACAGGTGCAGGTAGTATTCGCCGCTCTGCTCATCCAGCGTCCATGCGCTGCCGCCGAACAGGCTCATCCAATTGTTCGGAGGGCCGCCGTTTTTCTTCGGCGGCTGCCAGATGTAGTAGTCGCGATAGGGGCTGCTTTTATCGCGGCTCTGCTGAAACCATGCGTGTTGATCGGAGGTATGGTTGATTACGAGGTCCATCACGAGCCGGATATCGCGTTTCTGGGCTTCGGCAATCAGCCTGTCCATATCCGCCATATCGCCGTACTTGGGATCGATATCGCAGTAGTCGCTGATATCGTAGCCGTTGTCCGCGTCGGGCGAGCGGTACAGCGGGGAGAGCCAGATGATGCCCGCGCCGAGGTCCTTGATGTCGTCCAAATGCGCGATGATACCGGGGATGTCGCCGACGCCATCGCCGTTCGTGTCCGCAAAGCTGCGCGGGTAAATTTGGTAGACCACGCGCTCCTGCCACCATTTTGCCATCTTAACTGCCTCCTGATTATGGGGCCCCCGAAAAGCGTGCTTTTGGGGGTGCGTTTATAGGTCGATATGATATCCAATTATTCGGGGAAAACTGAACGATGAAGTATTCGCCGCGGCAGGGGCTTGTTCCTGCCAATACTGCTGATAAGAGACACATAGTGGGAGGACGATATGATCTATACGATAGTCACCAAGAGAGCAATGGTCATCGCGTATAACGCGCACCACGGACAGCTGGACCGCACAGGAATTCCCTACATCTATCACCCGGTGCACCTTGCGGAGCAGATGCGCACGGAGGAGGAAACGGCGGCGGCGCTGCTGCACGACGTGGTAGAACATTCAGGCGTCACGCTGGAGGACCTGCGCGGGCAGGGCATCCCCGAACCGGTGGTGGAGGCGGTGCGCTTGCTGACGCATGCGGAAGGCGTGGCTTATATGGATTACGTGGCCGCGCTGAAACCCAACCCCATCGCCAAGGCGGTAAAGCTGGCGGACCTTGCGCACAACAGCGATACCACTCGGCTGGAGAGCGTCAGCGACGCGGATAAACAGCGGCTGGAGAAATACGCGCAGGCCAAGGCGTTGCTGCAATCGTGATCCGCTTGCCGAAAGCTACTTGTGCTTGATAAAGGTGCCGCGCTGCAGCTCGTTGAAGGCGTGGTCCAGTTCCTCGCGGGTGTTCATGACGATGGGGCCGCCCCACGCGACGGGTTCGTGCAGCGCTTTGCCAGAGAAAAAGATGAAGCGCAGCGCGAAGGTTTGCGGAGCGGATACGGATATGGTATCACCCTCGCCGAACAGCACGGCAGTCTTGGCGGGGATGGTTTGTCCACCGATTATGCCGTCCCCTTCAATGAGGAAAACGAATACCATTTCATCCGGATTGACAGGCAGCTGTGCTGTAGCGCCCACGTCCAGCGCGACATCGAAAATGGAGGCGGCGATGTGCCGCGGCGAAACGCCGGAGGCTCCCTCAAAGCGGCCCGACAGCACGCGCACCTGCATCGTATCCTTTTGCACCATCGGAATCATGTCCGGCGTGATCGTGAGGTAAGCCGGATTGGCCATCTTTTTGGCGGCGGGCAGGTTCAGCCACAGCTGCAAGCCCAGCATGCGCTCCGATGGCTGCGGCATCTCCTGATGCAGGATACCGCTGCCCGCGGTCATCCACTGGCTCTCGCCCGAATGGATGACACCTTTGTTGCCGAGGCTGTCCTCGTGGTCGATGCGGCCCGCGATGAGATAGGTGATGGTTTCGATACCCCGGTGCGGATGCAGGGGGAAGCCCGCAATATAATCCTCCGGGTCGGTGGAGTCAAACGAGTCGAGCATCAGGAACGGGTCGAAATCCGCTGTGTCCCGGTATCCCAATACGCGTACCAGCCGTACGCCTGCGCCATCCGTCGTGCGGTGGCCTTGCACCGTTTTGATGATTTCCCGCTGTTTCACTGACTTTCCTCCTCTGCGCTCTCTGCGTAGTTACTTGTGTAAACGATAGCAAATGCATGCCCCCGCGTCAACGGTGCAGAGCCGAAAAGGAAAAGGCCAGTGAACAATTCAGATCCAGAACATCCAAAGCTGCCAGTAGATAACGACTTGTGTCATGAAAAGCCCCATGACACAAGTCGTTATCAGGCTCGCTTTAAGCTTCTTGGTTGCATCCAGACTTTTGTGCTTTACAAGGTAGACCACCGTGAAGGCGACCGGTATCAGCGCGAACAGCGCGAACAGAATGGCCTGCACAGTAATGGTTGTCAGCGTAGCGGCATAGGAAATCGCCGTTATTAACAAGATCAGCATATTTACAGCCGCTGCAACGACGGCTGCGCATGCCACCCCGCGCAGTACGCCCAGCGGCTGTGGTTTCTTCCTGATTCTGCGGACCAGCATGCAGATCAAAACGACGAGGCTGTATACCAAGGCGACGGCAAAGCCCAGCAACGTTATGCCCCAGAAGATGAGCTCGCCCCAACCCATACGCAGGTAATCGGCGGTCTGCATGGAAAGCGACTGTACCCGGCCGTCGTCCGATACGGCGGCATATATCGGAATGGAGGCGTCTTTATAGGAGAGACTGTATACGGTCGGCGCAATCGGTTCCAGTGTAAATTCGGTCATCGGGACGCTCAGCGAGCCGTCACTTTTTTCGACAACCGGGAATATGCTGGACAGGCTGTACAGCTTCAGCACTCCTTTGGTATCCGTCCGGGCACAAAGGTACAGCCCGGTGACGGAGGACGCCTTCGGCATCGCGCCGTCGTATGAGGCGGTTGTCTCGCCAAAGATCAACGCCGTAAGGTTGTAGTTGTAGACGGTCTCGCTGTTTTGGTTGGTCATGACCACTGCGCCAATGCCGGTGGCCGGATCAAACAGCAGCATAGAGGAGCAGCCTGCGGTGTTTCCGCCATGGCCGATCGCGCCATCGCTTTCTGCCCAGAAGCCATGGCAGTTCCTCGTGGTCACGCCGTCCGGATAGTAAAGCGTCGGCGTATACAGCTCGGCCAGCGTCTCCGTGTTTTCAAACAGCGGCGATTTGCCGCTTTCATCCGCGGTCAGCGCCTGCGCGAATGTGCGGAAGTCCGAAAGTGTCCCGGTTGCCATGCCCGCCGGATACAGCGGTATGTAA
Organism: Bacillota bacterium; assembly: GCA_023459495.1. Taxonomy (GTDB): domain Bacteria; phylum Bacillota; class Clostridia; order Christensenellales; family SZUA-584; genus JAEWCC01. Next base: position 169,039 of record JAEWTL010000013.1, on the reverse strand, counting down.
AAGAAGGCATCGCCCAGCGGGGCCATTTCGGTTGTATAGCAGGCCAGCTCCCGCCGCTTTTGCTGCACCCAGGTGTTGTCCGAGAGGTCGGCTGCGAGCGCTGTATGCGCCATGCCGAGCGGCTCGAATATGTTTTGATGCACGTATTCATAGAACGGCATGCCGGATATCCGCTCGACGATGTATCCGGCCAGGGCCGCGCCCCAGTTTGAATAGGCGGTTACGGTTCCGGGTTCATAGATCTGCGCCGGTTCGCTTGCCTTGAGCGCGTCGCCAAGGTCTTTGACGACATCGGCATCCGATACGAACAGCTCCACCGGAACTTCCTGCCAGCCCGCGTTATGGTTCATGAGGTTGTACATTGTGAGCGGGTTGCCATATTGAAGCTTGGTGAAAAAGCCATCCGGCAGGTGCCGATATCGGCGTTAAGGTCGATGAGCCCCTGCTCGTAAAGCTGCATTACGCTGGTCCAGACGAGCAATTTGGTGCAGGAGCCCCACTCAAAAACAGCGTCCTCGCCGTTGGCAACACCATTTTCAATATCCGTATAGCCATAGCAGCTTGAAAACAATACATCGCTTCCGGAGAATACGGAAATTGATACGGCGGCCGTGGTATCCGCATGCTCCGCAACATAATCGTCAACGACAGTTTGAATATCCGGGTCAACGATATCGAGGGACGGAGAGTCCGCGTTCCCTGCCGCAAAAGCGGGGATTGCCGGTATACCTGCCAGTACTGCAGCCAACAGCACGCAGGCTGCTTTTTTCCAGACGCGTTTCATACTATTTCCTCCCGTTATGCGTTCGCTGACGCGGCATATCGTCCCGGCGCTGACGCTTTTTTCATGTGGTATTCTATTACAAATTTGAAGAAAGAACAAGTTTTATATATAATTTTACATTATTCCGAAAAAAGATGTATGGCCGAATTCCCCGGCTGGTCCGCAGGATTGAGAAATGAGTTTTCGGCCGGTGACCTGCCATATACGCTGCAAAATGAGAAGCCGTTGTTTGACCAACGGCTTCCTGGCGATTCAGCAATTTTTACTCCACCGTCACGGTGCCATCCTTTGCCACGGTGACGCTCATGCCCGGCTTTACATACTCCAGAAACTCGTCGCCGAGGCTGTCGACTGTGGGCATGGACGTGTCTGTCCACACGCCGGAGAGGATGGCTCCCGCCGCAGCCAGCGAATCGATGGGCTTGGAGAACAGCAGGCACGCGGGCTGCTGCTTTAAGTAAGCCGCGCAGTACAATATCATGCCGCCTGTGGTGGAGCCGATGGTCTGGGGCAGGCAGAGCGCCTTGCCCGCCATGGGCTTGCCGTACAGGTCGGGATTGTTCTGGTCGGAGCACTTGGTCTCCTTGTCGTGAAACATCAGCGCCTTCTGAAAGCTCGCGAGCGTGTTGAAGCCGCCGCGGCTAACCAGCGCTTCGGCTTTGGCGCTGCCCGGCACCACGGGGCGTCCCTTGAATGTTTTCATTGTACCTTGCCCCCTTTCGTGATGAGCGACAGAATGGCTTCGTCCGTCTGGTAGCGCGCGCTCGTGTAGGTGCGCAGCTTGTTGGAGTTGGTTACAACCGGCATCTTGCCGCACATCGGGTTGTTCATGTACATCAGCGGGCAGATGGACGAGGTGACCACGCCCGCAGCCTTCAGCCGGGTTGCATGCGTCGTCTTGTCAAACGCGGCCATAACGGCAGGGGCAGCGGTTATCACCGTGGGGATGGCCACTTTTTTGCGGCCCTGTGCTGTCAGGCCCGCTTCGATGGCCTCCGTCCAGTCTTCGAGCTGCTTTAACGACAGGTGCGGGCAGCCGATGAAGCACAGCTTCGGCTCCGCGTCTGCATCCTGCCAGATGACGGGGTAGGACTTCATCACGCGCTCCAGCTCCGTGTCGTCGATGACGTACACCTGAGCATCTTTGGCGATGAGCCTTTCACCCTGTTCTGTGGCTTCGGGCGTGAGGCCGTCCACATGGTACAGGCCGACTGCACCGTTGGAGGCCGTAGCCGCGCCCATGTCCTTGAGATACGCCTTCGCGTCGTCGTTCAGCTCCGTGCCGATGAACTTATCGAGGCCTTTGATGTAGGGTACGTCCTCCATCACCTTCATGCCGATGGCGCTGCCCAGCACCTGTGCTTCAGGCCGCTTGGACGTTTTTATTTCGACGATCCACGTGGCTTTGCGGCCCTCGTCGGTCAGCAGGCCGAACTCCGGAACGAAGCCTGCGATGCTGCCGAAGATGTCAAGGATGCCCGAGTTGCGGTTGCAGCGCGCGCCCAGCACGCTGTTGGCATAAACCACCGCACTGCTCTCCGCCCAGCTCAGGATATCGCCTTTCCTGGGGACGTTGCCCATCTCGGGCATGTAGCACGTGCAGGAGAACGCATCAGGGTTCATGATGCCAAGCTTTCGGAGGCGTTCCTCGTATTCCTTCTGCTTGGAGTACATCATCTTGAAAAACAGTTTCTGCGCGGGATTCGCAGGCACGCCCTTCTGCAGCGGGCGGGGGTCCACCGAGAACGGCTGCGCGGACTTTACGCCCGCGTCGATGAGTTCATCCAGCAGCGCGTAAACAGGGGTGAGTACGCCGAGCCCGAAGCTCGTGACCAGATGGCCGCACTCGCTGGTGACCGGCACCATGCGCGTCGCGCCAAAGGTTTCACCGTACATCACGAGCGTCTTCATCACCTTGGCGAGCGCTTCGCCCTGCTTGCCGTCCAGCATTTCCTGCTGCTGCGGCGTCAGTTGCATTGCCATATCTTCGCCTCCTTATATCGCGGATGCCAGCGCGTTTGCAGCGCGTGTAGCTTCCAGCACGCGTCCCGACGCGAAGCTGTCGCCGATGTTGTGCAGCTCCGGCGCGGCGTGAATGCGCTGCGCTTCGTAGAATATCGCGTCGTCCGGCCTGCCGCCCATGGCGAGCACTACATAGTCGGCCGCCAGTGTCTCTTCCTTCTCCTCCGGCCCAAGCTTCTTGGCAAGCGGGTTCTCGATGTTCTTGGGCAGGATGGGCTGCCAGGTGTTGTATGCGTCCGGCACGCCCGCGGAGACGTTGCGTGTGACGACTACGCTGTTATCGCCAAACGCCTTGACCTTTGTGCAGTTCAGCAGCGCTACGCCCGCCTTGCGCATGTAGTGGATGAGATGCCCGCGGTTGGCAGTGCATGCGCCGTCCATCATATGGGGCAGCATCTCGACCACAGTCACGTCGCGTCCATGCTCGTATTTCAGCCAGTAGGCCGTCTCGCAGCCCACCACGCCGCCGCCGACCACCACGATTTTCTGCGCGTCGCCGATGAGGCCTACGTCGCACAGCAGGTCGGTGGCCTGTATGGTTTTGGCCTTCTCGATACCCGGAATCTTCGGTGTGCCGGAGGAGGTGCCCACGGCGAACACGATGCTGTCGTAGCCTTCCTGCTTCAACGACTCGGGCGTAACTTCCGTGTTGAAATGTACCGCAAGATTGCCCGTTTGTTCGGCTTCCTTCAGCAAATCATTCAAGTAAATGCGGTAGTTCTCAATTTCGTATTTAATCTTCGGCATGCCACCGGGAATGATCTTGCCGCCAATGCCGCCGGTCTTTTCAAACAGCTCCACCTTGTGGCCACGCTTTGCCGCCACCGCCGAGAACACGACACCTGCCGGGCCTGCGCCCACTACGGCGATACGTTTGGGGCTGGTCGTGGGTGCCGGGATCTCCGGAATGATGTGCTCGAAGCCGGTTCGCGGGTTCACGGCGCACTGCGGATGTCCGCCGTCCACAAACTCGTTGATGCAGCCTTCCTGACAGCCGATGCACGGGCGTATCTCGTCCACGCGGCCCGAATACGCTTTGTTCGGCCACTCCGGATCTGCCAGCAGCGGGCGGCCTAGCATCACCATATCGCACGCGCCGTCGCGCAGTGCCTTTTCCGCGATGTCCGGATAGCCCAGCTTGCCCACTGCCACGATGGGAACTTCCAGCCCCGCGTTGGACTTGATGTTGTTTTTCGCAAAGTGTGTTTTGGCGATGCGGGAGATATCAAGGAAGCAGCCCGCAGGCATACCCGCTGGGGGATGCGGCAGCCACCAGTTGTCGTAACAGCCCAGGTCCACGTCGAACATGTCCACGCCGGCCTTGACGAGGTTCGCCATGTACTGCAGTGTCTGGTCAATCGTGCGGCCGTTCTTAAATTTTTTTAGCGCGGGCCGGTTCATGCCCTCCTCGCCGTAGGTCTCGTTCAGCGCCAGCGAGAGGTCGATGCGGTACATGATGGGATAGTCGTCCCCGCCGCGGCGGCGCAGCTCGCGCACGATGTCGATACCAAAACGCTGCCAATCCGCATAGCGACCCAGTTTGCGGCGATTGAATGCCGGGTTGGTTAGTTGCTCCAGCAGGTAGCCCTCATGACCGTGCAGATACACGCCGTCCAACCCCGCCGCCTTGGCGTCCGCGGTGGCCTGCCCTGCGTTTTTGATAATCTTCTTCAGTTTGCCGTCGCTTAAACGCACGCATGGAATCTGCGGGATGTAGAAGTTGGGGTTGAATGAAGCTGATACCGGAAACTTCAGCTCATTGATGAGGCACTGCGGGTTGCCTACGCGCCCGAGGCCTGCCGTGAGCTGCACGAATATTTTGCTGCCGTAGGCGTGTACGCCCTGCGCGAGGTCGCGCCAGCCCGCGAACACGGTACGGCTGCGGTCGATGCGGGGGAAGTAGGACAGATGCCCGAGCTCTGTCACCGATGGGTCTACGCCGTGACTGATGGGGATGAGGCCGGTGGTGATGAGGCCCACGCCGCCCTTGGCGCGTGCATAGAAGTACTGCAGCATCTTGTCGTTGGGACGGCCTGTCTCCTCACACATGTCGATGTTGCCCATGGGCGCCATCACGAGCCGGTTTTTGATGGTGGTACGGTTTACGCGGATCGGCGAGAACATGGCGTCAAACGGATACAAGTCTTTCGTCATGCGCCCGGTGCCGCCCGCTTTGTTTTCGCAGTCGCCCGCAACCCAGCTGCCGTAGCTGTCGACAAGAGACTGTACAATCGGGTCTGTCTTCATCGCATTTCCCTCACTTTCTGATTCTCTTTTAATACTATGAAACAAAAAACCGAACAATGTTCTGTTTTTACCGTATCATATTGTGATTTTTTTGTCAATATCGCTGATATGCAAATTTGGCATATGTGGTATAATAAAACCAATATCCCTTTGTGGAGGCCGGAGCATGCAGACCAACAGCGACCGTACGCTGAAAACAACAACGAATATACTCATCGCGGCAACCCGCCTGACGCGCGATAAGGGCTGGCGCGATACCACCATCCGGGACATCTGCGCGGCGGCGGGCGTATCGGTGGGGGCGTTTTACCATCACTTTTCGTCCAAGCAGGAGCTGATGAACCACTCGTTTCTGCTGTTCGACGCAACCTTAAACGAAGAGCTGCAGACCGGAGAGGGCTCGCCCGTGGAGCTGATGAAAAGCGTGCTGATGACGCAGACTGCGTTCATCGTGCGAGAAGCCGGGCCGCTCATCACCGAGTACTACCAGAACATATTGGCCGACAAGAACAAGTCCGCCGCGGACCCAAACCGTGAATACTATCAGCGGGTGCTCCATTACGCACGTGAGGCCAAAGCGCAGGGCCTGCTGAAGGACGGCATGGAGCCGGAGTACGTGACGGAGCTGCTCATCAAGTTTGTGCGCGGATGCATCATCGACTGGTGCCTGCACGACTACAGGTATGACGTGGTGGCGCAGACGGACAGCGAGCTGGACATGCTGCTGGGTGTGGTATGCCGGAAATAACGACGGCTTAATATGAAAAGGGTCTAAGGAAATGGCAAAAAGATGCCCTGCGAATACCGAATGGTATTTTGGAAAACGTACGATGAATTAATTGGAGAATTGGACAAGCTTTAAAGGCTCCGAAATAATAGTGAAGGATGTTTGTTATTAGGCCGTTACGTCTCTGGATGGTGTTGAAGTGTTTCTGACACATCGGGTTCGCCGTTTTCGGCGGGCCTTTTATCTGTGCTTTTGTCGAAATGGTGAGTATGGGCTATAACAGTTTGGTTCAGTTGAAGGGCGAATTTATCCATCGTCGACTGTGAGGCCGCCGTAAAAATTACTGTGAAACGAAGCAAACAATCTTAGCCTTGCATCGCCATAATCCTTGAATATACCTGCGCAATCCGCGTTCTCAGCGCTTCTTTCATCTGCTGATTTGTCACAGAGTCGGTATCCAGCTTTTCAAGCTCCTGCAGCTGCTTCTGCAGCTCGTCCATCAGCTTTTCCAGCCTCTTAATTGTGCTTGCGTTATCGGCGGGCGAAACAGTGCGCTGCATTGATGAAACGGGTGATATCGATGATATGCTCATACTTGGGTTACACCTCCATGCCTTCCAGTTTATGCTCTGCTGATCCTAATATCATAAATATCATCGGCATAATGCAGCAGGAGATTTAACCATAAACGATTTTGTTTACAAATTATTCACAGGTGGCTTTTCATCGGAAACCGGTAGGGAGCTGACAGGCTGTTTTGACGCCTTGATGCTGTAGGCCACGACGGTGACCAGCACGACCGCTCCGCCAATCAGCGCGAAGACGCCTGGCTTCTCGCCTGTGAGCAGCAGCACCCAGACCGGGTTCAGCAGCGGCTCGATGGTACAGATGAGCGAGGCGGCGACGGGCGGGGTGAGTTTAATGCCCTTGGAGAACAGCACGTACGCAAGGCCGAGCTGGAAAACGCCGAGCAGCGTGATATACAGCCATGGCAGGGGCTCGAATGTGACGTGTGTGGCGATAAACGGGATGCTGACCACGAGGTTGATGATGTGGCCGAGCAGCAGCGCTTCCTCCGGCTTTGCGCCTTTCATCTGGTTGATCATGAACACGCCTGCGAACGCCACGCCCGCCAGCAGCGCAAGGATGTTGCCCAGCACCGCTGTGGCCTGCAGCTTGTCGAAGAAGAACAGTGCGATGCCGAAGAATACCACGACCACCGCGATGATATCGAAGGGGCGGAAGCGTTTTTTGAAGAACAGCGCGGACATGATCAGTACGAAGATAGGCGCGACGTACTGCAGCACGATGGCGTTTGCCGCTGTGGTCAGCTTGTTGGCGTACACGAACAGCATTGTCGTGGCCGCAAGCGACAGGCCACCGAGGATCACCGCGGGCGAAAACGTGATGTGCGGGCGGCGCATGTAGATGGCCATGACTACCCCGGCGATCAACGCACGGATGCCCACGATGGTCATCGCGTCCCACGGAACCAGTTTAATCAGAATGCCTGCGAAGCTCCACAGCACCGCGGTCGCGGCGATGAGCAGCGGGCCTTTTGTGTTGACGCGCATAGCGCCTCCCTGCGCAAAATTTCACCTGATGATACCACACGCGCGAGACCGGGGCAAGCACCCCCTTTTAGGGCTTTTAGGGATGTTTTTTTGTGAAATTGAAATGAAAGATGAACCGCTTAGAGTATGCTATGTACGCCATACTGAATTTTAGGGATAGTTTTCAGCAAAATATAGATCGCCGTGAATTTCGGGTATTTTGGGTATGTTTTTTTTACAAATTTACGTCACCCTCAGCACGACAATTGAAGGGTTCTTTTTGGGACAACCGGGGGGATTTTAGTATTATTAGGAATGTTTTTTTAAGTTAAAAGTCAATATTATGGTATAAAATGTTATTACAATCTCGTTTCTTGTCAGAATACATCCCTAAAATACCTAAAATTAAAGAACACGGTTTGGTATGCTGCAGCCTTCTGCAATGTCATCCTGAGCGAAGCGAAGGATCTTGATGTATCCTTCAATTCTAAGATGCTTTGTCACGTTGTTCCTCGGCATGACAATGACAGCGGTACTATTCGGATAACCAGACAGGGGGCTTTTAGTACTATTAGGAATGTTTTATTCAGTTTAAAGTCAATATTATGGTATAAAATGTTATTATTGTTCTTTATGTCGTTTAAAAAATATATCCCTAAAAGCCCTAAAAGGTTTAGGTATATTTTCATCAGTTCTGTTCTGTATTAGAGCCAGACAGAGAAGAAAACATGGCAGTAATTGGACACACTTTTCTTTTTTCTATGAAAAACACCCAAATACCCAAAATTCCTGCCGGAAAAGCATCTGCGAATTACTCGAAAGCATACCCACAGCTGACAAAATATCATTACAGCTTGTTTTCCGGAGATTAACATCGTAATATAAATATGTATTTAGTCAAAAGAAAAGTGTTAGGAACTACATCATATGAGTTCATAAATTGGAGGAACGTTGATGAAAGACCGAAAGAAAGTAACAACTGCAATCCAGGACAAACAACCTATCCCTGTGGAACCGGTAAAGAATGAAGACCTGCCCGCAAATACCGAAGATAAACCCGGCGCGCAAAACGTCAACGGAAAGCTGATGTCGACCCACGCGTTCTTAAGAATATTATCGACGGTCAGGAAACGGTGAGTCATCTGGTTTTCATTGTTTATAACTAAATTTCAGCGGCTCATATCTTCAAAAAACATTCCTAATAGTACTAAAAGGGTGTGCGCAGTTTTTTTCTCTAAAAAACATACTCAAAATACCCAGAATTCCTTTGCCAATCGCGTACTTGCTTGTGCTCAAAGGAACTCTTTTCTTTTTCCTCTTGAAAAATATTCAAGCGAAGCGTATACTTCAATATGAAAACGGGTATCATTTTCAAATTGGAGGATGATATGGCGCAGAGAACGGAATATCATACGCGGCAGCGGGAGCTGATCCTGCAGTGCCTCAGGGAACACCGGGACGAGCATGTCACGGCGGACAGCCTGCTGGCGTATCTCAAGGCGGAGGGTGCGTCTGTGGGGCAGACCACGGTGTACCGCAACCTCGAAAAGCTCATCCGCGAGGGCGTGGTAGTCAAGTACGCCGGGGCGGAGGGCAGCAGCGCGTGCTTTCAGTATATGGATTGCGGGGAGGAGTGCACGGCGCACTATCATCTGGTCTGCGTGGACTGCGGGCAGATGATCCACATGCAGTGTGAATACCTCGACGATATGACCGCGCACGTGCTGGAGCATCACCAGTTCAGTATCGACAAGTACCGCACGGTGATCTACGGCCTGTGCAAAAGGTGCGCGGCGAAGAAGGCGTGAAACGATGAAAAAGCCACGGACGGCTGCATTCATATTGTTGATATTCAGCGTAGCGGTGCTGCTGGTCTGCTGCGCAAGCATCGCGGCGGAGGCGCATCACGACTGTACCGGGGAGCATTGCCCGGTGTGCGCGCACATGCGCCTGTGCATGGATATCGTGCACGGTTTCGGGCTGCAACGGCTTTCGATGGTATGGATCGCGCTGATTGGCGCATCCTTGATGGCAGCGGAGGGTGTGGCTTTGAGGGCGGCGTGGACAGCGGCGACTCCGGTTGCACTGCGGGTGCGGCAGAACATCTGAGAAGTCAGCGTCGGAACATCACCCAAAGCTTACGAAACAGGAGGTTTCCAGTGAAAAAACTGTTGGTTTATATATTGAGTGCAGCGCTCATCATGGCCGCGCTGGCAGGCTGCACGCAGGGCGCGGATAGCAAGAACAGCACAGAGAACGGCAAACTGAAGGTCGTAACCACAATCTTTCCGCCGTACGACTTTGCACGCGCAGTATCGGGCGGCTTTGCGGACGTCACCATGCTGATCGACCCGGGCGCGGAGGTGCATTCGTTTGATCCTACGCCTGCGGACATCATCGCCGTTCAGGAGTGCGACGTGTTTATCTACATCGGCGGCGAGAACGACGCATGGGTGGACACGGTGCTGGGTTCGGTGGACACAACGGACAAGGCCATCGTGAAGCTGATGGATGCCGTGTCGCCGGTAGAGGAAGAGACCGTGGAGGGCATGCAGGCCGAGGAAGAGCACGGTGAGGACGCAGAAGCCCACGAGGACGAACACGGCGAATACGACGAGCACATCTGGACGTCGCCCAAGAACGCGATGCTGATGGTGAACGCGATCCGGGACGCGATGTCCGCGCAGGACAGCGTAAATGCAGAGCAATACACGGCGAATGCGGCGGACTACACGGCGCAGATCGAGGAAGTGGATGCGCGCATACAGGGCATCGTCGACGCGGCCCAAAGAAAGCTGCTCGTGGTGGCGGACCGTTTTCCGTTCCGCTATTTCGTGGACGAGTTCGGCTTGGACTACTACGCGGCGTTCAGCGGGTGCAGCGCGGAGAGCGACGTTTCTGTGGGCACGCTTACGTTCCTGATCGACAAGGTGAAGGAGTTGAACATTCCTTATATATACTACATTGAGCTGAGCAACAAGCAGGTGGCGCAGTCCGTGAGCGAGCAGACGGGCGCGCAGATGCTGCTGCTGCATTCCTGCCACAACGTCACCAAGGATGACTTTGACGCAGGCGTGACCTATGTGCAGCTGATGAACGCCAATGCGGACAATCTGGAGAAGGGACTGAACTGATTATGGCGCTGGTTTCCTGCGAGCATGTAACGATGAAATACGACGGCGTAACGGCCGTAGACGACGTAAGCTTTACGCTGGAGCAGGGGGATTACCTCGGCGTGGTAGGCGAAAACGGCAGCGGCAAGAGCACATTGATGAAGGGCATCCTGGGGCTGCTGCGTCCCGCGTCGGGCGTTATCCGCTTCTCCGGCTTGAAGCAAACCGAAATCGGCTACATGCCGCAGCAAACCGCGGTGCAGAAGGACTTTCCCGCCAGCGTGCGGGAGGTGGTGCTTTCGGGCTGTATCAATCGGCGGGGGATGCTACCGGGCTATACGGTGGCGGAGAAGCACCGCGCTCAGGAGAACATGGAGCAGCTTGGGATCGGAGGCTTTGGAAAGGCCTGCTACCGTGAGCTGTCCGGCGGGCAGCAGCAGCGCGTGCTGCTGGCGCGCGCCCTTTGCGCCTCCGAGAAGCTGCTGGTACTGGACGAACCGGTGGCCGGGCTGGACCCGGTGATCACATCCGAGCTGTATGAGCTGATCGACCGGCTGAACAAGCAGCGGGGCATCACGGTTATCATGGTGTCGCACGACGTGCACAGTGCGGTACAGTGCGGCAACAAGATACTGCATATGGATACGCGGGCGGCCTTCTTTGGTCCGCGCGAGGAATACGTAAAGACCGATATTTGCCGGAGGATGATGGGGGTGCACAAGCATGCTGAGTGAACTGCTTTCTTATACATTTATCGTGCGCGCGCTCATCGTGGGCGTCATGGTGGCGCTGTGCGCAGCGTTGCTGGGCGTCAGCCTCGTTTTAAAGCGTTACTCCATGATCGGCGACGGCTTATCGCATGTGGGCTTTGGCGCGCTGTCGGTGTCATTGGCTTTGGGGCTTGCGCCGCTGGAGGTTTCGCTGCCCGTGGTGACGCTGACCGCGTTTCTGCTGCTGCGCCTCTCGGAGCGGGGCCATATCAAGGGCGATGCGGCCATCGCGCTGATATCGAGCAGCGCCGTGGCAATCGGCATCATCGTGGTGTCCTTAACCACCGGCATGAATGTGGACGTGTACAACTACATGTTCGGCAACATCCTCGCCATGAGCGAGACGGACGTGTACCTTGCGGCAGGCGTATCGGTCGTGGTGCTGGTGCTGTTCCTTGTGTTCTACAACAAGATCTTCGCGGTCACGTTTGACGAGAACTTTGCCCGGGCGACCGGAACCAAGGCGGGCCGATACAACATGCTGATTGCGCTTTTAACCGCGTTGATCATCGTAGTGGGCATGCGTATGATGGGTGCGCTGCTGATCTCGAGCCTTGTCATCTTTCCGGCGCTTACAGCCATGCGCGTGTTCAAGAGCTTTCGCAGCGTGGTGGTCTGCGCGGCGGTCCTCTCCGTAATCTGCTTTGTGGTCGGTATCTTGATCTCATTCGCGTGGGCAGTGCCGGTGGGCGCAAGCATCGTCGTCGTCAATCTCGCGATGTTCTGCGTGTTCTCCGTGTTGCGGACAACCCTTCGGTTGAAAAAAGCGTAAGGCGTATTTCGGACAAAGGGGACCCGTTTCTGTCTGCAAAATGCTTCCCCGCAGCGCTCCTCGGCATAAGGTTATAAGACTTGTCGATAGCCAGGACCATGCGGCGCATGTTTATTCTGTTATTCCATATACTTTGATAATGATAACGCGGAATCGGCGGCAGCTTGTTCCGGCTCTTTAGGTGGCGGTTCTTTACAGAAAGGGATATCGCGATTGCTATGAAGACGTTTATTGATAAATACCTGAATGAGAAGAATCTCAAAAAGGGAATCCTTCTCTTGTTTCTTATTGCCGTACTGTTTTGGGTGTGCTACTGCGGCGGCACCGGAGCGGTGGAAACATCGATTGAAACCACAATGCGTGGGTTTACGCTCGTGCTGTGGTCCATCCTCCTCGAAGCACTGCCCTTTGTGCTGCTTGGCACCATCATCTCCTCACTGATTCAGGTCTTCGTAACGGAGGACATGATCCTGCGCATCCTGCCGAAGAACAATCTGATGCAGCTGGTATTGGCCTCGCTGATCGGGCTGGTATTCCCGGTCTGCGAATGCGCCATTATTCCGATTACAAGAGGCCTGATCAAAAAGGGCATGCCGGTGGGCCCCGCTGTGGCATTCATGATCGCCACGCCCATCATCAACCCCATTGTGCTGCTGTCCACTTACAACGCCTTTCCCGCCATGCCCCAGATGGTGTTTTACCGTGCGGCGGGCGGTTTTTTGGGGGCTGTGCTGATCGGCCTGTTGGTCAGCCGTGCATCGGGGCGGTCGGTGCTGAAAGCCGATGCAAAAACGGCGTGTGGCTGCGGTCACGACCACGGACATGGCGAAGCGGTTTGCGCTTGCAGTCATGAGCGCGACGGACATGAAACCTGTGGCTGCGGTCACGAGCATGAGCATGAGGTCAGCGGCTCACCGCTGATGGGAACGCTCAAATCCGTGCTGTCCCATACGGGTACGGAGCTGCGGAGCGTAGGGGGCTATCTGATATTCGGTGCGATGATCGCAGCGTTGGTGCAGATCGCCGTGCCCAAGGAGGTGCTTGTAGGCATCGGAAGCGGCCGAACGGCTTCTATCCTCGTGATGATGGCGCTGGCATTTGTGCTTTCGCTATGCTCCGAGGCGGACGCGTTTGTGGCCAGCACGTTCCTGATGCACTTTTCCGGCGCGTCGGTGCTGGCGTTTCTGATCACTGGGCCGATGATCGATATTAAGAACACGATGATGCTGATGGGCAGCTTTAAAAAGCGCTTTGCCCTGCGGCTCATCCTCACCATACTGCTTGTATGCTTCCTGCTGGCGCTGGCCGCGAGCTTTATGATGGGAGGCCAATATGCGTAAGTATGGAGTGGAAATCTTATGGCTTATCGCGCTGATTGCGCTGGTCATCGTCATGGGCGTGCTGCTCGTCGGTGGAGGCATCCTGCTGTACCTCGCACCGCGCATGGTGCCCATGGTCTGGTTTGGATGGGCTGCGCTGATTGCGCTGTGCGTATATCAGGCAGGTCATGTATGGAGATCGATATCAGAGGGCCGCGCGGACAGCAAGCTGCGGTTGGGTAGCCTTCTGTTTCTGATTCCCGTGGTGCTGCTGATGACCGTACCGCCCAACGCGGATACGCTGGCGGCGCTGCCGAACCGGAATGTGCAGATACTGAACTTTTCACAGAGCACAGCGGCGATCAGCGCCGGAGCGTCAGTCTCACCTTCGACGACGCCGGGTGAAACGTCGGCTGCCACTCAGCCCTCCGCAACGGCTTCCCAACCGGCTGCAATAAGCCCGCAACCCACAGCCAGCGCACAGCCCTTGGTGGAGACGATTGAGGTGAGCGATGCCATTCCCTGCGTTTTGAGCGGTGAAACTGTGCCGTTCGACCCGTCCGTGGACCAGTTTACCGACTGCATCTATTCGTCGGCTGAGGAACTGGATGGCCAAACCGTCACCCTCTATGGCTATGTATTCAAAGATCCTTCCTTCCCCGATAATACAATCATGGTCGCCAGACTGTTCATATACTGCTGCTCTGCGGATGCGTATATTGTCGGCTTTCATGTGCGGGTGGAGGACACGGACGTGTTTAAGGAGGACTCCTGGATTCGCGTGACCGGTACGGTGCGGGTCTTCTCGTTCGATTATGAGGGGGAAACACAAACCTTCCCGATACTGACCGATGGGAGCGTTACGGCATGCGACCCGCCTGATGCCGAGGCGGCATATATATACCCGTAACCGTTCATGTAAAATGATGTCGGGAAAAGATACGGAATGGCATATCTGAGTTTGACTTCATGGGAATTATTGTGGTATATTGTCAGCGTGACATAATATATAAATGTATTGTATTTTAGCACGATTTCACAGTATGTTTAGAGCAAAACGGCAAACCCGCTGAAAGGCGGGGACGCAAAGCCTGAAGTCTACCGTCTTTTGACCAGGACCGTTCGGCTGCCTCTATCGTTTGAGGCAGCTTTTTTGTTTTTTTGGAAAGGTGCAGCTGGATAAAGTGAACGGAGGTACGTCATGAAAAAGAAGATCATAGCGGCTTCACTGGCATTACTGCTGGTGCTTGCCATGATGCCTACGGTCGCGCTGGCAGAGGGCACCCCGACGACAACGAATGAGGACAGCACCCAGCGCTATACGGTGACGTTCAGGGACTACGACGGCACGGTGCTCGGCACGGATACGGTGGACCGGGGCGCTGCGGCAACCGCCCCGGCAGATCCGGACAATTGGGAAGGCTACCACTTCTCGGGCTGGGACGCGGACTTCAGTGCGGTGACGGAGGATCTTACGGTCACGGCGCTGTACGCGGAGATTGAAATCATAGACGACGAGGAAGTGCCGAATATGAACGGCGCGACAACAGTGGACGATGAAGACGTGCCGGTGACCGGCGCGGCGGGATTCGCCTGGTGGTGGATCGTCGTGATCGTAGGTGGTGCGGCGGCGCTGTCTTTCCTGATTTTCTTCGCAGTACGCCGGAAGCAGAGGGAACAGGAATAAACCAAAAAGAATACCCTACGGTAAGGGATGCGGCACGGATCGCATCCCTTTTTTGTTGTCCCTCGGCAAGAGGTGATTATAAGGACTATTCTGCATAAATTTTAGTGGCTCCGGGCATGGTATTCGTGTTAATTTCTTTGGTTTTCAGGTCCCGTACGGATTGACTTGAACGCTATCCAATGTTAAAATGGTACACATGAAATGTTATTTTTGATCAATAAACTGATATAATAATCACAAACTTTGAAATATTGTATAATCGGGAGGTACGCAATGGCAGTTGGAGTCATCATGCCGAGACAAGGACAATCGGTGGAAAGCTGCATCATCCAGTGGAAAGTGAAGGAAGGCGACAAGGTAGCTGCGGGAGATATCCTGTTTGGCTACGAGACGGACAAGGCCGCGTTTGAGGAAGCAAGCCCCGCGGACGGCACGGTATTGAAGCTGCTTGCGGCAGACGGCGACGATGTGCCCTGCCTGCAGACGGTATTGATCCTCGGCGAACCCGGCGAAGATATTTCCGCGCTGGTGGGCGACGAAGCTGCGCCTGCGGAAGCAAAGGTTGACGAAGAAAAACCCGTGGTGATCGCGAAGGCGGAGGAAGTCGCGCCCGTGTCCACCGCGACGGCGGGCGAAGATCTGAAGATTTCCCCCCGGGCGAAGGCGGAAGCGGAAAGGCAGAACCTCGACATCACCAAGGCAGTACCGACTGGCCCGAATGGGCGCATCATCGAGCGCGATGTGGCGGTGCTGGCCGAAAAAGGATATAAGGTGACCGCGGCGGCGGCTTCGCAGTATGCGGGCGGCACGGATGGCACTGGCCTCGGCGGCGCGGTGACCACGGCGGACCTTTCGGCCCCGGCAGCTCCGGCGGCGGCTTCGGCAGCTCCGGCAGCGGCTTATACGGATATCAAGCTCTCGGGCGTGCGCAAGGTTATCGCAAAGTCGATGCACGCATCGCTGTCTGAGATGGCGCAGCTTACGAACTCCATCAGCTTCGACGCGACGGCGATTCTTGCGTTCCGCGAACGGCTGAAGGCAAACGCCGAAAAGCTTGGCCTGCCCAACATCACGCTCAACGACATCGTGCTGTATGCGGTCTCCCGGACGCTGCCCAAGCACCCGGACCTCAACGCGCATTTCCTTGGGGACACCATCCGCCAGTTCGCTTCCGTGAACCTCGGCATGGCGGTGGATACGCCGCGCGGCCTGCTGGTACCCACGATATTCGGCGCGGATTCGTTGTCGCTGTCCGGCATCTCCACACAGGCCAAATCGGTGGCGGAACAGGCACAGTCCGGCAAGATATCGCCTGACCTGCTCACGGGCGGTACGTTCACCATATCCAACCTTGGCGCGTTCGGCATTGAGAGCTTTACGCCGGTCATCAACCCGCCGCAGACGGCGATCCTCGGCGTATGCACCATCACCTATCGGATGAACAAATCCGGTGCGGTTTACCCGGCCATGGGCCTTTCGCTGACCTATGATCACCGCGCGGTGGACGGCGCGCCTGCATCCCGGTTCTTAAAGGACCTGTGCGCGGCGCTCGAGTCGTTCGATATACTGCTGGCGCAGTAAGGGGGAAGCGAAACGATGGTTTATGATCTGATTGTAATTGGCGGCGGCCCGGCGGGATACCTTGGCGCGGAGCGCGCGGGGCACGCAGGGCTTAAAACGCTGCTGCTTGAGAAGCGCAGCCTCGGCGGCGTATGCCTCAACGAGGGCTGCATCCCGACCAAGACGCTGCTTTACTCAGCGAAAATTAAGGAGAGCGCAGAGCACGGCAGCGCGTACGGCGTGACCGTGACGGGCGCGTCCATCGACCACGCGGCGGTAGTGAAGCGCAAGAACAAGGTGGTGCGCGCGCTGGTCTCCGGCGTGGGCGCGACGCTGAAAGGCGCGGGCGTAACCGTGGTGTCGGCGGAAGCGAAGATCACCGGCAAGAACGCGGAAGGCTTTACCGTCACAGACGGCAAGGAAACTTACACCGCCAAGCGGCTGCTTATCGCGGCGGGCTCGGTGCCCGCGGTGCCGCCCATTCCGGGCCTGAAGGAAGCCATTGCGCGCGGTTTCGTGCTGACGAGCCGCGAAATGCTGGATATCGAAGCGGTTCCGAAGAAGCTGGTCGTGATCGGCGGCGGCGTCATCGGCCTGGAGATGGCGAGCTACTATGCGGTGGCCGGCGCGGACGTGACGGTCGTTGAAATGCTGCCTTCCATCGGCGGCCCCATCGACGGCGATATTGCATCGTTGCTGCAGAAGGGACTGGAGAAGAAGGGCGTGAAGTTCCAGCTGTCCTGCAGGGTTACGGGCATTTCGGACAAGGTGGAGTACACCGACGCTGCCGGCAAGGCGCAGGCGGTGGAAGCCGATACGGTGCTGCTGTCAATCGGGCGGCGAGCAGAGACCGCAGGCCTCGGGCTGGAAACGCTGGGCGTGCTGACTGAGCGTGGCGCGGTGGTGACGGATAAACACCTGCAGACCAACGTACCGGGCGTCTACGCTGCAGGCGATGTGAACGGCAAGTCGCTGCTGGCGCACACGGCGTACCGTGAGGCCGAGGTGGCGGTGAACCACATGACGGGCGTCAAAGATACCATGCGCTATGACGCGATCCCGGCGGTTATCTACACCTACCCTGAAGTCGCGGGCGTGGGCCTGACCGAAGCGGCGGCGAAGGAGAAAGGCATCGAGGTCAAAGCCAAGACCATTACGATGAATTATTCCGGACGCTACATGGCGGAGAACGAGCGCGGCGACGGCATCATCAAGATTGTCGTGGACACCAAGTGGAACCGTCTCGTGGGCGTGCACATGATCAGCCCTTATGCGTCGGAGATCATCTACGGCGCGGGCCTGATGATCGAGAAGGAAATGACGATACCTGAAATCAAGCAGCTTGTGTTCCCGCATCCCACGGTATGCGAAGCGCTGCGTGAAGCGATATTTCAACTGTAATTTAATCGGAGGATTTTAATATGCCTAAATGTTTAATGATTGATCCGGCGCAGCAGCGCAAGCCCGGCAAGATTGCCTTTCACGACATCCCGGTGAACGTCTATCAGAAGACGGTTGCGGACGAGAAGGCCAACTTCACGAAGGAAGAGTTCCTGCGCATCTACCACGACATGCTCGTCGTGCGTGAGTTTGAGACCATGCTCAACCTCATCAAGACCACGGGCGAGTACGAAGGCGAGAAGTACAACCATCCCGGCCCGGCGCACCTTGGCATCGGCCAGGAAGCCGCGTACGTCGGACAGGCGTTTGAGCTCGGCATCAGCGACTATACGTTTGGTTCGCACCGCAGCCACGGCGAGATCCTCGCCAAGGGCCTCTCGGCCATTTCGCAGCTGTCCGATGCAGACCTCATGAAGATTATGAAGGACTTCTTCGGCGGTGAGACGTTCGCGGTGGTGGAGAAGACGACCAAAGCGACGAGTGTGAAGGAAATGGCCAAGGAGTTCCTGCTCTACGGCACGCTGGCAGAAATCTTCGCCCGCAAGACCGGTTTCAACCGCGGCCTCGGCGGCTCCATGCACGCGTTCTTTATCCCGTTCGGCATTTTTCCGAACAACGCCATCGTGGGCGGCAGTGCGGACATCGCGACGGGCGCGGCGCTCTATAAGCGCGTGAACAACAAGGACGGCATCGTGGTCTGCAACATCGGCGACGGCAGCATCGGCTGCGGCCCGGTGTACGAGGCCATGAACTTTGCGGCTATGGACCAGTTCCGCCTGCTGTGGGACGAGGGCCACAAGGGCGGCCTGCCGATCATCTTCAACGTATTCGACAACTTCTACGGCATGGGTGGCCAGACGCTGGGCGAGACCATGGCGTACAGCGAAGTGGCGCGTCTCGGCGCGGGCGTAACGCCCAGCCAGATGCACTCGGAGCGTGTGGACGGCTTCAATCCGCTGGCCGTTATCGACGCGTACCGCCGCAAGCGGGCCATTATCGAGAACCGCGAAGGCCCGGTGCTGCTCGACGTGCTGACCTACCGGTACTCCGGCCACAGCCCTTCGGATGCCATGGCGTACCGCGCGAAGGAAGAAGTTGAGATGTGGCAGAACGTGGACTCCCTCATCGCGTTCGCGGGACAGCTTAAGGATGCCAAGGTGGCGACTGCCGCGGAGCTGGAGAAGATCGAGGCACAGGTAAAGGCGGACATACTGAACGCCGTTAAGCTGGCCAAGGACGACACGCTTTCGCCGCGCATGAACCTCGATCAGAATCCGAACGCTATCGCGGACCTGATGTTCTCCAACGGCAGCGTGAAGAGCATGGATACGGAGCGCAAGCCCGATGCCCTGCAGCCCAAGGAAGAGAACAGCCACGTGAAGGCGCTGGTGAATAAAGAGCGCTTCGCGTTTGATGCGAACGGTAAGCCGGTTTCCAAGAACAAGGTGTACCAGCTGCGTGACGGCATCTTTGAAGCCATCGTAGATAAGTATTACGAAGACCCGACGCTGACCTCCTATGGCGAGGACGTGCGCGAATGGGGCGGCGCGTTCGCGGTATACCGCGGCCTGGCCGACTGCATGCCGTATCACCGCCTGTTTAACTCGCCCATCTCCGAAGCGGCGATCGTGGGCAGCGCTGTGGGTTACGCCATGGCGGGCGGCCGCGTCATCGCAGAGCTCATGTACACGGACTTCCTGGGCCGTGCGGGCGACGAAGTGTTCAACCAGCTGAGCAAGTGGCAGTCCATGAGTGCGGGCATTCTCAAAATGCCGTGCGTACTGCGCATGTCGGTGGGCAGCAAATACGGTGCGCAGCATTCGCAGGACTGGTCCGCACTGTGCACGCACATCCCCGGTCTCAAGGTGGTGTTCCCGGCTACGCCGTATGACTCAAAGGGTCTGATGGCCGCGGCGCTGAACGGCACCGACCCAGTGATCTTCCTCGAAAGCCAGCGCATCTACGATATCGGCGAGCAGTTCCACGAGGGCGGCGTACCGGCGGAATCCTATGAGATCGCAATCGGCGAGCCGGATGTGAAGGTGCAGGGCAAGGATCTCACGATCCTCTCCATCGGCGCAACGCTGTACCGCGTGATGGATGCGGTGAAGCTGTTTGCGGAACACGGCATCAGCGTGGAAGTCATCGACGCGCGCAGCCTCGTGCCGTTCAACTACGAGAAGGTCATTGAGTCCGTCAAGAAGACGGGGAAGATCATCGTTACGGGCGACGCCTGTGAGCGCGGTTCGCACATGGCCGATTTCGCGCGCAACATCACCGAACTTGCGTTTGACTATCTCGACGCACCGCCGGTGGTTGTGGGTGCGAAGAACTGGATCACGCCTGCGCACGAGCTGGAGGACCATTTCTTCCCGCAGCCGTTCTGGTTTGTGGACGCGTACCACGAGAAGATCGCACCTATCCCGGGCTACGTGCCGAAGCACAACTACACCGAGCTGGAGCAGATCAACGCCAACAAGAAGGGCGTGTGACGCAAATATAAGATAAGGTGGCTTCCGAAAGGGAGCTGCCTTTATTTTGGAGGCTCTGCCTCCACACCTCCGCTTAAGGGCCAATGGCCCTTAAGAATCCCATCGTGCGAAACGCCCTTGCGGGACGTTTCGGGGGTAACTCAATTTAAACATGGAGCGGCTTCCGGGAGGAGGCCGTTTTTTGTATTCTTTTGGGAAACCGGCAAGAACATAGGTACTATTGTCGAATGAATTGAAATGCGTCCGATTACAGGATATTAGTTAAGCTATAAAAGGTGAAGTCTTATTAACCGCTGTTTGCTCAGTCTGGGAAGAGATAGGAGAGACGCTGTGATGACGCAGGCTCGTGGATAGTACCTAAGACTTTTTATAATTCCACCAGAATTTTAGTAGGCCGGAGGCAACCTATATGATCAAAAGAAAATTGGAAGCGATTTACATCTTTTTTATGGCGATTTTAATGGTTTCATGCAACTCCATAGATACAAGCCGGGGTCCTGTATTGCCCGATATTGACGGTGAAACCCATGGTTTTGCAGTACAAACCACTCACTCCCCTGAGCCGTCCGTGCAGCCTGTGGGGGGCAGTGACGCGCTATCGTCTGGGATGTATGCACCGACACCTGAGCCGGTTCCTACGCCGCCCCCTTTTGAAATGCCCGGCCCGGGCAGAGCGGTCATCATTTTTACATTTGACGACGGCCCCGTGTCCGATTATCTGCTTGCATATCCGATATTGAAGGAGTACGGAATCAAAGGGACATCCTATATCATCACCAAATATATCGATGAAGGGCTGGAGATTAAGCTGTCCTGGGATCAGGTAAAGGAGATGAGCGAATACGGTTGGGTCTTTGGAGGCCATACGTACGACCATCACCACCTGACGGATTTGACGGATATGGAGATACAAAATGATTGTGCTGCAGTGAGCAGCGCTTTTTGCAGTCAAGGTCTTGCGGCTCCCGATGTTATGGCCTACCCATACGGGGCCTTCAGCGACAGGGTAATTGAAGAAATCAGGCAAGTTTATCGACAGGCAAGGCTTGCTGATTACCGTACGGATTTTGTTGACCCAATCCATACAGACCCGTACAGGATCCCTTCTGTGAGTGCTGATATGCAGTCGGAAAATGAGCTAAAGAGTGTAGAGCAGCTTGTAGATCAAGCTTGCGTAGAGGGAGCGGTTATCGTTTTCCGGGTGCACACGCTATATAAAGAGCACCCCTATGACACGGTAGCGCGTAATACCCATATATTAAGTGGATGCGCTCCTCAGACCGATTCGGGGCTTTTTAAAGAACTGGTCAAATACTGTGTGGATAAGAGCAGTACGTTTATGACGATGACGGATTTGATGAATTATATGGATGGCCTGCAAGCGCACACCCTTGCATCAGGGACGGGCGATGCCGGATGAGAAGAGCATAAAACGGATTAACAACTCCATCCGTGCGCTATTCCCGGCTTTCCTTAAAGGGGTCCCGATAGTTTTGTCGCTAGACTGAATCCATCCGTCCTTCACTCGATATCCTTTCGGTCGGTCCATTCCTCGCATTCAAGCTTGTTTTCATTCAACATATTTTGTTGCTGCCGTTGAGGTTACAGTAAAGGCCTGTAAGCAGCGACCGAAAAAGGCCGACTGGCCCTTGCAGCAGCGGATGTTCTTTGCTTTCAGGCTGCGGAAGAGGCCTTTTTGTGCCGGCTTAAAAGGATGAGGGTAAACGGAAAGGTTTGACAAGCGATAAGGTGGGTATATATAGTATAGGTATAGTAATGACATTGAATATATGAGGCATCTATGGACCGAAGATTCAAAATCAGTACGAATATTCTGATCTGTGTCATCATTCTTGTCGGATTTGTGGCTATGGCACTGACCAGCTATAATGCGTATAGCCGCATCATCACGGATGACATCATGAACATCTCCCGGTTGACGTCCACCAACATTTATGCGGAGATTCGCAACGAACTGACCAAGCCGGTGTTTGTGTCGCTTACAATGGCCAACGACAGTTTTTTAAAGAAGTGGCTCTGCAACGAGCAGACGCTGGATTCGCCGGCACATCAGGACGAGCTGCGCCAGTATCTGCTGGGCCTGAAAGAAAAGTATGGCTATGACTCGGTATTCCTGGTGTCCGAAGCGACCCAAACCTACTACCACTATAACGGTATCAACAAGGTGGTTAGTGAGAGCGACTCTCATGACGATTGGTATTTCAATTTCCGGGCAAGCGGGCTGACGTACGATCTGGAGGTGGATACCGACGAAGCCAATTACAACCGGCTGTCGGTGTTTGTCAATTGCCGGATGACGGACGAGAATGGGAACCTGTTGGGCGTTACGGGCGTGGGACTGGAAGTGGACCACGTGCAGGATATGATGAGATGCTTTGAGGACGAATATGGATTGGAGACGATGCTTTTCGATCAGGATGGCCTGATTCAGGTGGATACGGATTTGGACAGAACCACGCAGGAGAATGTTTTTGACAACGGCGTGCTTGCGGAAAACCGGGAGGCGATAATCTCCGATTTGGATACGATGCAGGTCTTTCCGTATCGACAGCGGCCGTTCGACGGGTATTATATCACCCGTTACGTAGAGGAACTCGATTGGTACCTGCTGGTCAAAAAGGATACGTCGGTTTTGGAAAAGTCCATGAACGCACAGCTCGTCAAGGATATCATCATTTATGTGTTGGTTGCAGCCTGTGTGGTGATTCTGGCCAACCGTATTATCCGCAAAAACGACGCGCTGATGCTGAACATAACCAAGACAGATATGCTGACCGGGTTGCCCAATCGCCGGGGCTTTGACGAGAATATGGAGCAGGCCCTGGCCCAGATGCCGACACATGGACCGCTGTACGTTTTCGTACTGGACGTGGACAATTTTAAGGTCGTGAACGATACGTATGGGCATCTCGTCGGCGACAAGGTGCTCCACCTGGTCGCGCATCTGGTTGCCGATGCCTTCTCCGACGGAGGCAGGGTATGCCGTTGGGGTGGTGATGAGTTTGCGGGATATGGCTTTGGGGAGTGCTCGCGGATGGAGGAAACGCTCGACCGCCTTTTTGAAAGCATCCGGAGTGAGCCCACGCTGGTAAAATATCATACCTCGGTAAGCATGGGCGTGACGTGTGCGAGAGAGGGCGATAACGTCCATACGCTGATCTACCGTGCTGACCAGGCCCTGTATGAGGCCAAAGGCAGCGGTAAGAACCGCTATCGGGTAGCGGACGTTCAAAAGCCCGAACAGGAGAAAGATTGAACTGTCGGCTGTGGCTGCTGTAAAGGAGCGCTGGACGGGAACTGATTTGGCTGCAGGCCCAAGCTCACTCTGCGGATTATTGCTAAGAACCACCTGTGAAGCACCATAGAGTGGCGTTTATGGATAAAAAGGTTTATACGATACGAAGCGGCTTTTAAAGAGCCGTTTTTTGTTAGTTGATGCCGGATGTTTCAGCACATTTCAGTTCATTAGCGCCTTTGGGAACCGGGGCCCCTGCGCAGCGTTATGAGTGGAGTACGGCTTCCCTCCCGGGGGAAGCCTTTATGCTACAGCAGTTACCCTGTTCGCCATACTCACCTATATAGAATTTTGCCTTAGAATGTTTCGTAAAAGATTTCGTAGCCGGAGGGGTTGGTTTTCGTAAGTTTCGCAGGTAGTATACAGGTATAGGAAATTCGTAGCAGGAGGTTGCCATGAAAAGAACGCTTTTTTGCGCAATCTGCTGGTGCATGGTGCTGGCGCTTGCAGCCTGTGCTGCGGCCGGCCCGTCGCCAACCTTTTCCGCGCAAAACACGGCCGAGACTTCGCAAACGGAGCGGGCAATATACCTCGACAGCAGCTGCAGCACAAAGGAACGTGTAGCCGACCTGTTGTCCAGAATGACGCTGGCCGGCAAGGCCGGGCAAATGGTGCAGGCCGAGCAAGGCCCGGTAAACGAAAAGGAGATTGCCGAGCTGGGGCTGGGCTCGGTATTCAGCGGGGGCGGCTCTGTACCGAACGGCGTAAACACCGTGGAAAACTGGAACAGCGCGCTGGACTCGTTTCAGGAGGCGGCGCTCTCGAGGACGCTGAAGATACCGATACTGTACGGCGTGGACGCAGTGCATGGACACAACACCGTATACGGTGCGGTTATATTTCCCCAGAACATCGGCATCGGCGCGGCGAACGACCCGGAGCTGACGAAACAGATGGGCGTTTATGTGGCCGAGGAGATGAAGATGACCGGCATCTTGTGGAACTTCGGGCCGTGTGTGGCCGTGGCACAGGACCCGCGGTGGGGCCGCACCTACGAAAGCTGCTCGAGTGACCCTGCGATTGTCAGCGATCTGGCATCGGCGTATGTGGCAGGCTTGCAGGAAGCGGGCGTGCTGGCTACGGCGAAGCACTATGTGGCAGATGGCGGAACCACGTACGGCACGGGTGAGAACGGATACCCGCTCGACCGCGGCGACGCGCAGATGAGCGAAGAGCTGCTGCGGGCAATCCATCTGGCTCCGTATAAGCGGCTGGTGGATGAGGGGATCCAGTGTGTGATGGTGTCGTTCAGTTCGTATAACGGCGTGAAGATGCACGAAAATGAATATCTGATCACCGAGGTCCTGAAGGGCGAGCTGGGGTTCAGCGGATTCGTGATATCGGACTATGAGGCGATCCATGAGCTGGACGCACCGAACTTTGATGCGCAGGTAGCCGCGGCGGTCAACGCGGGCGTGGATATGCTGATGGAACCCAACAAGTACAAGAAAGCCATAGAGGCGATTATCAGCGGCGTGGAAAAGGGCGTGATTTCACAGCAGCGCGTGGATGATGCCGTGTCGCGCATCCTGACCGTTAAATTTAATCTGGGCCTGTTTGACGACCCTTATCTGGAGGATATGAGCCTGGGCGTGGATGAGCTGGGCAGCGCCGAGGCACGCGCGGCGGCGGAAAAGCTCGTGGAGAAATCGCAGGTGCTGCTGAAAAACGAAGGCGGCATACTGCCGTTCAAACCGGGACAGAAGATATACGTGATTGGCCCTGCCGCGGACAATATCGGTGTGCAGTGCGGCGGGTGGACCATAACGTGGCAGGGCGCGGCGGACGCTGGTCTGGTTCCCGGCACCTCCGTACTGGAAGCGCTGAATGCCTGTGCGGACGAGTATGGGCTGGAAATTATTACGGACAAGGCGAGGGTGGACGAGGCAGATATCGTGCTGCTGGCAGTGGGAGAGAAGCCATATGCGGAATATGAGGGCGATACGGCAGACCTCTCGCTGACAGGCACTGCGGGCCTGAGGGGCAACGCTGACGCGATCGCCGAAGCCGCAGGTTTGGGCAAGCCGGTCGTGACATTGATCGTGGCGGGCCGTAACGTGATGATCGATGAGTACATTGACGATTGGGACGCGGCGGTCATGTGTTATCTGCCCGGCAGCGAGGGCGGCGGCGTGGTATCGCCGCTGGTGGGCAAAGCCGCTTTCACAGGAAGGCTGCCGATGCCATGGTACAGATCCGTCACAGATATCGGCAAGGACGATGCGGATTTGCTGTTTGAGTTGGGCTACGGCTTAAGCGGCTGACCGGTTATGCGCCTACATTTGGGCTGCAAAGAGTACCGTCCGGCCTGTCCGCGCATTGAACTGTGCCATGCCGGGGCAGGCTGAAACCTGCAAAGCAGGGTAATCCGAATAGGTGACAAAAGCAGCTTTCGTGAAAGGCTGCTTTTTTGTACAAACAAGGGTAGTGGATACCATAATATCAAACAAACCAGTTTGATATTGAAAAAATATGTTTAACAATAATAATACGCTTTTCGCAATCACAACAACATAGTCTTAAGGAGCAATACCAAAATGCTGAATCATGATGAAATCGTGGACAGGATAGGCGGATGGGATTTTTCTGAAGAGATCGACACTTCTGTTCAGGGCAGCCCGGGGGTGAGCGATATTTATACCCAACTCCAGAGTTACTTCACAAACTACTTCCTGCATTTCGATAATGTGCGGCGCATATCGAAGCAGTATAGTCTGGTCATTCAGGACCTGCTGAAAGAGTCTTCCCGCATTGGTCAGATCGCAGGCTTCATCAAGGACGGGACAAAGCGGCAGACGGGTGAGCTGGATAAGAGTATGACGCTGCTCAGGGTCTTTTCCGACAGGATGAACGCGATACACGAAGACTCAAAAACCATCATTTCTCTGGCGTACGACATGGAGAAATCGAACCATGTGGTGAAAGACTCTGTCGATGAACTGGTTGTCAATCAGGATAAAAACGATCAGGCTATTCAGAACATGTTTGGAGTGATGCAGAACCTTGTTCTGAAGACGCAGCGGATTGGCAGGATCACCGAAATGATGAAGAAAGTTTCAAGCGAGACCTTCCTGCTTGGAATCAACGCGAAGGTGGAGGCGGTCCGCGCGGGCGCATCTGGCAAGGGGTTCTCCGTGGTCGCGGAGGAAATACAGCGGTTGTCGGAGGAAAGCAAGTCCGCGGCCGAAAATATCAACGAGACGATTGACTCATTTTCGGATGAAATCGGTCTGCTGGAGAAGGTCGCTCAGGAATCGCAGGCTTTGTTTGCGGTTCAGAAAGACACCATCAATGAAGTCGACGGCATGTTCAGGAAAAACTCCGAAGATATCAATACATTCATTGCCGAGCAGGAGTCCTTCAGCACTTCGATTACAGAGATAAAGGAACAGGAAGCCGTGCTTGCGGGTACGATACTGAATATCATCAAGTCCGTTAAGGAGATATCTTCAACAGCCAATGAAATCAGCATTTCACTGGTCGATCTGAACAATTCGATCTCTTACGTGAAAAAGCTGGACAAGGATATGGCTGCCGATATGGATGCTCTGAACCGGGAAAGCCAGATGATCAGCGTGAAGAAACCCGAAATTCGCAAAAGAAAAATCGCGTTCCTGTTTGATATTGATCATCCGTTCTACTATCCGACGAAGGCCGAGGCTGTAAAAGCCGCGGGCATCTATAACTACGATGTCAGCTTCTTTGCGCCTCAGTCGAGGGGTGAAGCAACGAAAGAGCAGGCGGCACAGCTTGACCGGGTGCTTCAGGAGAAATATGACGCTCTCGTGATCAGCCCCATCAACGACGAATTGATTATACAGAAGTTGAAACAAGCCGTTAAAGCAGGCATCAAGGTCATATTCCTCAACTCCAAGCTGGACGGCATTGAGCACGTATCGCTGATTCTGACGGACGGATTCACAATTGGCCACGCGGCGGCCCACATCGTAATGGGGGCACTGGGAAACGAAGGGGAGGCCATCGTAAACACCTGGACGGGTATGAAGCTCGACGCGATAGAGAACCGCAAGGACGGCTTTATGCAGGAGCTAAAGAGAAGCTCCCGCATCACCGTGCACGAGTATCCGGTAAAGAGCAACCCGACGCCGGAGGAGGCGGAAGCCATCATACGGGGTATGCTGCAAAGCTGCCCAAACGCAAGGTTTATCTATATGACCAACATGGAGTGGGGCATGTTTGCGGCAAACTATCTGCGCAAGCATCATGCGGACATTCAGGTAATAACGGTTGATTTCTCCGATGAGGTGAGCAAGGCGATTCAGGACGGCCTGATTCATTATTCGCTGGGCCAGCGCGCGTACTTGTGGGGAAGCACCGCGGTCGTTCTTTTCGATAACGTGTTTAACCGTCTGAAGGTTAGTGACCGGGTCGACACGGGCGTTTTTGAGGTGAACGCATCCAACGTCAGTATCCATTCCTCCCTTGAATGAGAGACTGCCGTAGATGCCCTGCGCGGGGTTGTGTGTATCTGTGGTGTACTAGTGAATAATCTCCATATATGATGAGGCCGCCTGCCCATTATTGGGATGGTGGCTTTTTTAAACCGTCAGCGCATCCTTAAACGCCACGATCATCTCGTTCGTCAGGCTGATTCCGTCCGCTTCCACGTCGATGTCCTTCCGGTCAATCCACTCCGCGCATTCCAGTTCGTTTGTGTCCAGCGTGATCGTATCACTGCCGTCGAGGTCACAGTAGAAGCCCATCAACAGCGAATCTGAGAACGGCCACGGTTGGCTCTTGTAGTAGCGGATGTTCTTCACCTTCAGGCCGGCCTCTTCCATGACCTCGCGGTGCACGGTTTCCTCAATGGTCTCGCCGATCTCCGCGAAACCGGCGATCAGTGCGTACCGCTTGTATATCCGGCCCGAATACTTGGTCATCAGCAGCCTCTCGCCGTCCGTTACGCCCACAATGACCGCGGGCGATATCCTGGGATAAACCATATTGCCGCAGTTTTCGCATCGCATCATGCGCTCTTTTTGGTCGTGTACCATCTCCGCTCCGCACCGGCCGCAGAAGCGGTTGCGGGAATACCAATTGTGCAGATGGCAGGCTACGGCTGCCGCGTAGGCCAAGTGCTTCGGGCGCTTGCCGCGAAATTCCATCATGTTGTGGTAATCATAATCCCCCTGCGGCTCGGCAGCCGGGGAGAGGAAGAAAGCCGTATCGTCGAGAGAGAACAAATAGGTGTATTGCGCATTCGGCGGCGCAAGCTCGCCGTAGCGGGGGAAGGCGATGCCCTCCTCCGTTTCCTTCACCAGCACCGCGTTGTCTTTAATGAAAACGGTCAGGCTGTTCTCGTCCGGCGACGCCTGCCGGAAAGCGTTATCGAAATGCCATGGCTGAATATCCTGAAGCATGTGACCACCTGCTGTATCAAACTTTTTCTCACTATAACACTTGCCCTGCTTGTATGTCTATAACGGGCCGGGCCGCGCTGAACATCTGAATATTTTTCCGGGCCTGCTTGACAATATTCCACTTGTATAATAATATTCAACACATAGAATATAAATGAGGTAAAATATGTCGCTGCAATACGCTCTGCTGGGGCTGCTGGCACAGGGAGACATGACGGGTTACGACCTGAAGAAGATGTTTGACGATTCCATCAGCAATTTCTGGTACGCCAGCATGAGCCAGATCTACCGGGAGCTCAATGGTCTGGAAGCCAAGGGGCTTCTTTCATCCGTCACGCTGCCGCAGGCCGACAGGCCGGACAAGCGGGTGTACAGCATTACGCCGCAGGGGCGCAGCGCATTCACCCAATGGATCACAAGCTTCCCGGAGGAGTTCTCCCGCGAGAAGCGGGATGAGTTTTCGCTGCGCCTGTTCTTCGGCGCGAATCTGGACGACAGTGCGCTGATTGCGCAGTTTGAGCGCCTTGCGGCACAAAAGCGGCAGCAGCTGGACGAGATCAGCCGATTCTCGGAGATGGTCGACGCGTACATGGAGAAGCTGCCACAGGCAGGCGAGGGGCGGTACTGGCGGATGATTCTGCGGCGCGCGGTGATGAATCTGGAAACTACCATCGCATGGTCGGTGGAATGTATTGAACTTTTGAAAGGAAACGGCAATTAAAATGTGTAATGCGGGTAGCATATCCGGAAGCGAGGCTGTGTTATGAAGGTCACGGATAAGGTGTTCATGCTGGACAGCTCGTTCTCCAGCCACGTATATCTGGTGCTGACGCCGGAGCCGGTGCTCATCGACACCGGTATGGGGTTTTCGGGAAAGGGCATTCTGCGCGAGCTGGAGGCGTTGTGCAAGCCGGAGGATATCCGCCACATACTGATCACGCATCACGACGTTGACCATGTCGGCAACGCGCTCCGGCTTCAGGAACGGACCGGCGCAATGGTACACGCGCCTGCGGCAGATATCCCGTACATCACCGGCGAAAAGGAACGGCACAGCTTCAAGAAGTATATCGGCAGGCTGTCGCATGTGAAAGCGCCGAATGCACTGAAGCCCTTGCCCGAAGGCGGCGAGATATGCGGCATCACGGTGATACCGGCGCCGGGCCATACGCCGGGCCATGTCTGCTTTCTGTATGACGGGGTACTGTTCGCCGGGGACTTGCTGAAGAACAAAAAAGGCAGGCTGATCCCATATCCTGCCCTGTGGAACCTGGACGACGCAAAGCTGGGAGAATCCGCGGAGCGGGTAAAGGCACTGCCGTTTGTCTGGGTATGCCCGGCGCACGGTAAGCCTGTGCGGCGCGCGGAGTCAGGGTTCTGACGGCACAAACCAAAGAGAGAGCGGCTTCTGTATAAGGGGCTGCTTTTTATTTCGCAGAATATTATCGCGGCGAAAATAATGGAGAATAGTTTATATTATAATATTGACAATAGTGTGTGACGTACAGTATAATGTGCCTGAGGTGAGACAATGGACGACATGGAAAGCGTATTTGCAGGATTACAGCAGGAACTGCGGCGCGGGTCGGTGGTTTTGAGCGTGCTGGCACTGCTGAAGCAGCCGCGCTACGGCTACGCGCTGACCGAAGCATTGGACAGCAAAGGGATGCGCATCGAGCCGGGCACGCTGTACCCGTTGATGCGGCGGCTGGAAAAGCAGGGGCTGCTGCAAAGCGAGTGGGAGACCTCCGGAGCAAAACCGCGCAAGTACTACGTGCAAAGCGCGCAGGGCGCGAAGATATACGAACGGCTGTGCACCGAATGGAAGGATATGAAACGGGCGATGGATGCCCTGATTGAAGGAGAGGTTTATGAAAAATGAAGGAGCGGTAGGCGAACTGATTGACCGTTACGTCTATCAAGTGGTGAGACGGCTGCCACAGGGGCAGCGGGACGACATTGAAAAGGAGCTGCGCGTGCTGATCGATGACATGCTCTCGGAGCGCAGCGATAACCCCACGAAGGAGGACGTCGTGGCGGTGCTCAAGGAGTTGGGATCTCCGTTCGAGCTTGCGGCGAAGTATCGCGGGACCGGCCGCTATCTGATCGGACCCGAGTATTATGCTCTGTATGAGATGGTGGTAAAAATCGCCGTGGGAGCTACAGCGTTCGGCATGGCTTTGGCGCAGGTCATTGGCAACATCGTCTCGCCGCCCCAACACATTTTTGAGGCCATCGGCATGTTTTTCGCAACAATCTTCATGGGCGTGGTGCAGGCATTCGCGTGGGTCACAGCGATATTCGCAGTGATCGAGCGCGTGGCAAAGGGCAAGATGTCCGCGGGTGATAAGTGGAACCCGACAGACCTGCCGCCCGTGCCGGAGACCCACGGCGCTGTTATGAAACGGAGCGAACCGATCGTAGGGATCGCATTCGCCATGCTGTGGATCGCGCTGATCGTCTCCGCACCGGAACTGTTTTCGGTGTATGCCAAGGGCGTCTGGATACCGGTATTCAACCTCGAGGCGCTGCGTGGCGGCCTGCTGCCGCTCGTAGTAATGGTTGCGGGTCTGGGCATCGTCAAGGAGCTGCTGCGGCTGGTGGAAGGGCGCTACACGCTGCGCCTTGCCATTGCAACCGCAATCATTAACGCGGTGGCGCTGGTGCTGTTCATCGTGGTGTACAGTGGCCCCATCTGGAACCCGGATTTCGTGACATCGCTCACTGCGGCATGGGGCGCGAACGGGGTGCTGGCTGATATGTGGCACATATTCCCGAAGGTCATCGCGGGCCTCGCAGCGTTCGGCTTCGTCGTGGAAACCATCACCGGGTTCACGCGCAGCGCGAACCGATAAGCGGGGTAAAGCGCGGCTGCAGACAGCTGCCCACAAGGCGAAATAAGACAGAGCGGTTTCTGAGAGGGGCCGCTTTTTGCGTGGGGATTCTTATTGTCTGGCTGGCTTGTGTTTGACAAAAGGGGATGCCATCCTGTACAATATCATTGATACTATATGGAATAATAAACCAAATTTTAAATGTGGAGGACGGACAGATGAAACGCATAAGCGCAATCCTGGGTATCCTTCGTATATCGACGATTCTGGTCATGCTGATCGTATTAGCTGCATGCAGCAATGGCGCACCCTCGGCGGACGATTCCAGCGATATGCTGCTGGAACTGACTGTAACCGAACTGGCGGAATATGACGGCAAGGACGGTCAGCCAGCATACATCGCTATAGACGGCGTAATCTACGACGTATCGGATGTGCCGCAGTGGAAGAACGGCGAGCACAACGGCTTCACGGCAGGTCACGATCTCACGGAGGAGATCAAGACCATCTCGCCGCACGGTGTGTCCAAGCTCAAAGGGCTGCCGGTGGTGGGCAAGCTGGTCGACGGTTGAGGGCACAGGTATGTACGTTATTCTTGGCTGGATCAATTTCGCCGCGCTTGTGGTGATGACCTCGCCCTACTGGCTGCGGCTCATCAACAAGTACGCGTTTAAAAACAAAAGCAAAGCGCTGGCCCGTGCTGCCAAAACGCTGCGCGCGGTGCATAAGCCTCTGGGAATTGCGCTCGTTGTATCGGTGATCGTCCACGGCTTTCTGGCACTGGGTGCGCTGCGGCTGCACACCGGCTCCATTGCGGCTGTCATGCTGATCGTGACGGCGGCGCTGGGCGGGTCGTTCTACTTCCTGAAAAAGAAGCCGCTGCTCATTGCGCACCGTACGCTGGCGCTGTTGTTAGTGCTCTTTGTGCTGATCCACCTGATCTTTCCCTCGGCTGTATGGCAACTGTTCGGAATCTGACGGCGGCAAGGACGGCTCCTGCGCGGAGCCGTTTTTTATTTGGGCCGATTGGACAGCAGCGCAGCGCCTTGACAAAGCAGGATGGTTGCATTAAGGTGTAGCAAACAAAAGGGACAAGGGGTAAGTATGGGCAGCAGAAAAGCGACGGGCATCGTGCTCGCCGTGGGGATTGGGACATTCATGTCGGCGCTGGACTCGGGAGTGGTGAATCTCGCCATGCCAATGATCCGGGACGACTTTCATGTGACGCTTTCCGAGGTGGAATGGATCGTAACGGCGTACCTGCTGGTGGTAAGCAGCCTGCTGCTGACCTACGGGCGTATCGCCGACATGTACGGTCAAAAGCGCGTGTATCAGACGGGATTTGTACTGTTTGTGGTTGGTTCACTGTTGTGCGGGCTTTCCACCGGCCTTGGCATGCTGATTGCTGCGCGGTGTGTGCAGGCACTGGGCGCGGGCATGTTGTTTGCCACCGGCCCGGCGATCATCACCAACGCGGTGCCGCCCGAACGGCGCGGCAAGGCGCTCAGCACCACAGCGGTGGCGGTAGCCTTAGGCCTCAGCGCGGGCCCGGTAATCGGCGGCACGCTGACGACGCTGCTGGGCTGGCAGAGCATATTCTACATCAACCTGCCGGTGGGCGCGCTGGGCATCTTTCTCGTGCAGCGCAACATTCCGCGGGATGAACCGCGCAGCCGGGAGCACTTTGATGTTGCGGGCAGCGCCTTGGTGCTTCTTGCGCTGCTGATGATCCTGATGCCGCTCAGCCTTTCGGGCGATTACGACCTGTCGAACGGGCTGCTTTTCGGAATAATCGGCGGTGGCCTTGCCGTGGGCGTATTCTTCGTGTGGTTTGAGTCGCGGCGCAAGTCACCCATGCTGGATGTGCGGCTGTTTCGCAGGCGGGTATTTACCGCCAGCAGCGTGGCCGCGATGTTTATCTATATGGCTGAGTTTATGATGGTGTTTCTCGCGCCGTTCTACCTGCAAAGCCTGCGCGGGTATTCCGCGCTGATGAGCGGCCTCATCTACATGCCGCTGCCGATTGCCACGATGTGTGTCGCACCCATCAGCGGCGCTTTGTCCGATCGGCTGGACAGCCGCTATATCAGCTCTTCCGGGGCCGTCATTATGGGCGCCGGGCTTTTTATGATGAGCTTCATTGCCGCCGATACGCCGCTTGGCTATGTGATCGCGTCGCTTGCGGTGACGGGCTTTGGCTTCGGCTTGTTCCAGACGCCCAACAACAGCGCCATCATGGGCAGCGTGCCGGCGGAGAATCGCGGCACTGCGTCCGGGACGCTGGCAACGATGCGCAATATCGGCATGGCGGTAGGCATCGCGCTGTCCGCTGCGCTGTTCTCGGCTTCGCAGGAGGCTGCGCTGAACGTGCGCACGGCGCAGGGGCTCGCGGGTGACGCGTTGAGTTCCGCGGCGTTTGCGGATGCGCTCGCCGTGACATTCCGGGTCGCGGTGGGCGTCGCGCTGATCGCTACGGTCGTGTCGCTCGTCAGAGGGCGCGTGCAGCCGGGCCGCGAGGCTGAACGCGAAAAGGCTGAAGCGGCGAGAGTATAAATCACCGCGCTATATGCGAGGGCGCCGCGCTCGCAGGCATTTACCGGAATCGATTCGTTTTGATATGTTGAACTCTGCCGAGTGTGGGTGGAGTTCTTTTATTACACTTCGGGATGGGGGTATTCAGCGGCGCGGCACTGGTATTCCAGCACATCCGGGTTTAAGACGCAGCCGTCCTTCATGTCCGTGGCCTTGTCCAGCACCTCGTTGGGGCGCCGGTTTGCGAAGTCGGGTAAAAGGGGCAGAAGACCGTTGGAGATCTCCCACGAGGCGCTGTCCCAGAGCAGGGTGGGGGTGTGGTCCACCGCGTAGTAGGTGATGTTCCCAAAACGGCGGGTAGGGCTTTCAAAGCCGGTCGGGTGCGCAAATGAGAATCCCATGCCGGTGTCGCAGCTGATGTCGATAATCAGGCATTCCTTTTTGAACCGCTCGATATCCTCGTCCTGAATGAAGATCACCGGCTTGTTGGGGTCCTGCAGCATGGCGTTGACGATGATGTCCGATTGGGCAAGCTCATCGATCAGCAGCGTATTTTCTTTGAGCAGGCTAACGGCTTTGAAATCGGACTTACCGTCCCAGAGGATCTGCCTGTACCGCACGCCCGGTACCTTGTTCGCCGCAACAAAAAGCGGGCGGCGTGTGTACACGGTGATGTCGTAAAAGCCATGGCCCTTTAGCGCATAGATCGCGCCGCGACTGACCGAGCCCATGGACAGGATACTCACCTTGCGGGCGGGGCCGAAGTTGCCGTCGATGCCGCGCAGCTGCAGCGCATGCTGCACACCGCAGTAGCCTGCCATTTCATTGTTCTTGTAGAGGATATGCATTTGGCCCCGG
The DNA here is from genome assembly GCA_023459495.1 of Bacillota bacterium. GTDB lineage: Bacteria > Bacillota > Clostridia > Christensenellales > SZUA-584 > JAEWCC01. The sequence continues at coordinate 133,671 of JAEWTL010000013.1, read as the reverse complement.
CTCGTTTCGGCGTGCATGTTCTCCCACGCGATCAACGTCAGCCGCTTGTCGATGCCAAGCTGCGTGATCTCACGCTGCTGTACGCTGTGTACCCAGCCCCAAACGATCGCACCGTCGCTCATCTGCCGAAAATCATCCGCCACGGGCTTGGTGATGATGATCGCGGGCAGGCGCAGCAGTTCTTTGCGGGTCAGCAGCTTATGGCCTGTCGATGCCTCAATTTCCGCGTCAGATATGCCGAAGGGCTGGCCATAGCCCTGCTCGAAGAACAGCGACTTGCGTACAGATTCGGGGATGATGGCGATGTGACGTGGATGGATGGGCACCCTGCGCTCGTTTTCTTTTCCGGAAGTACCGATGACCGCGATATTCATAAAAGGCTCCTTTCCTGACAACACGAATTAGATTCTCCGAACAGGCGGAAAGCCATGCAAAAGCGGGGAGAATGGTTGTGTTAAGCGAGGGAATGCACCTATAGCCTACCATTATTTAATCAAGCTTGTCAAATGACAACCAAAAAAACTGAAAATCTTTACATGTTTGGAATTGCTCTTTAATCGTTAGTGATGCTATAATACTCGAGGTTACTTATCGCATAAGCGGGGCATTTGAGGAGGACATATGAAGAGAAACGCGCTGGTCGCGCAGTCGGGCGGGCCGTCGCCGGTCATCAACGCGTCCCTTTTGGGCGTCGTGGAGGCATGCAGGCAGTTCCCGGACCGCATCGGCAATGTCTACGCGGCGTGGCACGGCATCGAAGGCGTGCTTTTGGAGGAGCTCATCGACATGGGCACTCAGGATGAGGCTGAGTTGAAACGCCTGAAGAATACGCCCTGCGCGGGTAGCATCGGTACGTGCCGCTACAAGCTCAAAGAGGGGCAGGACGCGGATTTCCAGCGCATCGTGGATGTGCTGCGGGCGCATGATATCGGATATTTCTTTTATATTGGCGGCAATGATTCTATGGACACCGCGGACAAGGTGTCCCGGCTGGCTGCACAGGAGGGTTACGAACTCGTGGTGGCGGGCGTGCCCAAGACCATCGACAACGACGTGGGTGACGAAGCGTTTACGATCATCGACCATACGCCGGGCTACGGCAGCGCGGCGCGCTACTGGGCCATGAACATCCAGAACATCGAGGAGGAGAACCGCGGCATGGGTGTCTCCGAATGCGTCTCCGTGCACCAGTGCATGGGCCGCACGTCCGGCTGGATCACTGCCGCCGCGCGGCTCGGTGACCCGGAGCGGCGCATCCCGATGCAGATGTATTTTGCCGAAACGAAGAAGACCATCGAAGAGTTGGCGGATAACGTTAACCAACAGCTGAAAAAAGACGGGCGCTGCATCGTCATCGTCAATGAAGGCTATGACGCAGGCGAACTCGGCGCACGCCACGATGGCTTCGGACACATCGAGTACGGCGCGAGCGAGAACACCGCGGTGCAGCAGGTGACCAATTACCTGAATAAGCATGGCCTGAAAGCGCGCGGGCAGGCGACCTGCCAGCAGGTGGGCGTGATGCAGCGCGACGTGTCGATCTATGCCTCCAAGGTGGACATTGAGGAAGCCTATGAGGTGGGCTGCAAGGCAGTGGAAATCGCGCTTACGGATGGTACGGGCTATATGGCAACGATCCTACGCAGGCCCGGTGCCGCGTATCAGGCGTACTTTGACAAAGTGGCGTTGCGCACCGTGGCAAACTCTGTGCGGTATCTGCCGAAGGAGTGGATTGCGCCGAGCGGGCTGGATGTGACGGATGACTTCATCCGCTACGCGAAGCCGCTGATCGGCGACGGCTGGCCGGAGATACCGATGGAGAATGGGCTGCAGCGTTTTGCCCGGCTTGATATCCGCTTCATCGACAAAAAACTCCCTGTTTTTACACCTTGCCGCATGGGCGGGCAATGAACGCCGCTAAGGTTATTCATATACACGCGGCCTTGATTTTTCGGCTGGTATGACGCGTTGACAGTCCGGGGAAACTTTCATATAATGATGCCTTGAAATTGGTAGGACGTGGTTGTTTCCGGCAATTTCTGATTTGGGGTATTTGAGAGTGAAGGATCTGAGCATATTATATTATTTCAGCGCTGCGCTGATCGCACTTGCGGTTTCGCTCGGCCTGACTCCGCTGATGATCAGCATGTCGAGGAAACTGAAGATTCTCGACATGCCGAATCCGCGTAAGTCTCATACGAAGCCCATGCCGCTGATGGGCGGCGTTGCAATGTTCATCGCTACCGCGGCGGCTACGCTCGTCTATGTGCTGGTGATCAGCGGGCTGCCCGATTTTCCGAAAAAGCTGCCGCTCGACCTGGGGCTTGTGGTTGCGTTTCTTGTGGGCATCACGGGCGTTACCGCGATGGGCCTCATCGACGATATCATGCATCTTTCCGCCCGCAGGCGGCTCGTCATTCTGTTCATCCTTGCGTTGATCGTACTGGTGGGATGTCTGCAGTTCTATTTCCCTGCTTCGCTGATGCAAAGCGGCCTTGCCGTGGTGCTGCTTGTGTCGGTTGTGGTGGTGGTGTGGATCGTGGGGGTCACCAACGCGATCAATTTTGCTGACGGCCTTGACGGGCTGGCCAGTACACTTTCGCTGATCTCCGCAGTAGGTTTCGCGGCGCTGTTTTATCTGCAGGGCCGCACGCAGCTTGCGTTGCCCACGGCGCTTTCGCTGTGCGGCGCAATCGCGGGGTTCCTGCCGTTTAACATCAACCGCGCCAAAATATTCATGGGCGACGCGGGCAGCATGTTCATCGGCTTTATGTTGGGCGTTTTTACGATCATGAGCATGTCGGAGGAAGCGATCAAGGATTTCATCGTGCCCGTATACCTGATGGTCGTGCCCATTGCCGACATGTCCATGTCGGTGCTGCGCCGACTCATCATGAAAAAGCCCGTCATGCAGCCGGACAACCTGCATTTCCATCACGTGCTGAACCGTAAGCTGAAAAGCCAAACGCTCACGGTGGTCGTGCTTGCACTGGTGCAGGCCGCATCCGCAGCAGCGGGCGTGCTGATCTACAGGTTCGAGCTGTATATGTTGGGCTGGGTCGTTATGGCCATCGTGGCGTTTGCAGCGGTCGTCTATACTGTGGTCAGGTCGCTCAAACTGCTGGAAGCGGAAAGGGCAGTAAGTTCCGCGCCGGAGAAATAGCGCAAGGCAACAAAAGGCCGAAAGGCCTTTTTACTTGCGCTGCATCGCGTCCGCTACATTTGGAGATAAGAACGGAGATAGCTGCGGGGTGGTTCTGCCCGTTCCGACGATGATAGGAAAAGGCGGGCATTGTTGGAGAGATTCCCGAAAGGCGCAGCTCTTATGGCAACTGAGCACCCCGGTTAAATTGGGGGCATTGCTTTTCTTGCGGGACTCCAGTTATACTGTCATCATACCGATATAATTTAAAAGTAATATCTGTTAATTGTATGATTTTTACTACAGGGGAGACAACATGAAAAGAAGAATATTTTGCTTGCTGATCGTTGCGGTTATGCTGCTTACCTCCGCCTGCATGCCTCTGCCTTTTTCCCATCCGCAGGAATCCGAATCGCAGTCCGCTGCGCCGGAAACGGATAACCAGCCACACCAGAACGGGGACGATACGTGGTCTGTGTTTTTGTATCTTTGCGGCACAGATCTTGAATCCGAAGGCGCAGCCGCCTCGTACAACCTGGCGGAAATCATGGAGGTCAGCAAGTCCGACAACATAAACTTTGTTGTCGAGACGGGCGGCACGGCACAGTGGCAGACGGAAGGCATCAGCTCGGAAAGCCTTCAACGCTGGCAGCTCGATTCCGATGGTCTGTATTTGGTGGATGAGCAGCCGCTTGCCAGCATGGGCGACGCGCAAACGTTGGGTAGTTTCCTGTCCTGGGGTGTGCAGAACTATCCGGCAGATAAGTACATGGTGTTATTGTGGGATCATGGCGGCGGCTCTGCCACCGGCGTGGAGTTTGACGAACTTTTTGGCTACGACAGCCTGACCTTAAGCGAGCTCTCACAGGGAATTGCGGCAGCCGGCGTATCATTTGAAGTGGTCGGGTTTGATACCTGCCTGATGGCTTCGCTGGAAACCGCAGCGGCCGTTGCACCGTATGGCAGCTATATGATCGCCTCTGAGGAGACCGAACCGGGCGGCGGCTGGGATTATACGACCTGGCTGCAGTACCTCTGTGACAATCCGGATCAGGACGGTCTGGAACTGGGCAAGGTTATCTGCGACAGCTATATGTCAAAATGTCAGGCAAGCGGCGACGGCGCGATGGCAACGCTGTCCGTAACCGATCTCAGCGTCATTGACGAGCTGACAGGAAAATTTGACGCTGTCGCGGCAGAGATGACAGGCGTAACGGAGGACATTACAACCTACCAGACGTTCATCAAAGGCATACGAAGCACGGAGAACTACGGAGGAAACAACGACGAAGAGGGATACACCAACATGGTGGACCTGGGGGATCTCGTCATCAATACCGAAAGCGTGCTCAGCGAGACGGCGGACACGCTGCTGGATTCGTTGTTCGACGCGGTTCGATACAACGTCAAGGGTGAAAACCGCTCGGAGGCTAACGGGCTTTCGGTTTATTTCCCGCTGGCAGCTGATGAGAATGAGCTCACCGCCTATGCGGATACCGCCGCGACCAGCGACAACTACTTAAGGTTTATGGAAGCGGTGACCGACTGGACCGTGCCCGAAGGCATGGCGGAGGATGTCCCCGAAGTGACGGACGCTGTTCAGCAGGACGATTACAGCGTACAGCTGTCCACGTATGTCACGGATGAAGGCTATTACGCGCTGGATGTACTCAATGGTATGGAGACTGTCGTATCTGTAAACTTCGGTATCTATTACATGGACTACGACTACAATGAATATGTTCTGCTGGGCGTGGACAACGATATCACGGGTGACTGGAACAGCGGCAGCTTTGAGGATAATTTCCGCGGCGTATGGCCGACCATCAACGGTTACTACTGCGCGCCGACCTTGCTTGCCGAAGAGGACGGATACAATCTTTACACCATTCCGATACTGCTCAACGGCGTAGAGACCAACCTCCGCGCCGCGTATATCTGGGACACCCCGGATGACGGCCATTTTGAGATCTACGGTGCCTGGAACGGCATTGATACGGATACCGGCATGAGTGCAAGGGATATTATCGAGCTTCAGGACGGCGACGAAGTCACATTGCTTTTTGACGCAGTCAATTGGGATACGGGCGAAGTTACGACGTATGAGATGGGCAGCTTCGTTGTTAGCGGCGAGGTTTCTATGGAGGAAAGCGAGCTGATTGAAGGCGATTATCTCTATCAGTATGTGGTTACCGACGTGTTCGGAAACGTGATTTATTCCGACGAAGCCATTATGGAGTACTATAACGGTGAAATTTCCGTGTACAAACTGGATTAGGCGCAAACAGACCGATTAAAATACCGATAAGAAAGCTCCTTGCCGCAGCTGGTAAGGAGCTTTTGCATATTACCTGATGGATGCCGGTAAGCCCGATGGCTATTTTGTCTTGATGGACGGCGAGGGCTGGACGTTGAACACGGTCGAATAGGGCGGCACGGATTCGGTGAGCCATACGTTGCCGCCGATGACGCTGTGGTGGCCGATGGAGATATCGCCGAGGATGGACGCACCGGAGTAGATGACCACGTCGTCGCCGATATCGGGGTGGCGCTTGATGCCCTTGATGGGGTTGCCGTGCTCGTCGAGCGGGAAGCTTTTGGCACCGAGCGTTACGCCCTGGTACAGCTTTACGTGGCGGCCGATGGTGCAGGTTTCCCCGATGACCACGCCTGTGCCGTGGTCGATGAAGAAGCTCTCACCGATGGTTGCGCCGGGATGGATGTCAATGCCAGTGTTCTTATGCGCGTACTCGGTCATGATGCGCGGGATGACCGGCACGCCCAGCGTATGCAGCAGGTGCGCAATGCGGTAGATGCTGACCGCCTCCATGGAGGGGTAGCTCAGCATGATCTCCTCGAAAGACTTGGCCGCCGGGTCGCCTTCGAAGGCCGCACGGATATCGCTGTCGAGCTGGCCCCGGATGGCAGGCAGCTCAGTTAAAATACGGATGGTGATCTCTTCCGCCATGTCGGCGCAGTCCGCAACGGACAGCTCCGTGTTCTCCTCGCAGCCGCGGCGCAGTACGCTGCCCACGATGTCGCTCAAGGCGATGGCGGTGCGTTTGAGCTGGCTGTCCAGCACGGCTTCAAGCATCGGCCCGGATACCGGTGTGCGCTCATACACGCCCGGCAGCAGCAGCGAACGCAAGGCGAGCAGCACCTCGATGATCTGCGTGCGCGTGGTGACGCTGAGTACGGCGGAGTCGGACAGGCATTTCCCGCTCGCCTGCACGAGTGCGGAGGATACGTCGCGGGCGTTGTCGCGCAGCCAGTCATTGAGCTTCATAAAATACTCCTTAACATATCGGGTTGCTTCCATTATACCCGGTGGGACAGGTTTGGCAATACCCCGGCCCCGGCGCTTGCAGTATGGGGGCGCGGTGGCTATAATGGAGAAAACCGACAAGGAGACAATCATGACACAGAAAAGGATCGCTGCGATCCACGACATATCCTGCTTCGGGCGGTGCTCGCTGACGGTGGCATTGCCCATCATCTCGGCGGCGGGCATCGAGACGAGCGTAATTCCCACCGCCGTACTGTCCACGCATACGGGCGGCTTTGAGGGGTTCACCTTCCGCGACCTGACGGAGGACATCATGCCGGTCGCGCAGCACTGGAAGTCGCTTGGCCTGCACTTTGACGCAATCTATACGGGCTTTCTGGGTTCGTTCGAGCAGCTCGACATCGTATCCAAGGTGATTGACGGGCTGAAGGACGACGGCACGCTGGTGCTGGTCGACCCAGTGATGGCGGATGACGGTAAGCTGTACGGCTTGTTCCCGGACACGTTCCCCATGGGCATGCGCGTGCTGTGCGCCAAAGCCGATGTGATCGTGCCCAACATCACCGAGGCTGCGCTGCTGACCGGACAGGTGTATCGTGAAGGGCCATATGAGCCCGCGTACATCGAGAATCTGCTTCTGCGTCTCGGCGAGCTGGGTTCTGCGCGCGTGGTGCTGACGGGCGTATATTTTGACGACAACCAGCTGGGCGCAGCGGTGTATGACGGCCAATGTGTACAGTACGCGATGGCGGACCGCGTGCCGGGGTTCTACCATGGCACAGGCGATGTGTTCGGCAGCGCGCTGCTCTCCGGTCTGCTCACCGACCACAGTCTCGCCGAGTCCGCGTTGATCGCCGCGGAGTTCACAGCAGGCAGTATCTGCCGTACGCGCGACGCCGCTACCGACATCCGCTACGGCGTTAACTTCGAAGCCGGTCTGGCGGAGCTGGCGCAGAAGCTGAATTCATAGGGGAACGTTTTGCGAGGGCGCTGCCCTCGCGCACCCGCTTAAGGGGCATTGCCCCTTAAGAATCCCATTTCGGGAACGCCCTTCGGACGTTCTTGGGATTGATAAAAGTATAATGTGAAAAACGACCTGGAACAGGGCGTTTTTCCATGACGGGATTCCAAAGGGATGATATCCCTTTGGTGGGGGTCCGGGGGCAAAGCCCCTGGGTAAGGAAAGCAGGCAGAATGAAAGATGCCGAGGTCCTCGCTCCGGCGGGGAGCATGGACGCGTTGGTTGCGGCGGTGCGCTGTGGCGCGGATGCGGTGTATATGGGCGCGAAAAACTTCAACGCGCGGCGCAACGCGGCCAACTTTGACGACGAAAGCTTTGCGCAGGCCGTGCGGTATTGCCATGCCCGCAGCGTCAGCGTGTACGTAACGCTCAATACGCTCGTGTTCGACGGCGAGATGGAAGCCGTGAAGGACGAGATCGCTATGCTCGCTGGGCTCGCGGTGGACGGGCTGATCGTGCAGGACCTCGGCATCGCGGCGATGGCACGCGTTATGTGCCCCAAGCTACCGTTGCACGCCTCCACCCAAATGACGATTCATAACACGGATGGCGCAAAGGCACTGGAAGACATGGGCTTTACCCGCGCCGTGCTTGCGCGTGAACTGAGTGCAATTGAGATTGAAAAGATCGCGGCGCAATCGGGTATCGAACTGGAGATTTTCGTCCATGGCGCGCTGTGCATGAGCGTGTCCGGGCAGTGCTATCTATCGGCAATGCTGGGCGAACGCAGCGGCAACCGCGGCCTGTGTGCCCAACCCTGCAGGCTCAACTTCGTATCAGACGGGCGCGAATATGCCCTGTCGCTCAAGGACCTGTCGCTGATTCCCAAGATGGAACAACTGAAAAGCCTCGGCGTCGCGGCGCTCAAGATCGAGGGGCGCATGAAACGGCCCGAATACGTCGCTGCCGCCGTGACGGCCTGCCGTGACGCGCTGGACGGACGCCAACCCGATATGGATGCACTGCGGGCCGTGTTCTCGCGCAGCGGCTTTACGGACGGGTACTTCGCGGGAAAGCGCACACTCGCCATGTTCGGCAGCCGCACCAAGGATGACGTGACCGCCGCAGCGCCTGTGCTGAATTCGTTCTCGGTGTTGTATAAGGACGAAATGCCGCGCGTACCGGTGGACATGACGCTGACATTGCGCGAAGGGATACCCACCACGCTATCTGTGACGGACGGAGCCATTGCTGTACGCACGGAAGGGGATGTGCCGGAAACCGCGCGTACCCAGCCGCTGACCGACGAGCTTGCGCGGCGCGGCCTTGCCAAAACGGGCGGTACGCCGTTCTATCTGCGCGAGCTTGACTGCGACATACGGGGCAACATCACCCTGCCCATATCCGCGCTGAACCGCATGCGTAAGGACGCGTTGGAGCAGTTGGAGCAGCTGAGAAGGGAGCGCGAACCGCTGCCCTGCGACGCCGCTTTACCGATTATGGAACCCGCCCGACACCGTGTCGAACCGTCGGAACTGCGGCTGCGCTTCCGGTCGTATGCACAGCTGGGGGAGGAAATGGTTTCTGCCGCCGCGAAGGTGATATTGCCTGTGGAGGAGATCGATAAGCACCGCGAGGTCATATCACAACTGGGCGGTAAGTTGATTGGCGAACTGCCGTTGCTGGCGTTCCCCGATACCGAAGATAAGCTGCGCGGCCTGCTGGCGGAGTTGAAGACAGCCGGGTTAACCGAAGTCATCGCGGGCAATCTCGGTACGCTGCGCACGGCACGGGAGCTGGGCTTTGCCGTGCATGGAGACTACGCACTGAACGTGCTGAACAGCCGTGCGTTGGAACAAGCCAAGGCGCTCGGCGCAGCGGATGTGACGTTGTCGTTTGAAATGGGCGTCAAGCAGGCGAACAGTCTGACGGGGGAGACAAGGCGCGGCGTGATCGCGTACGGGCATTTGCCGCTGATGACTTTCCGCAACTGCCCCGTGAAGGGCGAGAAGGGCTGTGGGGGAATCCCCCACCCGGCTGCGCCGGGAGCCCCCTTTAGGCAAGGGGGCCTTTGCACCGGGGTATCCGCGCTGACCGACCGCATGGGCAAGCAGTTTACCGTGGCCTGCCGGAACCGCGCGTATTCGCAGCTGCTGAACAGCGTGCCACTCTGGCTTGCAGACAAGCAGGAGGCGCTTACCGGGATGGACTTCATCACACTGTACTTTACCACCGAGAGTCGGGAGGAATGCGCCGCTGTGGTGCGGCAGTATCAGGACAAGGCACCCTCAGATACGCCGTTCACGCGCGGGCTATATTTCAGGAACTTAAATTAATGTTTTACGCTTTCTTATAAATGTAAGAGGGAAACTATGATATTCAATGTGATGAAAAGAAGCTGGTATGTTTTCAATACATTAGGTATTATATGTTATTTATTACTTGCTGGTATGTCCGCTATTGTATTAGATGTAATATTTTTAAAAATATTGTCTATAATAACCTTTTTATCAATAATAATATCCATGCTTTATGTAAGATTATATGGGAAGTATAAGTATAAGTTATCCGTTGACAGTGATGGAGTAAGGTTTATCAAACCGGCGGAGATATATAATATTAGATGGGATGATATGAAATTTATCTCTATCTCAGCTGATATTAAAGGTGGAATAAATAGAAACTGCATGATATGTTTTTATAATGGAGAATACATAAGACATGAGATTAGAGATATTAAAGATTATACAAAGGATTACTTTGGAGTACAGTACCGGCAAGAAATAATTAAGGAAATACAAAAATATTGGGATAAGCGAATATGGGGATTATATCAGGTTGAAGGAAAAGACAATCATAAAAGATGATATAGAGACTGGTAAATTAAAAATGTTTAAAGTTCTTAAAATCTTTATAAAGGGGTTTACCAACAACTGTCGAATATCTTTAATGCAAGTCCGGCGTAACCGATAACGCCGAATGTTTAATGAACTGATTGAAACCAAAGCCACATATTCATAATTGCGCACACTTGAACTCCTCGTTGGAGTCTTGATATTGGCTTTGCGTTACCGGTAACGCCGGGTAAGCATCTCACATTTACAGCAAAGGAGGTCAATATGGCAACATCCCGCGAGAGGGCGCTGGCTGCCCTGAACCATGAGGAAACCGACCGGCCATGCATCGATTTTGGCGCGACGATGGCCACCGGCATCAGCGCGGTGGTATACGACGAGGCCAAACGGCAGCTCGGTTATGACACCATCACCACGGTGGAGGATGTCGGGCAGCAGCTCGCGGAGATTGAGCCGTTCATGCGCGAGGAGATGGGCGGCGATTTCGTATGCCTGCGCCGCTACGCACCCGCGTCGGGCATCCCCATCACGGGCTATAAGGAGTCCACGCTGACCAACGGAAGGCCAGCGCTGCAGCCGCTGCTGTATAACCCCCGAATGCGCGAGGACGGCGCGCTTGAGCTCACAGCCTTGCCGCATCCCCTCGATTACGTGCATCCGTATAAAAAAGGCGAAGACGACAACGCCTACCTTGGCAAGGTGGTCTGCCGCTGCCCCAAAGGATTCCACGCCTACGCGCGCCTGTTTCACCCCATGGAGCACGTCGAAACGATGGAGGAGTTTGAGCAGTATGTGTACCCCGAGATGACGGACGTGGAGTACACATTCTACGCGGAAACGGCGCGGCGGCTGCGCGAAACCACCGATAAGGCCGTAACCGGCATCTTCCTCGGCAACGTGTTCGAGATGGGCCAGCTCTACTGGGGGTACGAAAATTTCTTCGTGCTGATGGGTATCGACCCGGAGCTGACGCATGCGTTCATGGAGAAGCGCACGCAGGTCTATATGCGCGACCTTGAAAAATACCTGAAAGCGGCGGGGGAGTACCTCGACGTGATTCAGTTCAATGACGACCTAGGCACGCAGAACACGCTGCTGATTTCGCCGCAGATGTACCGCGAGTACGTGAAGCCGTACCACATGCGCATGTTCCAGTACGTGCGGCAGAACTACCCGCACATCAAGGTGTTTTTCCACACCTGCGGCGCGGTGTACGATATCATCCCGGACCTCATCGAATGCGGTGTGCAGATATTAAACCCCATTCAGATTTCCGCGGTAGGTATGGACCCCGCAAGGCTGAAGAAGGAGTTTGGCAAGGAGCTCGTGTTCTGGGGGGGCGGCGTGGACACGCAGAACGTGCTGGGCGTGGCTTCACCCGACGCAGTGCGCGCACAGGTGGAGGAGATGCTCTCCATCCTTTCGCCGGGCGGCGGATACGTGTTCAGCCAGGTGCACAACGTGAACGGCAGCGTGCCTGCAGAGAACCTGATTACCTGCTTCAAAACAGCCCAGAACTGGCGGAAGTGAGCGCACAGCGAAAGCGACGGGACAGAGCCTGACGGGATACCGCCGGGCTTTTTCATTGCCGAAAACAGCCGCCCTTGCGGGGACATGTACTGCTGTGATATAAATACTGTGAATGGAGGTGCGATATGGGATACGGGATCAACCTGAAAGCCATTTCTCTTCCGGCTTACCGGGACATGCTGAAAACCAAGGAGCTGCTGCCGGGGCGCAGGCTGCTGCTGGTGGGTTTAGACGACGCCTTTGATAAGCTGCAAGCCGCGGGCTTTGACGACGCGGAGGCACTGCTCAAAGGCATCGGCGCGCCGAAGAAGCTTGAGACTGTGTCGCAGCAAACGGGGATAGCACCGGAATACCTGATTCTGCTGAAGCGGGAGATGGGAGGGCTGCAGACCAAGTCCGTCAGCCTCGGCGACTTTCCGCACCTGCCGCCCGAGGTGGCCGCGCAGCTGCGCGAGAAGGGACTGAAGGACTCTAAGGATGTGTATGATGCCACGCAGGGCTTTGCGGAGCCGGAAAGGCTGTGCGAACTGGCCGGAATATCGGAAACGCACGCGCGGGAGGTATGCGCATTGTGCGACCTGATCCGCATTAACGGCGTGGGCAAGGTGTTTGCGCACATTCTCGTGGATGCCGGATACCGTTCCGCGCGGGACATCGCGGACGAGGACGCGGTGCATCTGCGCGATAACGCTAACTGGATCAGTGCAAACCCTAAGTACAATCTGGAACCGCTGGGGGAAAAGGACGCGCAGTACTGCATCGACTACGCCGCGCTGCTGCTTAAGGAATAAGCTAAACGCATTTGAAACGGGAAGCAGATTGCATCAGAACGGAGGGCTGAGCGTGGGATTCATGCTTATCCATAAATCCCTCCACCGCCTTTGGCGGGCCCCCTCCCTTTAGCAAGGGAGGCTTTGTCATCAACACCAAAGCGGCATCAGGTCGCTTTTTGGTATCCGTATCAACTCAACCGAGCGCCAGAAAGTGCTGGACGACCAGCCAGGTGCATAACGTAAACGGCAGCGTACCTACAGAGAACCTGATTACCTGCTTCAAAACGGCGCAGAACTGGCGGAAGTGAGCAGATAAAACATGCGATGAAGAGCCTGACACTGAAATGTGGTGTCAGGCTTTTTTACGTGGCGCACAGGGCACAAACATTCCCTGTACTTGCGTGAACATGCCGGTGTATGATATAGATATTGCGAACGGAGGGAATATCCTATGTCATACAGCATCAACATGAAAGCCATATCGCTTCCCATGTATCGGGATATGCTGAAAGCGAAACAATTATCGCCGGGCCGCAGAATGATCCATCAGGGGATCAACGGTATCTTTGCGCAGCTGCAGGAAGCCGGCTTTAAAGATGTGGAAGCGCTGCTCAAAGGACTCAGCACCCCGAAGAAGATTGAGAGCGTATCGAATAGAACGGGAGTGCCGGCGGAGTATCTGGCCTTGCTCAAAAGGGAGCTGGGCGGCCTTGAGACCAAATCCATGAGCCTCGGCGCATTCCCTTATCTGTCGTTGGACATCGTCTCACTGCTGAATAATAAGGGGCTGAAGGACTCTGAAGACGTATACGAATATACGCAGGGCTTTGCGGAACCTGAAAAGCTTTGCGGCTTAACCGGGATATCGGAGCCGCAGGCGCAGGAGGTGTGCACGCTGTGCGACCTCGTGCGGATCAACGGTGTGGGCAAGCTATTTGCGCACATCCTGTACGACGCGGGATACCGCTGCCTGCGGGAAATCGCGGAAGAGGACGCAACGCATTTTCGCGACAACGCGAACAGCGTCGGGGTGGCCAAGTATGACATTGAGCCGTTAGGGCTGAGGGATGCGCAATACTGTATCGACTCTGCCGTCCTGCTGCTGAAAGGATAGGCGAAACGCAGAAGCAGACTGCATGAGAACGGAGGGCTGAGCGTGGGATTCATGCTTATCCATAAATCTCTCCACCGCCTTTGGCGGTCCCCCTCCCTTTAGCAAGGGAGGCTTTGTCATCAACACCGAAGCGGCATCAGGCCGCTTTTTTGTACCCGTATCAGCTCAACCGAGCGCCAGAAAGTGCTGGACGACCAGCGAGGTAACGGAAACGGCGGCCCAGCACAGGAGCCCGAGCAGTATCGGTTTCAGGCCGTTTTTGACCAGCTTGACGATGTTGGTGTTCAGCCCGATGGCGGCCATGGCCATGACGATCACAAACTTGCCGGCCTGCGCGAGCCACGCGGTCACCCCGGTAGGAATGGGCGTAAAGGTGCGGACGACGGAAGCCAGCAGGAATCCGATCACGAACCAGGGGAATATCTTTACGAAGCTGTAGCCCTTGTGCTGCTCCGTGTTCTTGCGTGAGGTGACGAACGCCAGCACGAGGGTGATGGGCACGATCATCAACGTACGCGTCAGCTTGACGATAACGGCCAGATCGCCCGCGGTATCGCTGTATGCGTAGCCCGCAGCCACGACGGATGAGGTATCGTTCACCGCCGTGCCCGCCCACAGGCCGAAGGAATAGTCGCTCATGCCCAGAAGATGCCCCAGCAGTGGGAACAGGAACGCCGCAATCACGTTGAACAGGAATATGGTGGATATCGATTGCGCCACGTCCTCCTCGTTCGCATTGATAACCGGCGCGGTTGCCGCGATGGCCGAGCCGCCGCAGATGGACGAGCCCACACCGATCAGCGTTTTGGTGTTGGTGTCCAGCTTTAAGAGCTTTCCGGCAAAGAACGCGGTGAGCAGCGCTGCGGATATGGTGAAAGCCATTAGCAGCAGCGTCTGCCTGCCCACGCTGAAGACGTTGAACAGATTCATCTCGAAACCAAGCAGTATGATGGCAAACTGCAAAAGCTTCTTGGACGTAAACTTAATTCCAGCCTCGACGAGTTGGGGACGCTTCACGAACGCGAGGGCCATTCCAAGCAATAGCCCCATCACAGGGCTCCCGACGACCGGGAGCAGCCTTCCAACCATCCAAGCCGGAACCGCGATCACGCCCGAAAGCAGCACGCCCGGCAATGTTCCCTTTATTTTTTTCAAAACGGCCTCCCACACTGATTTGTTTCAGTATAGCCGTTGATTTTAGATAAGTATAATATTATTATAGCATAGGAATGATAAGTAATTGCTAATAATACGGGGAGGGTCCGGATTGACGCCGAGACACTTTAAAATATTCATCGCCGTGTGCGAAGCACAGAACATGACGAAAGCAGCCGAACAACTGTACATCTCCCAGTCGGCGGTGAGCCAGGCGATCGCCGACCTTGAGGCGCACTACGAAGCGAAGCTGTTCGAACGGTTTTCGAAGCGGATATACCTCACCAGCGCGGGCGAAACGCTGCTCGGCTATGCCCGCCATATCATCAGTATGATGGAGGAAGCCGAAACCGATATTCAGTCGCTGTCAGAAAACGGAGTGATCCGCATCGGAGCAAGCGTCACCGTCGGGACCACGGTGGTGCCGGAAATCGTGACAAGCTTTAAAAAGGCTGCGCCGGCCGCCCGGATCAGCGTTGTGGAAGACAACACCGCGGCCATCGAAGCGCTGCTTCTGAAGAATGAAATCGACTTTGGGCTGGTGGAGGGGGAGATCGTATCGCCCGACATTGTGTCGGAGCCGTTCATGAAGGACGAGCTGGTGCTGATCAGTGGTCAGAGCCATCCGTTTTCGCAAATGCCGCTAATAGCACCGGGGGAGCTGACAGGTCAGGACTTCATCATCCGGGAGCAGGGCAGTGGCACGCGACGGCTGTTTGAATCCAAAATGGCCGTCGGCGGCATTGCGTGGACAGCCTCGTGGGTCTGCAACAACTCCGAAACCATCAAACGCGCTGTCGCCAGCGGCATCGGCGTTTCCGTCATTTCGGCGCGGAGCGTGGAAAGCGAACGCAGGGCTGGAACCCTCTTTGTATCAAAGATTCAGGGCATCGAATTTGTGCGGTATTTTAAGATCGCCCGCCATAAAAACAAATATATCACCCGACGCATGGGGCAGTTCGTCGATCATATCTGGAACGGCTTTTCAGCGCTGGAGTAACAAGCGTCGCATACTGCACATGGGTCATGGTTCCGATTCAGGGTCGCCAACCGGTTCGCGCTTCAGGGCCGTTCGGATGCCGAAGACGATGAGCGCCAGTCCCACCAGCAGGTTCAGTATCCGGATAACGATATCGGAAAGGAAGGTATGCGTAAGGCCGCCGATTGCCGAGACGACGGTAAGGAACGCCAGCGTGGACAGTACCGCGCCCAGACCGAACAGCACCATGCCGCGACGGTCTGAGGCCTGCTCCGCCGCGTGCTGCGAGAACACGCCCAACCAGAACAGGATGGTCAGCGGGCAGGAGAGCGTGATCAGCGCCGCCCGCAGAAATGCGCTGCCTGCTCCGGCGCTTTGCGAAAGGCTGAGACCCGGCAGGAAGCCTGCCCAGAACGTACTGACGACAAGATTGATCCCGAAGAGAATCAGCACCGCCGCACCTGCGTACTTCAGCACAGCCTTCAGCCCCGGCCGTTTGTTAATGAGCGTGCCGATGCCGAGCAGCGCGGCAAAGATGTACAGCGCGTCGGACAGCGCCACGGCCACAACGCCGCTCAGCGCGGGCAGAAAGCCCGACGCCGCGGCGGTCTGGAATATGAACAGGCTGACCGGTCCCACGGCGATCTGCAGCAGCATGCCCAAACGAAAACCTTTAAACAGCATAAACCCTCTTTGAAAAATAATGCATACAGTATAACCCGGAACGATGAAAGTATAAACCCCTGAGTTTTAAGGCGTGAATCGATGTGCTGTTTACTGCTCCTGTGCCGCCAGCACCGCTTCCTGCAGCTCCGCGTCGATATCTTCGCAGGCCAGTGCGCCGTCCGTCAGCACGGCGCGGCAGACGACGGCAGTATCGTCCCCGGTATATGGGCGGGCGATGATATACAGCGCCTGCTCATACTGCACCGCTATATAGTCCGTGACCGCACGGTCGCTGAGCGTGGAGGTCTGGTCTGTAGCCGGATCGTAGCACTGTACGCGCTCATCCACGATGCCCGACCCAAAGCACAGGTTCGCGTAGAGCTCATATATGCCGTCGCCGTTGAGATCGGCCAGGTAGCCGGGCCGGATGGGGTATCCGATCAGCACGGGTTCGCTTTGAGCGCCTTCACTGAGCTCGGCGAGCTTTGTATCCAGGTCCTCGGACGCGACTTCCGTTATCGGCAGACCGGATGAAGGCGTTTCATCGGCAGGCACGGATGAAGCGCAGCCCGAAGCACACAGAAATAAACCGCATATCAGCAGCATGAATAGCTTTTTCAACATAAGGTTGTCTCCTTATCCCTGAGCATTGGTTAAAAGCGAGAGCAGCACGGCAGCGGTGAGCGCCGCGAAGCACAGCGCGGATGCAAGTGTGAGCGGGCGATAGGACAGCACGCCTTCCACGCGTTGACGAAGCTTGGCACCGCCAAAGGCCGAGACGAGCGCGCTGCGCTGCTCCGCGCAGTTCAGCAGGGCATGGGCGTACGCCTTACGCTCCACCTCCGGCAGACCCCGGAGCGCCCGCGCGTCGCAGGCCAGCTCCATGTCCGCGAAGAAGTATTTGAGAAACACCCATGCGAGCGGGTTGAACCAATGCAGGCAGGCCGTGACAAGCGCCAGCATGCGCCACAGGTTGTCTCCACGGCGGATATGCGCCCGCTCGTGCAGCAGGATGTATTTTTGGTCGGCTTCGACAGCATTCACCGGCAGCAGGATGCGCGGGCGGAAGATGCCATATACCGCGGGAGACGCCACCTTGTCAGAGGCGTATACGTTGCCGTGCAGATGCACCGTGCCCCGAACGCGCGCCCGACTGATGCCGTATAGCGAGAGGAGGACGATCAAAGCGGCCCCGGCGACGACGAGCCACACCACCGCCGCAACGCTGAACACGCTCTGTAAGGCTAAGGTTTTAAAGCCCAGCGGGAAGTAGCTGTCGGCACCCATCATGAAGTTGGTGTATACAAGCGGCAGGTCGCCCAGTGGCACGGTGCGCGTGGTGAATTGCGCAATCAGCGCCATCAGGCTGTATTTGCCCGGCAGCGCGAACGGCAGGCAGAAGCGCACCAGCGGTACGATCCACAGGCAGCATGCGAAGAAGCGCGGCAGCCGCCGGATGCTCCGCAGTGCCAGCACCACCGCGCCCATCAGGCCCGCGGCGATGCTCATATTCAGCACCCAGTAGAACGTTTCGGCCAGCATATTTATCACCGCTTGTCGATCATGTCCCGCAGCTCTTTGAGCTCCTGCTGGCTCAGCCGCTCGTCCTCCAGAAAGGCCGCGAAGAACGCCTTGCGCGAGCCGCCGTAGAGCTTGTCGATGAGCGAGTCGGTCTCGGCCCGGCCCACGTCCGCCTTGCCCACGAGGGAGGTGCACGTAAAGCCCGGCTCCTCGCGGCGCACCGCGCCCTTCTCCACCAGCTTTTTAAGCACCGTATAGGTGGTGTTCTTGTTCCAGCCCACTTCCTGTGCGGCCCGCACGGACAACTCTTTGGCGCTGACCGGCTCGCTCTGCCACAGTAGCTCCATGAGCTTGAGTTCACCGTCGAATAATCGAATCATATAATCCTCCGGACGATTGTAATCGTCTGATGCGAGACTATCATAATAGTCTGAAGGTGTCAAGTCAAAAGCCTTTTCACAAAGCGAGAACAGGCCCGGTGTGCGTCAGCTGTCCGTAAAAAAGGTACATATGTTCGCATTTTCCTATTGGCAGCATGCGTTGATTGCGATATACTGAGGAAAGCAGTGTGGAGGTATGTACATGGATTTCAAACTGCATGCGCCGTATAAACCCGCGGGAAGCCAGCCCGATGCCATTGATGCACTCGTGGCGGGCATTGAGTCGGGCAAACGCAATCAGGTTCTGCTCGGAGTGACGGGCAGCGGCAAGACGTTTACTGCGGCCAACGTGATCGAGCGGCTGAACCGACCGACGCTCGTTTTGGCGCACAACAAGACGCTGGCGGCGCAGCTCTGCGGCGAGTTTCGGGAGTTTTTTCCGGAAAACGCGGTGGAGTTCTTCGTGTCGTATTACGACTATTATCAGCCCGAGGCGTACGTACCGGGCAAGGACCTATATATCGAGAAGGACGCAAGCATCAACGACGAAATCGACCGGCTGCGGCACAGCGCGACTTCGGCGCTGCTGGAGCGGCGGGACGTGATCGTGGTGGCGTCCGTGTCGTGTATCTACTCCATCGGCAGCCCGGACGAGTATCAGGGCATGAGCATCTCTCTCCGGCCCGGCATGAAGGTCGGCCGCGACGAGGTGCTGGCACGGCTGGTGGAAGCGGGCTACGCGCGCAGCGACATCGACTTCGCGCGCGGGCACTTCCGGGTACGCGGCGACACGGTGGAGGTCTATCCGGCGAGCATGAACGAGAAGGCACTGAGACTTGAGTTCTTCGGCGATGAGATTGAGCGCATCCTCGACATTGAGGCGATCACGGGTCGGGCGCTGGCCCAGCGCAGCCATGTATCAATATTCCCCGCGACGCACTACGCCATCGAGCACGAGGCCATGCTGGAAAAGCTGGACGAGATTCAGGAAGACCTGATGACGCAGTACGACAAGTTCATGAGCGAGGGCAAGATACTGGAGGCGGAGCGCATCAAGCAGCGCACCGTCTACGACCTTGAAATGCTGCGCGAGCTGGGCTTCTGCAGCGGCATCGAGAACTATTCGCGCTACTTCGACGGGCGCAAGCCGGGCGATCCGCCCTACACGCTGCTCGACTTCTTTCCGGACGACTATCTGCTGTTCATCGACGAGTCGCATGTGATGCTGCCGCAGGTGCGGGCCATGTACAAGGGCGACTTTTCGCGTAAGGACATGCTGGTGCAGTACGGTTTCAGGCTGCCGTCCGCCTACGATAACCGCCCGCTCAAGTTCGATGAATTCACAAAGCGGCAGGGGCAGACCATTTATGTGAGCGCCACACCCGCCAAATACGAGCGCGAGCTCGCGGGCAGCGTGGTGGAGCAGATCGTGCGTCCCACGGGCCTGATTGACCCGGAGATTACGGTGCTGCCCGCCACCGGGCAGGTGGAGCACCTGCTGGGCGAGATTCGTAAAACCGTGAAAGCGGGCTTCCGCGTGCTGGTCACCACGCTGACCAAGAAGATGGCGGAACGCCTGACGGAATACTACAAGGAACTCGGCATCCGCGTGAAGTACATGCATTCGGACGTGGATACGCTGGACCGCATGGAGATCATCCGCGGCCTGCGCATGGGCGAGTTCGACGTGCTGGTGGGCATCAACCTGCTGCGGGAGGGGCTGGACCTGCCCGAGGTGGCGTTGGTGGCCATTCTCGATGCGGACAAGGAAGGATTCCTGCGCAATGAGACCTCGCTGGTTCAGACCATCGGACGCGCGGCGCGCAATGTGGAGGGCCACGTGCTGATGTACGCCGACAACATGACGGGTTCCATGCGCTATGCCATCGACGAGACCAGCCGCCGCCGCGAGATGCAGATGGCGTACAATGAGGAGCACGGCATTACGCCGCAGACCATCGTCAAAGAAGCTCCGAACATGATTGTAGTGACCAAGCCCGTGAAGGACGCGGAGCATCTGACGCGCGACGAGGCGAAGATGAAGGCCGCGATCATCGAAAAGCAGATGCGGCAGGCTGCCATCGAGCTGGAGTTTGAGACTGCCGCCAAGCTGCGCGACGAGCTGTTCCGCCTGCGTCAGCTCATCCGTGACGACAAAAAATAAAGGCATAAGTGAGGAAAGCTTTGAAAAACAACGAATGGTACTGTCCTGCGGTGGACAGAGAGATAGAAGACGGCCTGTGCCGGGAGTATTATTTTGCAGGGCAGGGCGGGCCGAAGGATTCCCTGCGTGATCTGGAGCAATGGATTCGCCTGTCGCGCCGTTATGCGGACGTAGAGGATTTTCACCGGGTCTGCGCGGGTTGCGCGCACTGTCCGAGGGACAAGCGCTAGAGCGTATCACCGCTATAAAACGTATTTCTTGGAGGCTCCGCCTCCTAACCTTCACCCCCCCGAACCTTCGCTAAAGGGGCATTGCCCCTTTAGAATCCCGGCGAGCGAACCGCCCTGTTCAGACGGTTCGCGGATGAAGGGATCTCCAAGGGACTGGTTCCTTGGACGGGAGCACGAGGGCAGAGCCCTCGCAAAACAGGTTTGTCATTGAGTTTAGGCGACCCTGGGGGCCAAATGATTATTACTCCCGGCGGGGAGTGAAATATAAGTTTTGAATCAGGAGACTAAGGATATCCCATGGAAAAGATCAGCATTAAGGGAGCAAGGGAGCACAATTTAAAGAACATCGATGTGGACATTCCGCGCGATCAGCTCGTGGTCATCACGGGCCTCTCGGGCAGCGGCAAGTCGTCGCTCGCGTTTGATACCATCTACGCGGAGGGGCAGCGGCGCTATGTGGAGTCGCTGTCGGCTTACGCGCGCATGTTTTTGGGCCAGATGGAGAAGCCGGACGTAGACAGCATCGATGGCCTGTCGCCCGCTATCTCCATTGACCAGAAGACCACCAGCCGCAACCCGCGTTCCACGGTGGGCACGGTGACGGAGATTCACGACTACCTGCGTCTGCTCTATGCGCGCGCGGGCGACGTGTACTGCCCGCAGTGCGGCAAGAAGATCGAGCGGCAGACCGTGGACCAGATCGTGGACGAGATCGTGAAATTGCCGGAGGGCACGCGGCTGATGATCCAGGCGCCCGTCATCAAGGGCCGCAAGGGGCGGCACGAGAAGGTGTTCGAGGACCTGACGCGTTCCGGCTATTCGCGCGTGATTGTGGACGGCAATACCTATACGCTGGACGAGGAGATCACACTCGACAAGAATATCAAGCACACCATTGACGCGGTGGTGGACCGCGTGGTGCTGCGCAGCGGCGAGCCGGATTCGCGTCTGCGCACTTCTGTAGAAACTGCTCTCGCGCTGGGCGAGGGCGTGGTGAAGGTCGTCGACGCGGATACGAACGAGGAGCACCGCTACTCGCAGAACTACGCATGCATCGACTGCGGCATCAGCATTGAGGAGATCTCGCCGCGCATGTTCTCGTTCAATGCGCCTTACGGCGCATGCCCGCACTGCTCCGGCCTCGGCACCATCGTCAAGGTGGACGAGGACCTTGTGGTGCCGGACAGGACGAAATCCTTAAACGAAGGCGCGCTGCGCGTGACGGGCTGGAACTCGGCTTCGGACAACTGGGGTGCGCAGTACTTCAAGGGCATGGCCAAACACTATGGCTTTTCCATGGACGCGCCGTTTGAACAGCTCGATCCCAAGATACAGCACATGCTGCTCTACGGAACCAACGGGGAGCGCTTTGAGGTGGAATACGCCTCTGACTACGGACAGGGCACGTTTTTGAACCGCTTCGAGGGCATCATTCCGAATCTGGAGCGCCGCTATCGCCAGACCGACTCCGACATGATGAAGGAGGAGATCGAGAAGTACATGACGGAGCTCAAATGCCCCGTCTGCGGCGGCACGCGCTACAAGCCCGAACCGCTTGCGGTGCGCATCGGCGGACTCAACATCGCGGAGGTCTCCGAACTGTCCATCGACGCCATTTGGGACTTCTTCGACAAACTGACCTTGACCGACCGGCAGCATATGATCGCGGACCGTATCATGAAGGAGCTGCGTGCCCGGCTGAACTTTTTGCGCAATGTGGGGCTTTCCTACCTCACGCTCTCACGGGCCGCGGGGACGCTCTCTGGCGGTGAGGCGCAGCGCATCCGGCTCGCCACACAGATCGGCTCCGGCCTTACGGGTGTGCTGTACATCCTCGACGAGCCGAGCATCGGCCTGCACCAGAGCGACAACGAAAAACTGCTGACCACGCTGCGCGCCTTGCAGAAGCTCGGCAACACGCTGATCGTGGTGGAGCACGACGAGGATACGATCCGCAGTGCAGACTGGGTGATCGACATGGGACCGGGCGCGGGCGTACACGGCGGGCAGGTGGTATCGCAGGGCACGCCGGAACAGCTGCAGCGAGACCCGAACTCCCTGACCGGGCAGTACCTCTCGGGCGCGCTCAAGATCGACGTGCCGGACAAGCGCCGTGAACCCTCCGGGCAGTTCACCGTGGTGGGCGCAGCGGAGCATAACCTGAAGGACATCGACGTGACCTTCCCGATGGGCGTCATCACTGCGGTGACAGGCGTGTCGGGCAGCGGCAAATCCACGCTGGTCAACGAGATACTATACAAGTCGCTCGCCAAGAGCATCTACCGCGCCAAGGATAAGCCAGGCCGGCATACGCGCATTGATGGTATTGAGATGATCGACAAGGTGATCGACATCGACCAAAGTCCTATCGGCCGCACGCCGCGGTCCAACCCGGCTACTTACACCGGCGTGTTCACGAACATCCGCGACCTGTTTGCTGGGACCAAGGACGCCAAGGTGCGCGGTTTTGCCAAGGGCCGGTTCTCGTTCAACGTGGCGGGCGGGCGCTGCGAAGCGTGCAAGGGCGACGGTATCATCAAGATCGAGATGCACTTTCTGCCGGACGTGTACGTGCCGTGCGAGGTGTGCAAGGGCGCGCGCTACAACCGTGAGACGCTGGAGGTGCACTACAAGGGCAAGAACATACAGGAAGTGCTGGACATGACGGTAGAGGAGGCGCTGGAGTTCTTTTCCGGCATCCCGTCCATCAGCAACATCCTGCAGGTGCTCTCCGACGTGGGCCTCGGCTACATCCGACTGGGACAGCCCTCCACCACGCTTTCGGGCGGCGAGGCGCAGCGCGTAAAGCTGGCGACCTATCTCTCCAAGCGGCAGACGGGCAACACGCTGTTCATCCTCGACGAGCCGACCACCGGCCTTCACGCGGACGACGTGAAGCGGCTGGTGTCCATCCTCGCGCGGCTGGCAGACAAGGGCAACACCGTGATCGTAATTGAGCATAACCTTGACGTGATCAAATGCGCGGACCACGTGATCGACCTGGGGCCGGGCGGCGGCGACGGGGGCGGTCGCATCATCGCGCAGGGCGCACCGGAGCACATCGCGAAAGACAAGGCCAGCATCACCGGCAAGTTTTTAAAGCCACTGCTTAGCGCACAGAACGATTGAGATATCACATAATCAGATGGACCGACGCCCTATACCTTGCATAGGGCGTTTTTTATTTGCGCTTATGGTTTGCTCTGTAGTGCTCACTGGTAGGCTTGTCATTTATGATTTCTGTACAAATATCCGATAAATATTATGTCCCCTAAAGATAAATGGTTTCGGAGGAATATGTGAACCTTAAAGTTAAGATTACAGTTGTAATATCTTTTGTATTTTTATTGATTATCTCATTATTGGGGTATGTGTTTTTTATAACCATGAATGCAAGCCTTCAGGATGATTTGGAGGCGGAAGCACAACAAATTTGCAATGAAGCGGCTTTTGCAATCAATAAAAATGTCTATTCGGATATCTATGTTATCCGGGCAGTAATGGTATGCTCAGAAATATCATCCGGTGACACGCTTGATAAAAAAATCAAGACGGTGCAGGAAATTGTTCAACTGTTTCAGTATGAATATATGCTGTTGATGTGGGGTGATGACTGCTATAAAGTATATCATGAATGGTATGTCGATTATCCGCCTGACAGAAATACCCCCTTCTCATCCGTACAGGAAACAATACAGTATGGCAATCTGTATATCGGGGAAACTCCCGGCTTACTGATATCCGAACCAGCAATGACCAGCTATGACGGCACTCAATATCAGATGGTGTTGAAACGGAAAGCGGATTGGATGTGGGCGGATTTTATATCATCGGATACGCTCAAAGGAAAGAATGTTGTCATTTCAACGTCAACTGGAGAAGTGCTGTTTCCGACTCAGTTTCATAAGATGGACTGTAAAGAACCGGGCAAACTACCGCCGGAAGCGACAATGTCCTGGATCACGCTGGACGGGCCCGATAGTAAGAAGGATATATACGCTTACACCATGACTTTGAATAATATCCCGCTGCGTATTACGTCCTATGTTGATCAATCAGATATCATAGGAAAGCTTAAAGAATATGAGATCAACTACGTCCTGTTGGCGGCAGGAAGCCTCGTCGTCATCGCGGTAATCGTTTATTACCTGTCAATGCATATGACCGGGGCTGTTACGAATCTTGCACGATACGTGGAGAATATCGACCATACAGGAAATGTACCTGAACAGTTCACCCGGCGAAAGGATGAAACGGGCGTGTTGGCCCGGGCATTCACTCTGCTGATTCAGCGCCTGCGAACGACGATAGAAGAGAAGGAGTATATCGCGTTTCACGATAAGCTGACCGGGTTGCCCAACCGTTATGTGTTGGAAAAGGACGTTGACGAACTGTTTGCAGAAGGCAGCACATTTGCATTCGCGCTGATGGATATTGATAACTTTAAAACCGTTAACGATGAGTTAGGGCATATGGAAGGAGACAGGCTGCTCTTTTTGATAGCAGATATTCTGCGGAGTTTTGACCAACAGAAATTGAAAGCGTACCGCTGGGGAGGAGACGAGTTTGGTATCGTGCTGTATGGCGATAACAAAGAAGATTATCAGCGTACACTGGACGAGATTATGAATAAGGCGAAAGCCGGGTTGAGCAGTTTCCCGGTCAAAGTTGGCATGAGCATCGGCGCCTGCATCTGCCCGGAACGCGGCAATACGCAGAAAACAATGCTGAAATGTGCGGATAACGCACTTTGCGAAGTAAAACGGCGCGGTAAAAACCATTATTTATTCTGTGAAAGCGCGAATTAGAGAAAGTCTCGATACACTTTTATGGCCTGCTGCGGCAGGCCTTTTTCATCCCTTAAAAGGTGCTAAACCTATGCGAGATACGTCGCTCTTCTGCCTGATTCAATTGCTGGCACGAGGCGCGGCAGCCGTGCAACTTAGCCGAAGGCATCAAAGCAGGCTGTGCAATAAACAGCCTAGTGTGACAGGAAAACTTCTGCCACTGGGCTGGAGAGCTGCTAAAGGGAGACCAAGCTAACTATCAATACCCCGGAATCAGATAGTCATATGAAACAAGCCCGCCGACATTTCCTCGGCGGGCTTTTGCATGTAGCGTTTACTCGGTCAGCCCAAGGTGACCATCGGTATGGTCAGCATCGTAATGATGCCATACACAAGCGCTACGATGGAGATGCCTGTGACAA
The DNA here is from genome assembly GCA_023459495.1 of Bacillota bacterium. GTDB lineage: Bacteria > Bacillota > Clostridia > Christensenellales > SZUA-584 > JAEWCC01. Next base: position 107,706 of record JAEWTL010000013.1, on the reverse strand, counting down.
CGAATTTGGTCCTCATGTTGTTGAAGGTGCTGACGATACCCAGCATGAACAGCACCACCGCGAATATGACCGTGACCAACCCCTGTTTGTCGCCATGGCCGTTGGCTTCGTTGCCCGCAGTGATCTTTGCGTAACCTGAGTCCAAAACGGTGTTCGCATCGACGTAGTAGCTGTCAACATAGCCTTCCATTTCAAACGGAGAGGCGTAGTCGGTCTGCTCGTCCGCCCAAGCAATGGCCGCTTCTAAATCCGGGGATACGTTGTTGTACATCAGGTAGTCCAGCTTGTACTGGATGCGGCTCACCTCGTCCGTTTCGCCTGCGGATTCCGCGAATGCCTGGTCTACACGCAAGCTGCTGATTTCATTCCAGGTTTGCATATCCTGCATGATAAGTTGGGAAGCAGCGTTATAGCGTTCGTTGCCGTCCGCCAGCGTTGCATTGCCTTCGGTGTAGTTCTGGGCTTGGATGCCACCGTACAGCGAGCCCTGCCACGAGGCGTAGGCGGTGAGCACAGCGGTTAATCCTAGGACGATTGCGATGAACAGTTCGAAGGCTTTGGAGAATTTTTCCGAATTGATGTCTGTTTTCATAAGTCTGCTCCTGTTGCTATAAATTATTAACCATTTTTACCCGATTGGAGAAGTCTTTGCTCATCATACATGAACCCATGTATTGTTTCAATAAGGGCAGACGTTTTGGCAAAGATATTTTTTCGATATGGTTATCAGGAATGGGTTTAGCGGATAATGTATGCGCCGCCGGGGATCATCTTACATTCCTTTTTGATGCTGCTGGACTCGGCGGACAGCGCGTATACGTTGGGAAAACGGTCCTTCCATGTGGAAATGCCCGCGATGGACAGCGTGACAAGCGGGTACTGTTCCTCCTCGCCGCGGCGGTTGCGCGTGGTGATAAAGCCCCGGCCGCGGTCCTGCTCGCTGAAATATGCGGCGGTGCTGCGGCTGAACTCATCGATCAGTCGGCAGCAGATGGCTTCGGCGCGGCCACCCTCGACGATGGCCACAAAGTCGTCTCCACCGATATGGCCCACAAAATCGCTGCTGCCCACCGATGCCGCAATCAGCTTGGCGAGCTGCGCGATCATTCGGTCGCCATTTTCAAAGCCATATACATCGTTGTACGCCTTGAAGTTGTCGATATCAAAGTACAGCACGCATTGACGGGCTTCGGAGTGCAGCGTTTCATCCAGCGCTTTTTCGATCAGTACGTTGCCCGGCAGCATGGTGAGCGGGTTCATCTGCGCCGCCTGCGCTACTTCGATCTCGATGGTTTTGTCGAGCAGGTCGCGGATGGTCACGATGCCGTAATACTTGCCGTCCATGGTGACGGTGATGAAATCGTACACCTGAGTGGCAGGGCGCGCCATGGCGAGCTTGCCCGCTACATTGACCGGGGTCTTGTAGTCGAGGGACAGGAAGTCCGTATCCATGATGTCCCGCACGGCCTTGCGCGAATACAGGCTGTAACCGTATACGCCCGCCACCACTGCGTTCAGCCGGTTGCACGTCAGCACGCCTTCGACCACGCCCTCGTCCACCACACAGAAGCCCGGTACATTGCGTGCCTTGTCCATGCGGTCGTACACCTCGGATATGGATGCCTGCGCCTCGGTCAGTATCGCGTCTACGCACAGGTTACCGATATAGATCTCGGAAATATGGTAGCCGCGCAGATGGTTGCGCCGCTCGTTGATGTCGATAATCGTGTGGATCACCTCGGGGCGGATGGGAGCGACAGCTCCGGGCCTGCCGATGAAAAAGCCCTGCCCGTAGTGTACGCCGAACAGGATCAGCGTTTCCAGCTCCGCCACGGTTTCGATGCCTTCCGCGATGAGGTAGGTGCCTGTGATGCGCGAGAACTCCTGCATGCTTTTCACGAGGGCCTGTTTGACCGTGTCCTTGTCGATGCCACGGATCAGGTTCATATCGAGCTTTAAGTAATGCGGCTGCACATCGGAAATCAGGTTGAGGCCTGCGTAGCCCGCGCCCGCGTCGTCAATGGCGATCTTGTAATCCTGCTCCTTGTAGTGGCTGATGACCTTCTTGAATTCGCCGTTGTTGAGTATCGCCTGCCGTTCCGTGATCTCGAATACGAGACCCTCCGGGTTGATGCTGAACGTTTTCAGGTAGTCCCTCGTGAAGCCCGTCTTGAACTTGACGTCCTCGATTACGTTGGGGTTCACGTTTAAAAACAGCCTCGTTTTTGCGCCTGAGGCCTGAAACGCCTCCAGCGCTTTTGTGCGGCAGAGCCATTCCAGATCCCACAGGCACTGAAACCGCTCGGCGAGGGTAAAGAGCATGTCAGGGCTTTCGAGCTCGGTGCCCGAAGGCCCACGGCTCAGCGCCTCATACCCCAGTATCTCCGCATCCCGCAACGAGACGATCGGCTGAAACAAGGGCCTGATCTGACCGTCCGCAATCACCTGCTGGAGTTGTTCATTTAATGCTGAAAGCTCTTCTTCATTTGCTAATCGCTGCATGCTGTCTTGCCTTCCTTTACATTAAGATTATCGTACAGGAGGCTATGCCGGTGCAACGCGTTAGTGATAATTTTAGGTAAAGTTTTCAGGTGAATGGGAATCGCCACTGCAAAAACAGGGGCCGCTAGCGCCGATATGGCGCGCTTTTGGTCCGCTTTAATAGACAGAGGAGCCAGGGCAAGGGGTTGCACCTGTGATAAATGCCATACTGCTTTTCGATTCGCGTAACTTGTGTTAAAGTATATTTGCCAAAGTAAATATGCTAAATTGTATATCATCGAGGGAGAACGGCATGAAACTAAGCGGCAACGAATACAGGCTGATCGTGGAGCATACACCGAATATGGTGTGGCGATCCGGGCTGGACGGTCTTTGCGATTATTTCAACGCGACATGGCTGGAATTCACCGGGAGGACGATGGAGCAGGAGGTTGGCAGCGGTTGGACGGAAAATATCCATCCTGACGACTATGACGAGTATATAAAGACGTATACGGAAGCGTTTGCCAAGCGGGAACGCTTTGAAACGGTATACCGTCTGCGGCGGCATGACGGGGTGTGGCGGTGGATTAATCATCGCGGGGTTCCCGTTTATGATGAGGGCGCGTTTCGCGGATTTATCGGCATCTGCATGGACATCACAGAGAAGATTGACGGAGAGAAATGGAAGCTGCGGGCACAGACGGACGGGCTGACGGGCATCAGCAACCGGCAAAACTTCGAGCAGCAGGCGCGGGAGGAGTTCGGAAAAGCGGAAAGGTTTGGCAGACAGCTGTGTATCATCATGGTGGATATCGACGGTTTGAAGACAATCAACGACAACCACGGGCATCAGGCAGGGGATACGGCCATTGTTGCCATAGCCGAACTGCTCAGAAATAATGTACGATCGTTTGATCTGCTGGGCCGGTACGGCGGCGATGAGTTTATCATGATGCTGCCCAATACGGATGAAGAGGGGGCTGCGCAGCTGATTGAACGGCTGTACAGGCAGGCGGGCCATCCGTTCTGCCCGGAGTCGGCAGGAGGCTGCAGCATCGCTTTCTCCTGCGGATTTGCGTGCATGAAGCAGGGCGATACCTTTGATACGCTGGTATTCCGCGCAGACAAGGAGATGTACGAAATTAAGAAAAAGGCGAACGTAGGACGGTAGCGCAGAGGCAAGGCGCCTCGTTCATACGCAGCGTCCGGTCTCATCCGATAAAGGATGAATCCGGACGTTTTTGATTCGGCGGCATTTTATGGCGGAACACAGCCAGACCCGTAGCGGACAAGCTGGGGGTGACAATAAAAAAGCGCGGAGTTCATCCGCGCTTTGTGTCGCCTATGTGTAGCTGGGGTTAAACGATCTCTTCGGGCTTCAGCACGCCCTTGCGCAATATCGTGCAGCCGTAGGGCGATTTTTCGCCCGTGGAGACCACGCAGTAGGCGTCCCGTGCGCGGTCGTAAAAGTCAAACCGGTTGATGTAGCCCACAACGTCCCTGCCGCGCGAATCGTACTTTTCCGCGAGGCGGAAGTATTCCTCATGCACCGGCAGAAACATGCGCGAATCCACCGCCATGCGTTCCATGATGAGAAACGGCTTGTCCACGTAGCGGTCAAGCGGCATCAGGCGCAGCACTGCGTCGATCAGGCTCACGCTGTCCACACCGGGCAGGAATATGAGCGCGCCTGTGGCTGTGGCCGCCGCGGGATAATTCATGTCGCCGATCACGATCTCATCGCCGTGGCCCATCTCGCACAGCACTGCAAGCAGGTCGGGAGTCAGAATGGAAGGGATACCTCTAAGCATTATGTTACCTCGGATGCGTTTTCTTTATGGTCAGCATCATACCACATCGGGGTCCTGTTCGGAACCCCTTTGTTTGCGCGGCGGCAGCGGAAACAGCGCGGAGGTGCGGCTGCGGTAGCCCGCGTAGTCCGGCCGGGAGGCCAGCAGGCGTTTCTCCATCATGGGGATGCTGATGAACGAAAACATCAGCGTCATCAGCAGGGGCGCGGCCACGGTCCACCAGTACTGCGGCAGCACGGAAAGCTGGATGAGCCATATGCCCCACCAGAAGGATACCTCGCCGAGGTAATTGGGATGGCGCGAATACTTCCACAGACCGGAGTCGATGCTGTGCCCCACATTCTTGGACCGAAGCCGGAACCGGCGCAGCTGCAAGTCGGAGACGATCTGCAACACGGCTGCGCCAAGGCACACTGCCGCGCCGATGAAGGTTACGACGTTCATCGGCAGATGCCTTATCGTGGTGAGATACGCAGGCATGAGCCCTGCAAAAACGATCAGTGTAGGGAACATGTTGATGCCGAACAGATTGGTCAGAAAGTACAGCTTCGGGTTCTGGTCGTGCAGCATGGTATAGCGCCAGTCCTGATGGGCCATGCCCTTCCAGCCGACTGCCCAGTTGAGGGTGAGGCGCACGCCCCAGAACAGAAACACGGCGAGGTACAGGAAGGATAGTGCATCAAACAGGCCCGAAGTGAGCGCGAAAAACAGGTACAGCACGGGCGGTGCGAGGCTCCAGTACGGGTCGTACAGGCTGGCGTTGCGGAAGATGAGCCCGGCACCCCATACCACGAGGGTGGCAGTCACGTCCGCGAGCAGGAAACCGAGCAGACGCGAGTAGATGAGGGCGGACACGAGCCATCCGGCGAGGAACGCCAGAACGTATACGAGCAGTATAATGAGCAGCGAGTCGCCTTTGGAAAGTCTTTTCATAAGTATACTCCGATATATAAAGATAATAGCAGTACGCGGGGCAACCAAGCTTCCGCGCACGAGTTTATACTATCATCCGGTCCGACAAATGGCAAGCCAAGAGGCCATCCCGTACTTCGGTCAGAGGATATGAAAACGCCCGCGGAATGATCGCGGGCGTTGTTGCTTCAGCTGCTTCTGAACGCTCAGCGTGTCTGCTTCCTGAACAGGCGGAGGCCTGCTGCCGCGCCAGCCAGTGTCAGCGCCGTGCCTGCAAGCACCCATATCCATGTGAGATTCTGTCCCGTATTGGGCAGCTGCGATGCCTGAATGGTCAAGGTATAGCTTGCATGCTGGCCTGCGGCGTCATAACCCACCGTCACCTGTCCCGCCTTCAGGGCCGTAAATGTATTGCCGGACAGGGTCAGGTAATCGGTGTCATATGTCCATGTGCCGCCCAATATGCTGGGAGTCAGGGTGACGCGCCCGCCCTCGTACATGGTGCTGCCGCTGATCGAAGGTGAAAGCGTCAGGGCGGCCGCCACCGTGAAGCTTACTGATATGTCCGCACTGGTATCATGATCCGTGCTGACGGTGATGGTCTCATTATAGGTGCCTACCGCCAGTCCCGCCTTGGGTTGGATGGTGAAGGTTGCGGTTCCAGCTGCGGCGAGGGGGGACGAAGAGAAAGCGCTGATGTCATAATGAGCGTTGGCCGGAGTCGTGAGCGAGACGCTCTGATTGCCCGTGTTTTGAACCGTGACCGTCTGTGCCATAGGTGCCGTGGTATATCCCTCTGCCATGCTGCCAAAATCCATGCTTTCGGGCGTGACTATGATGGTATACAGAGCGGGCAGCACGGTTACCGCAACGCTGTCGCTGGTCGATCCCCCTACCTTGTCGGTGATTGTGCAGGTATAGGTGGTGTCGGTTGTCGGCGTCACCGAAATGCTGGCCGTGCTGCCCACCGTGGTAGTTCCGTCGCTCCAGGAATATGTATACGGTGAGTCGCCTCCCGTTACGGAGGCGGTCAAGGTAACGCTGTTGCCAAGAATGACGCTCTGATCAGATCCGGCATCCACTGCGAGCGCGTCGGAAGCGGCGGAATCGATCAGGCCGATGTTGTCGAGCAGAAGGATGAACTTATCCAGACTGACCAATTGAAACGCAATATAGACGGTTTGGTCCGTGTAGCTGCTCAGATCGATATAATGCTGCTGCCAGCTACCCGATTCATTGGCGATGGATGTGAGTGTTGTTGTGAAGCTGGCTGGCTGATTGTCCGTGGTGGATATCAGGACGTTATACGTTTCCAAATAGTCGGGATCCTGTGATTTGGCGGACCAGCGCAGTACGTCGGTTGTGTCCGAAATGCTGAGCGCCGGGGTGATCAGCCACCGGTTGGCCTGAATGCTTGAATTCGTAAACCACGAACCCATGAATACACAGTCGCCTGTGGAAAGGCTGGACCAGTTGCGGACAGCAGCTGCGACTCCGTCAGGGAAATGGCCGCTTATACTGGAATGATATTCGGCGCTGTCCAATACGGCTGTGGTAAAACCGGCGGGCAGGGTGCCAACATTGGTATCATCAAACGTCCAATAATACCCCTCCGCGCGGGCTGTAGCGGGCAGCAGCCCCAGCATCAATACAAAGGTCAGGGCCAGAGCTAAAAGCTTTTTCATCTTTAGTTCTCCTTAGCAGCATACGTTCAATGTCCATATATTTTACCTTTTATTACAGGCTGGAACAAGCCCTGAAAGATATTTTACAGATGCAGGGAGAGCCTTTTATTCAATCATGTCTCCGGGCCGGACTATGCGGTGCCGCTTTGACCACCACCCATGCCGCCCATTCCGGACATCATGCGGAACATATCCTCCGGCTTCATGTTGTTGCCCATGGAGGACATCATGCGCATCATCATCTGCATGTTGCGGAACTGCGATTGCTGCTCCGGCGGCATGAACCCCGACATGGCCTCGAAAATATCTTCCGGGGAGGAGGAGTTCATGTTGCGCATGCGCTCCATGCGCCGCAGCATGCGGTCGAAGTTTTCCTGCATCTGCGCGCTGCGCTGCAGGTTCTTCATCATGCCGCCCGCGTCCTGGCCCGCGTAGCGCTGCAGTACCTCCAGCAGCGACTGCTGGCGCGACAGCCGTGAATACCCCGAGAGCGGACCGGAGTACTGCGGAGGATCGGCGGGCGGGGCGGGCCGGTACAGACCCTGCGCCACCTCCTGCGCGCTCCGCAGGCTGTTAATGGCGTCACGATCGGCTGCAGACACGAACGGCTCGATGTCGCGCAGCAGGTCGAGCACGGCGGAGCGGGAAAGGCCGTCCTTCAGTGTCATGGCAAGCAGAAAGCTCAGCTCGGGCGAAAAGTTAGTATGGGCAAGCAGCTCGCGGCCGGTGGGTTCAGGCTGCGGGGGCGGCTGCGGCGCGGGCGGACGGTAGCCGGACGGCGCAGGGCCGGGATACGGGCGGGGGCCGAAAGGAAACATAGGCATGGCAAACCCTCCTGTTATGTACTGATACCATACTATGCCACGGCGCGGCGCGTGTGAACAATCGGTCTTCCAGCGAATATATTGATACGGAGGAGGTGCGGCACATGGCCAAACGGGATTTGAGGCAGTTTAAAAACGAGAGGCGGCTTAAGAAGGAGGACATCGCGGCGGCGGCAAAGCAGGCTAACCTCAAAGCGGACCTCTCCGGCGTGGACGATCAGCAGATCCGCAGCGTGGAGGATACCATCAAGCACTACGAGAACAAATCTGAGGGCGAAATGATGGGCGACCTTGAAAAGATGATCGCGCAGGGCCGCAAGGACGGCTCGTTTAACGATGCGATGCTGGACTCGTTCATCAAGAACGTATCGCCCATGATGGACAGCGCGCAGCGCAAGAAGCTGGAGAGCATCACGCGATCGCTGAAGCACACATGAAGCATACATAGGCGGAGGCAGGCGCCTCCGCATGCGGCGGAGGGGGACAAGCTGTGGCTGAGAGGTGGCCACCCCTCACGCTCATTATACACGGAAGGCAGTGCAAGCAAACCTTAGACCCTATAAGTACTCGGAAGGCGTCCATAGCAAGCGTAAGACCAGTGTCATCCTGACGAGTGAAACGAGGAAGGATCTTGGCACACCTCATATCGATACTGGCCTGTTGTACAGCTGCTTCACAAGATGCTTCGATCTGCTCAGCATGACAGTAAGGGTTGGCTTCTTCAGAGAGCGTTAGTTGACATTCTAGAATATACCATAATTGTTTAAATGATGGTGGTAGAAGGCTTCCCCCGGGGGGAAGCTGGCGGCGCAGCCGACTGATGAGAGGTGCAGCGGGAGAGCCGATAGATCGATCTGATGCCGAAATGGCATGCCGAAGCAGAATAGGGAAGTATGACAATACGAAGGGTACGGTTTGAATGGCTCCAGCCGGGCGGCCACATAGGGCCGCCCCTACAGGTGCGATATATCCGAAGAATATTCTGAAAAAAAGGCAGGCGGCAGGGCGAATCCAAAGCCCCGGAATTTTTCGCATATGAACATGGGACAGGCCCGGTAACTTCCGCCTCCGGGGACACATAGAATGGCAGTGTGCATTGCGGACTGTTATGGTATAATGCAGAAAGAATGCGGAAAGGATGGGCATATGGGGAGAACTGTGGTGTTGACCGGCGGCGGAACTGCCGGACATGTGATGCCGAATTTAGCGATCATACCAAAACTGAAAAGCATGGGCTTTTCGGTGGAATACATAGGCACAGCGGACGGCATGGAAAAGGAGATCATCGGGGGCACGGGGCTGCCTTACCATGTCATCAGCGCGGGTAAGCTGCGCCGTTATCTGAGCCTTAAAAACCTGACCGATATCGGACGGGTACTGAAGGGATGCTCGCAGGCGAAGGGCCTGCTGAAAGAAATCAATCCGGTCGCGGTGTTTTCCAAGGGCGGCTTTGTCAGCGTGCCGGTGGTGTATGCCGCGTCGAAGCTGGGAATCCCTGTGGTGCTGCACGAGTCCGACATGACGCCCGGACTGGCCAATCGGCTTTGCATCCCGCGCGCGGACAAGGTATGCGTGTCGTTCGAGCCGACGCTGAAGCACCTGCCCAAGGGCAAGGGTGTTTATACGGGCCTGCCCATACGCACCGCGCTGCTGCACGGCGACCGCGAGAAGGGCTTGAAGCTGTGCGGCTTCTCCGGTAAAAAGCCTGTGCTGCTCATCATGGGCGGAAGCATGGGCGCTAAGGCCGTCAACGAAACGCTGGATGCCGCAATGCCGGATATTACGGATCGCTTCGACGTGGCGCATATCCGGGGAAAGAGCAATATGCTGGACTGCTGCGAGGGCAAGGGCTATGCGCAATTTGGTTTCGTGGACGCGGAACTGCCCGATCTGTACGCGGCGGCGGACGTGATGATCTCGCGCGCAGGCGCAACCGCGGTGTTCGAGATCCTGTCGCTGGCCATGCCCGCGCTGCTGGTGCCGCTCACCAAGGCTTCCAGCCGCGGCGACCAAATATTGAACGCGGAGTATTTTGAGAAGAAGGGCTTCTCTCATGTGATCGCGCAGGAGGATTTTGCGCCCGACGCCATCCTTCCGGCGCTGGAGAAGCTGTATGCAGCGCGCACGGCACTGCGGGATACGATGAAGCGTGAGGGTGTGGACAACGCGGCGGAGCGCGTAGCGGAAATCATTGCGGAGGCTGCGAAGAAAGCATGAGCATGGTACGCGGCGAAAATCTTGAAACGTTGGTCAGCCAGTATACGGTGCTGGCGGGAGAAGAAAAAAAGTCGGCGATGGAGCGTCTGCGCGGTTTCGACGACGTGGAACGCCGCGTCTGGGCGATGGTGTGGCGGACGAACCAGCGGGCTGCGCTGCGGGCGCTGGCGGACTTGTGCCGTTCGGAAAAGAGCCGCGCGGTCATGGAGCCTGCCGTCGTGCAGGAAGCGGACAAGCTGATTCATCTCACTGACGCCAAGGCGCGCAAGACTGCCTATGCGCTGATCGGCCTGGTCGCGCCGGACGCATGCGCGGACAAGCTGGCGGATGCGCTGAAGAACGAGCAGACGCAGTTTGCGCGGCCCTCCATCATTCTCGCGCTGGGCAACACTAAAAATCCGGAAAAGTATCTGAAAAGCTACGTCATTGCGCCAGGCGACCCCAAGCACATGGAGGCGGAGCGTGATGCGCTGAAAAAGGCGCTGGGCAAAGCTGCGGAGCCGGGAAAGGCGCAGAATCTGCGCTTGCCGGACGAATGCCTGCTGACATATATCCACCGGGCAGCGCTGGAAGCAGAGCTGCATGCAAGTAAACTCAAAGTTTCGAACGGCCCGACGGACACCCTGCGCGTGAGTGGCGATATATCCGGCCTGCGGTGCTGGCTGGATGCGCTGTATCCCGCAGGACACATGGGTGATTATGCGGCTGCGGCAAAAGCGCTGGGTGACATGGGCTGCGGCGGCCTGACCTACCGCATTGAAGCGGGCGGGCTGCCCACCGAGCAGCGCCGGGACGCCATCCGCGAAATATCGGCGGGGCTCGCCGAGCACGGCTATATTGACAACCCCTCGGCTTACGCCTTTGAACTGCGCATCATCGAAAACGGCCTGTACGCGGCTTTCCCGGACGAACGCTTTGTGTACCGGAAGCAGACGCTGGCTGCGAGCATTCACCCGGTGACTGCCGCCAGCATCGTACGGCTGTGCATGCCTTATATGGAGGAAGGGGCGGACGTGCTGGACCCATTCTGCGGCAGCGGTACGATGCTGATCGAGCGGGCTCAGGCCGGGGCTGTGGGCGCTTTGGTCGGCGTGGACGCCTCGCCGTACGCCATCCGCGCTGCCATTGCGAACCGCAAAGCGAGCGGCATCCGGTTCTCGCTGATTCAGGGCGACATACTGGGCTTCGGCGGCAGGGTGTTCGACGAGGTGATCTCGAACATGCCCTTCGGGCACCGGGTATCCGACCACGCGGGCAACGTGAGGCTGTATGGTGCGTTCATGGACAAGCTGTGCGGTCTGCTCAAACCCGGCGGGTATGCGTTTCTGTTCACGCAGGAGAAGAAGCTGCTGCGCGAGACGGCGGGCAAGTCATCCTGCCTGTCCATCGTCAGCGAGGAAATGTTTGAGGCGGGCGGCCTTTCACCTACGCTGTTTATCATTCAAAGAAGCATATAAAGGAGCTATTCATGAAGGATATCGTATCATTAGGCGAGCTGCTCATCGACTTTACGCCCAGCGGGCAGCAGGACGGGCAGCAGATTTACATGCAGAACCCGGGCGGCGCGCCGGCTAATGTGGCGGTTGCAGCCTCGAACTTCGGCATGGATACGGCTTACCTCGGCAAGGTGGGCGACGACACCTTCGGGCGTTACCTTGCGGGCGTGCTCGAAAACCGCGGCGTGGACGTCTCGGGCATGAAATATTCGCAGGACGTACATACCACGCTGGCGTTTGTGCACCTGTTCCCGAATGGCGACCGCGACTTCTCGTTCTACCGCAAGCCCGGCGCGGACATCATGTACAGTACGGACGACCTCGATGTGGATATGATTAAAAACGCGCGGGTGTTCCATTTTGGCGCAGTCTCACTGACCGACGATCCGATGCGCACCGCGACGCTGGAAGCGATTAAGCTTGCCAAGCTTGCGGGCGTGGCTGTCAGCTACGACCCCAACTACCGCGCGCCGCTGTGGAACAGCGCGGACGAAGCGAAGGAGTATATGCTCAAAGGTCTGGAATATGCTGACATACTGAAGATATCTGACAACGAGGTGCAGTTTCTTTTCGGCGATATGGACATGGAGGAGGCCGCGCGCATGCTCGTAAAGCGCGGCGTGAAGCTGGCCTTTGTGACCATGGGCGCGGATGGCGCGGCGTTTGCGTGCAGCGAGGGCAGCGGGATGGAGCCGGGTTTTGCGGCCAAGGCCGTGGACGCCACGGGCGCGGGCGACTGCTTCACCGCGGGCGTGCTGACCGCATACATCCGCAGCGGCATGAAGCCGCCTTCGGCCTGCGGCCTGCGCGAATTCGTGCGCTTTGCCAACGCGGCGGCGTCCGTCTGCGTGGAGAAGAAGGGCGGCATCCCATCCATGCCCACATTAGCGCAGGTGGAGGAGCGGCTGGCAACGCGGCGATAAAGCGGCACCCTTCCGGCTGCCTGCGGCAGCATTATCAAGTAAAAAAGGGACGTCCGCGTCCCTTTTTTGTTGCCAACGGTACGGCTCATTCTTCCTGCAGGAAGAGCGCTGTTGCGCGTTGTTCGTCGTAGCCGGTGGTTTCACGCAGCAGGCTAAGCAGCGTGCCTCCGCTCTGGTGCAGGTCGTCCATGTCCGTATCCGCTGCGAGCTTGCCCTCGTGCAGTACCAGCGCGCGGTCGATGAAGCTCTCCACCTCTTCGACCAGATGCGTGGAGAGCAGGATGGTTTCGGTGTCGCGCAGACTGCCCGCCATGATTTTGAGGAAGTCGCGCCGGGTGAATACGTCCTTGCCGGAGAATGGCTCATCCATGAGGATGTAGTCCGCGCCGAGGGACACGCCCGCGGCCAGCTCCGCCTTGGCGCGTTCGCCGGTGGACATGCTGCGCACCGGCCTTTCCGGAAGATCAAAGTATTTCAGCAGTGCCGCGTAGCGTTTGGCGTCGAAGCGCGGGTAGAAGTCCGCAAGGAAATCACCGGTCTGCGCGGGAGTGAATTTGCCGATTGATGCGCCCTCGCCGCTGACGTAGGCGAGCTTGGCGCGCATGCCCTCGCCGCTCTGCCCATCAAGCGTGACCGTACCGTTATGGGGATGCAGCAGCCCGGTAAGGCAGCGGATCAGCGTGGTCTTGCCCGCGCCGTTTGCGCCAAGCAGGCCGACGATGTGTCCGCGCGGCAATGAAAAGCTGATGTCGTACAGCGAAAAGCCGATGCCGTAATGATAGCTGATGTTTCGCGCTTCCAGCATGCATTAACCCTCCATTATCTCTTCAAAAGTAAGCCATCGGCTGACCGAAAAATCGTCCGCGGTTTCCGTGCCCGTGCTGACGTAATACTGAATCTCGTCCTCGTACTGGTCCGTCATGATCTCACCCCGGTAAAGCACCGCGCCGGACGCATCCAATACGCTGATGTAGTGCCGCTCAGGAATCGGCTGCTCTGTGACCAGACCATCCATATGCGCTGTCTCAGTCAGTACCCAGTGTCCGCCGACATAGCCTGCGCGCACCAGCGTATCGCGCCCGGTCAGCACCGACACCAGCTCTGTAGTATCACCCAGCCGGATGCACATCAGCTGCGGGTCGCTCTCCGGCGGCGCATCCCAGTAAGAGGCGTACGCGGGGTCCTGCAAGTAGTAACAAAGCATTACAGAACCGCCGCTTTCATTGGTAAACAGCGTACTGGTGCGGCTTAGTTCCGGGTCCATATCAAACAGGGGAAGTTCATGTTCAAAAGTGCCGTCCAGTCCGTATACGCGCAGCGTTAGCGTGCCGTCCGCCATGAGCAGCAGGCAGAGATGATCGTTCACCACATCCAATGCCACAGTACGCAGATTTTCTGCCGGAAACTCCGCGATTGTGGACACTGTACCCCAGGGCAATGCGTTGCTGTCCGGGAAGCACGGATAGCCGTCCACCGTGGCCGACGCCTCCGTAATGCCCCGGTCGGTGATCCATTCGTCCACTCGCCAGATGGCGCTGGTCCCGCCATAATACGGCATCAGCGACGGGGTGAAATAGACCGTGCCGTCCGGAGCCTCGGCGGTCAGCGGCCCGGTGCTGTAGCCCATCTCGGAAGCCGGACCCACGCTGGTCCCCGCGTAGTCGAATGGTGACTCGGAAGTTGTGTCGGGTAACGGGTCGCCCTGCGCCGTGTGCTGGTTCGTATAGACTGTCGTTTCTCGTTCCAGAGTAAACTCGAACGGATACCCGTCACCGCTCACCGTCACATCCGTGACCACCTGCGCCCACTGTGAAGGCGAGTTCGCACCATGCCGGAGGAGCTGAACGGATACGCGCGCCTCATCGGTCTTGCGCGTCAGCTGCGTGATCCACACCGCGTAGTCCTCTCCGGAGCTTTGGAGCGTGGTCTCGGTGGACTCCTGAACAGTTGCGCCGGGGCTTTCCACGAACATCTGGGAGTTGGAAAAGAGGACCGGATCGGATGCCGCAAGCGGCGATGTGAAGGAGCAGGAGTGGCTGAGCGTGCCACTGTCCAACGTAATGTGCTGCGTGTGGGCCGCGTCAGACAAAGCCATGTCGATGCGGACTCCGTTCAGATATGCCCGGTCGCCTTCGAGGTCGTCCAGCCGATAGGTGCCTGCGTCCGCCGAGAGCCGCACGCCCGTCCACGCGCCGGACAGCGCGAGTACGCAGACCACTGCGATAACCGGCACAGCGTATTTTCTAAAAAACCGTTTCATAGTTGTCCTCCCATCAGACCAGATTCGCATCCCGGTTCAGCCTGCGTATACCGTCCGCAACCGCTCCGGCGGCCAGCAGGGCCATCAGCGCCAGACTGGCGAAGAAAGCCGTGTGGTCGACGCCCATGGTTATGCTGTTGAACCGGCAGCCGAGTGCCCACAGCACGCAGGCCGCACCGCACACCACAAGTACGCTTTGCGCCGCGTTCGACCGGCGGGCGCCACCCACGGCGAGCATATACGCGGGCAGGCATCCTGCGGCCAGCAGCGCCAGCAGTGAGCTTACGGCCTCCGGCACGCTCTGCGGCAGCAAAATCCGGAACAGGTCGCTGCGGATAACAGCGAGAAACAGGCCATTGGTGCGCGCCATCTCGTATGGCACGGGTACGGCTTGGATCTGCGCAAAGGATGCGGCAGCCCTCTCACAAATCGCTACGGACGGTGCGTAAGCAGCGAACAGTGCGGCAGCCTGCACGGTCCAGAGCAGCAACACGCACACCACGCCACGCGTGCAGCATGCCAGAAATACGCTGCGGCGTGGGGTGGGCAGCATCATTAGTGTGTACACGCCGCCGCTGCGGAAGTTCTCGGAATGGATGGCTGCAGCCTCGGACAGCATCCAAAAAGCGATTGCGGCAAGGAACAGGTAGCGGATGCCCGCGCGTACCATCAGCGCCTCGTACGTCCGTGCGAAGTTGTATTCGCCCACGCTGGCAGTTATCAGCAGCATCGTCAGTACAAAGACGGCCGCGCAAATGGCAAGGATACGCTTCAGCGCGAGCGGAAACAGCCGTTTCGTCAGCTTCATATAGCCGTTCTGTATTATGCCGTTCATACATTATCCTCCCAATATTGGCTGATCAGCTCGATCACACGCTTATAGGAAAGCCCGTTGCCGCGCGCCTGCTCCACAAATTCACGCACGAAGGCCTGTCCCAATTCCTCGCTGAAGCGCTCCAGCAGGGCGGGCGTGACGGAGAGCGCGGAGGCGGCGTTGCGCGGCGTGGCCACGAAGCCTTCGTCTTCCATCAGCTTATAGGCTTTTTGTACGGTGTTCGGATTGATGCCGAGCTGCGCCGCGAGCTCCCGGCGCGAGGGCAGCATGTCGCCATCGCGCGCGTCGCCGCGCAGCACAGCGCGCTTTACGAATGACACGAGCTGCAGGTATACGGGTTCCCGGTTTGTCAGCGTAAGCTCTGAGAAATCCAGCACGCATTTCACCTCTTAATCTGTATTATATGCATAATACAGATTGGTGTCAACTGGGAACTGGGTAAAGATTACCGGCTAAGCTTTACCCAAATCGGTTTTTCACCGATATATCCTATAGAAACAGTATAGGGGGATACGCATATGGAATGGACACCGGATCTTGCGGTCGGCGTGGAGCCGATTGACGAGCAGCATAAGGAACTGATACGGCGCATCGACAACTTTTATAAGTCGGTCCAGAAGGACGACCGCGAGAAGGTGCTCGAGATGCTGGCGTTCATGAGCGATTATGTAACGACGCATTTCCGCGAGGAGGAAGCGCTGCAGCGTAAGTATAACTACCCGGAATACGCCGCGCACTGCCAGCTGCATCTGACGTTTGAAAAGGATGTGCATCAGCTGGAGGAGGATATCAAAAAGAACTTCACGGTGGCGACCAAGTCGCTCGTGGGTATGACGCTGATGAACTGGTTTATGCTACATATCCAGCGGGTGGACAAGAAGCTGGGTGAATTCATCCGCGGGGTGTGAAGCTGCGGGCAGCTAAACATTTGCAAAAGAATTCCGATATAACCAGTATAGATTAATCTTCGGAGGCAACGGCTATGGATTGGACACCGGACCTTTCGGTGGGAGTGGAAGCGATCGACAATCAGCACAAAGAGCTCATCCGCCGCATGAACAGCTTCTTTGACTCAATGCAGGGGGATAACCAGCAGAAGGTGCTGGATATGCTGGGCTTTCTGGGTGACTATGTGGTGACGCATTTCCGCGATGAGGAAGCCTTGCAGGTGAGATATAACTATCCGGGCTATGCGGAGCACCGCAAGATTCATCAGGATTTTGTCCGGCAGGTTGGCGAGATGACGAAGGATATCAAGGAGCACGGTTTTACGGTCGCGTCCAAAGCCATGGTGGGCATGACATTGACCAACTGGCTGACGCAGCATATCCGCAAGACTGACAGGGCTGTAGGTGACTATATCCGCAGCAGGGGCTGAAAATATATGGCTGTCCTTTAAATGGACAGCTTTTTTATTCCCGCTTGGAAACGCAAGCCTTATACGCAGTTCGCCTTTTGAAAATCCTTTGTGCCAGCTTTTGTGTCTCGTCATAGGAATCGTATAGGCATTCTTCCAGCAAGGCATCCGTGAGCATGCCTTTTCGGTGCAGGATACTGACGATATGGTGTCTGCAATATGAGCAAAGTGTTTTCCGGTACATGTACAGCAATATGCCGGTTTTTGGTTTAATTTTACGGGCATCAAATAAATCTTGTACTATCCTGTATGCGCCATGCCATTCACCTGAAAGTGAAACGGGAAGCTTTTTGATGCTGGCGAAAATGAGGGCTTCATCCTCCGGACGGTAATTCTTACATAACAGTCCGATGGCATACGGGATATCCTCGGCCTTCAACAATTTTTGAACCGCAAAGTTGTGGACGTTATCCGAAACCACATGTTCCAGCGCATAATATGCGTTTTCACGTAGCGCTTCATTTTGACTATCAAGCAAATCAAATAGATATTTTTCATTAAGCGGAGAAGGAGTAAATCGAAATACGTTCAGCAGTGCAGATTTTAGTCTTATATCAGGCTCTGTGATGATCGTGTTCGCCAAAGCGGTTAAGTCTTCTGGGCCCGCGCTTTTTGCAAAGAACCTCGCAGAACGTAGGAAATTCCAATTCGGAATGTCCTCGGAATTGCTTTCGTCAATTTTTTGGCGGCAGGCGTCCATGAATTCCCGCAGCGTGGGCGGGTGTGGCTTTTTCCCTTTTTTAAAGTAATACGTCTTTTGCAGCTCGTGCCAATACGCATTAATTTCTGTGGATTCCAAGCTTTGCGCTTCCATATAGGCAACTATGCGTTTTTCGCCGAATTTATTAATTGAATTGGCATATAGCCAATCCATTATCAGACAGCCATTTGAGGATCGCGCGTAGGCAATGCTGACGCGCCTGATGATTTCCTTGAATGACGCATACCCGCCCAGTGAAGTCAGCCAAACGCAAAGGAATTCAAGCCGGGTCGCTTCCTCACAGAGGCGGTTCGAATTTCCACCACGTGACAGGAGCCGCATGAACATTTCGAACTTCTCATCAAGGGCTGTTTTAGCTGCTTCGCTGCCGTCCGCTGCAAAGCAATAGAGCAGCCCGCTCAACTGCATAAACCGCTTCGTGTCCGAGATGCTTTTACTATACTCCGATATGATGGCGCGCTCAAAGAAGGCAGTGTCGTTAAACAGGCATATCGCAGAATAAAGATAAGAGCTTCTGTCGCCCTCGCACTGCATATCGTAACAGGTGTTATGCAGGCAACACCACAGCACAATGTCCCGAAACGCGTCACGGTTTTCATTTTCGGTCAGTTCGATGATTGCGATGCCAAGCCCCCGCCTGAAGGCTTCTTTAAATTGGTACGGTGTCATGTAACCTCCTGTGCGATGCTGTCACCATCTTATAGAAAATCATACCATCGATACGACTTCGGTGCAACGAGGTTATTTCAGTACCGCTCCGTACCGGTGTTGACAATGCGGGAATAAGCATTTAAGATTGAGAAAATATATTTATTATTCTGAAGGAAAGGCGGTTTTGGCGTATGAGGGGAATTGCAGAAGGCCTGACTTTCGATGATGTGCTGCTCATACCACAGAAGAGCAGTATCGTGCCGTCGGAGGTCAGCGTTAAAACGTGGCTCACCAAGACGCTGCAGCTCAACATCCCGATCATGAGCGCAGCCATGGACACGGTTACGGAAGCCCGGCTGGCCATCGCGATCGCGCGGGAGGGCGGCATCGGCATCATCCACAAGAATATGTCCATTGAGGACCAGGCGTTCAATGTGGACAAGGTAAAACGAAGCGAACATGGCGTTATCACGGATCCTTTCTCCTTGAGCCCCGAACATCTCATCTCCGATGCAAACGACCTCATGGCCAGGTACAGGATATCGGGCGTGCCCATTACGAAGGATGGCAAGCTTGTGGGCATCCTGACCAACCGTGATTTAAGATTTGAGACCGATTTTACCCGCAAAATTTACGAGGTGATGACCAGTAAGAACCTCGTCACCGCGCCCATCGGCACCACGCTGAAGGAGGCGCAGGAGATACTGCGCCAGCACAAAATTGAGAAATTACCGCTCGTCGACGATGACGGCATGCTAAAAGGTCTGATCACCATCAAGGATATCGAGAAGACGATACAATACCCGAACTCGGCAAAGGACAGGAACGGCCGCTTGCTCGCAGGAGCGGCGCTCGGTACCTCGGCGGACTTTATGGAGCGTGCGGCGGCGCTCGTTGCCTCCAAGGTGGACGTCATTACCATCGACTCGGCCCATGGCCACACCAAGAACGTGATTGAGGCGGTGGAGAAGATCCGGGCGGCTTTCCCGGATTTGCAGATCATCGCGGGCAATGTTGCCACAGCTGAGGGCACCGTGGACTTAATCAAGGCCGGCGCAGACTGCGTGAAGGTGGGCATGGGGCCGGGCTCCATCTGCACCACGCGCGTCATCGCAGGCATTGGCGTACCGCAGTTTACAGCGGTTCAGCAGTGTGCGGAAGCCGCAGCCAAGCACGGCATCGGCGTCATTGCGGACGGCGGCATCAAGTTCTCCGGCGACATCACCAAGGCGTTGGCGGCGGGTGCCCGCTCGGTTATGATCGGCAGCCTGCTGGCGGGTACCGAGGAGAGTCCGGGCGAAACGGAGATTTTCCAGGGTCGCAGCTTTAAGGTGTACCGCGGCATGGGTTCTGTGGCGGCCATGCAGAAGGGCAGCAAGGATCGTTACTTTCAGGAGAACGCGGAAAAGCTGGTGCCCGAAGGCGTGGAAGGCCGCGTGCCTTTCAAGGGGCCGCTTTCCGATACGGTGTTCCAGATGGTGGGCGGGCTGAAATCCGGCATGGGCTATTGCGGCGCGAAGGATATCCCCACGCTGCAGGAAAAGGCGGAGTTCGTGCGCATCACGGGCGCGGGCCTCACGGAGAGCCACCCGCATGATATCTACATTACCAAGGAATCACCCAACTACACGGGAAGGTCATAAATGAGAGAAACAGTAATCGTACTCGACTTTGGCGGACAGTATAACCAGCTCATTGCGCGGCGCGTGCGCGACCTCTCGGTCTACGCCGAGATACTGCCGTGCGACGCTCCGCTGGAACGCATATTATCGTACAAACCGATCGGCGTTATCTTCACAGGCGGCCCGGCCAGTGTGACCGACGCAGACGCGCCTCAGTGCGACCCGCGCCTGTTTGAGGCGGGTATTCCCATCCTCGGCATCTGCTACGGCGCACAGCTGATGGGCCAGACGCTGGGTGGCGCGGTCAAGCGCGCCTCGCACCGGGAATATGGCAAGACAGACATCCACTACGACACCTCCTGCGCGCTGTTTGACGGCATTGAGCCGGACTCGGTGTGCTGGATGAGCCATACGTGGTATGTGGATGCGCCGCCGCAGGGTTTTGCGGTGTGCGCTACAACCCAAAGCTGCCCGGTTGCGGCGTTCTGCGACGCGGGCAAGAAGCTCTACGCGGTGCAGTTCCACCCTGAGGTGGTGCACACGAAACAGGGCAATGAGATACTTAAAAACTTCTTATATAAAGTATGTGACGCCACAGGCGGCTGGACGATGGACAACTATGCCGAGACCGCCATTGCGGACATCAAACGCCGGGTCGGCGACGGGCGCGTGCTGCTGGGCCTTTCGGGCGGCGTGGACTCCTCGGTCGCGGCGGTGCTACTGGAGCGCGCTGTGGGGGACAAGCTGACGTGCATCTTTGTGGACCATGGCCTGCTGCGCAAGGACGAAGCCAAGCAGGTCGAAGAAGTGTTCAAGCATGCCTACGGCATGAAGCTGGTGTGCGTGGATGCCGCCGACCGATTCCTGAATAAGCTGGCGGGCGTGACCGAGCCGGAGCAGAAGCGCCGCATCATCGGCGAGGAGTTCATCCGCGTGTTTGAGGCAGAGGCCAAAAAGATTGGCGCGGTGGATTTTCTGGCGCAGGGTACCATCTATCCGGACGTGATTGAAAGCGGCAAGGGTCACGCAGCCACCATCAAGAGCCACCACAACGTAGGTGGCCTGCCGGATTACGTGGATTTCCGCGAGATCATCGAGCCGTTGCGCGACCTGTTTAAGGACGAGGTGCGGGCATTGGGCGAAGCGCTCGGAATGCCGCGCCACATCGTCTGGCGGCAGCCGTTCCCCGGCCCGGGTCTTGCTATCCGCATCATCGGAGACGCGACCGCGGAGAAGGTGGCGACGCTGCAGGAGGCTGACGCCATCCTGCGCGAGGAGATCGCAAACGCTGGGCTGGACCGCGAGATTTGGCAGTACTTTGCGGTGCTGACCAACATGCGCAGCGTGGGCGTCATGGGCGACGAGCGCACCTACGACCACACCGTAGCCCTGCGGGCCGTAACCAGCGTGGACGGCATGACCGCCGACTGGGCGCAGATACCGTACGACGTGCTGGGAAAGATATCGTCACGGATCGTGAACGAGGTACCGCATATCAACCGAGTGGTGTATGATGTCACGAGCAAACCGCCCGCGACGATTGAGTGGGAGTAATTTGAACGGTGGAGAAAAGCCAGTAATCATGCGGCTTTCCGGCTTCTCAAGTAGTCTCGTGGCAACGTTTTGGCAACATTGATTTGTATTATCCATATAAAAGAGCTAACTGATTTGAGCGTCAAGGTAACTCTTTTTTGTTGTGCAGCGGGGCATCGGTGGGCTCGACGTTTCTCTTCGCTCGATGGACGTCTGGCAACGCGGTAAAATCGGAAACGCGTGAGCAAATTGAGAACGTGAGCACGGTGTTATATGCGCCCAAACATTGCAGCGAATGCAAAGATGATCTTTGGCAAGTTTAAGGAGTGGGAGCGAAAAAGGATAACAATGTAGTTGAAATAAAGAGCCCCTGGATCGGAATAACAACTACCATTTGCAATGTACCATCGAGCACTGAATTTTACCTCCAAAAATTTGCTTGCCAGGAGCTGGTTGTGCCCCTCTAAGCTCATTTATTTGCATCAAAGGTGCATACGCAATGAGAAACTCATACCTGCTTCAGCACCGACATGCGAGGACCCAAATATCGCGTTGGCATCAGTGAATACACTGCGGGGTCTACTGGTGGCTTATGCGTTTATCCGAATGCCGCATACCTTGCCGGGGTTCAGTATATTGTCTGGGTCAAAGGTCTGCTTGATTCCCTGCATCAGCCGGATGACCTCCGGCCCAAGAGACTCTTCCAAATACGAACGCTTCGCGTGACCGATGCCGTGTTCGCCGGAGATCTGTCCGCCGATTGTGCCGGAGAAGGCGTACAGTTGCTCCATGATGGCGCCTGACTTTTCGGACCAGTCAGCTTTGCCCATGTTGTCTTTACAGAGGTAGATGTGAAGGTTGCCGTCGCCGGCGTGCCCGAAGCTGCGGATTCGCACGCCGTAATTGCGTTCCAACGCGTTTACGAATAGCATGAACTTCGAGAGCATGGTGCGCGGCACCACTACGTCGCATTCGTCCATATCCGTGGTGGAGGTCTTAATCGCTTCCAGAAACGCGCCGCGCGCCTTCCAGATGGACTCCTGTCTCTCTTCGGTGTCCGATATAAACACATCGCGTGCGCCGCACTCCAGGCAGACGTCAGCCGCGGTCTTGTACATGCGGTCCAGCTCCGGCTGGGAACTACCGTCGAAGGTCAGCAGCAGATAGGCGTCGGCGGATTTGTCCGGAAAGCGAAGGCCAAGGTATTCCTCGGCAGCTTCGATGACCTCCCGCTGCATGAACTCCACTGCGGTGGGGTGGGTGTTGGCCTGCAGCAAACGGGGTACCGCGTTGAAGCATTGCCCGAGGCTGTCGAACGGCACAAGAAGCGAAAGCGTCAGTGGGGGCAAAGGAATGAGCCGGAGCACGAGCTCTGTAACCACAGCAAGCGTGCCCTCCGAGCCGATCAACAAGTCTTTGAGGCTGTAGCCTGAACTGTTCTTGACGACTTTGCCGCCGAGCCGGACGACCGCACCGTCCGGCAGCACCGCGGTCATGCCCAGCACATAATCGCGCGTGACGCCATATTTGATAGCACGCATGCCGCCCGCGTTCGTCATGACGTTGCCGCCCACGGTGGCGGATTTCTCGCCCGGATCGGGAGGGTACATGAGCCCGCGGTCAATCGCTTCCTTGGCGAGCGTCATCAGCAGCACACCCGGCTCCAGTATGACTGTCATGTTCTCGTGGTCCCATTCGAGAATATGATCCATTTTAGCCAACGAGAGCAGCACACCACCATGCAGCGCCACAGCTCCGCCGCATAGCCCTGTGCCCGAACCGCGGGGTGTCACGGGAATGTGCCGCGCGCTGGCATAGGCCATCACCTCAGATACCTGCTGCGTGGACGCGGTTTCTACGACGACCTCAGGCGCATATGTGCCGTAGATCGTCATCTCGTCATGTGTAAAGTCTTCATGAATGGCTTCTTTGGTAAACACATGATCGCTGCCGCAGATTTCAATTAGCCGTTTCACGTCGGTGTCGGTTACCTGATTATATGGCATATTCACACGCATCCTTAATCTTTTTGATCAGCGACGGCACCACTGTGTACAGGTCGCCGACGATACCGTAATGGGCGATTTCAAAGATGGGAGCGCTGCGGTCCGTGTTGATCGCAATGATGCGCTCCGACGAATTCATGCAGGCAGCGAACTGGATTGCACCCGATACGCCGCATGTGATGATGAGCTTGGGCTTTACGGTTCTGCCGGACAGGCCAATCTGGCGCGTATAGTCAGCCCAGCCCTTCTCGACAAGCGGCCGCGTTGTGGCATACTCGCCATGCAGCGCAGCTGCTAGCTCCTTGACCAGGGCGAGATCGTCCTTTTCCTTGACGCCCTGCCCGGCGACGATCAGTACATCCGCATCGGTAATGGAAGGAACCGACTCTTTGTGCACGACGTTGATTACGTCGATGCGGGAGTCCGCCAGCACATCGGTGACGGCGCGGTTCACGATCTGCCCGTGCGGCGCACAGCGCTGCGCGCATTCCATCACCTTATACCGCACAGTAGCGAACTGCGGGCGCGTGTTTGGGGTGATGATCTGCGCCATAATATTTCCACCAAAAGCGGGCCGTATCTGCACGAGATCAGAGCTGGGTTTGATTTTAAGCGTGGTGCAGTCTGCGGTCAGCCCGGTTTTGAAGCGAGTTGCGACGCGGGGCGCGAGCGACCGGCCGAGTGAGGTACTGCCCACCAGCACGATGGAAGGTTTGATTTCGTTGATCAGGTCCTCAAAGACGTTGGCGTACACGTCCACGCGGAACCGGTCCAGACGGGGATCGTCGTAAATGAATACCGCATCCACACCGCATTCCAGCAGCGTCCGGGCCGCTTCGCTGGTATGGTGTCCAAGCAGCAGGCAGTAAGTAGGCATATCTACCTCGGCTGCGAGCTTTTTGCCGATACCGAGGAGCTCGATGGTGACAGGATGGATTCGCCCTTCCACGTATTCCGCGTAAACGAGAATGCCTTGCCAGGCCGATTTATCGACGGAGGCCTTCTTCTCGAAGATCGATATTGCTTTCTGCGGGCAGTTTTTGATGCACAGGCGGCACATCTTGCAGGCGGCATTGATAACGATCTGCTGCCCGTCCCGCTCGATGGCGCCAAACGGGCAGACGGAGATGCATTCGCCGCACATGTTGCATTTATTTGAATCAATCTGGATACTTCCCATGAACGGTACCCCTTACACGTATTTTTCGCAGCGCAGCAGATCGAAAAGCTGCTGTGCGCAGTCCGTCTCGGCCTCGTTCCATATCTGTTGATCAACGCAGGAATCAGGCTGGAACACACGCTCTACCTGAGTGGGCGAGCCGGAAAGGCCATAGTTGTTCTCCGAAGTGTCAAGGAGGTCTGACAAGCCCAGCGTGGTCACTGGGCGGCTGGAGGTAGCCAGCATATGCCGGTAAGAGGGCAGCCGCGGCGTATGGATGTCCTTTTCGACCGAGATCAGGCAAGGGAAGGGCAAACGCACAATCTCAAAGCTGTCCTCCATGTTCTGTTCTACCACGATGCCCTGCTCATCCGCCTGCTCGATGCGCTTCACCCATGTGACGTGCGGCAACCCCAGATGCTCGGCGATGGCGGGGCCAACCTGCGCGGTATCCCCATCGGTCGTCTGCTTCCCGCAGATGATCAAGTCAAAGCCACCGATCCTGCGGATGCCGTTTGCGAGCGTATAGGAGGTGGCGAGCACATCCGAACCAGCGAACCGGCGGTCGGAGAGGATGTATCCTTCGTCGGCGCCCATAGTGTACGCTTCCCGGATAACAGCCTGAGCCTGCGGCGGCCCCATTGTAAGGACGCTGATGCAACCGCCATACCGCTCCTTGAGCTGCAACGCGGTCTCCAGCGCGTACAGATCGTAAGGGTTCATCTTGCTGCGCACACCGTCGCGCTTTAATACGCCGGTCTCCGGATCAATCTCCACCTGCGTCGTGCCGGGTACCTGCTTGATGCATACAATGATATTCATTCACTGCTCCTCTATGATGACCCCGATGCCGTCGGGAATGATGACCATTTTGGGCGTTCCGCCCAGCATATCGTCCGCCATTTCAAGCGCTTCCTCAAAGCTGCTCGCGTGCAGCATGTGCATGCTTCGGATCATGTCTGGGTCGGCGTGGCGGCTGACGAGGATGGCCTTGCGGCACTTCGTCAAGATGCGGGCGAGTATCTGGGCTTCCCACTGGTCAGGCGTCGTTTTCGCCCGCGGTATGGCGAGGATACGTTCCGTAACCTGTTCGGGAGAGTTCACATCGGCAAACCAGTTGTAAAATCCCTCTCCGCCGTGTCCGTCCGAGCAGGATGAGATAACGATCATCACGCCGCCGGGGTTGATGCAGCTTTCGGCGGCGGTCATGCTTTTGACGGTCTGGTAGACGTTCTGATCGAGCGGATAGCCGCCGTTGGACGTGACGACCAGATCGGCGCTGACCCCTTTGACGCGCGCCAGGCCTGAGACGAACCCGCAGCCTGTAAGGTGCGCCGCTTCAGGGTCGCCGGAGAAGGCCGCTATAATCTTTTTGTTTTCATCCAGTGCGACGTTCAATATAAACGAGAGGCCTGCGGCCTGCGAGGCAAACAGCATATCCTCGTGCAGCGGATTGGCATCCAGTATGCCTGTGCGGGACTGGGGCGCCGCGATGAACTGCGCGTTGTGGTTGTACATGATGGTATCCTTGGAACAGATGCCGGGTAGAACGCTCTTACGTCCGCCGGAAAAACCCGCGAACAGGTGCGGCTCAATAAACCCTTCAGACACGATCAAATCGGCCCAATCGACCAGACGGTTGACCCATAGCTCGCCGCCCGAGGGAAGCACACCTTTGAAAACCATCTGTGCGGGGTCGAACGCATCGTGCACCACTATCTGCTCGGACGCACAGATATCCGGGCCGAATTTATCTACCAATTCCTCTTCGGTGGTTGCCCGATGGAATCCGGTTGCGATCAATATTTTAATGTTTACGTCTGGGCTCAGCTTGCGGGTCTCAGATAGCAGGATCGGCAGAGTGATGCGACTGGGTACCGGGCGGGTATGGTCGCTGGTGATGATCAGGACGTTGGACTTTCCTGCCGCCAGTACGGACAGCGGGGGAGACTGAATCGGATTGCTCAGCGATCCCAGAACAATATCCTGCTCCGTACTCGCCGAGGAGCTGGGCTGCTGCGGAGTAAGCACCGCTTTCACACGGCTGTCCGGCACGTCGATTGTTATCCTTTCCCGATAATAGGGCATTTCAATTTTCATGACTCGCTCCCAGTTCCATTGTCGAATCGAGGACGTAGCGGCGAACGCCCTCAAGATGGCTGCGCAGTGCCGCAGCAGCCTCTTCGGGCTGCTGCGCCTTTACAGCCTTGAGTATGCGCTGATGCTCCTCCAGCCAACGCCCGGTGATTTCCCGGTCGTCGACCAGCTTGATGCGGTTGGTGTGGATCGAGGTGTACAGGATGTAGGACAGACATTCGCCGGCCAGCATGAACACGCCGTTGCCCGTTGCAGAAAATATAGACATGTGAAAGTCGAGGTCTGCCCGCTCCGCCACAATCACATCATCGCTGGCCATGTCGGTAAGCGCAGCAGACATCCTGTCCAGCGTGGCTGGGCTACAGAAACCTGCAGCGGCCCGCACCGCTTCCGACTCGATGAAGATACGAAAATCCATCATATCGCCCATGATGTCCACGTCTTTTAGGAACAGCGGTGAGATCGTGTTGATGAACGGCGCGATGTGAAAATCCGTGACGTAGGTTCCGCCACCGTGCCGGACTTCAAGAATCCCCAGTATCTCCAGCGTACGAAACGCTTCGCGGATGGAAGCCCTGCTGCTTTGGAGCATTTCCGAAAGCTGGCGTTCACTGGGCAGTTTGTCCCCGTTTTTTAGTTCGCCTTTTACAATAAGCGAGATGATCTGCTCAATGATTTGTTTATAGGCTTTTTGATTATGTATTGACTGGAACTCCATTGGGCACCTCCAAAGTGGTCAGACCACCTACCAATAGAACTATATTGGATGTTCGGTGAAATGTCAAGCGCTGCTGGCACAAAATTTCATCATGTTGAGATATCTAATGAAATTGCAAACCGGACGGTATTATGGTATTGTGTGACCAACGATAAGTGAATGTTGGTGAATATGATGAGCGGCAGCTATCCGATTTCTGTGGTGAAAATTCAATCGCAGTATGATTCTTTGAGCGCAAGCGAGAGGAGGATTGCGGATTACTTTGTGGAACACCTTGACGAAATTGTACACTTGACGGTGACCGAGGCTGCTCAGGCTACCCAAACCAGCGAAGCCACCGTGGTGCGGATATGCAAGAAGTTGGGTTATGGTGGCTTCTACGATTTCAAAATTACAGTAGCTCAGGAAATCGTGAACCCTGTCAAGGCGATTTTTGAGGAAGCCGATGAAAACGACGAGTGCTTCACCATCTTTAATAAAAAAATAGGTAATGCCATCAGCACCCTGCAATATACGGCTAGAATTCTGGACAAGGTGCAGTTGGAGAAAGCTGCGGACGCCATCATTCATGCCGGCAAGATCATCATTTTGGGCAGCGGCAACTCGGCAGCTATCGCCATGGACGCTTCTCACAAATTCATGAGGGCGGGATTGAACAGTGCTGCGTACAATGACGCACATATGCAGATCATTGCCTCGGCCAATGTGAACAAAGGGGATGTAATCATAGGAATATCCCATTCGGGCAGCTCGCGGGATGTTGTCGACGCGATGAATTTGGCGAAAAAGATGGGTGCAGTCACCATTGCGATAACGAACTATGGAAAATCACCTATTACGAAAATATCCGATTTCGTTTTAAATACCGCCTCGGAGGAAACAAAATATCATGTGGTGGCGCTGTCCTCCCGGCTGGCCCAGCTTATCATTATCGATACCCTGTATATTTATATATCACTCAACCTGAAGCATTCTCTTGAAACCATGAATATCATCGACAAGGCGCTGCAAAGCAAAAAGTACTGAGCCCATTTTGTTCGGCGGCTCTTTTGCTATGCCCTTGACTGAAAAAAAATTTCATAAAAGCATTGACAAATATGAAAAAATATTTTATCATCATGCCAGAACCTCAATCAACCCAGCAGAAACCTGTTAACAGAGTTTATATATTTACAAGTGAAAAATTGAATTTTATGTAGGAGGAAGACATGTCGGAAAAGTACATCAAGTTTTTTGATGCAATGGTATTAACGGAGCTCCAAGACGCGGTCGGAAGGGAAAACGTCAAAACCGGCTTTACCGATCAGTTGGTTCATGCGGTCGACTATTACTGGGGCCCGCGTTGCTGGGTGGACCGTGGCAAAATGCCGGACCTACCACAGTATGTGGTTTACCCAACATCCACGGCCCAGGTATCCAAGGTTGTCAAAATCGCCAATCAGCATAAGATCCCGGTAACGCCATGGGGCGGCGGATCCGGGTCTCAGGGCGGAGCACTTCCCGTTCACGCCGGCATCGTACTGGATATGAAGAAGATGAACCGGGTGCTGGAGATCAACGAACTGGCCTATACGGCAACCGCGGAAGCGGGCATCATCCATCAGGATTTCGAGTGGGCGCTGAACAAGAAGAAGTTTTCCACTATGCATCTGCCTGCGTCAATCGGCTGTGCAACATTGGGAGGCTTTCTGGCGCACCGCGGAACAGGTGTCTTGTCCACCAAATACGGCAAGATCGAAGACCTCATCGTCAGCATGGAAGTGGTGTTGCCCAACGGCGACATTATGAACACAATGAAGGTACCCAGAAACGCGGCGGGCCCGGATCTCAATCAGGTTTTCGTCGGCGGAGAAGGCACGTTAGGGATCATCACTAAAGCGACCGTTAAGATATTTGATATTCCGGAGATCAGGCAATACCGGGCGTTCATGTTCAAAAACATGCATGATGCGCTGGAGGCCGGAAGAAAGATCATGACCAAAAGGCTGCAGCCCTGTGTCATCCGCATGTACGACGAGGCGGAGACGGTGCATCAGATCGAAAGGGTCATGGGACTCAAAAAGCAGGGCGCGTATCTGGTGTTCGGCTTCGATGGATATAAGGATATCGTCAAAATCCAGGAGGATATCGCGGTAAAGATCTGCATGGAGACGGCGACCGAGGATCTGGGAAATTCGATGGGCGAGAGCTGGTGGAAGAATAAGTACAAGTTCTTCTATCCGCCCTATATCATGGATCTTCCGGAAGCGTTCGGAACAATGGATACTGTCGCCACGTACGACAACATCGAAAAAATCTACTGGGGAATGAAGCAGGTAGCAGAGAGTTACGCAGGTACTAAGTTTATTGCCCATTTTTCCCACTGGTACGAATGGGGCTGTATGATGTACGATCGGTTTATCGTGGCGCCTGAGTATGTGCCCCAGGATCCGGCGGAAGCCATCTCACTTTACAACGAAATATGGTACAAATGCATACGCGTTGCCATTGAAAATGGCGGCGTATTGAATGAGCATCATGGTATCGGCATCAAGATGAGCTACTTGATGAAAGAACAATACGGGACCGCTTTCCAGGTCATTGAGGGCCTGAAAAAGTCGCTGGATCCCAACAACATTATGAACCCCGGCAAGATGGGTCTGTAAGGAGGATGGCATGAATATTCGTTTGCAACAAGAAAACATAGATCGGTGCAGGTTTTGCTTCATGTGCAGGCATGTTTGCACCCTGGGGCGCGTCACGAGTGAGGAAGCCCTGACGCCGAGGTCCCAGGCTCTCAGCCTTTCGCTGATCCTGCGGGGCGCTGTGGAGTATACCGAAGAGCTGGTGGAAAACCTGTATCAGTGCTGCCTTTGTGGGTACTGCAAGGACTGGTGTCAGGGCGGCTGGGATTTTCCCGCGGCCGTTAAGGCGGCCCGGGCGGACATCGTAGAGCAAGGGCTTGTCCCCGCGGGTGTCGCCGCATTGAAGGATGAGCTGCTTGAAAACGGTAACGCTTATGGCAAGGCGGCAATGGACGTCGCGCTGAAGCAGGAGATCGAGAAGCACCGCGAAAAGCAGGAACTTGGCGTGATATTCGGCAGCGACGTGTTGTATGCCGCGCCGGAGATCGGGCTGAGCCTGATGCGCATCCTCGATGCGGCGGGCGTAAGGTTCATGGCCTTTCCTGAAGAGGATACATCGTGTTATGAACTGTACTGCCTGGGATACCGGAAGGAAGCCCGAGAGCTGGCATCGCAGTTGATTGACCGAGTGCGTGTCGTAGGCTGCCGTCAGGTGATCGTAGCTTCCCCGGATTTTGAAGCGTTCCTTTCCAAAGAGGTGCCTGTTTTGGGGCTTGAATGGGGAGAGACCACATTGGTGGGCGCTGTAAAGTATGTGCATGGACTGCTTCAGAATAAGCGGCTAACACTGAAAAAGTCATATGAAAAAAACATGACCTATCATGATCCGAACGGGCTTGCACGGGAAACCGGCGTGACTGTCGAACCGAGAGAAATCTTGACGAACCTTTCCGGCAGAGAGTATCTTGAGATGGTCTGGAATAAAAACGAAGCGCATTCGGCGGGGAGCAACCTGGTTAGCCGCCTTTATCCCAAACTTGGTCAGGATATTTTGCAAAAACGCGTGGAGGACGTACGGGAGATCGATGCCGAAACGCTGGTGACGGCGTCGCCCTTTGATAAGCTCAGCTTCAGCCAGGCGCTGGCCGGCCAAAAGGCAGTCGTGGACATTCTTCAACTCGTCAGCGACCTGATATAAGAGGAGGCCTTTATGAAAAGACCGTGTGTTGCGGTGCTGACAACCTGTGATACCAAGGGAAAGGAAGCGGAATACCTGCGGGAGGGAATCCTTCGGCAGGATGTGGACGCGTTGGTGATTGACACGGGCATTCTGGGCGATCCTACCAATACCCCGGACGTATCGAAACATGAGGTAGCGGCAAATGGGGGACATACGATTGCCGAAGTGATTGCGACAGGGTCGAGAGGCGCAGCGGTCGAGATGATGCAGGAGGGAGTTTATAATACGGTACTCAGTCTGTATACCGCTGGGAAAATCGACGGACTGGTCGCACTGGGCGGAGCGGAGGGTTCTGTGCTGGCAGCCGTCGCGATGGAGGCACTTCCGCTCGGCGTACCCAAGCTGTTGGTCTCTCCGATCGCATCAGGGACGCATCGCTTTAACGAGATCGTACGCAACAACGACGCCATGGTGATGCACTCCATCATCGACATTGTGGGTATCAACAGCATCAGTCGGGTGGTGTTCGATAACGCCGTCGCTGCGGTGTCCGGGATGGTAAAGGACCGGGCCGCGCACAAAGCTGTGGAAAGCGGGCAAAAACGCATCGGTGTGACGATATTGGGCACGGTCACGCCGCCGGTAAAGGATTTCGTGATGCCAGCGCTGGAGGCCCGGGGGTATGAAGTGCTGACTTTTCATGCAAACGGGGTGGGCGGAGACTGCATGGACAAGCTGATCGAGGGAAACTACCTCGACGCGTCCATTGAGTACTGCGTAAACGAGATCGTGGGCATCCATTACGGCGGCTTCCATGTATCCAGCAGAAATCGGTTGGATGCGGCAATGAAAAAGAACCTTCCGACGGTTATTACGCCGGGTTGCGCAAACCTGATCGCGCTCGGCAGGATGGAAACCCTGACCGAAGAGCAGCGAACCCGGGCGATGTATAAGCATAACCCGGAAATCATACTGGTCAGAACCAACCAAGAAGAGATGCGCACCGTCGCGGGGACCATCGCGGAAAAAATGAATATGAGCAGCGGGAATGTCAGGCTGCTCTTTCCGGCCCGGGGCTTCTCCTCTCAGGACATGGAAGGTAAGCCGCTATGGGACGAAAAGTGCGACAGGGTGTTTTTGGATGTCATGCGCGAAAAGCTGCGCAAGGATATTGAAATCGTTGAGGTGGACGCCCATATCAACGATCAGATGTTCGCCGATGCTGTGGTCAACAATCTACTTTCTATGTTAAAAATCCAATAAAAAAGGAGAACGAAAATGGCAGAAATTAAGAAGAGGTATAACTTAGCGGAAATGGCTTACCCGGACATTCGTGAATTCCTGGCAAAATCCGACGTGGTGATGATTCCCTTCGGAAGCTGTGAAATGCACGGAGAGCATCTGCCGCTGGGCACAGATACGTATCAGATCGCAGCAATAACGAAAAGGGCTGCGGAGATTGCAGACGTACCTTATACGGATCCGCTGATGTACGGATATTCGCCGCACCATGTGCGTCAGGTCAACTCGGGCATCGGTACCATCACGCTGACAGCCACCACCCTCAATGCCGTGCTGTATGACATCGGCAGAAGCCTTGTGCACCATGGATTCAACAAACTGGTGTACGTCTGTGGCCACGCCTCCAACCTGAAGGTGATCGATCCCCTGATCAGAAGGCTCCGCTATGACACCGGTGCGCTGGTGGCTATGGCCCGTCCGTTTGGCGAGCGGTATCTTGGTATCATTCAGCCGTTTATCGAAGGCGGCCCAGAAGAGACCCCCGGCTGGCATGCGGGCGAGCTGGAAACTTCTCAGGTAATGGCTTACGATGAGTCGCTGGTCCGAATGGATAGAGCGAAGGTCGGCAAGGCACACGCGCCGGAATGGCTGCCCAAGGAATTCAGCAAGAATGACGGCACACCGGGCGTCATGCTGGATGGCTATGAATACTTTACGTTTGCCATGGAGCATGGCGAATTTGCGCCGGAAGGCATCATGGGCAATCCCTTCAGGGCCACGCCGGAGAAAGGCAAACAGTGCGTGGAGGCATATGCGCAGCACGTTGCTAAGGGCCTCGAGTTGTTGAAGCCGGTTAAAGTCGAGATCAAGCAACGGGAATTTGTGAACAGGGCATGGTAATCAACCGGACTGATTACATCCGGTAATCTGGCCGCACTATCAGTACTGATCATCGGGTATCAGACAGGACAGCAAATGAATCGGATAGTGCGGCCGATGCAACGTATAAGGAGAAAACACAAGTGCTGGAAGTTGATACGCACGTTCATACGGTCGTGAGCGGACATGCACACTCCACGATCTATGAAAATATTCTTTTTGCTCAAAAAGTAGGTCTAAAAGGTCTGGTTTGCAGCGATCACGGGCCACATGTTTATGGCGCAGCCAAAGGCTTTACGATCTATATCATGAAATCATGGCCTGCTGTTATGGAAGGCATCAGAGTTTATCGTTCGATCGAGGCGAACATTTTAAATGAGACCGGAGAGCTGGACGTGGAAGAAAGCCAGATCCGGACGCTGGAGTTCGTTCTCGCGGGGATCCACGAAAGCGACCAGTTGAGCAAGGAACAAAGGACGGCAGGCTGTGTGGCCGCATATGATAACCCGTACGTCGACTGCGTATCTCATCCGGACAAGCTTAAATACATTGTCGACTTTGAACCCGTCGTATTGGCGGCAAAAAGGCACGACAAGATGGTCGAGATCAACAACAAATCCATGCATATCCGAACCGGTGGCCGGGAGAACGTTCCGGAACTACTGATGCTGTGCAAAAAGCACGACGTGCGGATTATCGTCAGCAGTGATGCGCATATCTGCTATAACGTGGGTAATTTCGGGCTGACAGAAGCGCTTCTGCAGGAGGTTGGCTTTCCGCCTGAGCTGGTTTTAAACAGAAAGCTGGAAGTTTTTGAAGAATACGTGAGTGAACGGACCAGGCGGCTGGGACTGTAGGTCGGGGCTCAGGGACGGCGGTCTGCAGACGGATGATTAACAAATGAAAACGTGGAAAGGATGGAGCCGGTGTTAGAGATCAAAGAAGTGAGCAAAGACTTTCGGGGAGTCCACGCGTTAAAGGAAGCGAACGCAACGTTCTACGAAGGAGAGATTCACGGGCTGGTAGGGGAGAACGGAGCGGGAAAGAGCACCATGATGAAGATCGTGGGAGGGCTCTATCCGGTAACGAGCGGTACGATACGGCTGGACGGGAAAGAAGTCGTGTTTCACAATCCACATGACGCATACAAGGCGGGGATACGGATCGTACACCAGGAGCTGAGCTTGATCCGGTCTTTATCGATAGCGGAGAACATCTTTATACACAGATACGAAAAAGGGAAGTTGTTTCGGACGGTGGACCGGCGGGGTCTTATACGGGAAGCGGAAAAGATCCTTCGGGAATGGGGAATTCAGGTAAGCGGCGGAGAAAAGGTGTCGCATGTATCCATGGGGGTGCGGCAGCTGGTGGAGATTGCGCGGGAGGTATCGACGGGCGGCAAGGTAATCATCCTGGACGAACCGACGTCGTCGCTGACGGTGAGCGAGATCGGGAAGCTGTTCGAAATTCTGAGGAAACTTAAAGAGCAGGGCTATACCATCATATTTATATCGCACAGGCTGGACGAAGTGACGCAGCTGGTGGATAGGATCACGGTGCTGCGGGACGGCGAAACGATCGGCACAGCGCCCACAAAGGACATGACGGCGGCGGAGATATGCAACATGATCGCGGGGACAGACATCTGCAGCCTGTACCCGAAGACGGAGACGGAGATCCACGAGGTGGTGCTGGAGACGGAGAAACTGACCGGAGTCGGCTACCGGGACATCTCGGTGCAGGTGCGGCGCGGAGAAATCGTGGGGCTGGTGGGGCTGGTCGGCGCGGGCCGCAGCGAGTTCTGCCGCGGAGTGTTCGGGCTGGAGCCCGCGGGGAGCGGAACGATCCGGATCGACGGCAAAGAAGTGCATATGCGCAGCGTACAGGCTGCGCTGAAATACCGGATGGCGCTGCTGAGCGAGAACCGGGAAGAGGAAGGAATCTTTCCGGAGCTGAGCGTGGCGGTGAACACGATCACGTTGCGCATCCGGAATGCGGTGCAGCGGCTGGTGCTGCGCAGGAAGAAAATGCGGCAGATCACGGACGGCATGGTGAAGAAACTGAATATCGTCTCCTACGACACGATGCGCCAGATGATATCTGAACTATCGGGCGGCAATCAGCAAAAGGTGCTGTTTGGACGGCTGCTGGCGCTGGACCCCAAAATACTGATACTGGACGAGCCAACGCGGGGCGTGGACATCGGGAACAAGACGGAGATCCATAGGATCATGGGCGAGTTTGTCCGGAACGGCGGCGCGGTGCTGATGGTATCGTCCGAGCTGGATGAAGTGCTGGGGATCAGCGACCGGGTATATGTGCTGCACGAGGGAGACATGGTGGCGGAACTCAGCCGGGATGAGTTTGCCAAGGAGAAGACGCTCAGACACATGATGGGGTTAACGAAGGAGGCGTAAAGATGGCAGGCAAGAATAAGCTGAAGAAGATCAATATCCAACAGATATTTTTCGCAGTGATGCTGGTCGTGGTGGTGGTGCTGTTTACGATACTGAACCCAAGATTCCTGTCGGCCGCAAACGCCGTGAATATCGCACGGCAGATGGCGGAGATGATGATACTGGCGGTTGGGCTGACGTTTGTGCTGATCAGCGGAGGCGTGGACCTGTCGATCGCCAAGACGGGTATCATGGCAGGGTGCCTTGCGGGAGTCATACTGGTGGAACTGGGCGGGAAGATGCCCGAAGGTCTGGTGACCACGATTGCGATCGTGGCGGCGCTGGCTTCCGGAGCTGCGATCGGCCTGATCAACGGCATCGTGATCTCCAAGCTGCGCGTGCTGCCGTTCATTGCCACGATGGGCTCGATGACGATCGCCTACGGCGTGGCGATGCTGCTGACGGGCGGAAAAACCATCAGCAAGTTCCCCGACTCGTTCGCAAACATGGGCACGGGATATATTTTGCGGGATGCGTTCGATGGTGTCAAAGGAGTGCAGGGCATACCGGTTTCGGTGCTGATCATGGCCGTGATCGTAATCATTGGGGCGTTTGTGATTAAGAAAACGGAATTCGGACTGAACATCTACGCCATTGGAGGCAACTACAGGGCAGCGCGTCTGGCGGGACTTAACAATGACAAAATACTGATACTCGTATATGTGATCAGCGGCGTGCTGTCGGCACTGGCAGGCCTGATCCTGACGGCACGGTTCATTTCGGCGCAGCCGGGACTGTGGGAAGGCGTGAATCTGCAGGTAATCGCGGGGTGCGTAATTGGCGGCACGTCCATGCGGGGCGGATCAGGGTCCGTGGTGGCCTCGCTGCTGGGCATGCTGCTCATGACATGCATGAGCACGGGGCTCAACCTGGCGGGCATCGACTACTCGTGGCAGCAGGTGGTTACGGGTATGCTGGTAATCACGGCGGTATCGCTGGATATGGTGTCGCGCAAGAAGGAAGTGTAGCGTCAACAGGGGGAGAGTTTTCTTTGGCGGATGCTAAAGAGAGATAAAATAAACCAAGGAGGAGAACAATGAAGAAACTGTTTCTGGTCGTATTATGCCTGATTCTGACGATGTCGATGTTTATGGGTTGCACAAAGGAAGGCCCGGCAGAGACTTCGCAGGGAACGTCCCAGGAAGTGTCGGAGTCGCCGTCAGGGGACACCTCGCCGGTGGCGGAAGTGAAGGAATACAAGTTTGCGATCTCCTTACCCACACAGTCTTCTGAATGGTGGAAGGTGTATGCCGATATGCTCGTGTCTGCGATTGACGCGGTGAACGCGGGCGGCGAATACCACATTGAGTACAGCCTGATCCACAATGACACAGCGGCCGAACAGGTCGAGTCGGTGCAGACGCAGATTGTAGACGAACCAGATTTAATGCTGATGGGGCCGATCGACTTGGATACGACCGTATCGGCAGTGGAAGCC
Organism: Bacillota bacterium; assembly: GCA_023459495.1. Lineage (GTDB taxonomy): Bacteria > Bacillota > Clostridia > Christensenellales > SZUA-584 > JAEWCC01. Next base: position 70,576 of record JAEWTL010000013.1, on the reverse strand, counting down.
TGCTATGACGCGGGGATACCGGTGGTGACCACCTGCCGTCAGTCCAACACGGATAAGGTGACGGCGGCCCGTGTATACAACGAACCCCAGTTTGCGGTCAACCAGCTGGAAGCGCTGAATAAGGACTACCCGGACGGCGCGAAGATCGTATACCTGTTTGGGCCCAACACCGCTTCGTATGCGCAGATCCAGTACAACGACGGTTTTCTGGCCAATCTGCCGAACTATCCGGGTATTGAGCTGCTGGAGACGTTCGAGGACGAGCAGGACACGCAGGAAGCCGGCGTGAAGCTGGCGGACGACGCGATCACCAAGTATGGCGATGAGATCGACGCGTTTGTGGCCACCAACGATGGTCTGGCGCTGGGCGCTGTGCAGGCGATCAAGGCAGCCGGATATGACGGCGAGATCGCGGTGTACGGTTCTTCGGCACTGCCGCAGGGCATGGTTGCCATCCGCGACGGGTACATGGCGTTCACAAACATGAAGTCTCAGGCGGTCATGGCGGAGACTGCAATCCAGCTTTGCCTGGATGTGCTGGAAGGCCGGGACTTTGAAGAGTTCGGTTTGGTTGACCCGGTTCCGATCGACAAGTCGAATGTAGAGACGATCCGCGACGCCACCTTTGGCGGAACGATCCAGGATCCTGCAACGTTCAACTTTGACGCTTATTAATCTGATGCACAAGAAATGAAAACCTGTGCCGTGCCGGCAGGCCTGCGTCTGCCGGAGCGGCATATATACGAAAGGAGAGAGACATCATGGGTAAAGAACCCAGAACTGGCGGAGACATGAAAAGTACTATTTTTGATTACAAGTGGGATGATGTGGGTGAGGAAAGAGGCGGCCCCATCAAGGGAATACGGGAAAAGCTGTTGGCCCGTGATCCTGACACAGGTGCATATACACGAATTGTTATTTTTGAACCGGGCTTTAGGTTCTCCCGTGCGCTTAATCATCCGTTCTGGGAGGAACTGTTGATTCTTGATGGACACATGATCGATTATGGGACCAACACGCTCTATACCAAAGGGTTCTATGGCTGCAGACAGCCGGGCATGGATCACGGCCCGTTTGGAACGGAGCTGGGCTGTACGTTACTCGAAACGGCATGGTACGACCGGGAATGGTACGAAAAGAATAAGTAATGTTTACGATGTCGGAGAAACAAGCATACAAATGCAGCACAACTCATTGGACAAATCATTTGAAAGGAGCGTGGAAGGGCTATGAAGGTCTACCGAAAGGATACGGGCGAGAAATATACGCCGTTTACACACTTTAATATGACAACGGAAGTCATCTTCAACCCGGATAAGGGATGCAAACAAGCAAATATTACGCTGTCTACTTTGGAAAAAGGCGCGGGAAGTACAGATGAGATTCATGATCATTCCGATCAAATCTTTTATATATTGCAGGGGCAGATGAAGGTTTTTGCAGAAGGTAAACTGCTGGAGGTGCTCAACAAGGGGGACGCCATCATGGTGGAAGCCGGAGACAAGCATGCCGTGATCAATGAACTGGACGAACAGTGCATTTATTATGCGGTTACAGTACCACCGCTTGATAAAACACACTAAAAATTAAAGGCCTGAGACTGATGAGCACGGCATAAAGGAGTAAATGTAATGCATAAGGTTGTTAAACCATTCAATTTTGCAAAGATGGAGACGGTCGCAGACTTTAAAGAGACCATGGAAAAGGCCGGCTATCCGTTTCCTGTCGATGAGGATGTATCCATTCTGGCAGAGCCGATCAAACTGGATGATAAGACGATTCCCAACCGGATATGCATTCATCCGCTGGAAGGCTTTGACGGCACCCCAGATGGGAAACCATCGGAGCTGATATTTCGCAGGTATGAACGCTATGCAAAAGGCGGTGCGGGCCTGCTGTGGTACGAATCGATCGCGATATCCAACGATGGCCGGTGCAACCCCCTGCAGATGATCATCAGCGAGCATACGCTGTTGGAAGTGAAAAGGCTGCTGGATGAGACGAACAAGACAGCGGAAAATGATTTTGGCGTACGGCCGTATAATGTACTGCAGTTGACGCATTCGGGTCGGCGCAGCGTGAACAAGGAGTGGGAACCCACGCCGCTGGCTGTTGTGGAGAATCCTTATATCGATCATCACAACTCGATTGACGGACGCGCTGGGAAGATCACGTTTGCGACGGATGAAAAGATCGAGGAGATCATTGATGACTTTATCAACGCAGCTGTTCTTTCGCATGAAGCGGGCTTCGACTCGGTTGATGTAAAAGTATGCCATGAGTATATCCTCAGGGAGTTGCTTTCGGCGTTTACCCGGCCCGGTAAATACGGCGGCAGCTTTGAGAACCGGACCCGCGCGCTGTTTACTATCATCGACGGTATCCGTGCGAAGCTAGGCAACGCCTTGGATATTTGCGTCCGCCTGAATGCCTATGACTGCATCCCTTATCCGTATGGCTGGGGCATGGTGAAAGAGGAAGGCGTAATGGCACCGGATCTGACCGAGACTATAAAATTGTGTAAAATGCTTGTGGAAAGAAACGTTAAGCTGATCAATATTTCGACCATGATGCCGCGCTATCAGCCTTACGGCAGAGGGTATCTTGCGGAGATTGAAGAATCGGATATTTTCCCGTATAAAGGCACCTACGATCTGCTGAAAGCGACAAAGGAGATCAAGGAAGCAGTGCCGGACGGTATATTTGTTGCAACCGGCCTGACTTGGCTGGAGCAGTTCGGCGGCAATGTCGGTGCGGGCGGGATCAACCAGAACTGGTTTGACATCGCAGGCTTTGGCAGACAGGCATTCGCGTATCCGGATTTTGCAAAGGACCTAATGGAGAAAAAGCGCATGGTAAGATCAAAGTGCTGCATCACTTGTGACAAGTGCTACGATCTGATCCAAAAAGCGCATATGACGACGGGCTGCGTGATCCGCGATCAGGAAGTCTACCTGCCACTGTACCGCAAGTATGTTCAGGGCAAATAACAGGTCGGATCGGAGATGCGATGAATAAGGTTAAGTTTAACGGAACGGATTTGTCTGTGACGCCCATCTGTCTTGGCACGGTGAACTACGATGCCGACCTGCCCAAGGCGGAGGCAAAACGGCAGTTGAGCCAGTATGTGGACAGAGGCGGAAACTTTATCGATTCCGCGCATATCTACGGCGACTGGGTGCCGGGGGTACTGTGCCGCAGCGAGCGTACAATCGGCGAATGGATCAAGGAAACGGGGAGCCGGGATAAACTCGTGATATCCACCAAGGGCACGCACCCTGATTGGGACCGTATGGATATCCCGCGCGTCCGACCGGTCAATATCGAAAAGGACCTGCACGAGAGTCTGGAGTATTTGAATACAGATTACATTGACCTGTATTTTCTGCATCGGGACGATCCGAATGTGCCTGTTTCGGAGATCATCGACTATCTTGATTCGGCGCAGAAGCAGGGAAAGATCCGTTACTATGGCTGCTCCAACTGGTCGCAGGCCCGTATCAGGGAGGCGGCGGAGTATGCAAAACAGACCGGACGACAGGGGTTTGTGGCCAACCAGCTCATGTGGAGCCTAGCGGATGTAAACTTTTACAACCTGCCCGACAAGACGTTTATACTCATGGATCAGGAAACGCATGACTATCATGCTGAGACCGGGATGAACGTCATGGCCTACATGTCCATTGCGAAGGGATATTTCGAACGGCGGTATGCGGGAGAGAAACTGCCATCCAGCGTTACAGAGGTTTATAACAGCCCGACAAACGACCAGATTTATGAGCGCTGTCTGGATATGGTGAAGAACGGGGAGTACTCGTTCATGGATCTTTCCTTTATGTATATCATGGGGGAGACGGCTTTTCTGTCCGTACCCATCGCGTCGTTCGATAATGAGGCGCAGCTTGAAACCGGGCTGGCGGCCTGGAACAAGCCTTTGCCTGCTGCACTGCTGAGCGAACTGGGTGCAATCAAAAAGTACATATATCGCTAACACAGAGATTTCTCGGGGTATTGGAGCCGGAAACGGATGGAGGATCATATGAACGAATCAACGGTGATAAAGGGATACGAGTATGCCAAAAGTGTATACGCAGGGCACGGTGTCGATGTGGATACTGCGATGGCGGAGATCGATGCGATACCGGTCTCGATGCACAGCTGGCAGGGCGACGATCTGATCGGATTCGACGGAATCGGCGAACTGACCGGCGGGATCGCCACGACCGGAAACTATATGGGGCGGGCGGCTACGCCCGGACAGCTGCGGCAGGATATTGAGACTGCGCTGACCATGATCCCTGGCGTTGTCAAGCTGAACCTGCATGCATGCCATGCGGAGCTGGGCGGCAAAAAGGCAGACCGCGACGCATATACTATTGAATATTTTCAGAACTGGGTGGACTGGGCAAAAGAAAAAGGAATGGGATTGGATTTCAATCCGACATTCTTTTCCCACCCAATGATGGATGGCAACTTTTCCATCGCGAGCCGGGATAAGGCTAAGCGCGAGTTCTGGGTCGAACACGGCAAACGCTGCCGGGAGATTGGGGAAGCGTTCGGTAAGCAGCTGGGCAAACCGTGCATCGTAAATTACTGGATGCCGGATGGCTATAAGGATATCACGGCGGATACTTCGGCCCCGCGGGAGATCATGACCCGTTCACTGGACGAGATATTTGCCGCGAAGCTGGATGAGACGGCTGTGCTCGAGTCCATAGAGAGCAAGCTTTTTGGACTGGGTATCGAGAGCTATACGGTGGCCAGCCATGAATATTCGCTGTTGTATGCCCTGACGCGCAAAAAGCTGTACTGCCTGGATGCGGGGCACTTTCATCCCACCGAAACCATCAGCAGCAAATTCAGTGCGATCATGCAGTTTATGCCGAACGCCATGCTGCATATCAGCCGGGGTGTACGCTGGGACAGCGACCATGTGACGATCTGGGACGACGAGCTACAGAACATCATGGCGGAGATCGTTCGCAACAATTATCAGAAGCGTATCTTTATCGGGCTCGATTTCTTTGACGCTTCAATCAATCGCCTGGCCTGCTGGATCATCGGTGTCCGTAGTGCGCGGAAAGCGCTGCTCAAGGCCATGCTGGATCCCATTGGCGTGATTAAGGAATGTGAAGTGCAGGGTGACCTGACCGGGCGGTTGGCACTGCTGGAGGAAACAAAATCGCTGCCGTTTGCACCAATATGGGATTATTACTGTATGAAACAAAATGTGCCCGTGGGGGATGAATGGCTTGGGCGGGTTCGAAAATACGAGAGGGACGTATTGTCCCAACGCTGATACATTTTCAAGACGGATCTGAATAGGTTGTATTACGGCAGGAACGCATGCGTTACCGCAAAGCGTTTCTTGCCGTATCCGAAAAGCGCCGGGGAGTGGTTCACACCGGCGGGAGAGAGGATTTTATGAAAAGAGCTGGTAAGAAAGTCTGGCTGATTCCGGATATGTACTGGCCGGAAGTCACTTCGCCGGGCCAATATGTAAGCCACGAGTCGATCTGCGTGCTGAATACTTCGGACAGAGAGTGCAGGGTCAGCATCACGCTGTACTATGAGGACCGCGAACCAATTGAAGGCCTGTATGCGGTATGCCCCGCGAAACGCACCGCCCATATCCGAATGGACCAGCTGCGCGATGGCAGCGGCGGCACAATACTGCGTGGAGTGCCGTACGCGAGCTTGCTGCAGTGCAGTATCCCGGTAGTTGTGCAGTATACGCGGGTGGACACTACGCAAAGTGAGAACGCGTTGATGACGACGATGGCATATTGCTGACAAGGAACCGTTGGGTAGGCGCGCACGGCTGAGATGGAAAGGAGAACCTGTGACATCCCCAAATAAGGTCTGGCCAAAAATTCTGGCGATCGATCTGCTCATGCTTTGCGTATCCTTTTCAATGTCGACCGTTGGGCAAATGCGGGACAAGCTGGAAGCCGCATTTGCCCTGAGTGCCGCCGAAGGCGGGCTATTGCTTTCGGTACAAAGTATAGGCGGTTTTGCGGTTACCCTCATCATGATCATCTTCATTGATTCCTTCAATAAAGAAAAGCTGATCGTGCTGGCCGGCGTGTTGACCGGCCTGTTTATCGTCACCATCGGAATCGATCAACCGCTATTCACGCTGTTTGTGGTCTTTATATTGCTCGGCTTTTTCGCTGGTATCGTCAAAACGCTGGTGAATGCGGTGATGTATGAGACCGTTAGCTTAAGGGTCGAAACGCATATGACCCTGCTGCATATGTTGTTCAGTCTGGGTTCGGTGATCGCCCCCATTGCTTCATATGCCCTGTATATCGGTTTCGGGCTTATGGGTGTGTTTCTTGTTCTGGGCGGTGTTTCCATTCTCTTTGCGGTTTATGGCGCTTTCGCATTCCGCCAGGGGCTCCGGAAGAAGATGCTCAGCGACCGGATCAGTGTTCGCTACCGCTGGCAGGAATTAAAAAAGGTATTGGACAAGCCGGGTATGAAAGGGATCGCTTTCGTATCGTTTATGGTGAGCGCATGGCAGGTGGCGGCAACGTATTGCACGGCTTCGTATGGCGCGAATGTCGAGGGTGTGGACTCGCATGGTGCAACAGCGCTTTCCGTTCTCTTTTTGGGCATGATGGTCGCTCGACTGCTATATGCCAGAATCGCTACCCGGTTTTCGCAGATTAAAGTGCTGACGATGGGCTGCGCACTGGGCTTTGCGGCGTGGATTGCAATGATACTCGTACAGGATATCACCATTAAGATTGTCCTGATCGGAGTATCGGCACTCTGCTGCGGAAACAATGTTCCGATCACTTATGTGGTCGGCTGCAAAATCGCACCGGAAAATTCCGCCGCGGCAGCTGGGATCATCTCGTTCGGCTATTATTTTGCCCTGTTCGTATTTGTGCCGGTGGTCGGCTTGATCGGCGACTCCATCGGTCTGGGGAACGCGCTGATGATTGCGGCCTTGCCGCTCATACTGCTCTTTCCTTTTACGCGAGACCTATATAAAAAGCTGCAGAAGGCGTGATTATCGCTGATAAGATATGGACGATGCTGTTGCGATACCAAAAAATAAAGCTTCAAGATGAAAGGTGGCCCGAGAATGAGATATTACCTTGGACTGGATAATGGAGGAACTGCCACAAAAGCAACCCTCTATACGTCCGACGGTATGGAGATAGGTACAGCATTGACGAATACCCCGCTGATCACCCCTTATCCCGGTTACAACGAGCGGGACATGGAAGTGATGTGGCGCGCAAACTGCGCTGTCATCAGGCAGGTGATTGAAAAGACGCGGATTGATGCAAGGGAAATCGCTGGTGTAGCTGTCTGCGGGCATGGGAAAGGGCTATACCTGTGGGGAAAAGATGGACGGCCGGTGCGCAACGGAATCATATCCACAGATAACCGCGCCTGGGAGTATGTGCGAAAGTGGAAGGATGACGGCACGGAGGAGAAAGCTTCACGCATATCGCTGCAGCATGTGCTCGCGTGCCAACCGGTATCGCTTTTGGCATGGCTGAAAGATAACGAGCCGGGCAATGCGGACCGGATCCAGTGGGTATTCGAATGCAAGGACTATATTCGCTTCCGGCTGACGGGAGAGGCACGGGCCGAGATTACGGATTACTCCGGTACTAATCTCATGAACCTGCGGAGCGGCAGCTTTGATCCCGAACTGCTTCGGCTGTTTGGGATCGAGGAGTTTGCAGAAAGCCTGCCTCCGCTGTGCGGCTCCACGGATATCTGCGGGCATATTACACAGGCGGCAGCGGCACAGACGGGACTGCCGGCAGGGACTCCGGTAGCGGGTGGTATGTTTGACATCGACGCCTGCGCGCTTGCGGTGGACATTACCGACGAAAAGCACATTTGCATGATTGCGGGCACTTGGAGCATCAATGAATACATACGAAGTGAGCCAGTTACGGACGGTTCGGTGTTGATGAATTCTCTGTATTGTATGCCGGGCCATTATCTGATCGAGGAGTGCAGCCCTACATCGGCGGGGAACAATGAGTGGTTTGTCAATACATTTTTGCCGGAGCTCAGGGAGCAGGCCTCAGCGGAAGGAGACGGCGTCTATGCCTATGCCAACAAGTGGGTGGAAAGCGTCGGCCCAAGGGAATTCTGCCCGGTATTTTTGCCTTTCCTACTGGCAAGCAACGTGCATCCTCAGGCAATGGGATGCTTCGTGGGTATGAACAATTATCACACGCGGGCGCATATGATGCGCAGTGTGTATGAGGGGATCGCGTTTTCACATCGGTATCATCTGGAGAGGCTGCTGGCCACTAGGACTGAACCAGCTCAGAGCATCCGATTGGCCGGAGGAGTAGCGCATTCAAGGGTATGGACTCAGATATTCGCGGACGTTATGAAGCTCCCAGTGGAAACGGTGCCAAGCAATGAAACCGGAACGCTTGGCTGTGCCATGGCAGCGGCGGTAGCCTCGGGGGAATACGACAGCTTGAAGGATGCAGCCGACGGCATGTGCAGGATCAATCCACAGCTGATACCGGACCCGGAAAACGTGGGTATCTATGACCGCAAGTATGAGATGTATAAGAAAGTAATCGATTGCTTGGATGGCGTGTGGGACAGTATGCATGAGATGAAATAAGAAAACAGGCTGGGGATTCGAATGTTTTATGGATGCATAACAAAAAATACACAAGGGGGTTTCGAAACCGCGATAAAGCTGACCAACGAGCCACTCGATTTGCGGACTTTTGAGAATCATAACAAGCGGAGGCGGGTAAGAGCGTAATTCCTCAATGTTTCATCAATGAATGCCTTTACACCTCTGACTAAAATTCCCGCCTATTCCGCGGCTAAGGCGGCGGTATCCAACTTCACGCGCTGGCTCGCGGTTTATTTTTCGCAATGCAACATTCGCGTCAACGCCATCGCATCCCGGCTTCTTTTCGACGAAGCAGAATGCAAATTTTAAATGCCGCAGAACAAGCATGTGTGCTTACATTGCATCGGGCAAGGTTCGCATATCATACAAGAGGAAGAGTATCCTATTTCAAAAGGAGATATTGTTTTACTCAGCGCAAATGTTGCTTTCGAGCATTATGCGGAAGAAGGATTTCCGCTTAAGGTTTACAACTGTCTTTTCCTGCCGCATTTTATTGATCAATCACTGGAGGGCTGTACCGACTTTGTCGAAGGCGTATTCTATTACGAGTCATATTTCATAAACAAAACTGTTAAAGAAACGCTCTCAAAGAGCGAATGATAATAAAATAATACGTATACGTTGAATAACATCAATAAGGCGCAAGTTTATCGCGCCTTTTATGTTGTTTTGACGATTTGAGATAGTTATGATATTTTGTGGATATGAGCATGAATAAATGTTATTGGAGTAATTATGATACTTACTGTCGGTATTTGCGATGACTGCTCAGAGCATGCGGATCTTCTGGAGAAATATATCAGCGGTTATCAGGTTGAGAATAAACTGCGCATCATAAAGTCTACGGATCCACAGCGGTTTCTGCAGATAGCCCAAGAGGAGAAGCTGCGCCTTGTGTTCCTTGATATCGACATGAACCGTATGGACGGTATTGAGCTGGGCAAAAAAATCAAGGCGATGGATGCGGATACCGTGATCATCTATGTGACGGCGCACGAGAAATATGCGCTGGAAGCTTTTCGCGTGCGTGCGTTTCATTATTTGGTCAAGCCGGTTACAAAGGAGAAGGTATCGGCGGTGTTGACGGAAGCGATGGCATTCATCCGGCGAACCGGACGGACGGATACCGGCAAAGTGTTCACCGTGCGGCGCAAGGGAGAAACCGTGTCGCTGCGGATGGACGACATCGCCTGCTTCGAGAAGACGGGTCACAAGATACGCGTGCACGCCGCAGGCCGTATTGAGGAATATTATGATAATTTTGTTCGGCTTATCGATTTGATCGATAAGGATAATTTTATACAGTGCCATCAGGGTTATATTGTTAACGTGACAAAGATTCGCGCTTTCCGGGATAAAACGCTGTTCCTGGAGGGCGGCCTTGAGGTACCTGTAAGCCGTACGTTTTCCGAGAAGGTGCGAGAAGCGCTGTCGAAGCGGCTGTTTGCCGGAAAGGACGAGGCATGAAGGGGCTGGGAGACAGGCTGCTGGGAGGCGCAGAGCGATTCGGCTTTGAACAGCGGATATTCCATCTTGCAATGCTATTGGGTATTGTGCTCACGATGTTTGGAGCGGCGATGGATGTGTATTATGGTTCCCCAATCTGGCTCGACTTGGTTTTTTTGGGCGGTTGGGTGGTAACGTATCATATTGCGCGCTTTGGACGGAGCTTCAGGCCGGTTTCAGTGATCGCTTTTGCCGTATTCGTATATATATTCATTCCGTATCAGTGGATCTCCAGCGGCGGTATGCACAGCGCGATTCCGTATTACATGATTCTGTTTATCGCAATCGTGGCGCTGGTGCTGCGCGAGCGACTGCGCGTCGTCATGCTGGCGTCCATATTGGCGGTAGAGGCGCTGCTGATCGGCTACGGCATATACAGCGGCGATCTGGTATTGGGTGACCTGTATTCGACTGGTATCCATTTTATCGTCGTTCTCGCGGCAATGGCGGTACTGGTCGTCGTATATTCGAACACGTATATGAAGGAAAAGGCGCGCAGCGAGGCCTATGCGCAGACCATAGAAGCGCATGTACGCCAACAGGTTTACTATATGGAGAATCTGGAGCAGCTAATTGGAAGGCTTAAGTCCGAACGGCACGACTTTAATAACCACCTGAGCGTTATTCATGGCCTGCTGGAGAGCGGCGAAGCGGACAAGGCAAAGTGCTACGCAGCGCAGCTTGTCAAAAACGCGGTGGAATACCAGAGTATCGTCAACGTGCCATATCCCGCGGTGCGCGCGCTTTTAAACCATAAGCTCTCCGCCGCGCGTGAAAGCGGCATAGAACTCCGGCTGGATGTCGGCCTGCCGGAAGACATGGCGCTGAATGAATTTGATATTGCGGCGATCCTTGGCAACCTGCTGGATAACGCGATGGAGGCGTGCGCAGCGCTGACGGATGCCGCGCCGTATATCAGCCTGACACTGAAATACCAACCCGACTACCTTGTCCTCCGCGTTGCCAACCCCTTTATCCCCGCGCCGAAGGGAAGCCTCCGCCTCGCAAACGACGATCCGGAGAACCACGGCTTCGGTCTTAAGAATGTGGAGCATCTTACGGAAAAACACAATGGCCTTATGGAAATCAGAAAAGAGGGCGGCGTTTTTGAGGTGGATATCGCCCTGCTTGTCGGATGATGTAATTATACTGCGGATCATGTCGTTTCACGCGTCGATTATGCAATCGGCGCTTTTTTTATTAAAGAAACCGTTAATATGATCCTATACAACCGATTATCATTACAGCTGTGATGGAGGGTGTCCGTGAAAAAAAGAATCTTGTCACTGATGATTGCAATACTGCTGGTCCTGTCACTCAGCCCTGATGTTTCGTTGGCGGCGGACGCAACGATACGTTCTGGCGGTACATACGACCTGGGCGACTACGGGAACGGCAGCGAAATCACCATATACACAACAGAGGCCGTCACTATCACGAATACGACAGGGGCGACCTTTACGGATATGAAATTGAACTGCTTTATGAGCGGTGTAAACCTGACGCTCGACGGAGTAAAAATAGAAAACAGCGCCTTCATGCTTTGCGCGCTCTTGTTTAGCGGCGCAGGCAACACGCTGACGCTGGCGGGTGCAAGCACGCTGCAAAGCGGCTACGGCGAGCCGGGCGTTCGAGTGGAGGACGGCGATGCGCTCACGATAACGGGAACGGGCTCGCTGAACGTGCAGGGCGGCGCCTATGCAGCAGGGCTGGGCAGCAGCATGTACAGCGACTGCGGCAGCATCACCATCGAAAGCGGCACGCTGACGGCGATGGGCGGCAGCGAAGGCGCGAGCATCGGCGGAGGCGAAAACGGCGCAGGCGGAATCATCACCATCAAGGGCGGCAACGTAACAGCCGGGGACGGGTACAGCGGCGGTGCGGGCATCGGTACAGGCAATTATGGCAACGGCGGCACGATCTTAATCGAAGGCGGCACGGTGCACGCGACCGGCTGCATGAGTGGCGCAGGAATCGGTGGCGCCTACTCCGGCACCACGGAGAGCATCACTATCAGCGGCGGTACCATCACGGCCATCGGCGACGGCGGTGCGGGCATCGGCAGTGGCAATCGTGGCGCTTCCGTGCCGATCACGATCACCGGCGGGGATATCACAGCAAGCAGCAAATATTATGGCGCGGGTATCGGCGGCGGCGGGTATATATCGGGCGGGACAATCAATATCAGCAACTGCAAGATAGTCGCGACCGGCGGCGAGGGCGGGGCGGCCATCGGTGGTGGCTACTATGGTAACAGCGGCAGCATCACCATCGAAGACAGCAACGTCACCGCGAACGGAGGCGAATGTGCATCGGGTATCGGAGGCGGTGAGGGCGGCTCCGGCGAAACCATACTGATCGACGGCGGTACGGTAAAGGCCAAGGGCGGTACAAACAGCGATGGCTTCAACGGCGCAGGCATCGGCGGCGGCCGCTATGGCACGGGCGGGACGATCACCATCGAGGACGGTACCGTCACGGCAACAGGCGGTAAAAGCGGCGCGGGCATTGGCAGCGGCGACAACTATTATACCGATGTAGATTTGAGCGGCGGCGTGATCACGATCAACGGCGGCACGGTGACCGCCAAAGGCGGCAGTTACGGCGCGGGCATCGGCGGCGGCGACAGCAGCACGAGCGGCACCATTGTGATCAACGGCGGCACGGTCATTGCAACGGGCGGCAGCAGCGGCGCGGGCATTGGCGGCGGCGACACTGCCGATTGTGATTCTGTCACGATTAAAGGAGGGACCGTCACGGCAACGGGAGGCAGCAGCGGCTCTGGCATCGGCGGCGGCAGCAAGGGCGCAGGCGGCACCATCACGCTGGAGGCGGGGACGATCGTCGCCACGGGCGGAACCAGCGGCTCCGGTATTGGCGGCGGCGCTGGTACGGGCGGCACGGCAGCTACGGTCAAGATTCTCGCTGCCGCCAGTGTTAAAGCCGTAGCCAGCAGCACGACCCGGCCCGCGATCTTCGCAGCCGGCAACGCGCTTGACGCGCAGAGCACCGCCAACGTGCTGATGGCTAACTATTCGGCCCAGAAGAACGCCAATACGGCGACGCAGCTTTACGCTGCAAGCGATATGTCGCTGGCAGCGGAGCTGGCACCAACAGCCAAATATCAATCCATTGCCTTTACGGTAGCGCCCGGCACCTACAGGGTGAAGGCGGGCGATACCGTGCAGCAGTACGGAACATCGCCGAATATTGACACCAGATTTGTCGTATCGTCAGGGCTGACGATATTCAGCAGCGTCACCAACGCGACAACCTACAATGTTACCGTTGAGGCGGCGTCGATGGGCGGCAGTATCACCGCCGATGTGACGACAGCACTTAAGGGAGATACAGTCAAGCTGACCATCACGCCCTATACGGGTTGGCAGCTGCAGTCGCTCGCCTATAACGACGGGACTAACCACTCGATTTTTGGCAACAGCTTCGTCATGCCCGCGGCTAACGTCACCGTGATCGCTACATTTGAGGAGATCCCCGACGTGTCCTTCGCATGTCTGTCGGCAACGGCGAACGGATCAGAGGATACCTCGGATTCAACGAAGATTGACCTGACGTTCAATATGCCAGTCATTGGGCTGACGGCAAATGATATCGTCATTACAAACGGTACAGGACAAGTAGTCAAAGGAGCGTTATCCGGTTCCGGCTCGAGCTGGACAATCGCGCTGGCTTCGGTTGTCAAGCAGGGGGAAGTGTCGGTATCCATATTAGCACCGGACGGCTATTACTTTTCCGGTCTGCCCATGACGGTGAACGTTTATAAAAAGGCCAGCGTGACGCTGAGCACCCTGACTGTGGGAGGCACGCCGGTGAGCGGATTCTTGCCCGGTACTTATTCCTACAGCGTAACGTTGCCCGCCGGTACGCAGCCGGGCAGCGCCGCTGCGACCGTAGCTGCTGTGCCGTCCAACCCGGAGGATACGCTGGATATCGCACAGGCATCGGCACTTCCGGGGGACGCGATTGTGACGGTGCATGCATCAGGCGGCGTCGAGCAGCAATATACCGTCCATCTTTCGCTTGCGCCGCCGCACAACAACCCGCCCGTCGCAAGATCGACTACAGGGCAGACAGTGGCGGTGGGAGAAGACCTTCGTCTTACGGCAGATACCATCGCGCTGGACCCAGACGGCGATACGCTGACGATTACCGCGCTGAGCATAGGGCCGGATACCGCAGTGGCGGCTGCAGCACTTTCTGATGGGACGATTACGGTGACGGGTATCGCGGAAGGTCAAACGTCGATTCAGGTTACCGTCAGCGATTCCCAGAATTCGGCTGATATCCTTGTCCTGATTACAGTGACGGAAACACCGGAACCAACACCGGAGCCGACAGCTACGGCGACTCCGACACCTAAGCCGACAGCCACGGCGACTCCGACACCCAAACCGACAGCCACGGCGACTCCGACACCAACTTCGACGCCTTCGCCTGCAGTCACGCCGACCACCCAACCCTCCGCAACGCCATTCCCTTCGCCAACAGAAACGGCTTCGGCGGTTACCATTGCGCCGGAAAGCGTGGAGCGGGATTCGCAGACGGGCATGCTGATCGTGACGATCGATATTGCTGAGCTGCCTGAGGGTGCTGCCGCCATCAGGCTGCCGAACGGCACTGTGGTGAAGCCGGATGAAAACGGAAAGCTCACGTTTCAAATCAGCGGGGATGATGACGCGGACGCCGTACAACTCACGATACTCGATTCGGAAGGCACGCCGCTTGGCGCCTATACCCTGCAAGCGGAAACAGGGGACGTCCGGCATACGAACAGCGGCCTGCTTGCTGTGCTGCTGTGGATTTTGGGCGGCCTGCTGGCAGCGGCGGGAGGCACAGCAGCCGCAGTGATCCTCATCAGAAGAAAGCGTATACTTTGACAAAAGCCGCGTTTCAACCTGAAATTTCTGCAGGATAAACGCCTAAACATACGGATCATGTCATTTCACGCGTCGATCATGCAATCGGCGCTTTTTTTATTCTTGCATCCATTACAATGATACTGGATTAACAGCGGTCAGACCGTTCATTGAAAAGAATCGCGGTATACAGGATGCCAACCCACGCAAGGTCATATTTGAAAGAATCGCAGGAGGAATATATGAAGAAAAGAATGATGCCGATTTTTCTGGCAGCCGCACTGGTTCTTATTTTGCTGCCGATATCGGCGCAGGCAGCAGGCACGGAGATTGACCTGACGACCCTCACCGACGGGACAAGCGGGGACGGCTACGCATATTCGAGCGGGGTGCTGACCATAACCGGAATCGGGCCGTTTACCATTACGACCAATGGAACCCAAACGGACAGGTGTATCATGGTGAACGTGCCTGCGTCCACGGCGGACACTCCTGTGGATATCACGCTGGATAACGTGAACATCAACGTATCCGGCCTGGGCGGCATTTGCGCGCTGGCGATTCAGGCACCCTCTACGGTAAAAGTTACCCTGCAGGGCAACAACGTGCTGAAAAGCGGAGAAAATTGCGCAGGCTTGCTTGTGCCTTCCGGCGCTGCGCTCATCATCGAAGGAACGGGTGCGCTGGACGTGACCGGCGGCCTGTACGGCGCGGGTATCGGCGGCGACTATTCCAACCCGTTCGGTGGAACCGTCACCGTGAACAGCGGTACGATCACGGCGACCGGCGGATCGCGCGGCCCCGGCATCGGCGGCGGCGAACAGGGCATGGGCGGTAATAACGGGACGCTTACTGTAAACGGCGGTACGGTTACTGCAGTTGGCGGCTCGCAAGGCGCGGGCATCGGTGGCGCTGCCTTCGGCGGCGACGGCGGCACGGTTATTATCAATGGCGGCATAGTCGAAGCAACGGGCGATGACGGATCCGCGGGCATAGGCGGCGGCTTTTTCGGCGGCGACGGCGCCACAGTGACGATCAACGGCGGCACCGTAAGGGCTACAGGCGGAATCCATGGCGGTGCGGGCATCGGCGGCGGCGGAATGGGCTACTTCACCGGCATGAATGCAGGATTTGTTGCGAAAGGAGAAGGCGGGACGGTTACCATCAACGGCGGTATTGTAACGGCAACCGGAACAGAAGGCGGCGCGGGTATCGGCGGCGGCGGATGCGGATGGAATGGAACGGGCGGGGGCGGAACCGTCACGATTACAGGCGGCATTGTGACGGCTACAGGCGGAGATACGCTACTTTATGAGGATGAATATACTACTGTTGCTATTAGTGTCGCGGGAGGGGCGGGCATCGGCGGCGGCGGAACGGCAGACGGCGTAGGCGGAGCGGGCGCCACGGTAACCATTCGCGGCGGCATGGTGAAGGCAATTCCCGGCGGCACGTCGGACGGCAGCATGGCGGGTTTAGGTATCGGCGGCGGCGGCGGTGCCAACGGCATCCTGGGCAGCCATGTTTCCACCGTCATCATCGGCGGCTCCGTACAAATTTCAGGCGGCTTCACGCAGCCTACCAACGGAAGCGCAAACGGCGGCTCAAACGTTTATCTCACCACCCTGAAAATTGACGGCGTGACCGCCGCAACGGCGATTGCCTCGCTGACAAACAACCTGACCTATGCTTATGGAATAAACGACGTGTTTACGGACGACGCCGGAAAGCTGTACCTGTATCTGCCCAGCGGGGCGGTTACGACCGTGGTGGAAACCGCTGCGGGCAGCTTTACCGGAATCGCCGTATCGTCGGAAACACCCTCCCTGCTCACCACCTTTGCAACACCCGTCGGCGGCACGGACGGTAAATCCGCTTATGAACTGGCGGTGGAGAAGGGCTACACGGGCACGGAAGAGGAATGGCTGGCTTCGCTCACCGGCGCAACAGGCGCGGACGGAAAATCCGCCTATGAGCTGGCGGTGGAAAATGGCTACACCGGTACGGAGGAGGAATGGCTGGCCGCACTTGCCGGAGCAACCGGCGCAGACGGCAAATCCGCTTATGATCTGGCGGTGGAGAAGGGCTACACCGGCACATTGGGAGAATGGCTGGCATCGCTTGTCGGCAGAACGGGAGCAACCGGCGCAACAGGAGCAACAGGAGCAACGGGAGCAACCGGCGCTGCGGGAGCGGACGGCTATAGCGGTCATAACGGTCTTAACGGTACAAACGGCATTGACGGCATGCAGGGAAACGGTATTTCAGGCATCGTGAAAACCGGTTCTGCCGATAACATCGATACCTATACCGTTACTTTTACCAATGGAGAACAGGCGAGCTTCACCATAACCAATGGCAGGGACGGCGTGGGGCTTGCAAGCGGTGCTGTAAACGAAAGCGGTGAGCTTGTGCTTACCCTGACGGATGGAACCATGCTGAATATCGGGCGGATAGACGCACTGACTGCAGCCGGGTCCAAGGATACAGCCACCTCGTTTATCGTGCTGGGAATTGCGATTACAGCGCTGCTATCCCATCTGGGATGGGTCATTCCGATGCTTATTAAAAAGAGGCGTTCCACTGCCAGTTACGCGGAATAAGGAAAAAGAACGTCTTAGAACCTCATGATTACGTAGGAGATGCTTGTGCTTTTAAGCGGGCTGATAAGGAGAGGAACGGCAATGATGAAAAGAATGGTTAAAGCAAGAATGCTCGCGTGGATTTTGGCGGCGGGTGTAGTATTTCTGCTGCTGCCGATATCGGCGCAGGCAGCAGGCACGGAGATTGACCTGCCAGCTCTTACAGACGGGACAAGCGGGGACGGCTACGCGTATTCTGGCGGGGTGCTGACCATAACCGGAATCGGGCCGTTCACCATTACGACCAACGGAACGGAAACGTACAGGTGTATCATTGTGAACGTGCCTGCGTCCACGGAGGACACTCCTGTGGATATCACGCTGGATAACGTGAAGATTAACGTATCCAGCCAGTCCGGCGCTTGCGCGCTGGCGATTCAGGCATCCTCAACGGTAAAAGTTACCCTGCAGGGCGACAATGTGCTGAAAAGCGGAGCAAATTGCGCGGGCTTGCATGTGCCTTCCGGCGCTGCGCTTATCATCGAAGGCACGGGTGCGCTGGTCGTGACCGGTGGTGCCAACGGCGGCGCGGGCATCGGTAGCGACACCATCAGCCTCAACAGCGGATCCGTCACCGTGAACAGCGGTACGATCACGGCAACCGGCGGCTCTTACGGCGCGGGCATCGGTGGAGGCTCAGGCAGCTTCGGCGGCAGTAACGGGATACTGACTGTCAACGGCGGTATGGTTACTGCGATTGGCGGCGATAGTGGATCGGGTATCGGCGGCGGAGCCTACGGCGGCGACGGCGGCACGGTGACGATCAATGGCGGCACAGTCGAAGCAACGGGTAAAGAAGGATCCTCGGGTATCGGCGGAGGCCATTACGGCGGCGACGGCGGCACGGTAACGATCAACGGCGGCATCGTGAGGGCTACGGGCGGAATCATTGGCGGTTCGGGCATAGGCGGTGGCGGACGCGGCGATATCGTCGGCTTTTATTCGGGGCTTATTGCGGAAGGAAAAGGCGGCACGGTTACCATCAACGGCGGCACCGTGACGGCAACTGGAATAAATGGCGGCGCGGGCATCGGCGGCGGCGGATACGGACTCAACGGAACGGGCGGTGGCGGAACCGTGACGATCACAGGCGGCATAGTGACGGCTACAGGCGGAAATACGCTTGGTAACAATAATGTCGCAGGCGGTGCGGGCATCGGCGGCGGCGGAACAAGCTACGGCGTGGGCGGAGCAGGCGCCACCGTCACCATCCGCGGCGGAACGGTGAAGGCAATTCCAGGCGCAAAGCTGGACTTTTGCATGGCGGGTTTTGGCATCGGCGGCGGCGGCGGATCCAATGGCACCTTGGGCAGCCATGGCTCCACCATCATCACCGGCGGCTCCGTTCAGATTACGGGCGACTTCACGCTGCCCACCAACGGAAGCTCCATCGTTTACCTCACCACCCTGCAGATTGACGGCATAACCGCCGCAACGGCCATTTCCTCGCTGACAAACAACCTGACCTATGCCTACGGAATAAACGACGTGTTTACGGACGACGCCGGAAAGCTGTGCCTGTATCTGCCCATCGGGGCGGTTTCGACCGTGGTGGAAACTGCTGCAGGCAGCTTTACGGGAATCGCCATAACGTCGGAAGTAACCTCCCTGATCAACAAGTTCGCAACGCCCGTCGGCGGCGCGGACGGTAAATCCGCTTATGAACTGGCGGTGGAGAAGGGCTACACGGGCACGGAAGAGGAATGGCTGGCTTCGCTCACCGGCGCAACAGGCGCTGATGGGAAATCGGCCTATGAGCTGGCGGTGGAAAAAGGCTATACCGGTACGGAGGAGGAATGGCTGGCCGCGCTTGCCGGAGCAACGGGCGCTGACGGCAAATCTGCTTATGAGTTGGCGGTGGAGAATGGCTACACCGGCACATTGGGAGAATGGCTGGCATCGCTTGTTGGCAGAACGGGAGCAACCGGCGCGACGGGCGCAACAGGAGCAGCAGGAGCAACCGGCGCTGCGGGAGCGGACGGCTATAACGGTCTTAACGGTACAAACGGTATTGACGGCATGCAGGGAAACGGGATTTCAGGCATCGTGAAAACCGGCTCTGCCGATAACATCGATACCTATATCGTTACATTTACCAATGGAGAGCAGGCGAGCTTCACCATAACCAATGGCAGGGACGGCATGGGCGTGGCCTCCATTGCGTTCAACGAAAACAGCGAGTTGGTTTTTAATCTCACGGATGGCACGCAAATCAACCTTGGGCCACTGCCCGCGTCCGGCGGCTCGGTTCTGGCGAGCGGAACGGCTTCCGGGGGTAATGGCGGTGCGGGTGCGGCGGTTCCCATTGCGTTGGGAGCGGCTGCGCTGCTTTCAGCGCAGTTGTGGTGGCTCATTCCCCTGCTGAAGAAGATAACGGCGGCAAAGGGATAGCTGAACCCCGGTATAGCAAAGCCGCGGGCATCGGCGGCGGTAACGGCGCGACTGACCGTGGTTCGCTGCTATCGGTCATTTAGTCGGCAGTAATTCGAGCGAGATAGAAAAGTCGGTAATCATTTGGCTTTTCGGCTTTCCAAGCAGCCCGCGGCAATGTTTTTGCGGCATGTAATTGTAGTGAACATAAAAAGAGCTAGCTGATTTGAGCATCAAGCCAGCTCTTTTTTGTTGTGCTGCGAAATTATTGTGGCCATAGGAGCTTGTATTTTCATAATTAACAATTTATAATATTCGTATATAGAAATTAAATTCGCATATACGAACAATATTAGGAGCGGTTATGGCAGGCAACAGGACTGTGAAACGCAGCATCGATATCATTGAATTTGTCGCCAAAACGGAGAATGGCGCGACCCTGAAGGACATCATCGAGGGCCTAAAGCTGCCGAAGACCAGCGCGTACGATATCATCCGCGAGCTGGTCAGCACCGGTATGCTCGCCGAAAAACGCGGCGAAGTCAACAAATACCGCATCGGGCTCAAGGCGTTCCAGATCGGCAACGAATACCTGAATGAAACCGACCTGATCACAATGGCCAAGCCCGTTGTAAAGGTCATGGCGGAGAAGACCAACAAGACTGCCTTTATCGCGGTGATGAGCGAAGGCTACGTCACCTACATTTACAAATACGAACCTAAGACCTCCATCATAACAACCTCCAACATCGGCACCAAAAATCCCATTCATTGCACGTCACTCGGTAAGGCCATGCTGTCCGGAATGAGTCGCGAAGAACAGCTCAGAGAGCTGGCCCACGCCGAGTTTACGAAATTTACGGACCACACAATTATGGATCAGGCTCAGCTGCTTAAGGATGTGGATGAAGCCGCGAAGCGCGGCTATGCGATCGACAACCGCGAAATCGAAGAGCACACGATGTGTATCGGCTCTCCGATATTCAACCACGAAGGCCGGGTCATCGCGGGACTCAGCGTCTCAGGCTTCTATTCGAAGGAGCGGGACATCGAACTGGAAGGCAGTCTGATCCGGGAAGCGGCACTCGAAATCAGCGGTTTGCTGGGATATGGAGGGAAATGATGGATCACGACATTCCAATGAGCATCAAAATGGGCCCAAAGTCTTTTCAGGAGATCCGTGAACTGGACGAGGGGAAGCCCATCGATGAGAGCGGCCTTTTAGACCTGCTCAAATTCATCGACTACCGGCTGGACTGCGCCGATTTTCGCATGGTTACCGTGCTGCGGGTATTGTACCGGTATGCGCCGCTGTTGTCTGAAGGCGCGGTGCAGGCGATGCGAAGCACCATATTGGGTTTCAAGTACTGGATGGACGAACCCGGCGACGACTCCATGTGCTATTGGTCGGAAAACCACCAGCTTCTTTTCTTCACCTGCGCCTATCTGGCCGGAAACTATTATAGAGACGATACGTTTGAGAATTCCGGAATGGCAGGCGCCGTGCTGAGCAATAAGTTCCGGCCTAAAATACTTGAGTGGCTGAAGCACCGCTATGAGCACGGTTTCATCGAATGGCACTCCAACACCTACTACGAGGAGGATATCGCGCCGCTGACCCTGCTCATCGATTTTGGCGATGAAGAGGTCGGCGCCAAAGCCGCCATCGTGACGGACCTCTTTTTGGCGGACATGGCGATGCACCTCTATAAGGGCCTGTTCTCCGTGACGAGCGGCCGCTGCTATGAGTCGCAGAAGCGCGAGCCGCTGACGCAGGATGTGCTGGAAATCAGCGAGTTTCTGTTTGGGAAGCGCTACCGGGAGGAGCTCGACTATACGCGTATCAGCGCCAACCTTTACCTGTGCAAGAACTACCGGATGCCGCGGGTGATTCGGGAAATCGCCCATGATACCCGAACCGGCATCGTGAAGACGAGCATGGGCCACGACTTAAAGGAGCTCCGGCAGCTGCGCGGGGAGAAGAGCCGCGAGACAGCCGGATATATCCAGTGGGCTATGGAGAGCTTCACCAACCCCGAAGCCATCCGCGAGACCATGCGCATGTTCCGGGCGTACAACATGAAGGCCAATGATTTTCTGAAGGACCTTCGGATGATGGACAAAAAGGCACTGTACCTCCTGCTGCCGCTCATTACCCGGATACTGAACCCGGTCACCGACGGCGTGGCGATCCAAAAGGCGAACACCTACACCTATCGTACGGAAAATTATATACTCTCCACCGCGCAGGCCCATTATCCGGGCACGTTCGGGGACCAGCAGCACATCTGGCAGGCCACCCTCGATTCAACTGTCAGCGTCTTTACGACGCATCCGGGCGCGGCATTTTTTGACGACAATGCCCGCAACTTCTCGCCTGCCTACTGGGTGGGCAACGGGGTGATGCCGCACAGCGCGCAGCACGAAAACATCGTGATGTCCATCTACCGGACGGACAGACGGAAAGGCTTCATGGAGCGCAAACGGCTGGAGTTCACGCACGCGCATTTCCCGTCAGGCCGCTTTGAGCAGGCCCGCGTGGAGGGGAGGTACGCCTTCGGTACGCTCCATGGCGTTCACATCGCCCTCGCCGGTCGCTACGACCTCGAAGTCAATCCCGACGACGCGCACGACATCCTCCAGCGCGGCGCAACGACGTACTGGGTCTGCGAGATATCCGATTCCGGAGAAAGCTTTGAAGCCTTTCAGCAAAGGATCAAAGGGAAGGACGTCCGGTTTGACGGAAAAACGCTGGCTTATGGAAACCTGACGCTGCGGTACAAAGGGGCGTTCTGCGTGGACGGCAAACCGGTGGACCTCAATTACCGTCGGCTGGAATCCGCGTACGGAAGCTTTGACCGCAAGGCGGAAGCGATTGAACTGAAATGCAACGGCTATGGCCTAAGGCTCGATTTCAATAAAGGCATGAGAGAGGAGACCTCATATGAAACGCATGTCCAAGCGTGAAATGTTCACCTTCGCGGCCGGAGACCTGTTCGGGGGCGGCGCGCAGCTCGTCATTTCGTTTTTCTATCTGCGCTTTTTGACCGACGTGGTGCGCATCAACCCCATCCTTGCGGGCACGGTGGTGCTGCTTTCCAAGGTGTGGGACGCCATCAGCGACCCGATTATGGGCCTTATCAGCGACAACACGCGCACGAAGTTTGGCAGGCGCAGGCCGTATCTGCTGTCCGGGTTCTTTTTAATCATCATCGCGTTCACGCTGCTCTGGTATGCGCCGGACTTCGAGTCGCAGGCCGCAAAGTTCGCGTTCGTGGTGGTCAGCTACATGTTCTTCTCCACCGTTTCCACGGTCGTGATGGTGCCGTACACGGCGCTGTCGAGCGAGATCAGTCAGGACGTGAAGGAGCGCGGGCGCGTGAACGGCGCGAGGCTATTCTTCTCGCAGCTTTCCTCTCTGATCGGCGCAGTGCTGCCCTTGGTGATTGTCCATATGTTCCCCGAGAAAACGGGCTATGTCATGATGGGCCTCATGTTCGGCGTGTTTTACGCGCTGCCGTATCTCGGCATCTTCCTGTGGTGTAAGGAGCGCGTTCCCGTTCCGTTGGAGAAGGAGCGCTTCAGCTTTAAAAAGGTGATTTCGCCGGTGAAGGTGAAGGCATACCGGTCGCTGATCGGCATGTACCTGACCGCGTTCTTTGTCATGGACGTGGTCAGCGCAGTGTTTACCTACTACATGACCTACCTGATCCAGCGCGAGGACCTGCTGGAATACGTGCTCGGCACGATGCTGATTACGCAGATTGCGATGCTGGCATTGGTCGTAATGCTTTCGGAGAAGATCGGTAAGCCCAAGACGTTTATGATCGGCGCGGGGATATTCATCGCGGGCGCGGTGGCGCTGGGCTTTTACAACAATACATGGCCCATCGTCTGGATTTTCGTAATCGCCGCGGTCGTGGGCATCGGGCTCATCGGCTGCATCGTGATGCCGTGGATGATGTTCCCGGACGTGACCGATATTTCCACGCTGGCATTCGGGGAACGCCGGAGCGGCTCCTTTGCGGGGTTCATGACCTTCCTGCGCAAGTTCTCGTCCGCCATCGGCATATGGATCGTGGGGCTGATGCTGCAGTTCTCCGGCTACATTCTGCCGGGCGATATGATACTGCCCAAGGACGCGAATGCGCAGATCGGCAGTGCGAGCGTCATCTCGGTGGACCTTGCGAATGACGGCACCGAGGATATCCTCATCGATATGGAAACCAATGAAGTCACGCTGCTGGGCGGCACGCAGGCGGAATACGCGTTTACGGGCGATACGCTTAAGATGCGGCTGCCGGGTGATACGAAGGACAGCGTCGTCATTGAGCGCGGCCTTGAGATCACGCAGGCCTACGACTTCAGCGATTCGTCCACAGTCAAATCCGTCAACGCGCTGGATCAGCCCGCCTCATTTATCACCGGGCTGCGGGCCATCGTGTTCGTGCTGCCGGGCGTGCTGATGCTGCTCGCGATATTCATTGCAAGCCGGTATCCGCTGAACCGGGCCATTCATGAACGCCTGTGCAAGTTCTACGACGCGGAGGACAAGGACGCGGGCGAGGAAGCGGAGCTGAAGCGGCTGCTGGTCGGCAAAGAGAAGTAAAGCGGATTGCGGGGGGTGTGATATGGAAAACCTGTTTGATAAGATCGTGGAGCTGGCCGACGCCACGGTGCAGCGGCTGAAGCCCGAAGATTTGAACTGGATGTGGGGCTCGGGGCTGCTGATGCACGCGCTGGGCGAAATGAACGCCGCGCTGGGCGAGGACCGGTATACTGATTATATCCGGCGCTTTGCCGACTATCATATCGGCAAGGGGCTGCGCGTGGACCAGTCGGATACGCTCGCGCCCACGCTGGCAACCTATTACCTGCAAAAGCGTCTGGACGATCCGAAGTACGCGGCGGTTACCCGCCGGGGCCTCGACTATATCCGCAGCTCGGAAAAGATACTTGACAACATGCCGAACCACCTCGGGCATTCGCTGGAGGGCAAGTTCTATCCCAAAAGCGTCTGGGTGGATTCCATCATGATGTACGGCGTGTTTACCAGCCTGTACGCGAAGGAGCAGGGCGAAGCCTGGCTGATGGATTTCGCCAAAAGCCAGCCGGAGCTGTTCGCGAAGTATTTGCAGGACCCGGAGGATAAGCTGTTTGTGCACAGCTATTGGGTGCGGTCGAAAAGGCCGTATCCGCCGAAGCTCTACTGGGGCCGGGGCAACGGCTGGGTGGTGGGCGCGTTGCCTATGCTCATCGACAATCTGGAGGACGGCTCTGAACGAAACAAGGCCATGCAAATCCTCCGCGAGGTTAGCGAAGCGCTGCTGAAATACCAGCGGTCGGATGGATATTTTGAAACGCTGCTGAACCGGCCGGGCACGACGAAAAAGGAGAGCAGCGCGACGGCGCTCATTTCTTCGGGCTGGCTGCACGGCGTGCGGTGCGGGTATTTGGACGAAAAGTTTGCCGCGCCTGCGCTCCGGGGACTTCAGGCCGTGGTGGATGATCTCGAATACCGGGACGGCCTCATCAGCATGGGCCATATCAGTGGGCCGACGATACCGCTGCACGTGCTGCCCGCTTTCGGGTACAAGCTGCAGTACACCATACAGCGGTCGCGCGACTGGAGCTACGGGCTTGCGGCGCTGTTTTTTGCGGGGATTGAATATAAGAAGATCATGGATCGAGGAGGACAAAAATGAAACTGGATGTACGGTACGCGAACCATCCGGAGGACAGCAAACGCTATACGACGGAGCAGCTTCGCGCACACTATTTGATTGATACGGTGTTTGAACCGGACGGAGCCTGTTTCACCTATTCCCATGTGGACCGCATCATCGCGGGCGGCGTGATGCCGGTGAGGCAGGCGGTGGTCATCGGCACCGCAAAGGAACTGGGCGTCGAATACTTCCTGCAGCGCCGTGAAATGGGCGTCATCAACGTGGGCGGCGCAGGCGAGGCGGAGCTGGACGGTGAAGTGGTTCAGCTGGGCAGCCGCGACGGGCTGTATATCGGCATGGGTGTAAAGGAAGTTAAGTTCCGCTCAACGGACCCAAGCCAGCCGGCGAAGTTCTACATCAACTCCGCTCCGGCGCACCAGAGCTATCCCACGGTGAAGATTGAGATCGAAAAGGCGAACCCCGTGCGCCTGGGAAGCGACGAAACGCTGAACAAACGCACCATCTACCAGTACGTGCATCCGGCGGTATGCAAGAGCTGCCAGCTCGTGATGGGGCTGACGGTGCTGGAGCCGGGCAGCGTCTGGAACACCATGCCGACCCACACGCACGAGCGGCGCATGGAGGTGTATTTCTACTTCGACATGGCGGAGGATGCGCGCGTATTCCACCTGATGGGCGAGCCGGACGAAACCCGGCACCTCGTGATGAAAAGCGAGCAGGCTGTCATCTCGCCGTCATGGTCGATCCATTCGGGCGTCGGCACCGGGCGGTATACCTTTATCTGGGGCATGGCAGGGGAAAATCAAACGTTTGACGATATGGACCACGTACCGATGGCAACGCTGAGATAGGAGCAACGATGAGCAATATGTTCAGCCTTGAGAATAAAATTGCAATTGTCACGGGCGGAAACGCCGGGCTGGGGCGTGCAATCGCGCTGGCGCTGGCGGAAGCGGGCGCGGATATCGCCGTGGTGTCCCGCAGGGGCGCGGAAGAGATGGAAAAAGAGGTGAAGGCGCTGGGCAGAGAGTTCCTGCATGTCAGCGCGGACTTAAGCGATACGGCAGCTGCCGGGGAAGTCGTCGCCCAAACGCTGGAGAAGTTCGGCAAGATCGACATCCTCGTCAACAACGCGGGCATCATCCGCAGGGAGGACTCGCTCAGCTTCTCGGAAAAGGACTGGGACGAGGTGATGAACGTCAACACCAAAACGCTCTTCTTCCTCTCGCAGGCCGTGGCGAATCAGATGGTGAAGCAGGGCAGGGGTGGAAAGATCATCAATACGGCGTCACTGCTGTCGTTTCAGGGTGGCATCCGGGTGCCGTCCTATACCGCGAGCAAGAGTGCGGTGAAGGGCCTCACCATGCTGATGGCCAACGAATGGGCAAAATACGGCATCAACGTCAACGCGGTCGCACCGGGCTACATGGAGACGGACAACACCGCACCGCTCCGCGCGGACGAAAAGCGGTACAAGGAGATCGTGGACCGTATTCCGATGGGACGCTGGGGCAAGCCGGAAGACCTTGCGGGAACCTACGTTTATCTCGCGAGCGCGGCTTCGGATTACGTGACCGGCTATACGATCGCGGTGGACGGAGGCTGGCTGGGAAGATGATTGAGCAGGCGGGCGTACAGCTTTTTACCATAAGGAAATATACACAGACGCCGGAAGCACTGGAGGCGACGCTGCGAAAGCTGCACGCCATGGGCTTCTCGCGATTCGAGCTGGCGCGCATCCGGTTCAGCCCGGAGGAGCTGGCGGTTTTAAAGCGGTTGAAGGAAGAACTGGGGGTCGTCTATACGGCCAGCCAGATCAAGCTGAAGACGATTCAAAAACGGCTGGACTGGCTGATGGAGTTTTCCCAAGCACTGGGCATTGAATACCTTGAGGTTTCTGTGATTCCCCTGAAAGCGTTTCTGGGCAAAGAGAAAGGGCTGCGCGCGCTGGCTGCGGAGTTGAACGCGCTGGGGGAGCAGACGAAGGCACGCGGCGTTTCGCTGCTGTACCATCATCACAACTTCGAGCTGGTTCGGCTGGGAGACCGAATGGGCATCGATATCCTGCTGCAGGAAACGGACAGCCGTTTCGTCAATTTCGTCGCGGATACCTACTGGCTGGCGCGCTCCGGCATCCACCCGGGAGGCTTTATCGCGCGGCACAAAGACCGGATTCAAGGCATTCATCTCAGAGATTGCCAGTACCGGTTCAGCCGTCTGCGGTTCTCGTTCAACGATTGCGCGGTGGGCGAGGGCAGCGTGGATTTTGGCTTTCTCGCAGAGATGGGCGGCAGGTTTTTATCGGTGGAACAGGCGACCGACCAGCCCTTTGAGCAACTGGGCAAGAGCCGCGCTTTTCTGGAACGGATATTGTGATCAATCAAGGAGCTGTTATGAAGAAAAAGATCGTCACGCTGGGTGAGCTGATGCTCAGGTTGTCTCCGCCGGGTTATGAACGCTTCGTTCAGGCGGACACGTTTCAGGTGGAGTATGGCGGAGGTGAAGCCAACGTCGCAGCGTCGCTGGCCGCTTTTGGCCATGACGCCTGCTTTTTAACGAAGCTGCCCAAGCACGAGATCGGGCAGGCGGCGGTGAACTTCCTGAAAAGATACGGCGTGGGAACCGACTTTGTCGCACGGGGCGGAGACCGGATCGGCGTCTACTATCTTGAAAAAGGGGCGTCTGTGCGGCCCTCCAAGGTGATATACGACCGGGCAGGAAGCGCCATCGCGGAGGCGGTCGCGGAGGATTTCGATTTTGACGCGATATTCCGGGATGCCGACTGGTTCCACTTCACGGGCATCACCCCGGCGCTGGGCGAAAAAGCGGCGCGGCTGACGAAGGAAGCGCTCACTGCGGCAAAACGAAGCGGCGTGACCGTATCGGTCGATCTGAACTACCGCAAGAAGCTTTGGAGCGAGGCACAGGCACAGGCCTGCATGAAGCCGCTGATGGAATACGTGGACGTGTGTATCGGCAACGAGGAGGACGCGGAAAAGGTGCTGGGCTTTAAGCCGGGCAATACGGACGTGTCCGCGGGCCGGATTGAGCGTGCGGGGTACGAATCGATATTCCACCAGATGAAGGACGCCTTCGGCTTCAAGTACGTAGCCACCACGCTGCGCGAGAGCCGCTCCGCCTCCGATAACGGCTGGTCCGCGCTCATCTATGACGGAAAGGAATTTTATTCGTCGCGAAAATATGACCTGCACATCGTCGACCGCGTGGGCGGCGGGGATGCCTTTGCGGCGGGGCTCATCCACGGCCTGCTGGATGAGAACATGAACGCGGGGGAAGCGCTGGAATTTGCCGTGGCAGCTTCCGCGCTGAAGCATACCATCGAAGGCGATTTCAACCCGGTAACGCCAGAGGAAGTGATGGCGCTGGCCGGAGGGGACGCTTCCGGGCGCGTGCAGCGCTAGCGGGGGGGTTATGCAAGGGACGACGGTTTTGCTGCTGGGCATTATGACGGTATTGACGGCGCTTTGCTTCGCCGTCATGCTCAAGCTCCACGAGAACATTCACGTCATTTTAAACAACTACATCTCCGCAGTACTGAAAAAGGACGGGGATTGGGTAAGAGGCGCCTTGGCGGACGTCTTTGTGCTGTTGGCTGTCAACGTGGCATGGCTCCCGTTTTATATGCTCTTCCCGCGGCTTGCCGTAACCGGTTATATATTCGGCTGCCTGGACGCGCTGGCTTTTCTTATACTCGCGGCGGCGCTGGCTTTTTTGCTGTACGAGAACTGGATAATGTACTGGCAGATTACGCTGAAGCGGCTGCTGAAGATGACAGTCATTCCTGAGGTATCGGTGCTCATCGGCGGCGGGGCCGGGGCAATTTTGGTTGTGTTTTTCGGTGACTCGACAGTCAGTATTATATTGTCGGTTGTGGACGGGCTGCTGGTGGCATGCCTCTGCCTGCTTGTTGGTCTGGTTCCGAGGGTCAGGACCAGGCATTGGCGCCATCTGCCGCCCAAGAGCCGCGATTGGTTTGAAACCGAAATGCAGGGCATATACTCGCTGGACCGCAGCCAAAACACAGACTATGCGGCGCCCTCGCTATCGATCCCGATCGATGAAGCCTATGGCGGAGAATGGGTGCTGTATGCGGACGTTGACGGGGACGGCGAGCCCGAACTGATCAGCGCGCGAAACCGGCTCCGGCACGACCATCACGACACGACGTCCGTTGCTGTCCAGAAGCAGGACGGCACGCTGCTGTGGCACTGGGGAAGCCCGCAGGGGGGCACGGAGTCGCGCAGCTATGACGTTGCGTGCCAGGTGAGCGATATCGACGGGGACGGACGGCTGGAAGTCGTGCTGGCTTCACAAGGCTATGTTTGGCAGCTCGACGGACAAACCGGAGAAGAGAAGCGCCGCTTCGTGATCGCGCCCCGGTACTGCGACATGCTGATGTTTCTGGATGCGTCGGGCATTGGCGGCAAGACGGACATATTGTTGAAGGACCGCTACCATCAGCTTTGGGTCTATACGCGGGAAGGCAGGCTCCTGTACACTGCAAAGGATCCGGGCGGTTATATGCTGGCCCACGCGCCGCTGGCGCTCGATCTGGACGGGGATGGCAAGGACGAATTATTGGCCGGTTTCGGGATGCTGGACCATGACGGGACCCTGCTGTGGACGCATCATTCGAAGAAGGTTGCCTTATGGTTTGGCGGCCATGCGGACAGCCTGTCTGTCATCCGCCTCGACGCCGGGCATCCGGAGAACACGCGGCTGCTCATCACGTATTGCGACGCGGCGGGTATCGCGCTGGTGGACGGGGCAGGGCGGTGTATATGGGAGTATACCGGAGTGCACTTTGCAACCGCGGTGACCGCAAGGCTGCTGTCAAAAGAGGAGGCGCCGCAGATCATTGTCGACCTGGGGCACCTGAAAAGAAGCGCCACCGGGGAGGTTTGGGTATTGAGCCTGGATGGCACGCACTTGGCCACGCTGAAAGGAAGCCATCGCGCGTATCCCATCGACTGGGACAGCGACGGCATTTGCGAGCTGCTGGGTATACCGCCCCACATCGGGGACAGGAGCACCGGGGATATCGCGCCGTTTGCAATGGCAAGGGATTTCTATCGGTTCGGAGCGATTTTCCGGGACGGGAGCGGGTTTCACGATGTGATGAAGCTTAACGGCGGCATGGCGTTGATTTACCATAACCCCGCCGGGGGAGTGAACAGATTCCCCGAAGACGTAAGCTGCTTCAACAAGAGCGGATACAGGTCGGTGTAAGGCAGCGCAGGCAGCTGTTTATTATGCGTAACTCGCTTAAGCAGGCGGGCCTTTAACGGATGATTAGTGCAAGAATAATGAGTGCTGAGATGTTGCCGGGGCCGCCTTAATCGATAATGCGTTTCTCAACTGTTAGACAAATTTCTTTCTTCCCCGTTAGCTGGCCCCTTTGAAAAACACAGGGGCTTCTTTAGTCTAAAATAATACGAATCCCTTTCTTATTATTCTGGGCTTAGCCAGAAAGTACCTCGAGACCAATACAATGAACAAATGCATAAAATACGAAAAAATGTGCAAACGGACAATTGACGGAATCCATAAGTATAACCCGGTTGCCGATCAGAACAGCTAATTACGCTCAAATTACACAAAAACGTAAAATTAAGTGCATTAAGTAAAACAAAATGTGCATTATATGGTGCAAATATTGTTGACGACGTTACCTTTCTATGTTACTCTACACATATAGCCGATTAAAATAACAAAGGATAGTCTATGCATAATTGTGTTTTTCCCGAAGGCTTCAGATGGGGCGTGGCGACCGCCTCCTATCAGATTGAGGGCGCGGTTCATGAGGACGGTCGTGGTGATTCTATATGGGATCGCTTCAGCCATATTCCGGGGAACATTCCGAACAACGACAACGGGGATGTCGCCTGCGACCACTATCACCGGTATAAGGAAGACATCCAGATACTGAAGAAGCTCAAGGTGACCTCCTACCGGTTTTCGATCGCCTGGCCGAGGATCTTCCCGGACGGTTATGGCGAGGTCAATCCCAAGGGCATCCGCTTTTATTCCGACCTCGTGGACGAGCTGCTGGCGAACGGTATCGAGCCTTACGTGACGCTATATCACTGGGACCTGCCACAGCGATTGCAGGAAGAAGGCGGCTGGGTTAGCCGCAAGACCGCTGAGCATTTCGCGGATTACTGCCGGGTCGTCTTTGAAGCGCTGGGTGGCCGCGTCAAGAATTGGATCACGCTCAACGAGCCCTGGGTGTGCGCTTTTTGCGGACACTATACGGGAGATTTCGCGCCGGGCCTCCGGGACTTTTCCGCGGCGCTTGGAGCCGCGCACAACATGCTGCGGGGGCATGGCATGGCCGTCCGCCTGTTCCGCGAGATGGGGCTGGAAGGCCAGATTGGTATCACACTGAACCTGTGCCCACGTGAACCCGCTACGGACTCTCCGGCGGACATCGAAGCCGCGCGCATCAACGACGGCTACGGCAACCGCTGGTTCCTCGATCCTCTGTACAAGGGTGCGTATCCGGAGGATATGGTGGCGCTTTACCGGTCCAAGGGGATCACCCTGCCTAAGGCCACGGAGGAGGACATGCGCCTGATCTCTGAAAAGGTGGACTTTCTGGGTATCAACTACTATTATGTCGATTTCACCGCCGCCGACCCGGCAAACTGGCCGCTCGGCATCAAAACCACGATCCCGCTGGATTACCCGATCACGGAATACAAGTGGCCGATCGTGCCAAGGGGCATGTCGGACCTGCTTGTGCGCATCAGCCAGGATTACGGCAACCCTGCGATTTACATCACGGAGAATGGCGCCAGCTACAACGACGTCGTCAGTGTAAAGGGCGAGGTGCTCGACGAATTCCGGATCGACTATCTCGAACGGCACATGATTGCCTGCCATGACGCGATCAGCCAGGGCGTGAACCTGAAGGGGTACTTTGTTTGGACACTGCTGGATGACTTTGAATGGAACACCGGCTTCGGTAACCGGTTCGGTCTGGTATATATGGACAGAAAGACCTGCGACCGCATCATCAAGAAAAGCGCGTACTGGTATACCGTAATCATTCAAAATAACGGCATCATATTTGCACAGGCCGAAGGCTGAAAGCCGGATATACTTACTGTAACTAAGAAAGGACGGACAGATATGAAAACAACTGCAGTAGTCACAGGCGCGGGCAGAGGCCTTGCGTATTACATGACGGAGCAGCTCGTCAAGAAGGGCGTAGAGGTGTACGCTATCGTGCGTACGATGAGGGACGAGATTGCCGAGCTTGATAAAAAGTATGATAACCTTATCCTGCTCAGAGGCGATGTGGGGGAGACGGAAAAGATCAGACCGGCTCTGGAGCAGATCGTAAAATCCGTGGACAAGATCGACTATATCTATAACGTAGCAGGCATGTTCTACGAGCCGGGCGACCGCAGGACCATCAAGGATACGGACATCGACGTGATGCCTTACATGTTCTCGGTGAACGCGTGCGGCGCGCTGCGTGTGATTCAGGGATTGCTGCCGGTTATCAGCGAGGGTACGCGTATCGTCAATGTCTCCAGCGAAGCCGCCTGCATCACGAGATGCCCGGAAATCGGCATGTACTCCTACTGCATGTCCAAGGCCGGACTCAACATCGCGACCAAGATACTGAACAACGACCTGAACAAGGACGGCGTCCGGGCCATCACAGTATGCCCCGGCTGGATGCGCACCGATATGGGCTGCCCGGAAGCGGATATGGATCCCAAGGACAGCGCGGCGGACATCATCAAGCTGGCCGAGAAAATGGACCAGTTGCCTGAAAACGAGTATTTCTTCAAGCATCTGGGGAATGTGCTGCCCTGGTGATTTGAGAAAAGAGGGGCTTTCCGACGAGAGACGAGGTTTGAATTCATAATGGAAGCTGCCCGGTTGAAACGGCGCGTTATCTGCGCCGTTTCGCTCGTCACCCGTGAAAAATCCGGGTAACCTGTACGACGACAGTTTTTTTGATGCGCTAAGCTTGCGGTGGGCGCAAAGCCTGGTGGAGCAGATTGGGAATGCGGCGGAGCTTTACCCGAATTTATCCGGCGGGTCGAAAGGGAAAGAATATGAACGGAATCGGTACAACCAAGATCGCGCAGATCGCCTTTGTGGTAAAGGATATCGAAGCGGCAAAGAAAAAGTGGGCAAAGATATTCGGGCTGGAGTGGATGATTGAGGCCAATATTGCGGTCTGGGACACGACACCTGCTTATACGGACGGCGTTCCGGAGGACTGCTCGGACGTGAAGGTCGCCAAAATGACGATCGGAGACGGCGCCGGGTTTGCGCTGTTTGAACCCGGCGAAAAGCCCACCCCCTGGAGAAAGTATCTTGATAAGCATGGTGAGTCCGTGTTTAACCTCGAGTTCTTCGTACCCGACCGACAGGCAGCCTATGAGGTCGTCGGCGAATGCTGCGAGGCCAAGAAGCCCTATCATATCGGATTCTATCCGGACGTCACCTATTCGATCCTGCATACCGACGATGAGTTAGGCGTGGATCTTAACCTAGTGGGCCATGAGGACAATGTGGCATATATTGAGGCGCTGCGCAAGGACCCTTCCAAGCTGAAAGACTAACCGGAGGTATCAGCTGACGAATTTGGCGTGCTGATCAGAGGCGGTCGAGAGGCGCGTTGGAAAGGACCAGTTATATGGATGTGGGAAAAAAGGTTTGGTTTGTACCGGACGCGTATTATCCTGAACAGAGCGTGGAGGGGCCGTATATCAGCCATGAGGCCATCTGCGTGTTGAATGTCGGCGGAAAAGACGCGAAGATCGAGATCACGCTGTATTTCGAAAACGCGGAACCGATGACGGGCTTTGCCGCGGTGTGCAGCGCTGCCCGAACCAATCATATCCGGCTGGACCAGATTCGCAACCACGATGGTAAGGGCGTGCCAAAAGGCGTGCCCTATGCGCTGCTGATGGAAAGCAGCGAGCCGGTGATCTGCCAGTATTCGAGGCTGGACACCACGCAGATGCAAATGTCGCTGATGACCACCATCGCGTATGCGTAGGCGGGAGAGCATATAAAAAGCGCTGAACGGACTCTCGAAAAGCCGGACGGCGCTTTTTTACTCGTATGGGATAACCTTAACCCTGTAAGGTTAATGGGATGAATGCCCTGTCGATTCTCTTAAAATGAGCGTTGTTTCATATTGCGTAAATTCATATGGCTTGCCGGGGCATTCCAACCGTTCCAATATCCTTTTGACAGCCATCTTTCCCTGATGTTCCGAATAGGCCTCCACCGTTGTGAGGGGAGGGACCGAGCGCGCAGTTGCAGGCAGATTATCAAACCCGACCACGGAGACATCGCCGGGTATGGACAGCGACATCTTGTGAAGCACGCTGATCAGTGTTAAGGCCTGGCGGTCGCTTGCGCATATAAAAGTGTCCGGAATCACGGTCATTTTGGTAAGCCTGTCCTGCAAAGCCTGCGTATCTTCGATAAAGTGATCATCAAAAACGCACTGCTCCATATTGAGGGGGATTGAGAACGACTCAAGGGCACTTTTAAAGGTCTGCCATCTTTGACTCAAAGAGAAACAATAGTCGGGATTCCCAATGAACCCGAACTGACGGTGCCCCTGACCGACCAGGATTTTGATCATTTCAAATATCGATGTTTCGTTCTCGGGCGCGATGATATCCGTCCGGCCTTTGAACAGGTGATAGTTGGGCATCATATCGAAGAAGACCGAGGGGATATTGAGCGATATGACCTCCTGCCAGTACTGGACATCGTAGATATTGAATGAGATGATGCCGCATACAGATCCGTCATACAGGGATGTGGGCAAAGACATTGGAGCATCGTCATTATTGCGCACAATATTGAGCACCATTGTGTATCCATTTTCCTTTAAAGCACTCTCAATACCTGATAACAATCCGTTAATATATTCTATATTTTCCACGCGATAAGAAAACATGATGATCTTGTTTTGGATAGCCTTGGTTTGATCTGGATTGATGCTTTCATTATTCCCATTAACTGCATCGATGTAATCAAATACAAGTTTTCTGGTTTTTTCCGAAACGCCGGATTTTTGGTTAAGAACTTTCGAAACTGTATTTCTCGATAGGTTTAATGCTTCAGATATTTTGTTTATTTTATAATTTTTAGGCATTCTGTCTCCTATCTAACCCACACTATGATTACTTGTGTCATTTTATAATAGTGAAGTGGCATTGCTTTTGTCAAGTGTGCATTTTTGATCAAGCGCAAATTTCAACAAATGCCTGCCCGGTTTTTCAAAAATACAAAATGCATAAAAATGTGCATTAAAATATGCATTATGACTGTATAAATGTAAAATTAATATTGACATTTGTGATTCATAACGCTAAAATAGGTGCATAACCCACAGCAAATAAAATAAATGGAGGTAGAGCCCTAAAGTTCGTAACGCAGCGAACAACGCAAACACATTCGGTTATTGAATTTCTGTGGGGAAAAATAAGTGTTGAGGAGATCAAGTATGAAAAAGAGGCTATTTTTTGCTCTGGTATCCATCGCATTGGTGTTCACGATGCTGGCAGCATGCTCGCCGTCAGCGTCGACGTCACCTTCTGAAAACGCAAGCGCGGGCGAGAGCGTAGGCACGAGCGCAGGTGAGACTGCAAGTGAGAGCACATCTGAAGCGCCTGCATTAAAGATCGGCTGCCTGAACAGAACGGAAACGGAAGAGGTTCATATCGTATTTGCTGAAGGCTTACGGGCTGCGTGTGAAGAAGCTGGCGTAGAACTGCTTTACAATACGCCCGGCGGTGACGATCAGACAGCGATTCGGTCTGCGTTCGATTCCTTCATTACCCAAGACTGCAACGTGATCGTGGACTTCCTTTCCTCGCAGGAAATCAGCGAGACGCTGGCTTCTGATGCCCAAAAGGCCGGTGTGTACTATTTCGGCGTTGACGCAACGCTTGAAAACGGTTCTTATTTCTATGGCCTGTCCAACGGCGAAGCTGGTGAAAAGCTCGGAACCTATCTGGTCGACTATGTTGCCAATCAGATGGGCGGACAGTGCGACCTCGTAATCCTGATGGACTCGCCTTCCCATGGTCCGGATGTTGCGAAACGCACGGAAGTTCCCAAGCAGATGCTGATGGAAGCTTATCCTGATATGATTACTGACGAAACAGTCCAGTATCTGAGCCTTTCAAACTATGAGCTTTCTGATGTTAAGCAGAAGACCACCGATTTCTTCACGCTTCACAGCGATGCTCAGCATGTACTGATGATCTCTTTCTCAAGCTACTTCAACGATGCCGTCTTCCCGGCTTCCATGGCGACCGGCTTTGACGACAGACTCAATTATTTCTCCTATGACGGTCTGAAGGCCTCCCAGCAGGTCCTCAAGGATGAAAGCGCGGGCACAGCGTCCATCCTGAAGGGCGAGGTTTGCTCGAACTTTACACAGTACGGATATGATATCGTTGCTCTGGCCCAGAAGTTGGTCGCCGGCGAAACAATCGATGAGCTGAACTATGTGGAAAGCTTTGTTCTGACGCCTGATAACGTCAACGAAAAATTCCCGGACTGAGACCGTAAAAAAGCTTGGTAAATCAGCGGGAGCGTCTCTGTGATGAGGCGCTCCCGCAAACCAACTAAAATGAAAAAGGTGACTTATGAGTGTTCGCATATTGGAAATGAACGGTATAAGCAAATCCTTTCCCGGCGTCAAAGCCGTTGACAATGTGGACTTATACTTGAACAAAGGCGAAATAATGGCTTTGGTCGGCGAGAACGGCGCTGGGAAGTCCACCTTGATGAAGATTCTGGCGGGCGCCTACAAACAGGACGAAGGTTCACTTGTCATTGATGGGACAAATATTGACTCAGGCAAATACGGACCGCGGGATGCCATCGGCATCGGAGTATCCGTCATATATCAGGAGCTGAACTATTTAAAGACGGTGAGCGTCGCCGAGAATATCTTTATCGGCAGGCTTCCCAAGACCAAAAGGGGATCGATCGATTACAAGAAACTGTATAAGGACAGCATCGATATCCAGAGACAGCTTGGATTGGACAACATCGATCCGCGCGAAGAAGTTGAGGGGCTGCTCACGGCACAGAAGCAGCTGCTTGAAATCGCCCGCGCATTTGCGAGAAACGCCAAGATCATCGTCATGGATGAGCCTACGGCATCCCTGACAGACAAAGAAACCGAACACCTGTACTCGATCATGAGGAACTTCACGCAGGGCGGGGGATCGATTGTTTTCGTCTCGCACAAGCTGGATGAAGTGTTTACGATTTCAGACAGCGTCATGGTGATGCGCGACGGTAAAAACGTGATGCGTAAGCCTGTTTCCGAGTTGACCAAGAGCGACGTGATTACGGCTATGGTTGGCCGTGAATTGAAGGATATGTATCCTGTCGGCGCACACGAGATTAAAGAGCCCGTTTTTGAAGTCAAGAATTTATCAACCAACTTTTTGAAGGATATCAATTTGACAGTCCGGGCCGGTGAGATCGTCGGTCTCTACGGGCTGATGGGGGCGGGGTGCGAAAACGTAACCTCTTGTATCTACGGAATTGAGAAATTCAACTCGGGTGAATTTTACGTGGAAGGCAAAAAGAAAGACCTGTCGACCCCGGCTAAAAATATTGAGGCGGGTATCGCCTTTGTACCCAGCGAGAGAAAATCCGGCGGCTTGCTGCTGAACCTGCCGATTAAGATGAACATCTCCATCGCATCGCTGAAACAGATCAAAAAGAAGGGGCTTCTGGATCTCAAAAAAGAAGAGGAACTCGCCATAGCGTGGTCTAAGGCATTGCATATCAAAACGCCCGACGTCTTTGTGGACGTGGAATCGTTGTCCGGCGGCAATCAGCAAAAGGTTGTATTCGCAAAGGAAATGAACATCGCGCCGAAGCTGCTGATCCTCAACGAACCAACCCGCGGCGTTGACGTAGGGGCAAAGGTGGAGATCTACAAGCTCATGGAAAAGTTCTGTCAGGACGGCGTGGGCATACTGATGGTTTCGACAGAAATGCCGGAGACCATGGCGATCGCCGATAAAATCGTTGTGATGCATAACGGCAAGATCACTGCGGAATTTGAAAAGAACAAACAGGAATACGATCAGTTTTCCCTGATGAAAGCAGTTTTAGGAGAATAATTATGAAACAGAACGAAGGAACGAAAGCCGTGGAAGACAAGCAGCTCAATATGAACACCAGGTGGAAACGCTTCACAAAGGCATATTCTTCTCAGATCAGCATGTTTTTTGCTGTTGCGGTCATCTTCATCGTCATCTCGATTTCATCCAAGTACTTCCTGACGTCCGCGAACCTCAGCAATTTGGGTGTTGCCATGTCCACATATGGTCTGCTGGGCGCGGGCCTTACCGTATGCATGCTCTTGGGCGGCATAGACCTGTCTCAGATGTCCGTCATGGCTGTGAGCGGCATGGTGATCGGACTGATGGTGAACAACGGCGTATCCATTTGGTTGGCCATGCTGATGGCGCCGGTTCTGGGCATCGCCTGCGGTGCCATTAACGGTCTGATCATTACCAGGATGAAGATCGTTCCGATGATTGCAACGATTGGTACAATGATGGCTTTCCGTGCGGTTGCGTATCTGATGACCAACGGTTCTAAAATGAAGATCAATGACCCGGTTCTGGACGAAATCGGTTTTGGGCACTTTCTCGGGATACCGATCATGTTATGGGTCATGCTGGTCTCTTATGTCGTGGTGTTCTTCTTCCTGAAATACACGTCGACCGGCAGGTCGGTATATGCGATCGGATCGAATCCGACGGCCTCCTATTTGTCGGGTATTAAGATCAATAAGATCAAGATGATTTCCTATATTATATCGGGATTCGCTTCGGGTATTGCGTCTATCCTCTTCACGTCCCAGATGAGGACGTCTGTACCGGCTGCAGGTTCCGGAAACGAATTTATCCCCATTGCGTCAGTTATCATGGGCGGTGTCGGATTGGGCGGCGGCAAAGGCAATATCATTGGTACGTTCCTGGGCGTCGTGTTGCTGGCGATCTTCTCCAACGCCATGATCCTCTTAAACATTCAGGTGTTCTATCAACAGCTTTTAAATGGCGTGATCCTGATTCTTGCGGTGTTCATCGATACGGTGCGCAGCGGAGGATACAAGCTGTAATTCAAACTGCATAAAAATGAGACATAAACAGGAAGGTGCATCATGAGCGGTATTTTAGGAACGAAAGTGATGGTTCAGGTTGGCTTTATTGTGCGCGATATTGAAGCCACTAAAAGTAAGTTCGCTGAATTCTTCGGCGTCCCGGTTCCCCCGACCATCATTGCCACGGAGGGAATCGAAAAATTTGACGTCACACAGACCGTGTATGGGGGAAAGTTTGAACCCGAAATCGATGCGAAGCTGGCCTTCTTCGAGGTCGGCGGCGAAATGGCTATCGAACTCATCCAGCCCAACGAGAAGGACTCCATCTGGAAAAAGCATCTGGACGAAAAGGGCGAAGGCATCCAGCATATCGCCTTCGTTGTAGACAACATCGACGAGCGGATTAAGACGTGCGAGGCATTCGGTATGACCATGGTTCAAAAGGGGAATTTCTCTGCGGGCGATGGACGTTACGCGTACATGGACGGTGCGGATGCCCTGAAGACCTGCGTTGAACTGCTCGAACGCTGGTAAAAAGGTTTGTTAACGGGTCTTTGATTAAAGAAAAGTGCTGAATTGCCGCTTCGCTTGACCGCAAGCGGCAACGCATTTTTCAGTGTGAGGTAAACGATTGTGAAAATTGAATCGGTAAAAACGGCGATTGTCG
Source organism: Bacillota bacterium (assembly GCA_023459495.1). Taxonomy (GTDB): domain Bacteria; phylum Bacillota; class Clostridia; order Christensenellales; family SZUA-584; genus JAEWCC01. The sequence goes on along the minus strand of JAEWTL010000013.1, from coordinate 30,031 downwards.
GCTGCGGCATGGTAAGCGACATCTACCTTAAGAATACGATCAATAACTTTAAGATTCTCGACATCGTCGGCTGCAGCGACATCTACCGAAAAGCGGCGGACGAAAAGGCACAGAAGTACAACATCCGTTCCATGACGCTCGAGGAGGTGCTGGCGGATCCTTCGATCGAGCTGGTCATCAACTTAACCTCGCCCAAGAGCCATTTTGAGGTGATCAAGTGGCTTCTGGAAGCGGGCAAGAACGTCTATACGGAAAAGATCATGACCATAGAGCTTTCGGACGCGAAGAAGCTGATCGACATCGCAAACGAACGGAATCTGTACTTGGGGTCCGCGCCCGACACGTTTTTAGGAGCGGGGCTGCAGACCGCCAAGGCGGTGCTGGACAGTGGTATGATCGGGGAGGTAACCTCCTGCAATGCGGTTCTGAACCGGGACAACAACGTCGGTGCGGAGTTTATCCCCTATATCGCAAACGAAGGCGGCGGAATCGGATTCGACGTCGGTATCTATTTTATGACGGCACTGACCTATCTGCTGGGACCCGCGAGCGAGGTTTCGGGCTTCATGACGACCCGGAATAAAAACAGGAAGCACTTTTTCCCCAGCGCGGCCAACTTCGGCGAGGAATACGAAGTCAAATGCGAAAATATCATGGTGGGGTCCGTTAAGTTCTGCGGCGGTGCCTATGGCACGGTGCTGTTCAATTCGGAAAGCATCATGACCGATTATCCGGAACTCGCGCTGCACGGTACGCAGGGGATCATGTATCTCCCAAACCCGGATTTCTTCGGCGGCGAGGTGAAGGTGCTCCGCCGGGGCAACGACGAACCGTTCATCATCCAGCAGAATCACGGCTTTGCGGAGAACAGCCGGGGCGTCGGAGCGGCGGAGATGGCCTGGGCGATGAGAAAGCAGCGCGCACCCCGCGCGAACAAGGAAATGGCGTATCACGCACTGGAAATATTGCATGGCATCTCCGTCAGCGCCGGAACCAAGGCGAACTATGCGATGCAGTCCAGCCACATAGGGTCGGCTCCGCTGCCGCAGGGTTATATCAAAAAGTCCAAGTTCGCAGATTTTCTGGCGGACGAAGAGGCGGCTTTGGCTGAATAAACAAACGATGCAGATTGGGCGAAAGCGAGCTTCCTCTGAGGCAGCTAACTTCAGTTGACTCTCTGTTACATTGATTCATAGCTATTATTATAAAGATTCCAGCGGGCCGGATGCTCCGGTATGCTGGAATCTTTTGTGAAGAAGCAACAACCCGCAGACAATGCGGAAATTACATAAAGAGGTTCTGATCATGGAATACAAAGCGGCTGAAAACCGGTATGACGCCATGCGGTACGCGCGCTGCGGAAGCAGCGGGCTGCTGCTTCCGCGGATCGCACTGGGGTTCTGGCACAACTTCGGCGATATCACGCCGGTGGAAACACAGAGGAGCATACTTTGGGCGGCATTCGACAGCGGCATCACCTATCTTGACCTGGCCGACAACTACGGCCCGCCGTACGGCGAAGCGGAGCGCAGCTTTGGAAAGCTGCTTCGTGAGGATTTTTCGCGCTACCGCGACGAGCTGGTCATCGCCACCAAGGCGGGCTACGATATGTGGCCGGGGCCGTATGGCAACTTCGGCAGTCGTAAGCATCTGATTGCGGGTGTCGACGCGAGCCTGAAGCGTATGGGGCTGGAGTACGTGGACATCTTCTATCACCACCGTCCGGATAGCGATACGCCGCTGGAGGAGACCTGCGACGCGCTTACGAGCATCGTGCGGCAGGGCAAGGCACTCTATGTCGGCCTCTCCAACTACAAGCCCGAGGAGACGCGACGCGCGGCCAAACTGCTGCGGGAAAACCATACGCCCTGCATCATCCATCAGCCGATCTATTCGATGCTGAACCGCTGGATCGAGGATGGCTTGGATAAGGTGCTGCTGGAGGAAGGCATCGGCTGCGCGGTGTTCAGGCCGCTGGAACAGGGGTTGCTGACGGGTAAATATCAGGCCGGGATCCCGGAGGATTCGCGCATGGCGCACGACCCGCGCTTTTTGAAGAAGGACGTGCTGACGAACGCGTTGGCGGCGAAAGTCGCCGCGCTGGGCCGCATTGCGGCGGAACGGGGGCAGTCGCTCGCGCGGATGGCGCTCGCTTGGGTGCTGCACAATCCCTGCGTCACGACCGCACTGATCGGCGCGAGCCGGGCTTCGCAGATTGCAGAGAATGTACGCGCGTTGGATCAGCTCGATTTCACTGAAGAAGAGCTGCGGCGAATCGAAGCGGCACTTGCGGGCAGGAGGGAGGAAAACGGCAATGCATAACGTCAGGACGGGTGGATTTACGATGCCGGGCGAAGCCGGCTATGAAAAGCTGACGCTGGAGCTGGCGCGGCGCTGGGGCGCGGATATGATCCGCGACAGTGACGGTACGGAGCTCTCGCCCGAAATTACGGACGCCGGATACGGTATCTATTCGACCATCTGCATCATCCGGGGCCACAACGAGTGGGCAAGAAAGAATCCGGACAAGCTGCAGCAGACCATACTGATGTCGCCGCCCGTAATGGCGGAGGATACCAAGCTTGCGATCGACATCATGGCCGCCTATTACCGGGAGCAGTTCCGCGTCAACGACAGCGCGCGCGCGATGAAGTACTGGCAGGTATACGACCGGACAACGGAGACGGAGGTGCCGCGCGCGGACTGGGAATACGACGGGACCGGAACGGTGACGGTCATAAGCGCAAAGCCGTGGCACCGCTATACGGTGAACTTTCTCGTTTTCCGCATATGGGAAGAGATATCCATGTACAACCATGTCACCAACCACTGGGGGGACCGGGAGCACCTCGTGCCGATCGAGCCGTTCTACGCGGAGACGCGCGAATACCTGAAGGGCTGGCTGGATGCGTGGTGCCGCAAGCATCCCAAAACCACGGTGGTGCGCTTCACGTCGATGTTCTACAACTTTGTGTGGATATGGGGGAGCAGTGAGAAAAACCGGAACCTGTTCACTGACTGGGCTTCGTACGATTATACCGTGAGCGATGTTGCGCTGGAGGCATTTGAGGAGCAGTACGGTTACCGCATCACGGCGGAAGACTTCATCAACAAGGGCAAGCGGCACGCGACGCACAGCCCGGCGGACAGCGTAAAGCGTGACTGGATGGCATTTATCAACGACTTCACGATCCGCTTTGGCAGAGAACTCATCGATATTGTGCACAGTTACGGCAAAAAGGCGCTTATGTTCTACGACGACAGCTGGGTGGGCACAGAGCCGACCGGCAAGCGGTTCGGGGAGCGTGGGTTCGACGGCGTGATCAAGTGCGGCTTCTCGGGCTTTGAGGTGCGCCTGCTCGCCAGCGTGAAAACGGATATTCACGAACTTAGACTCCACCCTTACCTGTTCCCGACCGGAGTGGATGGTTCGCCTTCGTTTCTGCCGGGAGGTGACCCTGCAGGTGAAGCGCGGCGGTATTGGGCGGCAATGCGAAGGGGCTTCCTGCGTGTACCTGTTGACCGCATCGGCCTCGGCGGGTATCTGCATCTCGTTCAGGAAAAGCCGGATTTTATCGACTGTATTGAAGAGCTCGCAGAAGAGTTCCGTCTGATTCGGTCGCTGCACCGCAGAGGGAAGCCTTATACGCTAAAGCCCAGAGTTGCCGTGCTGCATACATGGGGAAGCCTCAGGCCGTGGACGCTTTCAGGCCATTTCCATGAGAATATGGGGCAGGACCTGATGCATATCAACGAAAGCCTTGCTGGTTTGCCTTTGGATGTTCGCTTCATCGACTTTGATGACGTGAAGAATGGCGTGCTGGAGAATGTCGACGTTGTAATCAACTGCGGCACAGAGGGGTCGGCCTGGAGCGGCGGAGACGCATGGCGTGACGATGCGGTAGTGGAGAGCCTTTCAAAGTTTGCCTGGGATGGCGGTGTGTTCATGGGCGTAAATGAGCCAAGCGCAGTGCGCGGCTTCGATACGTTCTTCCGTATGGCCCATGTGCTGGGCATTGACAAAGACGTGGGTGAGCGTGTTTGTCATGGCAAATGGCCGCTGGAAACAGCGTTCGACACTCCAAAGGGCTTGCTGCCCATGGGATGCGGAGTACAGACAGGCGAAGCGCTGTACCTGACCGAGGACAGCACCCGGGTGCTGCGTGCCGACGGAGGTCGTATCTCAGTCACGATGCATGCTTTCGGAAAGGGCTGCGGCGTCTATATGGCAGCCTATCGGTATACACCTGAGAACGCACGCATGTTGCTCAACCTGATCCTGTATGCTTGCGGTGAAAGCCTTGAGCAGCCGTATGTCTCCAGCAATGCAATGGCCGACTGTGTCTACTTCCCTGAGGGGGACGCAATGGTGGTTGCCAATGCGTCGCCATACGCGCTGTCGACTGCCGTAGATACAAAACACGGACAGAAAACGTTCGAGCTTGCGCCGTTTGGGATTAGTACATTGACAGGTGGATGAGCAGGAAGACCAGGATATCATGGGTAAGCAGCGAAGCAATTGACATATAGGAGATAAAAATGGCGGAACTGAGATGGAATCCGTTTAAGAACGACTGGGTAATGGTGGCTTCGGCACGGCAAAACCGGCCCCAGATGCCCAAGGACTGGTGCCCCTTCTGCCCCGGATCGGGCCGGGTGCCGGGCCATTTTGACGTGCTGAAATACGACAACGACTTTCCCGCGCTCTCCCCGGAGCCGCCGGAGCCGGACGATGTGGCAACGGACTTTTTCAAGGTGGACAAGGCATACGGCAAGTGCGAGGTCATACTGTATTCGCCGGATCATACGGCAACGCTGCCGCAGCTGTCTGTCGCGCACGTAAGAAAGCTCGTCGGGCTTTGGTGCGAACGGTTCGCCGAATTGTCGAAGTATGAAAAGTCGAAATACATCATGATCTTCGAAAACCGAGGCGAGGTCGTGGGCGTTACGATGCCGCACCCGCACGGGCAGATTTACGCCTATCCCTTTTTGCCGAAGAAGCTGGAGCTTAAGCTCAAGTGTGCGGAGAAGCACAAGGCGGAAATGGGCAATTGCCTCTTCTGCGACTGGCTGAAGGCGGAAAAGGAAGCGGACAGGCGGATCATATTTGAAAACGAGCATTTTTGCGTGATCATCCCGTTCTTCTCCGAGTTTGCGTACGGCACGCAGATCATATCCAAGCAGCATATCTCATACATCACAGACTTTGACGAGGCAGGCAAGCTGGCGCTGGCAGAGACGCTGCGCGCTACGGTGGGTATGTACGACAGCCTGTTTGACAGGCCTTTTCCATATATGATGTGCATGTACAACGCGCCCGTCAACATGGGGGTAATGGACAGCTTCCACTTCCATATTGAGTTCTTCACGCCGATGCGGAGCAAGGAAAAGCAGCAGTTTCTTGCATCCAGCGAGACAGGCGCGTGGGCGCACTGCAACCCGACAGCGCCGGAGGAGAAAGCGGAGGAGCTGCGGTCAGCATACCATAAGTTTATTTCGCATAGCGACCTATGATGCGGTTTATGTTAGTACCTGGTTCTCAAAGATTATCCATTTCACTATCCGCTTTATAATGAGGAAGGTCCATTAATAAAAAATGTAGTAAAATTAGTAATTATTGATGAAAAAAGCGTCAGACTGTTATATTATTGATTAAGATCTATATAAAGAATAACACCCCGACGATTTAGCAGCCGCGGGGTGTTACTCCTCATTTCATTGTCTCCGGAGTCTTTCCGGAGATTTTTTTATACCGGGATCAGTGTTCAGGCTTATTGATATGCCCATTCCATGAACTGGTCAACGTTGTCCTTCGTGATCAGCGTGGACTCTCTTACGTTGTCCTTATCGATGTTGCCGGTCTGGAAGTATTCTCTGATGATTTCCACAGCCGCAGCGCCGATTCTCGGGAAGTAAGACGCAGTCGCTTTGTGGATCGTGTTGTCGGCTTTGATCTCGTTCTGTGCCGTTACCGTGCCGCCCATACCGGTGATCAGCTGGATGTCGGTGCGGCCCTGCTGCTCGATAGCAGTCATAGCGCCAGTCGTGGTTTCGTCGTCTTGCGTGAACACGACGTCGATGTGGTCATGCGCAGCCAGAAGGTCGGACATCGCATTGAAGCCAGCCGTGCTGTTGAATTCGCCATCCGCTTCGCCGATGATCTCGATGTTGGTATACTTCGCAATCGTTTCCGAGAAACCGCCATATCTTGCGAGGTCGATCGGGATACCGGTGTAGCTTCTCAGGACAACGAGCTTGATGTCTTCCTGGCCTTCGAAGAACTTGCCGATGTAGTCAGCTGCCAGCGCGCCGCAGGAGTAGTTGTCTTCCGCGACAAACGAGGTGTACTTGTCGGACGCAATGTTTCTGTCGATGATGACCGTCGGGATGCCCGCATCATAGATCTCTTCCATGATCGTCGTGAGCAGCGTGCCATCGCCAGGCAGACAGGCGATCAGATCGTAGCCGCCGTCTTTGAACGTCGTCAGGATGTTCTGCTGATCCGCATTGTCAACCGCGTTCTTGACAGTCCATTCGATTTCCGTGTCGCCAGCAATCGCTTCGTTGATGGAAGCCAGCAGCGCAGCCTGCCATGCGTTGTCCGCCGGGGGCAGGGAGATCGCGACTTTCTTCATCTCAACTGCTTCCGAGGGAGAGACAGACTCAGGAGCCGATGCGGACACGGACTCGCTTGCCGGAGCAGAGCTTTCCGGTGCATTGTTCTGGGCGCAAGCTGCAAAAACAGTCATGGCCAAAAGAACTGCTAGGACTAACACTAAGATCTTTTTCATTTGTTCCTCCTGTTTATTATGGTTTCATTCATAAACGATAGTTTATGAAACTTTACTGGTTTTTATTGCGTGCCTGCAGCAGCACGGCGATCAGAATAACGAGGCCTTTGACCGCGCCTGTCAGGTACGGAGAGATTGTCATCTGAATCATCATGTTGTTGACAAAGAACAGGATGATCGCGCCGATGACCGTGCCGTATAATGTGCCGCGACCTCCGGCAAGCGATGTGCCGCCGACCAATACCGCTGTGATCGCATCGAATTCGTAACCGTCACCTGTGGTTGTAGAGGATACTGCGACCATTCGGGATATTTCAATTGTGCTGGCAATACCGACGCAGATGCCGGCGATGATATAGGTCAGGATCTTGATCCGGTCTACCTTGATGCCGGAATACTTTGCCGCGGTTTCGTTGCAGCCTACTGCGCTTACGAACGTACCAAACTTGGTCTTAACAAGCAGTATAGTCAAAAGAACAGCCACAACCACCATGACGATGAAAGGGGTGGGTACCGATAACAGGCTGCCGTTACCGATGGATTTGAAGAACGTGTCCTGATTGTTGCCTGTTATCGTAGCGCCATTGCCCAGATACATCGTAACTGAACGCGCAATGATACCAGTGGCCAGCGTGACGATAAACGGCGGAACCTTAATCTTGGTGGTAATAATGCCGTTGATGAAGCCGAAAACCGCTGCGACTGCGATACACGCAAGGATTGCAAGGGCCAAGGGAGTTCCGTTCTTCTGCAGGTTGACCAATACCAACCCTGCCGTAGCCATTACCGGGCCGCTCGAAAGATCAATACCGCCCGATATGATGACGAAGGTCATTCCCAGAGCAATGATGCCGACGGTTGACGAGTTCCGGAAAATCGTCATGATGTTTTTCCATTCTGCGAACTTGCCGTTTGTCAAAAGGGTACAGAGGGCAAACAGAATGATAAATACAACTATAATACTGTACTTGGACCAGATCTGGTTAAACGCACCCGATGATTTTTTTTCACTCTTTACGCTGTTCATAGGTATTCCTCCGCATTATTAAGACGCATTCGTTGCATAAGACATAATGGTTTCTTCAGTACGGTCGCTATGCGTAAGCTCCGCTTTAATCGACCCTTCGTGCATTACGATAACCCGCTGGCAAATGTTCAGCACTTCGGTAAGATCAGAAGAAACGATTATAATGGTTTTTCCCGACTCTGAAATCTCATGGATGATTTTATATATCTCCTCGCGCGCCCCGATGTCGATACCGCGTGTCGGTTCATCCAAAATGAGTATGTCGGAGTCCACCAACAGCCATTTGGCAAGCACGATCTTTTGCTGATTGCCGCCGGAAAGGTTGCTTACCAGCTGATGATGGCCCGCGCACCGGATATTCAGCCGCTCGATCATATCCGCAGTATTGCTCTTTTGTTTTGTCGAGCGGATAAAGAACCCTTTGTTTTTCACCTGATCGATCAGGCATATGTTTTCTTTAATATTTCTTTTGATGACGACGCCCGTCTTTTGGCGGTCCTCGGTAACGAAGCCGATTCCTTTTTTGATTGCGGATGCCGGGACCTTATTCGTAATGCGCTTTCCGTTCAGATAGAGCTCGCCGGTTTTTACTTTGCGAATACCGAATATATACTCCATCAGCTCAGAACGGCCTGATCCGACAAGGCCGGAGAAGCCAAGAATTTCACCGCGTGAAACCTTGAAGTTCACGTCTTTAAGCAGGGAATCCGTTACGTGGCGAACCTCCAGAACGACATCGTTGACATCGCCGGTGTAGTCCGTGGCGCGCGAAACGCTGACCTCGCGCCCGACCATGTAGTTCGCAATCTGCTGTTCCGTAACCTCGGAAACCTTCTTTGTAACGATAAACGTACCGTCGCGCAGTATGGTGACGCGGTCGCACACCTCTTTAATCTCTTTCAGGCGATGCGAGATATAGATGATGCCGATATCCTGCTTTGCCAGACGCCGGATAAGATTGAAGAGGATCTCCGTCTCTTTCAGCGTCAGCATCGCAGTGGGTTCGTCCATGATCAGTATTTTCACGTTGAACGAGATTGCTTTTGCGATCTCAACCATCTGCTTTTGCGCAGTCTTCAGGGTGCTGATCATCGCTGTAGGGCTGATGTTGTTTTGACCAAGGGAAACCAAAAGCTCTTTCGCGTCGGCATTCATTTTCTTAAAGTTGATCAGGCCGCTTTTGCTCTTCGGTTCCCGCGTCAAAAAGATGTTCTGGGCCACGGTTAAATGCTCCATCAGGTTTAGCTCCTGGTGGATCATGGAGACGCCGCGCTGCTGCATATCCAGTGTCTGCAGATTGGGGGAAAGGTGTTCGCCATTGAGATAGATGTCTCCTGAGTCGCTTTTATATACGGCGGCCAGAATCTTCATGAGCGTGGATTTACCGGCTCCATTTTCCCCGCAAAGAGCAACAACTTCACCGTGATCAAGGCTGAAATTGACTTCGGACAGCACCTTGACACCGTAAAAACTTTTTGAGATATTTTTCATCTCTAACAGATTTGCCATTGCCTCTTTATCGTTCCCTTTCCTTGGATTGTTCAATATTATTTGACGTGCCGATTAAAGATCTTCCATCAGTTCGATGATGGCACTGTTAGGATCTTTAAAAAGCAGCACGCTTTTGCCGATGTGCTCCAGACTGCACAGGGGGAGCGTAAACTCAACGTTGTGCTTCTTCAGGTGCTCGTTCCACTCATTGATGTTGTCCACGTTAAAGGCGATGTGCGTCAATCCCGAAGCGTCATCAGGATGGTCATAATGCCGTATCTCTTTTTCATGGTCAAACAGCTCGATGGTGGTGGTATCGTCAATCTTTAAATACACGAGGGCATTATCGCCGTTGGGAATGCGCTTCAGAAGCGTGAATCCCATAACCTCTGAATAAAACCGGATAGACTCCTCAATGTCCACCGTGCTGATGGCGATGTGGTCGATTGTTTTGATGTTCATGTTATTTCACTCCTAGAGCTAATTTATCGCCGGTCTCAGCCAGCCATCCTGCAACGTACCTGGAAAAATCGTATTGGCTCCGGTAGATGCCGGTTTTCTCCGCATCCGGCTCGGAAACGCTTTCCAGATGATGTGCCTTGTCGATGGGCGTGTAATCCTTCCAGAGCCCAAGGCCGTAGGCTGCCAGTGCCGCTGCGCCCAGTGAGGCGGCGTTCTGGTCAACGCTGGTTTTGATCATCTTCATGTCGAAGATGTCCGCGAACATTTGACGCCAGAACGGGCTCTTTGCGCCGCCGCCCACCATTAAGAGCTCGGGGACGGAAACGCCGCAGCTTTTGAGGACTGTCATCGCGTACCACAGGTTGTACGTGATGCCCTCGAGGGACGCCCGGATCATATCGTTTCTGGTGTGGGAGAGCTGAAGGCCCACAAAGCCGCCCACGATATTTTTGCTCTGCTCGATCATCGCGCCGCCCGCAAGGCTCGGATTGAACTGAAGGTTGTTTGAGCCGACAGGGGAGAGCGCTGCGAGCGTATTCATTTCGATATATGCATCCTTGATCTCGCCGTTCTTTTCCTTTTGAACGAGATCCGGACAGAGCACGTCGCGAACCCAGCGGAAGCTGGAGCCTGCTGCGAATATGCTGGTTGCCGAAGCGTACATGCCGTCGATTACGTGGGCGAACACGAATGGCTTCTTCTCCGAATCCACCAGTGGCGCATCGCTGACGACAGCGATCCAGGAGGACGAACCAAGCGAGATATACGCACGGCCGTTTTCGATGCCTCTTGCGCCGAGCGCCATACAAGAATTGTCCACGCCGCCCGCCACAACCTTGACCTCGGTCGTGAGGCCGAGCGCGGCCGCCGCTTCCGCCGTCAGCTGTCCGATCACATCGTGAGAATGGACCAGCTCGGGAAGAAGATCCCTGCGGATGCCGGATGCGCGGATATATTCTTCGTCGTATGCGTTCTTAACGAGGTCATATACGCCGCTGCCCGACGCGTAGGAATAGTCGGTGACCATGTTGCCCGTCAGCTTGAGGTTGCAATAATCCTTGGACCCTAAAATCCTGTGGGTATTCGCGTAAAGCTCAGGCTCGTTGTCCCGATACCACATGATCTTGAAGATGGAGTAACATTCCGCGGGGAATCCGTTGCCCGTCTTCGTATACCATTCGGTATAGGGGATTTTTTCAAAGAACTGCTTCGTCTGCTGTTTGGCGCGCGTATCGCTCCAGATTGGCGTCATGCCGCGCAGCAGTTGCCCGTCCTTATCGACCGGGACCACACCCAGCGAGTGTCCGGAAATGGAAAGCGCGACGATGCTGGACGGGTGAACGCCGCTTTTTTGCAGCAGCTCTTTGGTCGTGCTGCAGATTCCGTCAAACCATGCGTCGGGTGCCTGCTCGTGATAATCGCTGCCGGTATACACCACGTCGTACTGGCCGAAGATATCGCCGAGCGAAGCGCCGTTTAAATCGAACAATGACGCTTTGATACCGCCGGTACCAAGGTCATATGCGATAATCATGTCTTTGCCATACATTTTGCTGTCACTCCTGATTGAAGCTTTCTACAATAGTAAGCGCGGATGCGATGTTGATGCCGAAGCGTTCGACGCCGAGCGCCAGAAGCGCGTCAAACTCGTCTCTCGTGCGGATACCGCCCGCGGCTTTCACCTGAATCTGGCCGCGCGTTAAATCCTTGATCGTTGCAATCCTTGCAACGTTGGCGTCTCCCGGTACCCAGCCTGTGCCGGTTTTCAGGAAATCGGCGCCGCTGTCGATGACGATCCGGCAGACATCCTCCAGCTCGCTGTCCTCAAGGCAGTTCAGTTCGATGATCACCTTGGTCAGCACTTCTTTGGGAGCAAGCCGTACGACCTGCTGCAGTTCGTCGCAGACAAAGCTGAACTCTTTGTTTTTGAACCTTCCAACGTTCATCACAATGTCCATTTCCTGAACGCCGTCTTCGATGAGCTGCTCGGCTTCCAGCAGCTTTACTTTCGTCTTGTGACCGCCGCCCGGAAAACCAACCGGTGCGCCGACGCGCACATCCTCATTACCCTTCAGCATTTCACTGACCGTTTTCGTCCAGCAGGGAAGGGTGTGGACATTAATAAAGCGATAACGCAGTGCGATATCCACCATCTCCCTGATATCTTGCAGAGAGTGATGTGTTCTTACTGCGCTGATGTCAATCAATTTTGCGGCGTCTTTACCGGTCATGTCATATTCCCCTTAAAAATGATACGTTCCAAAGATTATTCTATATGCAGTATCGCTCAATTGCAAGTGTTTTTTAAGCGTTTCTTGATGGTCAATAGTGGATACTGCGATTATTCATGACGATTTTCCATGTGCAGCTTTCAATCAGTAATGTCCTGATTGTTTCTGCACGACCCTTTTTCCTGCCAACTGCGCGTGTTTAGTAAATTTGCGCCCCGAAATATTGTTTACTATTATTGTTTGTTATTAATTGCTGTTATTTTATATTATATTGCGAACCGTGTCAATAGCAATTTCATGGTGAAGGGGAGCAAGACAGCCGTTCGACAGCAGCCATTTATGCCGTGCTGACGTCTGTTCTGCGGAAATTTCGCTTGATAAAATAGTAGTGCATGGTATGATAAAAACAATAGTGTATCATTATAGAAAATAAAACTTTTTGTGATAGGGGTAAAGCAGATGGCGACGATGAAGGATGTCGCGAAACTGGCGGGCGTATCTCACGGCACTGTGTCGAACGTGTTGAACGGGTCAAAATCCGTCAGCAGCGATAAGATCAGGCGCGTGGAGCAGGCGGTTGCCGAGCTTGGGTATAAACAGAACGAGCTCGCGCGGAATTTGAAGACGAAACGCACAGGGCGAATCGAGGTCGTATTCCCGGATATCGCCAGCATGGCATACGCGAAGCTGTTCGACGAGATATCCATATACGCATCGGAGAAAGGGTATTCCGCATACCTTCGGGTCTGCTCGGATGTGCCGGATCGTGAATGCGCAATACTCGAAAGCTCGCTGATGATGGGATCGGACGGCGTCATCCTGCTGACCTGCCAACCGGGCAATACGGAGTTTTTTAACCGCGTGATTGAAGGCGGACTGAAGGTTGTCTTTATTCATAACAAGGTATCCGGATATTTAATGAACAATGTCGATATGGACGTGCGGGCCGCCATAACGGGGCACATACAGAATCAGATTACCGCAGGATACGAGAAGATCGCGATAATTGCAGGGCCGCAGGAGTATTCGTTCGAAATGGAATGCGTCGACGCTTACTTCAACGCGATGCATAAAGCCAGAAAGAATATCGACGCGAAATACGTTGAGACGGTGAACGGCAACAAGGAGAGCGCAATGCGCGCCGCAATCCGGTTGATGGAGCTGGAAAACCCGCCGCAAATCATTTATACAACCAACAGAATGCTGAGCGAAGGCGTCAATTGCGCGCTTGCGATCAGCATGGAGCCGCGCGTAACCGCGCCCAGGGTGATTACTTTGGATGCGGAGGAGTGGACCAGGGCGAAAAGCGAAAAGGACAACCACCTGTTCTTACCGTATACCCAGATGGCCAGAGCGGCGGTCAAAATGCTGGACGAGGTGGTAAACCAGGAGGATACCCGCGGCGGCAGAAGCATCTCGGTCCCATGCGCCCAAAGCACAGGCCTTGCGGCTGCCCGGTGCCATGATATCGGCATACGGCGGAAGATCCGGATATTGACGCAGGACTCGCCTGCCAGCCACACGATCCCTTCGCTTGCGGCTGATTTTAAGCGCACCACAGGCATCGAGCTTGAGCTGAAGCAGGTGCCATACAACCAGATGCTCAAGGAGATATTAAAGGGAATTCCCACGGGCGAATACGATGCGTTTACGTTCGACCTTGCATGGATGAAGGAACTGATTCTTGGCGGGTATGTGCAGGACTTGTCGGACTTTTATACGGATAATAAGGAGCTGAGCCGGATGTTCTCGGAGGATGTGCTGCGCGAGCATTGCTTCTTCGGAGACCATCTTTACGCGCTGCCGTTCAGCCATACGGTTCAGCTGCTGTATTATAGAAAAGACCTGTTTTCGCAGATCAAAAACAAGCGGCTCTTCTATGAGCGCTTTAAAAAGGACCTTCAAGTACCCACGACATGGGAGGAGTTTAACCGTGTCGCCGGGTTCTTTACCAGAAGATACAACCCTGAATCGGAGACGCTGTACGGTACCACCTTGGGGGCAATGAACGCGTCGGGCGCGGTTTGCGAATACCTGCCGCGGGCCTGGGGAATGGGTGGCAACATATTTGAAAACGGCAAAGCGGTGATTTCGAGCGACAAGTGTGTGGCCGCGCTCTCCAATTACGCGGAAAGCTTTAACTATGCCCATCCGGATTCACCGGTATTCTGGTGGGATGAGCAGGTGGAGATCTTTGGACGCGGCGACGCGGCAATGATGATGCTGTTCTCCGACCATGCGACGCCGCTGGAGGACCGGAGCGTGTCCTCGGTCGTCGGTAAGGTTGGGTATACACTGATACCGGGCAAAGCCAGCGTATTGGGCGGCTGGTCGATCGGCGTCAATCCGTATTCGGAGAAGAAGAACGACGCTTTTGAATTTGCGAAGTGGACGGCGTCGGAATCATTGATCATCCCCAACGCGATGTTGGGCCGGATTGTTCCCTATCGTTCGGTATTTGAGAGCGCCGAACTGCACAATCTATACCCGTGGTATCGGATATTGCCCAGCGCATTTGCGTGCACGAGAAGGCGCGCGATGCCGAAGAATTCTAAGGGAGAAGGCGTATCTGAAGCGGTTCTGGAGCAGATCATCGGCAACGCGGTACATAAGACGATTGAGAACAGACTGTCCGCAAAGGAAGCGTTGAAGGAAGTGGCCCAACAGTTGAATGATGCAATAAAATGACAGAATTAAATTATTGACACGTTCAAATTGATGATTTATCATAAGGGCATGATGACGGCGGCGGCATCATGCCCTTATTTATTGACACAAACCATGGGTTTAAAGGCGTTTTTACGCTTTTGGACAGTAAAAATGATTAAAATGGTTGTTAAAAAGAAATAAACACGCAAAGGAAGGGAACCAAATGGATCGTTACAAGGACGTATTGCTAAGCCCGATCAAAATCGGCAATAGGGAATGCAAGAACAGATTTTTCATTCAGGCCATGGAATGCACGGATGCGGATGCAGACGGCAACCCGTCGGACCTGACTGTTGAGCGGTATGCCAACCTCTTCAAAGGTGAAGCCGGCATGATCACGCTGGAAGCCAT
Organism: Bacillota bacterium; assembly: GCA_023459495.1. Classification (GTDB taxonomy): domain Bacteria; phylum Bacillota; class Clostridia; order Christensenellales; family SZUA-584; genus JAEWCC01. Next base: position 14,969 of record JAEWTL010000013.1, on the reverse strand, counting down.
CACGGTGACGGACGAATGCCGCAGCAGAAAGAACCAGCTTTCGATCATGCCCAAGAACGCCAAGCCGCTTGAAAAATTCGTGGGCGATATGAAGAAGCTGAACCCGGACGCCCTGTTCGTATTTCAGCTGACGCATTCGGGCGAGCTGAGCCACCCGGACTTTTCCCGCAGGGTCACGGTGAAACCGCTTCCTGGTTACGGCGGCGAGGTGCTGACCGAAGAAGAAGTCGATCACATCATGGATCAGTTCGTGCTCGCATCGCGCATCGCTTACGATGCCGGCGCGGATGGCATCGACCTGAAGCTCTGCCACGGCTACCTGGGTTCCCAGATACTGCGGCCTTACAACGACCGTAATTGGAAATACGGCGGCTCGTGGGAGAACAGAAGGCGTTTCGCTTTCGACCTCTATGAGAGGATCAACAAAGAGATCAACGACCCGAACTTCCTGATCGGCTCCAAGATTTCCGCATGGGAAGGCTTCCCGGGCGGCTTCGGCACGGAAGGCCCGGATTCCCCGATCATCGACCTGACCGAGCCTCTGGATCTGATCCGCGGCCTCGAAGAGCGCGGTGCGCAGTACTTCGTACAGTCCGGCGGCAGCCCCTCCATCACCGTCGCCATCACCCAGGCTGACAAGCACGCTCCGTACTTCGCGTTCCTGCATCCCACCTGGGCGAAGGAGTTCAAGAACGCCGTCAAGAGCGCTGCGATCATCGGCTCGAACTATTCGGTGTTCAGAAACGGCAAAAACGGCTGCCTCGCTGCGGAAGCGGAGAAGAACTCGATGTTCTTCTACGGCACGAAGTTTATTGAAGAAGGCAAGGTCGACATGCTTGCGCTCGGACGCCAGTCCTTTGCGGACCCGTTCCTGGCCAAAAAGCTTCGCGAAGGCCGTGAGAACGAGATCAAATGGTGCACGCTGTGCGACAACTGCCTCGAGCTGTTGATCCGCCAGAAAGAAATCGGCTGCTGCACGTATAATAAGCACTACACCGACGTGCTGGTAAAGACCAGAAAAGAATTCGGGCCGCTGCGCAAAATGCATACCTGAGAAGCGCTCGCAGCTTGTAAATAATATAAAAAGGAGAAATCGCCAATGAAATTAGGTTTTTTTGCAGCCAACTACGCACATTTGTCGCTGGAAGAAGTCGCTAAGATAATGGTGGAACACGGCTATGAAATGATGGAAATTCCTGCATACAGCGGATGCGGCCAGTTTGACTGTGACGAGATTTTAAAACCCGGCAAGGCGGCTGAGCTCAAGAAGACGCTCGCAAGCTACGGCGTCGAGATTTCCGGCCTGTCCAACCATGCGGATTCCCTGCTGATACTGGGACCGCACACCGAGGATACCGACAAGCTCTGCCCCGGCACCAAGGAAGAAAAGGTCAAGTACGGCATCGAGAACCTGATGAAGACGGTGCAGGCGGCCAACGCGCTGGAAGTTCCGGTGGTCAATGGTTTCACCGGTGTCACCAACTGGGGCCGTTACTTCCCGTTCCCGTGCGCAGACGGCTGGGACAAGATGGAGAAGGAATTCGCCGAAGTGTTCCTGCCGATCATGGACAAGTTCAAGGAATACGGCGTGAAGTTCGCAGTGGAGCCGCATCCCAACAACATGATCTACGACATTCACACCGCGAAGAGAGCGATTGAGCTGTTGGGCGGACATCCGAACTTCGGTTTCAACCTCGATCCCGCGAACCTCATCTATCTCGGACTGCGCGTCGAAAACTTCATCGACGAACTGGGCAGCCGTATCTTCCACGTACACGCCAAGGACGGCGAGATCGTGGAGCATAACATCCAGCGCGGCGGCATCCTGATGCAGGGCGACTGGCTGAGACTCGACCGCGCGTTCCGGTTCCGCATCCCCGGCTGGGGCAGCGTGCCGTGGAAGAAGGTCATCACCGAGCTTTCCATGGTCGGCTACGACTATGTGCTCTCCTACGAGCATGAAGATGTGACGATGAGCGTAGGCGACGGCGTGGAGAAGGTTGCGCCGTTCCTGAAGCCGCTGATTATCAAAGCGCCGTACGAAGGCCGCCGCGATAAGATTTTCAACAATCCCAGAGATTAATGAGGTGATATTATGGCAAAGACAATGAAGGCACAAGTTGTAAAAGCTCCCTATCAGATGGAGTATGTTGAAGTTCCTGTTCCGCAGATCAGCGACGACGAAGTTCTCATCAAGATTAAGGTCTGCGGCATCTGCGGATCTGACTGGAGCATCTATACCGGCAAATACGCGGCGGACAAGCTGCCGATGATTACCGGACACGAGTTCTGGGGCGAAATCGCCGAAGTCGGCAAAAATGCGAAGGGCCTCAAGGTGGGCGACCGCGTGGCGGCTGACATCTGCCTGACTTGCGGCACCTGCTACTTCTGCCGCCGCGGCGACGGCCTGCTCTGCGAAACGTTCACGCAGCTCGGTATCCATACGGACGGCGGCTTTGCGGAATACGTGAAGGCTCCTTGGAAGAACTGCTACCATCTGCCCGATGAGATGGACGACTATACCGCCGCTTTTGTGGAACCGCTGACCGCGGTGCTCCACGCTGCCGAGCGTATGGACGCCAAGATCGGCTCCTCTGTCGCGGTCATCGGCTGCGGACTCGGTATTCTGCACGGCGCGGTGGCGAAGGCGAGAGCCTGCGCTCCCGTTATCGTAATCGGCGACGACGCAGCCCGTTTGGAGACGGCGAAGAAGATGGGCGCGGACATTACCATCAACGTTCATGAAGTGCCGGATGTGGTGGCGGAAGTCAAGCGCCTCACGGGCGGAGTCGGCGTGGACTATGTGATCGAAGCGGTGGGCTCCACGGCGACCTATGAGCAGGCGTTCAAGATGCTCCGCCGGGGCGGCAAAGTGGAAGCGTTCGGTATCGCTGCGCAGGGCCAGACGGCGGCGCTGGAACCGTACGAGTTCGTGCTGGGCGAGAAAAAGGTGAGCGGCTCCTGTGCGGGCATCGGCAACAACTGGGGCGAAGCCATCACGCTGCTGAAGTACGGCATCATCGATCCCAAGCCCATGTTCTCCATGGCGGTGCCGCTGGCTGAGCTGGAATCGGCGCTCAAAGAGATCAGAGAACAGAAGAACCTCGTCAAAGTGTTTGTCTGCCCTGAACTGACCGAAAGAGTATATTTCTAATCGAAAGGCAAAAGGGCTGTTCTTTTGATAGGACAGCCCTTGATTTTCTAATGATACTGACTGTGACTCTCAATCCCGCGATGGACAGGCTGCTGTTCGTCAATGGGTTTACATTTAACGTTACCAATCGAATAACCCGCCGCGAAAACTGCGTCGGCGGCAAAGGCACGCATGTTTCCGTCAATCTTGCCTGCCTTGGGGAGCCCAGCATCGCGACGGGTATCGCGATGGGCGACACCGGAAGACAGATTATCGAAAGCCTTGAAGGCAGTGGAGTAACCTGCGATTTTATACTTTCGGAGCAAGGCGATTCACGCACGAACTATCTGCTGATCGATGAGAAATCGAGCACGTTGATATGCGAAAAAGGCCCCGAGGTGTCCGCTGAGATTCTGGACGCATTTTACGAGCGGTATGACGCGCTGACGGATCGGATTGACTGGGTCGTCATATCGGGTGATGCCTCCAACTTTACCGACAGCGCGGGAACCTCGCTGCAGGATAAGCTGCTGGCCTCGGCGCATGAGAAGGGCTGCCGCATCGCGCTGGACAGCGCGGGTGCGTCGCTGAAATCCGGGATCAAACACGGCCCGTTTTTGATCAAGCCCAACGCGGAGGAGCTTTCCGAACTGACCGGCATGCCGGCGGAAACGGACGGGCAGATCGTGGCGGCGATCAAAAGTCTGTCCGACTACGATATCGAAATCATTGCGGTTTCGATGGGCAGCAAGGGCAGCATCGTCAAGTTCGGCAAGGAGTTGTACCGCGCGGGCGTAGCCGATGTGAAAGCCGTCAATACGGTGGGCTGCGGTGACGCTTATTTAAGCGGGCTTGTCTGCGCGATCAAAAACGGCTATGCGCCGGAGCGTGCCCTCAAGTTTGCGGCGGCGTGCGGCGCGGCGGAAGCGCTCAATCCGTTGTCCGTTGGTTTGGATAAAAGCAAGGCGGAAGCGCTTTGTGAAAATATTAAGGTCGAAAGATTGGAGAACCTCACGTGAAATACTTATGCGAACGCAAAAAAATCCTTCAGATCGCCAGCGATATGTGGGAACGCAGGCTGACCAACGCGGCGGGCGGCAACCTCGCAATGCGCGTGGACGATAACCGCATACTGCTGTCCCCTTCGATGATGAGCGAGCACAAACACTGCCGCATCGATATCGAGGAACCGCTGCTGATCGACTACGACTGCAATATAATCGAAGGCACAGGCGCATTCTCCCGCGAGGGCAGGATGCACGCGCTGATCATGAAGAATATCCCCGAGGTAAACGGCGTCATCCACGCGCATCCGTTCTATACGATGGTGTTTGTCGCGGCGTGCAAGCCGATCCCGCAGGTGACCGAGGCCACGCTGAAGATGGGCGAGACTGGGCTGATCCATCAGGCAAAGGCGTACAGCATGGAACTGGCCGAGAACGCGTATGAATACTTCCTGCCCAAGCGCGAGCAGCTGAAGATCACCGGGCTTTGCGGATTGCTGCCCTATCATGGCACTGTCGCGGTGGGCAAGCATATTGAGCAGGCGTTTTCCGTCGTCGAGCGCGTCGAAGCGGACGCGGTGTGCAACCTGTTTGGGAAGCTTATCTAACCATGAACAAAAAGCTGATCGTTTGCGATATCGGCGCATCCAGCGCACGGGTTTTCAGGGCCGCGTATGACGGCGGGAAGCTCTCGCTTGAAGTGCTGCACAGATTTTTAAATAAGCCGATCATCGTTGGCACCAGCCTTTATTGGGATATATTCGCGCTGCACGAAGGCTTGAAGCGCGGGATCGCGGCGGCTGGAAACGATGCGGATTCGATCGGTATTGACGCTTTCAGCAACGATTATCTGCTGCTGGACAGCACGGGAACGATGATTGAGCCTCCCCATACCTATCGCGACGGAAGAACGTTGGGCATGGTGGAGGAGATGGATAAGTGCATCTCGCGCAGAGAGCTCTATTATCGTACCGGGCTGCAGTTTAACCGCATGAACTCGCTCTATCAGTGGCTGTCAGTCGCCAGACAGCGTCCGTGGATGCTGGAAACCGCGGACAGCCTGCTCTTTGTGCCCGATGCGCTGACGTTTTTTCTGACCGGTGAAAAGGTGACGGAATATACGCTGGCCAGCGTTTCTCAGGGGTATAACCCAACCAGTGACGGCTGGGAGCTGCCGCTGCTTCAAAGCATTGGCTTTCCTGAGCGGCTGCTGCAGAATATTATCCAGCCCGGACAAGAGGCGGGCAGGCTGTCCCATGCGGTAAGCAGGGAGTTGTCAGTAAAGCGGCTACCTGTGATCGCGGTGGGAGAGCACGACACGGCTTCGGCGGTGGCAGCGGTGCCGAGCCTTGCGCCAAGGTTTGCGTATATCAGCAGCGGCACATGGTCCATCGTCGGCACGGAGCTTAGCAGCCCGCTGATCAACGAGCGCAGCTACCGGCACGGCCTTGCCAACGAGGGCGGGGTGGGCGGAAGCATCCGGCTGCTCAAAAACGTGATGGGCCTGTGGATTCTGCAGGAATGCCAGCGTTACTGGAAGGAACGCGGAAACGATTACGATTTCTCGCAGCTGGCACGTCTTGCCGCCGAGTCCAAATGGGAAATGCATTTGTTTGATCCGGACGACGAGATGTTTTATCAGCCGGGACCCATGCCCGAGCTCGTTGCGCGCTTTTTTGAATCGCAGGGGAAGGCGGCGCCGCGCGAAACGGGCGACGTGGTGCGCTGCGTGCTTTTAAGTCTTGCGTGCAAATACCGCTATGTGCTGGAATGCCTGGAATACGCCTGCGGATACGAACTGCCTTTGGTGCATATCGTGGGTGGAGGCGCACAAAACGAACTGTTGAATCAGTTTACCGCGAACATATCGGGCAAACCGGTATTCGCCGGGCCGTCCGAAGCGACCGCATTGGGCAACGCGATGGTGCAGCTGATCGCGGCGGGCGAATTTGGCTCGCTGAGGGATGCGAGGAGCGCACTGATCCGATCCACCGAAGTGGCGGAATTTGTTCCGGATGGTCAGGAAAAGTGGCGGGAGATGTACGAAAAATACCTGACAGAAAACCGTCTTAGCGCCGTGGAATAGCCTTTTTGGGCAATGTGTATCTTTTTCATATAAGCGGAAGGGGGATTGCGGGCAGGCGGTATTTGCGTTTGCACGGACCCTTTTTTGCTTTAGGCTGGTGTCCATTTCTTTTTTGCTAAAGCACGCTTTTTCTTCAATTTTATATTGACTTCGAATAAGAAACAATATAAAATAACAATAAACAATAATATAAAAGAATAAACGATTACAAAATTATACGATTAAATGAGAGCAGTGACGATGAAAAAGACAGTAAATGTGTGCTTAATTGGCGCAGGCCGAGCCGGAATGATCCACGCGAGAAACTTCAAATCGAGGGTGCCGAATGCGAATATCGTAGCGGTGGCCGATCCGTTTGAGGAAGCATGCCAAAAGGCGTGTGAAGAGCTTGAAATCGACAGATACTATACGGACTATAAGCAGGTTCTTGAGCAGGAGGATATCCACGCCGTGGTTGTGGTATCGCCCACGAAGTTCCACCGGGACATCGTCGTAGACTGCGCAAACGCCGGCAAGCATATCCTGTGCGAAAAGCCGATGGCGATGACGGTGCAGCAATGCGAAGACATGAACGAAGCGGCGAAGAAGAACAACGTCAAGCTGCAGGTCGGCTTTATGCGGCGTTTCGATGAGAGCTTCCAGAAAGCCAAGGAAGCGATCCAGAGCGGCGCGATCGGCGATATCGTGCATATCCGGTCGCTGACGAGAGGGCCGAGCAAGCCGCGGGAATGGATGTATGATATTGAGATCAGCAATGGGCCTTTGGCCGAGGTAAACAGCCACGATATCGACTGCGTCAGGTGGCTGGCGGAGAGCGATATCGACTCGCTCTACGCGATCGCGGGGAACTACCGGAATAAAGAGATCGCTGCGGAATACCCGGACTTCTACGACAACGTCGTGATGTCGGGCACGTTCAAAAACGGCGTTCAGTTTACGATTGAAGGCGCGCAATACGTGGGATACGGCTACGACGCGCGGGTAGAGGTGCTGGGTACGAAGGGCGTTGTGTTCATCGGTCGCACCGATGCGTATCACCTGAAGGTGGTCAGTGAAGGAAGCGGAACCAACACGCCGTTCATCACGAGCTGGACGACGCTGTTTAAGGATGCTTATTTGGAAGAGGATATCCAGTTTGTACAGAGCGTCATTAACGATACGGTGCCGAAGGTCACCGGGGAAGACGGGAAGATGGCAGTAGCCGTCGTAAAGGCGGGTAACCGCTCCATCAAGGAAAAAACGATCATTAAACTGTAGGGGGGCAACATGTTAGCAGCAAGATTGTACGGACCCAGAAAACTCGTTGTGGAAGAGATAGCGAAACCGACAATAAACGATAATGAGATATTGCTCAAAATCAAGAGCGCGGCCATTTGCGGTACGGACATCAGAATGTATCAGAACGGCTACGGCGACATCAGCGAGACCAACCCGCGGGTGCTGGGCCACGAGTTCGGCGGCGTCATCGAGCAGGTCGGCAAGAACGTTGATTTTTACAAGGAAGGCATGGAGATCGCGGTAGCGCCCAACATCGGCTGCGGCATCTGCGACAAGTGCGTACGCGGCAACGGCCACATGTGTGACAGCTACACCGCTTTCGGCATCAACATGGACGGCGCGTTTGCGGAATACGTGAAGATACCGGAGAACGCGATCCGCCAGGGCAACATGATGGTGACGCCTGCCGGAATGAAGGCGGAGGAAGTGGCGATCAACGAACCGCTGTCCTGCGCGTACAACGGTTCGCTGCACTGCAGCATCGTGCCGGGCGATTATGTGTTGATCGTAGGCGCGGGCACCATCGGCCTGTTCCACGCAAAGCTGGCCAAGATATTCGGCGCGGCCAAGGTCATCATGAACGACCTCTCCGCCGACCGCCTGCAGCTGTGCAAGGACATTGAGAACAGCATCATCACCTACCACGGCGACGACCTCGCAGGCTTCATCAAGGAGCAGACGAAGGGCCGGGGCGTGGACGTGTGCATCACGGCCTGCCCGTCGCCCGACGTGCAGCGGCAGTCGCTGGAACTGATGGCTGAAGGCGGCAGGATCAATTTCTTCGGCGGTCTGCCCAAGACAAAGGAAATCGTGCCGATCAACACGAACCTCATTCATTACAAGCAGTTGATCGTTACCGGAACGTCGCGCGCAAGCATCTCGCACTTCCGTACCACGATGGGCTTCATCGCGGACGGCCTGATCGATCTCACGGGGATCGTGACGGGGCGGTACAGCATTCACGAGATCGGCAAGGCTTTCGAGAACGCCGAAAAGGCGATCGGCTTAAAACACGTTATCGAATTTTAAGAGGTTTGCATGAATTATTTGATCGGCGTTGATATCGGCACGCAGGGAACGAAAACCATCCTATACGATGAGGAAGGCCGCGTACGGGGCAGCAGCTTCGAGGCGTCCAATCTGATCAGCCCCAAGACGGGCGAGGTGTATCAGGAAGCGGACGAGATTTTTTCCTCTGTCATCAACACGATCAAGGATGCCGTAACCAAAAGCGGCGTCGATGCCGCCCGAATCAGGGCGCTTGGCATGGACTCTCAGATGGCCGGAATCATGGGCATCGGCAAGGATTTCGAGGCTGTCACGTATTATGACAGCTGGCTCGATACCAAGTGCGGCAAATATATCACCGAGATCAAGCGGCTGGCCAATCAAAAGTCGGTGGAGCTGAACGGCTCACCCGTCACCTATACGCACGGCCCCAAGGTGCTGTGGTGGAAGAACGAGCAGCCGGAGGCTTACAAGCGGGTGGAGAAGTTTGTGCTGCCGCACGTCTATGTCGGCGGCAGGCTGTGCGGACTGAAATCTGACGAGGCGGTCATCGACCACACCTGCATTCATTTCAGCGGCTTTGCGGATAACCTTAATAAGGTTTGGTCCGACGAGCTGCTCGGCACATTTGAAGTCGCTAAGGATAAACTGCCCGACATCGCGGAGCCCTGGAAGATCGTCGGCGGGCTGAAGAAGGAATATGCGGACGCGTGCGGACTCACGGAGGGGCTGCCGGTCGTTGCGGGCTGCGGGGATTCCGCCGCGACCTGCCTTGGCGCGGGCATCGTGAAGCCCGGTCAGGTTTTTGATGTGGCGGGCACCGCGTCCATCCTCTCCTGCTGCGTCGATACATACAAGCCGGATACCAAACACGAGGCGCTGATGCTGATGCGGTCGGTTATCGACGGGCTGTGGATGCCGCTGGCGTACATCAACGGCGGCGGCCTGTGCCTGAAATGGTATAAGGACAGCATCGCGGGCGTGGAGTGCGCGGTGGATTACGAGACACTGGAGCGCGAAGCGGAGCAGGTTTCGCCGGGCAGCGACGGGCTGATTTTCATCCCGCACTTTGCGGGCAGGGTATGCCCGAACGACCCGGATGTACGGGGCAGCTTCATTGGCCTTAACTTCGCTCACAAGCGGGGCCATCTTTTCCGTGCCATTATGGAAGGCATCGCGTACGAATACAAATACTATCTGAACGTGCTGCGGGACATCGGTATCGATACGGAGATACATAAAGTGTTCGGTATGGGCGGAGGCGCGAAGAGCGCGCCTTTCAATCAGATTAAAGCGGATGTTCTGGGCCTCCCGTATGTGCCGCTGGAAAACGTGGATACTGCGCCGCTGGGCAGCGCAATCGTTGCCGGTTACGCCGTCGGGGTGTATGATAATATTGCTAAAACTGCTGAAGGTTTCAAAAAGCCGGGCGCCGAAATCGCAAATGACCGGGAGCGCGGCGAAAGCTACGATCTGTACTCGCAGGCGTATTTGGAGTCGTTTTCAGCACTGCGCAAAATCTATCATATGCTGGGAGGAAATGCTAAATGAGTGAACCTGAGAACGAGTCTATGTTTGCGGAAGAAAGAAAGACCGCGATCGCGGAGTACATCCACAAGAACCGAAAATCAACGGTGAGCGAGCTTTGCAAAATATTCAAGGTCTCTCCGGCGACGATCCGAAACGACTTGACTGAGCTGGAAAACGCGGGACTGCTGAAGAGGACGCATGGCGGCGCTATACCCAACGTAAAAGCCAACTACGAGCTGAACTCCAGCCAGAAAAAGGTGGAGCATATCCACGAGAAGGAAGCGATTGCGAAAAAGGCGCTGTCCTATGTGGAAGACGGCGACACGATTGCGCTCGATACCGGCACGACGACGCTGTGCTTTGCAAAGCAGCTGATCTCCAAAAAGAGCCTCACGGTCGTCACCAACGATATCGAAATCGCCAGCTTTCTGGAGGACAACTCCGATGCCGACATCGTCCTGATTGGCGGAAGGCTGCGCAGAGGGTTTCACTGCAGCGTAGGCCCGATTGCGCTGAGGTGCCTTGAAGGACTGCGCGTCGACAAGGCTTTTGTCGCAAGCAACTCCGTCAGCATCAAGAACGGGCTGACGACGCCCGGCCTGGAGCTCGCGCAGATCAAGACGAGCTTGGTCAATTTCGCGGAAGAGGTATTTTTGCTCAGCGACAGCAGCAAATTCGGACGGGCTTCGTTCGTCAAGTTTGCGGACATCCACGATATCAGCACCATCATCACGGATAAGGGGTTGTCCGAGCAGCAGGTCAGCGAACTGGAGCAGCTGGGTATAACAATCGATATTGCGTGATGAACCGAGAGACTTAAAGAAATAAACGTAAAGGAAGATGGCAATATGATGATAACACGTCTTGTTCCGTTGTATTTTTCCGCCGCCAATGAGAGGGAGCGCAAGGAATTTGATGCCCAGCTGGCGCGGATTAAGGAGATGTACAGCGATGTAGCCCAACTGCTGGAGCCTGTCGCCGTGGGCAGCGAACTGCCTGCCGAGGCGGACGCGGTTGTGTTTCCGCAGCTGATCGGCGCGGCGTTCCGGGAGATCGAAGGGCTGAAAAAGATTACGCTGCCCATCATCGTACTGACGTCGAAATTCGGCACCGTGGAGATGTGGGACTGGGAGATCGTAACCTACCTGCGGGCCAACGGACTCAACGTGTTTTCACCCTACAACATCGAGCTGGCAAAGGTGATCCTCCGGGCAATCGGCGCCAAAAAGACGCTGGCGCAGGGCGGCAAATTCCTGATGCTGCAGGACAGCCCGGGCGAGGGCATGCAGGCGTACATTTTCAAACGCTTCTACTGGTGGGAAGAGGAATGTACGCGCATCATGCAGGAAACCTTCGGCATGCAGCTCATCTACCGCAGCTGGAAAGAGGTGGGCGACCGCGCAAAGCAGATCAGCGACGACGCGGCCCGCGAAGTGGCGAAGAACTGGGACATCTGCATGGAAGGCGTGCCGGAAGCCAACTACCTGCGCGCGGTCAAGATCTATATCGCCGTCAAGGAAGTTATCAATGAGATCGGCGGCGTTGAAGGCGTGGGCAGCAACTGCCTCAACGAATCGTTCAACGCGGATACCACGCCGTGCCTCTCGTGGACGATGATGTTTGAAAAGGACGACATCATCTGGGCCTGTGAGGGCGACACGCTGACGCTGCTGAGCACGTTCATCCTGTACCGTTCGCTGAAAGCGCCCATCATGATGACCAACATCTACCCGTTCCTCGTGGGAATGGCGGCGCTGGCGCACGAGAAGATCGACAAATTCCCGGACATCGACGATCCGGATAACCACGCGCTGGGCGTGCACTGCGGGTATTTCGGCCTTGCGCCGCGCCCGTTCTGTTCCAAGTGGTGCATGCGTCCCAAAGCACTGGAGATCGTGGACGAGAACGCCATCATGATCGACTGCGAATTCGCCAAAGGGCCGGTTACGCTGACCAAGATCGATTCGAGCTTCAAGAAACTGACCGTGATACAGGCCGAGATCGAGGACTATGTACAGTACCCCGGCTCGGACTGCCGGAACGGCGCATTGATCCGCTACAAGGACGGGCACAAGGTGATGGAAGTACTTTCGTCCCACCACCAGCTGATCATCGCGGGCAACAGGGTTCCGGAACTGACACAGCTTGCAAAAGTTTTCGGTTGGAAAACTGAAATACTGTAAATACAAAGAGAAGGAGAATGAAGCTATGAAAATAGGAATCGACAGCTATTGCTACCACAGGTTTTTCGGCGAAGTCTACCCCGACCAGGAGCCCGCACAGAAGAAGATGACAATGAGCGACTTCCTGACCAGAGCACAGCAGCTCGGCGTGGATGGCGTATCGCTGGAATCGTGTTTCTTTGAATCCCTCGAGGATTCATACATAAAGGAACTCAAAGCACAGCTCGACGAGTACGGCTTCGACCGCGTTTTCGCATGGGGCCATCCGGACGGGCTCGAAAGAGGCAAGAACGAAGAAGCGTTTAAAGAGATGAAGGCCTGCATTCCCAAAGCGAAGCTGATGGGCGCGGACGTCATGCGCGTCACGGGTTCGTCGCTGATGTTCCGCCTCGAGCCGCACGGCCCGCAGATCGAAGCGCTGAGCAAGCAGTTTAAAGAAGCGATCAAGATCGCGGAAGACAACGACATCAAGCTCGCGGTCGAAAACCACATCGACTATACCGGCGAAGAGATCATGCAGCTGCTGGAGAACGTGGGCTCGCCCAACTTCGGCGTCAACTTCGATACCGGCAACTTCCTGCGCCTGCTGGACGATCCGATCAAGGCGATGGAGCTGCTTGCGCCGCATGTGCTTGCCGTGCATCTGAAAGACCTTCAGGTCAATCCGCGCATGGCGCGTCCGAACGACTGGTTCTTCTTCTCCGGCGTGCCGGTGGGCGAAGGCCTCATCGACAACCAGGCGCTTGCGAACATACTGAACAAGACCAACTTCACGGGCTTCCTCGCGGTGGAGATCGACCATCCGCACTACGACTGGATGGGCCGTGAAGATGAGTGCGTAGAGAAGAGCGTGCAGGGGCTTAAAGCCATCGTGAACGCGCTGTAATAAGGAGACGATACGATGAAGAAGAAGCTGAATATCGCCGTCATCGGCAAAGGCTTTATGGGCAAGGTTCACAGCCACATGTGGCGCACGGTGGACAAGATATTCGACGTGGAGTTTGAACCCGTGCTGAAGGTGGCAGTGGGTACGGACGAAGCCTCGACCAAAGCGTTTGCGGAGAAATGGGGCTTCGAGGAATACACCACCGACTGGAAAAAAGCCATTGAGCGGGATGATGTGGATGTCGTCGACATCGTATCGCCCACGTACCTCCATAAGGACATGGTGATCCACGCGGCCAAGAACAAAAAGCATATATTCTGCGAGAAGCCGTTTGCGCTGACCGTGGCGGATGCGGAAGAGATGGCCGCCGAGTGCGACAAGGCGGGCGTGCTAAACTATCTGAACCACAACTACCGCCGGGTTCCCGCTGTCGCCTACGCCAAGCAGCTGATCGAGGAAGGCAAGATTGGCGAGATCTACCACTTCCGCGGCGCGTATCTGCAGGATTGGATCATGGACGAGAACTTCCCGCTGACCTGGCACCTGAAGAAGGAGACGGCAGGCGGCGGGCCGCTGTTCGACCTCGCGTCCCACTCGATTGACCTCGCGCGGTATCTGGTGGGCGAAGTGGAGAGCGTATACGCGGATATGCGGACGTTCATCGAGGAAAGACCGCTGCCAGGCGCAGGTTCGGCAACGTTTTCGAAGGGATCCGGAGAGGCCGCTGCCAAGGGCAAGGTCACTGTGGACGACGCGTGCTTTATCGTGATGGATTTCGCGGGCAAAAGAACGCTGGGTTCGTGCGACGTGTCCCGTTTTGCAGGTGGCCGGCGCAACTACAACTACTTTGAAATCTACGGCTCGAAGGGTAGCCTGACATGGAACCTTGAACGCATGGATGAGCTCAACTACCTCTGCATGGACGACGCGGAGCCCGAGCAGGGCTTCCGCAACATCATGGCCACCTACGGCTCGCATCCGTACACTGGCAACTGGTGGGCACCGGGTCATCTGGTGGGCTACGAGACTACGTTTGTCAACGCCGCGTATGATTATCTAACCGCGCTGGCGAAAGGCGAGCAGGTGACGCCGAACTTCCACGACGGCGTAAACATCATCAAAATCCTCGATGCTGCCAAAAAATCAGCAGCGAGCGGATCAAAAGTCAAGGTATGATCGAACGGTTTTGGAGCAGCGCCGCTTTAGGCGCTGCTCCAAAGCAAACTGCATCAGTCAATCCAACACCATGTTTTTAAATATTTAAAAGGAGTATCGCAACGGATGAATCTGGAAGCAGCAACGCAGCCCACGATGTATTTCATCGGGGTAACGACAACAAAGTCGTCCATCATGAAAGTATTTCCGGAATGGGCCAAGGCGCTCGGCATCGACGCCGTCATGAAAGGCATCGACATCGCGATCCACGAGAAACCGGAGGTATACCGCGAGGTCGTCGATTTCATCAAGCACGATCCGCTCTCCATGGGCGCGCTCGTCACCACGCACAAGATCGACCTGTATGAAGCGACAAAGGACATGTTTGAATACCTCGACCCGCTGGCGCAGGCGTTCGGCGAGCTCTCGTCCATCTCCAAGATGGACGGCCAGCTTCGCGGACACGCAAAAGACCCCATCACGTCGGGGCTGGCGCTGGACGAGTTCGTACCAAAGGACTATTTCAAGAACACCGGAGCTGAGGTGTTCATCATGGGCGCAGGCGGCAGCGCGATCTCGATGGGGTATCACCTGATGCAGGAGCGGTTCAAGGGCAGCTACCCCAGCAAGATCATCATTGCCAACCGGAGCCAGCCGCGCCTGTCCGAGATCGAAAAGATATTCAAACAGCTTGATCCCGGCGGCA
>JAEWTL010000012.1 GCA_023459495.1 Bacillota bacterium | reverse complement strand
TCGTTGATTTTGCCCTGTGCCACCAACTCCGACAGGCGGTGTGGGTGGTTCTCCAGCATATAGTTCTTCCACAGGCTCCCGAATCTGCCCACCGGCGTCCGGTCGGTTTCCTCGTTCTCCGAGATTTGCAGGTTGGGGTACAGCATCCCGTCCTCGCCCTGCCGGTAAGTGAGGTTCATTAATGGTTTGGTTCTCATAAATTTGGCTCCTTTCAATTTTGATTTGCTGAATTTCCTGATGGATCTCTTTCAGGATCGGTCTGGCAAGGGACACTGTACAGCTCCCCATTGCCATAAAAAGCTCCAAGCTGTTAAAGTGACTGATATTTTCAAAGGCATTTTCTTCAAACAGCTCTGCGGAAAGCCCGCATTTCTGAAACACAGTGTAGGCAACGCTGTCCGTGACAAGCTCCGTAAATTCTGCTTTCACCGCTTCAATAGGTGCGCCGTAAAGCATACTGCTTTCATCTCGCACTTTGAAGTTTTCCATGTACTTCGGTAAAACCTGACGTACCCGTTGCTGTACCAGCTTATACAGGCACAGCGGTGTGCTGGAGGTAGGGGTATGGTATTTTTTATGGAATTTAACCAGCAAGCTGGGCTTGTACTGTTCCTCCAGTTCCCACAGATAGCTCAAAACCTGTTTGAAGCTCTGCTCGTCACCGTTGGTATCCATGAAGTCAAACAGGTGCTTGAGACTGGCGGTGGGATTATCCATGTCAATGACCGCGATGCCCTTTGCGCCCCGGTTAATGTTCCGATTAATCCGCCTGTCGCGCCATTCATCAAAGGTGGCAAGCTGGCTTGCGTCAGGGCGTTGGGCGTAAATCAGAACGGCGTTATCGAAAGAGCGTTTATAATACTTTGCCATACAGGACAGCAAACCTTTCCACTCCGCAGGGTTTTTCGTGTATTCCTGCACCGACGTTTTATACAGGTCGGCAAGAAAGGTCACTTTGCTCAAGATGCCACCTCCTTAAGATGTGTTCACGAAAATCGACGTTGCAGAGGTTTCGTTCTAAGGTGAAAAGTTGGGTGTTGGACGGAATCAAGTCAACCCCACACTCGGTTTTGACTAT
This sequence comes from Bacillota bacterium, assembly GCA_023459495.1. Lineage (GTDB taxonomy): Bacteria > Bacillota > Clostridia > Christensenellales > SZUA-584 > JAEWCC01. The sequence goes on along the minus strand of JAEWTL010000012.1, from coordinate 5,802 downwards.
GTAGTTTTCGAGTGAGGGGAGAGGTTCATCCTCAACAATCCTGCGTAATAGGGTATTGATTGTAATATCCAGTTTGTTAGTGTTATTCACACCGAAGATAATACTTGAATGCCCTTGACCATCAAAGTCGATCAGGGCGGTGCGATGACCTTTCTTGGACAGAAGATAGGCAAGGGTAGTGGCTGTGGCAGTTTTACCTACGCCACCTTTTTCATTGATAATAGCAATAATTTTGCATGACATGCGCGCAACCTCCTAAACGCTCACTTTTAAACACTTCCGATACTCTTCATAGTGCTGACTCATGACATACTCAATGACATAGAGTTTGGGTATCAGATATTGTTGCCCGATGTAAAAATGCTTTACGTGGTTCTCCTGCACCAGACTCAAAGCAGCTTTTTCAGAGATTCCGCCAAGCATTTTGCGAAAGGTAACTAAATCTACAACATCGGCGTAACTGCTAAACAGCTTTTTGTAGTAGACAAATTTGGTGAAATCCATTGCGCGACCCCTTTAAGTTCCAATTTGTCAATGGCAGAAGGCGGCTGCATGAATTTAAAAATTATGGCGCAAAAGCGCATCCCGATATTGGTTCTCTAAAAAGTTCTCTTATTTCTGCAAAAAGAAAATCTTTTTGTGAAAAACCGCGAACCCGCTTGTTTGCTGAGAAAAATACAAAAAACCGGTCAAAACCCTTTAAAAATGCGGGTTTTCACCAGTTCTATATACCGATATTTACTTGCAAATTCGAGTAACTTCCTCTGAGTGGAGACTTCTCAAAATCGTGAGGGAAACCGTGGGGGTTCGAGTCCCTTCACCGGCACCAAATCATGATAATCCGAACCTTTTTCCGATAGGAGATGGGTTCGGATTGTTGTTTTATTTTACAGCTCATTAAGCATATACAGGGGTGGTATCGTGAGATATCACCCCTAAGCCTGTAAAATAGCCCCAGATTTCAGTTCGCGAAAACTGTAATTCTCTGCGTATACCGGCAGATACAAGCAATTAACTTTATTGGTAGTCTAAGTTGGATATTATGTACAAATATGATAAAGTTGACTAGGAGTACCTATGTACGGCAGCCGTAGTATTCACTATTGGCAAGAAGGCACGATTATATAATAAATTTTTCAGCTGCTTATAATTTTTTTGAAATATAGTGTAGTGTTTTTGCTTTTATGAAGTTATATATAAAGCCTATTTATTATTTTTTGGGAGCTGTTAATTAATGATCAAGAAATCTAAATCTTTTTTCGCTCTTATTATAGCGACAATATTATTTATTTTTACAAGTTGCGAAAAACAGCAAAATATCAGCGAACTATCAGACAAGTATTTAAATGACGCAGTTCACGCATGGATTACCGCTATTTCATGGGCAAATCCCGAAGAATTGCCGCCTGATGCTTTTCCTGCCTTTTATTATCATCATGTGCTTATAAAAGAGTTTCCCGACGGATGGACTGAGCCAATGGAGGTCACAGCCGAAAAGCTGGAAGCAGAAGTGCAGAGCCACTTTGATGTATCAGCTGAACATATTAAAAAAGCTGCTAATTATGATACAGAAGAACAAGTATATTTATTTGACTATGGTATCGGTTCTGCTGAATTTGCTCTTACAAAAGCGCAGACCAAAGATGATTTGCTGTTACTCTATTTTGAGTATTATGATAAAGTGGACACCACAAAAGTCATACGCAGCGGAATCCTAACATTAAAGGTAAACGCTGAGCGCTTTAAATACCTTGCTTGCAGCATACAGGAGGAACCTAGTGAAATCTGATTTGATGCAAAGATGTGAAGCCCTGCTTCTGTTGAAGCAGGGCTTCAGGAATTACTTTATTAACTTGACATAACCTTGAAAAGTAAAGGAAGATCCGAAAAGCTTGAGCATCTCGGTTTCGGTGATACCTTTACGGCTGACAATTTTGCCATCGCTATAATAATTGGCATCGGAATAGTTCATAATGCCTTCATCCTCATCCCACTCCTCGATCACAGCGACATGGCTATAGCCTTGAGAGCCGCCGCTCCAACATGCGATAGACTAAGTAGCAGGACCGCTAAGCTTTTTGCAATATGTGGTGTTTCCGTACCACGTATTCGCATTACCTGTAATACCGCTATTAAACCCCGATAGCTTAATTCTAAGTCTTGCGTATTCAACACACTGCATTGCTATTTCTCCTTTATTTTTATTAAAAGCTTATTATCAGTCTACCTTTCTGCAGCAAGGCAACTCTGATTCAACTTTTATAAAATATAAAGAGTATAATTGATGCGAAAAGTTAACTTGTGAAAGTTTTAATAAACAATTCGCATAGGCTTTTAAAGCTAGAAAGGAGAATCAGTAAATGAGAAGATGGATTTTAGCAATTATTTGCTGCTGTATTATTATTGGGATTACTTCTTGCAATGACAAAGCGCCCGCAGAGATAGAGGGTGTTTCTAGCAGTAGCGAGGTTGCGAGCTCGTCAGAAATCCATACCGGTACAGCATCTGATCAGCAGCCAGAACCTGAATCAGCAGACGTTACGCTGATGACGGAATCTGAGCCCGTTACCCAGCTTGTGGTTAACGAAAAACGTTTGAGCACTTTTGAATGGGTGGACAATGAAATACTGTCCTTTGTTGAAATTGAAAAGCTGCCGGATGATTCAGAACGTGCGGAACTCGCTGTATATAATCTTGACGGTGATAAGTTGTCATCCATTGCAATGCCAATCAACCCTTTTAATAATCAATTTTCTATAGCCTACGTTCACGATGCAGAGGATTATGTTTATTACTATATGAATGAAGATCCTACCTACTATGTAAGAATCAATCGGAGAACTTATCAGATTGAGGATTGTTCGGCTAAATTGCCTGCGTCAGAAGGGGGACCATATCACGGATTTTATCGGGCGAGATATATCAATGGATTTTATACTGCTTCTGATGAGACAGGTCTTTTTATTGCCCCTATAGATGACTTGGATGCAAAAAAATATATTGTTAAGCATGATATTGCCAACAAGACTTATTATGAGATCTATACTTCCCATGGATCTCCGTACCCCAATAAAAGTAAAGCTTTTATTTTAAAGTACGAAGGCTACCCGGAAAAATTTCCGAATTTCAGTCGGGGCAACACAGAGATACAACGCTACAGCTCATGGACTTTGCTACAAATACCACTCTAGATATCGCTAAGGGCCAAGACCCGACATGGGCCAGACTAAATATAAAATTATCGCTTTTAAAATATACAGATCAATATTTTGTGACTTATAGGAGCGACTATCCTTACGATGAATTCGTTAAAGATTTTAAGGGCAATGAGATTTATTCTACCAAAAAGAACAATATCATAGCTATTGTTAAAAATATCTTATATGAGGTCCAAAAGATCGACGACCATTATCTGGTGAGCGCTTTAAATTTGACCACTATGGATAGGACGGATCTTTTATATTTGAAATCGCCAGGAGCGTTGTTGGTCTCCCCCGCAGGCGATAAATTGGCCTATTACCATTATCCCAATTATCCCAACTACCCTAATAATATGAATTACGTCAATATTTATAGTTTGAACAGATAGATTATAAAAAACAAGTCCGATCAGGAGGGATATTGTGAAATTAAGCAAAATTGTGCTGGTTTACGGTATGTGTATGATGGCCTGCATATTTTCAGCCTGTCAAATGCAAGTAAGTACAGAATTAAAGCCCTCTTCCGTAGATGAAGATTCTTTAGATTCTTCGACAAGTGAAGATGTCTCGGAATCTTTAGAGGCGGCGCCTTTGCAGACGACGGTGATAAAGGAAATAACGCTGCCGCACGGCACGAGGCGCATATATTGGGTGAGGGACAATGAATTGTTTATTGCCGAATACGGACGGGATACGAAAGATGAACAAAAAGAGACAAAAGCGCTGTATCTTTACAATGTTGACACCGATATTCTAAGGGAGGTTGAACTGCCCGACAACTTCGAATTTGGGACAGGTCACATACAAGAATATAGCTTTGATACGGAGAATGTGTATTGGTACAACGGAAAATTTGACGCTGGAAATCAACATTTCAGGGTATTGAAGATTCCGATAGATACGGCAAAAGCGGCGTTAGCAGAACTCGTTGTTCCGTTGGAGTATTTTTCAAGGGTAGAACAGGGCAAGCTGCTAATCGGATCAGGACGGGAACATCGCTTGAATACCGTTACCATTAAAGATGTTTTTTCAGATAAGACGATGGGAACAATTTTGCTGGATGATAGTATGGGGAATTGGATTGATCCATTATCTATATCTCCGGATTTAAAAAGATTGTTTTTATATTTAGGCTCCCCGCCCAGAGAAGATCCCTTAGCAGCTGTGTACAATAAGGAGGGGAACCTGATTAATCCGTCTGAGGGGAAAAGCATTTTTTATGAGTTTTATTCTCTGGACGGCACTTTTCTTTACCGTATGGAAAAAGTGATTCCCGATCCCTATTATAAACACTCGTGGAGTACAAATGGAGACTACTTTATCCATAGTGGCTATGACCCTGAAAACATCTATAATAATTACTTACAAATATACCGTGCCGAAGACGCGACGTTATTATATCAATTTGATGCGAATGATGTTATTTGGTATTATGACAAACAGGTAAACAATAAATGGCTATATTATACATCAAAGAGTCGCCCTGAGTTATATTTATTTGATATGGAGTCCGGTAAGACAAACACGGCACCGCTACCCGGAATGCCGGATGACATCAGTGTGAATAACAGTGCATCCAAAGCGGCGCTGACCTTTGATAAAACCATAAAAATCGTTTCTATTTCATAGAGACAAGATAACGGTGCAGGGGCGGGAGCTGCAAAAAGTAGCTCCCGCCCCTGCGCTTGTTCGCGATTTAATAAAGAGATTGCAAATGTCGTAAGGATAATAAGTGTCGCCAAGCGGCGCAAAAGAGCTAGCCGATATAGAGCTGTAAGCATCAACGTTTGATACCTCAAAATGCGGATGTGAGCCGCTATGGCCCGTCTGACCTAAACCGATGTTTCCTTCATGACCAATTAAGTTGCCCGTTTCTACAGTTTCATTTTCTGAAACCTCAAAGCCGCTCAAATGAAGGAAGGTGTAGTAAAATCCATCGTAGCCTCGAATAGTAAGTCTACCAAAGTTATTCGTATTTGCCGTCAACAGGTGTCATGATATCGGTTCCGTAACCGGCGTTGATATTGTCAATGGCGATTTAAAAATGTAGGTTTGGCAATTAAATTTTGTAGGTTTTGGGCGGGGGGGAATGTCGAACCGAAAAAAGAGTTACTGAGCGTTCTGCTCAAAGAGCGTATTTACGATGTGCTGTTTTTGCTCCATGTATTCTTTGCATTCCTTGAGGCGGTAGTTCTCGCCCTTGACGTTGATGACGGTGCAGTGATGGAGTACCCTGTCAAGGATAGCAGAGGCGATGGTGACATCGGCAAAAGCCTCATTCCATTGAGAGAAGGTCTTGTTTGAGGTGAAGATTGTGGAGACCTTCTCATACCGCTTGGCAATGAGCTGAAAGAACAGATTGGCGCCCTGAATATCCATAGGCAAGTAGCCAATCTCATCAATAATGAGCACTTTGTATTTCACAAGAACTTTCAATTTATCCGGGAGCCTGTTTTCATAATGGCTCTTTTTTAATTGCTCAATCAGGGTATGACAGTTTATGTAGTAGGTGGAATAGCGGTTCTTGGCAGCCACCATGCCCAGGGCGTTAGCCAGATGCGTTTTACCAACGCCGGGAGGACCGAGAAAGACAATATTCTCT
>JAEWTL010000011.1 GCA_023459495.1 Bacillota bacterium | reverse complement strand
TAAAGAGCTGGTTCTGACCCCGCAGGATACCACCGACTACGTTCTGACCATCCCGAAAGCGGCGACCGCAGGTAACTTCACCATGACCTACCAGTCTGATGATGTTCGCGTGTTCTCCGTTCAGTTCACCGCTTACCCGGATGATAGCGGCGTACTGGGGAAAATGAGCGGCCCAAAGCCGGTTAAAACCGTCTCTATCTCTCCGGAATCTCCGGAAGTTAAAGCTGGTGAGACCGTGCAGCTGACTGCCCAGATCACCCCAGAAGATGCCGGCGACAAAACTGGTGTGTGGGAATCCGACAATCAGGAGAAGGCTACCGTTGATCAGACTGGTCTGGTTCGCGGAGTAGCTGAAGGTTCGGCAAATATCTCCTTCACCAGCAATAGCGGCGGCAAGAAAGCGACCAAAGCTGTAACGGTTAATTCTGCCCAATAATCGTGACGTGACTAAGCAGAGGCTCAGGAAGAGCCTCTCTTTTAAAAGGATTTTAACCAATGACCAAATTACTCGATCTCGACTCCATTCTACCTCCGAAGAAAAGTATCAAGTTCGGCGGTCAGGAATACCCCATCGTTGAAATGACAGTTGGTCTGTTCGTCTCCATCAAGCAGATGGAAGGCAAAGATCTTCAGAACATGTCTCCTGTAGAGCAGGTTACTGCTTACGCCGACCTGGTTCGCAAGGTCATCCCATCCGTGCCGGACGCTGTACTGGAAAAACTGACTGTTCCGCAGCTTCAGCAAATCTTCACCTTCGCTATGGAAGTGATTGATGAAGAGAACGAAAAAGCGGCTGGTGAAGGGGCAAAGTAATTTCCCGCGATGAATCCGGGGTAAAGACCGTATCGATAGATCTCGGATTCTATTTCAGTCGTGTAGTTGCTCACTACGCCGTGTCGCCATTAGAGCTGCTGGGCGTCCCTCTAACGATGTTCTGGATGCTCAGTCGCAACATCGACCGTCTACGTGCGGAAGAGGATGTCCGCAACCTGCAAGTCGCTCGCGCTGCCCAGGCAGATGGCGAGGGCGTGAAGGCGTTCATGGAGGGTTTGCAACTCAGGATTGGAAGACCAGTCGTAACCGATAAAGTCTACGATCCGCGCAAGGATAAGGCAGACCCTGACGCCAAAGAGCAACTGATGCAAATTTTTGGCAGAGGATGACAAGGGAATGTCACAAAACGTAGAGTTTGTCCTGTCGCTGGAAGACAAGCAGTTTACAGCGTCAATCGACCGGGCGGGTAAGCTACTTACCAGATTCGGGGAGCAGGCCACAAAACCAGCTCAGAAAATTAACAATCTGGAACGCTCGTTGGGTTCAGTCTCCCGCATCATCGGCGTTCTGGAGTCCAAGCTCGATGCCACGGCAGACAAACTACAGGATGTAGCTGCCGGCTTCGAACTTGTGTCTGATGTTTCGCGCAAGACGCGAGGCAACATTACCAGCCTCAATTCAGGTCTCAAAACCCTGATTGAGCGCGTCGACACAACCACCTCTTCCGTTAATAAGCTCACCACATCGTTGCGCAAGGTTCAGTCTGAACTCAATGAGTTTTCCGATTGGGCAACGTTCGCTGGTAAGAGCGCCAGCCGCTTCGGTACGGAGGTAAAAGAAGCCTCTACATCTGTGAGTGGTATGAATACGCGCCTTAACACCACGACGAAGCGTCTCAGTAATTGGGGTGTCACAACGAACCAGGCTGCCGAGGGGCTGAAGAAAGTCCGCGATCAGATGGATGCGGTGATTGGCCGCCAGCAGCTGATCAGCAAGCCGGTGCGTGTGCGCACCAGCGGCTACGGTGAGGGCGGTGGCGGTCGACACAGCGGTTCCTATGGCCACGGCGGGCGCGGTGCTGAAAATGGCGTGTTCTCTGGTCTGCGCGGCAATATTTTCCTGCTGGGCGAGATTGGTGATGCGGCAAGAACGGTAACTGACATCCTGTTCGACTGGCAGAAGCCAATCGTCGAAGCTGCCTCCAAAATGGAGCGTATGCGCGTCATGTTGCGCGGGCTGAACAAGGACAAGGCCAACCCTGGCAAAGCAGCCGCAGAGGATATGCAGTACATCGTGGATATGGCGCAAAACGCCCCGTTTGCGATGCAGGCGCTGACCGATTCCTTCGTTAAATTCCGCTCGGCAGGTCTCGATCCTACTGACGGATCGCTGAAAGCATTGGTGGACTCCGTTGCACGCTTCGGCGGCGATAGCGAGCTGCTAAAACGCGCAGCCGTGGCCGTCCAGCAGATGTCCGGTAAGGGCGTCGTGTCGATGGAAGAACTGCGTCAGCAATTAGGTGAAGCCGTTCCTAACGCGATGAAAGCGATGGCAGACGCTGCCGGCATTACTATGGGGGAACTGACCAAAGCAGTCTCCAGCGGTACTGTGGAAGCGAAACAGGCGTTATCGCTGATGTTCGTTGGTCTGCGTGCAGAGAACGAAAACGCCGCCAAAGACATGATGCAAACCTACACCGGTGCGCTGGCGCAACTACAAACCTCCTTTACGTTGTTCGCCGATCGTGTCGGTCAGACGGGCTATCTGGATTCTCTCTCTAAGGGAATGAAAGAACTAGCCTCCATCATGAATAGCGCAGAAGGGATTTCGTTTGCTAATTCTTTAGGTTCGGGGTTAACGACGGCAATCGATGGGTTGCGTCAGCTTGCTCAATGGTTAGCAAAGAACCAAGAGCTGGTAATTAATCTTGGTAAGGTCGTGGCCGCGATGGTTGCGTTCAAACTGATGCGAGCAGGGATCATGGGGGTAGTTGGCGCTGGGAGCCAGATGGTTAGCACCTTTGCCACGATGGCGACCGCCATACAGACTCCATTTAACCTCGGCGCTACAGCAGTAACTCGATTCAATCGTGCGGCACGTATGGGGCTGGCTCCGATCCCCTCTCTTATTTTCGCCATCCGTGGGGCGATTACGGGGCTTAAAGGCGCTTTTGCTGGATTAACGGCGTTCATTGCAGCAAATCCAATTGGCGCTGCGTTTACCGTGGCAACCGTGGCCGTGGCCGGGCTGATCACGTATATGACCATGCTTCGCAGCGAAACGTCAAAAGTCGTTGACGAGATTAGGAAAATACCAGAGGCGATGACGGCGGCCAAACGTGCACAAATGGCGGAGTATAAAGCGCGTCTTGAGCAACAAATCACGCAAAAGGAACAAGAGTTAAAATCTGGCGAAAAGGTGGTTTATGGGCCGGGTATGGCCGGAACTACAGTAAAGATTAATCAGGATGAACGTAAGCGTATAGAAAATGAGCTAAATGACCTTCGTGAGAAACGCGATAAAACTACTGGGGCAATTGAACGCGGAGACACTGCTGTAGCCAAACGTCTTGCAAAAGATGCGGCAGAATCACAGATAGAGAAAATACGGGAAGAGAATAGAGACTTTGCGGCAACATTCGCTAAAGCTCGTCAAGAGGCTCTGGAGAAGATCCAAAAAATCAATGATGACGATTCACTTTCTGATGACGAAAAGAACAAACTATTGGCACCGTTACGTGAAACGGTAAACAAAAGCTATCTGGAGCCTGCGCAAAAACTGGTTGATTCACTTTCTTCTCGTAAGAATGCGACCGAGAAGCAAATCGCGACTCTTAATGATCAGCTTGAAAAAGCCAAAAAAGATGGCAATACCGAGCAGATCCAGAAACTGCAAGGCAGTATTCGTGGTTATCAGGAGCATTTGGAAGCCGTTGCTCAGGAGCTGACTCAGGCAGAGTTCGAGAGAGATAATGCGGCCAAAACTGGTAAGGGCGTAATGTCAAACCAGGGGACTGTTCTTGGGTTAGGTACAACTGATAAAGCTGCTCAGAAGGCGCTGGCGCAATATATGCGAAACCAGATGGATTCTGCGACTTATCAGCGTACTTTGCCTGACGGCACTCCGATGATGGACTTCGAAGGTAAGCCGATTATTGGGCCTAAACAACTCAAGACGCAGCTTAATTTGCAGAAAGCATCCAGTGCCAGCTCTCTGGAGAAAATGAGCGATGCGGAACGCGCCGCAGCCATTGCAGCGCTGACCAAAGCGCGCGAACAGGATGCCGCAGCAGCGGAAAAAGCCGGGCGACGTACAGCCAATGCTTCTCAGCGTGCGGCCAAGAAAGAACAGGCAGCGCAACAGAAACTGGCGGCCGGATATCAGAAGGCTCTGGATAAAGCCGATCAGCTTATGGGGCAAATGGGTGAAAGCTCTAAGGCTACGGTATCGTTTGATCAGTCTCTTCGCGATACAACGAAATCGCTGACTGATTTGGCTAATGCGGTTCCTAACGAGTTCATCACTCAAGAGATGATCGACAAGGCGAAAAAACGTCTTGAAGACCTTAAAAATGCGACACCTGAATATCGCGAGATGTTTAATCGCCGCAATGTTGAGCAGATGATCTCCACTTGGGCACCGGAGGCGGATTCCATTATTAGTGCTGGCTATACGCCGTCTCGCGAAGAGAAAGTTGCTGATTTCGAAGACACCTACAACCGCAATCTCAAAGCGTTGATAGAACTTCGTGATAAGGCGTCTGATCCTAAAGTTGTGGCGCTTTATACAAAGAAAATCAATCAACTGATTGCTGCTGGCAATACCGCGCTTATTAAAGAGACGGGGACTGCGACGCAGAAGTTGGCACTGGAATACGAAAACCTGGCAGAGCAGATCGAAAGCACCTGGACTGATTTGTTTAGTGGCTTAACGGATGTCCTGACTGATTTCGTTATTAACGGGAAGATGAGCTTCTCCAGCCTGTCTCAGCCCATTTTGAAAGATATCACCAATATGGTCGTGAAGTCGCAGATCACGCTGCCTCTAATGAACATGTTGGGGATGGGAACCACCGCAGCTGGTAGTTCACAGAGTGGTAATTTGCTCACCGGGGTTGCTTCCGCAGTTGCCAATCAAGGTGTGCGCATAAGCAACACTGTTAATGGCGACAAGTCGGTAGGAGAAGCCACGAAGGAGACGTCCAGTTCGGTAACTGGATTGGGGCAAACGACACAGCAGACCACCAGCGCAATTGGCACAGCAACAAATGCGATTGGTAGCTGGGTATCAGGGCTATTTGATAGCACCGAAGCCAAAGATGCTGAGACAAAAGCAGTGAAGGATTCCATCTTCTCGATGCAGAACCTCAGCTCTGTTACCGGTGCTCTGTCTGCCGCGTTCGCAATGCTTGGAGCTAATGCTTCCGGCTCTGGTAATAAGTGGTTGAATTTCGGCGCGACAGTTGCATCTGGGTTGGTTTCAGTATGGGCAGGTGGTGGTTTCGACAGCGCGACATCAAACTCTGCTAAAACCGCAACCAGCAGTGTGGCTGACGGAACTAAAGGCATTCCTGCAATCCCGAAGTTTGCAAATGGAGGAATATTCGGAAAAGACGGCGTGATCCCGCTCCGGGCATACCAGAAAGGCGGTATTGCTAACTCGCCTCAATTAGCGTTGTTTGGGGAAGGTTCTATGAATGAGGCGTATGTTCCATTGCCTGATGGTCGAACAATCCCTGTAACGCTCAGTGCCGATGGTATGAGTGGAGGAGGAAATGTTCTTTCTCCGGTATCAATTGAGATCAACGTCCATAGTGACGGTAGCACAACTGAATCCGGCGATACAGAAAGCATATGGAACAATGCCGCTCAACGGATGAAAGCAATCGCGCTTGAGACTATCGCTCAAGAGAAACGCCCTGGCGGATCACTCAACCCAAACACTCAACGTAACTAACTATCGACTGCCCCGACCGGGGCAGTCTCACAAGGATGTGAGATGGAAAGACAAACGTTTAATTGGTATCCAGATTACGAATCTGAAAAAAGCGTAAAACCGAATGTAACGGTACTTAATTTTGGTGATGACTACGAGCAGCGACAGGCTCAAGGTCTTAATCGTATTAAAGAAGAATGGTCGTTAACCTTTACCAGATCATACAACGAAATTAATGCAATCGATGACTTCCTGACTGAGCGATCAGGCGTTGAATCGTTCTATTGGGTTAATCCAAGAGGCAAGCAGATTGTAGTTGTATGTGACAGTCATACGGTCAAGCGATATCAGGGGTACTGTGTCTTAACTGCTACATTCAGACAAGTATTTGAGGCTTAAGTATCTGGATAAGTAAGTACTAATTTACTATCATTGTGGCGCTGACAGGATGTTGGCGCCTTTTTATTTCAAGGAAGAAACAATGGGTATTAAAGCTGATATTCAGAGCTTGTCGCCCTCCGCGCTCATTGAGCTGTTCGAACTTGATATGTCGAACACCACCTCTGGAGGCAAGCTATATTTCCACGCTGGTACAAACGAACTGATGGAGCCGGTTGTTTGGCAAGGCGTGTCCTACGAACCGTGGCCAATCAAAGCGTCAGGCTTTGATAAGACTGGTCAGGGTACTTTGCCTCGTCCAAAAATCCAGGTCTCCAACTTTGCCGGAACTGTCTCCGCTGAAGTTCAGGCAAACGACGATCTGGTAGGTTGCCGCATCATCCGCAAGATGACACTGGCGCGTTTTCTCGACGAGGCCAACTTCAAAGACGGGAATCCAACCGCAGATCCAAATCAGCACTTCCCGGATGAGATGTGGTTCATCGAACAGAAGACTCTCGAAACCCATGAGGTCGTCGAGTTTGAGCTGTCGAGTGTGTTCGATCTGATGGGCGTGCAGCTGCCGTACCGCCAGATCATCAAAAACACCTGCCCGTGGAAATACCGCGGCCCAGAGTGCGGCTACACCGGCCCATATTTCGACAAAAACAACCAGCAAACCACCATGTCAGGCGCGGATTACTGCACGAAACGCTACGACTCATGCAACGCACGGCGCAACTACTTTGCCAATGGCGTAATCCACTTTGGCGGGTTCATTGGGGCAACACGTTATGGGTAATAAAGTGCTCCCTGAGCTTGGCTCGGACGTTATGCAACAAATCTATCTGACAGCCATCAAACGCTACCCGAACGAAGCGTGTGGCTTTCTGGTGCGTACCACTGGCGAGAAATATCGCTTCATTGAAGCCCGGAACGTGTCGGAGTACCCGGAAAACACGTTTGTTATGCACGCTGACGACATTATCGCTGCGGAAGATGCGGGAGACGTGGTTGCCATCTGGCACTCCCATACTGACGAATCTGCTGATGCGTCAGACGCCGACCGCGCCGGATGTGAGGCAACGGAAGTTCCGTGGCTGATTCTGGCTGTTCGCAAGAACATCGAGGGCGATGCGCCATTTCACTTCAGTGAAATGAATGTGATCACCCCAGACGGCTTTGAGATGCCTTATCTGGGCCGACCCTATGTGTTCGGCGTCTTCGACTGCTGGATGCTTTGTCGCGACTATCTGAAACGAGAGTTTGGTGTCGAGCTGAACCCGAATGCGCATCTGCATATTCCGTCATGGTACACGGGTGATGATGACATTCTCGACCATAACTATCGAAATGAAGGGCTTGTGCGTCTTGCGCCAGGGACGGAGCCGCAGCGCGGCGATGTCTTCTTCATCCAGTACGGGAAAATGCCTGATCACTGCGTGGTGTATATCGGAGACGGCATGATCCTGCATCACCAAATCGACCGCCTGAGTTGTCGCGCTTATTACGGCGGCATGTACCAGAAACATACGACGCACCATCTGCGTCACAGAGACTTACTCAAGGGAGATGAAAAGTGTCTGAGTTAGTTCATGTGCAACTTGGCGGCCCTATGGCCAAACATTTTGGTCGTCACTGGCATTTGAAAGTTCGCAACACCAAGCAGGCTCTGGATTTGATTGAGGCTAATCGCCCCGGATTCAAAGCCTGGATGAAGCGAAATCTCAAAACCTACGACAAATACCACATCCAGATCACCAATAAACAGGGCTACAAGTGGTCTGTGGACGAGAGTGAATATCAGATGATGGGGCAGTCTGACAACATAGCCAAAATCCGCATTACCCCTGTTCCGCGAGGAAGCGGCGGTTCTGCTTTTGGGTGGTTTCAGACGGTAGTAGGAGCCGCTTTGTTGGTTGTATCGGCGGTAATGATGCCTGCTTTAGCACCTCTCGGTTTGTCACTGATGATGGGCGGTATAGCGCAAATCATATCTCCGCAAGCCACTAACGAAAGTGTAAGACAGGCAGATAACTCCGACTCGTTCTATTTCGATGGGCCGCAGAACACCACTAACCAGGGAAACCCGGTGCAGCTGATCTATGGAGAGGAAATTTTGGTTGGCTCGCAGGTTGTGAGTTCTTCTATCACCATCGACCAGCTTATGTAATAAGGATTTTTTGAACATGGAACAGTTCAAGAAGAAAAGACTGCCTCTCCTGATCGCAGGTGCAGGCGGCAAGAAAAGCAGCAGCTCCAGCCGCACGCCGGTTGAAGCCGATGATACCGTTAACTCGCGTGCTATGGCGTCCATCCTCGACTTGCTCGGGGAAGGCGTTATTGGCGGTCTTGTCGACGGAGCAAAGTCGATTTTTATCGACGACCTGCCGATCCTCAATGAAGACGGCTCTGCAAACTACAGCGGTATTACATGGGATTTTCGCGATGGTTCGCAAGATCAGACGCCTATGGCCGGTTTTGATTTCGTCGAGACGCCGAAGCCCATCAACATTCAGTTGAAAAAGACGCATGATGTCACGGTCTCCATCGATAACGATGAAGCTGACCGCGTTCGACTCATTCTCAAATTCCCCTCTCTACGTTCCGTGGATAAGAAATCCGGCGACACCAACGGTACAACAGTCAAATACAAGTTCCAGATTGCCAATGGCGATGGAACATTTGCCGATGTCGTTGCTGAAGGTGAGAAAGACGTTGAAATTGCACTGACAGCGAAGAAGACAGGTGTTTACTACCGCAGCTATGAACTCAAACTGCCGAAACCTGGCCGTGCATATAAGGTTCGTGTCATACGTCTAACCGACGACAGCAAAACTCAGTATCTCTATAACGATACATGGGTGGATTCCATCGGGGAAATTGTCGACACGCCAATGAACTACCCTAACTCTGCTCTTGTTGGCTTGAAGGTCAATTCAGAGCAGTTTGGTAGCACAATGCCTTCCCGTTCGTATTTGGTGCGCGGTATCAAAATCCGAGTACCGTCAAACTACAACGAATACACCAATACTTATGTCGGCGTATGGGACGGTACTTTTAAGCTGTTGTCTTCTTCAAACCCTGCGTGGATTCTCTTTGATTTGCTGACCAATGCTCGATATGGCCTTGGTCAGTATGTGTCGGAATCTATGATTGACCTTGGCCAGTTGTACCAGATTGGTCGATATTGTGACGAAGAGGTCGATGATGGCTTTGGTGGCAAAGAGAAACGCTTTGCAATCAATACGCAGATCACCAGTCGACAGGACGCATACCGGCTAATTCAGGATATTGCTGGAGCATTCCGCGGCATGGTGTTTTGGGCTGGTGGGATGGTTAACATCATGCAGGATAGCCCATCAGATCCGGTAATGATGTTTACCAACTCTAACGTCAAAGATGGATTGTTTACCTATAAAGGTTCTGCGCGTAAAGATCGCCCATCCGTTGCGCTCGTAACCTACAACAACAAGGAGGACGGTTATAAGCAAAACATCGAGTACGTTGAAGATCAGGACGCAATGCGCCGTTATGGTGAGCGTAAGACAGAAGTCGTAGCATTTGGCTGTACAAGCCGAGGGCAGGCTCACCGAGTTGGTTTGTGGCTTTTATATACCGCCAGAATGGAGTCGGATGTAATTACATTTACTGCCGGCTTAGACGCGTCATTTTTGATGCCTGGTGAAACCGTTCTGATTCAGAACAAATATCGCGCAGGCAAACGTAACTCAGGTCGAATTGTGGCGTTTACCAAAAACAGCGTCACACTCGATGCGCCTGTGTCGTTAGCCAAAGGCGGCTGCTTTATTCGAATACTGAATCAGGAAGGCAAAATCGTTGAACGCGATGTTCTTGAAACTGGCGAAAATATAACAAAAGTTACGTTTTCAAAAGCCCTGTCGTCAGCGGAAACGCCTGTTTTGAACGGTGTCTGGACAATTACAGAACCAGATCTCGAACCTATGCGCGTTCGCATCGTTAACATCGCTCAGGGGGAAACGTCGGGTAGCTTTGACATCACCGCTGTTGAAAACAATCCGTCTAAATATGAGGCGATCGACAATGGTGCAACGCTTATCCCGCAGAATACGACGGTATTGGACCCGACTTACTCCAAGCCGTCTAATTTGCAAATCACTGAAGGGACTTATCTCTCAAGCCCGGGCAACCTGTCAGTAAAACTGACTGCAACATGGGAAGGGAAATCTCCAGAGTATTGGATCAGTTGGCGACGTTCTGATGAAAACAATGTATCGAACTGGCAATCGGCGCGTGTAACCGAAGAGCAATACGAAATCGTTAATGTCGCGGAGAATGGACGCTACGACTTCCAACTGTATGCGGTTTCATTCAACGGTAAAAAAACAGAAATTATCAGCACCGTCTACAAAGTTCAGGGGACGATGACGCCGCCGGATGCACCGACTGCACTGACGGCCGTGGGCGACTACCGCAATGTGATTCTGAATTGGGTTAACCCGGGCTCAATCGACCTCGATCACATCAACGTGTATGCATCCCGGACCAACAACCTGGACACTGCAAAACTAATTGCCGAAGCAGCCAGTACCACCTTTACGCACGCAGGTCTTGGAGATAGCGAAACTTGGTTCTATTGGGTTCGTGCAGCAAACAAACGCGGCATGTTGAGCCAGCCCAACTCCAATTTGGGCACTGAGGCGATGACGAAAGATGTTCTGTCTTTCCTGACCGGGAAGATCACTTCTTCGGAATTGGGGCAGGAACTGCTTGAGGAAATCGACACCAAAGCCTCGCAGGAAGCCGTCGACGCAATCAACAAGCAGATGGAAGAAAGCCTGAAAAGCCTTGATGACAAATTTACTGAGACCGATCAACGGATTGAAGAAGCCCAAAACGTTCTTAGAACGGAAGTTTCTAATACTGCCAGCAAGGTGGAAGAGGCTCTTAAGGAGGTTGAAACCTCAAATGCCGCTTTAATTCAGTTGAAGGAAACTGTTTCAGAGCAGGACAAGGCCGTTGCTGGAGCGATTGAGGCCGCGAATGCAGCACTGGACAATTCATCGGCTTTAGTTGCGGAGGAACGTGAGGCACGAGTCGAAGGCGACTTGGCGAACGCGAAAGAAATCGAGGCAATGAAGTCAACTGTAGATAGCAGTTTGGCCACCATTGAAGAGATGAAAAAAACCGTGGCTGAAGTCGAGCACTCCAGTGCCGAAGTGACGACAAACATTGAGGCATTGGCTAAAACAAACATCGATTTAGCTTTGCGTCAGGATGAAGACCAGCACAAACAGATGGTGAGCAATGCCAGGATCGCCACAACTCAGAAGGCTTTTGCAGATGATATGTCCGCAATGGCTACGAAAATGGAAGAGATTAGAGCTGAAATAAATGAGGATATCAGAGCTTCAATCACTGAAGAAACTACGGCTCGTGTAGATGCGGATAATGCTATTGGAAGCAGAATCACCAAACTTGAATCAAAGATTAACGATGACATTTCTGCCGCAATTGTGAGTGAACAAGAGGCGCGAGCCAGTGCCGATGAAGCACTTTCAAAAGAAGTCCTATCGTTACAAGCCAAAGTTGAAGGCGATATTAGTGCCGCTATATCTGAAGAAAAAAACGCCCGAGCAACTGCCGACGAATCTTTGGCACAACAGATAACTACATTGAAGAGTCAAACGGGCAAGGATATTAAGGCGGCTGTAGCTGAAGAGACGAAAGCCAGAACTGATGCTGATTCCGCTTTGGCTTCTAATATCACTAATCTACAGGCTCAAACGAGCAAAGATATTCATGCTGCGATTACATCTGAAGCGACTGCGCGTACAAGCGCCGACAATGCACTAAGTGGGAGAGTTGACACCTTAAAAGCATCAGTAGATGGAAATACAGCAACAATTCAACAACAGGCCACAGCTATTGCTGATACGAACAAGAAGGTATCAACAGCCTGGACGCTGAAAATGGAAACCTCCACCAGCGGAGGCCAAAAATATGTTGCCGGCATAGCGTTGGGCATCGACACAACAGGTCTATCGCAGTTTTTGGTGCAGGCAGATCGCTTTGGTTTGGTGAACTCCGTTAATGGGAAAATCACAACGCCATTCGTTATTGATGCCGGTGTGGCTTATATGAACGGAGCTTATATCAAGAACGGCACCATTGATAACGCCAAAATAGGCAACTTCATTCAGTCCAACGATTACTCAAGCGGGATGACGGGGTGGCATATTAATAAAAACGGGAACTCAGAGTTTAACAATGTAACTGTTAGAGGCACCGTTTACGCAACGAATGGCAAATTCACAGGAGAAATACAGGCTACCAGCGGAACATTCAGAGGCACGGTACAAGCAGATCACTTCGTAGGCGATGTCGCTAACATGTATGTGGGCAATGACTTCTCAGTTCGTAACAGCGGCACATATACAATGACATATACAGACTCTTCTTCGTCTGCATTGCCCAAAAATATTTATGTGGCAATAAATGTATATACGGGGGGCGTCGGCCCTGTTGCAGCACAATTTACCTGCAGTGGAGTGACGAAGACCGCAGCCACTGGTAAGGGGGCAACATACAGAGACCCTGATCTTAATTCAACAAGATCTACAGGCGTCGGTGGCACTCTTTACGCTGCTTTTAACAATGTTACCTCAAGAACTGTTGCTGTTACGGTAAAAGTGACCAGTTCATCACAGACACATATTTATTCGCCCGTGATGCTCATCAGCCGTGGAAGTGGCGCATTTTCCATGTCGGGCATCAGTTAATTGATAGGAATAATGAGCAGCAATGTATATAGCGTGTTTTCTTAGTGCAAAAGGATTTTGTATCATGGATAATAAGTAAGTATATACCTAATTGTGTGGGCAGGGACGCCCACACTTCAAGGAGTGAAAAAGAACATGTGGTACAGGGAAGGCACTGTTACATTTACAAAAGGAAGCGACACAATATCAGGCATCGGAACACGTTGGAAATTGACCGAAAACGGCGTGTTACCGGGCATGATTGTCATTGGTCCTGACAATAAGTTGTATGAGGTCAAGCGCGTAACCAGTGATACGGTCATTGTCCTCTCAGAACCTTATACCGGCGAAACTCAATCTAAAGTTCCGTGCCGAATCATTACGACCTATGAAGGCGACTTAACTCAGTTTAGTGCGCGCTTTACTGCACTAATGTCGCGTATGTCGGCTGATTCCAAGTCCATGCGCAGTTGGTTGACCGCTCTGGATGATGTGACAATCGAGCGTGAAGACGGTACAGAAGTGACCGTTAAGCCGCTAATGCAGATCGTCAACGAGCATAACGAAAACGTTGAGTGGTATAAAAATAACACCGATGCGATTGAGGCCGCTGGAGACAAAGCTCGGGAGGCGGCGGCCAGTGCTGTCGCTGCGGCAGAAAGTGCCAACACTGCTGTAGAAAAAGCCTCTCAGGCATCTCAAAGTGCATCCGCTGCGGTATCTTCACAAAGTGCGGCGAGTGAGAGTGCAGCTGCTGCGGAAAAATCTGAAACAAACGCAGAAGCGGCAAAAGAAGCGGCAGCAGAATCAGCATCTGTGGCGTCGACTAAAGCATCGGAGGCAGCCACATCATCGTCCAGTGCCTCTGCATCTAAGGATGCGGCTAAAGCATCGGAGACAAACGCTTCATCGAGTGCAAACGCGGCAGCATCATCAGCTACAGAAGCTGCAAATTCATGTAAGGCAGCAAAAGCATCAGAGACAAACGCAAAAGCGTCTGAAGCTGCTGCCGAACAGAGTGCATTGTCTGCAAACAGTTCTAAATCTGCGGCAGAAACGTCAGCGAGCGCGGCCTCAATAAGCGCGGATAGTGCTTCATCAAGTGCAACGTCGGCAGAAAAGTCTGCGGAAAGCGCTTCGTTATCTGCGGCAAATGCCACCGCTAAAGCGACAGAGGCGACGGAACAGGCAACAGCTGCGGAAAAGTCAGCAGAGGCGGCAAAATCTTCTGAAACCAATGCAAAGACTTCAGAAGACAATGCCGCTGCTTCTAAGGAGACAGCAGCCGAATCTGCAAGCTCTGCCTCTGTTTCAGCTTCCTCGGCGTCATCTTCAAAAGATGAGGCCGCTCGCCAGGCGTCAGCGGCAGCAGAGAGTGCGACAACGGCATCAACGAAGGCGACGGAAGCGGCAGACAGTGCGACGGCGGCTGCGCAGAGCAAAAATGCGGCAGAATCCGCGGCAACACGCTCTGAGACAGCGGCAAAACGGGCAGAGGATATTGCATCCGCCGTGGCGCTTGAGGATGCAAGCACGACGAATAAGGGAATAGTACAACTTAGCAGTGAGACCAACAGTACTTCCGAGTCACTGGCGGCAACACCAAAAGCCGTTAAGGCCGCGTATGACCTGGCTAACGTGAAATACACCGCACAGGATGCAACGACAGCACAGAAAGGGATAATCCAGCTAAGCAGCGCGACCAACAGCACGTCTGAAACGCTGGCGGCAACGCCAAAGGCAGTAAAAGCAGCCAATGACAATGCTGAGAAACGTCTGCAGAAAGATCAGAACGGTGCGGATATCCCTGGCAAAGACACCTTTACGAAAAATATTGGTGCCTGCCGTGCCTTCGGTGGGTCAGTAAGCACAACAACAGGAAACTGGACGACTGCACAGTTTATCGAGTGGCTGGATTCTCAGGGAGCATTTAACCATCCCTACTGGATGTGCAAGGGTTCCTGGTCTTATGGCAATAATAAAATCATTACTGATACTGACTGCGGTAATATTCATCTCGCCGGAGCTGTCATTGAAGTAATGGGGATAAAGTCAGCGATGACGATCCGCATTACCACTCCGACCACATCCAGCGGTGGCGGAACAACCAACGCCCAGTTTACCTATATTAATCACGGAACAGATTATTCACCTGGCTGGCGAAGGGACTATAACTCCAGAAATAAGCCAACGGCATCAGAGATCGGGGCGTTACCGTCAGGTGGAACAGCAGTATCATCAGTTAATCTGGCTTCAAAAGGTCGGGTAGCCGCGCTGACAGACAATACGCAGGGGGCAGCAGGTCTTGAGTTATACGAGGTGTATAACAACGGATATCCAACAGCGTATGGAAATATCATTCACCTGAAAGGGATGACAGCCGTTGGCGAAGGTGAGTTACTCATCGGCTGGAGTGGTACAAGCGGTGCTCATGCTCCGGCATTTATTCGTTCACGACGGGATACGACCGACGCAAACTGGTC
>JAEWTL010000010.1 GCA_023459495.1 Bacillota bacterium | reverse complement strand
AAGCCTACACATAATAACTATGCCATCCGTTCCGTGCGGAGGTGAGGCTATGAAATCCATGGACAAAATTTCAACAGGCATTGCCTACGGCACCTCCGCAGGCAGTGCTGGCTACTGGTTTTTACAGCTGCTCGATAAAGTCACGCCCTCACAGTGGGCAGCAATAGGTGTGCTGGGTAGTCTGGTATTTGGCCTGCTGACGTATCTAACAAACCTTTATTTCAAGATTAGAGAAGACAAGCGTAAGGCTGCGCGGGGAGAGTAATTCAATGACTCAAAACTATGAACTGGTTGTGAAAGGAGCCCGCAATTACGAGGATAAAGTTGCGGTAACTGTAGCATTACAGGACAAAGAACGCTTTGACGGTGAAATTTTTGACATGGTCATCACCATGGACTGTGTTGAAGGTGCCGCGCTGGAGTTTTATGAGGCAGCAGCCAGAATGAGCGCCAGGCAGGTCTTCCTGGGAGTGTCAGAAAAATTGTCAGAAAAAGTTGAGTCTTATCTGCAGCATCAGTACTCCATTAAGATTGAAAATCCTGCCAATAAACACGATCGTCCTCATCTTGCGGGTTATGGTAGTGCAGTTAAAACCAGCACCGGGCGCGCAGAGCAGGAAAAAAACGCCGTGGATGACATAAGTCGTGCGGTGGTTACTGTGGAGTTTCCGGGGCACGTGGCGTCAAGAGTGAAAGTTGGGAATGGTGGTGCTCCTGTGCTGACGAAAATAATCGGCAGCAAGGTCAGTGTCTGGCTTGATGATGAAGAAGTGTTGTCGCTTATGTACAAAGAAGATTACGACCCGGTAATAACAACTTTCAGTGATCACGAAGCAAGGGCAAGAGAGTACGCTTTATCGGTATTTGCAGCGATGCGAGCCGGGAATTAGCGACAACACCGTCACGAAAATGAGAAAGTACCTGCCACTCCTTATAAATATCTATGAGCGCAAAAATCAAATACGGTCTGTCAGCTGCCGTTCTGGCGCTGATTGCTGCAGGCGCATCTGCTCCTCAGATACTTGACCAGTTTCTGGATGAAAAAGAAGGTAATCACACAACGGCATACCGTGATGGTTCTGGCATATGGACCATCTGTCGTGGTGCCACAATGGTGGATGGTAAGCCCGTCATACCGAGAATGAAGCTGTCGAAGGAAAAATGCGACCAGGTTAACGCTATTGAACGTGATAAGGCGCTGACATGGGTGGAGCGCAATATTAAAGTACCACTGACTGAACCACAGAAAGCGGGTATCGCCTCATTTTGTCCCTATAACATTGGCCCAGGTAAGTGTTTTCCGTCGACATTTTATAAGCGGCTGAATGCTGGTGATCGAAAAGGCGCCTGCGAGGCGATTCGCTGGTGGATTAAGGATGGTGGCAGAGACTGCCGTATTCGTTCCAATAGCTGCTTCGGGCAAGTTTCGCGTCGGGACCAAGAAAGTGTGCTGGCGTGCTGGGGGATAGACCAGTGAATAACATGTTTGCTAATGCTTGGTTGAAAGTTGCCACGGTTTCGGCTTTCCTCATTGCCTCATTTGTTGCAGGGAGTGTGTGGACGGAACGAGCATGGGAAAAGAAATGGGCGGATCGTAATAGTGAAGAATCCTCTCAGGCTGTGAACGCTCAGATAGCTGCTCGTATGATTGAACAAGGGCGAGTGATCGCTCGTGATGAGGCTGTTAAAAATGCACAAGAACAGGCTGCAAAAGCGGCTGCGAATGTTGCTGGCCTGTCTGCCACTGTTAACCAGCTGCGCACCGAAGCAACAAAACTTACCGTCCGCTTGGACGCTGCAAAGCACACCTCAGGTCTTGCCGTTGCCGTCGGAAGCAAAACAACCGCCACCAACGCCGCGATGCTTGCCGACATGCTCGGAAGTATTGCAGAAGAAGCTAGATACTATGCTGGGCGAGCTGATGAAAGTTACTTGGCTGGAATGACATGTGAACACATTTACGGCTCAGTGAGGGACTCAAGTAGTGTTAAATAGCTGGTATGATGATGTTGAGAAGGCGGCATAGCAGGTGCTGTAATCGACGAGTGCTAATCTAGCACAATTGAGTTCACAAATTGTCTACTTTTGCTATATTGCAACCGATGCCAACAGCCTTTTTTGAGCAAAAATCATAAATGTTATCGTGTTGGCAGTTTTTTTCTTTGACGACACGGAATGATTTTATGTCAGAAGTAGCTGTTGAACTTGAAGAGGATTCTTGGCCTGATTTTTTCCCGGTTGGAGTACCGCCGAAATCAGCCGTCCCTGCTGAGGGCGAGTTTTTCCGTTTGGTAAGGTCTAATCCACCAACCCCTGCATGTTTCCTCTCTACACATGAAGAGTATCCGCAGCGGCACAAAAAGTATCGTGGGGAAGCACTTCAGTGTGTCTATGGAACATCATTCTTTTCAGAATCGCGCGGGGCTACGGATGCAAAAGCTAAATTTCCTGCAGCTCTTGGTCATCGACTCGTTGCTAGTGGTCAGGTCACCCCCGTTTTCGGAGTAATGAAAAAAACATTTGCCGAACCAGCGCACTACACAATTTGGCTTAAGCGTAATTGTGCTATTCATGAACATTTTCACTGTATAGGAGAAGGCGTATGAGTAACGTTTTTCTACCTAATACAATGATGGGCACTCTATGTTACAAAAGAGTTTATGAGTTCTTCGAAGAGCCTCGCTTCTTTTCAGTTGAAAATGAAGTTAGTACACTTTTTATCGTTTACTGGATTGGTGAGGATGATGAATGTGATAGTTGGTTTATCATACCAATTTCTCCAGGGCGATTAGAGTTGATTGAAAGAAAAAGAATATGTATCCGTGATGCTTTGATTAATCAGGAGCAAAACTTTTTCTATGAAGCCCATATACCATACGATCGTACAGGCAAAGTGACTTGGCTGAGTAAAAACTTGGTTGATATATTTGAAATACCTTTGCCTGTTTCTGAACTATATATAAGTTCGGTAGTTCCAGTAATGCCAAATGGTAAACTGGGCGAGGCTATTACTTACTCAACTCATGAGATCCATTTAGAAAAAAGCTCAAAGAAAAGTGCAAAAAATTTGGTTTTAAGTCATGTGTCAAACGTATGCGACAGATTCAGCGATCTTTATGACAGAATGCTGGAGATGGCAAAGTGCAAAGATAAATTACGTCCTGTCGATGCGCGGCCTGGTTCCTTTATCATTTCTTTTAAAGCTGAGAAATTACATTCCTTTGAAGACACTTTTAAAGAATTAAGCAGGCTGATAGAACTTAGAGCTGATATTATTCCTTTTGTTTTCGAAAAGGGTATTGATGTTCCAGCTTTGACAGATCTCTTACAATCCATAGTTGAAACCGGAACGAATATGGAACTCAAAAGCAACCAGACAGGTGAATTAGCTTTTGTTATTACAAAAGCTGGTGCTGAGTTCTATTTAAAAAAATTATCACGTCTTTCTACCTCATTGGTTGGAGGGCATCAAATACCTCAAGCAGATGTCCTCGAGACAGTTTATAAATTAGTGGAAATTGTTTGGAGTGGCGAACCACTTACTCCTATTAATACTGGTTTGCAAGATAGACATATCTACTATTATAAGCATGCAGCTAAAGTTTTGGGATTACTTGATAGCTTTGGTAATGTCACAACGTCTGGTCAACAACTCGTACAAAGTGATGAGATGACTAGACATAAAATTGCAGCGAGAAAATTTGAAGTGAGTCATGTGGGATGGGCTTGGATAAATTGGGCCAGTGTTGAACATTTATCCCAAATTGATCCTGACAGCGCTTTAGACTTTCTATTGGAGCAATGCCACTCTTTAAGTCGTGATACTATTGAACGACGTGCTACAACTATTAAACACTGGTGCCGTGAATTGAAAAATTATTATACACCTCTGTAAAGGATAATTTTCGTAGTTAACAATGAACCACTGACGTCTGTCGGTGGTTTTTTAATAGATAATTTCCCACTTATCCACTTGATTTTTGATGGGTCCTCCAAGTGGGGGGCCTGCCACGGGGCGGGAGCGTCGCGGAAAAAGGCTAGTTTTTGAAATTTCATTCGTCATCACCACCACTGTAATAGATTGATATTACAGTGGTTTTATTTTTATGGTGTCGATTTTGATTGTTTTTTGTTCATCACTAACACCGTTTGCCTAAAGTTGTTCGCGAGATGCATGTTTAAAACATTCTGGAGCGGGTATGGATCGAGAGTTAAAAAATCTGACGCTGAATATCAGTCAACTGGCGGCACTGTCAGGTGTACATCGCCAGACTGCTGCGGCAAGGCTGCAAAATCTACCCGTTGCAGGGGGGCATGAAAGCAACCTCAAGCTTTATCGGGTGGTTGATATTGTGTCGGCATTTCTGGCATTGCCACCGCCGGTTGCAGAAGGCGAAATGGACGCGCATGAGCGCAAAGCCTGGTATCAGTCTGAACGTGAGCGTCTTAAGTTCGAACAGGAAACGGCACAACTCATTCCGGCCAGTGATGTCAGACGGGAGTTTGCCATCTGGGCAAAAGCGGTCGTGCAGGTGCTGGAGACATTACCGGATATTCTGGAACGTGACTGCGGTCTGCAGCCTGCCGCTGTGAGCCGTGTTCAGTCCATTATTGATGATCTGCGCGATCAGATAGCCCTGCGGGTGACTGAAGCAGGTGCGGATGATGAGGAGGAATTACAGCAGGAGGAGTAATGCTGAATCAGGAAACCGCAAAGGCAGCACGAACCGATTCAGGTTATATCCTTCGCGCACCGAGACGAATGCGGGTTGCTGATGCCGTTGCTCAGTATATGCGGGTGCCCATGGGGGCAGGGAACTCAGTCCCGTGGGATCCGCTGGTGGCACCGTATGTTATTGAGCCGATGAACTGCCTGGCCTCGCGTGAATACGACGCAGTGATATTTGTTGGCCCGGCACGAACCGGCAAGACTATCGGCCTGATTGACGGCTGGGTGATTTACAACGTGATTTGCGATCCTGCTGATATGCTGATCATTCAGATGACGGAGGAAAAAGCCCGCGAACACTCCAAAAAACGACTCGCCAGAACGTTTCGCGTCAGCCCGGAAGTGGTCAGTCGCCTGAGTCCGAACAAAAATGACAACAACGTTTATGACAGAACATTCCTTGCTGGTAACTACCTGAAAATCGGCTGGCCGTCAGTCAATATCATGTCCTCATCAGATTATAAATGCGTCGCGCTGACGGATTATGACCGTTTTCCGGAAGATATTGATGGCGAGGGGGATGCTTTCTCTCTTGCCTCAAAACGTACCACCACATTTATGTCCAGCGGTATGACGCTGGTGGAGAGTTCCCCCGGCAGGGATGTGAAGGATGTGAAATGGCGACGGACTTCACCGCATGAGGCTCCACCAACCACGGGGATCCTGTCGCTCTATAACCGTGGTGATCGCCGTCGCTGGTACTGGCCCTGTCCACACTGTGGTGAGTATTTTCAGCCCTGCGGCGATGTGGTTGCTGGTTTCCGTGATATTGCCGATCCCGTGCTGGCAAGTGAGGCGGCTTATATTCAGTGTCCTTCCTGTTCAGGACGGATTATGCCTGAACAAAAACGTGAGCTGAACGGACGTGGGGTCTGGTTGCGGGATGGTGAATCCATCAATGCGGATGGCAGTCGTTATGGTGATCCCCGACGCTCACGTATTGCGTCATTCTGGATGGAGGGTCCGGCAGCTGCTTACCAGACACTCTCGCAACTCGTTTACAAACTGCTTACTGCAGAACAGGAATACGAGACAACCGGAAGTGAAGAAACACTCAAGACGGTTATCAATACCGACTGGGGATTACCTTATCTTCCCCGCGCCAGCATGGAGCAACGAAAAAGTGAACTGCTTGAGCAGCGGGCAGAGCCAGTTCCTTCCCGCAGTGTGCCGGATGGCGTTAATTTCCTTGTGGCGACAGTGGATGTGCAGGCGGGACGTCATCGCCGTTTTGTGGTTCAGGTAACGGGCTATGGCAGCCGTGGCGAACGCTGGATTATTGATCGTTACAACATCACGCAGTCATTGCGCGGTGACAGCGACGGGGAGAGCCAGCGAATTGATCCGGCCAGCTATCCGGAAGACTGGGATGTCCTGCTGACGGATGTTTTTCATAAAAGCTGGCCGCTGGCCTCCGATCCTTCTCAACAAATGCGACTGATGGCAATGGCGGTGGACTCCGGCGGTGAAGACGGGGTCACTGATAATGCCTATAAATTCTGGCGTCGTTGCCGTCGTGATGGCCTTGGTAAACGTATTTACCTGTTTAAGGGCGACAGCATCCGGCGCGCAAAACTGATCACCCGTACATTCCCTGATAACACCGGACGAACGGGCCGACGGGCGCAGGCCGCAGGTGATGTGCCGCTCTGGCTTCTTCAGACGGATGCACTGAAAGACCGGGTGAATAACGCGTTATGGCGTGACTCGCCAGGTCCCGGCTATGTGCATTTCCCTGACTGGCTGGGGAGCTGGTTTTACGACGAACTGACGTATGAAGAGCGGAGCAGTGACGGGAAATGGAGTAAGCCGGGTCGCGGTGCCAACGAAGCTTTTGACCTGATGGTGTATGCCGAGGCTCTGGTCATTCTGCATGGATACGAAAAGATCCGCTGGCCGGATGCACCGGAGTGGGCGAGCCGGGAAACCTGGCTGGAGTGTGTCCAGGACAGTACCGAACCGTCATCCTCACCGGAACCGGTATCCACGCCTGTTAAAAAACAAAAACGGAAGAAAACAGTAACTGACGATGTTAACCCCTGGCTGACTTCCGGAGGATGGTTATGAACCAGAATGATATCGAAGCCATGATTCAGCGTTATATGGAAGCTGAAATGGCGGTGCTGGACGGAAAATCCGTCACCTTTAATGGTCAGCAGATGACCATGGAAAACTTATCTGAGATCCGGCAGGGACGGCAGGAGTGGGAGCGCCGCCTTGCGGCTCTGATTACACGACGACGGGGGCATCCTGGGTACCGGCTGGCGAGGTTCTGATGGCAATTCTTGATGATGTGATTGGCGTTTTTTCACCTGGATGGAAAGCGGCAAGGCTGCGTTCCCGTGCGGTGATCCAGGCTTATGAAGCCGTAAAAACGACGCGGACACACAAAGCCCGACGGGAGAACCGAACTGCCGACCAGCTAAGCCAGTACGGGGCCGTGTCGTTACGTGAGCAGGCCCGTTACCTTGATAACAACCACGATCTGGTTATTGGTGTATTTGACAAGCTGGAAGAACGGGTGGTGGGGAAAAACGGGATTATTGTCGAGCCACATCCGGTATTACGCAATGGGGCCATTGCCCGTGATCTGGCAGCGGAGATTCGCACCCGATGGAGTGAATGGTCTGTCAGCCCGGAAGTCACCGGGCAGTTTACCCGTCCGATGCTGGAACGTCTGATGCTGCGTACCTGGCTGCGCGATGGTGAGGTGTTTGCCCAGATGGTTTCCGGGCGCATAAACAGCCTGACGCCTTCTGCCGGTGTTCATTTCTGGCTGGAGGCGCTCGAGCCAGACTTTATTCCCATGACCAGTGATGAGAGCAACAGGCTGAATCAGGGCGTGTTTGTTGATGACTGGGGGCGTCCCGAAAAATATCTGGTGTATAAAAGCCGTCCCGTATCCGGACGGCAGATGGAAACCAAAGAAGTGGATGCAGAGCGAATGCTGCATCTTAAATTTGTTCGCCGTCTGCACCAGATGCGCGGGACGTCTTTGTTGTCCGGTGTGCTGATCCGCCTCAGTGCCCTGAAAGATTATGAAGATTATGAGCTGACTGCAGCAAGGATCGCCGCTGCTCTGGGGATGTACATCCGCAAAGGCGACGGGCAGAGCTATGAACCGGATGGTAATGGCAGCAAGGATAAGGAACGCGAGCTTACCATTCAGCCAGGCATTATTTACGACGATCTGAAACCCGGCGAAGAAATCGGAATGGTGAAGTCGGATCGCCCCAATCCTAACCTTGAAACTTTTCGTAATGGTCAGTTGCGTGCCGTGGCGGCGGGCAGTCGTCTGAGTTTTTCCAGTACAGCGCGCAACTATAACGGCACTTACAGCGCCCAGCGTCAGGAGCTGGTTGAATCCACTGATGGCTACCTGATCCTGCAGGACTGGTTTATTGGTGCTGTCACCCGCCCGATGTATCGTGCCTGGCTGAAACAGGCTGTGGCATCCGGTGTTATCAGGCTACCCCGCGATCTTGACCGTTCTTCACTGTATACCGCGGTGTACTCCGGACCGGTGATGCCGTGGATTGACCCTGTTAAGGAGGCTGAGGCCTGGAAAATTCAGATTCGTGGTGGAGCAGCGACAGAATCAGACTGGGTACGTGCAGGTGGTCGTAATCCGGATGATGTCAAACGTCGGCGCAAGGCCGAAATTGATGAAAACCGCAAGCTGGATCTGGTATTTGATACCGATCCGGCCAGTGATAAAGGAGGCAGCAGTGCCGCAACGAAACGACAGGAGCCGCAGCACACCGACGACCAGTCCGAAGAATAATTCCTGGTTCAGGATGCAGGCTGGTCACCAGAGTGACGCGGATATTTATATTTATGACGAGATTGGTTTCTGGGGTGTTACAGCGAAGCAGTTTATCAGTGATCTGAATGCACTGGGCGATATCACCCACATTAATCTCCATATCAATTCACCGGGTGGCGATGTCTTTGAAGGCATCGCCATTTTTAATGCGCTGAAAACACATGGTGCGTCCATTACCGTTTATGTCGACGGTGTGGCGGCGTCAATGGCGTCGATCATTGCGATGGTGGGAAACCCGGTCATTATGCCGGAAAACACCTTCATGATGATTCATAAACCATTTGGCTTTACGGGCGGTGATGCGGAGGACATGCGCACCTATGCCGACCTGCTCGATAAGGTTGAGGCGGTTCTGTTACCCGCTTATGCACAGAAAACCGGGAAAACCACCGATGAAATTGCTGCCATGCTGGCGGATGAGACCTGGATGTCCGGTGCCGAATGTCTGGCACATGGATTTGCTGATCAGGTGACGCCAGCCGTTAAGGCAATGGCATGTATTCAGTCAAAACGTACAGAGGAATTTACAAAGATGCCGGAATCCATTCGAAACATGATTACTCCGCCACGCAACAGTGCTCCACGCGTACAGGATAATGAACCTGCAGCCTCCCGGACGCCAGTGCAGGCAGCAGCACCCGTGGTGGATGAAAACAGTATCCGTGCGCAGGTACTGGCAGAGCAAAAAGCGCGTGTAAACGGTATTAATGATCTGTTTGCCATGTTTGGCGGGCGTTATCAGACGCTGCAGGCTCAGTGTCTTGCCGATCCTGAATGTTCGCTGGAGCAGGCCCGCGAAAAGCTGTTGAACGAGATGGGGCGCGAGTCCACGCCATCCAATAAAAATACCCCGGCTCATATTTATGCCGGTAACGGTAATTTTGTGGGGGACGGGATCCGCCAGGCGCTGATGGCGCGTGCCGGATTTGAAAAAACCGAACGTGATAATGTCTACAACGGGATGACCCTGCGTGAATATGCCCGTATGTCACTGACTGAACGGGGTATTGGGGTTTCCAGTTATAACCCAATGCAGATGGTCGGTGCGGCGTTCACACACAGTACGTCTGACTTCGGTAATATTCTGCTGGATGTTGCGAACAAAGCCATTCTGCAGGGCTGGGAAGATGCCCCTGAAACCTATGAACAGTGGACGCGGAAAGGTCAGTTGTCTGATTTTAAAATTGCCCATCGTGTGGGTATGGGGGGCTTCAGTGCTCTGCGTCAGGTGCGTGAAGGGGCGGAATATAAATACGTCACCACCGGAGATAAACAGGCCACTATTGCACTGGCGACCTATGGCGAGCTGTTCAGTATCACCCGTCAGGCCATTATCAATGATGATCTGAATATGCTGACCGATGTCCCGATGAAACTGGGCCGTGCGGCGAAATCCACTATTGCCGATCTGGTTTATGCCATTCTGACGTCTAACCCGAAAATCTCCACAGATAATGTAAGTCTGTTCGATAAAGCGAAACATGCAAACGTACTGGAGAGCGCTGCAATGGACGTGGCATCGCTGGATAAAGCCCGCCAGTTGATGCGCGTTCAGAAAGAGGGGGAGCGTCATCTGAATATTCGTCCTGCGTTCGTACTGGTACCGACGGCGATGGAGTCTGTTGCTAACCAGGTCATTCGCTCCTCAAGTGTCAAGGGGGCTGACATTAACGCCGGTATTATTAACCCGGTGAAAGATTTTGCGACCGTTATTGCAGAGCCTCGTCTTGATGATAACAGCCAGACCACCTTCTACCTGGCTGCGTCAAAAGGCTCCGATACGATTGAAGTGGCTTATCTCAACGGTGTGGATACGCCATATATTGATCAGATGGAGGGCTTCAGTGTGGATGGCGTGACAACGAAAGTGCGTATTGACGCCGGTGTCGCGCCAGTTGATCACCGCGGTCTGGTGAAATGTACGGCGTAAACGTCGCAGACAACAACTCTGATGGCCCGTAAGGGCTTTTTTTGTACCTGAAATCAGCCCCTGAACGGGGCTGTGCGGAGACAGTTATGGCAAAGAATTTTGTAGAAGAAGGAAAAACGGTGGCGATTGTTGCCAGTGCAGCCATCAGCAGCGGAGATCTGGTGCAGGTGGGTAATATTTTTGCGGTGGCGCTGACCGATATTCCACAGGGTGAAACAGGCGACGGCATGACCGAAGGTGTGTTTATGCTGCCTAAGCTGAAAACGGATGATATGAAAACGGGTAAGAAGGTTTATCTGAAGTCCGGAAAAGTTCAGCTGACTAACAGCGGCTCTGATCCGCTGGTCGGGGTTGTCTGGGCAGATGCCGGAACCAGTGCAGAAGAAGTGCCGGTAAAACTCAATGTCTGATCCCTTTTCCAGGCTGGCAGCGCGTATGGATGCGATCACGGTCAGAAAGATGGGAAAGACAGCCTCGATTAATGATGCCGATATGACTGTGATCCCGGGAGAAACACTGGCAGAGCTGAATGCTCTGTCCGGACCTGCGGTCTCTCTGGTGGTGTTTTCTTCGGGATACCGCCCACGGCGCGGGGATCGCGTTGTTTATGACGGACAACAATGGACGGTCACACGGCATGAACGTTTTAACGGTAAGCCAATGATCTTTATTGAGTAAAGAGGTGTGGGATGAAGGGGCTTGAGAATGCCATCCGTAATCTGAACAGCCTTGATACCCGTATGGTGCCACAGGCCAGCGCATGGGCGATAAATCGTGTGGCACAGAAAGCGGTCTCGGTCGCCACCCGGCAGGTTGCCGGGAATACCGTTGCGGGAGATAACCAGGTGAAAGGGATCCCCCTGAAACTGGTACGTCAGCGTGTCCGGGTGTTTAAAGCCAGTCCGTCAGGAAAAATGACGGCCAGGATCCGCGTTAACCGGGGCAATCTGCCCGCTATTAAGCTGGGGACAGCCCGGGTCAGACTGGCCCGGCGTGGTGGAAAACTGCAGTACCGTGGCAGTGTGCTGAAGGTGGGTAAATATCTTTTCCGGGATGCGTTTATTCAGCAACTGGCGAATGGTCGCTGGCATGTGATGCGGCGTATTGATGGCAAAAATCGTTACCCCATTGATGTGGTGAAAGTCCCGCTGTCCGGACCGCTGACACAGGCATTTGAAGATGCCCGCGACCGCATTATTGCTGCGGAAATGCCGAAACAGCTGGGGTATGCACTGAAACAACAACTGAGGTTATGGCTGACCCGATGAACCGACATACACAAATCCGCCAGGCCGTACTGGCACGCCTTCGGGAACAGTGTGGAGACAGCGCCACGTTTTTTGACGGGCTTCCGGCATTTATTGATGCGCAGGAACTGCCTGCCGTGGCGGTGTGGCTGAGTGATGCTCAGTACACCGGAAAAATGACGGATGAAGATGACTGGCAGGCTGTTCTGCATATTGCTGTCTTCATCCGGGCACAGGCACCGGATTCAGAGCTGGATATGTGGATGGAGAGCACCATTTTCCCTGCTCTGAATGATATACCGGCACTTTCCGGACTCATCGACACCCTGATCCCTCTCGGTTTTAACTATCAACGTGATAATGAGATGGCCACCTGGGCGATGGCGGAAATCACGTACCAGATCACGTACACGAATTAAAGGAGGTGGCAATGACCACACCAAATCCACTGGCAAAAACGAAAGGTGCGGGAACGACGTTCTGGATGTACACCGGCAAGGGCGATGCGTTTGCGAACCCTTTATCGGACACTGACTGGCTGCGTCTTGCGATGGTGAAGGATCTGCAACCTGGCGAAATGACCGCTGATGCAGAAGATGACACTTATCTCGATGATGAAGATGCAGACTGGAAAACGACAACCCAGGGGCAGAAATCCGTCGGTGATACTTCGGCGACGCTGGCCTGGCGTCCGGGTGACAGCGGGCAGAAAAAACTGGTTCAGTTGTTCGACTCCGGTGAAGTCTGCGCGTTTCGTATCAAATATCCCAACGGCACTGTTGATGTTTTCCGTGGCTGGCTGAGCTCACTGGGTAAAACCATTGCCTCAAAAGACGTGATGACCCGCACAGTGAAAATCAGCGGTGTGGGGCGTCCGTATCTGGCAGAGGAAGGCACTGAAACAGTGAGCGTTACCGGGCTGACGGTGGCACCGGCATCTGCCAGTGTAAAAGTGGGAGCAACCACCACGCTGACCTTTACAGTAAAACCTGACGGAGCCAGTGACAAAGCGATCAGTGTGCATTCGACAGATCCACAGACTGCCACGGTGACCCTGAACGGGCTTGTGGCCACGGTGAAAGGCGTGAAGCAGGGCAGTGTCAGCATTGTGGGCATGACTTCTGACGGCGATTTTGTGGCAGTGGCTGCGGTGGCTGTCAGCGCCGCAGGTTAACAGGACGATACTCATCATTTGCCCCGGTTATCCGGGGCTTTTTTGCAGGTGGAGAACATGATGTTTCTGAAACAGGGCACGTTTAATTATGAAAAGCAGTCCGTGGTGCTCAGTGAGCTGTCCGGGCTGCAGAGAATTGAATATCTGGCGTTTGTTCAGCAGCGAACGGCAAAGTTTGATGCCGGGGAGGGAGAACTGCCGGAGGCTGAACGACAGATTGCTTTTCTGCGGATGGGGATGGATATCAATGCCTGGCTGGTTTCCCGCTCACTGTGGAATGCGGAACAGTCTCAGGATGTTGAGACGCTTTGCGCATCCGTTATTACAACATGGTCGTATGATGCCCTGGGAGCGGGGGCGGAGATGGTTCTGTCGCTGAGCGGTATGGGAGCCATTGAGAATGCCGGGGATTTGGAGCATGAGGTGCTGACGCCGGAAAAGTCCTGACGCGGGAAATGCAGTTTGTCATGCGGCTTGCCCGGGAGTTCCGGCGGGCAGACTGGCGGCGGATGCTGTCGGAAATGTCGGCCACTGAGCTTGGTGAATGGGGCGATTATTTCCGGATGCAGAGCTTCAGTGATGTGTGGATGGATGCGCAGTTTGCCTCGCTGAAGGCATTGATCGTGAGAATGGTGTCCGGTAGCAGTGATGCTGCGGTGGCTGATTTCAGCCTTTTACCGGAAGAGAACGGGATACCGGAGCGAACGGACGAAGAACTGATGCATCTTGGGGAAGGTATTTCCGGAGGTGTGCGTTATGGACCAGATAGCCAACCTGGTCATTGATTTGGGGATTGATGCGGCAGAGTTTAAAAATGAAATTCCCCGTATCAAAAACCTTCTGAATGGTGCAGCCAGCGATGCAGAACGGTCTTCTGCCCGTATGCAGCGTTTTATGGAGCGTCAGACTCAGGCCGCCCGGCAGACAATGCAGGCGGCTTCTTCGGCTGCAACAGCCGCATCCGTCCATGCGCAGACGGTGGAGAAGAGCGCACAGGCTCATGAACGCATGGCCCGCGAGGTGGAGCAAACCCGCCAGCGTATGGAGGCACTGAGCCAGAAAATGCGCGAGGAACAGGCGCAGGCCATGGCTCTGGCGGAGGCTCAGGATAAAGCGGCTGCCGCGTTTTATCGTCAGATTGACAGTGTGAAACAGGCCAGTGCGGGGCTGCAGGAATTACAGCGTATTCAGCAGCAGATCCGACAGGCCAGAAACAGTGGCGGGATTGGTCAGCAGGATTATCTGGCGCTGATTTCTGAGGTTACGGCGAAAACCCGTGTTCTTACGCAGGCTGAGGCAGAGGCTACCCGACAGAAAGTGGCGTTTATCCGTCAGCTTAAAGAGCAGGCAACCCGCCAGAATCTTTCTTCTTCTGAGTTGCTTCGTGCTAAGGCTGCCCAGCTGGGGGTAAGCAGTGCTGCAGAAGTGTATATCCGCAAAATGGAGCAGGCAGGAAAAGCCACGCATTCGCTGGGTCTGAAAAGTGCAGCGGCCCGCCAGGAGATAGGCGTTCTGATAGGTGAACTGGCTCGCGGCAATTTAGGTGCGCTGAGGGGATCCGGGATAACGCTGGCTAACCGTGCCGGATGGATAGACACACTGATGTCACCGAAAGGCATGATGCTGGGCGGGGTTATTGGCGGTATTGCCGCGGCCGTCTATGGTCTGGGTAAAGCCTGGTATGATGGTCAGAAGGAGGGGGAAGAATTTAACCGCCAGTTGTCGCTGACGGGGCATTATGCCGGAGTCACTGCCGGGCAGCTGTGGACGCTCAGTCGTGCTATTTCCGGGAATGGTATTACGCAACATGCTGCAGCCGGTGCGCTGGCTCAGGTGGTGGGGAGTGGTGCATTTCGTGGAAACGATATCGGTATGGTGGCGAGAGCTGCCGCACAGATGGAGCGATCGGTTGGCCAGTCGGTCAGCGATACCATAAATCAGTTTAAGCGGCTGAAGGATGATCCTGTAAATGCCGCGAAGGCTCTGGACAATGAGCTGCATTTTCTTACTGCCACTCAGCTTGAGCAGATACGCGTCCTTGGGGAACAGGGGCGGTCAAGTGATGCGGCACGGATAGCCATGTCTGCACTGGCAGAGGAAACCGGTCGGCGTACTGCGGATATTGATAATAACCTCAATGCGCTGGGCAGTACGCTGAAGTATCTGTCTGATTTATGGAGTCGTTTCTGGGATGCGGCCATGAATATTGGTCGTGAAGACTCGCTGGATGAACAGATTTCCGCTTTACAGGAGAAAGTGTCGCGGGCGAAAAGACTCCCCTGGACGGCATCATCTTCTCAGGTTGAGTACGATCAGCAGCGTCTTAACGAGCTTCAGGAGAAAAAACGCCAGAAGGATTTGCAGGATGCAAAAGAGCAGGCAGAGCGGAATTATCAGGAGCAACAGAAACGCCGTAATGCTGAAAATGCTGCACTGAACCGGATGAATGAAACGGAAGCAGCACGACATCAGCGTGAAATTGCGCGTATTAATGCCATGCAGTACGCCGATCAGGCTGTCAGGGATGCGGCGATACAACGTGAAAATGAACGTTACGAGAAAGCCCTGGCATCCGGTAAGAAAAAAACACGCGAACCCCGTAATGATGAGGCCACCCGGTTATTGCTGCAGTACAGTCAGCAACAGGCACAGGTGGAAGGACAGATTGCTGCTGCCAGACAGTCAGCAGGCATTGCCACGGAAAGGATGACAGAAGCGCATAAACAGCTTCTGGCTCTGCAGCAGCGCATCAGCGACCTGGACGGGAAAAAACTGACGGCAGATGAAAAGAGTGTGCTGGCCCGTAAAGATGAACTGATTCAGGCACTGACGCTGCTGGATGTAAAACAGCAGGAGCTTCAGAAACAGACGGCACTCAACGAGCTGAAGAAAAAAACAATTCAGCTGACCAGTCAACTGGCTGAAGAAGAGCGCGCTCAGCGCCAGCAACATGACCTGGATATCGCCACGGTGGGTATGGGTGATCAGCAGCGGCAGCGATATCAGGTACAACTGAGTCTTCGCCAGAAATACCAGCAACAGCTGGAGCAGTTGAGGCGGGATAGTGAGCAGAAAGGAACATATAACACGGATGACTACAGAAAGGCCGAGCAGGCGCTGACGGAGAGCCTGAACCGACAACTGAATGAGAATCGCCGTTATTGGCAACAGCTTGAAATTGCTCAGGGTGACTGGAAAAACGGAGTCCTGCGTGCACTCCAGAATGTCACTGAGAAAGCGGATAACACAGCCGGGACAGTGGAACAGTTGTTCACGTCTGCGTTCAGTAGCATGAGTGACTGGCTGGCGACATTCTGTACTACAGGCAAACTCAATTTCAAATCCTTCACCTCTTCTGTGCTGTCAGATATGTCCAGAATCATGGCTCAGATAGCTTTAATGAAAGCGGTAAAAGGTATTGCTTCCGCGCTGCCTTTTGATTTTGTAGCCAATGCTGATGGCGGTGTTTATCAGTCGGCTGATTTGAGTCGCTACAGTGGCACGGTGGTTAACCGTCCGACGTTTTTTGCTTTTGCAAAAGGCGCGGGTGTGATGGGGGAAGCTGGACCTGAAGCCATTCTGCCACTGCGTCGTGGTGCTGATGGTAAGCTGGGGGTTGTGGCGGATATTGGTGGTTCAGGTATGGCGATGTTTGCCCCGCAGTACAACATCGAGATCAATAACGATGGCACGAACGGGCAGATAGGTCCGGCTGCCCTGAAGGTGGTTTATGACCTTGGGAAAAAAGCGGCAGCGGACTTTATGCAACAGCAGGCCCGTGATGGTGGTCGGTTAAGTGGAGCATATCGGTAATGGAGACGTTTCACTGGAAAGTGCGCCCGGATATGAATGTGGTATCAGAGCCGAAAGTGGTGACAGTGAAGCTGGGCGATGGTTATGAACAGCGTCGTGCGGCGGGACTGAATAACCAGTTGTCGACTTACAGCGTGACGATACGTGTTCGTAAATGTGAACACCCATCTTTGAAAGCCTTTCTGGAACGGCACGGTGGCGTCCGCGCATTTCAGTGGACGCCACCTTATGACTGGAAGCCGATCAGGGTGGTTTGTCGTAAATGGTCGGCAAGCGTGGGGGCGCTGTGGGTAACCATAACGGCAGATTTTGAACAGGTCGTGGCATAGGAGGCCCTGATGCAGGATATTCCACAGGAAACACATCATGAGACGACACGCCTTACTCAGTCAGCCCAGGTGGTGCTCTGGGAAATCGATCTGACAGAGGTCGGTGGTGAACGTTATTTTTTCTGTAATGAGCAGAACGAAAAAGGTGAGCCGGTCACCTGGCAGGGGCGGCAGTATCAGGCATACCCCATTCAGGGGACGGGATTTGAACTGAACGGTAAGGGCAGTGCTGCCCGTCCGACACTGACGGTCTCTAACCTGCACGGCATGGTCACCGGGATGGCGGAAGACCTGCAGAGTCTGGTCGGCGGAACGGTGGTCAGGCGTAAGGTTTACGCCCGTTTTCTGGATGCGGTGAACTTCGTCAACGGAAACAGCGACGCCGATCCGGAGCAGGAGGTGATCAGCCGCTGGCGCATCGAGCAATGTAGCGAACTGAGTGCGGTCAGTGCCTCCTTTGTGCTCTCCACACCGACGGAAACGGATGGTGCTGTTTTTCCGGGGCGCATCATGCTGGCCAACACCTGCACCTGGACCTATCGCGGTGATGAGTGCGGTTATCACGGTCCGGCTGTCGCTGATGAATATGACCAGCCGACGTCCGATATCACGAAGGATAAATGCAGCAAATGCCTGAGTGGCTGTAAGTTTCGCAATAACGTCGGCAACTTTGGCGGCTTCCTTTCCATTAACAAACTTTCGCAGTAATCCCATGACACAGACAGAATCAGCGATTCTGGCGCACGCCCGGCGATGTGCGCCAGCGGAATCGTGCGGCTTCGTGGTGAGAACGCCGGAGGGGGAAAGATATTTTCCCTGCGTGAATATCTCCGGTGAGCCGGAGGCGTATTTCCGGATGTCGCCGGAGGACTGGCTGCGGGCAGAGATGCAGGGTGAGATTGTGGCGCTGGTCCACAGCCACCCCGGTGGTCTGCCCTGGCTGAGTGAGGCTGACAGGCGGCTGCAGGTGCAGAGCGATTTGCCCTGGTGGCTGGTCTGCCGGGGTGAGATTCATAAATTCCGCAGTGTGCCGCATCTTACCGGGCGGCGCTTTGAGCACGGGGTGACGGACTGTTACACGCTGTTCCGGGATGCTTATCATCTGGCGGGGATTGAGATGCCGGATTTTCATCGCGGGGATGACTGGTGGCGTCACGGTCAGAATCTCTATCTGGATAATCTGGAGGCCACAGGGCTGTATCAGGTGCCGTTGTCAGCGGCGCAGCCGGGCGATGTGCTGCTGTGCTGTTTTGGTTCATCGGTGCCGAATCATGCCGCCATTTACTGTGGTGACGGCGAGCTGCTGCACCATATTCCTGAACAACTGAGCAAACGAGAGAGGTATACCGACAAATGGCAGCGACGCACACACTCCCTCTGGCGTCACCGGGCATGGCACGCATCTGCCTTTACGGGGATTTGCAACGATTTGGCCGCCGCATCGACCTTCGTGTGAAAACGGGGGCCGAAGCCATCCGGGCGCTGGCCACACAGCTCCCGGCGTTTCGTCAGAAACTGAATAACGGCTGGTATCAGGTGCGCATTGCCGGGCGTGATGCAGGTGAAACCGAATTATCTGCCCGTCTTAATGAGCCGCTGGCAAATGGTGCCGTGATCCATATCGTGCCGCGTCTGGCGGGAGCTAAAAGTGGCGGTGTATTTCAGGTGGTGCTGGGGGCGGCGTTGATTGCGGTGGCATGGTGGAACCCTGTGGGCTGGCTGGGTGCCGCGGCTGTATCGGGCATGTATGCGGCAGGGGCCAGTATGATCCTGGGCGGTGTGGCGCAGATGCTGGCACCGAAAGCCAGGACGTCCACGGCAGCCAGTACAGATAACGGCAAACAGAACACCTATTTTTCCTCACTGGATAACATGGTTGCTCAGGGCAATGTTTTGCCTGTTCTGTACGGTGAAATGCGTGTGGGGTCGCGGGTGGTTTCTCAGGAGATCAGCACGGCAGACGAAGGGGACGGTGGTCAGGTTGTGGTGATTGGTCGCTGATGCAAAATGTTTTATGTGAAACCGCCTCCGGGCGGTTTTATCGTTTATGGAGCATGACGAATGGGTAAAGGCAGCAGTAAGGGGCATACCCCGCGCGAAGCGAAGGACAACCTGAAATCCACGCAGTTGCTGAGTGTGATTGATGCCATCAGTGAAGGGCCGATTGAAGGTCCGGTGGATGGATTAAAAAGCGTGCTGCTGAACAGTACGCCGGTGCTGGACACTGAGGGGAATACCAACATCTCCGGTGTCACGGTGGTGTTCCGGGCAGGTGAGCAGGAGCAGACTCCGCCGGAGGGATTTGAATCCTCCGGCTCCGAGACGGTGCTGGGTACGGAAGTGAAATATGACACGCCGATCACCCGGACCATCACGTCTGCAAATATCGACCGTCTGCGCTTTACCTTCGGTGTGCAGGCACTGGTGGAAACCACCTCAAAGGGGGACAGGAATCCGTCGGAAGTCCGCCTGCTGGTTCAGATACAACGTAACGGTGGCTGGGTGACAGAAAAAGACATCACCATTAAGGGCAAAACCACTTCACAGTATCTGGCCTCGGTGGTGGTGGATAACCTGCCGCCGCGCCCGTTTAATATCCGGATGCGCAGGATGACGCCGGACAGCACCACAGACCAGCTGCAGAACAAAACGCTCTGGTCGTCATACACCGAAATTATCGATGTGAAACAGTGCTACCCGAACACGGCACTGGTCGGCGTGCAGGTGGACTCGGAGCAGTTCGGCAGCCAGCAGGTGAGCCGTAATTATCATCTGCGCGGGCGCATTCTGCAGGTGCCGTCGAACTATAACCCGCAGACGCGGCAATACAGCGGTATCTGGGACGGAACGTTTAAGC
>JAEWTL010000009.1 GCA_023459495.1 Bacillota bacterium | reverse complement strand
GCGGTGACTTCAATCGGCCAGGTGTTATCGGTTTCTGGCGTACTGGTGAACCGGTAAGCCGGCAGGGTAACCAGAATATCTTTACCCGTTGTGACCACTTTGCCACCGGCAGCTTCCAGTGCGGTGGCTTCGACGTTATAGCCTTTCAGGGCATATTTGGTTTGTAGCGACGAAACCAGTGATTTCACTTCTCCTGACTTCCCTGTCACGGGGTCTGTCAGGGACAGGCGAACCAGTTCTTTTTTGCGATATTCCAGAACGATATTGTTGTTGCGATCCACCAGATCATAACGGCTGCCTGCAAGGCTACGCCGTGCAGCGACTTCATTCGGGTCAAGCTGTTTCTGCATTGCGCTGCCAGGTTGCCAGGTAAAATCGACGGCAAAACGGGTGTCATTTTCGCCCTGTTTACCCTGGCGTTGCTCCGCGCTGAAGGTCATCAGCGGGAAGGGGGTATAGTTAAGTCCAGCGGTTATGGCATGAGGATTACTTTGCCGATCGTCTTTATCGAACAGGGCCACTTCATCGCCATAATACTGTTCATAGACCAGTTTACCGCCAAGGTGCGGCCAGGCGGGTAGCCAGCCTTCTGCGCGTACATCCCAGCCATTGGCCGGGCGTGCTTCATAATCGTTGTCCAGTTCAGGTGCGCTGCGCCAGTTGGTCAGTCGCAAATAGCCGTTACTGCTTAATTTTAGATAGTCGCGCCAGTACTCCGCGCCAATGCCGGCGCGGGAGTGGTAACGGCTAAGATCGTGGTCGAAAAAGAAGTTGATGCCCGACATCCATGTGGGAGTGAAATGACGCCAACCTAAGCCGTTGTTAATCTGCGTACGCTCGTCAGTACGATGGAGAGTATGCTGACTGAAAAAGAGATTATCAGGCGTTTCATACCACGGATGGA
This sequence comes from Bacillota bacterium, assembly GCA_023459495.1. Classification (GTDB taxonomy): domain Bacteria; phylum Bacillota; class Clostridia; order Christensenellales; family SZUA-584; genus JAEWCC01. Next base: position 4,267 of record JAEWTL010000009.1, on the reverse strand, counting down.
GAAAATCGAACTGGGAGTTCTTCAGGCTAAAATCTTCATCCACGCCCAGCGTGATTCTTGCGGTACCGAAGCGGCTTAACCAGTCTGTCATTGCGCCTGAAGCCTGAGAAGAGGCCCATCCACGCGCCATATTTGCCGCTTGCTCGCTGTTCATATCCTCGGCGAGCAGAGACCCGATTTGCTGTGAAGTACTGGCTATCTGTTGCTCAAGGTTGCCGCTGCTATTACCCGGTGGCGGGGTTAAATTATTTTCACTAACTTGTGCCGGGACATCCAGTTCATCACCCTGGCGGACATTATCAAAACCTCGAGCAAACGTACGAAACTGGTTGAGTTTGCGTAACTCAGCCACCGAAATACCGAAACGTTCGGCAACGCTTTGGGCCGATTTCCAGCGCTCCAAGGGTGTAGGGCACCGTATTGGCATTTGCAATGGCAATTTGTGCAGGAACTGGTTGTTGGGTTGCGGCGTTTACCACACCTTGTGCTGCCGCAGCCATAGGGAACGCAAGTTGAGTTATCAGGCAGATACCCGCAGTTAAGCGGCGTAGTTTAATTCCCATCCCGCATAAGATTTGTCGGTCATTTATTTTTTCTCCACTCCTCTTCTTCGTAGCCATGCTTACCTTCCCTGAACGAGCTAACATAAATGCGCCCTTTCTAGCACAGCGAAAAAATGTAAATCCTGATAGCAATATGATTGAAAATTAATAACTTTTCGTTAGGCAGTTTTGGGTGTGAGTTGCAAGAGGGGAGACTACTGAATAACTCAAGTTTTATAATCGAGGGGAAAATGGTGATGGCGTTCATAGCAAAACGCCCTCAACCATAAAGGTCGAGGGCGCTTAAGATGTTAAAAACCCGCTATCCGTTAAAAAACAATGTTCAACTAAGGTTAGTGACATTGAGCTAAGAAGCGAATTTTTAGAATTTGGCTCCTCTGACTGGATGCGCTTTTTATCATATTGCACTGAATTCAAAGTGTTTTTAAAGATAAATGCAAAATAAAGCCCTTAGAAAAGCCCTCTGTAATATTGTTGTTATGAAATATGATTTAAATCATGTTTCGGATATCATTTAGTCGTTTTGCAATCATAACGAAGTCAGCTCTCTTCGATTATGACGAAAGGCTCTAAAGATTTTAGGATAAAATTCTGACTTGGGCTTAGTGATCTAGTTTTTTGTGTCAGATTGTCTTCTTGTTTTAACCCTTTCAACTTCACATTTAGCCTGCTTAATACTATAAATAGAATTTGCTACCATTCAGATGTAGTAATTGATGCGATACGGGTTGCTTAGATGTATCCTGAAAAGATTAGTCTTGATATTATACAATCATTAATAATTTTTCAGAGATCATTATAAGGTATATTATGCACAGCTCTTTAAAAAAACTAAGGGATGAGTTAGATGCACTATCTAATGCAGTCAATGCCGCCATTCCTGATGGTGAAAAAACGTTATTCTTAGAAAAAAATGGGATAGGCTATCCAGCATTATACCCCGGCGATTTAGTTGATTTTGTCAATTATCTTGTCGAAAGAATTGATAGCATCGATCTTGACGTGTTAAGTGATGATAACATTCAGGAGATAGGATTTATTATCACAAAAGTGAAAAAAATAAAAGAGATTTTAGTGCCTCATCTTTTAAATGGAAATGGACAATCGGCCATTCCATCATTTGTAAGTTCTCTTTGCTATATATCATTCTTTTTTGATACGATCTTCAGTTTCAATCGATTGCAAGATGCGAACTTACTTCCTCAAAAGTTATCGCGAAAAATAAAGGTTATGGATGCGCGGATAAAACAAGTATCCCCTGAAATTGATGATTTAGAGCAAAAAGTAAAAACTATCCTTGAAGCTTACACCACTGCTGATAATTTACCTTTACTTCTGGATGAGCTGAAAAAATATCGTGATGATATTCTTAAAGGCAAGGATGATATTACAACGTGTAAAGAAAATACTGATCATTCTTTGGTGTTAATGAAAATAGCACTAGATGATAGTGAAAAAATAATAAGTGATCTGAAAAAAAATAGCTTAAAGGCTCAGGAATACCTGGCTATGTGTGAGGAGGCTATCAGGGCTTCAACTTCGAAAGGATTAGCTGGCGCCTTTGAAATTAAAGCTGAAAAATTAAATTGGAGTATTCGTTTATGGGTCGGCGGCTTAGCAATGGCGCTTAGTGCAGGTGGATTCGTTGGATATGAACGACTCAAGGCGTTATCCGCTGTGCTTTCACAACCCAATCCGAACGCTATTGTTATTGGAACTCAACTAATTCTATCTGTATTTAGTATTGGGGCGCCATTATGGTTTGCTTGGTTATCAACTAAACAAATTAATCAGAGATTCAGGTTGGCAGAGGATTATGCTTATAAAGCTTCTGTGGCGAAGGCGTATGAAGGCTATAGAAATGAAGCATCTAAGTTGGATGATGAGGATTTTATAACTCGTTTATTTGATTCTGCTTTAACTAGACTGGAAGAACCACCACTGCGATTTGTTCAAGGTGAAGATCATTCTACACCTTGGATGGAAATGTTAAATTCTAAAGCATTTGAGCGTTTTTTAGATTCCTCAATAGATAATGTGAAGTATGTAAAAAATATCATTGAAAAAAAATCCAAACCGACCGTTATTTCTGAGAGCATTTCAGAAATTAATAAAGATATGAATTAAAACTATCAGAGGCTGGATAAATCCAGTCTCTGATTTTTTAAATAATTTAATGATGTTATTTATGATGTACGGTTTGCGTTTTTTTGTACGCTAAATTTTTTAATTTTGTTTGTATCGATGTAATTATCTTCTTCCAGAAATTAACATGTATTCTATGAGAGGAAACACTTCCTTATTAATTTCCCCGCAACGCGCCATCAGTAAACTGAATTAAACAGAAGAATTCATCATTTCTCTTTCCACCCTCGTCCGTATATCTGTTTTACCCAGCGACCGCGCCCGTCGCCATGCCCCAGGTCCATCGCCACCATTGCCAGCGCCTCTTTTTCACTGAACCCCTGCGCCAGCATTCTGAATAAGGGTGTCGCGGGGCCGTCCGCCTTTGGTGCCAAACACGATGGTTAGCCGGGTGGCTCCACGTTCAAGCGACTGCCGCCACGTCAGCAATGAACGTGAACAGCGAACCGCCTCCTGAGAGCGCAACCCCATCAGCCGTGCCAGCTCCAGCGCTGCCGCCAGTCCCGCGTCTTTCAGCCGGGCAGTCTCTGCCATCTGTTGATAATATTCCGGCGTGATGGCTTTCCGCGTTCCATTGCGGGATACGCCAGCCAGCCCCAGCGATTTATTGGATATCCGCTCACTCTGCGCCAGTTTTTCGCCCCGGCCTGCGTCAGGATTTTACGGATAGCCGCCGTTTCGTTATGCAGCGTCTGTTTCTGAATACCCTGCGCCAGCCGCATCTGAATATACGCCTCAATATGCTTCGCCTTTAAGTGGTGGACATAGCGTATCTGAATGTTCAGCTCCATCAGGCGTTCGCAGAAACGTCCTGCTGTGGCGATACGGTCGTGGACAGTCTTGTGCGACCCGCCAGCCTGCCGCGCCAGGTTTTTCATCTCTCTTTCCAGCATACCCATTTTACGTTTTCCTCTTCTCTCACTCCTGATTTTCACAAAACCACAACAGACAACGGATACAGCTTTCCCCGGCGCGTAGGCCGATAGCCCCTGATTTTTGTCGGGGCTGCGAGCAGTACCTGAGCGCCGGGGCGACGGCTGTTGAGGTTTTGCGGGGTATCGGTTGTGCTCTCAGAGCAGCCGCTAGCGCGAGCTGGTCATCCCCCGGACCGTCCTGGTGGTCCCCCTTCGGTACTGGCTCATGTTCTCCTTTTGTGAATGAATGGTTGAAATAAATGCTGAAAAGCGACGTCAGAAGCTCGCCTGTGGCTGGAACAGTTGATATGACTGGTGCAGGTGAAAATTTCTGCGGGCGTCAGTCTCTCACTGCGCGTGAGCGACTGACGCCCTGCTCTGGCGCAGGCGCTGAAAATTAGCAGTCTGGTGCAGGATGACGGTCACGCGGCAGCAAAGCCTTCGGCAATGCAGGCCGCAGCCCGTCATGTAAAGAGCGCTGGTTATCAGCAGGGTATAAGTGGACCGGGAAAATTCCGGCAAAGAGAAACCGTTCAGCCGGTGAAGACTGTTGCCGTTAAGCGATGACGATGAAGCCGTCCAGGTGTATGCATTCTTAGCCTCAAACGCTTTCGCGTTCCGGTATTGCGGAGGTCGTACCGGTAG
>JAEWTL010000008.1 GCA_023459495.1 Bacillota bacterium | reverse complement strand
GATTACTGCGATGTTTAGTTAATCACTCTGCCAGATGGCGCAATGCCATCTGGTATCACTTAAAGGTATTAAAAACAACTTTTTGTCTTTTTACCTTCCCGTTTCGCTCAAGTTAGTATAAAAAAGCTGAACGCGAAACATTAAAAACCATTAATATCAATGTGTTACAATATCTTTAGTCTAAAAAATAGACTACATGATGCTACAAAACACAACATATCCAGTCACTATGAATCAACTACTTAGATAGTATTAGTGACCTGAGACAGAGCATTAGCGCAAGGTGATTTTTGTCTTCTTGCGCTAATTTTTTGTTATCAAACATGTCGCACTCCAGAGAAGCACAAAGCCTTGCAATCCAGTGCAAAGATTTGTGTGCCTCAGTTTTGTCTAAGTGTTCTACTGAAAACATAGTAAAATCGGCAACAGCTGGAAATCATTCAATACTCGCACCATCGAAAGTTCACCAGCCAACCGCAGCACGTTCTTGCATACGACGTGCTGCGGTTTTCTTTATGATTTATGCACAATGGACAATTTGAAATTATTGATGATTGTATGGTGCATCGTTTTCTGAACCTACACTGATTTTTTGGTATAGCCTTGCCTAGCCAGTCTTACCGGATCAAACTCTTCGCTATTGCAATACTAACCAAAATCATCAATTTGACAGCGATTAACCAGAATAATAGTATACTATCACCAGTAAAAAATTATCGTTATTTGTAGCGATACATATTATATATATATCATTCTCAGGTGCGTACATGATTATCAACCAGGTACCTATAAAAATAAAAATCTTCATCTTTTTATTTTCATGCATCTCTATTATATTTTTGTTACTGCATGAAAATAATGGAATATACATAACACAAACAACACAAATAAGTTATAGTATTTTCATTATTGGGCTTTTTTTCATAAACCTGATGATTTTTATTTTTCTATTGCTTTACTATGTTTCTAATCAGAGACAAAGTTATCTCTTAATTCTTTCATTCGCGTTTTTGAGCAACACGTATTATTTATTAGAAGTGGCTATTATTTCTTTATCTCCGTTAGGTAACGATTTATCTACAATCTATCAGAAATCAAATGATATCGCAATATATTATCTATTCCGTCAGTTCAGCTTTATATCTATAATCTTTCTGGCTGTTTATTCCACCAATGTTAAAAATAAAAGTGTTTTAGAAGATAAAAGAAACATAATAATTGTTGTTTTGTCAATATTAATTCTTTTTATTACTCCGTTTGTAGCAAAAAATCTAAGCAGTGACAATATAAAATATAGTCTTAATATTATACAATACTCGCTGAATCGTCATTTGTCGACGTGGAATATCGTGTACACCAAAATAATATCAGTATTTTGGCTTGTATTACTTATCAGCTCATGCATCAGCATACGTAATTACTCAAAAATATGGTTGTGTATAATACTTATTTGTATAGTGTCAGTATGCAATAATCTAATTTTATTGTATTTTATTGATAAATCCCATCCTGCATGGTACATGACAAAATTTCTTGAATTGATATCAATGATTTATATCATTTCAACACTCATGTATTATGTTTTCAGGAAATTAAATCATGCTAATCATATGGCAATTCATGATCCACTAACGAATACATACAATAGAAGATACTTTATTGACTCATTGAAGAATATATCAAAACACCATGATTTCTCAGTAATAATGTTAGATATTGACAATTTCAAAAGCATCAATGACAAATGGGGGCATCATATGGGTGATCAAGTCATAGTAATGGTTACCAGAATAATAAAAAAATCCATCAGGAAAGAGGATATATTAGGGCGCTTAGGCGGTGAGGAGTTCGGTATTATCATTAAAGGTAATACTCAAAAGCTCTTGCTATCAATTGCAGAGCGAATCAGAAAAAACATTGAAGAGCAATGCTCGGAAAAATTATTATCGCATGGACCTGAGAAAATAACTGTCAGTATTGGTTGCTTTACTTCAAAAGAGAATAATCTCAGTCCATCTGAAATGTTAGTCAATGCCGATAAAGCGTTATATCAAGCCAAAAGAACCGGAAAGAACAAGGTGATAACTCACTCAAAATAAACACCTTTTTAAAATACAGCCCCAATAAACTGCAGAATATTATCCCATATAATATCCTGCAGTTCGTAATGCACTATTCGATAATGGGTCCTGTTGGCCATTCAATATCCGGTGCAGTTGTTGTATTAACACGGTTCAGCAACACCCGATACTTCTTCCAGGCTTCCACCACCAGCACGACAAGATGCCGCATACAGTGACCCAGTCAGTCCAGTTTCCAGACAACCAGTGCGTCACCTTTTTGAAGGCGCTTTAAAGCACGTTTTAATCCAGGTCGGCCTGTCCTTATTCCGCTTAATTTATCTTCAAATATTTGTTCACATCCTGCACAAACAAGAGCGTTTCGTTGCAGGTCTGTATTCTGGTCATTTGTTGATACCCTTACATAGCCAATCAGCACG
>JAEWTL010000007.1 GCA_023459495.1 Bacillota bacterium | reverse complement strand
ATCATACACTAAATCAGTAAGTTGGCAGCATCACCCAATAATCACATTCACTGCAAAAATATATTCATTGGTTAAATACAATTAACCTATACATATATTAAGATGTGTTGAATTGTTTAAAGACAATAATGCATGCATTTCAAATCTGCAAGTTATTCGTTTTATTATCAAAGAAACTTTTAGTTATAATAATTACCATAAATTTTATTACATAAAATATTCATACTGCGAATATAAAATCTCATACCGGGAAATTAAAAGAAGATGTACATTGTGCACCTTCCCTACTTAAGTAGGGATAAACCGTTATTGGTCTTGTTATCGTCATTGATACCAATCATTCCCGAAGTTATTTGGGATTTGCAGGGATGACTCTGGTCATCCCTTCATCCCGAGTGTAGGTAATAACAATACTGTTACCCTGCCAGAACCATCCATCCTGATTCTGTTTCCCTTCCAGCCAAAGTAACCCATCTTCATCTACTACTTCAGAAAAACTACGTTTCCAGGTGAAGGGTACATTGACGCGATTAAGTGCAAGCGCCTCATACTGCTGTTCATAACTTAGGTCCTCGTAGACCTGGCCATCGAGCAGTTGTTTACCTGAAGACGTTTGTACATAAGGCAATAATGGCAGGCTCATTTCCCCATCCCTCGTTACCGCAAGAATGGTTTCATCGTTATCCTGCAAACTATATTCTTCAGCCCACTGCAGAACCTTGCGAGCCTTGAACCTCTTTTCACACTCAGCGCTTTCAAACTTATCCATGCCTTTGATGACCCATTCTGGCTCATCCATTTCAGCATCATCGTAAATGCTATCCAGCCATTGCCGGTAGGCATCAGGGAAAAATAAGGATGCTCCATTAAGTTCCTCAATATGTTGCTGCGTCCGCCACATGACTCTAACGTTGCTATAAATATGCTCATGTCGTCCGTAACCCTCGCCATCAGGCAGCAAAATGGTGGCAACAGGAATCTCAAAACCAGCGGGACGATATTTGCGATGATGGCGATGTAAACGACCCAATCGTTGGAAAAGCAAATCTGCGGGACAATGCTGGGTAATTAACCAATCAAAATCAACGTCGAGCGATTGTTCCACGACTTGCGTGGCGACAAGTATTCGTCCAACATTTCGCTCCCCATTTTTTCCGAAATCGCTAATAACACGATTCTCTTTTTCTCGACGATCGTTCAGCGTAAAGCGTGCATGAAACAAATCTATATCTACTTGCGTGTTATTTAGCTCCTTTAGCCGTTGGTAGCATACTTGTGCAACGTCAACCAAATTGCAAATAAGACAGACCTGTGCACCCGCGTTTGCCGCTGCGATCATTCGCTCTAACATCGTAAGGTCAGGTAACATGTCAGCTAAATAAATAGGTTCTGGCTGAATCGAAAAGCGGGGCGGGAGTTGTTCTGGATGAGCTAGCAGATCAAAACGTTGCGCACCATTCACACCTCGCCAGTTAATGAGTGGATATGCGGAGTTATTTTCCACTGGATCTGTATGCAGACCATAAGTATCCAGAAGTTTCTGTTTTTGTTTCATTGGTAGGGTTGCGGAAAGAAGAATAACACTCCCTCCCACATCAGCCTGAGCCTTGAGCACTGCCTCCAGCAAGCCGTTCATATAGGTGTCGTAAGCATGAACTTCATCAACAATTAAAACACTTCGACCAATTCCCAAACCACGGATAAAGCGGTGTTTAACTGGCAATACCGATATCAACACCTGATCAATCGTGCAAACGCCGATTTGCCCAAGAAACACTTTCTTATTGCTTTGTGACAACCACTGACAACACTGAACCCACGCTTCTTCTTGCCCCTGTTCAGTAATCGCGCGTGATTTTATTGATTGAAAGAGGTGGTTAAACCGTGAATTGCCATGAGCAAGAATAAGATTTGGGGATGAAAATAAGTGGCTCGCGCTCGCTTCCATTCTCGTAAGCATAGCATTCGCGGTAGCTTGTGTTGGGAGGGCAAAAATAACACTATCCGCAATTTGTTGATCAATAAGTTTCCAAGCATAGGCCAGCGCTGTTTCCGTTTTACCGGAGCCTGTAGGTGCCTCTATTACCGTCAGCCCGGGAGCTACTGGAAGAGCATCAACTAACACCTGTAATTGTCTGGGTTGATAGCCATTGTCCAGTAGTGCATGAACACCTTCATAACATCGCTTATTTGATACAAGTCCACTCAACTCCAATACCCGGCTCGCATCCTGCTGTCGGTCCTGGAAATACGTTCTCAGAGCATTTATGTCGGAAGGCGCATCCTCATTAAACAGAAAGGTATTCGTTGTAGTCCAGGAGCCTAACCAGTCAGCAAGCGAGCAAAAACCTGCTAACAGTGATGAACAATCAGGTGGTATATCGTTTATAGATAACCCCGCTGGCGTTAAAAATAATGCTTCCAGTACAGATATCCACTCCTCACGAGCCTGTTTATCTTGCGCAGCATAAGATGCCAGAGAAGCTGGCATTTCCCAACGCGACTTATCTTGATCCTGGGAATGTAATATAAAACCATGATGTCCTGTAACGGCCTCTACCCATGGAAACCAGGACTCATAAGGATGAGGAGCGGCATCAAAAAAACTGAAAAAATCCCCGAGAGATTGCTCTGAAAGTGAATCCTGGTTAAACCAATACAGACCGGCTGCACCATGATTAAATTTACGGCACATTTGTGTTGATGGACCATTAAGTGATGGCGTTGCAGGATTTAATTTCAGCCAACTTTCTGCTGATTTATATTGGAATCGTATATCAAACTTTCCAATATCATGAAGAGCAATGAAAAATAACAGCCAGGCCTTCACCCTCTGTTTTGATAGCATTTCATTTCGGCAAAAAGTATTTTGCAGTACGACTGATTGATCCCACCAGCAATCTGCAACAGCAGCAACATCAAGGCAATGATAAATTAACAGATGAATATCATTTCCTTTCGTCAAGCTTTTTGAGGATTTTCCCCAGTAATGGCATATATATTTAAAAGGTTCCATTAATAGCCTCCCTGTTTTTTTAGTATTATCGATGATATCAGCGGGCTATTTTTCGATGCTGCTCATAAATATCGAATTACAGTGATATACACATGTCTTGCCTCCCTGCAAAGAAGAGACTAACATTCGAATTGTTTGGGTTCGAACGCTGGCCTCAGGTTGATAGAAATATCGCCTGGGGCTTTTGTCCATCTGGAACCTCGCGAATGCTTAACGCCAGACAGCCTCAAGCACCCGACGCCATTCTATACCTGATAATTCTTCCAGCGGCGTTCACG
>JAEWTL010000006.1 GCA_023459495.1 Bacillota bacterium | reverse complement strand
TGGGCACTGAAATGCTGACATTCAGCGCCAGTGCAGCCCATAACCCGCTGGCAAACCGCAAGCAGAAACCCGCCAATCTTTTTACCGCTGCAGAGGAAACGGTGATCGAACTGGAAGAAATCCAGGATGACAAACCGTCCCTGTTTGCCCGTGTCACGGCGCTGTTCACCAAAAAAGAGCAGTCCGATGACGCCCGGTTCTCTGATGTGCATAAGGCCGTGGAGCTGGTCGCCACTGAGCAGCAGAACCTGAGCGCACGCACCGAAAAATCCCTGTCTGAGCAGGAAGAACGCCTGTCTGAGCTGGAGATTGCTCTGCAGGCACAGCAGACCGCCTTTAACGAACTGGTGGACAAGCTGAGCCATGAAGACAGCCGCCAGGACTACCGCCAGCGTGCAACAGGCGGTAACGCCCCCGCTGACACTCTGACCAATTGCTGATGGAGCACAAAACCTGATGAAGAAGAATACCCGCTTTGCTTTTAACGCTTACCTGCAGCAGCTGGCGCGTCTGAACGGTGTGGCAGTTGAAGAACTGTCCAGCAAGTTCACCGTAGAGCCGTCCGTGCAGCAGACATTGGAAGACCAGATCCAGCAGTCCGCCGCTTTCCTGACGCTGATTAACGTCACGCCAGTGACTGAGCAGTCCGGTCAGCTGCTGGGGCTGGGAGTTGGCAGCACCATTGCCGGAACCACTGACACCACCGCGAAAGAGCGTGAACCTGTCGATCCTACGCTGATGGTCGATGTGGAATACAAATGCGAGCAGACCAACTTTGACACGGTGCTGACCTACGCGAAGCTGGACCTGTGGGCGAAGTTTCAGGATTTCCAGGTGCGTATCCGTGACGCCATCGTGAAACGTCAGGCACTGGACCGCATCATGATCGGCTTTAACGGCGTGAAGCGTGCGAAAACCTCCAACCGTAGCGAAAACCCGCTGCTGCAGGATGTGAACAAAGGCTGGCTGCAGAAAATCCGTGAAGATGCACCGGATCACGTCATGGGCAGCACCACCACGGGCGGTGAAACCACACCGGGTGCGGTGAAAGTCGGGAAAGGTGGCGAATATGCCAACCTGGACGCCGTGGTGATGGATGCCGTCAATGAGCTTATCGACGTGGTCTACCAGGACGATGACGATCTGGTGGTGATTTGCGGTCGTGAACTGCTGTCTGACAAGTATTTCCCGCTGGTCAACAAAGAGCAGGAAAACAGTGAAAAACTCGCTGCCGATATGATCATCAGTCAGAAACGCATGGGTGGCCTGCAGGCCGTGCGTGCGCCGTTCTTCCCGCCGAATGCACTGCTGATCACCCGTCTGGATAACTTGTCCATCTACTGGCAGGAAGACACCCGCCGCCGTTCAGTTATCGACAACCCGAAACGTGACCGGATTGAAAACTTTGAATCCGTTAATGAAGCCTATGTGGTTGAGGACTACCGCTGCGCCGCACTGGTGGAAAACATCCAGATTGGTGATTTCAGCGCCGCCGCAGCCGAAACCGGAGCGTAATCCATGAGCCTGAGTCCCGCACGGCAGCATCGCCTGCGCGTTCAGGCTGAACAGGCCGCCCGCGAGGGCGGCAGTGTTCGCCATGCGTCGGGCTATGACCTGATGCTGCTGCAACTGGCGGAAGACCGCCGCCGTCTCAAGGGCGTTCAGTCCACGGTCAAAAAAGCGGAAATCAAGGTGGAGCTGCTGCCGAAATACGCTGCCTGGGCAGAGGGTGTCCTGGCTGCCGGAGGCACTCAACAGGATGACGTGCTGATGTACGTGATGCTGTGGCGCATTGATGCCGGAGATTATGCCGGGGCGCTGGAGATCGGGCGTCATGCCCTGCGTCATGGCTGGGTGATGCCACTGGGTAACCGCAATGTGCAGACCGTGCTGGCAGAGGAAATGGCAGATGCCGCGCAGAGCGCAATGCTTGCCGCCACCGGCTTTGATGCCGATCTGTTGTTGCAGACGCTGGAGCTGACAGACGGTCTGGATATGCCGGACCAGTCACGGGCGCGTCTGCATAAAGCGATTGGCGCTGTCCTGAGTGAAAGCAATCCGGCTTCCGCCCTTAATCATCTCAACCATGCGTTGCAGCTCGATCCCCGCTGTGGCGTGAAAAAAGACAAACAGCAGCTGGAGCGCAGACTGCGCAATGACAGCCGCTGACAGAACGTGCCCCCGCGCACGGGCGGCACGGGGTGGCGAAAGGCACTGCCACATCAAAACCCCGTCCACCGCCCTCTATTTCAGGAGAAAGCAGCATGAAGTTTGTTGCGCCAGAACAGGCACCGGAACAGGCGGAAATCATCAGGAATACGCCGTTCTGGCCTGATGTGGACCTGTCGGAGTTTCGCAGTGTGATGCGCACTGACGGCACGGTGACGCAGCCGCGTTTAAAGCAGGTTGCGCTGTCGGCAATTTCGGAGGTCAACGCAGAGCTGTATGAGTTTCGCAGACGCCAGCAGATGCTGGCGTATGCCTCGCTGGCAGAAGTCCCGGCGGAACAACTGGACGGCAAAAGCGAGCGCATTCAGCACTATTTCAACGCGGTTTACTGCTGGGCACGCGCCATGCTCAACGAACGATACCAGGACTAAGACGCCACGGCGTCCGGTGTGAAGCGGGGCGAGGAACTGGCGGAAGCAAGCGGTGATTTGTGGCGTGACGCCCGCTGGGCCATCAGCCGGGTGCAGGATGCGCCGCACTGCACAGTGGAGCTTATCTGATGAAAGTGCGTGCGCATCAGTATGACACGGTGGACGCGCTTTGCTGGCGTCATTACGGGCGCACGCAGGGTGTCACGGAGCAGGTACTGAAGGCAAATCCGGGGCTTGCCGAATACGGCCCCTTTTTACCTCACGGGCTGCAGGTGGAGCTGCCGGACATTCCGACCACCACCACCGTGCAGACCGTCCAGCTATGGGACTGAATTATGACGCTTGAGCGAATCAGCGCCTTTATCACGTACTGCATCGCCGTTGTGCTGGCCTGGCTGGGCGATTTGTCCATCAAGGATGCCTCAACGCTGGGCGGCCTGATGATTGGTGTGCTGATGCTGGCTATCAACTGGTACTACAAACACAAAGCCTACCAGCTTCTGCGCGACGGGCAGATCTCGCGGGAGGACTATGAATCCATCAATCGTTAAACGCTGCCTTGTCGGGGCCGTGCTGGCTATTGCTGCCACGCTGCCGGGTTTTCAGCAGCTTCACACCTCCGTGGA
>JAEWTL010000005.1 GCA_023459495.1 Bacillota bacterium | reverse complement strand
TGGCGGGCAGCTTCAGCAGGGTGGATATGGTGTTGGACATGGTTTGCTCGGTGACTCCGACATGCCCGTTATACTCATTGGGTCATACGACCTACTCCAACCTCGTCGAGATGGTCGCGCTGGATACGCTGAAGGAAGTGGCGGCTGCGGCCGCGCCGGTGGAAACACCCGTCGAGAGTGCTTCCGAATAAACGCATGTCTGAAAGCAAGGCGTCCGTGCGGGCGCCTTTTTTGTGTGGGAGGGTTGAATAGTGTCAGGGCGGTGTGTTGGTGGGGAAAAGAATAAAGCCGGGAGGGTGTCCCGGCTGTAGAACTATATTTACTTATTTCATAAGCCATTTATACTATTTGAAATTCTTCTAAATATCTTATTACTTCCTCTCTTGTATTCCTGTCATTGCTGTATAGACGTTTTTCTAGTGCTTCAACAATATCATCTTTCTCGTCCAGACTAAATGGATCACGAATAACCCCCTTGCATAACAATATTCCTAAAGCTGCATTAATTCTTACCGGAATATCGTTATCATCTAAACAAGCCTTTTTAAATGCATAATATATTTGCTCATTTGGTACTAAGTCCAACAAGGCTACTACTGCCGCTTCTCTATCACTAACTCGAGTGGAAGCTAAATTACTAATGATAATATCCAGATATTCCTGGTTACCTGAGTATAAATACAATATCTTCGCTATTTCAACACTTTTTCCACTTGGTTTTATTGCATTCATCAGTTCATTTTTAAGTAATGCAATACCGTCTGCCCACTCAACTTTTGGTAAAAAAGTTGCCATAAAGACATCGCCTTTTTGAAATCGGTCTATTATTATTTTTTCAATTTCTTCTCTCTCATCTGGATCAATTAACTCAAGTAGTTGTGGATGATAGCCATCACGACGCGAGTTTCCCAATTGCTTAATAAATAGTTTATATGCATCACTATGTTTCTTTTCCAATTTTAGTACCACCTTTCAACTATTTTTACTCCGTTGTTTATGAGTATTGGTCGTTCAACTTCAATCTACATTTTCCCGTAGTATCCCTTCGGGTGAACATAAGTTACTTCACCTTGAACACCTAATGCATATTTCCTTGATAATGCCTTCCAAAGCGGTCGAATGTCAGTAGGCACACCGTCATCCCATGTCGGAAATTTATTTTTCAACCAACTCCACCCATTCACTAAATCTCCACCGGGCGTCATTTCTAATGTTACGCCATTTGCCGCTTCTGCCTGTACCTCCGCAGCCACCTGATCCCCTGACCAGAAAAATGCCTTACCATAAGGCGATGAAACATCAACCATTTCAGCAAATTCTTCAAACTCTCCGTTAGTAAGATGCTTAAAAGCTTGAATTGCGGTATCTATATCTTTAAACTGTCCATTAGCGTGTTCGTAGAATTCTATGCAAGCCGCTAATTCATCTTTGATAATTCCTACGGCTTCGGCTTTTCGTGCAATTTTTTCATTCAATTTTATCATATTCGCTGTGCTGTTTCCACTATTATTGTCAATTTCCCCCAACAACCCCTCTAGAGCCGCCCTCGTCCCCGCATCCAGACTTGGGCTTTCCAGCGCGGCATTGATGCTCTCCCTCAGCAGCTTCACCGCCTTGTCATACGCCGCAGCCTTGTTCTCCGGGCTTGCCGTCAGATAGTCATAGTACGCCTCGCTTGCTGCTCCAACATTGGCTTGGTTCTGTATATTGGCGGGCAGCCTCAGCAGCATGGATATGGTGTTGGCCATGGAGCGGTGTGTGGCTACCAGGTTGGTTTGGGTGACGCTTGTCTGCGTCTGCCCTTGTTCCCCCAGTTCGCTCACATGCGTATTGATGGAATCGATCTGGGCGTTGATGGCATTGGCCTGTGATTCGGTGAGTTGGATCGTTCTGGCCTGATGCTGGGCGATGGCATCATCCAAGCTCTGCAGCGAGGTGTCATACATCGTCAGCGTATTGCCGTTGGCGGGAGAAAAGAAAAAGCCGGGAGGGTGTCCCAGCGGATAGATTTTATTCCTATACTTCTTTTAAAAACGTTACGTCACAATTATCTATATGGTGTCTTTTTAAAATAATAAACATTGCTTCAGAAACCACTAAATAAGATTTCCTAGTCAAACATATATCGTTACCAGACCAATTCTTATAGTTATCATCATCAACAACTTCTACCGTCCCTTTGGGAATCAGCCTAACAAATTGAGGAATGCTTCGATCCGGATACATTTCATTAAATTCATCACTAGTAGACACATCAACATTTTCAAATGTATATCCGTTCAAGTCACTTTTCTCAATGTCTGTAGCTAACTCTTTTGTAACAATAAAGCATGGCGTACATTCAAGTAATTCGTCCCCTAGCCATCCAGTTAAAAGGTAATGCAAATGTACGACTATTGGGCGCTGACCTTTTTCGCGAACCGCCTCAAAGTTACTTATAATTGTCTTTTCTCCAAATTCACCTGCCACCTCTGGCTCTAATAAATATAATCCCATTTTCTTTTCGCCCTTTCAGAATAATCTCGGATTAAACAAATGACCATATTTTCTGTCTATTTCAAGTCTTTTCTGCAAAACTTGTTCTCTTGTCGGGTTTGGATTCTCTTTATAAAATCTGTTCCACTCCTTCCGAATCTGGGAGAGATGTAATTCCGAATTGATTTCGTTGGGAATCCCTCTTAAATTTTCGTATGCATGGATTTCTGTCTCAGTAAAAAGCCCTGCTGTTTCCGGCCTTCTGAGCACTTGTTGCTCAATACCGTGATGTACTACGACCCTACCTCGTAATTCGGGATTCATCCTGAAAAATGTTTCCCTATAATCATTTCTATTTCTAAGATTATGACTATCCCCATTATCCCCCACACTCCTCCCGCTGTCAATATTGTCTAATAGCGTCTGAAGCGCCGCCCGCGCCCCCGCATCCAGACTTGGGTCTTCCAGCGCGGTATTGATGCTCTCTCCCAGTAGCTTCACCGCCTTGTCATACGCCGCCGCCTTGTTTTCCAGGCTTGCCGTCAGGTAGTCGAAATACGCCTGACGCGCGGCTTCTACATTGGCCTGGGTCTGCAGGTTGGCGGGCAGCTTCAGCAGGGTGGATATGGTGTTGGTCATGGTTTGCTCGGTGACGGATGGATTGGTTTGTGTCGAAACGCCAGCCTGCATCTGCACAGCCGCGTTCAATGTGCTGTTAAGCTGTGCTTTTAGGGCTGTTAACGCGGACGTATCTGCACCAACGGCTTGCTGTGCGGAGATGGCATTTTCTATCGTGGTATTGATTGCGTTCACAGCGTTATTCAATGCAGCGGCTTTCGTCTCGGCGTTGGCGGTGAGGTAGTCGAAATAGGCGCTGTTGGCAGTGGTTGTGTCCACGCCAAGGGTCTCCAATGTGCTTAGTACTTTAGTAAGTACTTTCTCCATTGCAGATGTGTCCGTCTCTGCTATAGCCCTTGCATCCGTAAGTTTGGGAGTGGATATTTCTCCGTTTTTAGTTTTAGGATGCAGCAACTCAGAACTGCTTTCTTCTTGGATAGCTGCTGCCCCTTCTTCTCTTTTCCCATCTTCGTCCGCTAATCTTTCTCCAAAAGTTCTTACTGTTTGCGCTTCGTTTTGCGGTAAAGAACCCGCTGCTTTGTTTGCAAGTGCGTACGCTTCAAGTCCCAATCTATTGAGAAGCGCAGTATCTCCCTTTCTAAATGCGGCCGCAAACTCGTTCAACAGACTCTGCGCCTGTGTCTGATATTTTGCATTGCCTATTTCGGCAGGTAATCCTATAAGATAAAACAGCAAAGTAGTTATCGCTATACTTGCCGCAGTACTTCCTGCGTTTTTAAGCTCGAACTGCTGCATGTTCCCTGTCATGTCGGTCTGGCCTGTGGTGACGCCCTCCATTGTGCTTTGAAGAAACGCTTGCACCGCCTCTTCACCCATTTCTTCGACCATGTTTTCAGACGCGCCAGTTATCCCTGCCCATATTTTCTTAAGAACACCTTTGTCTGCTTTAGCAATGCCAGCAGCCATGCTTTCGCCGGACGCCGCGCCAATACCACCTAACCCTTCGATGTACGTCATTCCAATGGCTTCAAGCATAGCGGACACAACAGCGGTTGACTCGGAGTCTGTCGCCCCTTTGTACTTCCTGTACGACTCGTCAAACTGCGTTACGAGCATACCCTTCAAGAGATCGTTCGGCGCGAGTTTGCTCAAAATCCCCGTGTTCTGCAATGCGGGATTTGCAAGCAATGTAGAGTCCGTTACGATTGACGTACCTACCAATTCAGACAATCCACCTAATGCGGAGGATATGCCCATGCCGACAACTGCGCTTCCCGCCATTGCCGCCACAGAGTTAAGCGCACTCGATGCAACGCCCATCCACGGCTTGTATTCCGGTGTGTTCCGTAACAGCTCGAGCGATTCTTGTATGGACTGATTCATTTCGTCGGCGTAGTCAATGCCGTACTCATTCAATCCTAAGCCGGTTGATATTGAGTTAAGGACGGAAACAACTGGCTTGAATAGACTCATCGTAGCAGCCTTTGACGATTGTGCAAATGCTGTAGTTTCTCTCGCTTCTTTTTGGAGTTCTTCACTTTTTGCGTACATCCGCTCAAACGCCATCCTGCGTAGCTTCTCAAAAAACGCCGTTTCTTCTGATGTTAGTTCCTGTTCGTCACGTCCTTCGATCTTTTCTCTATACGCATTGCCTAACGTAACTAAATACAACACCGACTGAAGCCCCGTTGGGTCGGATGAAAACTGTTTGTATCTGTCGGAAAGAAACTCTATTAGTTGCATGTATTTTGGCCAACTCCAATTGTAGTTATCATCTGTTTTGCCGTTGATAACAATGACATCTTTGCCTTCAACCTTTGCGAATCCATCCGGGTCAGCGATACCCGCCGCTACAAGTTCTTTCCCTAAATCACTATTCGCAAATATGTAATTTCCCGTGTATACTTTTCCACGAAACACGAACTGCCCGTCTGTTGTCAGACTATCGTATACTAAATCACGAAATTGCGTGTCTTGAGATAATTCTTCGTTACTTTCTATCGTACCGCTTGCATATCTGTCTAAAATTGCAATTGCGCTATCGCTCACCGCCTGACTGTTTTCTTCTGTTCCCGTGTAGTCGGCATAAGCCGTATCCATATAACCGGGTTGTTCTTTGATATAGGCATCATACGCTGCGTTTACAGCTATACGCTTTAAAAACTCAGGAGCGTTTTTGAACGAATCGCCAAATTGATCTTCGGCCTGCGCTACCATAGCGTCTGTCCATGCTGACATTGGGTCAGCCTGCACACCGTTCTGAAATATCGTGTCATTAACAGCGGCACGCGTAAGCTCCCTGTCGATCTGGTCTTCATAATCCTGAAAAATCTGTGCCCCTGCAGCGACGGGCCCTTCTGCGGGCAGCGGAGCATTTGCACCCGAATCAATATTGATCACAGACCAATCCATATATGCCGATACGCACATCGCTGTATACAAGCTGTTCATATCCCATTCGTCCGGGATGGGATACCATGAAGGTAAATGGAGTTGGTCTGCAACGGCATCCATATCAAGCGATTCCGGCGGCAAATCAAACGCCTGGTTTGTCTGATCCTCTGGGGAATCCGAATACTGATGGTCCCCTACCAGATGCGGGAAATCTTCCTGCATGGTGCTGAAGGAAACTACACCCTCCGCTTCTTCTCCTTCCTGAACTTCGGGTTTATTGGCCTCCGCTTCTACAAAAGCGTCTTCCACCATCTTGCGGTACGCTGTATACCCATACTTCTTAATATACTCATCCGGATTATTTAACAAATCGGTTAATGTAACCATAGGCGCACATAGGTCTGTTTCGCCTGCAGCCGCTGAAGGTCTGTAATCTGTCATCAGGCCATTGTAATGGGCGATGGTAGATATCGTCCAATACATGTCTTCCCCATACTTGCTGACGATTTCGTCTTCATTTGCTACAATATTTTCGTAGGTTTCAGTATAGTTCCCATCTTCCGGGATATACCCATACATCTCCATAATCACTTGTTCATCTGTTTTATAACTGCCATCAGCATTCCGCAGTTCGACTTCATGATTAATGGCGTCGTAGAAAAAATCGTATCTTATGTGATACCAAACTACATGTGTGTTTCCGTCTTCATCCGTTTCTATAACCCCGTTTGTATAATACTCATAGCCATCGTCAGGTGGAGTGCTGTCACCCCCGGTGCACACGATGTATTGCGGTGGTTTCTTCGGCTTTGGCGGTTTCCTCACTTTGATCCCCGTGACCCCCTCAAACCCCTTCTCGTCCATCATCCCGCCCGCCAGCATCTGATACGCCTGCGAGAACTGATTGCTCTGCTTTTTCAGATCAAGCTCCCGCTGCCGAAGGCCCAGCTGCTTGTCAAAGCGGCTCTGCGAGACGAGCG
>JAEWTL010000004.1 GCA_023459495.1 Bacillota bacterium | reverse complement strand
TGCGGCGATTACGGCTGCTGCGGATAACCCTGAGGCTGGGGAGCGTACGGCTGCTGCGGATACCCCTGAGGCTGTGGCGCGTACGGCTGCTGGGCATACCCCTGAGGCTGTGGAGTGTACGGCTGCTGAGGATACCCCTGCGGCTCGGACGTATACGGCTGTTGAGGATACCCCTGCGGCTGGGGAGCACACGGCTGCTGAGAATAGCCCTGAGGCTGAGGGCTTTCGCCGGGCTTAGACAGGTTGTCTATGTTCTCCGACCCAAGGATTACGGGGACAGCATCCTTCCCGGATTCATCAAATTCCCCCATGTAAATACCTCCCCCAAAAAAATAATTTCAGCATCAGTAGTATTAATTGACTTAACGCATGCGATCATACTGACTTACTTGCTGCAGGTTACGGATAATATAACCAGTTTATTAGCAGGCGACAGTGCTGTCAATATAAAGCGTATAACAGGTGCCAGGATTAATATGAATGCTATCAACATCATTGCTATATGCGAACATATTATCGTATAATGCATACATGGAGTATACGGTTATCGAGTCGCCGTGCAAAACGGCGTTGTATCGCCACAACACCAAGTGGCTGCCGTTTAATTACGATATCAACGTATACCGGGGCTGCTCCCACCGGTGTATTTACTGCTATGCGCAGTATTCTCACGGGTATATCGGCGACGACGACTTCTTCGGCAGCATTCACGCTAAAACCAACGTGGCTGAGGTGTTGCGTAAGGAACTCCTGCGCTTTGGACGGGAGACGGTGAACTTGGGCGGCGTGACGGACAGCTATCAGCCCGCGGAGCGCGAAATGAAGCTGATGCCGGGCGTATTGAAACTGCTGGCCGATTTCAAGGTGCCCGCGATATTGTCCACCAAGTCCCCGCTGATCTTGCGCGATACGGAGCTTTTCTGTCGCATCGACCGCGAGGCCGGGGCGATGGCGGCGTTCACGGTGACGACAATGGACGCCGGGGTTGCCGCGCTCATCGAGCCGGGCAGCGCGCTTTCCGCTGCGCGCATGGCGGCGGTGAAGGAAATGAAAAAAGCGGGCCTGACCTGCGGCGTACACCTGATGCCCGTCATCCCCTTGCTGACTGATAGCTCGGAAAGCCTTGAAGCGGTATTTGCCGCAGCGCACGATGCAGGCGCGGACTACGTGCTGGTCAGCGGCCTTAATCTGCGGGGCGCTACGCGCGACGGCTTCTTTGAAGCCGTACGGCAGCGGTTTCCTTACCTTTATAAAGATATGATCACGCTTTATGCGGACAAAGTCGCGTGGCGCAGCGCTAAGGATAAAACGTTCGAGGTAGTGAACCGCCTGCGCACCAAATATCGGATGCCTTCATATGTCACGCTGAAGATAAAGCCCGCACCAGAGCAGCTCTCGCTGTTTTAAGCCCTGCCGAATATGGAAGAAAAAAAGCGCATATTCTGGAGTGTCACCGAAGGAGGTGGGGACATGAAAAGAGTATGCGTTTTGGTTTTGCTGGCGGTGCTGCTTGCCGGGTGCACAGTGCAAATAGCGGGGCAGCCGGAGCCAACCGCTTCCGTGTATTTCAGGGTGTACGACGTATCGACAGAGGATGCGGCGCAATACCGGTACTTTGTATATACGCGTGGGGGAGATCTGCTAGCTAACGGCGTCACGGCCAAACAACCCGAATTCTCTTTTCCTGATATCGGTAAGTGGCCCGGGCTGATCAAGCTCTGTGTCTTTGAGTTCGGCGCGGGCGGGGACAGCTGCCGCTATTTCGACATTGACGGGGGCCGTGCCTCCGACTGGTTCTGGTATCCGGTGGGCGAGAGCGACGAACGGGTGGTCTGCGTGGACCAGCCAGCCTTCGCGGAGAAGCTAATTGTACAGAGCATTTTCAGCAACGATTATTATCGTGAGTTTGAACTGGATTTTGCAAAGGGCTGGGGCGACGTGTACCGCATGGAGCAACAGGACCCTGTGGTCTCCGCCGTGTTCTCGGACGACGGGACGCAGCTGACAGTGACATACTTGTATCTTGATGAGGAGGAGTACGTGCGGGAAAAGACCGTCACGCTACAGCTAAACTAAGTGCGAACAAGCCTATGCCGCCCGGTCCTGCCCCTCACACCGCACGACCCGGATTACATGCGCTGTGGGTCTGGGCTTCTCCGTGCGGACGTGGTGCTGCCCGGATCCCCGGTTAGCACTACTTTTGAAGCCAGACCTGTGCTCCATCCATATCAGCGCGGCCATAAACAGTGCGAACATCACCAAAACGCCTAAAATCAGCTGCCAGGACAGCAATATCGAGTTCCACATACACGCCTCCGACTATCGAAACTATGTTCATATTAGCGGATTACATGTACGTTTTTATGGACTTGACTTTTTGTGTGCTGCAGGATGGAACCACTCCCTGCAGATTTTAACGCTGTTGCACAAAGGACAAAGTCTATAAAAAAAGCCCCGGACAACCGGGGCTTTTGTGCGTCAAGATTTAATAGCGCGTCAGGTACTCGTTGATCTCCCACGGATGTACAGCCACGCGGTACGCGTCCCACTCCTTGCGCTTGAATTCGTAGTAGGACTTGAAGATATGGTCGCCCAGCGTCTCGCGGACCAGCGGATCGGCCTTGTAGAGCTGCAGCGCGTCGTACAGGTTGCCGGGCAGGCTGGTAACGCTGTTTTCGGCCATCTCGGCTTCGGTCATCTTGAAGATGTTGCGGTTGACCGCAGGCGGCGGCGTGAGGCCGCGGGTGATGCCGTCGAGGCCCGCGTTCAGCTGCAGCGCGATTGAGAGATACGGATTGCACGACGGATCCGGGCAGCGCAGCTCCACACGCGTGCCAGCGCCTCTCGACGCGGGGATGCGGATCAGCGGGCTGCGGTTCTTAGCCGACCATGCGACGTAGCAGGGGGCTTCATAACCCGGAACGAGCCGCTTGTAGGAGTTCACCGTCGGGTTGGTCACCGCCACGAGCGAGTGGATGTGCTCCATGATGCCCGCTATGTAGTTGTATGCGATCTTGGAGAGCTGCAATTCGCCATCCTTATCGAAGAACGCGTTGCCGTCTTTGGTGGACAGCGACTGGTTGGTGTGCATACCGCTGCCGTTGATGCCGAAGATGGGCTTGGGCATGAACGTGGCATACAGGCCATGGCGCTGTGCGATGCTCTTGATGACGATCTTGAACGTCATGATGTTATCCGCGGTCTTTAACGCGTCGGCATACTTGAAGTCAATCTCGTGCTGGCCTTCGGCGACCTCGTGGTGCGAAGCCTCAATTTCAAAGCCCATGTCTTCGAGCGCAAGGCACATGTCGCGGCGGGCGTCCTCGCCCTTGTCGATGGGTGCGAGGTCAAAGTAACCGCCTTCGTCCTGCGTGATGGTGGTGGGCTTGCCTTCCGAGTCGGTCTGGAACAGGAAAAATTCAAGCTCCGGGCCAACGTTCATCGTATAGCCGAGCGCTTCAGCCTTGGCGAGCGCTTTTTTAAGTACATTGCGCGGGCAGCCTTCGTACGGCTTGCCGTCGGTGGTGTACACGTCGCAGATGAGCCGAGCGACTTTGCCCTGCTGGGGCCGCCACGGGAAGATCTCAAACGTGTCAGTATCGGGGATCAGCAGCATATCGCTCTCTTCAATGCGTACGAAGCCATCGATGGAGGAGCCGTCGAACATGGCGCCTTCCTCCAGCACCTTGGGCAGCTGCCGCGAAGTGATGGCGACGTTCTTGAGTATGCCGAACACATCAGTAAACTGTAAGCGGATAAACTTGACGTCATTCTCCTCCGCTAACCTGAGTATGTCCTGGTTGGTGTACTTTTTTGCCATAACAGTTCTCTCCTTTTTCCGGATTATTCTTGGCTGGCTGCAAACCGCCTATGGCCGTTCATTAAACTGAAAAAGACGTCAACAACGGTTCCGAGCCCCATGACGCCTTTGTCACATCCATGTTATGCTCACCTTACCATATCAGACGAAGGTTTGCAACCGCGGCAAGTCAAAAATTCACGGTTCTGCCGCACATTCGCCCGTGCAATCTGTGCCGAATATGGTATAATGGCGGAAAGTGGGGTGGAATACCTTAGCGGAGACTGAAGATGAACGTAAACATTCGAACTCGTTTCATTATATTTGCCGTTATCGCGGCGGTGATGTTTGGAGCGCTTTTTGTAAAGCTGTTTCAGCTTACCGTAGTGGAGGGCGAAGACTACCGTGCGTCAGCGGACGCGCTTGCCCAGCGTGAGATTACAGTATCCGGCGCGCGTGGCAGCATACTCGACCAAAGCGGCCTGCCGCTCGCTTACGACCAGAAATCGTACAATGTGCAATTCTATCGCGACCCGACGCAGAACACCGCGGCGGACCGCGCCTACTATACGGGCATCATTATCTCGGCCATCGACATTATCGAGGGCAACAACGGGGAAACGCTCAACGATTTTGCGATCAAGCATCAGGAAGACACCGGAAAGTACTATTTTGATTTCGGCCTTGAAAGTGCGTCGGCTTCCGCCAAGCGCGAGAAAAACTGGCGCGCAAACATGTATATCAGCAACGACAAGTGGACTGCCGAGCAGATTTATCTTTATCTGCGCGACAAGTACCAGATTCCCGAGGAGATGGACTTTGATCAGGCGGCTAAAATACTTTCCGTGTGGCAGGACGTGCAGCTGAATGCCTGGGTCGCGTACGAACCCATCACGGTGGCGGAGGACGTCTCTGTCGATACCGTGGCGGCGATCGAGACCCATGCCGCAGAGCTTCGGGGTATGAGCATTGCCGAGAGTACGACGCGCATCTACCCGCGCGGCAGCGTCGCAGCGCACGTCATCGGCTATGAAGGCCGCATTACGGAAGATATTCTCAATAAATATACCGCAGAGCCCGACGAGGCAGTGGTTACCGGCATCACGGGGCGCATGTCGGAGGACGTATTCAAAACCTATGATACGCCTAAGGTAGGCGGTTACAGCCTGACGGACTTTGGCTTTACCGAAGACCAGATTGCGGGCGTGAAGACGCTGCTCGATTTGGGCTACAGTGTGGACAACCTCATCGGCGTGGAAGGCATCGAGAAGTCGATGGAAGCCTATCTTACGGGCAACACCTCCGACCGACAGGGTAAACAGGAGGTGGAGGTGGACAACATGGCAGTGGTGCAGAATGTGCTGTCCTCCACCGAACCCATGCAGGGCTACAACGTGATGCTCACGATGGATACGGGCCTGCAGCTCGTGGCAGAACAGGCGCTGGCAAATGAGATCCCGCAGATCTATGCCGCGCAGGTGGAGCAGTTCAATAAAAACCCTGATACGGACCCCTATGACGATAAGATCGGCGATTATACCGGGCTGGAACTGGAGAATCTGCATCTTGCCTGTTCGGGTGCGGCAATCGTGGTCGAAGTTGATACGGGCAATGTGCTGGCGTTGGCCAACTACCCCAGCTACGACCTGAACCAGTTTACAGGTGGTATTTCTGACGAAGACTACAAGAAGCTTACAGATATGGCGGGCGCACCGCTCTTCAACAAGGCCATCCAGAGCCTTGCGACGCCCGGTTCCATCTTTAAGATGGTGACCGCCACTGCCGCGCTGATGGAGGGCAAGACGAATCTGACCGAGACAATTGACTGCGACTACCGATATACGGAAGGCATATCGAACATCAAGCAGGCCCCGCATTGCTGGACGAAGAATGCGATTGCGAATGGCCATATCAACCAAACGGTGGTGGAGGGGCTGCAAAACAGTTGCAATTTCTACTTCTACACGATGGCGGGGCGGCTCGGTATCGACCTGATTGACAAATGGGGCGACAAATACGGCCTGACTTCCTCCACAGGCATCGAGCTGCCGGGTGAACAGGTGGGCATTATCGGCAACCAAGAATTGCTCTACGATTCGAGTAAGCCTATTTTTGAGCAGGCCAACTCGCTGCCTGGTCTCGTATATGAGACCGGCAAGTATTCTATGGTAAATCTGCTTAAGGACTATGCAGATAAGCGTGAGATCGAGTACCCGGAGGGGGACACCACGATTGCGGATACAGCCAAGGCATTGGTGCAGCTGATGGGCATCAACTGGACGCAGAACCCGGAGACTAACACGTGGGAGGACCCTGACGGAACCGCGATGGGCGTACGTATCCGCAGCATCCTATCGGATATGATGGATATTCGTACGAACGTTTCGCATGAGCGCGGCTGGGACAGCGAAATCGCGAGCGTCCTGCTGCAGCTCAGGTGGACAAAATACCTGACTGTGACCACGGGTATCGGGCAGGGCATCACCGAGGTGACGCCTATCGCGGTGGCGCGCTACATCGCGGCGATCGCCAACGGCGGCACGGTATATCAGGCGCACATCGTGGACAAGGTGCTCGATCAGGACGGCAATGTCGTGTTCGACCAGCAGCCGGAGGTGTTTGCCGAACTGGGTGCGGACGAGGACTTCATTGCGGCCATACAGAAAGGCATGAGCAACGTGGTATCTGCTGAGGAAGGCACGGCGCACGATGCTTTCAAGAATTTCCCATCGCAGTACCTGAGCCTGATTGCTGGTAAGACGGGCACCGCGCAGGTATCCACGGTCGACCTGGAGAACAACAGCTGGTTTGTGTGTTTCGCGCCGTATGCGCCGGACGATCCGGAAAAGAAGCCTCAGATCGCTGTCGTCGTGTACATTCCGAACGGCTACAAAGGTACGCTGTCGTCGTTGGTGGCACAGGATATTCTGAAATACTGGTTCGAGCGTCAGGAGATCGTGGCTCAGCAGACGATTCCGGGCACGGATTCGCTGATTCATTGAGATGGGGTACCCACCGATGCATCCATCGGTGGGGTGTGATTGAGGGCTTTTTCCCGCCTTGCAGGAAACCGGCCCTTTGGTGTAGAATTGTTTTCCAACAATATATGGTGTTGTGGGGTGTTGAATGGGGATCACCATCAAGGGAAAGCCGGGTGGTATCTTTGAAATCGAGGTGGAGCCGCTATCCTCGTATTCGGAGATACGCGACGCGCTGAAAGAAAAGCTCGATAAAAATAAGGATTTTTTCACCGGCTCGGACGCGAAGCTATTGTTTACCGGTCGCGCCATGACCAAGGCACAAAAGCAGGATATCCGGCGTACGCTGCACATGGACTATGACGTGGACGACGTCACGTTTGAGGACGAGCAGGATGCTGTACCCGAAGAAGCGCAGATCAGGCGCGCTGCCGAACCTGCCGCTGCGGCGATTATCGAGAACCGTGTGGATTTGATCTCAAGAGAGTACTTTAAGGCGAAAAGCATATTTATATCGCACACGCTGCGAAGCGGACAGCGCGTGGAGTGTGAGGGCGACATTGTGGTGCTGGGCGACGTCAACGACGGCGCCGAAGTGATCGCGGGGGGCAGCATTGCCGTAATGGGTACGCTGCGGGGCCTCGCGCACGCGGGCGCTATGGGGCGCAGCGACGTGGTGGTGGCGGCGAATGATTTAAGACCCAAGCAGCTGCGTATCAGCGGCAAAATCGCCATGTTCCCGGAGGGACAGGGGGGCGGCGTGCCGGAAATCGCGGAATACAGCAAGGGAAGCATCGTCATCCGGGCATTGAAACCATCGGCCCGGCAAATACCGTAAGATAACAAATAATTTTGGAGGGGTATATGCAGAACGTCATCGTGGTGACTTCCGGCAAGGGGGGCGTCGGCAAAACGACGACCGTAGCCAATCTGGGCGCGGGGCTCGCGCAGCAAGGCAAAAAAGTATTATTGATCGATACGGATATCGGCCTGAGGAATCTGGATGTGGTATTGGGACTGGAGAATCGCATCGTTTACGACCTGGTGGACGTGGTGGAAGGCACCTGCCGTTTAAAGCAGGCGGTCATCAAGGACAAGCGTTACGACGGGCTTTATTTGTTGCCCGCCGCGCAGACGCGCGACAAGATGGCTGTGACACCTGCCCAGATGAAGAAGCTCATTGAGGAGATCGAGGCTGAGTTCGATTATGTGCTCATCGATTGTCCGGCGGGCATCGAGCAGGGCTTTAAAAACGCTATCGCGGGCGCAAAATCGGCCATCGTGGTAACGGTGCCGGAGGTTTCCGCCGTGCGCGACGCGGACCGCATCATCGGCCTGCTCTCTGCGAGCGGCATTGAGGACGTGCAGCTGCTGGTCAACCGGCTGCGGCCGGACATGGTCAAGCGCGGGGACATGCTGGCGCTGGACGACACGCTCGACATCTTAGGCATCGACCTCATCGGCGTGGTGCCCGAGGACGAAAAGATCATCCGCTCGTCCAACATGGGCGAGCCCATCGTACTCTCCGATAAAGCGGCTGCGGGCAAGGCGTACCGAAACATCACGCAGCGGATTTTGGGCGTGAAGATTCCGCTCATGGATCTGGAAGACGACGGGGGATTTGGCGCGCGGCTGAAAAAGCTGTTCGGCGGGAAATAGGAGGCGAAGCGTATGGCACGCACCAAAACGAGATCCAGCTCCGTAGCGAAAGAAAGACTGAAACTCGTGCTGATCCACGACCGCGCGGGTACGTCTCCCTCCAGCAACGTGATGGAAATGCTGCGTAAGGACATTATCGGGGTGATCTCCAAGTATTTCGAGGTGGAAGAGGACGAATTCGACGTGGAGATTCGCAACACCACGGACAGCGGCGTCGGCGCAACAAGGCTGACCGCTGATATTCCGATCCGCAGCGTGAGGAATTTAGGGCGTAATAAGTATTAACCGGATGGGTCGTACTGTTCAACGAGCGCATCCACCCAGGCGCGGTTGGGGCCCTCGATGATGGAGAACGGCTCGGAGCTGTCGGACGAGCCTTCTTCGAACAGCAGTATCTTTACGCCTTCGCGTGTTTCACCTGCCATTACCTGCAGGTAGAACAGCGCGTAGGGGACATAGCCGTCCTTATAGATGATCACCGACACCTCGGCCCAGGGTTTGGGCAGGACTTTGTCATAGCGCTCATCGCGCACAGCCGGTACGGGAATGACCTCTGTCATCCCGTTTGCGTCCGTCGTGTACACCTTGCCGGTCTCCACAACGACCACCTGCGCGTTGGCCAGCGGCGCTTCGCTGTATCCCTCGACCACCTTTATAGAAAAATAGGCGGTGTCGGACGAAGTGGAGAACGCAGCCACGCTTCCGCCGTCGTTCAGCAGAAGGCCCGTGAGTATCGCACCGGCGAGCAGCGCAAAAGATACGCCTAAAGCGGCAAAAAGCGTGCGCCGGTTTTTCACTGGTTCCATCAACATATCACCTCAAACGAAATATATTCCGCGCAGGGGAAAGAATAGACCTTGTGCGGAAATGAATAAAAATGTGAAACTATTTAAAAGGAGAGAGTATGAAGAAACTCGTTTTCGATTTCAACAACGCGCTGGTGCAAACGGTCGGGCCGCACGGTTTTTCGCCGAAAGAGATTGAAGCGGCGCAGGGCGAGCTGACCGCGGCGCATGCCAGCCTGATTAAAAAGCCGCTGGGCTTTCGCAGGCTGCCCGCCACGGCGGACGCCATCCTTACGGACATTGAGAAGACCGCGGCGGAGATTCGCTCCCGCTGCGATACGTTTGTGGTGCTGGGCATTGGCGGCAGCGCGCTCGGCCCTATCGCGGTGCATCAGGCGCTGGATATGGGCAAGAGCCCCGTTCGCCTTGTCGTAGAGGACAATGTGGACCCGGAGCGCTTCGCGCGCGTGCTGGCCAGCCTCGATCTGAAAAAGACGGTGTTTAACGCCGTCACCAAGTCCGGCAAGACATCCGAGACTATGGCCCAGATGATGACTGTGGCCGCGATGCTCAAAAGCGCAGGCCTGCCGATGAAGGACCACATCATCGCCACCACCGACGAGAAGAACGGCAACCTCATTCGCATCGCGCAGCAGGAAGGCCTGAAGACGTTCATTATCCCTTCGGATGTGGGCGGGCGTTTCTCGGAGATGACCCCGGTCGGTCTGCTTCCCATGGCGGTGTGCGGTTTTGATATCCGCGCGATGCTCAAGGGCGCGGCAGACATGGACGCCACCTGCTCCACAAAAGGCAGCAACCCCGCGTCGTTGTTTGCGCTGTTGCACGTGCTGGGAATGAAAAAGGGTGTCAACATCTCTGTGATGATGCCTTATGCCGACAGCCTTAAGTACATGGCGGACTGGTACGCACAGCTCTGGGCAGAGTCGCTGGGTAAGCGCGTGGGTACGGACGGCAAGGAGGTCTTCGCGGGCCAGACGCCGGTAAAATCGCTCGGCGTGACGGACCAGCATTCGCAGGTGCAGCTGTATACCGAAGGCCCGTTCGACAAGATCACGACGTTTCTGAAGGTCGGAAAGTTCAGGAGCGATATGCCCATCCCCGCGGCGTTTGAATACGTGGACGACATTGCGTTTCTTTCGGGCCACACGTTTGGCGAACTGCTGGAGGCGGAGCGCAGCGCGACGGAATACGCGCTCTGCAAGGCCGGACGCCCCAACATTACCATCACGCTGCCTGAAGTGAATGAATACACCGTGGGCGCTTTGCTGCACTTCTTCGAGATGGCTACGGCGTATGCGGGTGAACTGCTGCAAATCAACGCGTTCGACCAGCCGGGCGTGGAAGAAGGCAAGGTGGCGACCTTTGCGCTGATGGGCAAGGCAGGCTTTGAGGCCAAGAAAGCCGAGCTGGACAGCAGGCCGGAGAAGGACGCGACGTGGATTCTGTGACCTTTCAGCCACGTTAAACTATACGGGAAATTTGATCAAAGGGACTGCCGGGTTTCAGGCAGTCCCTGCGTTCTTTGCGGAGGAAAACGGTATGGAACATGCAGAAAAAGCCGCGGTTATGATCTACCCATATTTCAGCCTGCAGGAGATTACCTGTCTGACTTCCGCGTTGACTCTATGGTACGGTTGGAAACTGGATGTTTTTGCCGCATCGAAGGATATTATAACCAGCGAGGACGGGTTTCAGGTGACGGCAAACAAAACCTTGGACGAGTTCAGGGCGGCGGACTATGGCTGCCTCATCCTCCCTGGCATTATCAATCCGCTGCCCGCAATGTTCGAGGAGCGAAATATCAAGTTTCTGCGCGGTTTGAAGGATACACCTCTTTTAATCGCGAGCATTTCCAGCTCGCCGCTGCTACTGGCCAAGGCCGGATTGCTGGACGAACGCCGTTTCACCTGCGGCGTGTTTGACGAGATGCTGCGGTATCTGGATTTTGTTCCGCTGGAGAATGTTGTGCACACCCCGGTATTTCAGGATGGCAGTATCGTTACCGCAATCGGCTTTGCCTTCCGGGAGTTTACCGCGCAAGTGCTGCGTGCGCTGAGGCTGGAGTGTTCCGACAATATCCTCAAAGGCGTGGAGAAGGAATATTCGGAGGAGGAACTGACCTTCAAAATGGGCGCGGAAAATTTCAATGAGTTTCTGGAAGAGTATGAAAAATACGGCGAGACCCTATAATCGCTTGCCATACAAGAACAATCCCGCATGGAATTCCGCTGGCAGAGAGATTTTGAAAGGTCTGTCCCTTGGACGGGAGCGCAAGGGCAGCACCCTCGTAACAGAGCTGCTTTGAGAACCAGCCTGTCAACAGAGGCATGGCTGTTTTATTTTTTTGCAGGGGATAGGCGGCCATATGTCGAATTAACATGATGAATACATATAAAACTGAGCAGGAACAACGGCGTTCCCTCAGAGACTTTTTCGCAGCACGTGGATTGAGAGGTTTTTATGTTGGCAAAAAGCAACCGGGTCGACGGCGCCCCGGAAACGAAAAGAAGCATGACTGAGGAGCAGCGGCATCTGTGGCGTGATTTTCTTCGGTCGTATTCGGTATCGTTCAAACGAAATAAAGTGATCGGCGGCAATTTCGCAGATTTCTACTGCCCGAAAGCCAAGTTGGTTGTGACGCTTGGCGAAACACCGCAGGGCGATGATGCCGGAGTGTGCGGGTCGTTTGCCAGCCTTGGGCTTACGGAGCTTCGCTTTTCCAACGATGAGATCCGGCGCAACTTTGTGCGTGTGTGCGAACAGATTGATAAGGCGGTGCGGGAAGCAAAGTAATCCTGCGCAGGCATGCAGGCAACGAAGCCTGAATATGATAGCGCCGTTCCGGCAGGGAGGGAATCAAGGCGCTTTTTGTTGATGTTACAGGTGTTCAGGGGACAACGTTGACAGTTAAGAATGATAATTATAAGTTGAGGGTTGTTATATGAGCAGGGAAGACAAAAGGGACAGAAAGCGTGATAAGGAGCCGGTGATCACTGACGATACGGTGAGGCTGGATTGCCCATGCCCTAAGACGGACTGTAAAAACCATACGCTTTGCGGCCCTTGCCGGTATAAGCACCGGAAGGGTAAGCCCTACTGTGAGCGGGATTACGCGGCTAACAAAGAGTAACGGATGCTGATTATTTTCAGGAAAGCAGGTATACGATATGAACTGTCCGTATTGCGGAAGCGAGAACATTGAGGTCGGCGTGGCTTGGGGCAAAGCGACGGAAACCGGCAACGTGGGGCTGAAATACGAGAGCGGGTTTCTGGTCGGCGTGATACAGGTGTATTCGGACCTGTGTCTCAACTGCGGCAGCCTGCTGCGCAGCTACATCAAGGACTCCACGCCGCGGCAGTGGTGCAAACGGCCTGGCTCGCTGGGGTCGGTATAAGAAAGTGGTGTTCATTAACGGCCTTGCCCGATAGACTCCAAAATGAAAGTTTTGAATAATCTGCGATCGGACGATGGGTGAGCATGGAAATTTGAGTTAGGCATTTTAAAAGACCATAAAGCTGAAATTGAATCATTCTTGAAATAAGATGGATGGAATTAAAGAGTATAATTTAGAGAAAAGAACAATATCATTCTGCTGTATAGTTGACTTAGATGAGCATGGCTTATAATATGACGATTATATATGGAGGTATGTGGTATGAAAGAAGATACGGATCAAACATGCCGTCACAAGGGGAACGGTAACAGTGCACCTGCAGGTGCAGTATATGGCCTTGGGTTTATTGGAGCGGCAATATACTTTATATCCGTCGCGACAACTTTCTGGATGGGCGTCCTTGGATTCTTAAAAGCGATTGTCTGGCCTGTTTTTCTCGTTATGGAAGCGCTTAGGTTTTTAGGCCAGTAAAGTGAATTCTTAGAGGCACTCCGCCAATTTGTCGGTCTCGGCTGAACTGATGATGGGGATTGTATTACGCCTTTTTATTTGGTTGACGGATTTGTCATTTGACGCTTATACTGAAGTAAACTTTTCTGCGGGAGGCAGCTGTTCCATGAATCGTCCCATTTAGGTCGGCAAAAAGATCGTGCGCCGGACGGCGTTTGTTTTTTGCTGTACTTGAATGAAGTGAGGACGATTTTTTTATGCAATTAAAACGAAATATCGGGCTGATGTATGCCATTGCGCTGCTGCAGGGCATGGTTTTTTACGGCCCCATCGCGACGCTCTACCGGCAGGCGCAGGGTGTGTCGCTGTTTCAGATCACGCTGATCGAGAGCATCTCGCTGGCGCTGCTGATCGTGCTGGAGATCCCGTGGGGGTACGTGGCGGACCGTATCGGTTACAAAAAGACGCTTGTCATCTGCAACGCGCTGTTCTTCGTGTCCAAGATCGTGTTCTGGCAGGCAAAGGGCTTCGGTGGATTCCTTGCTGAGCGGCTGATGCTGTCCGTGGTACTGTCCGGTTTGTCGGGCTGCGACTCGGCTTACCTTTATCTGTCCGCGGGCGAAAAGGACAGCCACCGCGTATTCAGCGTCTATTCCGCCATGGGGACGGCGGGGCTGGTCGTGGCATCCGTCGTCTATTCGGCACTGGTGGGCAACGATTATGCGCTTTCGGCGCTGCTGACCGTGGTCTCCTACGGCGTATCCATGCTGCTGACGCTGGCGCTGGGCGACGTGCGCGCGGAGGCGCGTCCCAGAGTAAGCCTGCGACAGAGCGCGAAGGAGGCAGTCGGCGCACTTAAAAACGGCAAACGGATATTGCTGTTCGTTGCGGCGGCCGCGCTGATCGCCGAAAGCAGCCAGACGCTCACGGTGTTCATGAATCAGCCGCTGTATCTGCGCGCGGGGATTGCGCCCGCGACGATGGGCTACCTGAACCTCATCGTTACGGCAGCGGGGCTGACCGCCGCGTTCTCCGGCAGGCTTGCAGAGCGCATCGGCGAGAACCGCCTTTGCGGGCTGCTGCTGGCTGTAGGCGGTGTGGCCAGCGGTGCGGCGGCGCTTACGGTGAGCCCGGTGTTTGCTGTGCTGTGCGTTACGGCGCTCCGGCTGTCCGCTTCCATGTTCTTCCCTGTAAGCATGCGCATCCAGAATCGCGCCGTGACCACTGCCGACCGGGCAACCATGCTCTCGATATACTCCAGCATGATGAACGGGCTCGCGATATTCACCAATCTGGCTTTCGGCAAGCTGGCGGATATCGGCGTGGGCTGGGCGTTTGCGCTGGGCGCACTGTTCTGCGGCACAGGACTGGCGCTGTTTGTCGTCTGGGCCACAAGCGCTAAGCGCCGGGCAGCGGGTACAGGGGATACCGCCACAGCGGAATAGAAACAGAAACACCGCAACAGGCATACATGAGGCCCATCATGTATATTTGGTTATTGCCATTTTTACACATGTGAGTTATGCTGTATGTTGGGTCATAACCTTCAATCGGGGGTATGGAATGGACGAGTCCAAAGAAGAATACATGCTTGTAAACATTACGGAACAGCTCGTGCAAAAAAAGGTGCGCGAGCTGATGCCGCAGCTTGAGATGTGCCAGTGCGAAAAATGCTGTCTGGACGCCTGCGCCCTCATCCTCAACCAGATTCCTTCTCATTATGTGACTACCCGCAAAGGGGAGCTGCTGACCAAGCTGGACGCGTGCGGTTATCAGGCCAGCGTAGACCTGACGGTCTGCGTATTGCAGGCGCTCAAAAAGGTGCGGGCGACTCCCCATCACTGATCCCTTCAATGCGGCATTGCCCGTCTGCACGCAATGGGGTACAATAACTCCACGGCGCATGACGCGCTGCATCATGGAGGAGACGCGTGAAGCATCTGCCCAACCTGCTGACTGCCCTGCGGATTGTCATATCACTGGCGTTGCCGCTGTGCATGAATTACAGGACGCTTTTTTTGATACTCTATCTCATCTGCGGCCTTACGGACGCACTGGATGGCTTTTTTGCACGGAGATTCCATTGCCAGTCGAAGCTCGGCGCGGTGCTGGACAGCGTCGCGGACGCGTTGATGTTCGCCGCGGTGGTATGGGCGCTCATCGTCTGGACGGGCGGGATTGCACCGGTTGTGCTGGCGGCTGTGCTGGCAGTTGCCGCTATCCGCATCGCCGCAATGACTGTCGCCCGCGTTCGGTTCGGACGCTTTGCCATCCTGCATACCGTCGGCAATAAGCTCACCGGCGCGCTGCTTTTTCTGTATCCCGTCGAATACCTGCTTTTCTCCACAGGCTATCTGCTTTGGCCGCTGCTGGTCTTCGCTTTCCTTTCCGCCGCGGAGGAACTCGTAATCCAGACCCGCGCAACGGAGCTCGATTTGGACCGCAAAGGCCTGCTGTTTAAGTGAAATAGGCCGGAAGCGTGGTCTTCACCCAATCGTCGGCGTAATAGCCGTAATGGCTCTCCACCGTGCGCGCCTTTAAGTCGAACAGCGACACGCACCCCTCGATGCGCTGTGTTTTTTCGTCAGCGCTGAAGGGGCTTTTTTCGTGGTACTTGGGGAATCTGCCATACGGCGCAAGAAAATCGATCAACCGCTTGGCCGTGGCATAGTCTATGCGGCCTTTTTGCTGCAGCACTTCCCGAATCTGGTGATTCAGTTCGTCGTAGCGCCATTGAATGTCGTTGACCTTGGAATGCGTGACGCGCGCGCACCACGGGTCCATGGCGCAAAGGCGCATGTGCGGAAGAAGGAAGTGGTTGGTCGTGACGTGTATATGGCCCTGCGTCCGCTGCGGCGCAAAGTAGAAGGAGGAAGGGCAGTTTTTCTCTTCCGGGGTGCGGTTGATAAAGCCGTCCGGCAGCATCGCGTCGGGATAAAGCCGGATGTTCGGGTCGCGCGTACGCTGATAGTTCTGCCACAGCCCTTTGTTGAACTCGAAGTACTCCTCCGGAAAGCTGCCGCCGCACCAGCGCACCATTGCGCCGTTTTCGAGTGGCGCGGGCTGATGCGCCGCGAGGTATCCCGCGGAGGGCAGGTAGGGCAGCAGGGCTGGCGCGGGATAGCCAAGGAAGTCCACTGTGGGCTGAGACGCGCCCGCCTCCACCGTGCAGGCCGTATCCGTGCCGCCGTCGGAGAGCACATAGTTCCACGATACGCCGCGCCGTGCGCCGGTGATGACCCTGGCGGCCTGTGCCGCGGTTTTGCCGCGCATGATGCATTCGCGCAGGAGCAGCAGCGAGTTGAAACCGGTATGCTCCGTATCGCAGTTACCCGCGGGCGACATGTCCAGCCCGGCCGCGACGCCGGAGAGATTCATGGCGCTGACGCTGCCGATGATACCCGGCGCGGTAACAGAGACGTGCGGGTACGCGGCTTCCCCGGCGCTGTCGGGCAGGCAGATTACGTGCGTGAGGTTGTTTTGCAGCGCACCGCCCGTGGCAAAGGTGAAATCCCGCCCGAAGAGATGCCCGCCTCCCGCCTCTTTGCCGAACACTGAAAAAGCGTTGCACATCAGCGCAAGGCGGATATGCTCCGGTTCGAGCTGCGGCGCGCGTTTGCGCAGCAGGTCACCGGTGTAGATCAGCGCGCACAGCACGTCGAAGCCCACATTCATCACGCCGATGCGCTCATCCGTAACCGGCGTTTTGGGATTTGCCCTGCGGCACCCATCCAGCAATCCACGCGCTTCCTCGCGCACATGAGGCGGCTGGGACGCCCACGCCGCTTCCGACAGCTCGCCGATGAGCGCAACAAGCAGCTTCTGCAGGGGCGGAAAATGATTCAGAAATTCCAGCCCGATGAAATCGAACACGATGTTGTCCACGAAGTTCACCGCCATATCCGCGACGGACGGCTCTGCCAGCAGGCCCAGCAGATACCCGCGTTCGTAAGGATTGCCCTCCACATAGTAGGCACGTTTCCTTTGGCCGGTCTCGTAGTTGATTGCAGAGCGGTGTTCCGCCGCAACGCCCATACGGCCTGTGGAAGTATGTGTCCTGAGGACGATGCGGAATCCGTCCGCCGCAAAAGCGCGGTGCAGCATCGAAATATCCGTAAGCATGGGGATCACCTCCAAGTTTCACTTACTGATATATATGGGTTTCTGACGGGACAAAATGCCCGTGCGGCAAAACTTTGCGCGGCTTCAAGGGCTTGAGCAGGTGCACGTCGAACTATGTATCTGGAAACGGAGGATATCATGATCGAACTAGTTTTTGATGAAAGCCCCGCTGGAGCGCTGAAATTTGCCAAGTCCATGAAAACCGGTGAACGCATGAACGGCGCAATGGCCGTGGGCATCATCGGCGGAACGGCAAAGGAGCGGGCCAAGCTGAAGCGCGAAGCAAAGAAACCCCACTTTTGGACGGGCGTGAATATGGAAGGCAGTTCCGCGGATGTGGCGATGGTCAAGTTCGACCTTGACATCGGCGACATAGCGGGTACGGATACCGGCACCGGGCACCGCCGCGAGGTGCTGGAAATGCTTTACGGCTGCTATCCCGGCGTGCCGGAGGCCATATGGGAGAAGAACGAGCAGGCGCTTGCGCGGCTTGCCGATACCAAGGCTACGGGCGAGCCGGTGCGCGTCTGGGTGAGCGATGCCAGCCCCGCCGACCAGTGCGGCCTGTGCTTTCTGTGCTGCCTGATGGGGGAGGCACAAACGCCGCTTTCCGTGGTGCGCGCGCCGCGGCAGGTGGAGCGGGAGGCGGACAACTGTGTCATCGAATACCGCGGCATGGGCGATATCCCTGCGGAAGCGATGGGCGTGCTGGCAGAAACGGCGCAGCCACTCACCGCGCTGCAGCGCCGCTTCCTCGCGGGCCGATGGAGCGATCTGGTGCGGGAGAACGCGCCGCTGCGGGCCAATGTCAACGGACGCCTGATGAGCGTGGGAGTGGATTTCTACGACTTTGCACTGCGTCGCAGCTTGCCGGAGGACGAGTTTGTGATGGCCAAGCTGATCGGCCTTGCGCTGGGCGGGCTGCCGGGTGTCTCCGACCGATGGCTGTTTGGCAGGGTACAGGCCATGATAGACGCAGGCGAGTTGATTGAAGTTACGCCTGCTACGGGTGACCATCCGTATTCTGCGGTGCTGAGGAGGAGCGTATAGCGTGCTGCTGGAGACTGAAAGGCTGATCCTGAGAGAGATGACGCAGGAGGATTTCCCCGCTCTCTGTGAGATCCTGCAGGATGGCGATGTGATGTACGCTTACGAGGGCGCATTCAGCGACGACGAGGCGCACCGCTGGCTCGACAAACAGCTTAAGAATTATCAGGAATACGGCTTCGGCCTGTGGGCGGTTGTGCATAAGCTTTCCGGCAGGATGATCGGACAATGCGGCCTGACGATGCAGGACTACAACGGCAGCACCGTGCTGGAGGTGGGCTATCTGTTCCAAAAGGTACACTGGCATTGCGGGTATGCCACCGAAGCTGCCGTTGCCTGCAAGGAATATGCGTTTGGTACGCTGGACGCAGAGCAGGTGTACTCCATCATACGGGACACGAATATCGCGTCGCAAAACGTAGCGATACGCAACGGGATGTCCTGCATTGGTCAATTTGTGAAGCATTATCGGGGCATTGATATGCCTCATCTTGTGTTCTCTGTAAAGCGAGCCTGAGGGCGGAGACGGAAAATTCCGCAAGACTTTACAAACAGACTCAAAATGCTCATAAAGCTTCGCCCGCAGCATTTGATATACTGGGCATATGGAGCATTATAATTTTCGCGGTGAAATGATCGATTCTGTCGAGCTGA
Source organism: Bacillota bacterium (assembly GCA_023459495.1). Lineage (GTDB taxonomy): Bacteria > Bacillota > Clostridia > Christensenellales > SZUA-584 > JAEWCC01. The sequence continues at coordinate 214,651 of JAEWTL010000004.1, read as the reverse complement.
AATGTCTGGTAGTCAGCCGGGGTGTCAAGGTTTCAGGCGAGGTCTACAGGCGTTTTTCGGGGATGACGCGCCTCGGCGTGAACCCGCTGATGTGCAACTGCATGACCCTGCCGGACGGTACGATCGTACAGCTCACGGACATGGGCTTTCATTTAAAGTATCTCACTGGTATTCTCTCGTGGAACAACCTGAAGCTGCTCAAATATGCATCCGAACTGACCACCCCGTTTTCGGTACGGCTGGACGGTGAAAAGGCCGCTCTGTATGACGGCGAGAACCGGATTGCCGCGGTGGATTTTCTGCCGCAGAACGGCTTTTATTTTCAGAAGACCGCCTCCGGCCTGCCGTTTATCGGCAACGCCGTGCTGCAGGGCTGCGACTGGGTAGCATTCCAGTGCCTGTGGCCGTGCGAATACGCGGCAGCGGGCAAGCCGTGCCAGTTCTGCTTCTCGGGCGCGGAACACGAAGCACTGGCGAAAAAACGCAAGCCGCTGCCTTGCGCGGTGAACGCGCAGGACGTGGCCGAGATCGTCAAATATGCCGTGGAGCAGGCGGGCTGCAACAGCATCCAGATCACCGGCGGCTCCACATTCGACCCCGAAAAGGAATACGGATATATCGCCGCCTATCTGGAAGCCATCATGCTGGGGGTGGGAAGGGAGCGCATTACGGGTGATATCCTGCTCTACATCACGCCGCCCAGGGAGCTTGCACTCATCGACGAGTATTTCGCGCTCGGCGCGGACAGGATCGCGTGCAGCCTCGAGCTGTGGGACGAAACGCTGGCAGCAAAGGTGACGCCCGGCAAGACCGCGTTTACCACGCGCAAAAGACACCTTGATGCGCTGGAGTACATCGCAAACAAATATGGGCCGGGTAAGGCGTTCTCCAACTTCATCATCGGCATTGAGCCGTTTGAGTCCCTGAAGGAAGGCGCGCAGTACCTTGCGGAGCGGGGGATCATCCCTGCCGCATCCATATGGATGCCCATGGGACGCCCCGTGAACGGCAGCATGTCCCCGCCCGATTTAGACTATTATCGCCGCGTGAAGGAGCTGTTTGCGGAGCTGTATCAGCGCTATAATCTTGAGCCCTCGCGCTGCTGCGGTCTGAATGTCTGCATGGAGCGCGACATCTGGAACTATTCCTGCGGCGGCTGACCGCCGGTTGGGTGTTGAAAAGTCATTATCGAGGGCGCTGCCCTCACTCCACCCCAAAAAGCTTTTGGCTTTTGGGGACCCCGAGTGCTCCCGCCAAAGGGACCAGTCTCTTTGGAATCCCTTTTGCCCGCGGAGCCTCCAAGAGACCCTTTGTCAGCAGCCTCAGCCCTGAACGGGCTTTTTTTATGTCGGCAGGAATTTGCCGGGGCTCGTCGAATACGGAAGGGAAATAACGAAAAGGCGGAGTGCATATGAAGCTGAAGGTTCTTGTCGGAAGCGGACGAAAGATTGGCTTGCTGGTACTGCCGTTTCTGGTTGTCGGTGTCGTTTTGAACATCCTGTTCCCCTCCGTATTCAGCGTGGGCGGACCGCCGCTGTGGCTCGTTGTGGCTTCGACCATCGTGCTGGTTCCCGGCATCGTCATCTGGATCTGGTCCGTGGCGCTTATCCTGCTCAAGGTGCCTAAAAAGGAGCTGATTACGACCGGGCCTTACGCGCTGATGAAGCACCCGCTGTACGTGGGGGTGGCGCTGCTGGTGCTGCCATGGGCGGGCTTTTTGCTGAATACGTGGCTGGGTGTGCTGATCGGCATCATCATCTATATCGGGTCGCGGCTGTATTCCCCCGAGGAGGAGAAGATACTGTCCAAGATTTTCGGCGGCGCATGGGATGAATACAGCAAGAAAGTCTTTCTGCCCTGGATATAGAATCGGCAAGCATAATCTGATTAGCCCTGCCGTGACACGGTGGGGCTTTGTATGTTATGCTGATATCAGGATTTAGAGTGAATGCGGGGAGCCGCCCGCTGTGTGTGAGAAAAGGAAGCATGATGGAAGAGAAAGAATTGAAAATGAAACAGGCTGAAGAGCTCAAGCGGATTGAGGAACTGGCCCGCCGCGCCGGTGAGGGCGATGCGGAGGCCAGCTATGAGCTGGGGTTGTATGCGTTGCAGCTGAACGAATACCAGACCGCGCTGCAGTGCTTTTTGGCCGCGACGCTGGAGGACCATACGGACGCGATGGTGGCGGTGGGCGCGATGCTGCTGGAGGGCAAGGGCGCGGAGACGGACCCGGAAGGCGCGGTCGAGTGGTTTGAAAAGGCGGCGAATCTGGGCAGCGCCACGGCGATGTTCAATCTGGGGCTGGTCTTCAGCGGCGGGATGGGCATCAAACCGGACCCGGCAAAAGCCCTGGAGTGGTACAAGAAGGCAGCGGAAACCGGCCACATCCGCGCGATGCTGGCACTGGGGAGCGCTTTTGCGGAGGACGGGGACGACGCGCAGGCGTTCGAGTGGCTGATGAAGGCAGCGGAACTCGGAAGCGAGTTCGCCATGGACGTGATCGGCGGCTGCTACTATGAAGGCAAAGGCACGGCGCGGGACGAGCGCAAGGCCATGGAATGGACGCTGAAGGCTGCGGAAAGCGGCTTCCCGGACGCGATGTTTCACGCCTCGATGATGTACTGGGAAGGCTGCGGCGTGGAGCCGGACGAAGACAAGGCGATGCTATGGCTGGTGCGCGCGGGCGAAGCGGGCAGTCTGGACGCGGCAAAGCAGCTGGGTATCCGTTATTTCACCGGTAAGGGCATGGAGCGCGACATCGAGGAAGCTACGGCCTGGAACAGTGCCGCGGCAGAGCAGGGCGACACCGACGCGATGCTGATTCTCAGTCTCATCTACGGTGACCGGGAGAACGGCGAGCTTTACGATCCGGTTCAATCGGATGAGTGGCTGCGCAAGTCGGCGGAGAAGGGCAACGCGCGGGCTGCGGCGATGCTGGAGCGGCAGGGATAAGTAGATATAGAAAGAGGGAAACGCATAAAGATCGGAATGGTGGGCCTTCTATTTGGGGTTCGAAGATGAAACGAATTATATTGGTGCTTTTTATCATTATAATGCAATTAATAATGGTTTCTTGTGATAATGAATTTGCATTTAGAAATCATTATTTTGGGGACTCAATTGAAAAAGTGAAACAATCTGAAGAAGACGATGGCGAAATGACCGAAGATAATGGCAAACAGACATTGCTTTATTCAGATATTGAATTATTTGATGAGTATACTGGAAATTTAACTTTTATATTTGAAAACAATGAATTACTGCATATTTTTGAGTACATGTTATATGAAAATGAAGAGATGGAGGAGGTGTATAACAGCATAAAAAGCGCATTAAGTGGCTATGGAAAGCCTGATGAAGAGACTAAAGATGAACTTGTATATAAAGCTCTTTGGGAAAAGGATGAGTATGGGATCACTCTAATTGTTATGGAGAGTAGCATAATTATAACTTTTAGTTCGGATTCCAGTAAAGAGAAGAAGTTTTATAGCTCATTAAATATTACGGATCTGCTAGGTGATTAAATACTATACCAGCATAAACTTTCAGCGGACGCGATGCTGGAGCGGCAGGGATAAGTAGATATAGAAAGAGGGAAACGCATGAAGATCGGAATGGTGGGCGGCATCGGGCCCGAGTCGACCACGGACTATTACCAGCGCCTCATCCGGCGCTACCGGGATACCGTTGATCCGGACGGATACCCGCAGCTCGTCATCGACAGCATCGATATGACTGCCATGCTGAGCATCATCACGGAGGAGGACTGGGACAGCCTTGCCGCCATGCTGCTTGGCAGCATCGACGCGCTGCATAAGGCGGGCGCGGGCCTTGGGTTCATCGCGTCCAACACGCCGCATGTGGTGTTCGACAAGGTGCAAAGCATGAGCCCCATCCCGCTCGTGAGCATCGTGGAGTCGGCACTGAGTGAGACACAGCGCCTCGGCATCCGCAAGGCCGCGCTGCTTGGCACGGGCTTTACCATGCGCAGCGGCTACTATCAGGCGGATTTTGAACGCTGCGGCATCGCGCTTGCTGTACCTGGCGAGAACGAGCGGAACTATATTGAGGACAAGCTGTTCTCCGAGATCGAGCTGGGCGTCTTCCGCGACGACACGCGCGAAGGGCTGCTGGATATCGTCCGCCGCATGATCCGGGAGGACGGCATAGACGGCGTGATCCTCGGCTGCACGGAGCTGCCGCTGATTTTGACGCAGGACGCATATGAGGGCGTATCGTTCATCAACACCACCGCAGTGCATGTGGAGCGGGTGATGGACAAGTACAGGGAGATGACGGAGCAACGCGGGAGCGAGTGACAAGAGAATAAGGCAGATAGTTGGTTGGCCCTGCGGTAAAACGCGGGGCTTTTTATGTTTGCACAGCGACGGATCGGACGACCACATAGGGTCGCCCCTACAGTGTATGCGTCTCCGCTGTGATGTCATGCTGAGCCACAGGCGAAGCATCTTGCCACAGGCGAAGCATCTTGCCGCAGGCGACTACGCAGTGGACCAGCATCTTTACTTGGCGGCAGATCGAAGATCCTTCCTCACTGCGCTCGTCAGGATGACAATAAGACGGGCTACGACGGCTCGGGCGACCACATAGGGTCGCCCCTACAGGGTTTGCCGATTTTTGATCGTCGGTGATTCTTCTTTCGGTTCAACATGGGAGAAAAAATGAAGGAGGTATCATGGATGATGTGATAAGCGGGGGCGGGTGGCCGGAGCTGATGCCGCTGGGCGACGCTGACCCGCCGGAATTTCCGCTGGAGTGTTTTCCGCAGCCCTTGAACGAATACGGGAGGGCGCTGGCGGAATACACGCAGACCGACCCCGCGATGACAGGCGTGCTGCTGCTGGGGCTGCTGGGCGCAATCTTCCAGAACAAATACTCCGTGGTTTCGGTCAACGACAACGTGGAGCAGACCAGCATCTACGCGGTGGCCATCGCGCCGCCCGCCGAGCGGAAGTCCGAGGTGATGCGCCGCGTGGTCCACCCGCTGCACGAGTTCGAGAGTGAGTACAACCGCATCCATGCCGACGACATTTCGCGCAGCAAGACGCAGCGCAAGCTGCTGGAGATCTATCTTGCCGACGCCGAAAAGGACAGCCGCGGGGACGACATCCTCACCTCGCGGATGGCGCTGGACGCCTTTAAGGAGCGCAAGCCCCTGACGCTCACCGCGGACGACACGACCAACGAAGCGCTCGTATCGCTGATGGCGGACAACGGGGAGCGCATCCTCATTGCCAGCGACGAAGGCGGTATCTTCACGTACATGAAGGGCCGCTACAAGCAGAACGGCGACGACACGGTGCCGTACTTAAAGGGCCACAGCGGAGGCCGCATCACCGTGCACCGCAAGAGCCGCGAGCCGGAGACGCTGGAAAACACCGCGATTTCGATGATGATTGCCGTGCAGCCGTTCGTGCTGGAGAACGTCATACTGGAGGAAGCGAACAACGGCAGGGGGCTTACCGCCCGGTTGACGTATGCCGTGTGCGCCGAAAAAGCGGGCTACCGCAAGGCCGTGAGCGCACCCCTGACGGACGAGACGACGCAGGCGTACGAGCGCGCGATTACCCGCTGCCTGTCGGAAACCGTCGACGCCGACCCGCCCGCTGAAGTGCGCCCCGCCCGGCTGATCTATCTTTCCGACGAGGCCCGCGACTACGCGGTCTGCTGGTTCAAGAAGGTGGAGCGGCGCATTGCCGACGGGCTGGAGCGCGCCAAGGCGTGGAACGGCAAGGCCTTTGGCCTCATGATGCGCATCGCGGGCGTCTTCCACGCGTTTGAGTGCGTGCAGCAGGGCGAGAACCCGGCGGACGTGCCCCTGCCCGAGTACGTGGTGGTGGCGGCGGCCCTCGTGGCGGACTGCCTTGCCGAACATGCGCAGAAGGTGTTCTCCGGCAGCGACAAAGGCACCGGCGACGCGAAGTATCTGCTGCGGCGGCTGAAGGAGATGGGCAGCGAGTTTAACAAGCGCGACCTATGGGTAAAGGCTCGCGGACGCTTCACCAAATCGGACAGCTTCGATGATGCGCTGCGAGTGCTGGAGGAGAGCGGATACATCCGCTTGCAGTCGATGCAGGGAGAGGGGGCAGGCAGACCGTTGGTGAAGATACAGGTGAACCCGGAGATTAACGATCCCTGATACGGTCGATAATTTTGGGTATTTTGGGTATTAATTATATAGAGAAATGAAAATATTATAACAATATATACCATTGTTTAATCTTTTCACTTATAAAACCATACTCAAAATACCCAGAATACCCGGTTGTTCATTACTGTCAGGTCATTGCGAGGAGGCGCAGCCGACGCGGCAATCCAGAGAAGTGCGAAACGGTGCGTGGACTGGATTGCTTCGCTGCGCTCGCAATGACGGTATGAAGCGTATGCTAAATTTAAAGGAATATGGGAGGATATGTCGAATAGATAATCATTAGCCTTTTAAAATCTAAGACATAGTGCATTAGGGAGTCCAGTGTGCAGAACAAAGAATATTATATGTCCCTGCCCTATGATGTTTCAGGAAGCCTTTCAAAGAACCGCTTTAGATTAGAATTACTATGGGGAATTAGTAAGATGTTAGATCTTTATGATTCTCCAGATTTTACAGTAGTATTTGATTATGTGTGCGATATAGAAGTTCATCTTGTTGATGGCTTTGAGTTTTATCAAATAAAAACACATAAGGGTGATAAAACGTACAGTAATAAAGATATAATAAAAACCAAAAACGGGCATTCAATACTCGGTAAACTATATATTCTAAAGCGTATAGAAGACTGCCCTAACATAAAACTTGCTGTTGTGTCAAATGCCTATTTTAAAGATGGAACTAATGTATTAGCTGATGTCATTGAAATAGGATTATCATCAATTAGCGAAGTTAGTAAAAACGCCATATGTGTAGCATTACAAGATGAATTAAAAATACCTACTGTTGATTTAGCGAACATATATTACATTTATACACCTATGAACCTTATAGAACCTCAAGAAAACATCATTGGGAAAATAGTCACCTCATTTGCAATAATAAAAGGATGTGAACCAAAGAAACCACTTGCTCTATATAGATTGATTTATGACACTGTATCAAGAAAAGCATGCCACGAACTAGCGCAGGATAGTTATGAGCAATTAATATGCAACAAGGGTATAACGAAAAAAGAATTTGACGATCTATTAAATTGTCATTTAGAAACTGCTGATAACAGTGTGGATTTAACGAAACGCTATATTGAAAGCATCGATGATTATAAAGAACGATTTAAAATGAAGACTGCTTTTGCAAAATTGTTTCCATCATTACAGCGTTCAAGGGAATTACAAAGTAAAGAGAGAGAGATTGCGGATTATATAAAAGAAATCTTTGAAAGTCTTCCAGACAATTTTGAAGAGTGTATAGATGTTTTAATGGGTAAATATGCTGATTCTTTTTCAATTGAGTTTTCTAGGCTTGAAGTATATGTTTTTATAATTTTGATTCTTAAAAGGGTTGAGGAAGGAGTATATAATGAAAAAATTGATTTTTAATAAACTCTATATTTTCTCTACTCAAGCAAAAGAAGCCAGATGCCTTCAATTCACAGAAGGAATAAATGTAATCACTACTAACCAGAGGGATGGGACAGATAGAGGAAAATCCGTTGTTATGCGCAGTTTATATCATGCATTGGGCGCTGACTGTAAATTTGACGATAAGTGGGATGATAGTAGTAAAACATATATATTATCATTTTACATTAATGATAAAGAGTTCTTCATTTATCGTAATAATAGATTGTTTAAGTTTTTCGATTCAGATAGAAATATTTTATTTGTAACTATAGATCGTAAGGAATTAGCTGAAAATTTACGAGCCTATTTTGATTTTTCTGTCCAGTTACCAAATCGCAAGGAGGATAAGCTAGAAATAACTCCACCAGCTTTTAATTATCTTTTATATTTTCTTGATCAAGATGATTACAACGGCACTAATTTTTCATCTTTCTCTAATTTAGGACAGTATGCTAACTATAAAGAAAATGTGATTTATTATCATATGGGAGTATTCAATGAACAGTATTTTAATCTTATAAAGCAATTAGAAAGGTTGGAGGATGTTAATAATAAATTAGAACAACGACAGACTCTTGTAGATAATATGCTTATAAGAGTAAGTGATGAATTGAAAGGTTCAACCTATTCACATGATCTGAGTGCACTTAACGCAGAAATTGAAAAGTCTAAAGAAGAATATTCTGGTATAGTATCTCGTCTAAATAAAGTTAAGCAAAGTATTATAGTCTTTAAAAATCAGAAGACCGAATTTGAGGTTGCTTTATTTGAACTGAATGAGGTAAGTAAAAAAACTGAAAAAGATATTCAATGCCTTAATGAACATACTTGCCCTTATTGTAAATCAATGATAATGGACACCACCGAACTTAGGTCTAGCAAGTATAACACAAGTGAAGACATTATTATTGTCAGCAGTGATGTACAGCGATCTATATTAGATATTGATTTAAAAATTGAATCTGCAATGAGTAAATATCAAGAGCTATTGGAGATATTAAAACAATATGAAGATCGACTTAATTTAAGCAATTCCCAAGTGAATGATGTAATAAGGCATAAAGGTTATATTGAAGTAAGAGATAATTTATTAAGCGAATTTGGTGAGCTAAAAGATGCGTTGGAGAAAAATAGAGGAGAAATAGACGAGAATAAAAAACAACAACGAAAATATGATGCTATTAAAAAAGAGATTAATAGCAAGTATTATGAGTATCTTCTTAATGATAAAGCTAGGTTTGGTCTATCGGAAATTGATGAAAAAAGGTTTGAAAATATTAACAAAGTATTTTCAGCAAGCGGAAGTAACAAACCCATTGCTACTGTGATGTGGTATATTAATCTTTTAAAATTAAAGAATAAATTTAATCCAAACGTTATTAGATTCCCAATTGCATTTGATAGCCCCAACAATGTAGAGACGGATGACCTTAAAAGGCATGAACTTTTAGAGTATCTCATTGGTAATGCTACCAATGAGAATCAGTTTGTTATTTCAACTATAGGTTTTAAGGCGGATGAGTTTGATCACGGGAAAGATTGTAATATTATTCAACTAGATAATGATAAATATCACTTGTTAAATGAGGATGAGTTTATAAAATATAGCGCTATATTATTTGAGTTTTGTAACAAGCAATGACTTTAGCCACACAAAAGGGCGAGGTTCACACCCCGCCCTTTCCAATACCCCATGTCTCGTCTTGTCCTACGCGTGCGCTTCCTTCAGCCTGCCCTGCGCCTGCGCCTTAAACAGATCCACGGCCTTGCGGATGCCGGGGATCAGCGCGATCACGAAGCAGATGGCCATGTCCGGCAGGATGTACGTGCCGTTGTAGATCACAGAGTACAGCCATACGTTCTGGTCGCCCGCGTACTCGGCAAAGAAGATGACGCCCGAGAGGGTGGAGAATACCAGCCGCCCGAGCCCGCCGATGACCACACCCGGCAGCATGCTCTTTTTGAACAGCCCGGCCAGCGCCAGCGGCAGAAACGCCAGGATGTAGTCCATGATGAGCTGCGCCCAGTGCACCACGTAGGCGTCCTGAAGCAGCTGCAGCAGGCCGTAGGCCAGCGCCACGATGAGCCCCTTGGGCGTGCCGTAGACGTAGGCGAACATCACGATGGGCAGCATGGCCGCGGGTGTGATGGAGCCGCCCTGCGGCATCTGGAAGAAGCGCAGGTACGATAGCGCAAACGCGATGGCGATGCACAGCGCGCCGAACATCAGCTCCCGCACGGTCCACTGGGACTGCGTTAAGTGCTTGCCCTCGTGGTTCTTGCGCACGGCATTGACAACCGCCACCACGGCAAAGGTGATGGCCGCGCCGATGGCGAGCATGATGAGGATCGCGAGCGTGATGCCCCACCACGGCGTGTTGCCGTTTGCGTCGGTAAACAGTGTGTTTAACCAGTTCATAAACTTTCCCCCGTATTGTGTTTGTATTCCGCATCGGGTAGAATAAGAGCAGATCGTGGCCGTCCGCATATAAAAAGGGACATACCGCAGTATATCCCCTTTTAAAGCAAAAACCCATGCGCCGCACAGGTTTCGTAAGACGTTAATCTTGCTTCCCTACGTTGGAATGACCCAACAGGTTCAAAGGGTTTTGCGCGTCACGCGCATCTCAGCCAAAAATGGCACCCCCAGCGGTTAAGAGCATTATAGCGTTGGTCGGCGATGATGTCAACACTGATAATCTTCACAAAACGAATCCAGGTCTTTCAAAGGAACACAAAGCTCCTGATGTCATTCTGAGGGCGTGAAACGCCCGAAGAATCTTAAACCCAAAGTACGATAAGATGTTTCGTCGCTTGCTCCTCAACATGACATAACGGCGAGGGTTGCGTGCCCCCACAGAAAGGCGCGGATACTGTGGTTGCACACCCCGCAGCCGTGTATTAAAATGGAATGGACGGGAGGCATATTATGCACCACTTTTTCGGATATATGGCGCGGATGAAGCACATCAAGCGCTGGGGTCTCATGCGCAACACGCGCGAGGAGAACATTCAGGAGCACTCGCTGCAGGCCGCAATGATCGCGCACAGCCTTGCGCTCATCAAAAACGAGCTGTTTGGGGGCCGCGTCGACGCGGAGCACGTGATGGCGCTGGCGATCTACCACGAAGCGGGGGAGGTCATCACCGGCGACCTCGCCACGCCGATCAAGTACTTCAGCCCGGAGATCCGCAGCGCCTACAAGGATATCGAGTTGGTTGCGGAGAAGAAGCTGGTGTCCATGGTGCCCGAAGCGCTGCGCGGCGAGTACGAGAAGCTGATATTGCACCGCGAGGAGGATGCCGAGGCGTATGCCATCGTCAAGGCGGCGGACAAAATCTGCGCGTACTTAAAGTGCGTGGAGGAGCTCTCCGCGGGCAACACCGAGTTCGCGGCAGCCAAACGCGCCACGGGCAAGGCCATCAAGGAGATGGACCGTCCGGAAGTCAAGTATTTCATGGAGACGTTCGCGCCCAGCTTTGAGCTGTCGCTCGACGAGATGGGCTGAGGGGGTAACATGGCAAAAGCAGTGCTGATCACCGGAGCAGCCACAGGCATCGGCCGGGAAACCGCTCGCCGGTTTGCCGCGGAGGGCTGGTGCGTCGCGGTGCACTACAACAGCAGCGAGGCGGCGGCGCAAAAGCTCGTGGAGGAGCTCAAAGCCCGCCATGCCAGCGCCGTTCCGGTCCGCGCGGATATCCGTGACGGCGCGGCGGTGGAAGCGATGATGGACAAGGTGCGCTATGCCTTTGGCCGCGTGGACGCGTTGGTCTGCAACGCCGGAATCAGCCAGCAGAAGCTGTTCACCGACTTAACCCCGCGGGACTGGAACGACATGTTCGACGTCAACGTCACGGGCGCGTACCGCTGCATTCAGGCCGTACTGCCCGGCATGATCTCGCGCAAACAGGGCAGCATCGTCACCGTATCGTCCATCTGGGGCGTGGTGGGTGCGTCCTGCGAGGTGCACTACAGCGCGTCCAAAGCAGCGCTTATCGGCCTCACCAAGGCGCTGGCCAAGGAGCTGGGGCCGTCCGGCATCCGCGTCAACTGCGTCGCGCCGGGCGTCATCGACACCGCCATGAACGCGCATCTCGACGACGATACCAAAGCTGCGCTGAAGGACGAAACCCCGCTTCAAACCATCGGCACCCCGCGCGACGTCGCCGAAGCCATCCTCTATCTCGCGTCCGACAAATCGAACTTCGTCACCGGGCAGGTGCTCGGCGTCAACGGCGGCATGGTGGTGTAGATAAACGCTCGACCTTGGGATAATGTAAAACACATTCGGTTTTGAATGGGTATCCCGGTTCATATCAAATTATGTAGGGGCGGCCCTGTGTGGCCGTCCGATGATGGATAATATGAAAACACGGGCGGCCACGCAGGGCCGCCCCTACAGGTAGGTTCCTATGGATCAGCCTCGCAGAAAACAACTTCGCTTGCGTGATTACGACTACGCGCAAAACAACGCGTACTTTGTCACCATATGCACGCACAACCGGGCGAGGCTTTTTGAGGCGGAAAGTGAACCCGGCAGAATGGCGGAAAAATGGCTGCTTGAACTGGAACAGAAGTATGAGAATATCAGCATCGAGAAATACATCATTATGCAGGATCACGTCCATTTCATTTTGCTGATATTGAGCAGAGAGGCAGCAACGCCGCTCTGTAAGATGATTGATTGGTTTAAGACCATGACGGCAAACGAATACATGCGCGGTGTAAAAGCAGGAGCGTATCCGCCGTTTGACGGCCATGTCTGGCAGCGGAACTATTACGAGCACATTCTCCGCAGTGAGCAGGAGATGCTCGAAGCCTGGAAATATATCGACAATAACCGATATGAATGCGACCTGTAGGGGCGGCCCTGTGTGGCCGCCCGACAACGGATGAAAGCACGGGAGACCACATAGGGTCGCCCCTACAGGATATATTTAATGATTTAAAGGAAAGGAACAACATCCACATGAATCCAAGGTTTGGCCGCGTTGCGGCAATCGTTACACTGGCTTCGGTGCTGGCATTCGCGATATCGATGATCGCGGATGTTTTTGCCGCGAGCTGCATCTCCAGCATGGGCATCGCGTGGGGCTTCGTGCCGCTCGCCTGTGCATTGGCCGCTACGGCGGAAAAGCAGAAGAAGCCTGCGGTGCTGACCGCGGTCGCGTTCGCGGCAATATACGCCGTGCTCATCATGCTGGTCTACTTCGCTCAGGTCACGGTGGACATGACGCAGCTCTCCGCTGAAACCCGCTCCATCATCGACTACAGCCAGTTCGGCCTGTTATTCAGCTACGACCTCCTGGGCTACGCCTTCATGGCGCTGTCCACGTTCTTCCTCTCGTTCGCGCTGAAACCGAAGGACAAGGGAGACAGGGCGCTCGTGTGGCTGCTGCGTATCCACGGCATATTTGCAATCGGCTGCGTGGTGATGCCGATGCTGCACATCTTTAAACCCGGCATGGCGGGCGGAGACCTGACGGGCGTGCTGGTGCTGGAATTCTGGTGCGCGTACTTTATCCCGGTGTGCATCCTCGCCTACCGCTGGTTCCGTAAAACCGCGGCTGTTGAGACAGCAGCCTGAAAAAACGCAACCCGTAGGGGCGGCCCTGTGTGGCCGCCCGACAAGGATGGACCTGCATACCCATTCTGGCACTTTTGCCGCCCGACAACGGTTCGGCAAACACCCACGGGTGACCGCATCGGAAATGACGGAGGTTGTATGATCCGCGAAATCAGGCCGGAAGAACTGGAACAACTGCTTGCGCTGTACGCGCAGCTTCACCCCGGCAAAGAGGAAGCTTCGCCCGAACAGTACCGGGCGGTGTGGGAAAAGGTTATGGCCCATCCGGGCCAGCATGTGGTCGTGGCGGAAACGGAAGGGCGGCTGGCCGCGTCCTGCGTCATTACCGTGATTCCTAACCTCACGCACGGCGCGCGGCCTTATGCGGTGATCGAGAACGTGGTCACGGATGTAAGGTTTCGGCGGCAGGGCTGGGCCACGCAATGCCTCGACTATGCAAAGCGGATTGCCCAACGCGAGGGCTGCTATAAGATCATGCTGCTGACCGGCTCCAAAGAGGAGGGTACGCTGCGCTTCTATGAGCAGGCAGGCTACAACCGCACGGACAAGACGGCTTTCATCCAGTGGCTGGATTGACTGGCTAACACCAGCTTTCACAGTGTGCCGAACAAGTGAGAGGATCGGCTGTCGGCGCTATCCGTCCGGATGATCCGGCACGCTGCTAACACACACTCCTCCGATAACAGGTGCAAAAAATCTATCAAAAACTGTCGAACAAGCCGAGAATTTGTATTGTGGCGTACTTTGCCTTATAATTTAATCATCATTAAACGAGAAGGGAGCAGGGGCATTGGATAACAGCAAGAAAGATCATCAGCATATGAATCATGAGAATATGGATCACGAACACAAAACTCATGAACATATGGGCCATGAAAATATGGATCACGGGCATATGGGGCATATGACGCAGGATGCCGGACAAGCTGCCCATGGGCATTCAATGGATAGTCATGGTCACGGCGGAGGCATGAGCGGCCACGTACACCACGCCATGATGGTGCGCGATTTCCGTCGCCGATTTTTCTTTTCGCTTTTGTTTACTGTTCCGATTCTAGTGTTGTCTCCCGTTATACAGGGGTTCTTCGGATTGAACTTAAGGTTCCCTGGCGACAGCTACATTCTGTTTGCACTCTCTACGGTATTGTTCATCTTCGGAGGCAAACCGTTTCTTTTGGGCGCGAGGGACGAGTTAAAGCAAAAAGCCCCCGCCATGATGACACTGGTCGCGTTTGCGATATCCGTTTCTTACATCTACAGCGCGCTCACCGTGTTTGTGATCGAAGGCATGGATTTCTTCTGGGAGCTGGCCACGCTGATTGCGATCATGCTGCTCGGCCACTGGATCGAGATGCGCTCGGTGATGGGTGCGTCCATGGCGCTGGAAGAGCTTGCAAAGCTGATGCCCGAGGAGGCGCACCGTATTCATGAGGATGGCGGGATAAGCGATGTCTCCGTACAAAGCCTTAAATCGGGAGACATCGTTCTTGTAAGACCCGGAGAGAAGGTGCCCATCGACGGAACGATAGCGGACGGCCAGTCGTCGATCAACGAATCGATGATCTCAGGGGAATCCGCCCCGGTTGAGAAGCGTGCGGGTGATGCAGTCATCGGCGGCTCGGTCAACGGGGACGGGGCGCTCAAGATCGAAGTCAGCAAAGTCGGAGACGATACGTTTCTCTCGCAGGTCATCAGGCTGGTGCGCGAAGCGCAGGAATCCAAATCCAAAACGCAGCGGTTTGCCGATACCGCCGCCAAGTGGTTGTTCTATATTGCGGTTACTGCCGGTATCATTACATTTACAGTCTGGATGGCTATCGGGTACGATCTCAACTTTGCGATCACCCGGGCTGTTACGGTCATCGTGATATGCTGCCCGCATGCGCTGGGGCTTGCGATTCCTTTGGTCACCTCGGTTTCAACAAGCATCGGCGCGAAACGCGGATTGCTTATTCGGAACAGGGCGGCGTTTGAGAACGCCAGAAATCTCAATGCGATCGTATTCGATAAGACGGGTACGCTGACGGAAGGCGAATTCGGCGTTACGGACGTTTATGCAACCGGCATGTCCGAAGATGAGCTGCTGGCAATAGCCAGTTCGGTTGAAGTCAATTCAGAGCACCTGATCGCGAAGGGCATCATCAAAGAAGCGGAGAAGCGCGGCCTGAAAGTCGGCGAGTCCAAAGACCATATGACAATGCCGGGTAAAGGGCTCATGGCTGCCGTAAACGGCAAACAGGTCATGATCGTCAGTCCGGGATATCTGGATGAAGAGAAAATTTCTTACGACATGGACCGCTATGGAAAGCTGGCTGGGCAAGGAAAGACGGTCGTTTTTGTGCTGGCAGACAATGCGCTCGCCGGAACTATCGCTTTGTCGGATATCGTGCGTGATACGGCCAAAGAGGCGATTGAAGCGCTGAAAGCCATGCGCATTGAGCCTGTCATGCTGACGGGAGACAATAAGAAAGTCGCGTCCTATGTAGCAGACAAGCTTGGAATAGATAAAGTTTTTGCAGAGATGCTCCCGCAGCAGAAAGCGGAGACGGTGGACGCGTTACACCGGGAAGGCCGGATCGTGGCCATGACGGGCGATGGCATTAACGACGCGCCCTCGTTGGCACAAGCGGACGTTGGGATCGCGATCGGCGCAGGGACGGACGTTGCGGTTGAGACCGCGGATGTCATACTCGTTAAAAGCAACCCGCTGGATGTCATCAACATCGTCAAGCTTTCCAAGGCGATCTATAAAAAGATGGTGCAAAATCTGATATGGGCAACCGGTTATAATGCAATTGCCCTGCCATTAGCCGCAGGAGTGCTTTATAATCTCGGTATCGTTTTAAACCCGGCGGTCGGTGCTGTTCTGATGTCGCTCAGTACAATCATCGTTGCGATAAACGCAAGGCTGCTGAAAATCAAATAAGGTTGGACTGCCGGACCTTGTTCATAGCCCGTCCTTATATATCCCGCGCTTGATGATGTTCAGATACTGCATGATGTCGTTCTTCATATCGTCCATGGACTCCAGCAGTTCATCGGGCGTTTTTGTTTTGTAGTCGTCCAGACTGCGCTGATAATACCCGTCCAGAAAGTCGATGATAAGCGTCGCCGCGGTCTCACGTGTGACGCCCTCGCGCAGCTTTTCCGGGTCCAGCGTCATGATGAACGCCTTGCGCTGGTCGCCGAGAATCTGCCCGTACCGGGCCATGAGGTCTTCCTTGATCTCCGCGGGCAGGTTCACATACACGTCGTAGAGGATGTGGTACATCTCCGGCTCCTCGATGCCCACTCGCATTTTGATGAGCGTATACTCGCCCAGCGTATCGAAGAAGTCCCCGGTAAGCGGCGCGGTATATTGGCTCATCTTCTCCATCAGGTGGCTGATGGTATAGTCCAGCACATAAAGGAACAGCTTTTTCTTGTTCCCGAAGTAGTGAAAAAGCAGTCCCTTCGATATGCCCGCCGCGGCCACGATACGGTTGGTCGAGGCACCTAAATAGCCATGCTCCGCAAACTCCGTGATGCTGGCCGTAAGTATTTTCTGTCGCTTATCCTCCGGCAGCGCCTCTAAATTCTCGCCCATATCCTCAGCATTTCAGATCCTTTCCGTTATAGATCGCCAGCGTGCCGCCAAAGGCCGCAATCGCCACGGCTATTGGCAGCAGGATGTATTTCGTTTCAATCGCAACCCCGGAGATGATTTGCCGCGCGTCGAAGTACTGGAACGGGGTTGCGTACTTCAGCCAGCTAAGGTCCGGCTGCATGTTGACGACCATGCTGGCCACGTAGAGCAGCAGCACCACGCCAATCGCCGCAGACATCACGGAGCGCGCCCGGATGATGACTGTGCCCAGCAGCATCCCGACGCCCATCATCATGAGCTGTCCCAAAGCCATGGCTGAGCTGAGCAGCAGCACTGTTCCGGCATCGACGCCCGTTTGATCCACCGCGTACAGTATCGCCAGCATTGCCCCGGTGTACACGATATAGAACGCCGCAATCTGCGCGAGGCCCGCCAGAAACCTGGAGGCGGTGATTGACGCGCGCGATACCGGCTTGGCGTACAGGAAGTTGATCGTGCCCGCGTCCTCCTCTTTGGAGAGCAGGTTCGCGCCCACCAGCATGAACTGAATCAGCACGGCCAGCAGGATGTACTGAAACACATATCCGTAGTAGTCCATCGTCTGGGTGAAGTCCACGGCGTTAAAGCCGAACATCTCCATCATCTGCGGCGAGAAGCCCTCGAGCAGCTTGTTCACCGCGTCTCCCTGCTCCGCAAACGACGGGTACATGGCCATGAACATCCCGGCCAGCGCGATAATACATACTGTCCATATGATAAACGACTTTAAGCCGCCTTTCAATTCTCTTTTTACCAGCAGCATGCTATTTGCCTCCTTCCGCATAGTACGCCATAAAGATTTCCTCCAACGGCGGGTCCTCGATGATGATGTTGCTTACGCTCCGGGCCGCCAACGCCTTAAGCAGCGCATCCGCCGAGCCCTTGTACAAGAACTCCACCATACCGCCGTGCCGCTGCACGTTCTCCGCGCCGGGCAGAGCAAAGTCGCCCTCCATCGCGGCCTTGACGCGCTTGTACTGCGTCGTAGTCAGCTCCTCCATGCTCTGCGTGCGGATCAGCTTGCCCTCGCGCAGGATGCCCACGCGGCTGCATACGCGCTGCACCTCGCTCAGCACATGCGAGGAGAAGAACACCGTCGCGCCGTCCTTTGCGGCCTGCTCCACCAGCGTGTAAAACGAGTGCTGGATCAGCGGGTCGAGCCCTGAGGTGGGTTCGTCCATGATGAGCAGCTTGGGGCGGTGCAGCATGGCCTGCACGATGGCGGCCTTCTTGCGGTTGCCGGTGGACAGCTCGCTGATGCGGCGGGACGTATCAAGGTCGAGCGCATCGCAGAGCTTCTTTGTGTGCGCCTTGTGGTCGCCGGGGTAAAACTTCGCGGAGTAAGCCAGCAGCTCCGATACCTTCATGCCGTCGTAGTAGCTGACCTCCGCCGGGATATAACCCACGCTGCGCTTGATGAGTGCGCTGGAGGTTACGCAGTCTTCCCCGAAGATGCGGCAATGCCCAAAGGAGGGCCGAATGAAGTCGAGCAGCAGCTTGATCGTGGTGGACTTGCCCGCTCCGTTGGGGCCGATGAAGCCGTATACTTCGCCCTCTTCCACGGCAAGGTCCAGCCCGACGACACCCCGGTTTTTGCCATAGTGTTTCGTCAGTTGCTCGGTCAATATGACGCTCATAACACCTTCGCTCCTTCCTGTTGACCATGTGGTCAATGATTGGATTATAACACACTTTGACCGGGTGGTCAATAGCTCTTGAAAAGGAGAAATAAAAAAAGCCCGTTATGGCTTCAGACTGTTGAACGCTGTCATCCTGAGCGCTAGCGAAGGATCTTGCCAAAGGGAACTGCGAAGTGGACAAGCATGTAGAATAGTATATATCAAGATTCTTCGGGTGCTTCACACCCTCAGAATGACAAGAGAGAACTTATATGTTTAAGCGTTAAGGTTTGTTGCAAATAGCAAAACAGACAGTATTTCAGGTTTCCAGACGGTTCTCCGGCGTGCCCTGATGGAACACCATCTTCCACTGTTCACCGAATTGCTGCCATATAGAGCTGCGCAAACTGGCGCTGCCGTCCGTGCGGACGAAGCGATACGTGGCCAGCACGCAGCCGTCGGACAGCGGGCGGAGCGCAAAATCCTGAATCACACCATCAGCAGGGGAAACAAAAATATCGCCACACTGGTAGCGATATTCTTTTCCGGAGCTGGTGAACTCCGTAAAATCGTCTGAAAGAAGCGCGGCGAGCTGTTCCGCCGAATGCCGGACCTCAGAAGTCAAAAGCGACTGTTCCAGCTTCAGGATACGAAGGTATAGCGCCTCGTCCGCCTGCATGTTCAGTCGCGCTCCGTGGTGACCAGCTTTTCCAGCTTGTTCTTGACGCGCTGCAGGGCGTTGTCCACGGATTTGACGCTGCGGTCCAGCTCCTCCGCAATCTCATAGTACGATCTGCCGTCGATATATTTGCGCAGCACCTGCATCTCAAGCGGGGAGAGGATTTTGCCCATCTTGGTCTCAATGGAGGAGAAGTCCTCCCGGCCAATAATGATGTCCTCGGGATTGGATATCTTGGAGCTGGAGATCACGTCCATCATGGTGCGGTCGCTCTCCTCGTCGTAAGCGGGCTTGCTGAGCGAAACGTAGGAATTGAGCGGGCGGTGCTTCTGGCGCGTGGCCGTTTTAATGGCGGTGATGATCTGGCGCGTCACGCACAGCTCCGCAAAGGCGCGGAAAGAGGTCATACGTGTGGGACGGTAATCCCGCACAGCCTTATACAGCCCGATCATGCCTTCCTGCACGATATCCTCGCGGTCCGCGCCGATCAGGAAATACGAACGCGCTTTGGCGCGCACGAAATTTTTATACTTGTTCAGCAGGTATTCGAGCGCGTCGCCGTCGAAATCGCGTGCGAGTTCCGCGACTGCCTCGTCGGTCATCGTCGTATAGCCGGTATGCCGTTCATCAAAAGATGGTTTTCTCGCAGTGCTCAAGGCTTGTCCTCCAAATCTACTCAGATAGTTATTATAGCAAGGCAAGCCCTTTGCAGTCAACATGACGGGATGTACATGGTATAACAAATTTTAGGTTTGGGCGGTTTTGACGCCTGAATCTGCGGTTACCGCTTCTTTCCGGCGTCCTGACGTGTCTTTTCATACATCAGCACCGCTGCCGCCACCGCGGCGTTGAGTGACCCTGTCTGGCCTTTCATCGGGATGCTGGCCTTGAGGTCACAGCTTTCCAGCACCAACCGCGAGATACCCTCGCCTTCTGCGCCGATCACCAGCGCGATGGCACCGGCCATATTCACAGTATCGGCAGATGGGGCAGAGGCGTCCGCCGCGACCACCCAGATGTTCTTCTCTTTGAGCTGCTCGATGGTGGCCGTTAAGTTGGTCACCTTGGCGACGGGCAGCAGTTCCGCTGCGCCTGAAGCAGCCTTGCATACCGCTGCCGAGAGCGACGCGCTGCGGTGTTTGCCGATGATGACGCCGTGCGCGCCCAGCACCTCCGCGCTGCGGATGATGGAGCCCAGGTTCCCCTCGTCCGTCACACCGTCCAGCAGGACAACGAACGGCGGTTCACCTTTCTCTGCCGCGCGGGCGAGGATGTCCTCCACCTCGGCATACTCCATCGCGGGCGTCACAGCCACCACCCCCTGATGGTTGGCGGGCTTGCCCTCATAACCAAAGGGTTGTGTCAGGCTGTCCAGCTTGCGCTTGTCCACCCGGACGATGGGGATGTGGCGCTGCGTTGCTAGCGTCAGTATCTCGCGCACGCTCGGGTCGTCGATATCCTTGGACGCAAGCAGCTTATCCAGCGGCCTGCCGGATTTGATCGCGGATTTTACTGTGTTTCTGCCGTATATGATATCCATCTATTTTAAGCCTTTCATCAGTTCGTTGTGGCGGGCGCGCACTTCCGCCGCTTTTCCGCATGTCATTTTGCCTTCACTGCACGCTCCGCCAACGCAGGACGGCCCTGCGGCGGAGAACAGCGCGGGCGCGGCTTCGCAGGCCAGCCGGAGCATCTCCCACGCGAGCGCGCGAATCTCCCATTGGGCACGGTTGCAGCAGCGCAGTGAGAAGAAGTGCAGCAGCTCCCTTGCGTTCATGGTCAGCATCATACGCGTTTCGCAGGAGCCCGGCAGCACAAAGCGCGCATCCTCGTTGGATTTTTCGCCCGCTCCGCCCAACGCTTCTCTCCACTCGTCGTACCAGCCCTGCATCTGCGCCATCTGCGCCTCGTACTTCGCCACGGCCTCTTCACCCAGGTCGCGAATGGCGGGAGGGATGATGTAGCCGAACCCGCCGTCCGAATAGCTCACGTAGCGCTGCGACTGCACCGAGAAGCTTGCAATGCGGTGCCGCGTAATCTGCGCAAGCAGCGTACGCGATACGCCTTCAATACCGAATGTAAAGCTTGCGTGCTCAATCGTTGAGAGATGGCCCAGATCGACGATCTTCTGGATAAACGACGCGGCGCTGGCTTCGGTCAGTCCGTCGCCGATGTCGTCGATGTGCGCCGGGCTGTAGCACAGCTTGGACGCCATTGCGGTTAGTTTTTCCGCGTCCGGCGAAAAAGATAACAGCTTTACACTGAGTTTCGCTTCAGGCATTATTGCTTCCCCCTAAAAAATGATCGATCACCGTGGTGAGCAGCGCTTCAACGCGCGTCTCCTGCCCGGTGAGAGATAAGTAGCCGATTACGGCTTCCAGCCCGGTGGCCAGCGAATAATCCTCGCGGCTCATGTTCTTGGGCGGCGTGGATTTGGCGTTTCGCCCCGAACGGAAAATTTCCAGCTCGCGCTCCGTAAAATCGCGGACAAGCAGCTGCGCGGCCTGCGCCTGCGCGCGCGCGTTGACCACACTGGTCGCCAGCTTGTGCATGCCTTCAATACGGCCCGCGCGGCGGCTGACCAAAAAGGTGCGTACGTGCAGGTCATATACCGTATCGCCGATATAGGCGAGCGCCACGGGTGACAGCTCTCGGATTCTGTTTTCGTCCAGTTTGTCCATTAGTTCATTATAGCATCGTTGCTTAAAGGCAACAATGTGCCGTGTCAAATTTCACCGAGCAGTGCATATACCAGATCGTACAATAAAATGTAATAATATATAAAAATATTATTGTCAACCGAGCGGAACTGTGCAATACTCTTATTGAATTTGTCCGCCCCCTATCCTACATAAAGAGGTGACAGCTATGCGAAGCAGCATCAGGATCAGCGAGTGTCTTTTCTGCGCAGCAGGAGAGGATGCAGATGCAGAAGAGCAGATGGGCGCACTGAGGCAGCGCATCCTGCAGGAGTTATGCCGGGTGGTAAAGAAGATGAAGAAAGCATACCGCGGTCAGGGAAAGCTTGTTGTGCACATGTTTCCCCGGCGTTTCTATTTATACGGCAGGCTGCAGGTGTTCACTGAGGCAGAGGAAGGCGGCTATCGGCTGGATCTGCCAATCGAGAGCTGGGTCGTCAGCGACCGCAACCTTGCACAAAACGAAATTTCAGTCATGATTGAGTAATAAATGAATAGGGTGGATGGTGCTTATACCATAGAACAAGCCGGTTTTCGTTTATACGGTAAAATGTGATCTTCCTGTTAAGACAAATGCATCGGAATAAAGTATAATGATGCCAAAACCAGTGGAGGACGTCATGGAAACTGGCCATCGGAAGGGCGTTATCCAGCGATATGGGCTGCTGCTCTGGTGCTTTCTCACCGCGGCCGCCGTGCTTGCGGTCTGCTCCAAATCCTCTTTCCTGTATCCGTTCAACGACTGGGTGGACGCCAACTGCTACTTCACGGTGGGCAAGGGCATGATGAACGGCCTCGTGCCATACCGCGATTTGATGGAGCAGAAAGGTGTGTTGCTCTACTTCCTGCACGGCCTTGCATATCTCGTCTCGCATACCACATTTATCGGAGTATATATCCTTGAGGTCGTCGCGGGCGCGGCGTTTCTGTACTATGCCGCAAAGACTGCGGCCCTGTTCCTGGACGCACGCTGGGGATATGTGCTCGCCCCGGTGCTGGCGGCGTTGGTGTATGCGTCGGCCTCGTTCGCCCACGGGGACAGTGCGGAGGAATACTGCCTGCCACTGCTGATGTTCGGCTTTTATGCCCTAATGCGCTTCTTCAAGGACCGTGAAGACCTTTCCCGCAAGATGCTCATTGTCTGCGGCGTGCTGGCAGGTTGCGTGCTGTGGGTTAAATATACGATGCTCGGTTTTTGGGCGGGGTGGATGCTTGCCGTTTTTGTGGAACTGCTGATTGCAAAGCAGACGCGCCGCGCGTTTGCTGCGTGCGGATGGTTTCTGCTCGGCATGGCTGCCGCTACGCTGCCGTGGGTAATCTACTTTGCCGTAAACGGCGCGCTCGGGGGCTGGTTCCATGCCTACTTCTATCTCAACTTTACTGCTTACCCCAAAACGTCCGGGCTGGGGGAGATGGGGGCCACAGCATGGAAAACAGTAGTTGACGCCGTGGCAGCCAGTCCTGTACTGATTGCGTCCATGGCGTCAGGGCTGATGGGCTTCGTGTTTACGCGCAAGCTGCTGCGCGGCGTATGGCCCAAAATCTGCTTCGTGCTGCTGCCCGTGCTGCTGGCTTTCGGCGTATACGCAGGCGGACGGACGTACCCGTATTACTTCCTCATCCTGCGCGGCATGCTGATGCTGCCCGGCCTCATCGCGGCGGCTTATGCGCTGTCCGCACTGGTGCGTACGGCGGCCCCGACACGCCCGGTTGCGGCGCGTACAGGAGTCCGCGCCCTACGCCACCCTATCTTTGTCATGCTGTGCGCCGCGGCGCTGGTGCTCTCTACGCTGGGCGCGTACGGCAGCTATCAGTACCATGACTTCATGCAGCAGGACCAAGAGGAGCTTGCGCAGTACCGCTTTGCCGCCATCATGAACGAAGAGGAAGCGCCTACGATGCTCAACTATGGCTTCCTCGACGGCGGCTTCTATACCGCAGCGGACATCCTGCCCACGGTGCGATACTTCTGCAAGCTCAACCTCGATCTGCCCGAAATGACGCAGGTACAGCAGCAGGCCATCCGCAACAAAACGGTGGATTTTGTCGTGCTGCGGTATAGGGGAGGGAAGCAGGAGTATGGTGGCGACGTGCCATATCTGCTGGACAATTACGAGTTGGTGGACACCGTGCAGCAGAATTTTGAACATATAAATTTCACTTATTGCCTGTTCCAGGTGAAAGCATGAGATAGAGCCTTCCCCTTAGGTGACCACCCACAAAGCCTGCGTCTTTTTGGAGACCCCGGAAAGGTGGCGCGCAGCGCCGGATGAGGGTAAACAGATAACGAAATTCATAGACGGACAGTATCGCTTTGCCCCTCATCAGTCCCCCTTTGGGGACAGCTTCCCCCGGGGGAAGCCTTACGGTTATTCCAGTATCGCAAAGTATCGTATAGTATCGGTAATTTATACACACCTTTTTTCGCCACCGCCACAGGACGCAGACAAAGCCTCCCTCAGACGAGGGAGGTGGCGCGCAGCGCCGGAGGGAGTGATAGATAAGCACAACTACTGAAAAACCCCTTACTGTCATCCTGAGCGTTAGCGAAGGATCTTGCCGAAGGCGACTATGAGTGGACGAGCATCTTAAAGTGGTTTACTGCTTAAGATTCTTCGGGTGCTTCACACCCTCAGAATCACAAGTGAGGCTTTGTTATCAAGCTGATCTCCCCTTACAAGGTAGGCCGTGTGAATTCCCGGCTGAACAAAAAACAGGGCGGCTGTGATGAGCCGCCCTGAGTGTATCTCCGAATGGAGACAAGCCTTATTCCTTTTTTGGCGCTTCCGGTGCTTCCGTCGCGGGTGCCTGCACAGGTTCCGACATGGCCGGAGCGGGCGTTTCCGCATCCGCCGCGATATCGATCGTATTGATGATCGATTCCTTGATGGACTTCACGCGCTCATCCACCTCGCCGGTCTCCTCGTTGAACTTCACGCCCAGCTTCTCGCTGATGAGAAGGTTCAGCAGCGTTTCAAACGCATTGGCCGAGGCACCCTGTCCGTCCTTGCCGCCCATGGTCATCAGGGTCTTGGGTACGATGTCGATCTTGGACTTCTCGATCGCCGCCGTGAACTTGGCCATGACGTCCTGAATGACCTGGAACTGCGGGCCGCCGTAGGCTTTTACCTGTTCCTCGATTGCGATGGCGCGGCCGATACCCACGCGGGCTTCCTTCTCAGCCTCCGCCTTGGCGATGGCCTTGATCTTGCTGGCCTCCTGCAGCGAGCGCTGGTAGTCCGCCTTACCCTGGTTGCCCTGGATCTCGATGTTGATCTCCGACTCGGTCAGGAATTTCTGCTGCTGTGCGCGGGACTCCGCTTCACGCAGCTCCTTCTCCTTGCCGGCCGCCTTCTCCTGCTGTGCGTACGTCTCGATCTGCTCCATGGCGATCTGCCGGTCGCGCAGCTGCGTCAGGATCACCTCAATCTTGCTGTCGTTGGCGGACGCGGACGGCGTACCGATCAGCACCTCCTCCAGCTCCAGATTGTAGTGGTCGAACTTCGTTTTCATCTCACTCGACGCCGAGTTCTGGATGTCGTTGCGCTCCTGAATGAGCTGGATCAGCGTCTTGGTCTGTCCGATGTTCTTAAAGTAGGCTGAGACCATCGGGTCCAGTGTCTGGTCCACGAGCATCTTGATGTCGCCGAACCGCTGGATCACGAGCGGCGCCTTCAGGTAGCTGATGTGCATCACGACCGACAGCGGCAGCGAGGGCTCGAACGCATCCTTGGTGATCAGGCTGACTTCCTTCAGGTTTTCATCGTAGAGATGAGCACCTGCCTGATTGCTGATCCACTTCAGGATAATGTTCGTGGTGGGCACGCGGATGATCTTGCCCGCGTACGTGTTGAACGCGTATTTGCCGGGCATCAGCGGTTCCCGCCACACGCCGCGGTAGCCCTGCTCCACTAGTTCGCCGTGCTTGTAGCTGTCGCCCGTGGAATCCACGCCACGCGGCCCGATGTAGCTGACCACCACGCCCACGAAGCCCACTTCAATCACCGACTTGTCGATCAGCTCCACCGTCGCGAAAAAGCGGTTGATGAAGTACGTGCCTTCCACCAGCACCTGATGCTGCCGGCCCCTGAAGCCGCCCGCCACCAAAAACTTCTCCGGGTCCTGGAAGTTGTTGTGGTAGGTGGCCGGGTCCGACGGGTCGGAACCCACCGCAGGCGCGATGATGTCGTCCTTCGCCAGCGACAGGCCGTCGTGCACCGTCACGATGCCCACCTTGTCGTCGCTGCCCTTGATGACGATCGGCCGGAAGCCGCCGCGTTCCTTGAGCACCTCGGCCATCGTGGTGATCGTCGCTTCCTCCGACCGGTTGCCCAGCGGCAGGAAGTAGATCCGGTCCTGCGTGATGATCACGAACTGCGCCAAATTGAACGCGTACGTACCTTCACGCACGATCCCCCGCTGTGGACCCTTCTGTCCGCCGTTCTCCAGGAACGCCCGTGCGTTCTGGAAGTTGTTGCTCTCCGGCACTACGCGCGCCAGCGTCTGCGTCGGCGAAAGCGGCTGCCCGTCCCGTGCGAACACGTAAGCGATCTGGCCCTGCGGCACCGTTACCAGCGGACACATGTGCACCTTGTACATCAGCGGGCTCAAAAAGTGAATGCCGCCGCGGATGATCTGTGGCTGATAGCCCGCTTCGCCTTTGAGCGCGATGATCTGCTCCTTCAGCGAACCTCTGGGAGACCACCATTTCTCCACGATCGCGATCTTGTTGTTCTTGATGATCCGAAAGCCGAGGATCAGCTTCAAGAACAGATAGAACCCCACAATTGACAGTGCTACGATCCAAATGGTATCCATACTCAAAACCCCTTTTCTAAGGCAAAGACGGAGCTCTCACCCCGCCTTGGCCTCATTTAATTTTGAAAATATTGTATATCCATTTGAATATAAAGTAAAATGCCGCTAAAATTCGCCCCATATCGCGGGGATTGTTGGGGGATAATTAGGTGAAAGCTACTCTTCCGGTCGTATCCTGCCTCGTTCAGGCGCGTTCAGGCGCGCGCTTACGTGCCGAAATTGGTATAGCCAGATGTTTTTGGAGAGTTTGCGATTTGCCAAGACCCCGCTGTCACATGATGCATTGAAAGTGGCGAGAGTTCGACAGCCCATCAGCGTAAAAGATGCTTCGCCTGCGGGCTCAGCATGACGGGATTCGGAAGTTTTGTTTAATCGCTCGCACTTTTTTCAGCATCTTGGCCCCGCTGTCATTCTGAGGAGCGGAAGCGACGAAGAATCCTGTTGCACCATAGGGAAAGAGAATGAGCGGAGATTTGACGTCAGGCAGTTAAAAGCGGTTTTTCGGAAGGAAAAGCGCAGACGCGGCGCAAACCAGCGCCGAAATGATGCCGATTGCGCAGATATTTAAAAAACCCAGTATCGATATAAAGAACCGCTTCATGTTTCCTCCCGAAAAAATATATGCGGGGGTACTGCTCCATTGATCGCAGGTCTTCGCAGGGGACGCCGGGACAGCGCCCCCGCTTCTGTGTCAAACCGCCGCGTCGTAGCGCCCGCTGATGAGCTGACGATGATACAGCCAGATGTTGATCGGCCAATTGGCAATCCCGATAATGGGCCAAATGAACCACACGCCGGAGTATCCCGACCATAGCATGGGAATATTGATGAACACGAGTACAACCGATATTCCGAGCCAGCTGAACAGCGCAATCTTCATATGCCGCCGAAAGCGCATGGTGATGATATCCACTTTGTCCGGCTGTCTGCGGTAGGTGAAATGCGCGGTTAAGGGCCATATGCCAAGCCCCACGATAACCAGACCGGAGAGCGTCAAGAAAGGCAAAATAAATTCGTATCCTTGGTGCTGTGTGGAAAGCAAAAATACCAGCCAGCCAAACAGGTAGGTGCCGAATATGGCGAAGCTGTCTGCAATGGCGTTGCCGCGCGCGAGCCGGTTAACATATACGGCGCGCAGATTGCCCGCCACCTGATCCAGCAGCGGCGTTACATCGCCCAGATCATCCACTGCCCGCCTGGATGCCTCGTCGTAGGGGACGCCCTGCGTCTGCAGTTCCTCCGCCTTCATGTGCAGCGTGTCGCGCAGCTCTTCGATCTGCTCGCGCACCTCCTGTGTGGCGGGGTAGCGCTTCTCAATCCCATTTAAATAATCATTGATAATTCCCATGGCTTACTCCTCCAACAAACAATCGATGATTTTTTTGGCGTTTGCCCAGGCTTCCTTGTTGCGTGCGTACACTGTGCGCCCACGCGGCGTGATGCGGTAATATTTGCGTCGCGCGCCTTGGGTTTCATCCCCCCAGTAGGCCTCGATCAGCCCTTGGGCCTCCAGCCGGCGGATGGTGCTGTACATCGACGGCTCTTTGAGCTCGTATTGACCGCCCGTCTTTTGCAGCACGAGCTTGCCGATCTCGTAGCCGTACTTGTCGCCGGATTTGAGGAACCCTAGGAGGATGGTATCGATATGGCCGCGTATCAGGTCGCTGCTGACTTCCATGCGCTCACCTCCAAATGGAATTTATCACATAGTACTATTTGTGTCAAGGTACTACTGATAAAACAGTATGCTTCGACAAAAAGACCGCCTACCTCCGTGCCGGGACAAGCGGTCTTTGTATTGTGATTCAGAATTTATGAAACGGCAGCGCCTGATCAAGCGGACAGGATCGCAACCCCGTCTGGCATCACGGGAATATGCCGCGTATCCGGCGCGCGCTGACCACGCGGTCCAGCGCCACCATATAGGCTGATATCCGCATGCTCACGGACTTGGACTCCGCCAGCGCGTAAACCTCCTCAAAGCTGCGGATCATGATTTTTTTCAGCATGGTGTTAATCTCATGCACATCCCAGAATATCGCCTGAAGATTTTGCACCCATTCGAAGTATGATACCACCACGCCGCCTGCGTTGGCCAGTATGTCCGGCACGATGACGACACCCTTTTTACTGAGTATTTCATCGGCAGCTGTTGTGGTGGGGCCGTTCGCGCCTTCCACGATCACCTTGGCCTGCACACGCGGGGCGATTGCTTCTGTGATCTGATTTTCAATCGCCGCCGGGATGAGGATATCCACATCCAGCGTCAGCAGTTCCTCGTTGCTGATTTCCCGCACGCCTTTGGCTTCATATCCCTTGAGCGTACCGGTTGTCCGCACATAATCCGCAATGCCCTGTACGTTGAGGCCATTTTCATTGAATAAACCACCGTCAGCATCGCTGACCGCGACCACGTTGCAGCCTTTATCATATAAGATACGCGCCGCCGTACCGCCCACGTTGCCAAAGCCCTGTACGGCGATCCGGGCCTTCTGCATGCAAATGCCAAGCCGGAAAGCGATCTCCTCCGTGACGATGACCACACCGCGCCCGGTTGCTTCCTTGCGCCCCAATGACCCACCGATTTCAATCGGCTTGCCCGTGACCACACCGGGTACGGCATATCCTTTGAACATGCTGTAGGTGTCCATGATCCATCCCATCACGCGCGCGTCCGTTCCCACATCCGGCGCGGGGATGTCCATCTCCGGACCGAGCATGGGCAGGATGGCCGCGGTATACCGCCGCGTCAGCCGTGAGAGCTCCCGTTCGCTGAGTGACGCCGGGCCCACCTGTACGGCCCCTTTTGCGCCGCCGTAGGGGATGTTGACCACTGCGCATTTCCAGGTCATCCATGCCGCAAGCGCGCGCACCTCGTCGATATCCACGCTGGGATGAAAGCGGATGCCGCCTTTGCAGGGCCCGCGGGCGCTGCTGTGCTGTACGCGGTATCCGGTAAATACGCGGGTCGTTCCATCGTCCATTTCGATGGGCACGGCGACCTTCAGCTCGCGTTCCGGATAGCGAAGCATCTCGTAATCGTTCTGCGCGCAGCCTAATTCAGCAGCTGCACGGTCGAGCACCGACAACATCTGTTCGTAAGGATTATAAGCTGTCATTGCGTTTCCTCCCATATTTCCCGGGTTTGATTAATAAGAAAATTGAAGATAGATTCAGCGAAAACAGCATGCTGAAGACAGGAACTTGTATGCTTTTTAAGAATACTTTCGGCCCCTCTATTGTATCGCTATTGCTGCCATGTTGTCAAATGGGCAGCGCATGGAAATAATGCGCCAAGCAAAGATGCGCATTGGCATATTTCGTGGGAATAGCGGACATTGCCGTGTCTACTGCCCGTGCTCTTGTCATAAAAATGAAGCATATGATTGGGTTTCGTGCGATAAAAAAGAGAAAAGCAGGGTTCATCTTTTGCGCCCTGCTGGTGCTGGCTGTGCTGGCCGGGCTGCTGCTGGGCAGTCCGGCAGCTATATCAACGGTAAGCGCAGGAGAAAGCGCGCGCTGGGAACCAGTGCTGCAGCGCTTCTTCGACCTGCGCGACGCAGCTGTGCTGACAGGTGATGCCGAAACCCTGCAGGCGCTATATCTGACGGACGAGCGCAACGGCCGTTGGGCATATGAGAATGAGCTGGTGCGCGCAAAATACATGGCGGACTGGGCAGAAAAACAGGGCGTCACGTTCATCAACATCCGAAGCGACCTGTCCCTGCGCAGCGTCAAGGAGGTGGGGCGGGGGTATGCATTCTATCTCACCGCTTCCACGCTGTACGAATACACCTATGACACAAATACCGACGTAATCAACGGCTTTCGGCTGGGCACATACCATTCCATTGACCTCATCCCGACAGACGGGGCGGAGGGCTGGGTTGCCAGCCGCGAATGGTACGATGACCCGGTCTCCGGCACGTTCTCGCAGCAGGGCGTAACGGAGGAGATGACGCAGTATATCTCGGCTCATGAACCCGCGGACGCATCGGGCTTAAGTGACCGGCGGATAGCCGCCGTGGCCTATGCCGACGAATACTGCGGCGCTGCGTCCGATGGGGCCAACGAATATCGCTATAACGCCAACTATACCAACTACAATTCCGAAGGCGGAGACTGCGCCAATTTTGCCTCGCAGGTGCTGTTTGAGGGCGGGGGGTTCTCCAAGACCAGCGCGTGGAACTACCGTGCGGGCAAGGGCAGCCGGGCATGGGTGAACGCGCAGGCGTTCCGCAACTACCTTACTTACAGCGGCCGCGGCTCACAGATTGCCAAGGGCAAGTACGCGGACATCTACCAGAGCGCCTACGCACTGCAGCCGGGTGATGTCGTGGCCTTTGTCAAAAAAGGCAAGGTAACACACGTTGCGGTGGTAACCGGCAGGGACTCGGCGGGATACCCGCTGGTCACCTGCCATAACACCGACCGCAACCGCGTGCCCTTTGACATCGGCTGGAACTACGAGACCACGACCTTCATCCTGATCCATGTGAACTATTAGCGCGACTCACAGAAAAAAGCGAAGGACCGCTCGTGCTTAAGCAGGCTCATCCGAAAAACATGCTGAGACAGCATGCGCCCGCATACGCCTTAAAAATGAGGCGCACAATAAGCCTTGGGGTGAAATCATGCAAAACAAGGTGAAAAAGGCGGCTGTCGGAGTAGTATGCGGGGCGATTGCGGGGCTGTTCGGCTCGGGCGGTGGAATTGCAGTCGTGGAAGGGCTGGAGCGCGCAGGCACGGACGAGAAACGCGCACACGCGGCGGCGGTTGCGGTGATCTTTCCCATTTCAGCGGTGTCGGCAGTACTGTATGGCGCAAACGGATATGTACCGCTGTGGGATACGGTATGGCTCTGCGGCGGGGCGGCAGTCGGCGGTATCCTCGGCGCGTGGGCACTGCGGCGTGTGAAGACGCGGTGGCTCAACGGCATATTTACACTCCTGATGCTCGCCTCGGGCGTGTGGATGCTGCTGTGATCTACACGCTTTTCGGTTTCGTATTCGGCGTTGTGGGCGGCATGGGGCTGGGCGGCGGCATTGTGCTGATCCCCGCGCTGACGCTGCTGATGGCTGTAGAACAGCACGCCGCGCAGGGCATGACGCTTTTCGCATATCTGCCCATGGCCGCATTTGCACTTACCGGACATATCCGCAAAAAGACAGTACGTTTTAAGCCTGTGCTGTATATTACGGCATTCGGCCTGCTGGGCGCAGCGGCGGGCTTTCTGCTGGCCCGCCTGTTCGATACGGAAACGCTGCGCCGCGTATTCGGTGGTTTTCTCATCATCGCCGCGCTGCTGCGCGTGTGGCGGCAGGAGTTAAAACCACGCCTCGACAAACGCCGGGGACAGCGTAATCCTTCCTGAGCAATCACGTCATTGCATCCCGGCTGCAAAGGCCGTATAGTGGTGGTATCACATCACGGAGGGCAGGACGATGAATCTGCAGAAGCTGAAAAACGCGGAGGCCCGGTTTCTGGAGCTGTATCCGCAGGGGTTTTCAACGCCGGAGTTGGAAGACAGGGTCAAAAAGCATCACGTGGACAGGCTGGTTAACTTCGCGCAGTCCGCGTTTGCTCCCGGCACGGAGGACGACACAGAAGCAACTGTGGAAAACATGGTGAAGCTGGTTTCGCGCTCCTCGCTGGTGTCGGTATTCGAGAAGCCCAAGTTTCGTGATGCGGTGCGTGCCATGACATCCCAGGATCATGAAGTGCTGGCCGCTCTGCTGGGGCAGCTGCTTCACGGCGATGAGCGCATGGGCTTCAACGGCATTGCAGGCATGCTGGCTATGTACCAAAGCGACAAGTGGCCGGTAATCACGTCGTTCCGCTGCTATTACTACCCAGAGACCGATCTGGCGCTCAAGCCGACCACAGTCAAGAGCGTGATCGCTTTCTTTGAGCTGGAGGGCCTGCGCTATATAACGCATCCCATCTTCGAGTTCTACGACCGTTACCGCGCCGCAGTCAATGAAATGAGAGCGGCGGTCAGCCCGCTGTGCGGCCCCACGGGCGCGCATTTCTCCGGCTTTCTAATGATGGCCATGGAGGGCAGCATATAGCGAGAGCGGTATCAATTTTTGCCGTAAAGGAACGCAATACAGGCGTTCCTTTTTTGCGGGCGAAGCAATGTAAAAAAATGATGACGTCACAGACGAACTCGTAACAATCTGGTATAATGTACAGAAAAACAGCGCGTATTGTCGTATTTTGCGCTGATGGGGGTTGCGCTTTGGCTTTCGTCGAATTCAGAAACGTGAGCAAGCTGTATCAGATGGGGGAGATCACGATCCGTGCCGTGGACGGCTTAAGCTTTACGATTGAGAAGGGCGAGCTGGTGGTCATCGTGGGGCCCAGCGGCGCGGGCAAAACTACGCTGCTCAATATGCTGGGCGGCATGGACACCTGCACATCCGGCGAGATTTGGCTGGACGGCGAGGCGGTCAGCGCCTACAACCGCAAACGGCTCACCGAGTACCGACGTTACGGCATCGGCTTTGTGTTTCAGTTTTACAACCTTGTGCAGAATCTGACCGCGCTCGAAAACGTGGAACTCGCGTCCGAGATCTGCAAGGACCCGCTCGATCCGGCGGAAACGCTCCGCGAGGTGGGCCTTGCAGACCGCCTGGACAACTTCCCGTCGCAGCTTTCGGGCGGGGAGCAGCAGCGCGTCGCCGTGGCGCGGGCACTGGCCAAGAACCCCAAGCTTCTGCTGTGCGATGAGCCGACCGGCGCGCTGGACGTGGATACCGGCCAAACGATACTGCAGTTGCTGCAGGATACCTGTAAAAACACCGGCCGCACCGTGGTCGTCATTACGCACAACTCGGCGCTGACCGCCATGGCGGACCGCGTCGTGCGCATCAGCGGCGGCAAGGCAACCGAGGTTACGCTTAACCCGTCGCCCGCGCGGGCGGACACGATCGAGTGGTAGCCATGAGAAAACGCACCTTCCGCAAGGACCTGTTCCGGTCCATCACCCATTCATGGAGCCGCTTCTGGGCGATATTTGCGATCGTAGCATTAGGCGCGGGCTTTTTTGCGGGGCTGCGCGCCACCGGGCCGGATATGCGCGCCACGGGCGACGCGTATTACGATGCCAGCAACGTGATGGATATCCAGCTTCTCTCCACCATGGGCTTTACTGAGGACGATATCGAGTTGGTAAAACAGACGGACGGCGTGGCCTCCGTAATGGCGGTGCATCAGGTGGACGTGATGTCCTCCATCGACGGCGAGGAGAAGGTAATCCGCATACACGGGCTGCCCGAAGCGGATGCGGACGATCCCGCCTATATGAACCGGCCCGTTCTCACCTCCGGGCGCATGCCGGAAAATCCGGGCGAGTGCGTGATCGGCAAGGGCAAGATCAGCTTCAGCGAATTGGAACTGGGCTCTGTGGTCACCCTTGAGGACAAGGACGGCACGCTGGGCGACACCATTCAATATACCGAGTACACGGTGGTGGGCTTTGTCGACGACGCCTATTACCTTTCCTATACGCTGGGCAACACCTCCATCGGCAGCGGCACGGTCAGCTGTTTCATGTACGTGCCGGACAGCGACTTCTCGGTGGACGTGTATACCGATGTATATGTGACTATCAGCGGCGCGCAGGCACTGTCGGCATTTTCGGCACAGTATGATGAACTCATCGCGGGCCGAACGGACGCCTTTCAGGCACTGGCCGATGTACGCGAGCAGGTGCGCTATGACGAGGTGGAGCGCGACGCGGAGCAGGAGCTGGCGGACGCGCAGCAGGAATACGACGACGCCAGAAAGGATGCGGATGAGCAGCTGGCGGATGCGCAGCAGGAATTGGTCGACGCGCAGGCGGAGATCGATGAGAACGAGCAGAAGCTCGCGGATGCGCAGGAGCAGATCGAGAAGAATGAACGCAAGCTTAACCGCGCCGCATCGGAGATTGCGGACAACGAAGCGCAGCTTACGGCTTCGCAGCAGGAATATGACCAGAACGAAGCGGCGCTGGAGGCCGCATGGGACGAATATGACGCGAATGCTGCGGCATTGACGCAGCAGCGGCAGGCATGGCAGCAGGCGATGGATGACATCACGGCAGGGCTTGCCGCGCTGGACGAAGCCGAAACCGCGGCGGCGGGTGACCCGGCTGCGCTGGCGGCCATCGCGGCGCAGCGGCAGCAGCTGTTGGATCAGCAAACCGCGCTGTTGGCGCAGGAGCCGCAGCTTCAGGCGGCACAGGATACGCTCGACGCAACTTATGTAACGCTGGCCCAGAGCCAGCAGCAGCTCGACCTCTTCGAAGCGCAGCTCAACGCGGGCTGGGTGCAGCTGGATGAAGCTAAGGCGCAGCTGAAGCAAGGCCGCGCGGCGCTGAACGATGCCAAACAGCAGTATCAGGATGGCATGGATGCGCTGGCGGATGCGAAGCAGCAGCTTGCCGACGGTCAGGCGGATTATGAGCAGGCAAAGGCGGACGCTGAAACGGAGCTGGCTGACGCGCAGGAGAAAATCGACGAAGGCTACGAACAACTGAACGACCTGAAGCTGCCCACGTGGTATGTGCTGGACCGCGGCGACAATGCGGGCTTTGCCAGCTTCAAGGCGGATACGGAGCGCATGGACTCGCTCTCCTCCGTGTTCCCGGTGATCTTCTTCCTCGTGGCTGCGCTGGTGGCGCTGACCACCATGACGCGCATGGTGGACGAGGAGCGCCTCGTCATCGGCACGTATAAGGCACTGGGCTATAGCGACATGAAGATTGCCTCCAAATACCTGATCTATGCGCTGATTGCGAGCCTCACAGGCGGAACGCTCGGCGTCGCGGTGGGCTTCTATACCCTCCCGAAGGTGTGCTGGAACGCATATCTGCTGATGTACACCGCGCCGGACCTCATTGAGCAGTTCAACGTTGGTTATGCGGTGCTGGGAGTTGCCGCTGCGACGCTTTGCACGCTGATCGCAACCGCCTCCGTTTGCCAATCCACGCTGGCGTCTACGCCGGCCGCGCTGATGCTGCCGCGCGCGCCCAAGGCAGGCAAACGCATCTGGCTGGAGCGTATACCGTTTATCTGGAAGCGGATGTCGTTCACGTGGAAGGTAACGTTCCGCAACCTGTTCCGCTACAAGAAGCGGCTCATCATGACCGTGGTGGGCATTGCGGGCTGCACGAGCCTGCTGCTCACGGGCTTTGGCATCCGCGACTCCATTTCCAACATGCTGGATTACCAGTACGGCAGCATCTGCCACTTCGACACCATTATCGGACTCTCGGAGGACAGCTTATCCGAGGAGGCGGAAGCGGTTATCAACGAGCGGATGGAGAGCTGGACGATCGTATCCTCGCATGCCGAACAGATTTATACGGCGGACGGCGAATCCGAGGTTTCCGGCTACATTTACGTACCAAAGGACAGGGAACGGCTGCCCGAATTCATCACGCTGCGTGACCGCGTGACACGGAAACCCGTGGCATTTGGCAGCGGAGCAGTGGTGCTGACCGAAAAGGTCGCGAAAACGCTGGGGCTGACCGCGGGCGATGAGATCGCGGTGAAGAACGATGACGGGGAGCTGGTCGATTTCACGGTTACGGGCGTGACGGAGAACTACATCTACCAGTACGTCTATATTGACCCGGAGCTGTATGCGCAGAAGATGGGCGAAGCGCCGGAATACAACGGCGTGATTGCGGCTGGCGCGGGAAAAGAAGGACCGGAGCGGCAGGCGTTATCGGACGAACTGATGAATTCGGAGGGCGTGGCGACCGTGATGTTCACGGAGGACATCACCGAGAAGTTCGACAAGATGATCACGAGCCTCAACGCCATCGTGGTGGTGCTCATCGTGTGCGCCGGAGCGCTGGCGTTCGTGGTGCTGTATAACCTGACCAACATCAACGTACTGGAGCGCAAACGGGAGATTGCCACCATCAAGGTGCTGGGCTTTTTCGACCGCGAGGTGACGGCCTATATCTACCGCGAGACCACGCTGCTGACGCTGCTCGGGTGTGCCATCGGCCTGGGGGCGGGCGTATTCATGCACGCCTTTGTGATCCAGACCATCGAGGTGGACAACGTGATGTTCGCCCGCGACATCATGCCGCTGAGCTTTTTATGGAGCGTACTGCTGACGCTTGCGTTCTCCGTGTTCGTGGATATCGTGATGTACAGCAAGCTCAGGAACGTCAGCATGACGGACAACTTGAAGTCGGTTGATTGAGAAGAAGCGGAGGTCATTTCAAATGCGGCTATCCGCCTGATGCCTTCTTGCAGGGAAATGCGGCAGGAAGCGCGAAATAGAGCTATACCGGCTGAGGATCAGCTGTAATATGGAGGTTTAATATGAAGACCGTCGTCCTCTCTTACTCGTATACCGGCAACAACGAAGCGCTGGCAGCTGCGGTGGCAGCGTCGCTTTCGGCGGAGCACCTGAAGATTACAGAGGCCAAGCCGCGCAAAATGGGCACGATCATCGGGGATATGCTGTTTAACCGGGTGCCCAAATCGCAGCCATCGCCGGACGTGCTGGCACAGTATGACCGGGTTATCCTCATGGGGCCGGTGTGGATGGGCAAAACGGCGTCGCCGCTGCGCGCGTATCTGAAGGCGATTAAAAACAACCCGCAATCGTACGTGTTTGCGTGCGTCAGCGGCGGTTCGCTCAACCCCAACCCTAAGCTTAAGAACGAGATTGCGAAGCGGGCCGGGGCGCAGCCTGACGCTTTTATCGACCTGCACGTCGCGGACCTGATGCCGGAAAAGAAGGCGTCCATGGATGACATGGGGACATACCACCTGAACGCTGAGGAAGTGCAAAGGCTCAGCGACTTGGTGGTGGAAGTGATCAATCACGAGCATTGATACGAAAATCTGCATCTTTGGGAGGGACTATGATTTGGTTAGCACGCCACGGCGACAGGGCCTTCGGCGACAATTACAACGCACAGCTGAATATCGCGGACGATCCGCTCAGCGAAAAGGGGCTGGGAGATGCCCAACGGATTGCCGCGTATTTCCGTGACGCCGATATCCGCAAAATCTATGCCAGCCAGTATGTACGCACGCAGCAGACCGCGCGGCCCACGGCGCAGGACAAAGGGCTGGATATCATCGTGGATGCGCGCATCAATGAGATCAACAGCGGTCTGCTGCACCGCCGGGGTGAGGAGGCCTTTGCTGCCGAGTACCCTAACCTGTGGCACAACTTTAAGAACCACCTTTGCGACGTGAAGTTTCCGGAAGGCGAATCCGGGACGGAGGTCAAGGCGCGCATCGACAGCTTTCTGGAAGACATGAAAGGGGAGACGGACGATATTCTCGTCTTCAGCCACGACGGGGCCATCCGGCTGCTGCTGTGCAGCATTCTCGGCCTGCCGGTGTGGATGCGGTATAAGTTCATCAGCACCATGGGCGGCATCAGCGCCATTGAATTCGATGGCACTGAGTGGCGGATCCGGCGCTTCAATCAGATCGTTTAGTTCTGATTGGAGGCTCTGCCTCCAAACCACCCGCTTAAGGGATAAATCCCTTAAGAATCCCGTCAAGGGAATGCCTTTTTTAAAGGCATTCCCTACGAGTCTTTTGCTTCTTTTCTTCAAGAAAAGAAGCGGGAGTACGAGGGCAGCGCCCTCGATAATGACTATTTGACACGCTGGACGCTACTTCATCCTTTGGAGCAGCGCCTTTTTCCAGTTACGCATGTGCGTCAACCCAAGCCTTGCTGTAAGTGCACCCAGCAGATACCCCGCCATGCTCAGCCCCAGTATAAAGCCGCGCAAAGCGTCGGGCAGGGCTACGAAATGGCCGACTCCGAAATAGATGAACGATCCGACAGCGCCGACCAGCAGCGGCCAGTTGCCTTTGAGGTGTAGACGGTTCATGTTAAAGCCTCCTAATACCTGGTGTGATAATAGATTTTGAGCCCGAGGCGGATGAGCAGCAGAAACAGCGCGCAGCCCGCGAGGGAGAAGAAAACGGTCCCGTTGAAATACCCTGCCACAATGCCCGCGATGAGTATGGCAATGGTGCAGACGTACATCGCGTTGCCACCGATTTTCATCATGATGAGCTTGTGGCGTTCGTCGTTTTCGGCGTAGTACGCACTTTTAAGCTTCTCCTCGTTATTCAGCAGCCGCAGATACCGGATCGTCAGGTAGATAAACAGGACGCAGACCGCAAAAAGTATGCCTGTCTGGAAGCCGCGCAGGAAATCGGAAAAGTCACTTAGGCCGACAGCGCGAAACACGCCGGTTTCGCCCAACACCAGCAGCGCCGCCAGCACAGCCACACCCGGGATCAGCAGCGCGATTCTCAGCTTGAGTGAGTCTCTGTATTGTTCCATCTATATATCCTCCACATCGGAAAAATCGAAGACATCTTCAATGCGCAGATCAAAATACCGCGCGATCTTATACGCAAGCACCAGCGATGCCGTATACTTGCCGCATTCGATGGAGGTGATGGTCTGGCGTGTGGTGCCCACCGCCATCGCGAGTTCCTCCTGAGAGAGCTTATGCTTTTTACGCAGCTCTTTGATTTTTGTATTCAACAGCGCACCTCCGTTGCAAAGCGAACTTTGCAAAATAAGTATAGTTAACTTTGCACAAAATGTCAAGTGGACTTTGCAAAAAAATTTAAAATGAAAAGCCATGCCGTTTTGCATGGCATGGCTGAAGGTTGATCTGATTTCCGTTGAGGTAAGGCTGTTTCTACAATCCCGGTACTGTGCCTGTTATTCGGCGATGTAGGAGCAGCAGTAGTCCACGGGTTCCTCGGCGGAGACCTTGAACCGTGAGTTTGCGGGGACCTCGAAGGATTCGCCGGGGCCAAACGCTGCCCATTCATTGCTGCCCGGCAGGAGTGCGTTCAGCGTGCCTGCCAACACCTCCATGTGCTCCTTCTCCGCTGTGCCGAATTCATACTCGCCCGGCAGGATGATGCCCAGTGTCTTTCTGGTGCCATCCGAAAACAGCACCGTGCGGCTGGTTACCTTGCCGTCGTAGTAGATGTTGCCCTTTTTGACTATTGTCACATTCTCAAATCTGTCCATCGGTTGCCTCCGTTCAAATCGCTGCCTGCATGGCCATTGCCCGCCTGCCGTTGCACTCTATAGTACACGAACAGGCTGAATCCGGTCAATGCTTACCTGTAGAAGAAGCAGGTATTCTTCCTGTACAGCAAAAAGCCGGTACGAAACCGGCTTCTGCCAAGGAGGATATATAAAGTGTTACGTCGTCGGTGCTGGCTCGCTGCCACTCGGTACGCTGCCATTCGGTACACTGCCGTTTGGCATGCCGCCGCCTGTCTGCATCACTGTGATCGCGGTTACGGTATCGCCTGACATGGTGACGGATAGGATGCCTCCTACTTTGATATCGTCCAGCGAACCTTCCGAACTCTCATTAAAGCGCTGCAGCGTAATGACAGTGCTGTCGGTCACGGTGATCGTTGTTTCCTCGCCGGTCAGTTCAATGCCGCCGGGTTGCCGCTGCCCGCCGTTGCCATCCGATTGTTCCGGCCTGGTCTGTTCGCTTGGCTTCGATGTGGAGTCATCGGTGTTCTGCGTTGCGCTGCTGATCGCGTCAGGACCGCCCTGCCCGTCCGATTGTGACGCGGAACCATCCGTGTTCTGCGTTGTGCCGCTGATGTCGTCGGTATCCTGTCCGCCCGAAGGCATAGCAGGGATTTCGCCCGAAGGCTGGGTGCCATCCGAAGGCATCTCCGGCGCATTGTCCGAGTGGCCCTGCTGTGATACCGTGCCCAGAGCAAGCGTGATACTGTTGCCGTCTATTGCCGTAACCTGTCCGTATATCGTCGTTGCATCGGAAGCCGAAGCGCTTGCTGTGCTGCTGGCTGTGGACTGGCAGCCCGCTACCAGCACCAGCGTCATGACGGCGCAAAGTGCCACCAACCATCTCTTATTCATGGTGTTTGCCCTCTTTTCTATTTATGTCAGCATAATAACCGTGATGGATTACAGCAACCTGTGCAATGTTTGAAGAGAAAATGAACATTCATCAAAATGAAGAACCCCACAGATTACGTTCTGCGGGGTTCGGATGATTGCAATTGCCGTTATTCCGCCGGCGTTTCCAGCGTGGCCGGGCTTGATACGGTGATCGGAGTTGCTTCTGACTCTCCGGTCTCGATATCGGTGTTGATGAAGGCTTTGAAGTGCCTGTCGAACAGCATTGGCATTGCGGCGACAACCAGCAGCGAGAAGGTTGTGATTATCGTGGGCCGGATACCGAATGTGCCTCCGATGACGCCGCTCACTGCCATGGCAATGGGCTGCAGCCCGCCAGATACCATGCCGAGGATGCCAAAAACCTTGCCCCGGTGTTCCGCGGGCACGGTGGACTGCATGATCGTCTGAACCATGACGTTGACGATGGCGTTGTTGATTCCGGCGATGAACGCGAGCGGATACAGCCAGTTCACATTACCGATGATGGCGATGGGAACCATGACGCAGACCATACTCATCAACGCAATGCCAAATATTCTGGAACGCTGCTGCGGCTTGATTTTGACCGCGGACAGGGTCAGCATCCCGATGACTGCTCCCAGCATCATCGTGCCCATCATCAGACCGTACTTTTGCACCCCGAAGCCGGGCGTGCTGTTGAACAGCGGCGTCATCAGGGACAGGCCGATGACCGCGAAGAAGTTGATCAACATGCTCGTAATCAGCATGGTGCGGATCCCCTTGTGCCCAAAGGAGTACTTCAAGCCGCGGCTCATATCATGGACGATATCCGTGCGGGGACCTTCGCTCTTTCGCACAGGCAGCTTGATGAACAGCTGGGAAACGGCAGCATAAAGGTATGAGATACCGTTGAGCAGGATCAGAAGGGGTGCTCTTAAAACTGCGTACAGAATGCCACCCAGCGAGTTGCCCATCAACTGCGTCAGCGTGGAGGACAGCCCGCGCGCCGAGTTGGCTTTGGAAAGGCTGTCTTTAGGCACGATGTCCGGAATTGAGGCGGAGATGGCAGGGGAGAAGAACGCGCCGCTGGCGCCGCTCAATATCGCGAGCGGGAAGATTACCCAGAACGGGAACACGTTGAACAACAGCATCGCACCCATGGCTGCAAAGAGAATGCCCCGTACGAGGTCCGCGGCGATCAGTATGCTCTTGCGATTGATGCGGTCTGCAACAGCCCCGGCAAACGGCCCCAAAATTACGGACGGCAGCGCAAAGCATGCTTCGATCAGGCCCATCAGCGCGAGATTACCCTGCGGCATCTCCGGGGTTGCGGTGACGCTTAATACCCAGAAACCGAGCGTAACCGCAAAAGCGGCGTTCCCGAAGTCTGATATCAGCTGTCCCTGCCACAGAACCGTGAAATTGCGGTTCCATAAGCGTTTGATTTCACTCATATAAACCCTCTTTATTTAGTACCGCTGGAGCGGTAAAATTGAAAACCTTTTCAATGCAGCCATCATATCACGATGATTTATAAATGTCCACGGATAAATTAAAAAAATTAATAATAGAATTAAATTTATTAATATTTATATTGAATATGTTGATGAGATCAACGAAAATACGATTCGCGCTTTACTATTCACATTTCTGGGATAGATAGCAGCTATTCTTCGTCAGGGTGACAGCGGCTGCAGGGCGTTTTGCCCTCGGCAAGGGCCTGTTCAAGTGAGATGGGATATGCGGAGTCCGTCAGGTAAGAACAACCGGCGGTGTGATACTTCTTACCGCTTTTGGTCACATAAACAACCGTTTCGTTTTCATAGTATGAAAGATAGTCGGAGGTAACAGGCGCTTCGCCATGTACTACAATGCCGCCCTCGCGTACGGTCTGCGGGGTACAAGAAGCCAATAGCAGCAAGCAGGCAAGCAGCGCCAGGATTGCGGAGAATGTTTTGGAATTTCGATTGAACATAACAACATTATACATTAATACACATAAAGTGCAATACAATGGACACCGCTGCCTGCGGCTTTACAAAATCTATATAACGACGCTATAATTCACACAGAGACTTATAGCGGATGGGAGATGTACGGGATGACGGAAAACGATTTTGGCAAGTTCCCTTTTTATGAAGCAATGAGTGATGCGGATAAAGCGCTGCTGCGTAGCAAGGTACTGCCGCGCGAAATCAAAAAGGGCCATATCATGACCGGAGACAACCACAGGTGCACCGGCATCCCGATGGTAGTTAAGGGACGGCTGCGGCTTTTCCGTTTGTCTGAGCGGGGGCGTGAGATGACGCTTTACCGTGTGGGCGAGGGGGAACTCTGTATCCTCGCGGCAGTATGTGCGCTGGGCGAGGTCGAATACGACTTCACCATTGAGGCGGAGAAGGACAGCTCTTTGGCGATCATTCCGCCCGATACCTTTAAGGAGATGCTGTACCGCAGCGACGCCTTCCGCACCCATGTGTTTAACGCACTGGCCTACCGGCTTATCCTGTCCATCGATACCATCGAAATGCTGATCTTCATGAGCATTGAGGAACGGCTGATTGAATACCTGCAGCGCAGTGCCAACGCGGCGGGCGAGGTGAAGATCACGCATGAGCAGCTCGCGGTGGAGCTCGGGTCCTCGCGTGAGGTCATCACACGCCAGCTGCAGAAGATGGCGGAAAAAGGCGTACTGACGCTTAAACGCGGTAAGATTGTGCTGAAATATATCGTGAAAAACTGATAAACTCAGGAGTCCAGTTCGTCGCGCGACGCTTTATAGGAGATGAGCGTGCCGACGGATGCGACAAAGTTGCCAAGTATATTCATCTGGTTAGGGGTCATCCCTTCGGTCATAATTTCTACGAGCAGCGCGGCCAGCAGCAAACCGCCCTTCGAGGGCAGTACTTCAAGCCAGATTTTGCAGCCTGCTTCTTCGTTCTCCTCATCTTCCT
This sequence comes from Bacillota bacterium, assembly GCA_023459495.1. GTDB lineage: Bacteria > Bacillota > Clostridia > Christensenellales > SZUA-584 > JAEWCC01. The sequence goes on along the minus strand of JAEWTL010000004.1, from coordinate 171,181 downwards.
CATTGTCTTCGTTGCTGTCTTCGTCCGAGTTGTCGTTTTCGCCGTTACAGGCGGAATTATCGACATCCTCGTTCGGACTGCCGCTGACCAGTTTATGCTTTTGCTCATCTCTGGTATCCGCCGCTTTCCTGCCCATACTTGCTCCGCGTTTGTTTAAATACGCTACATTGTACTTGCGCGCCGTGGATTGTATACCTGTCTGAGGGGATGTCGCTGGGTTTACCGCAGGCTGGATGTACGGGCGGAGTTCTATCCCCGCCCGTCGCCATCGATGCAAATAAAAAGGCCCGCTGAAGCGGGCCTGGCTTGGAAACTCTATTTCAGGAAACCTTTCAGTATCGTATCCTCGGCTTCCTTCTCCGAGAGGCCGAGCGACATGAGCTTTAACAGCTGCTGCGACTCCAGCCGTCCGATGGCTGCCTCGTGCACGAGCTGTGCGTACTCGCTGAACGCGGATATCTTGGGCGTGGAAATCACCACGGCGTTGTCCATGATGATGGCGTCGCACTGGATGTGCCCACGGCAGCGGTTGTAGCCGTCCACGTTGAATAAAAACTCCTGCCGAGAATGGCCACGCGCCACGGAACGCGAAATTACCTGCGCGGACGAGTCCTCCCCGTCCATGCGGATATCGATGAGGGAGCCCGCCGTCTGATTGAAATCGGTCAGCAGGCGTTCAGTGACGATCAGCTTGGCCCGGTCCGCCAAGTCGATCTTTGTATCGCGCTTGGTATCGTCCACGCCCATGATCTGCACAAGCTCCAGTTCTACCGTGGAGCCTTCCTCTGCATGAATCAGCGTGACCGGGTTCAGCACGCGCTTGCCTTTTCCTTCGCCCTGGCCGTAGTGCTTTTCCACATAGCGCACACGTGCGCCCTTGCGGATGAAAAACTCGTGTACGCCGTCGTGCTGCTCGGTTTTGTCGCTGGTGTTGTGGATGCCGCAGCCCGCGACGATCAGCACGTCCGCGCCTTCTCCGATCTCGAACGTGTTGTATACCACGTCCTTCATGCCCTCGGCGGAGAGGATTACAGGGATGTGTACGCTCTCGCCTTTGGTACCAGGCTTAACGATGACGTCAATACCGGGCTTATCCGTTTTGGTTACGATATCAATGTTGGCGGTAGTGCGCCGTCCCGCGCCTTCGCCGTTGCGGCGGATGTTATACGCGCCCTGCGGGACGTCGTGCAGATCTGCCACCTTCTCCAGTAAAAGCTTATCCAGCGCACTCAGCATGATCCTGTCCTCTCTTTCCGCAGCTTACCCGGCACCGGCAAAACGCTTCCGTCGTGTCCGCGGCGAGGATCTCCTCGCGCGGCACAGGGGCGAGGCGTCCGTCCTTCATCAATAATATTTCGTCGGCCAGCTCCAGTATGCGTTCCTGATGCGAAATGATGACGATAGTGGTGTCCGTCTTTCCGTGCATCCCGCGGAACGTTTCGGCGAGCTTCTGAAAGCTCCACAGGTCAATGCCCGCCTCCGGCTCGTCAAACACCGCGAGCTTTAAGTCCCGCGCGAGCACAGTGGCGATCTCGATGCGCTTGGCTTCGCCGCCCGAGAGCGTGCCGTCCGCGTCACGGTTCAGGTAATCCTGCGCGCACAGACCCACATCCAGCAGCATGTCACAAGTAGAGCCCTTCTCTTTGCCGCCGCCCGCAAGCTTCAGCAATTCGCCCACCTTGATGCCTTTAAAGCGCGGCGGATTTTGAAACGCGTAGCCGATGCCGAGCTGTGCCCGTTCCGTGATGCTCTTATCCGTAATGTCCTGACCGTCCAACAGGATGCTGCCGCCCGTCGGCTGCTGCAGACCCATGATGATGCGCGCCAACGACGACTTGCCGCTGCCGTTCGGCCCGGTGACCGCAATGATCTTTTTATCCGCCAGCTTCATGTTGACACCGTCCAGTATGGTGCGGCCGTCTTCAAGGCGCAGCGTGATGTCCTTCAGTTCCAGCATGGTTTTCTCCTTTGTCTGCCGGTTCCCGGCGCTTCTGATTATAATATGGAAAGCGGGCAAACACAATACCGCAGTGTGACCCCGGTCAGCGCGGACCCATGCGCCTTTGTGATAGCATCCGCCAGCTTTCGCGTAAAAGCGCGGAGAATCGGTATTTTTCGGGATTTGCGGAATATACGCCAATGGTGTAATATTAAAGCATCTTTCAGTATATATTGTTCCATCACTAAAAAAGGAAGGAGGTTTGCATTAATAAAGGGAAACCGCCATCATTCATTCCATCATTTTGCGTCCTTTATTAATCAATGAAATGAAAATTGTATATGTAACGGACCAGTACGACGAGCAGAACAACGGTACGACGATTTCGGCTGCGCGTTTTATTGAGCACCTGAGGCAGCGGGGACATGAGGTGAGCATCATATCCACCGGTTCTCCCGCGCCGGACAAGTTTGTCGTACCCGCGGCAGACTTTGGCCCGTTTCAGCCGCTCGTGAGCAGTCAGGGCATGACGTTTGCGCGGCCCGATAAAAAGGTCATCCGCGAGGCGCTCAAGGATGCCGACATAGCGCACCTGTTTTTGCCGTATAAGCTCTGTATGAAGACCCGAGAATTGTGCCGTGAGATGGGCGTGCCGCATATGGCTGCGTTTCATTGCCAGCCGGAAAACGTATCGTATAACATCGGCATGAAGCATTTCACGCTGCTGCCGCATATCCTGTACCTGTGGTTCCGGCAGCGGTTCTACCGCTACATGCACGATATCCACTGCCCGTCGCAGTTCATCGCGGACCAACTTAAGGCTCACGGCTACAAGGCGAGTCTGCACGTGATTTCAAACGGCGTAGATGAGGCCTTCAAGCCCATGGACGCCCCTAAACCGCCGGAATGGCAGGGCAAGTTCGTGATCCTGATGGTGGGCCGGCTTTCTGCTGAGAAGCGGCAGGATCTTATCATCAAGGCCGCCCGCATGTCGAAGCATTCCGACGATATCCAGCTCGTGTTTTTAGGCAAGGGGCCCAAGCGGAAGTATTACGAACACCTCGGCAGAAAGCTCAAGAACAAGCCTGTCTTCCGCTATGTCGGACAGGAGGAGATTGTGCGGCTGTACAACCAGACCGACCTGTACGTGCACGCCGCCGAGGCCGAAATCGAAGCGATTGTATGCCTTGAGGCCATTGCGTGCGGCGTGGTGCCGGTGATCGCCAACGCAAAGATGAGCGCGGCACGCCAGTTTGCGCTGGATGAACGCAGCCTGTTCAAGAACAAGAGCATGGGTGACCTCGCGGCAAAGATCGACTACTGGATCGAGCATCCCGAGGAACGCGCGCAGATGGGGCAGAAGTATCTGAAACGGGCGAGCGCCTATGCCATCGAACGGTCCATCGACAAGATTGAGGACGTATACCGCCGTGTGATCGCGGAGCAGCGCCCGGTAGCGGAGGATGAGGCCAACCTCAACCGCCATGTCGTGCACATGCCTACGCCTTTTGCCTGCAACATCGACGCACACTACCGCTTCGTAAACAAAAACTTGTTCTTCCGGCTGGGCTCCAATCTGGTGTTTTACCTCATCGCATGGCCGGTGCTGACCATCGCCTCGCGCCTCGTGTTCGGCCTGAAGATCAAAGGAAAACGCAATTTGCGGTACGTTCGCGGCGGCGCGGTGACGGTAACCAACCACGTGCACATTCTCGACTCGCCCATGGTGGCGTGTACGCTATTCCCGCGCAAACCGCTGTTTGCGTCGCTGAAGTCCAACTTCGAGATTCCGGTGGTGCGGCGGCTCGTGCGCATCCTCGGCGGTGTACCCATCCCCGAATCGCCCAAGGCCTTAGGGGCGTTCATGGACGCCATGCGCGATCAACTGCAGAAAGGCCGCATTGTACACTTCTATCCTGAGGCGTCGCTGTGGCCGTGGAACGACACGCTGCGCCCGTTCAAAAACGGCGCGTTCCATCTTGCGGTGAAGTCCGGTGTGCCGGTGGTGCCCATGGTGTTCACGTTCCGCGAGGCGGGCTGGCTGACGCGCAAACTGCGCAAAAAGCCGCTGGTCACACTGACTGTCGGCAATCCCGAGTACCCTGCGCAAGCCGGTTCGGAGCGCAGCCGCATGGAAGAGATGCGCCGCGCCGTGGAAGAGTCCATGGAAGCCATCATTGCGGAGCATAGATCGGCTTAAAGAGCTTTTCTTGGAGGCTCTGCCTCCAAGCCTCCGCTTAAGGGCCAATGGCCCTTAAGAATCCCGTCGTACGAAACGCCCTGTTCGGGGCGTTTCGTGTATAAAGGGATACCCAAGGGACTGGTCCCTTGGGCGGGAGCACGAGGGCAGAGCCCTCGTAAATCACCGCTGATTACTGTCGAGGCTTTTTACTTGCAGGCCTTCGGGATGCAGCATTTCCAGCCCGGCGTGGTTGAAGCGGCTGCGAATCAGCGTTCTTCCGCGATGCTCCAATACGACGTCGCAAACCGCGGAGATGCTTTCGGTGATCTGCCGTGTCATTCCCGCAGGGGAAGGCGCCATTAGCGTACCCATGGCGTCGCTGTGAGCAGCGATATACAGCCGGAAGTCCCGGCGGACTAATTCCGCTTCCACTCGGTGACCATCGGCGCTGAGTGAAACTAGCCGTGCGCCGTTGTACGTCGCGAAACGGTACTGTCTGTCGCCGTAAACCAGCGCGCAGATAACGCCGGTGAACGCAAAGCCCGGCATGGGGATGCTTGCTGCGGCGCACATCAGCCCCGCGTCCCCATGGTTGGCCTGTACCCATATCCAGCTTTGCGGAAACTCGCGGCCCCAGTCCTTCTCGATGTAACCGTCCGCATCACGAAAAACGAGATGGCGGCCGCCGAACTCCACCGTGCCGTTGGCCTGATGCGACAGGCTCACTACGCCGTGATTGCACTGCATGGCGGGCAGGTACGCAAAATACCCCATAACCGAAGGGGAGAGCGGCGAGGAAACCAGCGGCACATGGCCGGTATAGGAGAGCGAGGCGGAAAGGCCAATCTCGTCGATATCAAGCGTAACATGTTCAGCCGAAAAAGCGTTTTTACCGATGGAAAGCTCGAAACGGCCCGGATGAAAGCGAAATTCCTCGATCGGGTACGGGACAAACCGGCTTTCGGGCGGCGATCCGAAGATCACCTGCACAAAAGCGGTGCCGCCGTCTTTGCCCAGATATATGCCCGGTATGACGGAGAATGCGCCCGCTTCCGAAGCCTGTTTAAAATACCAGCCCTCGAAGTATGGCCGCGCATGCGGCCCGTCATGGTAGGGCGCGAAGTTGAAAGGACGGGGAAGCCGCATTATTCCTCCTGCACATCCACACGCGGAAGCGGCTTTTTGGCGGGGCCGGTCAGCACCTGTCCGTCCACGCCGAAACGCGAGCCGTGGCACCGGCAGTCAAACGACTTCTCGGCGGCGTTGTATTCCAGCGGGCATCCAAGGTGCGTGCAGCTGCCCTGAAACGCGTGCAGGCCGCCGTTTTCATCGCGGTAGACCGCTTGTGTGTCGCCTTCGATGCGCAGCACCGCGCCTTCGCCCGGATCGACGTCGTCGTAGCTGCCCAGCGGCAGGCAGACGTAGCCTGCGGTGAGTGCGCCCGCCGTTTCACCCGCCTGTACGAAGAAATTTTTCGCAGCCGCGCCGGGCTTGAAACGCTGCGGGCAGAACGCCTCAGCGGTTTCCTTGTCGATTCGGGTTGAACCCGCGATGGCATCCGATATCATGGCCGCGGCTGCCGCGCTGTTCGTCATGCCCCATTTGTTGTATCCGGTCGCCACAAACACGCGGGGCGCTTTGTCGTGGACAGAACCCACATACGGCATACCGTCGAGCGGCGCACAATCCTGCGCCGACCACTGATAATCCGGCTCGCGTGGGGCCTGCGGGAAACCGTCTCGCAGGAAATCCTTGAGGTGCGCATAGGAGTCGCCCACGGTGTCCTCCTTGCCGGTGCGGTGTCCAAAGCCGCCGAGCAGCAGCCGGGCATTGCCGTTGGCATTGTACATCCGAATCGAGCGGATGGGCTCCTCGACGGAGATGTACATGCCCGGCATGTTTGCTCCGCCCGCCGGAGCGCTGATGATGTATGAACGCTCCTGATGCAACCGCAGGAAAAAATGCCCGGGGAATTCAATCAGCGGATAGTTGGTCGCAAGTACCAGCGTCTGCGCGGTGATGCGCCCTTTCAGGGTATGGAGAACGCAGGCATCCTCCCGGTCGATGCCCGTTACGCGTGTGTGCTCGTAGATTTTAACGCCTGCCGCAGTTGCGGCATCCGCTAATGCGTACAGATATTTTAGCGGATGGAACTGTGCCTGGCCGTCCATCACGATCGCGGCTTTGACCGGGAACGGCAGACCGGGATCCGGTACGATGCGGCTGGGCAGTCCCAGCCGGGTACAAGCCTCCTGTTCCTTGTCAAACGCGTCCAACTGTGCGTCGTCGTTCGTATACACATAGGAGGGCGTCTTCTCGTAGTCGCAAGCGATGCTGTGCTTGCGGATCAGTTCCTCGATCAGCGCCGCACCCGCGGCGTTGGCCTTTGCGTAGCACTGCGCGCGGTGCTCTGCGAGCTCGTGATAGCACAGCCCGTGCTGGATTGTGACCTTGGCAGTTGTCCGCCCCGAGGTGCCGAAACCCACGGTGTCTGCCTCCACAACGACCACATCCGCGCCGGTCTTGGCCAGCAGCAGGGCAACGGTGATGCCTGTCAGCCCCGCGCCTACCACCGCTACGCTGCAGTTTACATCGCCCGGCAAACACGGGAATCCTTTTGACACCGCGGTCGCCATCCACAACGATTCGTTACTCATTTTCCATCCTCCTGTGATGGTTTTAGTTTTGCCCATGGGGAATATTTCATGCCCGCGGGCAATATTTCTGCGACAGATGCATTCAGAATCAGTATGTGGTAAAATGGATCAAAACTTTAAAAAGAAGGATAAACGAATGAAAGAGCTGTGGAGCCGGATCCGGCAGATCAACCAAAAGACATGGCGTATCATTCTTTTCTCGCTGGCGGGAGTGCTGTTGGTTGCAGCCGGTATCGTATTTCTTGCACTGTGGGGCGAAGGCGTATCTGCTGGAAATAACGCGCAGGCCGTACTGGACGCGAGCGGTATCACGCCGCATACTTCAGCTTCCGTCAGTTCGGGCGTGACCACCACATCCCAGCCCGAAGATACTGCTTCATCTGTTGCCGCCTTAGCGCCTGAGTTGAAGGGATATGACGTCATGGCGCGCATCGATATCGACGCGATCGATGCCCATCTGCCCGTGCTTGCCGAGACTTCCCCTGAAGCGCTCAAGGTTTCAGCGTGCTACTACGAAGGTGTGATGCCCGGTGAAGAAGGCAACCTGGTCATCACCGGCCACAATTATTCCAACGGTTCCATCTTCGGCAGGCTCGATGAACTGAAAGTGGGCGATACGGTGCTGGTGACCGGTCTGGATGGAGTCACGCATACCTATACCATATACGAACTGGACCATATCACGCCGGACCATCCCGAAAAGCTGAACGATACGGAAAATGACAGCGAACTCACGCTGCTGACGTGCGAGTCGCACGGCAATGGCAGGCTCGTGGTGCGGTGCCGCCTCGATTCATGAACAATCCATGGGAAACGGTGCCGCTGGACACCTACGAAATGCACATGAACGACCCGCGGGTGGACCAGCTTCAGGCACTGAGCGGCGTCATGAAAGGCCAGTTGGAACGGCATGCGGCAAAGACCGTATGTGTGCTGGGCGTAGCGGGCGGCAACGGGCTTGAGCACATCGACCCGGCGCTCGTGCAAAAAGTGTACGGCGTGGATATCAGCGCGGACTACCTGAACGCCTGCGCGGAGCGCTATGCTGCTCTGGGCGGCAGACTGGAACTGATCTGCATGGACCTGAAAGACGAGGCGAGCCGCATGCCTGATGCTGAGCTTGTCATCGCGGACCTGCTGATTGAATATATCGGTGTCGGCACATTCACTCGGGTGATTAGCGTGGCGCGGCCTGCCGTGGTGTGCTGCGCAATACAGCAAAACGGTGATGTGGGTTTCGTGTCCGCCTCACCCGTTGCGGATAAGCTGCAGTGTCTGGATACGGTGCATCAGGAGGTGGAGCCAGAGGCGCTGGCTGCCGATATGGAGAATATTGGATATACGCGGGTATTCCGGGAGGAGCGCTCACTGCTGGGCGGTAAAAAGCTCATTTGCATGGACTTTGTGAGGTAAACGTGGAGATCAGGGAAATCAGGCCGGAGGAGCTGGAGGCCGCAATGGCGCTTGTCTGGCAGGTGTTCAGCGAATTTGAAGCACCAGAGTATGCGCCGGAAGGCATTGAGGAATTCCGCACTTTCATTCGAACCGAGAACATCGCAGGCAAAACGCAGGCAGGGGAGATGCGCTTGTGGGGCGCTTTCCTGGACAACAGTCTGCGCGGTGTGCTGGCCGAGCGCGGAACGGGGCACATCAGCCTGCTTTTCGTGCAGAAGGAATACCACAGGCAGGGCATCAGCCGCGCGTTGTTCGAGTACTATGCGCTGCTTTGCCGCAAAGCCGGAATCAGCCGTATTACGGTTAACTCTTCACCCTATGCGGTCCCAATCTACCGCAGGCTGGGTTTTACGGAAACAGGCGCAGAGCAAACGCAAAACGGCATCCGATTCACGCCCATGGAAGGTAGGCTATAACGGGAGCTAAAACCTTCTCGTAAACATATTCTCGCCTTTGACCAGGCTTTCGATCGTATCAAACCCCAGACTTTGCAGCAATTCCAGCACGTACGGATTGTCCGCGGGCGTCTCATAGGCCGCGTGGGCAGCGTATTCGTTCACGTTTTTTGCGGCAATATCCCGATCGATAAGCGCCCGCGGGCCGCCGACGCAGCCGCGCACACATCCCATCCCCTCGAGGAAGTTCGCGTCAAAATGACCGCTCTGGATATCGGCGAGCATCGCCTTGCACGCCGGAACGCCGTCGGCCTGCCGTGCACGCACCGGTATGGCGCGCTCCGGCTTTAAGCGGTGCACCGTAGCTTCCACCGATTCGCTGACGCCGCCCGTGCGCGCGTACATGCGCCCCCCGGCGGAGGAATGGTCGCGCTGGTCCTCCTCAAGCTGTGCAGGATCAATCCCCGCGGCGCTGAAGATTTCCTCCATCTCCTTAAACGTCAGCACAAAATCCACCGCCTCGGATATATCCTCCTGCCGTGCCTCGGCCTTCTTGGCAAGGCATGGGCCAACGAACACCGTTGCCGCGCCGGGGTTCAGGCGCTTCACCGCGCGCCCGCACGCCGCCATGGGCGATACGGAGGGTGGCATGTGCGGCAGCAGCTCGTTATACACCTTCTGGATCATGCCCACCCAGATGGGGCAGCAGCAGCTCGTCAGCACAAAGTCTTCGTTGGTCTGCACTGCTGCGTCAAACTCCAGCGCCTCTTTCAGTGTGAGGATATCCGCGAACAGCGCCACCTCAATCATGCCCGCAAAGCCGAGCTGCTTGAACGCATTGCGCAGCTTGCCGGGCGTCATGTCCGGCCCGAACTGGCTGATGTACGCGGGTGCGATCATGGCGTACACCGGCTCGCACGCGTTCACGTGTTCAAAGATCGGTACGACCTCCTTGATCTCGCCGAGGTTGTGGCTGTCGCATGCTTCGATGCACTCACCGCAGCCTACGCAGTTCTTCTGTGAGACTACGACGTTACCATCGTTGTCGTGCGTGAGCGCGCCGTAAAAGCAGATGCCTTCGCAGGCATGATCGCCGCCGCAGTCGCATTTGCCGAGCCGCACCACGGGCGCGTGTTTTTTGGGATTCGTCAGACAATCGATGTGGTATGCGTCGTATTCCGGTGAGCGGAATATGGAGTCGATGCTGCGCTTTACCGCAGCTTCGGTTACGTCGTGGCTGGCTTGTTCATAGTTTTTCATGCTGTTCCTCCTTCGCTGAGTGAATGCGCTGTCCGCCGAACACATGGATGGTGCGCGTACCTGCGATGCAGCGGCCCCACTGGCGGATGCCTCGCGGGATCACGGCTTCGTCCCCCGGACGCAGCACGGTTTCGCCTTCGTCCGTACACAGTATATATTCGCCATCCAGCACAGTCATATACTCGTCAAAATCGTGCATGTGCGGCTTGGATTCCCGTGCCTCGCAGCAGGTCCAGAACGCCATCTGTCCCTCCGCGCCTTCAAACCAGTAGCCTTCCACATCCGCTGTGTTCTGCTGGGCCGCGTCGACAGGCCTGCCCGCGCGCTTCATGAATTCCGGGAATTCCTTCATAATCGCTCCTTTCAACCGGGCAGCGGCAGGATATGCCGCCAGTCCAACAGCCGCTCTTCAAACGGTACCGCATGTGCAGGGCTGGTGGACCCAAGGCGCGTAAACTCGATGCCCGGATAATTAAACCCAGTGTGCTTCTTGAACAGCGTGTAAGCCATGCCGCCATTCAGATACACGCGGATAATGCGTGGGTGGGCTGCGAAAAAGGCCGGGAAGTCGTTGACCTCCGGCCGTTTGATATTCGAATCCAGGCTGCCTTCGCGCTCGCAGCTTTTCAGCACATCCCACAGCGCGACGCCGTGGCGCAGCAGCATGGCGGTTCGCTGGGCATAGTCTTCGGTAAATGGCTCGTTCAGCAGCGCGGGCATCAGCCGCCAGAAAGCGTTCTGCGGGTTGCCGTAGTACTGGCTCCTGCGCAGCGATTCCACGCTCGGAGCGGACCCGAGGATGAGGATGCGGCTGTTTTCGTCCGCGATGGGGGCAAAACCGCGCAGCACTTCCATCAGGCCTTGTTCTCGTCCTGCGCACGGATCACGTTGCGCTGGATCTTGTCGCTGATCGTCTTGGGCAGCGCCTCCACAAACTCCACGATGCGCGGGTACTTGTACGGCGCGGTGTTGTGCTTCACGTGCTCCTGCAGCTCCTTTTTGAGCGCGTCGCTGGCGGTATAGCCCTTGGCCAGCACGATGGTGGCTTTAACGACCTGCCCGCGCACCGGGTCGGGTGCGGCGGTGACGGCACATTCCAGCACCGCCGGGTGCTCGATGAGCACGCTCTCCACCTCGAACGGACCGATGCGGTAGCCGGAGCATTTGATCACGTCGTCGCTGCGGCCCACGAACCAGTAGTAACCGTCCGCGTCGCGCCATGCCATGTCGCCCGTGTTATAGATGCCGTTTGACCAGCTCTTCTTCGTGATCGCTTCGTCCTTCCAGTAGCCGTGGAAGAGCCCCAGTGGATGCATCTTGTCGGTATTCTTAACCACCAGAGCGCCCACGATGCCCTCCTCGCAGGAGTTGCCATCCGCATCGATCAGGTCGATGTCGTACAGGGGAGAAGGTTTGCCCGTGGAACCGGGACGGATATCGAACCAGGGAAAGTTAGCGAGCAGCACAGAGCTTTCGCTCTGCCCGAAGCCCTCATGTACCGTGAGGCCGGTGAGCTCCTTGATCTTCTTGAGCACCTCCGGGTTCAGCGGCTCGCCCGCAAGGCTTGCGTGCGCGATGAAAGAGAGGTCGTAGGCGGACAGGTCCTCTTTGATGAGGTAGCGGTATATGGTGGCAGGTGCGCAGAATGTGGTGGGACGGATGCGCAGCAATGCCTCAAGCAGGCTATGCGGCACGAACTTTTCCGTGTCATACGCACCGATGGCTGCACCGCAGATCCACTGGCCGAATATCTTGCCCCAAGCGAACTTGGCCCAGCCGGAGTCGGTCTGCGTCATGTGGATGCGGTCGTCCTGCACGCACTGCCAGTACTTGGCGGTCACGATATGTCCCAGCGGGAACGCGAAGTCGTGCCATACCATCTTGGGCATGCCGGTGGTGCCGGAGGAGAAGTAGATCAGCATCGGGTCCGCGTTGACCGGTGCTTCGGTTCCCTGCGGACGCGGGAAGTTTTCTTTGGCGTTATCCATCGCCGCGCGGAAATCGATGAAGTCCATGGGGACCTCTTCGCCTACAGCCATGCAGAAGCGCAGCTGCGGGCATTCGGGACGCGCGCTGCGGATATGGCCGAGAATATGCGGCTCGTCCACGCTGACCAGCACCTCCACGTCCGCGATGTTGCAGCGGTAGGCGATATCCTTGGGGGTCAACTGGTAGCTCGCCGGGATGCAGATCGCGCCGAGCTTCATCAGCGCCGTCATGCAAACCCATACCTCGGGCCGCTGGCGCAAGATCAGCATGACCACGGTGCTTTTTGTGACGCCATGTGCGGCAAATACGTTGGCTGCGCGGTCGCTCATCCGCTTCATGTCGGTGAACGTATAGCGCTTCACGTCGCCCGCGTCGTTCGTCCATACGAGCGCGGTCTTGTCCGGCTGGATGCGCGCCCATTCGTCCACGATGTCGTAGGCGAAGTTAAACCGCTCCGGCTCGTTGCAGCGATAGTTGGCTTTAAAATCCTCGTAGGTGTCAAATTGGGTGCGCGGGCAGTACCGCTTCAGCAATTCGCTCATGATGTTCTCCTATGCTTCCTTGATCACGGTCAGGAATTTGGCTGTGCCGCCCACGGCAGCCTGTCCGTGCGGAATATGCGGATCAAAGTAGATGGAGTCGCCCGCGCACAAGTCGTAGCTGTTTTTACCCAACGTGACGCGCACCGTACCTTCCAGTACATAGTTGAACTCCTGTCCGCCGTGCATCACGGGCAGCGCAGGTTCGTCCTCCGGCGAGAGGGTGACCAGCAGCGGTTCCATCTCGCGGTTTTTAAAGTTAAAGGCGATGCTCGAATACTTGTAGCCTGGATAGCGCTCGATATCGATGCCGCGGCCAGCCCGTACGATACAGTGCGTATCCATGCGTGGCTGTTCGCCTGTCAGCAGCACTGTCATGTCCGTGCCGAGATGGAGCGCGATGTCGTACAGCTTGCTGATGGGAATATCGAGCTCGCCCGCCTCATACTGCGCATAGGTTTCAGGCGCTACGCCAATGCGCGCCGCGAGATCGTCCGCTTCAATGCCGAGGATCTCCCTCAACTCGCGAATGCGGCTGGATATCATAAGCAGGTTTTCGTTCATGGAAGGGCCTCCGAATTCCGCAATTTGGTATTAATGATAGGACAAAAGAAGTGTTGCGTCAAGGCGAAAGAAAAGAAGGGAATTATGCGGAAATGCAATATTATGCGTTGCCAATCACGGGCGGAGTATAAGCCAGCTCCGCAATGCGGTCCCATTGATTGACGACCGTGTCGGCAATATCCGGGTCGTACATGGTACCCCGGTTCTTTCGGATTTCCTCCCGGCATTCCTCGAGGCTTAGCATACTGCGGTATACGCGCGGAGCCGTCATTGCGTCGATAGAGTCGCACACTGCAATGATGCGGCTTCCCAATGGAATGTCCGTGCCTTTCAGGCCGTCCGGGTATCCTCTGCCATCCCACCGTTCGTGGTGGTGCAGCACAATTTTAGCGATGTCTTCCAGGCCTGAAGATTGCTGGAGTATCTTCGCTCCGATATGGGGATGCTGGCGGATATGAAACCATTCGGCTTCGGTAAGGGGACCCGCCTTGGTTAATATGGCGTCGGGAACACCGATCTTGCCAATATCGTGGACGTGTGCGGCCATGTGGATAATCTCGGTTTCTTCTTCCGACAGATTCAGCAGTCGGCAGGAGCGCTCCGTCATATTGCTGACGCGTAGCGAGTGGTCTGCCGTAAAGCTATCCTTGGCTTCCAGCGCGGCCACGATGGTGGTTATTAAATCATGATAGATTGCTGCCGGGTGATTTTTCGTCATTGTCATTCCCTTTTGATGGATATCAGCTATTGAACAGAAGCCTACGGATTCAACGGTGCGGACACGGTATCAAAACCATTCGCACACGGCAGTTAGCATAATCTAACTATAAGCACAGCGCTGCTTTTTGTCAATGAATACAGACACTTGAACAAGCATCTGGAAGGGGCTGATTGATCAAAGCTGGCACCGCAGTCTCACTGCCATCAGCTCCGGCTTGTTGCAGATGCGCAGATGCAGCTGCCTGCCGCCCAGGCCCCGGCTGACGACCATGGCTGTATCGAAACGGCGGTACATGCCGCTGGTATAGCGGGGGAAGAGGCCCTGGCCAGGCGCATACAGTCCGGGTATGCCCGGAAGACGCACCTGGCCGCCGTGCGCATGACCTGATAGCACAAGCGGCACGCCGCAGCGCGCATACAGGCTTAAAAGCTCCGGACGGTGCGAGAGCAGTACGCATAGTGTATCTCCGCCGGGCAGCATGCGCTGCAGCGCTTCCTCTCGCTCTGCAAGCACTGAGTCGTCTGTGTGCCACGAGGAGTCGGTGGTATATGCGGGGTCGCGCAGGCCCGCAAGGATGAAGCGCGCGCCGTCTTTTTCGATCACGGATGACGCGTCCTCCAGCACTCGCACGCCCGCTCCGGTGAGAAGGGGCAAGAGTACGTCAAACTGGCCCGAACGGTGCTCGTGGTTGCCCGAAACAAAGTATACCGGCGCAATCTCCACGGCGGGGAGCACGGTATCCATTGCGGCATTGATGTCGGGTCGCTTGCGGTCGACGAGGTCGCCGGTGACCGCGATGATGTCAGGCTTCAACTCGCGCAGGGCCGCAGCCAGCTCCTCCGGCCCGCCTGCCGGACGGTTATGGACGTCGGAAACCAGCGCTATGCTGAATTTATCCAGCGAGGGAGGCACGAGGCGGCTTAAGTATTCGAGCTGCGTAACGCAGAAAGAATGCTTGTCAGAACGATGTTTCATACCCCATAATATAACACAGCAAAGCTTCGCAGTCATCAGCACATATCAATGGTTTAAATTTACTGAGAATCAACCGATATAATACATATATGGCATAGAACCATACGTGATTGAAGGAGGGGCCAATCATGATTGAGTCGGTAAAGCCGGTGGGCAAGACGGAATATGCCGCCGGAACAAAAAGCGTTTGGGATGCAGGGGTGCAGGGGCAGGAAGAAGACGTGTCCTACGTCGTGGATCTCAGTTCGGCAAATACCACGGAAGGCGGCGGTAAAAAGCTGAGCGCGGACCAGATTGAGAAGATCAAAAAGCAGGTCGAAGCGCAGAACGAGTCGCTGCGGCAGCTGGTGGAAAAGCTGCTGGTTAAGCAGGATGGCGTATACAGCGCGGCGTTCAAGGAGATTGAGTTTGACAGCGACATGACGCCGGAGGAAGCGCAGCAGGCCATATCCGAGGACGGGGAATGGGGCGTCAACGCCGTGAGCGACCGCATCGTGGCGTTTGCCATCGCGATCTCCGGCAACGATACTTCCAAGCTGGACGAGCTCAAGGCCGCAATCGACAAGGGCTTTGAACTGGCGGGCCAGTCGCTGGGGCAGAAGCTTCCAGACATCTGCAGCCAAACATACGACGCCATAATGAAAAAGCTGGACGACTGGGCCAAAAGCGGCGGGGTGGACGTGGAAGCCTGACCCCGTCGAACTGAACTTCAGCCTTTATCGAGGGTGCGCAGCTTCAGGCAGCGCTTATGGCCGCACGCCCAATTTTCCAGATTGATGAGCCGCTCCCCATTGTCGCCATGCTCGGGATGATTGAACGCGTCTGTCAGGCGGTCGCACGGCAGCGTATCGCAATGCCCGCAATGGTCATAACCCTTATTCAGTGCACACTGCGCAATGGCGCACTCTCCCCAGAACGGCTTGCCCGCGCACGTCTGACATCCGGGGCAGTTCATCCGATCCTTCCATTCGCAATACGCGCAGTATGCGCCGCACATGCCGATCATCAGCTTGTCCATCATATCCTCTTTCCCCATTGTGCGCTTTAAAAGAATCGTATGTTTATAACACTGCTTCCAGAAAGCCCACCGTGAACGGCAGATGAGGGAACACCTTTGTGCCGGTGTGAGTAAAGCCGTTGCTCAGATACCACTCCTTCAGCACAGTATTCTCCTCGATGATGGCGGCCAGCAGCTTGACGCCGCCCGACTCCCGCGCCTGCTCCTTGGCGAAATCCAGCAGCATCCGCCCATATCCGTAATGACGGCATCCGGGCACCACGGCCAGCTTCTCGAGTATCATCGCGTTTTCCCGGCCTGTCTCAAGCTGCATGAAACCGACCATTTCGCCGTCCGCATACAGGCTGTACATTCGGTTACCTTTTTCAAGGTCGACAACGAGGCGTTCGGTTTGGAGGAATGCGCCGTTTGTCGGGCAGTTTTCCTGCGTGAGCCCGAAATCATTCGCTACGGTCAGAAAGCTCTCCCGGATAACCTCTGCGCAGCGGTCAAACTCGTCGTCAGATACCGGCTGGATCATTGCGTTCATTGCCAATCCTCCTCAATTAAACTTAAAGCCAGATGACATTTAAAATGTAAAGGTTTAACCCCCCGTATAATGGCCACATTCCTCATCCCGAAATATTTGGCGATCAGTCGCCTTAGCGCGGTATTCCGGGCATGTTTGTTTTTGCATCCGTTTGTCGCGCGTTGCGGGACCTGCGAATCCTGCTGGCAAGGATCAATGCAAAGGCGTAAAGTCCGATCAGGATGAACGGGATATCGGGCATCCAGCCGGTGATTACGGTGGCAGTGCCAATGAATATTGCGTAGGCTGTCATGAGATTAAACAGCGTCTGGTTTTCCTTGGGGTAGTTCAGCGTAAAAAGGCTGAGGACGACCATGGTCGTGGGACAGGGCATCAACCCATAACAGGAAAACAGCAGGTCGCCAAAGTTCAGTACGAATCCCTGACCGTAGACATAGGTGGGATACCAGAAGCCCCACAGCATCACGGCGATGACCGCCCAGCGCATTTTGGCGGTGCCTTTAAAGTCCAGATCGACCCTTTTTAAAGCCAGCTCCCGGCACCAGTTGATTGCGATCAGCACCAGCAGTACCGGCGCGGCGATGAAGGCGAGCAGATAGGGCAGGCCGATATTTGCCCAGTAGATGACCGCGAAGACGCCCCAATACCCGAGCAGGAACAGCCAGTTCAGCGTGAACAGGGCAGTGAACAGCAATCGGACTTTGTTTCCCTTCCAGAAAACCAGCGCTAACACGACGAAGGTGGCAATGTGCAGCGCGGGCGCGAGTGTTCTGCCGAAAAGCTGATACTCCAGTTCCACGAAATGGTGAAAACCCAGGCCAAAGACCGTAGGATCGAATTCCATGGCGCACTCCTGCCATTCTGTGATGGCGACAAGACTGTTCCCAATGATTGCCAACTAAACTATAATCCTTGCCGTAAGAAAAATCAACAGGATGCGGATAGGTGTCCCGATAGCGTCATTCCTGCGGCTGCCAGCGCAGCCCGTTTTCGATGGCCTGTGCCAGTCCCCGCGGATTTTCCCACGCCATGGAGTGCCCGGCCTGCGGTACAATCTCCATGTGTATCCCCTGTGCCTTGATCTCGTCGAAGCGGGGATAGGGCAGAGATTGCTCCCCACATATGAACGTGCGCGGACACTGCAGCGAGAAGAGCATCTCGCGCCAAGATGGAGTGACACCTTCTACCGCACATTTAGACAGCAGGTACACGGCTTTTGGCAGCCAAAGCGACAGTGAAGCCGCCCAAATGCCACCATGGTGCTGGCGATTGGTTTCTACGATTTTCTCGAAGCCGGTCTCGATAAACTCCTGCATCTCATAGCTGGCGATCTTTTTGCTGGCGGCGCCGTCGGCACTCTTTTCGAGATTCGACTCGGAGAGAATCAGCCGTCGGGTGCGTTCCGGGCATCGTGCGGCGAGTGAAATGGCAACCGCTCCGCCCAGGCTGTGGCCAAACAACACGAAGGAGGACAGCCCGATGTCAGTGATGAACTCCTGCAGATAGGCGGCGTGGTTATCTGCGGTGTAGCCGAAGTCCTCCGGCCTGTCGCTGAAGCCTGCCCCCAGCAGATCGACCAGAATGCGGCGGTGGTTCTGCAGCTCCGGCTGCGCCGCAACCTCCGGATAGTCAAACGAGCCCGCACACCCGAGTCCATGGACGAACAGTATCGGGATGCCGCTGCCCGGCAAGTCGTGATAGCGCATTGTGGCATGGACACTTTCGATCCGGTATTCTTTCATTGATTCCTCCCAAGCGCAAAGCTTATGAGAAAAATTATATCAGGACACAGCGGAAAAGACCATGTCGGCCTGTCAAAATTCAAAAACGGTAAATTGAGAAAATAAATAGATATTTTTCATATACCGTTGTATAATCATCGCAGGCTGAATCCACCAAATCATAACGGAAAGAGAGATCGGATGAGGAACCGGTTGATACGTATCGCCGCCACAGCTTTTATTCTTGTTCTCACTGCGGGGCTGATTTACTTTGCGTTTCTAAAAGCCATGCCGGAGCTGATGCCGCTCCTGCAGAACGGGAGCGTCGAGGAGATTGAGCATTATCTGCGGTCCAGCGACAGGTTCTCCGGGCTTTTCTTTACCGCGCTGCTGCAGGCAGTGCAGGTCTTCTCCGTCGTGCTGCCCGGAGCACCGATTCAGGTAGCGGCGGGCATCGTTTACGGGACGTGGCGCAGCTTTTTTGTGTGCCACCTCTCTTCGGTAGCGGCCAACGCCATTGTGTTTGTAACAGCGCGGCGTTTCGGTGCGAAGATGGATAAGCTCATTCCGATTGAGCGCAAAGACTCCCGGCTCGATTTCCTGCGCAAATCCGATACTCCCGCTTATATGACAGTGGTGGCCTGTCTGGTTCCCATCCTGCCGAACGGGTTTATTCCATATGTTGCAGCCAAAACTAAAATCAAAACACTTCATTATATCATTGCGGTATACTGCGGCAGCTTTTTTCCGGTGCTGGTGCTTTGCGCCGCGGGCAACAAGATACTGAAAGGCGGATATTTGATGTCGGCGGTGCTGCTCGTTGCGCTGTGCATCATCGTATTCCTGCTTGCAAAGTTCCGGGGGAGAATATTGAAGCTGATCAACAGGGTGGTCAGGCGAAACCGTAAGGAGAAGATGGACGCAAATCCTCCCGCGGAACGCGATTCCGAGTGACGCGGTATATACAACAAAAACCCGCCCGGCAAGCGGATTTTTGTTGTGGAGGGAAGTAGAGAAAACTGCAGGTATGAATGCAAATATTCTTGCGGGATATCGTCTGCGCAAACCTATACGCTATAGGCATGCCCCGTTGCTTTGAACGACCTGCGCGTACCACTCGGCGGAATCCTTGGGAATGCGACGGTGCGTGGGGTAGTCCGTATAGATGAGGCCGAAGCGCTGGCTGTAGCCTAAGTCCCATTCAAAGTTATCCGTCAGGCACCAGTGCAGATATCCGATCACATTAACGCCGTCGCTGATGGCGTTTTTCAGTTCCAGCAGATGTTTGTGCAGGTAGTCGATGCGCTCTGCGTCGTGCACCTTTCCGTCCAGATAGACACGGTCGTTGCAGGACTGCCCGTTTTCCGTAATCAGCACCGGCAGGCCATAGCGCTCGCTGAGCCAGCGCGGCGCGTACCGCAGCACCCGGGGCGTAACGGGCCAATCCATCGCAGTTTTCGGGTATCCGTCGTGGAAAGGCACCTTACAGCCCTGCGCGTCGACCGGGACCCCGTGGTAGATGTTCGCACCGACGAAGTCGAGCGGCTGGCGGATGATTCGCATGTCGGAGGCTGGCACGCTGTCCGCGAAGCGGCGGAAGAATTCCGGCGCATCCTGCGGGTATTCGCCCAGAATCGCGGCATCCAGACACCAACTGTGGTTGAATATCCAGGCGTCCTCGCGCAACGCAAACGAAGCGCGCCTGGCAGCCTCGATATTCTCCGGCGTATCCAATGCGGGGAAGCAAAGCCTGCCCGTGGGCGCGATGCCTACCTGCAGGGGCTCGGAACTGCCCTTGCGCAGCGCTTCCGCTGCCATGCCGTGCGCCAGCATCAAATGGTGCATGACGATCAGCAGATCGTCGGTCGGCAGCTTTAAACCCGGCGCGTTGTTGCCGAGCGAATGCCCGAGCAGCACCACGCACTGTGGTTCGTTGATCGTAATATAATGACGGACCCTGCCGCTGAAATGCCTTGCAACGATTGAGGCGTATTCGGCGAACGCGTCGCATGTTTCGCGGTTCAGCCAGCCGCCCCTGCGCTGCAGCGCAGCAGGGAGGTCCCAGTGGTGCAGCGTAAGATACGGCGTGATGCCGTTCTCCAACAACAGATCAACCAGCTTGTCATAAAACAGAAAGCCTTTTTCGTTGATGCGTCCGCGGCCTTCCGGCAGAATGCGGGTCCAGCTGACGGAAAAACGGTAAGCGTTAAGGCCCATTTGCGCCATCAGGCGCACGTCCTCGGGGTACTGGTGGTACGCGTCGCATGCGATACGAGCGTCCTGCCCGGCGTGGATTGCGCCCGGCCTGCGGCAAAACTCGTCCCAGACGCTGACTCCTTTGCCGTCCTCGTTATACGCACCCTCGGTTTGATAAGCGGAGCTGGCGGCACCCCATATAAAGCCCTTCGGAAACATGGTACATCCTCCGTGTTCAGATCGTCAGTTCAACGCGGTATTCGGTCTTGCCAGGCTGGATGGGTACGATGTTCCCGGCAACCGGCTGACCGTCGACCTTCATTTCCCGGCTGCCATTGCCTGCGTTCCGGACGGAGATGAAGTAGCGCGCGCCGCGGTAGAACCGGGTGACCTCATAATCCGGGAAGTCCGCGGAGACGCACGGGGCAACCATCAGCCCATCGAAGTGCGGCATGATGCCGAGGATCGTCTGTGAGATGTTGATAAACGACCAAGCGGCGGTGGCGGTGAGCCAGCTGTTTTTGGCCTCGCCGCAGCGCGGTGCTTCCCGCCCGGCGATCATCTGGCTGTACACATACGGCTCCGTGCGATGGATATCGCTGATATCTTCAATATAAGCAGGGCAGATGCGACGGTAGATGTCGAACGCCTGCTGCGCGTGACCCAGCCGCGCTTCCGCCATGCTGACCCAGGGGTTGTTCTGACAGAACACCGCGCCGTTCTCTTTGTAGCCCGGGGGGTAGCTGCTGATCTCGCCCAGTTCCTTATGATATTCCGTGTAGCAGGGGCTCAGCATCTCAATGCCGTACTCGCCGGTAAGATGCGCTTGTACGGAACTGAGCGCCTTTTCCGCATAGCCCTCGTCGACGCCGATACCGGCCATGACGCAGAAGCCTTGCGGCTCGATGAAGATGCGACCCTGACCGCAGGTATGGCTGCCCACCTTGTCGCCAAACGCGTCATAAGCGCGCAGGAACCATTCGCCGTCCCAACCGTGGCGCAGCACCGTTTCCTTCATCTGACGCACGTGAGCCTTGGCCTGTATTGCTTCCACTGTGTCGCCGTAGCGCGCACATAGCTCGGCATATTCGTCGCCGTATTTAACGAACATTGCTGCGATGAATACGCTCTCCGCTTTGCCGCTCTCGAAGTTGGAGCAGGTCTGGAAGCTCTCGCCCGGTTCCTCGGAGAAACAGTTCAGGTTGAGGCAGTCGTTCCAGTCCGCGCGGCCGATCAGCGGCAGCCCGTGCGGCCCCAAATGGTTCAGCGTATAGTTCAGGCTGCGGCTCAGGTGCTCAAAGAGCGGCGCTTCCGTTCCGGCCTTATTGCCGAAGGGTACGGGTTCATCCAGTATGCTGTAGTCACCCGTCTCGCGGATATATGCGCTGGTACAGGCGATGAGCCAGAGCGGGTCATCGTTGAAGCCGGAACCGACGTTTTCGTTGCCGCGCTTGGTCAGCGGCTGATACTGGTGGTAGGTGCTGCCGTCCTCAAACTGAATGGCAGCGATGTCGAGCACACGCCCGCGGACGCGCTCCGGCACGAGGTGCGCAAAGCCTAATACGTCCTGACAGCTGTCTCTGAAGCCCATGCCGCGGCCGGTTCCGCTTTCAAAGTAGCTCGCGCTGCGGCTCAGGTTGAACGTCACCATGCACTGATACTGGTGCCAGATGTTGACCATACGGGAAAGCTTTTCGTCCGGACAGCTGATGCGGAAGCGTGCCAGCAGGCCTTCCCAGTAAGCGCGCAGCGCCTCCAACGCGGCGTCCACCGCGACTTCGTCTGCATACCGGTTGAGCAGGACATGCGCGCCGGTTTTTCTGATGATGCCCGGAGACTCCCATTTTTGATCCCTCGGATTTTCCGAGTAGCCCAATACGAATGTAAAGGATTTGCTTTCACCCGGTGCCAGTGTCAGCTCCAGATGGTGACTGGCAATCGGCGACCAGCCGCTCGCGACACTGTCTTTACTTTGTCCGGCACGCACTGCGCCGGGGGTTTCCCACGACCCGAAACGGCCCAGGAAACTTTCGCGGTCGGTATCAAAGCCCGCGACCGGAGCGTTGACGCTGTAGAATGCGTAGTGGTTTCGCCGTTCGCGGTATTCGCTCTTGTGATAGACCGTGCTGCCTTCGATCTCTATCTCTCCGACGCTGAAGTTGCGCTGGAAATTCAGCGCGTCATCCTCCGCGTTCCAGAGGCACCATTCAATCGCACTGAACACCTGCAGCATTTTTGTTTCGCTGGAAGCGTTGCGCAGCGTAAGACGGTTGATCTCACAGGTGTCGCCCAGCGGTACAAAGCAGGTCAGTTCAGCTCGAACTCCGCTTTTTTCGCTTTCAATGACGCTGTAACCCAGCCCATGGCGGCAGCAGTAGCTGTCGAGCGGCGTTTTACAGGGCATATAAGCAGGGCTCCACACCGTATCCTTGTCCTTTATATAGTAATTGCGGCTTCCCGAATCGGCGGGGACGCCGTTGTAGCGGTAGCGTGTGATCCTGCGGAACTTGGCATCCCGGTAAAAACAGTATCCACCCGCCGTATTCGAAAAAAGGCTGAAAAAGTCGCTGTTCCCCAAGAAGTTGATCCACGGCAGCGGCGTTTCGGGGGTCGAGATGACGTATTCCCTTGACGCGTCGTCGAAATATCCGTATTTCATGGCGCTTCTCCTGATAAAAGATGAAAGTTACGATAACGTTTTCGTTAATGAGTTTATTCTATAACATAACGTTCTAAAAAGCAAAGCTATTTTTTAAGAAAAACAAAAATTTAGGTTAGGTTAATGTTATATTCCTTAATATTTTACGATTTTGCGTCCATATTAAATCAAATATTGCTATTGACTTTGAAAAACAGATTGTTTATAATGAGCTTGCGAAATCGTTTTAGGAACGATCGCTTCATAACAACCCAAGAATGACATTTATAATCAGAAAACGATTTCGACAGAAAGCGACTCTTATCATCGGGTAAAACAGGGAGGGATCAATTATCGTCACCATAAGGGATATCTCCAAGCGGTGTGGGGTATCTGCGGCTACAGTGAGCAAAGCGCTGAACGGCTATCAGGACATCGGCGAAGAGACAGCGGAAATAATAAAGATTGCCGCCAAGGAAATGGGTTATTTTCCGAACGCTACGGCGCGCGCACTGAAGACCAACCGTTCCAACAATTTGGGGGTGTTGTTTGTGGATCAGACCCAGAGCGGTCTGACGCATGAGTATTTCTCCCATGTGCTCAACAGCTTTAAGGTGGAAGCCGAGCGCCTGGGGTTTGATGTTACATTCATCAGCCGCAACATTGGCGAACTGAGCATGAGCTATTATGAGCATTGCAAATACCGCAAGGTCGACGGCGTCGTGATCGCAAGCGTGGATTTCAACGATCCGGCGGTAGTTGAACTGGTGAGGAGCGAAATACCTACGGTAACCATTGACCACGTATTCGATAACCGGACCGCCATACTGTCCGATAACGTACACAGCATTCGCGATCTCGTACATTATCTGCACGGCTACGGACACAGGAAGATCGCCTTTGTCCATGGCGAGGAAACGGCGGTTACGAGGAAGCGCGTGGCAAGCTTTTATAAGACCTGTAAGGAACTTGGGATCAACGTGCCGGATGCTTATGTGAAATCGGCACTGTACCATGACCCGAAATCCAGTGGGCTGGCCACAAGAGAGCTGCTGGCGCTCGCCGACCGGCCGACGTGTATCATGTACCCCGACGATTTTTCCTTCATCGGCGGCATGAACGAGATTGAAAGAAACGGATTGTCTATCCCCGAAGATATCAGCGTAACCGGATATGACGGTATCTATCTGTCGCAGGTGCTCCGCCCGCGGCTGACCACATGGAGGCAGGATACCGAAGCGCTTGGCCACGAAGCTGCCGCCAAGCTGATCGAAGCGATCGTTGCGCCCAAAACGTTTATACCGCAGCAGGTCATCGTGCCGGGGCGGCTCGTTGAAGGTGGATCGGTCAAGAAATTAGAATTTTAATGGTTTTCAGAATTGGCATATACCCCACAGGGTATGTGCAATAATAATAAGGAGGAAAACCATGTTATTTTGGAAGAAGGTAATTGCGAGTGCTGTGGCGGTAGCAATGGTGCTCTCGTTCGCCGCCTGCGGTGTTACCCCACCGCAGACGAGCGAGAACGGGAGTACAGCTCCGGAGACCTCAGAGGCAGCGTCCGCGTCCCCGTCGGAATCGGCAATGCCCGAAGATACCGGAAAGGTGTACAACATCTACTGCTGGAATACGGAATTCCAGGACAGGTTTAAAGCCTATTTTGAAGATAAAGGCCTTATACCTGATGGCGTCACGGTCAACTGGATCATCACTCCGAGCGACGGCGGTGCCTACCAGCAGAAACTCGACGAAGCGCTTCTTAACCAGGAAACTGCAGCTGACGACGATAAAGTCGATCTGTTCCTGATCGAAGCCGACTACGCGCTCAAATACGTGAACAGCGACTACTCTGCGAACGTATACAGCGACGTAGGGCTCACCGAAGCGGATACCGCCGATATGTATCAGTATACCAAAGACATCTGCACGGATGCAAGCGGCAATCTCAAGGGCGTGTCCTGGCAGGCTTGCCCGGGCGGCCTGATCTATCGCCGTTCCATCGCTAAAGAAGTTCTGGGGACCGACGATCCTGCGGCTGTGCAGGAAGCGCTCTCTTCCTGGGCCAAGTTTGACAGTGTTGCGGCTCAGGCTAAGGACAAGGGCTACTACATGACCTCCAGCTACGTAGCCACCTACCGCGTATTCTCCAACAATACATCTGCTCCTTGGGTGAACAGCAATGACGAGATCGTATTCGATCCGGCCATCCAGCAGTGGATCACCCAGGCCAAGACCTACCTCGAAAACGGTTACACCCTGCCCTACGGCATCTGGGATGCTGAGAGCTTTAACGAATCCAAGGTAGACGGCAAAGCAATGTGCTACTTCGGACCCGGCTGGTTCTTCGACTTCTGCCTGATGCCTGCTACGCTGGCTGACTCGGAAGCTGAAGCCGCTCCCGGCAACGGCAGCTACGGCGACTGGGGTCTTGTGAAGGGGCCGCAGGGTTTCTTCTGGGGCGGCACCTGGCTGTGCGCGGCTTCCGGTTCGGACAACATGAACCTGACCCGCCAGATCATGCAGACGATGACCTGCGACAAGGATACGCTTGTGGCGATCACCAACCAGTATGCTGACTTCACCAACAACGTTTCCGCAATGCAGGAAATCGCGAACAGCGACTATGCGCATCCGTTCCTGGGCGGTGAGAACCACATCTCCGTGCTGCTCGACAGCGCACAGAGCATCGACATGAGCAACATCTCCATGTACGATCAGTTGCTCAATGAACCGCTACCAGCCGCCTTCCTGGATTACTTCCTAGGTAGTATAACGGAAGAAGAGGCATACGACAACTTCTATACTACAGCGCTTCAATCCTATCCGAACCTAAAACGACCATCATAAAACGTATTCACAGCTGCGGCAGAGCGGGATGGCTGCTCTGCCGCAGCAATCATGTTACCCGTTTGAAATGAAGATGAGGTGCAGTGTTATGCCGCGTATAACCGAAGGGAAAAAGCACAAGTCGATCAGTTACGCAAAGTGGGGATATCTGTTTATCGCTCCCTTCTTTATCGTCTTCATCGTATTTCAGCTGATTCCCCTTATATCTACCATATATTATAGCTTTTTTGAAAATTATCGCGTAGGCCTTCAGCAGATCGGGCCGAACTACGTCGGACTCGATAACTATGCCAAGCTGTTCAGCAACGGAGAATTTTTTAAATATTCGCTGAACACTTTGGTCATCTGGATCATGGGCTTCATCCCGCAGATCCTGGTGTCGCTGCTGCTGGCGGTATGGTTTACCAGTTACCGTTTGAATTTAAAAGGCCAGCGCTTCTTTAAAACGGTCATGTACATGCCGAACCTGATCATGGCTTCAGCGTTCGCCATGTTGTTTTTTATGCTGTTCTCGCCCGTGGGCCCGATCAACCAGATGCTGACTCAGGCGGGCGTTATCGACGAGGCCATCCTGTTCTTTCAAATACCGATAACAACCCGGGCCATTATCGCCTTTATGAACTTCCTGATGTGGTTCGGAAATACCACCATACTGCTGATGGCGGGCATCATGGGTATCGATCAAAGCCTGTTCGAGTCGGCTCAGATTGACGGTGCAAAGCCCATGCAGGTTTTTTTCAAGGTGACGCTGCCGCTGCTGATGCCCATACTGGTGTACGTGCTCATTACATCCATGATCGGTGGCATTCAAATGTTCGACGTGCCGCAGGTCGTCTCTAAGGGGCTTGGTACGCCCGATCTGTCTTCTATGACCCTCATCATGTATTTGAACCGCCTGCTTAACAGCAAGGATGTTGGACTCTCCGGTGCGGTATCGGTACTGATATTCATCGTTACCGCCATACTCAGCGTGTTTGTCTACCGGTCCCTGATGAAGGATTATAGTGCGTCTGCCAAAGCAGCCAAAGCGAAGCTGACCGCGGCGAAGAAATATGATAAGAGCGCCCGGAACGAGGAGGTAGAAGCATGAACAGCAGCGCAACTTCGAGAAAAGCATCAGCGTTTCTGACCATCAACAGGATTATCTGCTACTTCATACTGGGGCTGCTCGCTCTGCTTTGCCTGTTCTCGTTCTATTTTCTGATCGTCAACGCGTCAAGGCCGCATGCGGAAATCATGTCGGAGCTTTCGCTTCTACCAGGCAATTTCCTTTTCAAAAACCTGTCCAACCTGCTTTCGGATGAGAACATACCGATGCTTCGCGGCCTGTTCAACAGTCTGCTGATTTCCACCTGCGCCGCTGCGCTGACGACGTACTTTTCCGCGATGACCGCGTACGGGCTTCACGCGTACAATTTCAGATTTAAACGGACCGCGTTTATGTTCATCATGATGATCATGATGATTCCGACGCAGGTATCGGTACTGGGCTTTATCCAGTTGATCACAAAAATGGGCATGATGGATACGTTCTACCCACTGATTCTGCCTTCCATCGCGGCACCGATCGTGTTCTTCTATATGAAGTCGTATATGGAAAGTGTGCTTCCGCTGGAGGTGGTGGAGGCGGCGCGCGTGGACGGGTCCAACGAGTTTAGGACGTTCAACCGCATCGTGCTGCCCATCATCAAACCCGCGCTGGCAGTGCAGGCGATATTCTCGTTCGTGACCAGCTGGAACAACTATTTTGTGCCTTCGCTGATCATCAATACGAACGAAAACAAAACTATTCCGATATTGATCTATCAGCTGCGCAGCGCCGACTACATGAAGTTCGATCTGGGTCAGGTGTACATCATGATCTTTGTGGCGATCGTTCCGCTGCTGATCGTGTATATCCTGCTGTCCAAGTTCATCATCAAAGGGCTGACACTCGGAAGCGTCAAGGGATAGGGGTATACTCATGCACCTGTCCGGCTCTTCGCAAAATGTGTAAAACTGCTGGAAATATCAAACCTTAAGGTTATGAGGTGATAGTGTGGCAAACGTATCTTTTAAAAATGTAAAAAAAGTATTCGACAAAAGCGTGGTAGCGGTGCATGATTTCAGCCTTGAAATCAACGACAAAGAATTTGTCGTGCTGGTTGGGCCGTCTGGCTGTGGAAAATCAACCACGCTGCGTATGGTAGCGGGCCTTGAGGAGATCTCGGACGGTGATATCTACATCGACGACCGGCTTGTCAACGCGATCCCGCCCAAGGACAGGGATATCGCGATGGTTTTCCAAAACTATGCGCTGTATCCGCATATGTCCGTTTATGAGAACCTTGCTTTCTCGCTGAAGCTGCGCAAGCGTCCCAAAGCTGAGATTGACACCCGGGTGAAGGCGGCGGCGGAGATACTCGAAATCACAGAGCTGCTGAATCGTAAGCCCAAAGCGCTATCCGGCGGCCAGCGCCAGCGCGTTGCAATCGGCCGTGCCATCGTGCGCCACCCCAAGGTGTTCCTGATGGACGAACCGCTCTCCAATCTGGACGCCAAGCTGCGCAACCAAATGCGCGCGGAGCTGATTAAATTAAGAAAAAGCATTGATACCACGTTTATTTATGTCACACACGACCAAACCGAGGCGATGACGCTGGGAGACCGGATTGTAGTCATGAAGGACGGGTATATCCAGCAGATCGGTACGCCCTATGATGTTTTCAGCAGGCCGGTTAATCAGTTTGTAGCCGGTTTTATCGGCACACCACAGATGAACTTCCTGCCGGCAAAGCTCACGCTGTCGGGCGGGCAATATGCCATTGCGCTGTATGGCGCGGAATTCAAGCTGCAGGAGAGCTTTCAGGAGCAGCTTCGTAAAAAGAACCAGCGGCCCTGTGAGATAACCGTGGGCATCCGCCCGGAGCATATTCGTCTGTCGTCGGAGGAGACCGCGGATTGCATCAGAGCCAAAGTGGACGTATCGGAGCTGATGGGGAGTGAGGTCTATCTGCATTCCGTTGTGGGAGATCGTGACGTTGTGATTCGTGTGCAGATTGCCGATATGCAGGAATACTCCTTTGAACCAGGGAAGGAGACCTATGTATACTTCACGCTGCCCGCGCTGTATATTCATCTGTTCGATCCGGAGACGCGTGAGAATTTGATTTACGGTGCATAGCGGCGACATATAAATAGGAAACACCCTCCATTTATCAAAAGGTGGAGGTGAGCCGTAATCTAAAATACAAAGGATCAGCCTGGGAAAAATAAGCCTCTGAGATGATTGATTTCAGAGGCTTTTTGTACTATTAAATATCAGTTGCCGTTATGCTGAAAAAACTCAGGTTATCTTCCCGATTTGTAAAACAGGAACGGCACGGCTGAAATCAGGCAGCTGGCAGCCGGGACGACTGTGATCGCAATAAAGACGATCTGCTGCATCTGCGCGGTGACGATCACTCCTTCCTCATAACCGGACCAGACGATGAACACCCCAAAGGCCATGACGGACAGCGCATTCATCATTTTGGAGACGAAGGTCAGCATGGAGAAGGATACGCCTTCGTTCCGCACGCCGGTACGCCGCTCGATCTCATCCACAGAGTCGGCGATCATCGTCGTCTGGGCCACCATAAACAAGCCGAGCGTCAGCCCACTTAAGAAGATGAAGGCCATCATGGCCGGGATATTCTGAAATCCGAAAGCATACATGACAAGATAGATCACTGTCCCGGCTAAGGAACTGGCAATGATGAGCGCCTTGCCGGAGACCTTTTTTAATAGCAACGGTGCGACGAAGGACGAGATGACCATGCCAATGATGATCGCGGCACCGATCAGCGTGAAGTACGCTTCATCCCGGTAGGCGATTACGGCAAATACCGCACCGCCTGCCTGCACGATGTTTCGGCCAAAACCCAGCAGTGAGCCGAGCAGGATGATCAGCAGCGGTTTATTCTTGGTCAGGGTGGAAACAAGCACTTTGAAGGTGACTTTATCGGCTCTCTGGCTGTGCTTTTCCCTTGTGTTGAAGAACGCGAGCAGGAACATGCCCATACCGATAACCGAGACGAGTATGGCAGCAACGCTCCACCCGGACCGCGTGGTCTCACTGGAAAAGCTCAGCAGCCTTGCGAGCCATGGAATGCCCAGTGTCGCAAGTCCCAGCGCAATTGCGCCGAAGGCTCGAACCAGCCCGACCACCTTGTTGCGTTCTGCAGGGTCGGCAAAAGCAGAACCGATTAAGCCCCAGTAGGGCACGTCGCACATCGTATAGGCAATGCCCCAAAGGAAATAGCAGACGCCGAAGAATGCGAGCTTGCCCGATTCCGCGATGTCCGGCACGCAAAACAGCAGGGCAGAGAGCAGTGCCACAGGGCCTGCTGAAAACAGGATGTAGGGGCGAAGCTTACCCCAGCGTGAGCGGGTCATGTCTACGATGCTGCCCATGAAGGGATCGTTCAGGGCATCGAAGATTTTGGCGGCTGTGATGATGGCGGTGACGACAGCCATGCCGGCGCTGCTGATATGCGCATACTGCAGCAGGTATACCAGCATGAAGGTGGTGACCATCGTGAGCACCATGTTCTGCCCGAACCCGGCGACGACGACCGATACGCGCTGCTTGGCAGCAGAGATTGCTTTTTCCTGCATGTGCTATTCCTCCAGCAGTATGGTTTTGATTTCGAAGGGGCCAAAGCGCAGGGCAGACAAATCGGCGGGGGCGAGTTTGTTTTCCAATAGGTCGGTCTCGCTCGCTTTGGAAAAGGGTTTGCCCAGATGCAACGACGTGTGCGTCGCCTGCCCCAGACTTTCGTACAGCCGCAGCACGATTCCGCTGTCACTCTCCGCTGGTTTGATGGTCTCGATCACGACCGCCGGGTTATCGGTTCGGGCAAAGCTGTCTATCGCAGCGCCGTTGGCAGTCAGAAGCGGATTGTTCAGCCGGTACGCTTCGAGGATCACCTTATCCAGCCGGTCTTTTTCAAACGGGCAGAACGCATATGTGAAACAATGTTCTCCCCGTTCGGCGGTTTTATCGGGGAAGGTAGAGGACCGAAGCAGGTTTAAGCTGATCAGGCCGTTTTTGATCCGGTGGCCGTATTTGCAGTCGTTGAGCAGCGCAAAGCCGCCGCGCTCATCCTGCGTGGCCACCCACTTATGCGCGCAGATCTCAAACTGCGCGGCCTCGACCGGATTATTCTCGGTGGTAAAGCGGGCGATATGCCCAAACTGGATCTCGCACTGCACCTCTTTACCATAGTGGGAAGGGTAGAACTCCGCCCGGAGCATGTGACGATTTTGCTGCCAGTTCACGGTGGTGTCGAATCGCACCACGTCGCTGTCCGCAGTCAGAATGACCTTTTGGACCATGGTGAGCCCGCGGGATTGGTAGATATGCTGTCGCACGACGGTCGGACCGTCGATAGCGATCTCCATTCGGCTGACTCTTAGCTTTTTCGGACGCTTCTTATAATAGCGCTGATCGATATCCCAAGC
Source organism: Bacillota bacterium (assembly GCA_023459495.1). Taxonomy (GTDB): domain Bacteria; phylum Bacillota; class Clostridia; order Christensenellales; family SZUA-584; genus JAEWCC01. The sequence goes on along the minus strand of JAEWTL010000004.1, from coordinate 140,072 downwards.
GTCAAACGGGAACTGGTACGGGTCCCGGTGAAGAACAAGACGGTTGAGGCCTTGGCCCGCAAGCTCATTTTCCTGCGCGTCGCGGCACGAAACGATTTCGCCTGAGGCGTCGAAGCGCAGCGTCAGGATGCCGTTGGTCATGGTGTCTGCTGTATACCCCAGCTGCGGGAAATCACTCACAGGCTCAAGGTTTGCGGCAGCATATGGGGCAACCTCGGCGTGGTACCACGCGCCTTGGGCGGAGATATACTCCTTGCGGTAAAAGCTTGTTGTGTTCAGTGCGGATAGGCGTTCGCTCGCGGGGAGCCGGTCAGTCAGGCTGAGACGATATGCATCCAGTGCTTCCTCGATGCGGCGGTAAGTTTCCACAGCTTCCGTATTTACCCGTTCAATCGACGAACCGGGAAGGATATCGTGGAACTGGTGGAGCAGCACGTCCTGCCAGTGCGCACGCAAAAGGCTCCGGCAGGCTGTGCCGGAAATGACCGCAAGCGCTTCAACCTCGTGGAGCTTGCGCTCGATTAACCGGTTGTAGTATTTGATTCGGGATTGGGCCGTATAGGTTCCCTGATGCGTCTCCAGATACAGCTCGCCGGTATGCCGGTGCGGAATATTCAGCTGCTCCAGACGGCGGAAAAAGCTGTCCGCGGTAGCGTATTCCACACGCGGCAATCCATACAGGCTATGCTCACGTCGGGTTACTTCCAGGTGAACCTCCTGCGGCCCGCCGCCGCCATCGCCTGAACCGTATACGAGCAGGGCTGTATTCAATTCCTTCTCAGGGTTTTGTTTAATCCCTTTCAGCAGACCGTCCGCCGCGCCGCGGCTGTTGTAATCCCCCTCGGGTGGCATGTGCACCAGCACGGTGGAGCCGTCGATGCCCTGCCAGTAAAATGTGCGGTAAGGAAAGTTGTTCACCTTGTTCCATGCCAACTTGATGGTCGAGAACCAGTCCATACCGCTCTTTTTCAGAATCTGCGGGAGGTTGCCGCTGTAGCCGAACGCATCGGGCAGCCAGCAGAGCCGCATATCCTCCGGCGCTCTGCCAAACTCCTCGGACAAGAATCGACGGCCGTAGACTGCCTGACGCACAAGCGACTCTCCGCCCGGAAGGTTGCTGTCGCATTCTACCCAGAACGCACCCTGCAGCTCGATGCGGCCACCGGCGACGGCCTGCTGGAAGCGCCTGTACAGCGCAGGGTGCTCCTGCTTCATCCAAAAAAGCTGCTGCGGCTGACTGGTACCAAAGATATAACCCGGATATTGGTCGATAGTGTTCAGGGCCTTGACATGCGTCCGTGCAGATTTACGGTGCGTCTCACGCAGAGGCCACAGCCATGCCATATCGAGATGTCCATGCCCGATTGCGCTGTATGTGAAAGTACTTTGCGATGACGCCTGCAGATGCGGGGCGAGGATTTCCCGCGCGCCCCGAATATCACCGGCCGAAAAAGACCGGAAGGAGCGCTGCAATGCGCGATGGAGCGTTGCGGCAAGCGCGGTGTCCTCTGTCGCTTCCGTCAGGACGGTCAGCGTGAGAAAGTCGTAGTAGTAGGCGTAGGCTTCGGTATTGCGAAGCGCGACGCATGCGTCATGGTAGCGGGCGTTGCCCCACCCGTACAGCAAAAAGCCGTTGTATGCGATATCGGCATACACCTCAATCTGTTCTCCGGGTGCAAAACTGCCTGTTGATATGGGCCGGTAATGTCCCGCACTGTGTGGGAGATCGCCCATTTGCCAGACCGTACTGGCCGAATCGAGGATGTCACCGTTCGCGGAATAAACAAGGCCCTCACCGCGGATACCCAACAGAATAACGGCGTCTTCAGTGTCTTCCGGTATACGCCCTGTGATGCGCAGCCACGCGCAGTCCAACTTCCTGCCCCAGTTGGTGTCGGGAGAGATCGGAGAAAAGGCCGCGTTTTTCATTTCTTCGAAGGGGAGGGGTTCGTTTGATTTCAGAATTTCGGCATTCAACCGGCAAATGGGGCGGTAGATTTGCCTGCGTATCCGCAGCAGCTTATGAAACAAGCCCGGACGTTTGAGAGGCAGAGTCAGCATGACGTTCTCCCTGCAAATTTTTTTTCGGCAATTTCATCAGAATGATTTGAAAGTCTTATTACTTGGACCTGCTCATTATATACCACGCAAGGGAAGTTATCAACGAATACGAAACCAGAGACCTTTGCGTTGCTGATTCCGGGAATGAGTTCCGAAGCCTTCATGAGGTTGAATTTCACAATTATATAGCAGGCTTGGCACGAAAATTTAACCACATTGTGATGAAGCCCGGTCAAGTTATAATTTGTGTAATGAAAGTATAAATATCAAAATTGAATGTGCGATATAGCATTGCTACACTTATTTCAACAAACAAACAAGAATGAATAAAGGTGATTACTGATGAAAGCAGCATATGTGAAAGCTCCATTTGAGTTTACCGTTAAAAACATCTCTCTTCGCGAACTAAATGAAACGGAAGTTGTCGTGGATGTAAAGGCATGCGGCGTTTGCGGGCACGACTTAATACTGGCGCGCTACGGCGCTGCCGAGACGCAGCAGTTTGGCCATGAAGTCTCCGGCGTAGTCAGCCAGACAGGCAGGCTGGTCACGAACGTGAAGGTGGGGGACCGGGTCGTGCTGGAAAGCGGCACGTTCGACCGCTTTTCCGATAATTCCCGAAATGGGCGAGTGGATCTGGACAATAAAGGCCCGAACTTCTGGATCAAGGGCGACGACAACATGGGCTTTGCGGAAATGATGATCGCGCCATGCGAATGCTGCGTGAAATTTGATGATCTGGATTTTGAAGAAACCAGCCTCGCAGAGCCACTGGGTGTTGCGCTGGATCTGGTTAAAACAACGGATATCCCTCTGATGGGTGACGTGCTTGTGATCGGGCTGGGGCCGATCGGACTGATGGCAGCCCGGATTGCAAAGGTGCGCGGCGCACGGAAGGTGTACGGTGCAGAGCTTTCCACCTGTAGTGCCCGCATCGAAACCGCGAAGAGATGGGGCATTGATGAGATCATCAACCCGGACATCCAGAAGATCGAAGATTATGCTTTTGAAAGGGGCGGAGTGGACCGCGTTATGGTGACGGCTCCTCCTTCCACCATCGCGTCAGCGTTATCGGTGTGTAAGGTAGGCGGTATCGTGGGATTCTTAGGGATCGACTATGGCGCGGGCGGGATGATCACTTTGGACTCCAACATGATCCATTTCAACAAGCTGCAGCTGCGGGCTTCCCATGCCTCCCCGGCGCTCTACTTCCCGGAATGCCTCGACCTGATCCGGTCCGGGACGGTCAAGACGAAGGAACTCATTACGCACCGCTTTAAGCTGGATGAGATCGGCCAGGCGATACCGGCATTCGACAGCGACAAAAAGAACGGCATCAAAGCAGTTATGGTAACGGAGGGCATGTAACATGATGAGGTACGGCATTATCGGGTGTGGCAGCATATCGCGATTTCATTTTGCGGCGCTGGAGAAGATTGGCGCACGGATCACCTGCATTGCGGATATCAATCAGGAAGCGGCTGAACGGTACGCTCAAAAATATGGTGCAAGGGTGACGACGGATTATACGGAGCTGATCAACAGCGATGACGTCGATGTGGTCTGCATCCTCGCGAACAGCAGCATTCATAAGGACGCGGCGCTGAAAGCGATTGCCGCCGGTAAAGGCGTCATCTGCGAGAAGACAATGATGAACAACGCGGACGACGCGTTGGAGGTGCTGCTCAGCGCCCGCGAAGCCGGGACACTGTTTTTTACATCTTATATGAAGCGATTTTTCCCCGCTGCCGTCAAGGCCAAAGAACTGATCCCCTCGCTGGGCAATATCTTCAGCGCCAACATCCGCTCCTTTCAGGCATGGGGCGATTTCTACCGTGAGGACCATGGCTGGGATATCGGCGCGGTGCTCAAGGTCTATGGCGGTGCGATCATCAAATGCGCTGGAAGCCATATGATCGATATGACGCTGCACCTGCTGGGGCGTCCCGACTATTTATACGCATCGGTCGATTATTATCCGCAGAGCCGGTTCGACCGAAAGGCAACCGCACTGTTCGAATACGAGAGCGGTCTGGTAGCCAGCTTTGAGGCGGCGGCGCACCCGCTGAAGAAGGTGGGGTATGAGCGCAACTCCTGGGACGAGTATATTGAGGTCAACGGGACGCATGGCCGCATTCAGCTCTATACGGTGATGTGGGATCACCCGGAGCACAACGCGGCGCTGCTGGTTCACTACGACAACGACAAGCAGACGTCGACTGAGTACCGCTTCGACGCAATGAATCCGTTCGATGCTGAGATCCGGTATTTTAACGACTGCTTCGAGCAGGGCGTGCAGGGCTCGCCCGGCGCATACGACGGGTTCAATGTTGATGTGATGATCGAAAGCATGCTGCTCTCGGGCGAGAAGCGGCAGCGCGTCGAGATCGATTGGAGAGGCGTACGTGAGTGAGCTTTTTACACCCAAACAGCGGATGCTGAACGCATACCGCGGCATTGCCAGCGACAGGTATCCCGTGGCGCCGGAATTCTGGTACTACTATCCGGCGAAGGTACTTGGCGTTCCGATGGTGCAGTATGAGCGGGAGATACCCCTTTGGCAGGCCCTGCAAGTGGTGTTTAAAAAGTACGCGTGCGAAGGATGGGGCGCTGTCTTCCCCAATATCAAGCTGGCAAGAGGAAAGACCGAAGTCCGGTTTGAGAAGATGGGAGAGGACTGCTATAAAGAAACGACGATCACTGAATACTGTGGAAAGCAGTATACAACGGTGAAACGATACAGCGCGGCGGAACCTTCGTGGGTGCAAAAACATATCGCTTCGAACAGTGCAGAGCTGATGGAAATCGTGGGTATGATGCTGGACCCGGATAACGAACCGCTCGTCTCCCGCATGACAGAAGCTCACCGGGGCGTCGGGGAAGACTATCTGCTTGAAGCATGGCTGGGCGTGCCCTTTTTCGATTTTATCGCGGATATCATCGGCTTCGAACAGGCGATCATGTTCTTCTTTGAAGAGGACCCGCAACGCCTGGAGGACATACGGGCGCGGTATACCGCCTATCAGATTAATCTGGTGGATCAGCTTTGCGAAAAGACGCCATTCGAGTCGTACGTGATTGGCTGCAGCTACTCCTGCAACTCGGTGATCGGCCCGGACATGTGGAGAAGATGGGATAAGCCATATATTCAGGCGATTGCGGAGAGGCTGCATCAGAACGGCAAGCTGCTGCACATCCACTTTCATGGCAAAAGTATGGAAACCGTGGAGGATTTCCCGGAGCTCGGAGTGGACTGCGTGTGCCCGTTTGAGCGCAGCCCAGGCGGCGATGTTAACACGCTGGAAGACCTGAAGTATGTGCGCCATGCGCTAAACGACAGGGTAACGTTCAACGGAAACGTGCATACCGTGGAAACCCTGATCCGCGGCAATGCGGAACAGGTGCGGCAGGAAGTAAGGCAGATTAAACAGGCGTTTCAGGGGAGCAATCGACTGATCATCGGAACGGGAGATCAGGTGGGATACGAAACGAAGGAAGAAAACATTCTGGCGATGATCGATGAGGCAAAGAAGAGTGAATAAGAAGGAACTGCTGACCGCCGCGATCGCGCGCAAGTCTGTCCGCGAGATACCGACTATGGAGATCGTATTCGAACTGGAACAGGAGCTTACAGGCCGGGCGTATACGCTGGGGAAGGCTCTGTCAGTCTTGCGGGGCGAGGAGAGGCGGCGGGCGCTGGACAGCAATATCGATATTTACGTGGAATGTGCCCGGCGGCTCGGCTATGCCTCCATCACAGTTCATCCGACGCCGACGCCGTGGTATGTTCCGGGCGAAAACTACTATCCCTCGCTGGAAGACGAGCTTTATGTGATCCACGGCATATATGGGCGGGCAGGCGATGAGATATTTGTAGCAGCCGGCATCGACGGCACCTATGCCATACCGGAGGGCTGTGATATGGAGAGCTTTATCTGGCGGCTGGCGGATGAACCCGATGAAGTAAAGGCGCAGGCGAAAAGGAATGTGGAGTGGGCGGTCGGGCAGATGCAGCGCCTGATTGAAGCGGGCGCACAGATCATGTACTGCTGCTCGGATTACTGCTTCAATCAGGGGCCGTTCCTGTCTCCTGCCATGTTTGAAGAATTCATCTATCCATATTTGAAACGGCAGACAGAGCAGCTGCGAAGCGCGGGCGCTTATGTGATCAAGCACACCGATGGCAACATCCTTCCTCTGCTGGACATGCTGGTGGACACGGGGCCGGATGTGATTCATTCCATCGATCCGGTAGCCGGTATGGATATCGGCGATGTGAAGCGCAGGATTGACGGGCGCGTGTGCATCATGGGCAACGTAGACAGTACGAAACTGCAATGCGGCAGCCGGGATGAGGTCATCGCAAGCTGCCGGAAAGCACTGGCTGGCGGACAGGGCGGCGGGTATATCTATTCCACCTGCAACTCGGTATTCAAAGGAATCCCGCTGGACCTTTATATGGTGATGCTGGACGAACTGAAAAAATATAACGGGGTATGCCATGAATAAACGGGAACGGGTGAGGTGCGCAATCGCGCATCGTGAGCCGGACAGGGTACCGAAAGGAGAGCTTTGCATTGAAGCAGACCTCGCCAACCGGCTGTTGCATAAAACCTATCCGGATGATTATCAGCACTTTGAACGCGATCTTGCGGTACGGCAGCTGCTGAATATCGATTTGGTCAATATCGGCGACTGGCCTGCCGAGTATATTGGCATGGATGAGAACGGCCGCAGGCGATACCGCAGCGTTTACGGTTACGAATATGTCACCACCGGGATGAGCAAACACGTGGTGCTCCCACCGGTTACGGATATTTCGGACGCAGGGAGCTATCAAACACCGGATATCCGTATGGTATCCGGCGCGCTGATCCGGCAGTTCAAAGAGAGTACGGATCTGTTTGTCTTTGGTCAGATCGGCGGCCCGGTCAGTCTTGTCAATGAGATGTTCGGCATGGAGGACTACATGGTGTATTCCATGACCGACACGCCGCAGATCCTGAAGATATCCGAACGCGTCATGGAGCATGAGATACAAAAGGCGAAGCTGTTTATCGACAGCGGCGCGGAAGCGATCATACTGACCGATGACATCGCTTTCAACAGCGGATTGCTGCTGCCGCCGCAGATCATGGAACAGGTCGCGTTCCCATTCTATTCGCTGGCGGTGCGTGAGATCAAAAAGCATGCGGATGTGCCGGTATTCTTTCATTCTGACGGCAACCTCAACGCGGCGCTGGACAGGATTGCGGCCTGCGGGTTTAACGGTATCCAGTCGCTTCAGCCCTCGGCCGGGATGGACATTGCGGCAGTCAAACGCGCCTACGGGAAAGACCTTTGCCTGATGGGCAATATCGATCTGGACTATGTGATGACGCGTGCCTGCCCGGAGGAAGTGAAGGAAACCGTGCGCCGGACGATCGATGCTGCTGCTGAAGGCGGCGGATATATCCTTTCCACCTGCAACACATTGATCAACGCCATACCGGAAGCCAACGCGCTCGCGATGTACGCGGCGGCGGACGAATACGGTGTATACAAAAAACAATAACCGGAGGGTATTATGAAACTCGCACAAAGGATTCATTATCACAGCTGGCTAACCGAGAAAGCTTTTAACCGTACCGTTGCGTTCTGTGAAAAATACCGCGGATGTATGGATGAACTGGCGCTCTTTACAGAATACCAGCACCACGGATACCGGGATATGTCGCTGCAGCGTGAGGACTATGCCGTGCTGGGCAAGCGGATCGCCGACCTGAAAGCGCGCGGTTTTGGGAGCGTCGGCGTCAATGTGCTGACCACCATCGGACATATCGACGAGGCATACACCTGCTTCGATCAACCGTTTCAGCCGATTGTCGGCTTTGACGGGCGGGCGTCCAAAAGCTGTATCTGTCCGGCGGATAAAAAGGTGCTGGAGTATGTCGCGCAAAAATACCGGTTGGTGGCGCAGCTCCATCCCGATTTTATCTGGGTCGACGATGACGTCAAGCTCTTCTACAATGGAGTGAAGTTCGGCTGCTTCTGCGACGGCTGCATGAAGCGCTTTAACGAGAAGACAGGCGCATCTTATACGCGCGAAACGCTTGTTGCGGCGATGAATGAGCCGGACGCCGTATCGCTGCGCGCAAGCTGGGTGCAGGATATCAGTGGCCGGATCACCGAAATGTTTACACTTATCAAAAATGCGGTCCGTGCGGAGGATGAAAAACTCGAACTGGGTTTCATGTCGACGCATCAGACCTGGAGCACCTATAACGGCATGTCCTTCGCCACATGGTATCCGGCGCTGGACGCATGCAAAGGGCGTCCCGGCGAAGGCACATATGATGATGTGGTGCCTGAAAATGTATGCGTTAAAGCGCTGTCCGCCGCGCGGCAGGCAATGGAATATCCGCCGTCGGTGACAGATGTGCAGTATGAGGTGGAGAATTTTCCGTATCACCGTTTTCAAAAGTCCAATCGGTTCGTATTAGACGAATGTACGTTGGCTGCGGCACAGGGTCTGGGTGGCGTACTGCTCAACACGACGAAATGCGAACCGCACAGCACCTTTGACGACTTTTTTACGCTCTATGATGCCATCGCCGTGCGCCGCAGAATGTGGAACCGGATGACCGAGTTTTCCCGCGAGCTGAAGACGCGCGGCTTTTATCCGGCGATTTCATCTTCCTACGACGCGCACCGGTCGCTGCACGACGGAGAAAGCTTCTTTGTCACATACGATGAAGCGCCCAAGCACAACGTCATCAAGACGTACGCTCTTTGCCACATCGGTATACCGCTTACGACAGACAGAAGCGCAGCGAACGGCGTTATCCTGACGGGCAATATTCCGGACGGATATACGGACGAGGAGCTCATCGCGTTTTTAAGCGGCGCGGTCATCATGGACGCGGACGCGTTGCATACGCTGGAGCGCCGGGGTCTAGGTAATCTGGCCGGGGTGCGCTGGGATGGCGAAGCGGGCGACGCGGTGCTGGAGCATTACAATCTGGAGGATCCAGTTGCGCAGTCGCTGACGGACGAATACCGCGATATCCGCATCGGCTTTTTCGGGCATACCGGCGCCATCCTGGAACCGTTGGACGATTCGGTGCGGGCGGTCAGCTATCTGGAAAACTATTGCGGCAAACGACTGGGTATCACTTCATCGCTGTATCACAACGAGTATGGCGGGCGGGTCTGCGTGCTGGGTTACGGCGCGTTTACGCGCGTGGAGTCGCCCTCCCGAAAGCTGCTGATGATGCGGATATGCGACGAACTGACGCAGGATAAGATGCCAGTGAAGGTGCTGGATGACTGTAAGGCGGCGGTGTTTGTCCGCTCCGATGAGAGCGGCGAGAAGACCATGGTCACGTTCCTTAACATGTCGCTGGACGATACGAGCAGCATCCGGGTCGCGATTCGCGGCGCGCGGCGGATCAGACTGTTGGCTGCGGATGGCGCGGAGACGGAAATGGCGGTTGTGGGGCAGGGCAGATACGGTGTCGTTGCGGTGCCGAATACTCCCGCATATGAGACATGCGTGCTGCTGGCAGAAAAATAAACAACAACAGGGAGAAAAGCATGAGCGGAAACTATGACGTGGTCGTTGCGGGCCACATATGCTGCGATATTACGCCGAAGTTTGAGACGCAGGGCAAAAAGAAGATCGATGAGATTCTGGTTCCGGGCAAGCTGATCAACATGGGGGACATTACGATTTCCACCGGGGGACCGGTATCCAACACCGGTATCGCGATGATCAAACTGGGGCAGAGCGTACAGCTGATGGGCAAGATCGGGGACGACATGCTGGGCGGCTGCGTACTCAACCTTCTTTCAGAGGTGCATGCGGCGGACTGCATGACGGTGGTGCCGGGCGAGAAAACATCCTATACGGTCGCGATTGTGCCGGTGGGCTATGACCGCATCTTTCTGCACAATCCGGGTGCGAACAACACCTTCAACGCGCAGGATATTGATTATGATGCGGTGGCGCAGGCTAAGCTGTTCCATTTTGGATATCCGCCGCTCATGCGCAGTATATTTGAAAATGGCGGCGAAGAGTTGATCAAGATCTTCAAAAAAGTTAGGTCCATGGGGGTGACGACCTCGCTGGATATGTCGTTGCCGGACATCAATTCGGCATCCGGTCGGGCGGATTGGGAAGGAATGTTAAAGAAGCTGCTGCCGTACGTCGATATTTATCTGCCCAGCGTGGAAGAAACCATGTTTATGATCGACCGGCCCGAGTATGATGCGCTCAACCGCAGCGCGACCGGCGGCGACATGCTTGAGCATCTGGATATCAACCAGCTGCAGCTGCTGGGGAACCGCCTGCTCTCTTATGGCGCAAAGATCGTGGTCATCAAGTGCGGCGTGAAAGGCCTGTACGCAGCCACCGCAAACGAAGCGTCCCTGCTGCAGATGGGTGCCGCCAAGCCGGGCAACATCTCCAACTGGGCAAAGCGCGAGCTGCACGCGGAGAGCTTCCATGTGGAGCACGTGGCATCGGCGACCGGCTCGGGAGACAGCGCAATCGCAGGCTTTCTGGCCGCCTTTCTGCGCGGACGCAATATTGAAGAAACCGTAAAGATTTCCTGCTGCGTGGGCGGGCAGAATGTGCAGACGCTGGACGCCCTGAGCGGCATCAAATCCTGGGAGGAGACTGTCGCGATGATTCCGGGCTGGGAAAACAACCGATTGAAGATTGACGGTGATTACTGGCATTATGACAGCTCGGAAAAGCTTTGGGCAGGCGGAGGAGACAGGCTGCATGGCTAAGAAGGGTTATATAATCCCGCATACGCACTGGGACCGCGAATGGCGCTACCCGCTGTGGGAAAGCCGCATCAATCTTGTCAAAATGATCGACGAGCTGCTGGATGTGCTGGACAGCCAGCCGGAGTACAAATCGTTTCTGTTCGACGGTCAGGTGGTACAGATATTCGACTATCTGGTGCTGCGCCCCGAAAACGAAGAGCGGTTGAAGGCGCACATCAAAAACGGCCGTATTCTGGCCGGCCCGTGGTACACGCTGCCGGACCTCTATCCGGTCAGCGGCGAGAGCATTCTCCGCAATCTGCAGAAGGGCATCCGGGAAAGCGAAAAGCTGGGCAAAAGCCTGAAGATTGGCTATGAGTCCTTTGGGTGGGGTCAGCCAAGCCAGTTTCCCCAGATGTATGCCGGGTTTGGCATCGATACGGTGATTGTCGCGAAGAATGTGGATAAGTCCCGTGCGCCGCATTGCGAGTTCCTTTGGGAAGGCAAGGATGGCACCGCGCTGCTGGCAACGCGTCTGGGTACAGAAGCGCGTGGCAACTTCTTTATGCATACCTACATTGAGGCCATGAGCGGCAGGGAGTACAAATCGGATGCGTTCCGGTATGAACCCGGCAAGGATCAGGTGTTCCATGAGGCGGACAGTCCGGCTTTTGAGCACGACTATTTCAAGCTTTCGCATACCGCATCTATTCACACGGAAAACTTACGGGAGCTTGCGCTGAAATCCTGGCATGCCATGGACGATACGCTGCTGGATGCAGACCGCGCGATGATGGACGGCTCGGATTCCACGACCGCGCAGCCGGATATTCTGGCGCTGCTGAGCGAGATCAACAAACAGACCGTACAGGACGGCATTGTGTTTGAGATGTCCAGCCTAGTGGACTATGTGGACATACTGAAGAAAAAACTCGATAAGGCCGCGCTGAGACGGGTAAAAGGCGAGCTGCGCGACGGGCCTGCACCTTCCGTTTCGGGCAACGCACTGATGGTGCGGCCGCACATCAAACAACTGAATCGGAGCGTGCAGAACGCGTTGATGGGCTGTGCGGAACCGATGGCGGTGATGGCGGGCATGACCGGCACGGTTTACCCCAAGCGGCTGACCGACGCGGCGGCAGATTACATGCTGCTTTCGCACTCACATGATAGCATCAACGGCGTCACGCAGGACCGCACTGCGGAGGACGTCGTGTACCGGCTGGAGCAGGCGCTGGAGATCTCCAACGCGGTGGCGACAGAGAGCGCTAAAGAGATCATCCGACGGATTGATACCCGGCCATTCAAGCCCTCGGATATTTTATTGGCGGTGTTCAACCCGCTGCCGTATGCACGCCGGGAAGTGGTCACCGCGTATGTGGATACGCCGCAGGAGGATGCCATATGGAGCTTTGAACTGGAGGACAGCGACGGAGACGCAGTGGAAACCGCACATCTGGGTATACAGGAAAAGACCGCTCCAGTGGTATCACTGTATTCACGGCCGGAGCCCTTCTACGCGGACCGGCATCATATCCAGTTCGACACCGGTATGATCCCAGCGGCAGGGTATAAGGTGTTTCGTGTGGCAAAGCCGTCGCGATTCGTGCGTAAGACCGAGTTCTGGGCGGAGACTGCTAAAACTCGTGGACAGGAGATTGCGAAATCGCCCACTTGTCTGGAGAACGAGTATCTCTGCGTGGAGATTGCGCCGGACGGTACGGTGCGGATAACGGACAAGGAAACGCGGCAGACGTACGGGCCGCTGAACTATTTTGAAAGCACCGCGGATGTGGGCGATTACTGGGTGCATTATCCCGCTTACCGAAACGATACGGTGACAAGCATCGGCGGCAGCGCGCGCATCCATCTGGAGGAGAACACCGCTCTGCAGGCAACGGCGGGGGTCACCCTGACCATGGCGGTAAACGAATCCGCAGCAAGGCCCGCGAACTACGTCCGGGGAGAGAGCGGGCGCACCGGGGCGCTCAAAGCACTGGAGATTCGGGTATGGTATACACTGCACAAGGGTGAAAAGAAGCTTGATGTAAAGACTGAGATCGACAATACCGTCAAAGACCACCGGATGTGCGTGAAGTTCGATATGGGGATTGTGGCGGATGCTGTGGACGCAGAGGGGCATTTCTGCGTGGACCACCGGCCTGTACTGCCGCTGAAGGATAGCGAAGGCCGCTATTACAGGGAGATGACGACGCAGCCGATGCAGCGGTTTGTGGACGTTTCGGACGGCGCGCGCGGCTTTGGAATTGTGACGGACTCGATTGGAGAATACGACGCCTCCAAAGAAAAAACCATCTCGCTGACGCTGTTCCGCGCGGTGAAGAACATCATCTGCACGGAATTCCGGAGCGCATCCCATTATGCCAGCCAGCAGGGCGGACAGCTGCAGCGCACGCTGACTTACCGGTATGCGCTGGCTCCGCACACGGGCGGCTGGGAGCAGAGCGGCCTGCTGCAGGAGGCCGACCGATTGAATATCCCGGTAAAGACATACCAGTTCAGCGCGGTAAAAAGCACAGCGGAGCTTTCCTGTGAGCATAGTTTTTTCAGCGTGGAAGGCGCGGCTGTCTCCGCAGTGAAGAAGGCAGAGGATTCGGAGCATATCATCATGAGGGTCTATAATCCGTATGCGCACGATGTGCAGGCAATAATCCGCTTTGCTCAGAAGATACGCAGCGCCTGTACGGTGGATTTCAACGAAGCAAACGAACAACCGTTGCCGTGCGGCGGTGATGCGCTTACGCTGCCTCTGGGGCCGGATAAGATCGCCACGGTAAAGATAGAAATCTGACAGAGGATGACGAGGAGAATATTATGAAGATTGGAATGAGGCCCACAATCGACGGGCGAGAAGGGGTATTGGGTATAAGGGAAGGGCTGGAAGCCCAGACAATGGGGATGGCGAAGGCGGCTGCGGAGCTGATATCCGCCAATTTGAAAGACCGGCATGGCAATCCCGTGGAGTGCGTAATCGCCGACAGCACGATTGGAGGCGTATATGAAGCAGCCCAATGCGCCGAAAAATTTACGCGCGAGGGGGTATGCGCTACGCTGACGGTGACGCCCTGCTGGTGCTATGGCAGCGAGACCATGGATATGGACCCGCTTATGCCCAAGGCGGTCTGGGGATTCAACGGCACGGAGCGACCTGGCGCAGTATATCTCGCGGCGGTACTGGCATCCCATACGCAAAAAGGGCTGCCTGCGTTCAGCATCTACGGACACGACGTACAGGACAAGGACGACAATACGATTCCGGACGATGTGCGGGAAAAAATATTAGGCTTCGCGCGCGCCGCGGTGGCGGTAGGCGAGATGCGGGGCAAAAGCTACCTGTCGTGCGGCAGCGTATCCATGGGCATCGCCGGGTCCATCGTCAACCCGGAGCTGTTTGAAAAGTATCTGGGCATGCGGTGCGAGCAGGTGGATATGACCGAGTTTATCCGCCGCATCGACGAAGGGATATACGACAAGGACGAATACAAAGCGGCGCTGACTTGGGTCAAAGGAAACTGCAAAGAGGGAGCCGACCGCAACGCGGAGCCGGTTGACCGGGCGCGCAAGGATGAGGAATGGGCGTTCACGGTAAAGTGCGCGATCATCGCAAAGGACCTGATGCAGGGTAATCCCAAGCTGAAAGCGATCGGCTATAACGAGGAGAGCATGGGGCATAACGCCATTGCAGGCGGCTTTCAGGGGCAGCGCCAGTGGACAGATCACTTTCCCAACGTGGATTTTGTGGAGTCCATACTCAACAGCTCGTTCGACTGGAGCGGCCGCCGCGCGCCGTATGTGTTCGCGACGGAGAACGACGCGCTTAACGGCATGACCATGCTGTTCGGCAATCTGCTTACCAACACGGCGCAGATATTCTCGGACGTGCGGACCTACTGGAGCCCGGAGGCCGTGAAGCGCGTGACAGGCAAAGAACTGCCCGAACATGCAAAGAACGGCATCATCCATTTGATCAATTCCGGCGCGACCTGCCTCGACGGAACCGGACAACAGGAAAAGGACGGACAGCCTGCCATCAAGCCGTTTTGGGAAGTCACGGATGAAGAGGTGGACAAGTGCCTGAAAGCAACTGACTGGTGTCCGGCATCCCGGGCGTATTTCCGGGGCGGCGGGTTCTCCAGCCACTTTGTGACGCGCGGCGGCATGCCGGTGACGATGAGCCGTCTCAATCTGGTCAAAGGCGTGGGTCCGGTGCTACAGATTGCAGAGGGTTGGACGGTTACACTGCCCGATGAAATTCATAACGTGCTGGAACAGCGTACAGACCCCTCGTGGCCGACCACATGGTTTACACCCTGGCTGACGGGCAAAGGCGCATTTACGGATGTATACAGCGTGATGGCCAACTGGGGAGCCAACCACGGTGCGATCAGCTATGGCCACATCGGCAAAGACCTGATTACGCTCGCGTCTATGCTGCGCATCCATGTCAACATGCACAATATCGACGAGAAGGACATTTTCCGCCCGTCGGCATGGAGCGCGTTCAGCACGGAACACAAGGAAATCGCGGACTATCTGGCGTGCAAAAATTTCGGGCCGCTGTATGGTTACTTCGGCTGAGTTGCATCGGTTGAAAGGATTAATGCGATGCCCAGTCAGGAATTTGTGCAGTTTCAGCAGCGACTGCTCAAGGCGTTTGAAACCATGGACGGTACCCGCGGCAGCTATGATTCCGCGATGGCTGCCCTGTTGCCCGCATCACAGAATGTGAGGTTTACCCGCAGCTCGCTAAACGGTATCCCCGCTGAAATGGCCGCAAGCCCGGATGGCTGCGGCGATAAACTGATATGCTATATCCACGGCGGAGGCTTTTCCATGGGCTCCGCCTTTTCCTCGCAGCGATTTACGGGCGCGCTGGCAGAAAAAACAGGCCGGACGGTATGGGCGCCGGATTACCGGCTGGCACCTGAACACCCCTATCCGGCGGCGGTGCTGGACTGTCTTGACGCGTACTGCGGGCTACTGCGAATAGTGCCTGCTAGCGATATTGCGGTGGTCGGCGACTCAGCAGGGGGCAACCTTTGCCTTGCCACGATGCTGCTGGCACGGGACATGGGACTGCCGCTGCCCGCCTCCATTACGGCGATATCTCCTGTTGCGGGCTTTCTCGCAACCAACAGCAGTTATCAGAAGAACAGCCGGGATGACCGGTTGATTACCCGGGAGGGAGTTTTTTTGATGGCGGAACAATATTTGGGACAGACGCCAAGGACATGCGCGTACGCCTCACCGGTTTTCGGTTCATACAAAAGATTCCCGCCTATGCTGATAGTCGTCGGCGGCAGTGAAGTGCTGCGGGGGGACGCGGAGGCGGTAGCCGAAAAAGCACGGCGGTGCGGCGTTCAAGCCAATCTGCAGATCTTGCCGGATATGATGCACGTATTCCCGGTATTCGCCGGAGAGTTTCCCGAAGCCGATCAGGGGGTGGATACCATTGTGCGATTCATTCAATCAGCTTGGGAGTAGCTCATTTATTTCGTTGGCGATGGCAGCTCCTAAGGCTTCAAGTCCATCCGGCGTAATGTGCACGCCGTCCACTCCGGCGCAGGCGAACGCTGCCGCATTCAGAAACGCGGTATCCTCTTCCGTCGCGACCTTTTGGTAAAGTGCTCCGAACTGCCGGGATTTCTCGATTGAATTATTGCCGAAATAGGGATATAGATCAGACTGTACGATGCTGTCCGCAATCTCGACTGGAGATGCGATCAGGATCTGCGGTGTTTCAACGGCGCTTTCATTGCACAGCCGCCGGACTGTCTGAATGTACTGGCGGATAGCCTCAGCGCTGTATGCGGCGGGGAAGCGGTAGCAAAGCTGCATGTCGTTGGTACCCAGCATGATCACGACCGCATCCAATGGCAGGTGGGACAGCAGGCAGGGGACAAAATAGCAAAGCCCGTTTTTATAGTCGCCCAACGGATCGTCCAAAACGGTGGTGCGGCCGGGCAGGCCTTCCTCGATGATCCGATACCCGCCGGGCAGACTTTTTTGAACCACACCTGCAAGCCGGTGGTGATAGGGCAGGCGGGTTCCGTCAGGAGCCACACCCCAGGTGTTTGAGTCACCGTATAGCAATACCGTTTTCATGGAATACCCCCTGTACTACTGTCTGGAATCGCCGGGTGTGTGTCCGGTGATTTTTTTAAATATCGTATAGAAGTAGCTGGTCGTTGAAAACCCCACGAGCAGGCCGATGTCCTTGGCCTTGTGGCTGGTATCATTCAGCATTCGCTCCGCCTTGATCACGCGGATCCTGTTCAGATAATCCGAGAAATACTCTCCGGTTTCATTCTTGAAGAGACGGCCCATATATGCAGGATTGACCGACAGTTTATCCGCAAGGGTCTTAAGCGAGATATTGCAGTCCGCATACTGTGCATCAATATAGGCAATCACTCTTTGCACGATGAATGAATACGGCTTTTCATTCCGGTTGTCCACCTCGTCGATGATGCTGTTCAGCGTAAACAACAGAAAGTGATAGATCTCATCCATGCGGTCTGTGCATTGCATTTTTGTGAACGCCGACTCCTTCAGCCGTTTCAGGGCGTCTGCGCTGACGTTTACCACCTGTGCGGCGCTGATGGCTGTTGATATAATATCAACGACATGGTATTTGACGATATACGGGGCAACCAGAACTTCCTTGTTCAGTATCTTTTTGAACGGAGGGTCGATATACTCCTTCAGTTTCTCCTTGTCGCATTTTCGGATATATTCTGATATTGTCGCGGAATCGATGTCAGTAAAGCTGATCTGACTCTCAGCGGGGTTTAGCCCGAATACGATGTTGGTACCCCACAAGGATGCATAATCGATACCTTTCAATGCCTGTTTATATGAATCCGGGAGCAAGCGATGGGAGTCGATCGGCGTACTATAATAGATGGTGGCGCGCTCATTTAAATAGGCCTGTATATTATGCACAGCTTCGTTCAGCGATCGCTTAATGGTGTCGATGCTGAGTTCGCCATTCTTTTTATAAAAGATGATAACGATGTTGTTGTAGTGATCCGGAAAAACATGGCACTGATAATACTGTGAAACGGTCTCGTCGCATATGTTCTGAACCGCAAAGAGCCGCAGCATTTTGTTATCTTCGTCAGCTGAGAAATCTGTTTTTACAATGGCGATGCACATCTGGTCGCAATGCAGGTCCAAGCTCAGCAGCTCCTGCTTTTCGCGCATCTCTTTCACGGATATCTGATCCTTTAATATGCGGTTCAATGTATTGATTTTCATCAGCTCAAGCGTTTCATGCTTGCGCATCAGATCAACCGCATCGCTGTCGATTAAATTGGTCACCTCAATGATCGTATTGGTGAGTTCGTCCTTATCGATGGGTTTGAGTAGATAATTGATTGCGCCGTAGCGCATCGCATTGCGTACGTATGCGAAATCATCATAGCCACTGATCACGACGGTCTTGGTTTTCGGGCTGTTCTTCTGTATATTCTGGAGCAGTTCGATGCCGTTCATCTCCGGCATACGAATATCGGTGAGGACGATCGTCGGCCGGTGCTTTTCGATCATCTGCAGCGCTTTATATCCGTTGTCCGCTTCGCCGCATATTTCAAAGCCGTAATCTTCCCAGTGGATGATCTTGATCAGGCCTTCGCGGATGTTTTCCTCGTCGTCGACGATCAGCACATTATACATTCTGAAGCATCTCCTCTTTTTTCCTGGCAGGAAAACTGACTGTTACGCTCGTGCCCTGTTCGAGCTGACTTTGTATGGTCAAACCATATTCCGGCCCGAAAAGCAGCTGCAGGCGCTCATGCACGTTTTTCAGCCCGATACCGTAGCCAATGCTTTCTCCGCCCTTGTTCATATAGGTAATCAGTTCGTGAAGCCTGTTCTGGTCCATACCCAGCCCGTTGTCGATAACAGTGATCTCCATTTTGCCTTCCGTTTCAATTGCGCGAATGGTAAGTTTACTGTCCTTGCTCTTGCTAAGGAAGCTGTGAAGTATGGAATTCTCAACTATCGGCTGAAGAATCAGCTTGGGTATGCCGTAATTCAAATACTTATTCGGCACATCGATGCTGATATTGATCTGGTCGCCAAGGCGGAAATTCTGGAGCCTTAGGTACATACCGATATAATCGACCTCATCCTCGATATATACGATCTTTTCATTAAAACGCACGCTCCAGCGGAATATATTGCCGAGGATCAGCAGCATTTCCGCCAAATCTTCGTTACCGTCCCGAATGGCTTTCATTCGGATACTTTCGATGGTGTTATATAAAAAGTGCGGGTTGATTTGAGCCTGCAGGGCGTTGAGCTCCGAGGTCCGCAGCTTCATTTCGGCATAGTAGTTCTTTTTGATATAGTTATCCAGCTGGCTGCACATATCGTTAAACGCCTTTGTCAATTGGCCGATCTCGTCGTCAGAGTTTACAGGGAGCCTCTGGTTTAAGTCACCGCTTTTTACGATGTCCATGAAGGAAACCAAAGATTGCATCCGCTTGTTGAAGAACCAGAATATAAAGATCATAATCATGGAGGAGACAACGATGCTGGCGATCAAAATCAAAAGGGCCTGCACGCGGAGCTGACGGATATCCGACCACAGCAATGCCTGGGATGTGATACTGATGACCTTAAGGCCGGAGAGCCCAACGCTTAGCTCGTAAACACTGGACTCATCCGAAGTGAACGCATCCTCGTTATAAACCGTTCCGATAAGATCCTGATTGGAACTGAAAAGTATCTGGTTCCTGCTGTTTGCCAGAAGCAAATCGCCTTTCAAATTATCCGCAAGATCCATATATGGCCCTTCAAATGCGGAGCAGGGAATATTCATGATGTAAATGCCGACAACTTCTTTTTTGGGAAACAGCGAGGTATCAAATATCTTCCCTACAAAAGTGACGACCGGGACCTGGTTTTCCAGAATATATGCAGGAGACGCGTCAAAGGAAACCGCCATATAGTTATCAGACTGCAGCAGATACTGAACGACCGGGTAATCAATATAATCAAAGCTCGGAGAAATGGTGTGATTATTGTTCGAGCGCGAATAGACCACGCCGGTCGTTGTCGAAAGTATATATTCAGAGATATCCTTGTCTGAAGCGATCACGCCGGATAAAAAGGCTTCTATTGAACGTATCGTATCATAATTATAAGCGCTCTGGTCATGCCGGACGATCTTGGAAAAGGTATCCGCGACATTACTGGTTGCATGGATATAGTTATACAGATTATATGCCCGGTTATATTTATCCTCGGTAAACGACTGCAGCTTATTCGCCGCTTCTTCACCCAGCAGTATTTCTTTGTCGATCACTGTTTCGGAAAAGCCGTTAATGGTCACCATCGTGGTGACACTGATTGCCAATGTGATAATGGCAATGTTAATAATGAAAATTCTAAAGAATACGCTTTTCCTGTTCCACGAGCTTAAGAATCTTGCAATTTTTTTCATTGTAAACCACTCAAAAGTTATTAACTGCATTATAACAAACGATTATGCGTTATAAAAGGGAATGTATAATCAGTGAAACGAAACTACAATATTTAAAATTGAAGTATTTGAGCGCGCGGATAGAATTAAACCATAAACTCTAACAGGAGGAAAGGTAATGAAAAGACTCATCGTAGTGCTATTGTGCATCAGTATGGTTGCAGCGTTGTTCTCTGGCTGCGGTTCAAAGACAGAACCATCGGTCTCTGCATCAGACTCTTCCGGCGCAACCACTTCGGAAGCTCCGGCGACTACAACCGGAGAAGAAGTCACGATTACTTGGGCAATCTTCGAAACGGACAACCTGACAGCTGAGTATTATCAGAATATCATTGACGCCTTTGAAGCGGACAACCCGGGGATCAAGGTGGAAACGGTCCTGATGACCGGCGACAGCCGTGGTCAGTTCCTCAAAACGCTGCTGGCGGCTGGCAATTTCCCTGATGTGGTAGTGGAAGCGGAGAATCTGGCCAATATCGAAGGATTGTTTGCTGAAGTACCCAGCGAAATGCTCGCAAAATATGATGACGCGACTCTCGTTGAGACCAATGGCGCTGTCCGGACGATCCCTGCTTTTAAGCAATACCGTATGCAGTGCTATTACCATAAGAACGTTTTTGAGTCGCTGGGGCTCAACGCTCCCACAACATGGGACGAGTTCATCAACGTATGCCAGTCGATCAAAGATTCCGGCCAGACTCCGCTCATGGGTGCCGGCGCGGCGGACGTGTGGGCAACCGGAGCTCCGTACTGGATCAGCGTAGCGAATCAGGAAATCATGAGCGCATACCCCAATTTCAACGAAGATGTGTTAAGCGGCAAAGTGGATTGGGCAAATGAAACGGTCTCAGCCAGCATGAAGCGTTGGCAGGGCCTTGTGGACTCTGGATACTATCACAAAGGCTCCATGTCCTTTGGGTACAGCCAGGCAAGCGCGGAGTTCAAGGATGGCAGCGCGGCGATGATGATCGACGGTTCGTGGCTTGCGGCGGGTCTGGATGCGGAGAGCAATGACGAGATCGGATGCTTCCCGGTTCCGAACTTCCTGGACGAGAAGACGTATTGTGCGGCTGTAAGCTATTGGGGTGTTTATCAGGAAAGCAAGAACAAAGAAGCTGCGTTCCAGTTTGTGAACTATGTGCTGGGCGGCAATATGGATGTCTACAAGCAGTACCTTAGTGCGGATGGCTGGGCATCTGTAACCAAAGAACCGGTGGTTTATGAAAGAGGACCGCTGATGACGCAGTTTATCGGCAACTGGTCGGACTACACGCTCGTGCCTGAAATCACGAAGGTCGTGGGCGACAGCGCAATGCCGACGGGTATGGAGGAATACATCCTCAAGTCGATGCAGAACATCTTCACCGGAGCGGATGTCGACGCGGAACTACAAAGCTGGGATACGGAGTTTGACAGATTGCTGGCTGCTCAATCATAACACAGCAGCCAACGAGTATTAATGCAGATTGATTTGGGGCGGCCTTGAATCACGATTCAAGGCCGCTTCCAAAAGCAGGAGGATTCACGGTGAGGAAAAATTCAGTATCATTTTGGTTTTCGGTCCCGGCGTTAACGGTTTATACATTGCTGCTCATCATACCTATATTGATCGCATTCGGACTGAGCCTTACCAAATGGAACGGTATGGCTGTATCCGAGCCCAGCTTTATTGGCATCGACAACTATATCCAGATGTTCTCGGATCATCGGTTGGGCGAGGCCGTCATCGTGACGCTGAAAATATCGGCCATCGTTGTGGTCGCGGTCAATGTGCTTGGGCTGACTCTGGCTATGATGCTGAATAATGCGGGCAGAACCACCAACCTTTATCGCGGCATATTTTTTACGCCGTATGTATTGAGTACCGTTGCGATATCGTTTATCTGGCTGAGCATCCTTTCGTACACCGGTGTGCTGAACAGCATGCTGGATGCGGTAGGGCTGGGATCGATTGTCGATGACTATATCGGCAACACGCATAACGCGCTGGTCAGCATATGCGTAGTGGAAATATGGCGCACCCTTGGATTTCACATGGTCATTTATCTTGCGGCGCTGCAGACTGTTCCTCAGGAGTTGTATGAGGCTTGTACAGTGGACGGCGGAAGCAAGTGGGATAAGTTCCGCTATGTTACGCTCCCCCTGATCGTACCGGGCATCACCATCAGCGTTCTGATGAGCATTATCAACGAACTGCGCATGTACGATATCGTAAAGGTATTGACTGACGGCGGCCCCGGATACTCGACGGAAACCATCACATATAACATCATCACGCAGGCTTTTGGAAACAACCTCGTGGGTTATTCCTCGGCGATGGCGGTGTTCCTCTTTGCGTTGATTGCAACGATTACGATCACAACGCTGAAAGCGACGAACAAACTGGAGGTTGAATACTGATGAAGATCAGAAGGAATAGATGGAGCCTGGGAAGCATACTTGTAAAAGCGCTGCTGCTGATCTCTGTATTGATTTTTGCAATGCCGCTGTTCATCGCGCTGATCAACGCGTTTAAGCCGACGTCGCTTATCGAACAATCGCCTTTATCGCTGCCCATTCCGCCTACGCTGGAGAATCTGGCGGGAGCGTTCACGAACAGCCATGTCAATATTGGGTCCATGTACTTAAACTCGATCCTCATCACATTCTTTGGTACATCGATCTGCATCATCATATCTTCCATGGCGGCTTACTACCTTGCGCGTTCGCGCCAAAAGGGAAGCAAGAGACTGTATATTTACTTTTTGCTGGGGCTGATGGTTCCCTACATTATCGTATACGTTCCGCTCTGCATGATATTTAAAACATTGGGCATATCCGGTTATCTGCCGGTTCTGATATTCGTATTCGTATCAGGAAGCATATCGTTTTCGGTCTTCATGTTCTATGGCTTTATAAAGGCCATTCCCAGAGAGCTGGAGGAAGCCGCTCAGATCGACGGCGCGGGCCAGCTTCGCACTTTCTGGACGATCATCTTCCCGATGCTGAAGCCCTGTACGACAACCGTCGCGATTTTTATCGGCTTGTCGATGTGGAACGACTTTCTGACTCCGCTGCTGATCGGGCAGGTACAGACCATAACGGTCGGCATTTATACGGCGATCGGCCCGCACTCGGCCGACTGGGGCACGGTTTTCGCCTTCGTGCTTTTCGGTACGGTTCCGGTAATCATCGCGTATATACTGGCACAAAAACAGTTTATCAGCGGCCTGACAGCAGGTGCAATCAAGGGATAAGACAAAGAAAGAGGAGAATATCATGGCTGGATTATCACTGAAGAATTTGACCAAGGAATATACGAAGGGCTCTAAGGCGGTTAATAATTTAAATCTCGAGATACCGGACAAGGAATTTGTGGTGTTTGTCGGGCCTTCCGGCTGCGGTAAAACGACTACGCTGCGCATGATCGCGGGACTGGAGGAAATCACGGACGGAGACCTTTTCATCGGCGATAAGCGGGTTAACGAAATTTCGGCGAAGGACCGCGATATCGCCATGGTGTTCCAGAATTACGCGCTCTATCCGCATATGACGGTTTTTGAGAACATGGCGTTTGCTCTGAAGCTGAAAAAGGTCCCCAAGGACCAGATTAAAGCCCGTGTAATGGAAGCGGCGAAGATACTGGAGCTGGAAGATTATCTTAAGCGTAAACCCAAGGCACTTTCGGGCGGCCAGCGCCAGCGCGTAGCGCTCGGACGGGCCATCGTACGCCATCCCAAAGTCTTCTTGATGGATGAACCGCTTTCGAATTTGGACGCCAAGCTGCGGGTGGCGATGCGTACCGAACTCGCCAAGCTGCATCAGACATTAGAGACTACTTTTGTATATGTGACGCATGACCAGACGGAAGCGCTGACGATGGGCGACCGTATCATCGTGATGAAGGATGGCATCATGATGCAGCAGGGATCTCCCTACGAACTGTATAACCATCCGCAGAATAAGTTTGTGGCGGAGTTTATCGGCAGCCCAAAAATGAATGTTGTCAAATCCAGAATTACGAAGGAACAGGATGGCGTCTATACGTACCTGGGTGAGACAAAGATCAGGATTGATGACAGCCGGGCACGCCAGATTGCGCCGTCCGCTCTCGAAAGCGAGGTTTATATCGGCTTCCGCCCGGAGAATCTCCATTCCGCGGCAGATGCTGAAGAATTAAAGGAAAGTGGTTTTGAGGCCGTGATCGATGTGCGCGAAATGATGGGCTCGGACACGTATCTGTATCTGAAAGTGGCGGGACTTGAGGAAACCATAACGGCTCGCGTTACGCCGAACACGCCCGGAAAGATCAAGGAAACAATCAAGCTTTATGTCAATACGAAGAATATACATGTGTTTGATCTGGAAACGGAAGAAAGCTTAACGGAGGATACTTTGGATGAAACGCTCTGAAATCAATCAATCCATTGTGGATGCGAAAACGCTGCTGAGCCAGATCGGCTTTGCCTTGCCCCAATTCGCTTACTGGAGTGACGACGAGTGGGTTGACCATGCGGATGAAATCGACACCATATGCAAGACGATGCTGGGCTGGGATATCACAGACTTTGGTACAGGGGATTTTGAGCATATCGGCGCGGTCCTGTTTACGCTGCGCAACGGCGAGCAAAAGGAAGGCGGCAAGGGAACGCCGTATGCCGAAAAAATCATCTATCTGAAGGAAGGCCAGCGCCTGCCGTTGCACTTCCACTTCACCAAAACGGAGGATATCATCAATCGCGGAGGCGGAAGAATGGTTATCAAGCTTTATAACGCTAAGCCGAATAATGCTGTCGACTACGAAACCGACGTGGTTGTGTTTATGGACGGTATTGCGAAAAAGGTTCATGCCGGAGAAGAACTGATTATTGAGAAAGGCAACAGCATTACGCTGACTCCGCGTATGTATCATCTCTTCGGCGCAGTGCAGGGTGCGGGCGATCTCGTTGCGGGAGAGGTATCCTCCGTCAACGATGACAATACGGACAATTATTTCGCGGAACAGGTCAGCCGGTTTGTAGCCATTCATGAAGACGAAAAGCCGATTCATCCGCTGTGCAACGAGTATGCTGCGGCGCTGAAAAAGTAGTGCAGCACAGTTTCACTGCAGCATGCCACATGGTCCGGATAATATCCGAGCGCAGCTACGGCAAGAACAATACTTTAGAGGGATCTGGAACAAATGAATGCGATTGTGTATGGCGCCGGTAACATCGGACGCGGCTTTATTGGCGTACTCTTTTCTCAGGCAGGATACAAGGTAACGTTTATTGACGTTGTGAAAGAGACTGTGGAACGCCTCCATAATGAGGGCCGATATCCCGTGCGCATTGTATCCAGCGAGGGCTTCGAAGATATAGAGGTAGTTGGTGTGGATGCTCTCGATGGCCGCGATGCCGGGGGAGTGGCAAAGGCCATTGCGGAGGCGGATATCATGGCGGTTGCGGTCGGCGTCAATGTGCTGAAGAATATCGTACCCAACATTGCGGAGGGACTGCGAAGGCGTTTCCAAACGTCCGATCGTCCGCTGAACATTCTGATCTGCGAAAACCTGATGGACGCCAACAGGATACTGGAGGGTATGCTTAAGGAACATATGGCACCCCAAGAGCATGCCTTGATCGACGAAAGAGTCGGGCTGGTGGAGACTTCGATCGGTCGTATGGTTCCGATACAAACCGCGGAAATGCGGGATGGGGATGACCTGCGGATCAGCGTGGAACGCTACTCTTTTCTTCCGGTAGATAAGGATGCATTCAAGGGGGAGATTCCACGGATTGCAAAGCTGGTTCCATATTCGCCGTTTGGATTCTATTTGAAGCGGAAGCTGTACATCCACAACATGGGGCATTGCATATGCGCTTACTTGGGTATGTATACGGGCGAGGAATTTATTTGCGATGCGATCGAAGACTCCAATATTCAGTTGATTGTCAAAAACGCCATGCTGGAAAGTATGGAAGCGCTCGCCGAAGAATATAGCGTCTCGCAACGGGACCTGCTACAGCATATTGACGACCTGCTGCTGCGTTTTACGAACAGAGCGCTAGGCGATACGTGTGCCCGCGTGGGCCGGGATACCCACAGGAAGCTATCGCCGGATGACAGGCTGATCGGTGCCGCGCGGCTTTGCATGGAGCATCATAACCTGCCTGTTTATATCGCGGTGGGAATCGCGGGGGCTCTCCATCGACATATTCTGGAGAACGGAATGCTGCAGGACACGCAAAATGCGGTGGGGGTGCTGCAAGATATCGCGGGGCTGTATGAGCAGGATGAACTGACTGGTCTTATCATGAAAATGTATGATATGTTTCGCAATGGGACAAGCCCAAAACAATTAAGAAGAGAAGCGGACAAGCTTAAAAAGAATTACCTGACTGAAGTGATATAGATCTGAAATACACCACGGTTGACCCATAAAGCACTCCGGATTCCCGCGCATTATTCTGTTATGGAGCAGCGTGTGCTCATCGGGTGCTTGGGCTTAACTAACGTTGCACTGCCCTTGCGTTCCCGTTAACCTATTAAAGTTAATTTCCAAAAGCTATAGCGGCTTCTCTTGCTTCATCTTCTCCTGAGCCGCCTGAACCGCTTGGATTACGCGATTATAGCCCGTACACCGACAAATGTTGCCTTCCATCTCCTTGCGGATCTGTTCTTCGGTGGCATTAGGGAACTCTGTCAGGCAGGCCTTTGCGGACATCAGCATCCCCGGCGTACAAAAGCCGCACTGAACAGCGCCGACTTCAATAAAAGCTTCCTGCAGCGGATGCAGCTTTCCGTCCTTGGATAACCCTTCAACCGTCTCTATCTCGTGACCGTCCGCTTCAATGGCCAGCATCAGACATGCGTTCAGCGGCTTGCCGTCAAAGAGTATCGTACAGGCACCGCATTCTCCCTCGTTGCAGCCTTCCTTTGTTCCGGTCAGATACAGGTCCTCCCGGATGAACTCCAAAAGGGTCCTGTGCACCTTAACCGTTTTGGTCATCGTCTCACCGTTGATGGTAAACGTAATCTGTTTCTCTTTCATTCCAATCCAGCCCTTTCTGAAATGCGGCCCAAAGCAGTGGTGATGGTTCTGGGTACAATCGCTTTCAACACTTCCCGACGGAACTGCTCCGATGAACGCCAGCTGCTCCGAGGTTTTGCTTCTGCTGATGCGATGATGCCGGCTTCTTTGATGACTTCCTCCGTCAATTCCTTTCCTATAAGGAATTCTTCGGTTTTCAGCGCTCGGATTACAGTTGGCGCAGCGGTGGTCAGCGTTATCCTCGCAGACTTGCAGGTCTTGTAAGCATATGTAAGATCGACCGCAGTTCCGAGCAGCGCAAGATCCATCGAGTTTCTTCTGGTGTATTTTGTGTACGCCGACGCGCTGTTTTTCTCTCTCGGCGGCAGCATGATTCTGATGAGAAGCTCGCCCTCTTTTAATACCGTTTTTTTGGGTCCGGCAAAGAATTCTGTCAGGGGGATTTCCCTTTCGCCGTCCTTCCTGCTCTTTGTTACGGCAACGGCATCCAATGCCATCAAAGGCCCAATGGTTTCTCCAGACGGCGCGGCATTGCATATGTTCCCGCCCACAGTGCCGCGGTAGCGGGTCTGCACGCATCCGACCTGGCTGACCCCTTCCTGAAGCGCAGTATACAATTCTTTAGCGAGCGGATAGATTTCAAGCTCCCGGTGTGTCGTCAAAGCGCCGAACTCCAGCCCGGCTTCGGGACTGTAGCGGATGCCTTTCAGCTCGCCCAAGTTCTTGATATCCAACAGAAGGGGGTATGCTTTATGACCGCCGTGCATTTCTACAAGAATATCGGTTCCTCCCGCGAGGATTTTGCACTCGCTGCCGTATTGCTCGTACAGTGCCAACGCTTCGTCCAGTGTCTCTGGCATCAGCAGTTCGAATTTATTCAGCATTCCGCGTTTACCTCCTGCTGGGCTGTGTTCGCTTTATCCATCACGGCAAGCAATATTTCGTCGGCCTTAACCGGCAAGGTGGTAAACCTTACGCCAACCGCATTGGAAATCGCAAAAGCAATGGCGGATTCGATTGCGCACATCGAAGGCTCCCCAATCCCCTTTGCGCCATAGGGCCCTTCCGGATGCGGCTTCGACTCAACCAGCGATATCTTTAAGTCCAGCTTAGAGTCCTTTGCTGTCGGCAATTTGAAATCCACCATGTTGCCGTTCAGCAGCTTCCCCTTGTCGTCAAATATCATTTCCTCCAGCAGAGCATGACCCATGCCCATCATGACGCCCCCTTCAATCTGCTGATAGACCCCCAGCGGATTGATCGCCTTTCCGATATCGTGCGCGCACGCAGCCTTTATCACTTCCACTTTTCCCGTTTGGGGGTCCACTTCTACTTCGGCAGCCTGAGCGCCCCAAAACCACATCACCGTAGGCCGCTTCGACTGGTGCGTTTCCGGGTCCGGCACATCGAATATGGATGACGTAGAATATTGGCCCACTGCCAGAACAGGATCCTGCTCTTTAAAGATGCCGCTCTTACCCACTTCGTTGATGCAGATGGATTTTTCACCATCGTTATGTACGAGATATCCGTTTTCGATCTTCACGTTTTTTCTGCTGGTCTTCCAGGCGATTGCCGCGAGATCAATCAGTTGCTCTTTAATCTTCTCTGCCGCAATCAGTGCGGCATTTCCGCTGTGGAAAGTCAGTCGGCTCGATGTGGTGGTTTTATCGTAAGGGGAATACAACGTATCCACCGGTACGCACATGACCTTATCAACTGATATTGACAGTGCTTCCGCCACAATGATAGGGATCACGGTTGTGGCGCCCTGACCCATTTCTAGTCCGCTTAAGAAAGCAACCACAGTGCCATCTTCATTCATTTTCAATATCACGGAAGTGGAGGAGGGCGTCCCGGTAAGTTTGCAAAAGGCAGCGAGGCCTCTGCCGCGAAGCTTACCTTCCGGAGTCAGCCCAGGTTTGAAATTATCTTTCCATTCCATTAAGCGCGCTGCTTCTGCGATGCAGTCCTGCACCCCGACGGACTTCAGTATTTCGCCTGTACCGGATTCGTCCCCGTCGACAAGCGCATTCTTCAGCTTCAGTTCTACGCTGTCCATTCCCAGCTTCTCTGCCAGCTTTTCCATGCTGTTTTCATAGCCCCAGACGACTTCGGGGACCCCGAACCCTCTATACGCGGTTGCGATGTGCTTGTTTGTGACTATTGTGTAGCCATCGATGCTGATGTTGGGAATGCGGTAGGGGGAGACCGAGGCATAGCAGGCGTTATAGCTGACGCGGGGACCTGTTGTGGCGTACGCGCCGGTATCCCAATAGACCGTGATCTTCTGTGCCACCAGGGTACCATCTTTCTTTGCGCCGGTTTTGACAATGATACGCCAGGGTTCTCTGCAGCCCCCTGTCAAAAACTCTTCGGTGCGCGTATTCTGTATCCGGACCGCCCAGCCTTTCACTTTGGAGGCCAGAAGCGCGGCAATGGGCTCTGTTTTCAGTTCATACTTCCCGCCGAACGCGCCGCCGATATGCGTGCAGATAAAACGTACCTCGTTGAGGGACAAGTGAAAGAGCTTGGCCATTTGATCCCGCGTCATAAAAGGGCTTTGCGTCGGCGACCATATCGTCAGGCCTTTTTCATCATACAATACGGTGGAGCAGTGCGGCTCTATGGTGGCATGCTGAACCATTTTGCCTTCATATACACCTTCCACGATCACTTCTGATTCTTCGAACCCGGTTTTCACATTGCCTTTTCTCAATTTGAAGTGGTCACATATGTTGGTGCCGTCCACCGGGTTTGCCGCGTGCGCCATTTTATAATCGGACCATTTTTCGTGCAGCAGTATGGGGTCCGGTTCGATGGCGTCATCAATGGTGACGACTGGAGTAAGCAGCTCGTATTCAACCCTGATCAGCTTTCTCGCTTCCTCGGCGGTATCCCTATCCACGGCGGCCAGGGCGGCAACCGGCTCTCCTTCGTAACGGACTTTGTCATATGCGATAATGGGCTGGTCAAGCAAGAACTGTCCAAACAGCCCAATGTTGTCTTTGCCGGTTAGCACGACTTTCACACCCGGCAGCTTGCAGGCTTCGGTTATATTCACGCTTTTAATCCGCGCATGAGAGTGGGGGGATCTGACCACAGCCGCATACAACATTTTAGGCATCAAAACATCAGAACCATATACCGCAGAGCCTGTAACCTTTTCGAGAGCATCTTTTCTGGCAAAGGACTTGCCGACAAACTGATAGTTATCCATTAATATCTCTCCTGACTCAAACAAAAGGACACCTAATACCGCTTTTTAATGCTATTGCATTTGAGTATCCCAAATCTTCCCGGCACCCTTAAAATCCTATCGAATAGGGAAAACAGATGCCCAAACAGCGATGATTGTTAAAAATGATTGCCTCTAATATATAATCGATTATACATCATTCCATGAAAAACTCAAGAACTATATTAATATTATTATATGCCTATTGAAAGAACTCGGCAAATCCAATGCCTGCGTTTGGGAGACAGATAAGAGAAAATGCTACGGAAAAACTGAAAAGACAGGGTTTTGCTAAGCATATTGAGCGTATATTAACAGAAGGTTCAGTTTGGGGTTTTGCGAATTGATGGAGCAGATAAACGCAAAATGACATATGCCAATCGAACTGAGGGTTACGCAGAAAATGGGGCTAACAGCAAACGTGCGCAGTATACAACCATACCTTACTGGCCGCGAGAGTAGATCAAAGAGGCACTAATATTTGGGCTGATAAGAGTTGACAGGAAGGAGAACTGCGTTATAGAATAACATAATCGATGATAGATTACTTGCAGCCTTTCAATGATTGGTTTTACACGGAGGGAGAAAGGCTCCTGTAATACATCGAAATGACTATGGATTTGATGTGGAGGTAAGTATGCCAGGGGTCACCGAAACAGAGATGAAGGATATTCAAATGTACAAAAAGAATACGATGCGCAAGGATATCAGAAAGTACATTCAAAATCTGGTGACCAAGGGCATTTATAAACCGGGCGACCGGATCGTTGAAACCAAGCTGGCCAAGGAACTGGGCGTATCCCAGACGCCCGTTCGCGAAGCACTTTTAGAGCTGATCATGATGGGAATGCTGGAGGAGCGCCCGTATTCGGGTACGTTTGTCAAGAAGCTAACCGCGGAAGAAATTGAAGATATCTATAATACCCGCGCGATGATTGAGCAGTGCGCGGTGAAGAAGGCCGCAAGCCATATGACGGAAGTCCAGCTGAACGACCTGAGCAAGGAAATTGAGATCATGCGTCAGGCGGCTACAAAGCAGGACAGCGAGCTGTATGTCGATGCGGACGTGCGCTTTCATGAGATGGTGATGAATGCAGCATGCAGTCCCTCGCTCAAACGTATCTGGCGCTTTCTGCGCATGGCGGACTGGACCTATACGACCACGCGGCTGACCACGCATTCGCTTTTCGAACTCTGCGATATGCATGAACTGATCTACAAGCACTTGAAAAGCCATGATGCCGATCTCGCAGGCGAAGCCATGCATAAGCATATTACGAGCTTTGCGGCAGAAGTTGTCGACAGCATTCAAAAACCTGACTCGGGTATGGAGCAATAACGAGAGGTGCATGAATTGAATTGCGCAGATCAGGATTTGATGCAGACGGTTCGGAAGGTCTTCTATAACGGTGGGCTCAACTGCGCGGAAACCACGATGCGGGTGCTCATTGAGCGGGGCGTTGTGGAGGACAATGACGGGCTTAGAAGGATGATGAGTGGATTTGGGGGCGGAATGCAGCGCGGCCTCGTGTGTGGGGCGGTAACTGCTTCGGTCGCGGCGATTGGCCTTAAAACCGGACGCATCAATCCTGATGAGCCGCGTGAGCTATCTGCTCAGGCAGTTGCGGCGTTCCTGCAGGCGTTTGAAGCAAGATACGGTGCGCTGGAATGTCGGGAGCTGAGCAGGGATTATACATCCAAATCCGCAGAAATGTATCAGTATTGTGCGGATATTGTCGCGGGCGCGGCGGAAATGGCCGCTTGTATACTAAACGAGCTTCAAAACGAATCTGAAAGCGGTTGATTGGACAAAAGGTACAGCAGAACATTAATGGCCAGTGTTTTCACTGGCCATTTTTAATCCCGGCTACTTTATGCAAGCCGTTTCTTTCGCGTTGCCAGATATGCTTCGAATCGATCCTGCGTCATATTGACAATCAAGCCAGACGGAAAATCGATTTCAGTCAGCAGCGTCATCAAAGGATCCACGCTGCCCACCATGGTATAGTAGTGGGCGTCGCTGGCCACGCAGACGGGAACACCGTGTTGTTTGCACAGCAGGGCATACTTGGTGATGCTACCGCGGCTGTTGGGGCGGTGGGGGGTGAGCGAATTGTTGTTGAGCTCAATCAGCTTATTCAACTTTTTGGCCTCCAATACCACTGCTTCGAGGTCGCACGGTACGGACGGGTCATCCGCATGCCCGATCGTATCGATCCAGGGATTACGCAGTGCGCCTAAATAAGCCTGCGTATTCTGTTCTATGGTGCCGGCTTCTAAAAATATTGAATGAAAGCTGGCGATTGCAAATTCCGTCAGCCGCAGAAATTGATCCGGGATGTCGAGCCGTCCGGTAAAGTCGAGGATATCCGCTTCAATCCCGCGATACACTCTGATGCCGTCAATGATGGAAGGGAGCATTTGCTCACTGTGGGGAATGTACTCCGGCGCGCCGCCGGGAATTGCCGGACCGTGCTCTGTCAGGCAGAACCCGGTAAGACCGCGCGCTTTTGCGGCATGGACGTTTTCACTGAGCGTGCTCCAACTGTGGCCTGAAATGACGGTGTGTGTGTGCGTATCCACTTGCGGCTGCATAATTGTTTTTTTCATTTTTGTGCTCCACTTTTTTTATATTGACAAGGCATCTTTGTGTGCTATAATACATATAATCAATAATCGATTATATATAAACGCTTAAATTCAGTTTATCAATGCGGACAAAGTTTGTCAAACGAATTCAACCAACAGATGCCCGGTTTCCGAAAGAATGATCTTTGTAAAATGGGAATGAGATTCCTCAATATAATTTTTCCGGTCTGCATTGACTGGGACAAAGAAAATATTATTATTAAGGAGGATCTGTTCATGAAAATTGGGAAGCTTATACTTTACTCGGTTGCGGTCGCGGTACTTGCGGGCGTGGTGGTTCTTATTACCGATTTGCTTCAGATGGCTGGTTTCGTAGCCGGGAGCGCCAGCATGACATTTATCACATTTATCTGTTGGGCATCATATTTTCTGGTTGGCGCAACGCCGAAGGCTGCGGGGAAAGCCTTTTTGGGTTTCTTCGCGGGCATCGTTGCCGCAATACTGATGTTCTTGCTGGTTACTGCATTTGCGGGCGGCATGGATGTGCTGTTGCTGGCTATTCCGCTGGCGGTTGTGGTGGTTGTACCCTTTATGTGCCTGCTGGAGAAAGCCGGCCCATTCAACAACGTCGCAGCAGTTTTCGCCGGAACCGGTATGTTCTTTGCGCTGATGGGCGTTCCGGATATCGCGGCCACGGGATATATCATGGTAGGCATTGGACAGCTTGTCTATGCGCTGATCGGCCTTGCAGCCGGCTGGGCGACGATCCTGATTCGTGTGGCGATTGAGAAGTCCGCCAGCAAGAGCACGGACGCGGGCGTGAGCGCCTGACAAACCTTTCAGAATTTTAACTTGGTAAAATATAGATCAGGGAGGAAGAAAAATGAGCGATAATTCAAAGGTCCTCGCCGCGTTTTTCGGTGACGAAAAGCATCCCGTAACGTGGAAGGACGAGGAAGAAAAAAAGCTGTTCTGGTTCTATGACGACCTGCACTGTCCGCATCCGATATCGCCGCTGTATTTTGATGTCGGTGGCTGGTGGGGCCCCGGCTGTGAGTATATGTACAGACGCTTTGGCGCTCCGATAGGCAGCCAGTGGATCGCCAAGAATATTGGCGGCTATGTGTATTCGGCGGTGGTTCCACCCAAGACCGATGAAGACAAGGTCGGTGGCCTGTTCGCATATTACCTTGCGGTTATGCCAATTTACGCAGACACCTTTCTGGAGAGATGGCTCAACAGCTATGTTCCGGAGATCATGACCAACTGCAAATACATGGACAACTTCGTATATGAGGGCAAGAGCATTCCGGACCTGCTGATCCACATGGAGGACTGCCTCGATATTCAGGAACGGCACTTCAAAATCCACTGGATCATCAACCTCGCGCAGTTTCAGGCGTCCACCGAGTTCGCCAACACTTATAAGGAAGTCATCGGTGAAGTCGACGGCGTCAACATGGGCAAGATCAACATTTCACGGCAGGACCGCAACTGGGATTCGCTGAAGGCCTTGTGGGAGATGAAGGAAATGATCTGCGGCGATGCCGAGCTCAAGGCGCTGTTTGCCGAGCCCACCGCACAGGTCATGAGCAAGGTTGCCTCGGCGAAGAACGGCGGTAAGCTCCTGAAGATGATCGCGGATTATCAGGACGAGTACGGCTACAAGGCGATCTACACGCACGAATACATCTACACGACCTGGAAAGAAGACCCTACACCAATATACGACGCGCTGCGCGGCTATGTAGAAAACGATTACGACTACTTTGAAGACTACAATGCATGCATGGAATCGCAGAAACAGGCCATTGAAGAGCTGTACGCCAAGGTTTCCGATCCCGGGAAGCTCGCGAAGCTCAAAAAAGCGCTGGAGTTGTGCGTCAAGATGGCCCCGCTGACCCCCGACCATCACTTCTACATCGATCAGGGCACATACGCGCGCATGCGCATCATGTTCCTCAACATCGGCAAGGCGTATGCCAAAGCGGGCATACTGGACGATCCCGAAGACATCTTCATGCTCAAGTATGAGGAGATCCGTGTCGCGGGCGTTTCGGACTACAACGTAAAGGATATCATCCGCCAGCGCCGCGCTGAGATGGAAGCCGCCGCCAAGGTGCATCCGCGTGAGTGGTACGGCACCGCCTCCGAATGGCAGGTCTATCAGGAGCCTTACAAGACGCTGTGGGGATATCCGCAGAAGTTTGAAGACGAGCAGGCGGAGCTCAAGGAAACCGCCAAGCCCGCTGAGAACGTGCTCAAGGGCATCCCGGGGTCCCCAGGCGTCGTCGAAGGCATTGCGCGCTTCGTGACCTCGCCTGCTGAGTTCGACCAGATCCAGAAGGGCGAGATCCTCGTATGCAAGATGACCAACCCGGCATGGGTGGTCAGCTTCTCAAAGATCTCCGGCCTTGTAACCGACACGGGCGGCGCGCTGTCGCATCCGGCGGTGGTTTCGCGCGAATTCGGTCTCCCCTGTGTGGTGGGTACGAGACGTGCGACGCACGTGATCAAGACGGGTATGAAGATCCGCGTGGACGGCAATACCGGCGTGGTCGAAATACTGTAATTGAATGCAGGTCCGGGATATGCGGCTGCGCCTATCCCGGATCAATGCATGTTGACACCGAAAATACAGGAGTATTGGGAAATGATGATGACAGCTTGGTTTGATGAGATAAGGGACGAGGATCTGGCACTATCCGCAGGCGGCAAGGGTGCGAGCCTATGCCGGATGTCGCGGTTTGGAATGCCGGTTCCCGAGGGGTTTATTGTTACCGCTCAGACGTTTTCCGAATTCATGGAGCGGTGCGGCCTGTGGGATAAGGTTTACGAGATACTGGACCGAGGAATCGATTGTTCGGACAATAAGTCTTTAGATAAAATCTCCAAAGAGATACAGCAGCTGATTATGGAACAGCCCATGCCGAAGGATATTGAGGAAGCCATTCTGGAGTTCTACAACCAACTCGGCAGCAACGCGCCGGTGGCGGTGCGCTCCAGTGGCACGGCGGAGGACCTGGCGGAGGCGAGTTTTGCCGGACAGCAGGAAACCTACCTCTACGTGATTGGCGGGGTGGACGTGGTGCGCTACATCAAGATGTGTTGGGCATCCCTCTACAACGACCGAGCGATATTCTACCGCAACGCCAAGGATTTTGACGAGCGCAGTATCTCAATCGCGGTGGTCGTACAGCGCATGGTGAACTCCGAGAAAGCGGGCGTAATGTTCAGCGTCAACCCCATCGACAAGAACCCCGATGTTGCGGTCATCGAGGCGGCGTGGGGCCTTGGCGAAGGCGTGGTACAGGGCATCGTGACGCCGGATAACTATTGCGTCAACAAGAACACCTGCACGATTGAGAACGAGTACATCTCTGAAAAGGAGATCATGGTGGTGCGCTTAAGCGAGGCGGGCGGCGTGCAGGAGGTCGAAGTTTCGGAGGACAAAAGGGAAGCTGTGGTGCTGAGTCAGGACGAATTGGGTACGCTCGTGGAGATGGCAAAGAAGGTCGAGCAGTATTACAAAAAGCCGCAGGATATCGAGTGGGCCGTGGAAAAAGGCAAGTGCTATCTGCTCCAGTCTCGGCCGATCACAACACTTTAGTTTAACAACACTTTAATTAAGGAGAAAGAGAGATATGCACGTACATACCGAGGAGATCCGCTGCGACGTCGTCAGGATTCGTCTGGACGTCTTCAGCAAGGAAGAGACTCCATTCATACTGGAGGATATGACCTTCCTGAATTACCGTCTGGGCGGCGCAGAGAACCAACAGGGCAGCGGCCTTCCCAAAGCCGATTTTGTTTGGAACAAGGACGAAGCGATTAAAACCATCCGCTACGAGGACGGCGTGGTGACGCTGGGCGGCGAATGGTTTGAGGGTGAGATCCAGCGCATACTCGTTTCGTTCATCGCGTCAAAGATGTTTGAAAACGGCCGGTACATGTTCCATTCCTCCGCCGTGAACTACAAGGGGAAGAACATCCTGTTCATGGGTGGGGAAGGCAACCGCGGCAAGAGCATGAGCCAGATCGAGGCCTGCAAGCGCGGCGCAACGATACTGTCCACCGAAACCACCGTGCTCGATTTTGACGGCAACTATATTATGGGTTCGCAGAAGGTGTACCTGCGCAAGCGCGCCAAAGGCACCGAGCGCATCGACAAGCCCAGTCAGGATGAGGGTGTGGCCAAGTTCTTCGACAAGGACCCGGATTACGCGTTGTATAAGGGCGAGGCCAATATCGATATCGTCATGATGCCCGACATGGATGGCAACTACGCGACCGTTTCCGGGCTGATGGCGGACTATGAGAAGCAGTACCAGACGTTCCATTGCCTGTGCGATTATTTTGGCCTGCACATCCTGCTTTCGCCCGGCTTCCCGATGCCCATGTTTGATAACGAAGCGCTACGTCTGAAACGTGCGGACTTCGTGAAGAACTTTGCGGCCAACCGCCCGTACCTGTATGTGCGCTGCGCAAAGCCTGAATTTTTGATCGACGAGCTGGAAAAGCAGTTTAACCTGTAAAGCCCAAAAAGGAGACAGACATGAAGTTAAACGACATCAAACATATCGGCATCATCGGCACCGGCATGATCGGCGCCAGTCTGGCCGTGCTGTTTACCGGCAACGGATACAAGACCACGATGTACGCCATCAACGACCAGGAGGCCGCTTCTGGTAAGGAGCGGTATGATACGTACTTTGTTGATCTGAAGGAAAAGGGGCTGGTGACCGAAGGCCAGGTGAAGGCGTGCACGAAGCTGCTTCACTTTACCCAGCAGTACGAGGACATCAGCGACGTGGATTTCATATTCGAATGCGTGGTGGAGCGGCTGGAGATCAAGCATGCCGTGTATTCGCAGCTCGAAAAGCACTGCAAACAGGTTCGTGCCATTGCGTCGTCCACATCCGCGATCTCGGCGGACGACCTTGCCAAGGGGCTGGATACGCTCAAAGACCGGCTGCTGGTGGCGCATCCGTGGAATCCGCCGCATCTGGTTCCTTTCGTGGAGGTGCTCCGGAGCCAGTATACCGCTGATGACGCGGAGAAGGTGCTGGTTGCGGTGCTGGAATCGGTGGGGCGCAAGGTGGCGGTCATGAAAAAGAGCGCGCCGGGCTTCATCGCGAATCGGCTGCAGCACGCGCTCTACCGTGAGGCGGTCTATATGGTGGAGCAGGGCATCACGACTCCGCAGGACGTCGACATGGCCCTGAATTACAGCTTTATTCCACGGTACACCTCGATCGGTATATTCGAGCATTTCGATTATGCCGGATTGGACATGATCGTAAGCATCGAGGATTATCTGTTCCCGACATTGTGCAACGACACGAAGACGCAGGACCTTGTGCGCAGCAAATATGATGCGGGCAAGCTGGGATACAAGACAGGTGAAGGTGTGCTCGACTGGTCGGGCGTGGATATCAATGCCTTCAGAAAGCGGGCAAGCGCGCCTTATCTTCAGTTTTTCAACTGGAGCTTACCGGAAGCATAAAAGGAGCGGTGAACCTGAAATTATAAGACAATTATAAGGCCGAAGCGGGGAACTCAAAACAGGCGCGCTGGAAACGTATACTCCGGCGGGAGCATCGGCTGGAGAGGAGCGACAGAATGGAGCAACTTACAAAGAACGTATACACGGAAACCAAGATCAGAGGCTGCAACCCCAGCATCGTATTCACTGAAGAGGGCTCGGTGTTCATCGATACGGCCCAGTGGATCACCAATCTGCTGGAAATGCGGGAGTTTGCGCTTGAGCGTGGTCCCATCCGGTATCTCATCAATACGGAATCGCACATCGACCATATTTTTGGGAACCATTGGTTTGCAGGCGAGTGCCCGGTCATTGGGCATGAGAAGCTGGCGGATTCCTTCTGGAAGATCCCCCCATCTTTCAACATGACGACGTACGCATACAGCCTCGACGTGATTCAGCGTCAGGACCCGGGCGGGCTTAAAGATATGCCCTCCGAGTCCGAGTACATTGTCAACCCGCCTTCCATCACGTTCAATGACCGGATGACCCTGCGGGTTGGGAACCACACATTTGAGCTTTACTATACGCCGGGCCATTCCGACGCCAACATCAGCGTGTTCGTGCCGGAGGAGAAGGTGGTGTTTGTGGGAGACACGGTTTTTGCGGAGTGCCAGACCTGGCTGCACACCTGCGATCCTGACGCGTTGTTTGAAAGCCTGCGCTTCTTAGGTTCGCTCGATGTAAATTATGTGGTGCCGGGACATGGACCCGTGGTGACCAGGGATTACCTCTATAAGCAGGCGGCGGTGCTGTATGAATGGCTGGAAACGGTCGCCTACGGCATGGCCAAGGGGTGGAGCCGCGAGGAGTGCGTAGAGCGGATCAGCTTCGCAGACCGTTGCCCGGTGGATATCGGGCAGGAAGAAGTGATGGATTATATTCAGACTGCGAATGTGAGAGTCGCGTACGATTATCTCAGCAGGAAGTAAATAAGAAAAGCAGATGCCGGTCAGTGCTGTTGCACTGGCTGGTATCATATATGGGTCAAGATTACAGGAGGATTTTATATATGGCAAAGGTAAAGGTAGGCGTCGCGGGATACGGCGTCATCGGACAGCGGTTGGCGGATGGCGTGGCACGTCAGGGCGATATGGAGCTGGTAGGCGTGGCGGATGTGGCCCCAACGCTGTCGGTGCAAGCACTCAGAGACAAGGGCATGCCCTACAAGATGTTCAACGTGGACCCAACTAACAAGTCCATGGAGGAGGCGGGGATCCCGGTTTCCGGCAGCTTTGAAGAGCTGGTGCAGGAAGTGGACATCATGCTGGACAGCGCGCCGGGCGGCATCGGCGCAAAGAACAAGGAAATCTATCAGAAGCATAATAAGAAGGCCGTGTTTCAGGGCGGCGAGAAGAACAGCGTTGCGGACGTATTCTTCCACGGCTATGCCAACTACGAGAAGGGCCTTGGGCAGGACTATTTGAAGCTGACGAGCTGCAACACTACGGGACTGATCCGTGCGGTAGATATGTTGGACCGCAGTGTGGGTGTGGAGAAGGTTGCAATCACCATCATCCGCAGGGTAGCTGATCCGGGCGACTATCACCGCGGACTCACGAACGCGCTGCAGGTGGAGAAAGCTCCGAGCCATCAGGCGCTGGACCTCATGACCATCATGCCGCACATCCCGTGCACGGGCATATTAGTGCACACGCCGGTGACGCATGGACACATCATCACCGTGACGGCAACCCCGAAGAAAGGCATCTCCAAAGAACAGCTGTGGGAGATGGCGTGCGCGCATCCGAGAATTAAGACGGTTCGTCTCGCAGACGGGTTCCTCGGCAACGCGTCGCTGTTCCGTTGGGCGAGGGACATGGGCTATCCACGGGGCGACATGTATGAAATCGCGTTGTGGGAGGAAAGCATCGTGAAGTCCGGCGAGGACATCATGTTCGCGATCAACATTCCGCAGGAGTCTGTGGTCATTCCGGAGAACATCGATGCCATCCGCGCCGCGATGAAGATGCAGCTGACGCGTGAGGAAGGTACTGCCGAGACCAACAAGTACCTCGGCATGAAATAAGGGGCGGGCCATGAAACACGGTATCCACACTATCGATGATTTTGACGTGGCGGGTAAGACAGTCCTGCTGCGCGTCGACATCAACGAGCCGGTCGATAAGGAAAAGAAGAAGCTGAAGGATCTGACGCGAATCGAAGGTTGCATCCCCACGATCAAAGAACTATCGGATAAACAGGCAAAGGTCGTGGTGCTGGCACATCAGGGCAGCGATATCGAGTATCAGAGCTTCTACGATCTTTCGCTGCATGCTGATGTGATCCGCAATATGACTGGTAAGCCGGTAGAGTTTGTTCCGGACGTGTGCGGGCCGTACGCAGTGGAGCGCATCAAAGCCATGAAGGATGGCGATATCGTGCTGCTGGACAACGTGCGGTTCATGGCGGAGGAGATGACGCTGTTTGAGACCAAGCTGAACCTCACGCCAGACCAGCAGGCTCAGACGCTGGTGGTCAGAAGACTTGCGCCGCTGGCGGACCTGTATATCTGCGACGCATTCGCTGCGGCGCACCGTTCCCAACCGACCTTGGTCGGCTTTGAACAGGTTCTGCCCAGTGCAATGGGGCGGCTCTTTGAAAAGGAATACACGATCATCAGCGACATCCTGAAGAGCCCGGAGAGGCCCTGCGTGTTCGTGTTGGGTGGCGCAAAGATTGCGGACGCATTTTTGATGATGGATAAGGTCTTAAAGGAAGGCACGGCGGACGTGGTGCTCACAGGCGGTCTCGTGGCCAACATCATGGCAGTGGCTAAAGAGATCGATATCGGCAAGGCATCGGAGGACTTCATCTACAAGAAAAGCTTGGGGGAGTGCATCGAAACGGCCCGTGAGATATTAGAGCTATACAGCGACAAGATACTCATACCGGAGGACTTCGCATACGTGGAGGACGATGTTCGTCACGAAGTAAAAGTGGGAGATATCCCGCAGGACAAGATGCTGGTTGACATCGGAACCAATACGATCGCAAAATACGACCAGATCATCCGTGAGGCAGGCACGGTGTTCATTAACGGGCCAATGGGCGTGTTTGAGAAAACACCTTCGGCGGCAGGCACAAAAGCCGTATGGGAGGCCGCAGCGGGCACCAGGGGCTTCTCGGTGGTAGGCGGCGGCGATAGCGTAGCTGCGGCGAATTTGTTCGGCGTGAGCGACCGCATCGGCTACATCTGCACAGGCGGCGGTGCGCTGGTGCGCTTCCTTTCGGGTGAAGAACTGCCTGTGGTCAAGGCGCTTAAGGACGCGAATAAGGGAGTATAATAGCCGCTTAATTCAACGGCAATGTGCCGTGACAGATATACGCGTATCCGAGTCCCAGGCAAATTGGCATGTCCGAAGTGCCATGGAAGACAAAACCAACCTTTTTATTTTTGCCCCTTTTTTCAAAGTAAAATATATAAAACAAAAAGCCCTTAAAACAAAACGTTTTAAGGGCTTTCGCTTGGTGTGCGAAACAATACTTGAGCCTGCACGGGCGTTTTTGAATGAGAGATTTACCAATAGGCTTTAGAATCAAAACATAACAGCAATATTCTGTTAAAAATCAATGCGGCAGGAGACGCAGGCGGTAACGAACCGGATAGTACGATTTAGCTAAACCGGCATATAAATAAATGTGAAGCTAATCGTTGGAGTATATGATGAATCTGAACGGAAAGAAAATCTTAGTTACCGGTGCAGACGGATTTATCGGTTCTCACCTGACGGAAGAGTTGGTTCGCAGAGGATGCTCCGTCCGTGCCTTTGTCTACTATAATTCGTTTAACTCATGGGGGTGGCTGGATTATTCTCCTAAAGAGATTCTGGATGGCCTCGAAATATTCCAGGGGGATATTCGGGATCCTTATCGCGTGAAAGCCGCTTTAAGTGGGTGCAGTACGGTTTTCCATCTGGCCGCTTTGGTTGCCATACCCTTCTCTTACCGTTCCCCGGATGCATATATCGACACAAATGTGAAGGGCACGCTTCACGTGCTGCAGGCCGC
This sequence comes from Bacillota bacterium, assembly GCA_023459495.1. Taxonomy (GTDB): domain Bacteria; phylum Bacillota; class Clostridia; order Christensenellales; family SZUA-584; genus JAEWCC01. The sequence goes on along the minus strand of JAEWTL010000004.1, from coordinate 97,351 downwards.
GCGGGAGCTGGAAATGGAACGTATTATACAGACTTCCACCAGCGAGGTGTATGGGACGGCAGAAATTATCCCTATTCCAGAAACGCATCCCCTGAGGGCACAGTCCCCCTATGCCGCTTCAAAAATCGCGGCCGACCAGCTTGCGCTATCATATTACCGTTCGTTCTCCACCCCGGTTTCAATTATCCGCCCGTTCAACACGTATGGCCCGCGCCAGTCCAACCGGGCCGTTATCCCCACTATTATTACTCAGATTGCACAAGGCGAGCGGTTGATTAAACTGGGCGCTTTAACTCCCACGCGAGATTTCAATTTTATAAGCGACACAGTACGAGGATTTTGTGAGGTTGCCTGCTGTGATGAGGCGTTGGGGGAAGAGGTTAATATCGGCAGTGATTTTGAGGTTTCGATCGGTGAAACAGCCGGGATGATCGCCGAAATCATGAATGTGGATGTGGGAGTAGTGAAGGAGCAAAAACGAGTTCGGCCTGAAAAAAGCGAGGTCATGCGCTTGTATGCGGATATATCCAAGGCAAAGCGGTTGTTTGGCTGGGAGCCGGAATTTGGCGGGAAAGACGGCTTCCGGAAGGGGTTGGCGCTGACTGCGGAATGGTTCCTTAACCCTGAGAATCAGAAACGGTATAAAGCTGCTGGCTATGTGATTTAGATCATGAAGCAAACTATAAAGCCGGAAAAAATAGCCGCCGTTCTGAAAACAGTATTTCATAAAGGAAACGAGCAGGTGGCACTGCACGAGCCACTTTTTGAAGGCCGCGAACGGGAGTATGTAAAGGACTGCATTGATTCCAGCTATGTTTCTTCTGTCGGCTCATACGTGGATCAATTTGAAGCAGACCTGTCCCGGTTTACGGGGGTCAGATTTGCGGCGGTGGTCGTCAACGGCACAGCGGCGCTGCAGATTTGTTTGAGACTGGCGGGAGTGCAGCCGGGGGACGAGGTGCTGATTCCGGCGCTGACGTTTGTCGCCACGGCAAACGCCGTATGCTACTGCGGTGCCGTCCCACATCTGGTGGACAGCGATATGGATTCTCTCGGGGTCGACGCGGACAAATTGGACGGCTACCTGAAAGAGACCGCGGAAATGCGAAACGGAACCTGCTATAACAAATTGACGGGCCGACCGGTCCGTGCGCTGGTCGTCATGCACACCTTCGGGCATCCCGTGCAGCTTGACCGGATTCTGCGGGTCTGCGGCGATTATAAGCTGGAGCTCATTGAAGACGCCGCAGAATCGCTCGGTTCGTATTATCGGGATATCCATACCGGAAAATTCGGGAAGCTTGCAGCGCTCAGTTTTAACGGGAATAAAATTGTAACCACAGGCGGGGGAGGCGCGATATTGACCGATGATGAGGCACTTTATCAAGAGGCAAAGCATCTGACGACAACGGCAAAGCTGCCGCATCGCTGGGCGTTTGTGCATGATGAGGTCGGCTATAATTATCGGATGCCAAATATAAACGCAGCGCTTGGCTGCGCGCAGCTGGAACAGATCGATAAATTTCTTCGTCTTAAACGGGCATTGGCAGAGGAATACAAAAAGGCCTTTGCGGACATGCAGGGAATTCGCTTTTTTACCGAGCCTTCCTATGCGAAAAGTAACTACTGGCTCAATACGCTGATGCTGTCGGAAGAAAATGTACCGTTGCGTGATTCTATTCTGGAAGAAACGAATCGTCAGGGGATTCAGACACGCCCCGTTTGGACATTAATGAGTGAGCTGCCTATGTTTCGAAATTGCCCACGAATGGATTTGTTAACAGCGGAGAGCTTGGAGCGGTGCATTATCAATATTCCGAGCAGCGCCAAGCTTGGGAAGCCGTTTGTATCCTCCCAAAACGGTGGGGGATAAAGTCAAAGCCGTGCATCTACTAAGGATCGTTCCAAGCACTTTCGGCAAATGCTGGTGAGAGATACTGATGCATGTCGATTCATATCCAGGATGTATTCAAAGCCGGAGAATCCAAAGTGCTGTTATACGTTGCATGTGTGGATATAACTGTAACCAAACACATCTTCCATCAATAATATAATAACAGGCGTTCCGGAAAAGAGAGCCTGCATTTAAAATGCAGACCGGAATACTGGAGGTGTGCCATGGATGATTGGGAGAAAACCCTCATTTCCCCGAATTTGCAGATTCATAAGGTGATTGAAATAATCGACCGGAATTCACGGCAGATCGCCATTGTGACGAATGAGGAAGGGGAACTGCTGGGTACAGTTACCGACGGTGATATCCGTCGCGGGATTTTAAAAGGGATTCCTTTGAGCAGTTCCGTCAGCCTGATCATGAATCCACATCCGGTTACGATTCCGAAAATGAATGATCGAAAGAGTATTATTGACATATTAAAAGCCAACAAAATCCGTCACTTGCCGGTGATAGATGAGGAGCGGCGTGTCATAGGGGTGGAGCGGCTGGAAGAACAGCTGACGGATCCCCACAACAACAGCTGGGTCGTGATTATGGCCGGGGGACGTGGAAAACGGCTGAGACCGCTGACGGATGATTGCCCCAAACCCATGCTGGAAGTTGGTGAAAAGCCGTTACTGCAAACTACTCTGGAACAGCTGACCCTGCAGGGGTTCACGCGGTTTTGTATTTCGGTCAATTATAAATCGATGCAGATCAAGGACTATTTCGGCGATGGCTCAAAAATGGGCGCGGAGATTTATTATATCGACGAAAAGAAGCGGATGGGTACCGCGGGGTCCCTGAGTCTTTTTCCGTTCGAGACATCGGACCCGATTCTTGTGCTCAACGGCGACATACTGACCAAGCTCAGCTTTAAGCAGTTTGTCGATTTTCACCGAGAGCATCAGGCCGTGGCGACAATCGCGGTGGCCACGTATGGCTTTCAGGTGCCGTACGGGCTCATTAGGACGGACCATGACCGCTTGGTCGGGTTTGAGGAGAAACCAGTATTTTCCAGCTTTATTAACGCAGGGATATATGTGCTCAACCCGGAGGTTCTGGATTGCGTGCCGAAGGATTCCTATTTTGATATGAACGATTTGTTTAAGGTTCTTCTTCAAAATAAGGAGCCTGTCTGCATATTCCCGATCAGAGAATATTGGATTGACATCGGCGGGATGAAAAGCTTTGATCAGGCCTGTAAAGATTATGACAACGAATTCAATTGACCGTACTAGCAAGTAGAGATAGGAGAGAAACCGGTGGAAAAGTCAACGAGCCCGGAACTATTGGAGTTTCGCAGTCTGATGGCCGCAATCAGGGCAGAATCTGATTTGATGAAAAAAGTGATTCTTTCCAAAGAGGAAGAAAAAGAAGAAAACGAAATACTGTGTAAGTTCAACTCTGTGATTGAGGCACAGGTTTTCAGCACCATATTTAATCTGGTGATTTATCAGGTTCGCGGATGGAGGGAATTGATTGATGAATGAGACGACGGTGAAAACGGAACCGGTAATGCTCACGTTGCAGAGTGAACACCTGCACTGCCTTTTGCAGACGACTTCCGTACAGTTGAGAAGCGGCGAGGACGCCGAAGGAATCGAAGGCCTTTTATCTGCGTTATCGGAACTGGAAGAATTGGTGGAGAACGATCAGATTTCATTGCAGCCCCAGATTGACCTTAATCGACTGCTGCCTGCCGTGAGGACGATGCACTTTTATATAAAGAATCAGGATGTCGCCGGCGTTGCTGATTTACTGGAAGATGTATTTTACCCCATGGCTGGGGAATGGATGACAGGAAGTGACGGACATGAATATCGCGAAACCGAATGAAATTGACGAAATGTATCGTAAGAACCTTGCGTTACTGCCATCGTGGCTGAAAGATGCCGTGTCGAATGTATCGGAAGATGAATACCGGAGAAAAATAGAAGTCGTTTATAATGCGGAAGGTTATCCGATCTGTCGGTACCGCCGGGACGGCGGCTGCTTTCATATTACCAGCGAGCATCCGACCGAGGAAGCGAAAGCATGGAGCCAAGCGATAAAACTACAGGATTCAGCGGAAATTTTTCTTTACGGGTGCGGTTTCGGTTATGCGCTGTTTGAGCTGTTTGCCCAAAAACTGTCCCAAGCCCTTGTGATCGTATACGAATGGGACGTCTGCCTGTTTAAGGCTATGCTTTACTATTTCGATCTGTCGCCTTTGGTACAGACTCAAAAAGTCGTATTTCTGATTGGGGACGACGCCTGCTTAAAAAAACCGTTGATTGAATTGTTCAGCACGATGCTTTTTGATATTACCATCTTTCCGACCGTTATTTTTACCTGTTCTGCGGCAAGAAATTTTAAAAAGGAATATCTGGAGATTCACCGGCGCGTATTTGAAGAGTTGTCACTTGTAACCTCCTGCATCGGCAATAGCCATCAGGACGATATAACGGGGCTGCGCAACCTGCTGGGAAACACAATACAATTCCTGAAAAGCCCTTATGTGAGCAGTATGAAAGACAAGTATGTCGGCGTGGCGGCAATCATCGTCTCCAACGGGCCGTCGCTGGATAAAAGCATACCGTGGCTCAAACAGGTTCAGGGCAAATGTCTGATGATCTGTGCGGAATCTGCGATTGTACCGCTTACGAAAAACGGAGTTAAACCAGATTTTATGTGTGCGCTGGAGCGGACAAAAACCAATTATCTTTACCATTTTGAAAACCGCGATCATTCACCGGATATCGCCCTGTTAGCGCTCGGGATGGTAGACCCTCGCATCTTCCGCTCTTTTGCAGGAGAGAAAATCCCCGTCTTCCGGAAAGGTGAGGGGCTGAACCGCTGGTTCAACCGGCATCTGGCCGATGGAAGTGAACTGGATTCAGGCGCGAGCGTAGCGCACCTTGCGCTGTCCGCCGCTATACACCTTGGTGCTGACCCCATCATCTTCGTCGGGCAGAATCTGGCCTATGGACAGGAAGGCGCTACGCACAGCAAGGATGCGGTGGCCATGCAGGAAGAAGGTAAACGGATAAGAGATACGCTCCATTCGTTGCCCACGGTTTATATTGAAGGCAATGACGGAGAAATGATCCCATCAAACCAGATATGGGTAAAATTCCGTTCCATCATGGAAAGCATCATCTCCAAACACCCGGAACATCATTTCTATAACGCAACGGAAGGCGGTGCCAAAATACAGGGGACAAAGCGGGCGGAGCTTCCAATGCTGATCGAGCAGTATTGTACTGAACCGCTGCCATACCAGGCGGCCGAGTTGATCAAAAAAGAAAGAGAAAAGGTATCCATTGCGGAGCGCGCTGCGCTTCTCGATAACATGATTGCGGATATTGAGCATTATGCCGGGTTCTTCCGCGATCTTTCGCGTGAAGCGAATATAAAAAGGCTGGAATGTGAAAGGATGATGGTCCTGTGTTCCGGGAAGGATGAAGGGAAATATCAGGATATTCTTGATGAGACCTATAAGCATAACCTTGCTTCGTTTTACCGGTACAGGGATGACGACCTGTGCGGCTTCTTTTCCCAGAGGATACTATGCGCTTACTTCTATTTGTTTAGCCGGCTTGGCACGATCGATACGCAGGAAAAAAGAGTGCAAATATTTGAGCTTCACAGACAGCTTTTCCGCGACATGCGGGCGGTTGGCCAAAGCCTCTCCGTAACCTTTGAGGAGGCGGCATGCTCCCTTTCGGCCGTTCGCGAAGAACTGAATGGGAAGGTGATATGAAATGCTGGTAGAATCGAAAAAGCTGAGCCTTTGTATTATTACGAAGGATGAAGAATCATTTTTCCCCGGTTGTCTGGAAAACATGGAAGAGGCCGTTGATGAGATCATCGTAGCGGATCTTGGTTCCTGTGACCGCACCTTGGAACTTGCAAAGCAGGCCGGCGCAGCGGTATACCAGCCGGAATGGGAGGAAGACTTCAGCAAAATCAAGAATTTCTGCATGGATCATGCGTCCGGAGATTGGGTGTTGTTTCTGCAGGCGGATGAAACAATCGCCCGCAACCAGTTTGGCGAACTTAAGCTTCTGATGTTGAATCCCGCCGCTGAAGGTTATCTTATGGATGTGGACGGTACACGGGAGGAAAGGGCCGAAATCTCCCCGTCGCAATCCCTGCGCCTGCTTCGCAACCGAAAGAATTACCGTTTCCGATACCGTTCCTTTGAATATATTCCTGACGAGGAGATGTATTCCGTGCTGAGCGGCGGCATCAAGATCATACGCAGCGAAGAAACGGCTTCCGAGTGGCAGACCGAAGAAAGGATACAGCTTTTAAAGGCGGATATAAAGGAGCACCCGCAGGATGGTTACGTGCGATATCTTCAAGGGCTTGAGCTATTGAAACAAGAAAAATACAAAGAAAGTGCTGCTTCCTTTGAGTTGGCGCGTCACGCTTTTAGCGGAGGATATCTCTATACTCCGCACCTGTACAAGTGCTTGGGTATCTGTCTTTTGGCGCTTTCGCGGTATGATACTACCGAAGAAGTACTGAGCGAAGGCATTTGGTTATTTCCATTCTTCGCCGATTTGCATGTTTTGCGAGCGGAATTGTACCGCCGACTCAGCAGAAACACTGAGGCATTGAAGAACCTGGAGGTTTGCCTTATGCTGCGAAATACCCCAAATGTCTGCGTGCCAAAACCCAGAATTGACATTTCTGCTATTATTAAAATGCGGGAGGAAATCCGGGCAGATCGGGCAGGAAGTCCATTGAACCCCCGTAGTTTATAGTATCACAATTCGTAGTGGAGGCATAGTATGGTAGTGATTGATTCGAATCATTGAAAGCATACGGTTTATTCGATATCAGAATTGCTCAGAAAGGAGAGACTAAAGTGGCATTACAACTCTTCAAATTAGCGAGTGAGAGTTTCCCCAGTATAAGTGCAACGACGAGTCAGGTGGCACACGCGTATTTCCGCACGATGTCCTCTACTGTTCCCATCGCGTCAGGGAGCGCTTATTCGCTTCAGGTATCAACCTGGTTTGATGGGGACGGAACCTCGGCGTCGGCTTTTGCAACGGGGCAGGGATTAAACCTCCTGAGCATCAACGGCGTTCTGCAGCAGCCTGGGCTATACGCGATCACTTCCGGTGCGGTTGTTATTACACCTGCTGCCGGCGGAATATCGCTTACGTCAGGCTATCCAATTACTCTTCAGACCTTCAATGCCAACGCGGCCATAACGGTGTCGGCACTTGCAACATCGTTGATTGCTATTCCGTAGTAATAAGAGAGTGCTGCCAGAGGGTTGCCCGCAAGGACAGCCCCCTCGGTTTATATAGGTTCAAGAAGCTTTGGGGAAGACATAAAAAAGGGTTATAGGCCATGGGGAATCCACTATTGATCATAGGGGCAGGCGGGCATTGCAAATCAGTGCTGGATGCGTTATCCCGCAATATATATAGCGATATTATGCTGAGCGATGTTCCTTCGCGGGCGGGTCTTTGTGTGATGGGAATCCCGATTACTGCTACCGACGATGATTGGGAACATATTTTTAACACAGGCTGCCATAACGCGTTTATTGCGCTGGGCAGCGTGGGAGACCCTTCGAAGCGCATCAGGATACACCAGCACCTCAGGCGGATCGGCTTTTTGCTGCCCGTCATTGTGGACCCGACGGCTGTCGTATCGGAAAGCGCGGTGCTGGCACCAGGCGTCTTCGTTGGGAAAAAGGCAGTAATCAATGCGCAGGCCAGCATCGGTGAGTGCGCCATCATCAACACTGCCGCGATCGTCGAACATGATTGTGTCTTGGGTGAATTCGTCCATGTGGCTCCCGGGGCCTGTCTGGCCGGCAATGTGGAGGTGGGGCCGAAAGCACACATTGGCATCGGCGCTGTTGTAATAGAAGGTGTCAGCATCGGAGCGGAAGCAGTGCTGGGAGCCGGAGCGGTCGCCGTCCGGAATATCCCGACGGGATGTATTGCCGTGGGCATACCAGCCAGGCCAATCAAATACGGGGTTCCCCAAAAGCCGTGAGGCTTTATGGGGTATGCATACGGGTCCCCGATAAGTCATAAGACTTTGTGTGTAATAGTGCCGGAAGGCTAGGCGAGTGAAACATATGGTTTATATTATGGCGGAAGCGGGAGTCAACCATAACGGGAGCCTGGATACCGCAAAAAAACTTGCGGATACCGCCGCGTCCTGCGGTGCTGATGCGGTGAAGTTCCAGACCTTTAAGGCCGAAAAAATGATCACCCGACAAGCGCAGAAAGCCCTTTATCAGATTGAGAACGGAGTTGGAGGGGAGAACCAGCTTGAAATGGTGAAAAAGCTGGAGCTACCTTTTGAGCAGTTCAGGGAACTGCACGCCTACTGTAAAGCCGTCAAAACAGATTTTATTTCCACTCCTTTCGACGTGGAAAGCATCGAATTCCTTACTGCTCTGGACATACCGTTCTGGAAGATACCGTCGGGCGGAATCACGGATTACCCTTGCCTTGTGGCGCTGGCCCGTACAGGGAAACCAGTGATACTTTCCACGGGCATGTCGACGTTATCCGAGGTGGAGGAGGCCGTATGTCTGCTACAGAAAAACGGCAGCGGACCGATAACGCTGCTGCAGTGCAACACGCAATATCCTACGCCGCCGCAAGATGCGAATCTGTTGGCGATGCGTACGATGTCTGATGCCTTCGGACTCCCTGTTGGGTATTCGGATCACACGGAAGGCATTGAAATTGCGTTGGCGGCTGTTGCGCTGGGTGCCTGTGTAATCGAAAAACATTTTACGCTGGATAAGAACATGCAGGGGCCAGATCACAAGGCGAGTCTTAACCCGGAAGAACTCCGCGATCTGGTGACAGGGATCAGAAAAATCGAGATGGCGCTGGGTACCGGCGTCAAAAGTCCCACGGGGTCGGAAAAGATGAATCTCGTTATGGTCCGCAAGAGCATTGTCGCAGCCCGGAGGATTAAAAAAGGAGAGGAGCTGACCTCCGAAAACCTGACGACAAAACGCCCGGCGGGGGGTATCTCTCCCATGAAATGGCCCAAAGTCATTGGTAAAAAAGCGACAAGGGATTATATTGAGGATGAGATCATTGAAGATGAATAAAACGGTATGCGTTGTAACCACATCACGGGCGGATTACGGTATATTGAAGCCGTTTTTGACCCGCCTGCAGAAAGAAGAGATGATCCGCCTCCGCATTGTTGCATCGGGTATGCATTTGCGCAGTGAATTCGGGAATACATACCGTGAGATCATAAACGACGGGTTTGCGGTCCATCGGAAGATTAGAATTTTATCCGATGAAGATACTCCAGAAGCGATAAGTAAGGCGATGGGGAAGACGCTAATTCGGTTTGGCACATATTTTAAACAGTATCCGCCCGACCTGCTCATCGTCCTGGGAGACAGATTTGAGATGTTTGCGGTGTGCAGCGCCGCAGTAAATCAGAGAATTCCCATTGCACATTTCCATGGGGGAGAAACCACACAGGGAGCAGTCGACGAATGCTACAGGCATTCCATCACCAAAATGAGTTGGCTGCATTTTGTGACCTGCGAGTCCTATCGCAGGCGCGTGATACAACTGGGCGAAGACCCGGACAGGGTATATAACGTGGGCGCTCTCGGAGTTGAAAACGCATTGAATGGGCCTCTCGTATCGCTTGCCGCCCTGGAGCGGGACATCGGCTTTGAGCTTCAGAAACGGCCGTATTGCGTTGTGTCTTTCCACCCGGCAACGGCTGAACATAAGACCGCGGGAACGCAGATCAGGGCGCTGATGGAAGCGATGGATGATTATCCCAATATGAGGTTTATCGCTACAAAGTCCAACGCAGACGCAGGCGGGCGTGAAATCAACCACCTGTGGGATGAGTACGTCAAATACAGAGATAATGTTCATGTCGTCGCTTCCCTCGGTATGGTGAAATATTTGTCGGCTTTGCGCGGCGCAAAAGCGATCATCGGCAATTCATCGAGCGGTATACTCGAAGCGCCCACGATGGGCGTGCCGACGGTCAATATTGGCGACAGGCAGAAGGGAAGGCTGCAAGCCCCCAGCGTGATTAACGCAGAACCCGAAAAGGCCTCCATCATCAATGCGATGGAAAGGGCGTTCTCGGATGAATTTGTGCGGATAGCGCGTGAAAAGCGAAGTCTCTACGGAGATGGGAATACATCCCGGCTGACCGTGGATATTATTCGGGAAAGATTGCTCCAGGGCGTACCGGATCTTAAAAAAAAATTCTATGATATTATGTTCGAGGTGTGAAGAATGGCCATAAATCTGGCAGTCATACCGGCCCGGAGCGGTACAAAAGGGTTGCCCGGCAAGAATATCCTGCCGCTAGCCGGCAAACCGCTTTTGGCTTATACGGTGCTTGCGGCAAAGAAAAGCGGTCTGTTCGATGAGATATATTTATCCACAGATTCTGCGGAATACGCACGAGCCGGAATTGAATACGGTGCAAACGTGCCTTTTATGCGAAGCCCTGAACTGGCCGGAGATATGGCCGATTCCTGGGCTGTGGTGCGCGAAGCACTGCAAAAATATCGCGAAGCAGGCCTGAAGTTTGATACCGTAGCACTCTTGCAGCCCACCTCACCGTTACGCACGGCGCAGGATATAGTTGATGCCTATCAGTTGTTTATCAATAAAAATGCCCGGGCAGTCGTGGGCATCTGTGAAGCCAGTCATTCGCCGCTGTTGTGCAACCGTCTGCCGGCAGACGGCTCATTGGATGGTTTTCTTGATCCAAATACAATCAGTCCAAGGCAAAAGCATGGCGTATTTTACCGAATTAATGGAGCGATCTATATCGTGGCAACAACGTTCATCGAGAATCCTGTAAATCTATATCAGACCGGCTGCTATGGATATGTGATGCCCAAGGAACGGTCTGTGGATATTGATGATAATATCGATTTTTTTATTGCACAGGCGCTAATTCATTGTGAAACAGACACAGATACCTTAATGAAACGGAATTAACCCTTTGATTACCCTGAATCATTATTATAGTAGCAGTTCTGTTGCTTAATTCATACTATATTAAACGGAGAGTTTTGAATCATGTGCAGAAATAAAGCCTGAAAGATCAATTTGGGGACTGAGATGAATATGATAAAATACACCCCCATAATAATATGCAGATTGTGTGATGAAAATGGAAGAATTCTTAATGCATATGACCAGAATGCAATCAGATTTACTGAGTTGACCTCCCCCAAGAATCGTATTAAGCGGTGTGTCCGGTTAAAGTCAGGGAAGACTATGGATATCAGCATGGCCGTAATCTCGATTGAAGGGCATGTGTCGGTTTGCATCGACGAATGGAATCTCTCTGCGCCCGTTCCGTTCAGAATCATACAGCGAATATGGATTTGCGCACCTGAATGTACGACCCTAGAATTCACAGTTAACAACTTTATTTGTCAGGCCGCGCCTTTTCGGTGCAGATGCGCAGATATTATCAGGATTATGGTCAGTATTGAAACAAGAGTAATTGCTTCTGAGGAAAGAATGGTTAGGGTCAGCGAGAATTCATCTGCCGTTGTAGGTGAGACGATAGATACGATTAGAATGATAAGTAGGACTTGTCTGATACATGGAATCGACCAAATTGAAGCGGAATCTTACCAATATACCGCAATTTCCGACGGAACAGAACGGGTATATACGAATGCGGACGAGTTAAAGAAGTATGGCGATAAGGGCATACTTTCACCCGAAGAAGTTTCGTACTACAATTTATACGTTAACGGCGTGTTGCAACCAAAAGTAAACTATATCATATCAAAAGGGAGGCTGGAATTTATTACTGAGGACCTGCCAACGCAAGGTGCGACTGTCATTATAAAATATATTACATTTAAAAAAAGAGACTGCGTAACATTTGCCGATGACCAATATTATACAATCGCAGATGGGGTTAAGCGCGAATACACAAACGACGATGCGCTTAAGAAATACAGCGTAAACGGTATTCCGGGGCCGCGCGAGGTATCCTATTACAATCTTTATGTAAATGGTGTGTTGCAGCCGAGGGGAAACTACGTTGTGGAGAAGGGGCTGTTGAAGTTTATTACTGCGGATATTCCGCAGAAAGGGCGATCGATCATACTTGAGTCAATTTCGATTAAAGACGTATGCGGTCATTTTCTGAAGGTGGATGATTATCAATATGACGTTTTAGCGGACGAGAGAAGAATCTATTGTTCGGGCAGTGAAATAACGCCATATGGCCAGGGAATTCTTTCGTCTCAGTTGACTTCATACCAGAATCTTTTGGCTAATGCAGTCAACCAACCCGGTATTGATTATAAGATTGTCGATAACTGTTTAGTGTTTAAAACTACGGACCTGCCGACTATTGGTTCACCAATAACCTTGCAGTCTGTCAGAGTAATCAATAGGCAATGTTACGGTAAACCTTGTGATATCTGGATGTGCCTTTGTCTGGTGGCTTTGATTATGGGCCTCGGATAATTAAGAACACAAAGTCAGTGAACAGAAAGAACACGAGCGAGTTTCTTTTGACTGGATTACTTATCAGGTAATACGGTAAATAGACCAGACAACATTTGAAAAATTGAGCGTTATGCCTACCATCGTATCGGCATTAAAATAAAGACCCAAAGCATCTCCGGCTGATAAGCTTGCCTCACCTGCCAATGTCACTGTTCCTCCTCCCAGAATGGCCCTTAATGTAATTGCTACCAAACTAAAATTGTTAAGAGGCAGCAGTCCACTTAGTATCGTTGTGGCTGGGGAAGTGCGGTTGACTTCAAAAGCAGGATTTACGCCGGCACCGATAGAACCAGTAATCGCTGCAGCTGTATTGTAGTTTATGGTGGCTTCTAGTGAATACCTTCCTGTAGCCGGGACGGTATATATTCCCGTCGTAGCATTAAAATTCGCGCTTGCAAAATAAGGAGAAGCAACAGTCCAGCCTGTAAACTGCAGGTCTGTAGACGCGGATGCGCTTGATATAAGAGCGGAGAATCCCTCCTGCATTATATTCGGCACTACAATTTGGTAGAGAGTTATCATAATATATTTTCTTTTACTCCTAAATTACTATTTCGATAACGCTCAGATTATATCTCTTGTATTATATTCACAACCCTATAAATGCGTGCATATAGGATACATTGTAAAGCCTATACATGGCAATTAGAAATACAGGTCTCCGGGTTAACAAACTGCCGTCTCGAGTAACGCCAGATGGGACATTCTCCTCCGTCCATAATTGTGCCATTTAGTGTAATCAATAAAGAAGCACAATGCGTAAAAAGTTTGACTTTTATTTTTAAAGCATATATACTATATCAAAATAATAAATTTATTAAAATATGACTTATATATAACAAAGATATAATAATAATATAATCAAATACGTTAGAAACAACTAGAGAATCCGGGTTCTGATCCAACATGTAAAAAAATATAAAAACGCTTACCAAGAAAAAAGGAGATAGACGTGATGAAAATTATAAAGAATGCTATGATTGTGATCCCGGACAAGAAAAAGCGTTTGATAAGGAGCGGTTTTATCCGTATCGATGGGAATCTGATTGCTGAAATGGACTCCATGGAGAAGTTGACACCCCAGAAGTTGGAAGGAGCGGAGGTGGTCGACGCAAAAGGGATGATTGCCATTCCGGGTTTTGTATCTACCCACAGCCATTTATACAGCGCTGTGGTTCGCAGCCTGCCACATGCAGGTTATGACGACGCCGACTTTTCTTTTGCGTCATGGATGGAACGTTTCTGGTTCGCCATGTTGGAAGACAAGGTCAATTGCAAAGACGTTTATGCGGGAACGCTCATCAACTGTATTGAGAATATCAAGCACGGTTATACGACCACATCCGACACCTGCGAAGGCTCGTACGCATTGCCGGGCGCATTGTTTGAGGCTGGAAGGGCTGCGGAGGAGTCAGGTATCCGCGGCGTGCTTTCTTTTGAAACCACCGGGAGGATCAGCGAAGAAAATTCCATGCTCGGCCTCAAGGAAAACGTGGATTTCATCGAATACTGCCGCAAGAACCCGGGACGCATCTCGGGCGTTATCGGCGTGCACACCACCTACACATGTTCAGGCGACCTGATTCAGCGGTGCAGGGCTGAAGCGACGAGGCTGGGCGCTGGACTGCAGATGCATCTGGCGGACGATCGTTGGCACAGCTTTGACTCCACGCTCAAGTACGGGAAGCGCTGCTTGAAGTGGTTGGAGGACCTTGAGTTCTTGGGGCCGGACGTACTGTTCTTCCACTGCAGCTACATGGATATCCGTAAAGACCCTGCAATCATGAAGCACTACGGCTGCAACATTTCGCATCAGCCGGTCTCCAATGCGAGCTTTGGCTTCTGGCCGAACATGATTCCGTTCATGGACGCGGGCGTCAACGTATCGCTGGGCACGGACGGCCAGACGCAGTCTATGTTTGAAAACATGCGCGCCGCCCAGATGATCCATCGCATCCGCTATGAGGATTTGGGACTGATGCCGGATGAGGAGATGTTTGAAATGGCAACCATCAAAGGCGCAAAATCGCTGCATCTCGAAAACGAAATCGGCACGCTCGAAGTCGGCAAGAAAGCCGACATCGTGCTGCTGAAGAACAACAGCCCGGTGCCGGTGTTTGAAAACAACGTGATGAACTTCATTGTGACGGTCGCCGACAGTGCGCATGTCGACACGGTGGTCATCGACGGGACGGTTGTGGTAAAGGGCGGCGAATACCTGCTGATGGATGAGGAAGAAGTCAGGGCCCGCTGTCAGGAGCAGGCCGTTGATTTCTGGAAGCGCAACGACTGGCCGACGCCGTAAAGGTAGATAAAAAAGGAGTATTCTGTAATGGGTGAATATGTACCGAAATATGATGGAAATTATGTCGGCAAGGACAAGTACATCACCAATGAAGAGGTCTGCGAGATGCTGTCTCAGGTGGTCAGCGTGGACAGCACGTTTGGCAGCGAAGGAGAATGCGGAAGGCTGATCGAAAAGATATGTCGGGACCACGGACTGAATGTGGAGATCATGCCGGTGACCGGAACGCGGTTTAACGTGATGATCACGGTCGGAGCGGAGAGCTACAAGAGCCAAAAGCTTGGGTTAATGCTTCACGGCCACTACGACACCGTACCTCCGTTGGACATGGAAGATCCCTTTGTTACCAGGATCAGCGATAACAAGATGTGGGGCAGGGGCATTGTGGATCAGAAATGCGGGCTGGTCGCTTCCATCTGTGCCGCAATCGCCATAAAGCGTTCGGGCAAAGCGCTTAAAAAGCCTTTGTGCGTTGCCGCTATCGTCGATGAGGAATCCGAACACAGGGGCAGCTATACGTTGGTACGAAGCGGCGTGGACGCAGACTACGCTCTGGTCACCGAACCCACCAATACGGACACCTGTGAATTCGGCTGCAAGGGTACCTCGCCCGTTCGTATCACTGTAAAGGGGCGCACAGCGCACGCGAGCAATCCGTGGGTTGGAATCAACGCGATCCAGAAATCGATGCCCATATTGGACGGGCTGTTCAAGATGAGCTTCCCCGAAATGGACCTTGGCGAGCTCGGTACGCTGCGCGGCACGCTTTGCGTGAGCAAGTTTGACGCAGGCACGGCCTACAATAACGTCCCCGGCGAAGCGGTGATCTGGATGGACAGAAGAACCGTACCCGGAGAGAACACGGCGCTGGCAATCTCGCAGGTGCGGGAAGTCATCGAAGAAGCGAAGAAGCAGGATCCGGAGCTTGTCGCGGAGGCCGAAGTGGCCCGTCCGGACTGGCACTGGCCGCCAATCCGTGAGCGCGGCCTCAACCCCACGCTGATGAAAACGGACTGCAACCTGTTTCAGATATTGCAGCGCGCGGCGATGAAGAGCGGTCATGCGCCGCTTGAGAAGCGCTACTCCAACGGATACAATGAAATGGACTTTTTGATCAACGACCTCGGCATTGAGACGCTGGTCTATGGCCCGGGCGATGGAAAGATGGCGCATAGCCCGCGTGAGGAAGTCGACATCGATCAGGTATGCAACGTTGCGGAAATTTACTGCAACGTAATTGAAGAAATTTGTATGTAAGCATGAAGGAGCGTGACAAATGGCAGTGGATGTTGATCTCTCTGTAGAAATATCGGGCATAAAGCTGAAAAATCCGCTGGTACTTTCCGAAGGCCCGCTGACGGGCAGTGCCCGTTTGATCGAGCGTGCGGCGCGGCACAATATCGGCGCGATCGTCACCAAGAGCATCCGGCAGGAACCGTCGAAGTCGCCCAATCCGTATATGATCGCCGCAAACCGCGGCCTCATCAACGCGGACTGGACGGACAGGGGCTTTGACGCCTGGATGACCGAACTGGACAAGATCAATATCCCCATGCCGCTGCTTACAAATATCGCGACGAATTACTGGCCGCCGAAAGAGGCGGCGGAGCGCGCGGTTGTCCTGCAGGCGCACGGCGCGGCGATGGTCACCTTCTCGGATTACGAGCCGGAGAATCTGGTCGAGGTCGTCCGGTACGCGCGCCGGGAAGTGAGCGTACCGCTCATGGTCAAGCTGCCTCCTTTCGTGAAAAACGTCGGAGATTTGTGCAAACGTCTGGAGGACGCAGGCGTCAACATGATCGCGGCGATGGACGCCGTTGGCCCGGCAATGGATATTGACATCTCCGCCCGCAAGCCGATACTGGGCTGCGACGGCGCTTTCGGATATCTGTCCTCCGCGCCGATATTCCCGTTGACGCTGGCATATATCGCGGAGATCGCGGGCAGCGTATCCGTACCCGTGCTGGGCGTGGGCGGCGTGACGAGCGCATCCGACGTGATTAAGATGATCATGGCGGGGGCAACCTGCGTCGGCATGGTCGGCACCCCGATATTGAAAGGGCTCGACGTATTTGACAAGGTGGAGGCGGATCTGCGCAAGTGGATGTCGGAAAACGGCGTGAAGAACCTTGCGGAGATACGCGGCTGCGCGCAGCCGTACCTGCATCTTCCCGAGAAGTTTGATCTGCAGGCCAGCGTGGACGACGAAAAATGCAACGGCTGCGGGCTTTGCGTCAAGTCGTGCTATGCGGCGGCATTGAGTCAGGAGAACGGCGGCAAAGCGCAAGTGAATACGGACTACTGCACGGGCTGCGGCGTCTGCCAGACGGTATGCCCAAGAGGCGCGATCAGCGTCAGCGAATAAAGGAAATCATCTATGTTGAATGAACAGCGGCGCAATGCCTTAACCGAACTCTGTAAAGAGCTGATACGCATCCCCAGCGTCACCGGCACCGAAAAGGAAATAGCGCTGCGGATTTGCGACAGCATGAAAGCTGTGGGCTTTGACGAGGCGTGGATCGACGGGCAGGGTAACGCGATTGGCAAGATAAACGGCACCGGTGGGGGGAAGACCGTTTTGTTAGACGGCCACATGGATACCGTAGAGGTTTCCGACCCGGCTAAGTGGCAGCACGCGCCTTTCGGCGCGGAGACTGACAATGGCCGGATATACGGCAGGGGCGCGGCGGACATGAAGGGCGCGCTTTCCGCGATGATCATGGCCGCGGGCTGGCTCGCGCAAGACAAACGCCCGGCGGGCGACGTCTATGTGACGGCGACAGCGATGGAAGAGGTGGCGGAGGGCTGCTCCCTGTCCTACATCATTGGCAACGTACATCCCGACGTGGTGGTGATCGGCGAAGCGACGATGCTGAACCTGAACATTGGACAGCGAGGCCGCGGCGAAGTCGTGCTCTGCACCAAGGGAAAAACCGCGCATTCCTCCAATCCCGATGTTGGCATTAACGCCGTATATAAGATGATGGCGCTGCTCGAAAGCGTACGGGAGATTCCGGTTCCGCATCACGAGGCGCTGGGCGACGGCATCATGGAGCTGACCGACATCATCTCCTCACCCTATCCGGGCGCATCCGTCGTTCCCGAACTGTGCAGCGTTACGTTCGACAGGCGATTGCTGCTGAGCGAGATGGAGGAAACGGTGCTTGCGCCGATCCGCGAGCGGATATCCGAGCTTGCCAAAACGGACAGCAAACTGGATGCGGAAACGTTTATCGCGGGAATCGACCTGGAATTCTACACCGGCTATAAGACGCGCCACTCCAAGTTCGCACCTGCATGGTATATGGACCGGGATAAAAACGCCGATTTGATCGACGCCTCGATGGCCGCGCTTCGCGCGGCGGGGCTGGATCCCAAGGTATCCACCTATAAGTTCTGCACGAACGGCAGCGCATCAGCGGGGATTCACCATATCCCCACGATTGGTTTTGGGCCGTGTGCCGAGCATCAGGCGCACGTGGTGGACGAGTACATTGAAATCGCTCAGCTTGAAGGCGCGGCGCAGGGGTATTATCACCTGATCGGCGCGCTGTGCAAGATGGAATAACGGAGAAAACCGAATGGATTTACTGATCAAAAACGGAATGCTGGTGACCGTCGATAAGGAGAAACGTGTTTTCAAGGGCGATATCGCCATCGACGGCGGCAGAATCGTGCAGATCGGCAGCAGCCTCGACATCCCTGCGGACAAGGTAATCGATGCGGAAGGGTGCGCGGTGATGCCCGGCATGATCAATACCCACACCCATGTCTATCAGGCGCTGATCGAAGGGATCGGCTACGATATGCACTTTGAGCCGTGGAACTGGCGTTTTTTATTTCCGATCGTCAGCCGTATGACGCCCGAACATTCCTATGTGAGTGCGCAGGTTGCGGCGCTGGAGATGATCAAAAGCGGCACGACCACGGTATGCGACCACTGGTATATGCATACGTATTTTGATAATGTACGCAACCTCGCTACGGCGCTCGATGAAAGCGGCATGCGTTCCTGTATCGTATATGGTTTGCTCGACCGTTCGTTTGCGGGAGAAGCCATCGAAGACGAGAATATGACCATGGTGCATACCTTGAAAGAGCTGATGGACGAAGTGGAGAAGTTCACCGCCAAGTGGCACAGAACGCGCCGGACGACCGTAGCGCTGGGCGTGGGCACGACGCAGGACGCGTCTCCCGAACTGCTCAAAACGTCGCAGGAATACTGCCTCGCGAACGGAATGCAGAATAACTTTCATGTGGCGGGCTGGAGCGAGCTGATCACCAACTGCTATAAGGAATTCGGCATGCGCGACGTGGAAAACCTCTATAAGCTGGGTTACGTCGGGCCGAACATGGTGTATGTCCACGCGGTATGGCTGACACCGGAGGAGATCAAGATCATCGGCGATACCGATACGAAGGTGGCGCACTGCCCCGTTGCGAACTCACAGTTGGGCTACGGGGTCGCTCCGGTGCCGGAACTGCTGGCGCGCGACGTCGCTGTGGGCCTTGGAACCGACGGAGGAGCCAGCTATACCTACGACATGTTCGAGGTCATGCGCACGGCCTCCTATATTCAGAAGCAGAAAAACCTCTCCGCGGACTTTTTAACCGCCGAGCAGGCCATCGAGATGGCCACGATCAACGGCGCCCGCGTGTTGAACATGGAAAGCGAGCTGGGGTCGCTGGAGGTCGGCAAGAAGGCGGATGTGATACTGGTCGATTTCAACAAGCCTCATCTGATCCCGGCAAACCGGTACGCGCCGAAGCTGGTATACAGCGCCCGCGGGGGAGACGTGCGCACCACCATCATCGACGGCAAGGTCGTGATGGAGGACTATGAAGTCAAGACCATGGACGAAAAGGCAATCATGAAGGATGCCGTGCGCTGCGCGAACGAGCTGGTCTCGGGCGCTTCCAACGAGGATACGGCAAAGCTGCTGAACGCCCCTTGGGGGCACAAGCGGCCATACTGGAGGAGCTAATGGGGAAACTGACCTTTCCACAGGATTTCATATGGGGCATCGGAAACAGCGCATACCAGTCCGAAGGCGCATGGAATGTGGACGGCAGGGGCGAGTCGATATGGGACCGCTACTGCCATATCCCCGGCAATGTGATTGACGGGCAAAGCGGTGACGTCACGGCGGACTTCTATCACCGGTATAAAGAAGACATTGCGCTGATGAAGCAGATGGGGATACGGAATTTCCGCATGTCCATCGCGTGGACGCGCATCCTTCCCGACGGACGGGGAGAGGAAAACCCGAAGGGGATCGCGTTTTATCATAACGTGCTGGATGAGCTCATCCGGAACGGTATCAAGCCCATGGTCACCATCTATATGTGGGACCTGCCGCAAAAGCTTCAGGACGTGGGGGGATGGGCCAATTGCGATATTACGGATTACTTCGAGAGATACGCACAAATATTATTCCGTGAATACGGCGGCAAGGTGGACACATGGGTGACCATGGACGAACCGTTCTGCGGGGCATTTATAGGACACTATATTGGGACGTACGCGCCGGGGCTGCGCGATTTTTCGACCGCTCTGCTGGTCAGCTACAACATGCTGCTGGCCCACGGGAAAGCGGTGAAGGCGTGCCACGAGATGCTGCCGGGCGCAAAGATCGGCGTCGCGCTGAACCTTTCGGACTGCAAAAGCGCCACGGACAAGCAGCAGGATATCGAAGCCGCATGGCGTGCCGACGGATACCGGAACCGCTGGTTTCTGGACCCGCTCTACAAGGGCAGCTTCCCGCAGGACATGCTGGACTGGTATAAGGCGCAAGGCGTGACAGTGCCTGAAATACGGCCCGAAGACCTTGCCATCATGTCCGAACGGCAGGATTTTCTTGGGATCAACTTCTACTCACCGCACTATTACGTGCACGACGAGAAAGTATGGCCCATCAAGATGACGGCGGTCAAAACCGGAAGGCCGCTCAACGATATCGGCTGGGAGGTTGTACCGGAGGCCATCTACAACATCCTGATGCGGGTCAAAAAGGACTACGACGATATCGAGTTTATGATGACGGAGAGCGGCTCGTGTGTCACCGACATGGTGAATCGGGAGCACAAGGTTGTCGACGATGGGCGCATCGATTATATGTATAGCCATCTGATTGAGATCGAACGCGCCATGCGCGAGGGCGCAAGGGTAACAGCCTATTACGCGTTCTGCTCTGCGGACAATCTGGAGTGGTCGCTGGGCTTTACCAAACGTTTCGGGCTGATCTATGTGGATTTTAAGACGCAGGAGAGGAACATCAAGGAGAGCGGACACTGGTATTCAAAGGTGATCCGGGATAACGGCTTTGCGCTTGTCGAAGGATAAGTGAGTTTGAGGGATAGCGATGCAGGAATGTGACCTGATACTGGCGGGAAAATGCGTGATTGCCATGGACGATGCCGACACGCGTGTCTTGGGCGGCGGCGTTGCGGTTGCAGCTGGCGCGATACTTGCAGTTGGCAAGCTGGCGGAGCTTCGCGCCCGGTATCATGCCAAAGAGGAGATCATCCGCGAAAACGCGGTGATCCTCCCCGGCCTGATCAACGCGCATATGCACGAGACGCTCACAAGGGGGCTGCATGAGGACCTTCCGCTGATGGAATGGCTGGAGCTGGCGTACCCGATCGAGCGCAGCTATACACCGGACGATATGACCGCTTCCGCACTGATGAACCAACTGGAGCTGATTCGCGGCGGGGTGACGACCTTTATCGACATCTTCCGTTTTGCCGACCGCACCATCGATGTGCTCCGGCAATCCGGACTGCGTGCGATATTCTCCCCGCAGTTTTTTGATGATACGCAGGACCGGTTTGAAAGCATCGATAAGACGGTTGTCCTGATCGAGAAGTATCACGGCGCGGAGAACGGCCGTGTCAGCGTGTGGTTCGGACCGCACACGCCGTACACGTGCGGCCCGGAAAGCTTTGCGCGCGTGGCGAAGCTTGCGCGGGAGATGGGCGTCGGCGTGCATACGCACCTGTGCGAGACGAAGGCCGAACTTAAGATCATGCAGGAACGCTACGGCATGGACCCGGTGGAATTGCTTGACCGGGCGGGGGTGCTGGACGTACCCTGCGTGCTGGCGCATTCCATCCATCTGACCGATGAGAACATCGCGCTGCTGGCACAGAAGAAGGATACGGCGGGCATTTCGTACAACCCGGTCAGCAACATCAAGCTGGCGGACGGAATCGCGCGGGTGCCGGATATGCTGAAAGAAGGATGCACGGTGGGGCTGGGTACGGACTCCAACCTGTCCAGCAACGGCCTCGATATGTTCGCGGCGATGCGCATCGGCAGCTATATCCAAAAGACGGCGAATGACGACGCGACGCTGATGCCCTGCTTTGAAATGCTGAAGATGGCCACGCGCGGCAGTGCCAAGGTGCTGAAGATGGACGACAAAATCGGGAGCCTGGAAGTTGGCAAGCGCGCAGATATGATCGCTGTGAGCTTCGATAAGCCGCATATGTGGCCGGTTTATGAGGAGAACCCGAGCAATCTCGTGGAACAGATCGTCTACTCCGCCCTCCCTTCGGACGTGGTCACGACCGTAGTTGACGGGAAGGTGCTGATGGACGGATATCAGATAAGGACGCTGGACGAGAAGTACGCCTTCAAAATGGTCCAACGGCAGGCGGTGGAGTTGTACAAGCGCAGCTTTCCGGAAAAATACGAACACACCACAGTGAAGGAGTAATGTGGCGATGAGTGAAATCAAATTGAAGATAAATGGAAAAGAGGCCACCGCAACCGACCCGAAGATGACGCTTTTAACCTTTTTGCGTGAGGAACTGGGGCTCATCGGCACAAAGGACGGCTGTGCGCGGAGCCAGTGCGGCGCCTGCACAGTGCATGTTAACGGCAAGGCGGTCACGGCCTGTTCGCAACGGATGGAGCGGCTCGAAGGCGCGGAAGTGCTGACGATCGAAGGGCTGGCGGACGGCGACAACCTGCACCCGCTGCAGACGGCTTTTTTAAAGCTGAGCGCGTACCAGTGCGGTTTCTGCACGCCGGGCATGATCATGAAATCCAAGGAGCTGTTGGACAAGAATCCGAATCCCACGGCGGACGAGATACGCGAAGCACTGAAACGAAACATTTGCCGCTGCACGGGCTACAAGAAGATCGTGGAGGCAGTTCAGCTCGCGGCGCGCATTATGCGCGGCGAAGAGACGGTGGACATTTTTGCCGACGACGGTCAGGTGGGCAGCAGCACCGTACGCGTGGACGGGTTGCGCAAGGTAAAGGGCATGCCCGTATACACGGACGATTTTAAATTGGCAAAGCCTCTTCAGGGCAAGATGCTGTTCTCCAAGTATCCGCACGCGCGGCTGATATCGGTCGATATTGAGGAAGCCCAAAAAATGCCGGGCGTTGCGGCCATCGCGCTGTACAAGGATGTGCCGGGGCGCAAGGATTTCGGCCAGGGGATGTTTACGCAGCAGCCCGTGATTGCGGGGGATATCGTGCGCTATGTGGGCGACCCTGTGGCCGTGGTATATGCGGAGACTGAGGAGCAGGCCTATGCGGCGATGGAGCACATCGAGGTGGAATACGAGCCGCTGCCGGTGATCACCACAACCGAGGAAGCGTTGGCAGACGGCGCTTATAAGATCTATGAGGATGGGAACATACTGAAGCACCACCACACGCACAAGGGCAATATCGAGCGCGGGTTTGAACAGTCGGATATCATCATTGAAGAAACCTACGAAACGCAGTGTATCGATCACGCTTATATGGAGCCCGACGCGGCGCTTGCGGAATATGACAAGGACGGCCTTCTGACAGTATACGGGTCGGTGCAGAACCCATTAGGCCTGCGCAAGGACCTCGCTGCATGTCTGGCAATGGACGAGAGCAAACTGCGCGTCGTGATCCGTCCCAACGGAGGCGCGTTTGGCGGCCGGGAGGAACCTTCGGTACACCTTCAGGCGGCGCTGGGCACCCTGATGACAGGCAGGCCGGTGCGCATGGTATTCAGCCGAGAGGAACTGAACATTTTTTCCACCAAACGCCACGCAATGAAGATGCACTACAAGCTGGGCGCAACGAAGGACGGGAAGCTGATGGCGATCAAGGTGAACATCGTCGGCGATACCGGAGCCTACGCGTCTTCAGGTGAGTTCGTGTTGTTCCGGGCATGCGCATTTGCCGCTGGCCCCTATGAGGTGCCCAATGCATGGCTCGATACTTATGCGGTGTATACCAACAACGTGCCAGGCGCGTCGATGCGCGGCTTTGGCAGTACGCAGCCCTGCCTTGCGATGGAATCGATGATGGACCGGATGGCCGAAGCGTGCAGCATGGACCCGTTTGAGATCCGCAAGAAAAACGGCCTTGCACTGGGCAAGCAGACGTGTACCGGCCATGTTATCGACTGTGGTGCTGGCTTTCAGGATGCGCTGGACGTCATCCGGTCGGCGGTGGAGAAGGATTCGATTCCGGCTCCGTCAGGCCCGAACAAGAAGATCGGCATCGGCGTCGCGGGCAGCATGAAGAACGTGGGTTTGGGCTCCGGTGTGGAGGATTCGGCATGGGCGCAGATGCGCCTCGACAAAGACGGCAAGATCGTCGTGATGATGGGCGCCGTCGAGTTTGGGCAGGGCTGCGATACGGTGATGGCGCAAATTGCTGCGCAGGAGTTGGGCGTTTCAATCAGGCGTATCGACATGGCTATAATCGATTCCAACTATACGCTGGACGGCGGGATCACCACGGCTTCAAGGCAGACGTTCGTGTCGGGCAACGCCGTAAAAACGGTCAGCACTCTTTTTAAAGCTACACTGCTCAAATATGCTGCGAAGATATCTGGTATTTCCGAAACACATTTGGACTGCGACAAGGACAGCGTGTATGATATCCGTGCCGGGGGGAGCTACCGCATCAGTTTTGAGGAGCTCGGAAACATCGCCGCAGAACGCGGGGATGATGTCTACGAAAAGTATTACTATGTCGCGCCGCAGACGAGTCCGATGAAGGAATGTTCGGACAACCCGTCCTATGCTGTCGAAAAGTACAGGCTGCATTTCTCTTACTCCTTTGGCGTGCAGGCGGTCATCGTCGAGGTGGACGAGGATACGGGTGAAGTGAAGGTGCTGCGCGTCTACGCGGCTAATGACGCCGGACGCGCAATCAACCCTGCGCTCGTTGAAGGACAGATTGAGGGTGGCGTTGCGATGGGTATTGGCTATGCGCTTTCGGAGAAGTTTCTGATGAAGGACGGATATGTGCTGACAAAGCATCTCAAGGACATGGGTTTGCCGCGTACAACGCACGTTCCGCTGGATATCCGTGCATCCATTGTGGAGGAGAACCATCCCCATGGTCCGTTTGGGGCAAAGGGCATGGGCGAGCTGCCGCTGAATGCGACAGCGCCTGCTATACTTAGCGCCATCTACAAAGCGGTTGGCGTACGCGTCAATTCCCTGCCGATAACTCCGGATAAGCTCTTGAAGCTGATGCAGGAGAAGCGCTGAGACAGACGCTCCGTGGAACCAGGGAAAAGTTATAATTGATTTAGGATGAACAGGTATGCTACACTAATATAGTTACAGAAATTTCTTAAATAACATATTATGGGAAAGTGCGCTATGAGAGTTGAAAGATTAATTGAGATGGAAGATTATGTGCTTAAGCACGGAAGCGTTTCGCTGGAAGATATGGCAACACACTTCAAAATATCGCTGAATACAGTTCGCCGCGATCTGGGGGAACTTCTCGAACGGGGAAAGATCAAAAAGGTGTATGGTGGTGTAACAGCTTCCGAACTCACGGAATCAATGATTGTTTCGAAACGCGAAGTGACTAACATATCTGCAAAACAGGAGATTGGCAAAGTTGCCGCGCAGCTGATTAAAGATGATTCCACGGTATTTATTGACTCTGGAACCACTCCTGCCAATGTGATCCCATACTTAATTAATAAATCGAATGTGACGATCATCACCAACAGCTTAAAAGCCATGTATGAAACGGCCAAGCACAAAAATCTTGATTTGCTGGCATTGGGCGGGTATTATAACTACTCTCATGGCAATTTTGTCGCGAACTCTTCAGCCGAAAGCATGACTAAACTGAACTTTGATTTAGTGCTGATCGCGGCGACCTGCATTTCTTTAACCAATGGGCTGTCGGTGAACTCTTATTTCGAAGTGGATGTGAAGAGCCGCATCGTCAAAAACAATGCCGGGCGTATTGCTTTACTGGCCACAGCGGACAAATTCGATAAGTCAGCGCTTTACTCATTTTGTGATTTTGACGAAGTCAATACGATCGTGTCGGACCAGCCCCTGCCGGAACATTATATCGAGAGGATGAAACAGAAGGGGATAACGTTTCTTTGCCCTGAGACAAAATGAACGTGAATTGGAGAATGTGCTGAACAAGGATTATGCAATTGATATCATCCGACGCAATTCATGATGATATTTTCATGATTGGAGGAAAAATGGAAATCAACAGATATATCGATCATTCAGTTTTGTTCCCTAACATGACAAAACAAATGGCGCAGGATGCCATACGGCTTGGCATTGATTACGAGACGAAGACGGTGTGCGTCCGCCCGTGTGACATTGACATGGCGGTAAATATGTGTGCGGGGACCAAAACTGGAGTAAGCTGTGTACTCGACTTTCCGCATGGAACAGGCGGAGCGGTTGCCAAGGGAGAGCTCGCCGCGCTGTATGTAAGTCAGGGCGTGAACGAGATTGATATGGTGATGGATTATTCAGCGGCGCTTTCGGGAAATTGGGATATTGTCGCCGAAGGGATCAACAATGTGCTGAACGTGGCGCATGAGAAAGGCGTTTTGGTAAAGGTAATATTTGAGACCAGTGAGCTCTCGCTCGAACAGATCGGAAAAGCGTCCATTATCTCAGTGGCAGCGGGTGCGGATTTCATCAAGACGTCCACGGGATTTGCAGGCGGCGTAACGGTAGACGCGGTGAAATGCATGCTCGAAACGGCGGGTGACAAAGTAAAGGTGAAGGTTTCGGGCGGCGTTGTAGACTTCAAATCGGCCAAGCTTTTTGTGGATATGGGCGCAATGCGGCTGGGCGTCAAATACAGCAACACGCCGGTTATCGTGGACGGAATCAGCAACGCCGACGCCACGTCGAACGCGAAGGGCATCGGTTCTTCGTATTGACTACAGCGGCTTAAATGCCATAAAGCCGCTAAAAAGTCGGATGCTTAAAAACGATTTTGCGAAGGCGGAGGAAGGACAGTCTTTCCCGCCTTTTATTATGGGATAATAGCGTTATGCGTGTAATAAAAAATGTGGAAACAAAATTCCTGTAAAACCACTGGCTTGAAAATAGAGTGGGCGCAGCTACTCGATCGTCCCTGTTTCTTCAATCTGGTCAATCATATTCAGCCGTTTAACGTGACGGCCGCCGACAAATTGGCCCTTCAACCATATGTCCACAATCATTTTGGCAAGTTCGCCCCCGACCACCCTCGCGCCCATTGCAAGCATATTGGCGTCGTTGTGCTCCCGCGACATCAGCGCGGAATACGGCTCAGTGCAGCAGGCGCAGCGGATGCCCTTAACTTTATTGGCTGCAACGGAAATACCGATCCCGGTGCCGCAAATTAGAATACCCCGGTCGCAGACCCCGTCCTTTACGGCATTGGCCGTTTTCAGTGCGAAAACCGGATATTCGCCTTCCTTGTCGTCGTAAGTGCCGTAGTCCTTGTACTGGAATCCGTTTTTGTCCAAATGCTCCATGATAATTTTTTTAAGAGGAAATCCGGCAAAGTCACATCCCAGTGCGATCATAATGATATCTCCCAACGTTTAAATAAATTTTTTGATATGTATGATGCTGTCCTTCGCGGCGGTGATACCGTCCGGAATGGGCAGGCATTCCACGGAGATGTAGCCGCTGTAGGAAATACGCTTAAGCGCCCCCATAACTTTTTTAAAGTCTATGGTGCCCTCCCCGCAGGCATGACGGGTATTGTCCGCAAAATGGATATGCCCCAACCTTGCCCCGCAGAGCATAATTGCTGCTTCTGTGCTGGCCTCTTCGATGTTCATATGGAAGGTATCCAGATGAATGAACAGCCAGTTGTTGTTGAAGTTTTTGAAGTAATCCACCGCATCCTTCGCGGTATTTAAAAAGTTGGACTCATAGCGGTTGATGACTTCCAGATATATCGGTACTTTGGCGGGCTTCGCATAATCCAGAATATCGCTTATGCAATCCGTGATGCGATCGATGCATTGCGCACGGCTGTCATCCGGCAGTGTGGAACGCAAACTCCCGATTACGATGCCGCAGTTCAGTTCGGCTGACCAGTCGACAAAGCTCCTGATTCGATCCACGGCTCGTATACGCACCACGGGATTATCATCGATGAAAGAAAGGTTGTCGACGAGTTTGCTCAAGCCGGTAGCCACTGCGGCAACTTCGACTCCGTATTCCTCCTTTAGCTGGCGCACCTCGGATGAATTAGCGTCATCCGGGGTGAGAAGATGCAGCTCGATGGCGTCATAACCCAGCGTCTTCGCCCGCTCGAACTGCGGACGCATTTGTCCGCACAACAGCACGGGAGCGCCTTTGAGCGCCCAAGGGGCGGCAGTCACGGCAAATCTGAATTTTAGTTTGGAGATGTGATCGTCCATCTATAGCTTCCCTGCCAATCAAGATGTGTTAAATTATTATAAAGTAATGGGTAACTATTTATATAATATACACTGAAATGTAGACTAAAACAATAAAGATATTTGTAAAAGTTATTAAATAATTTGCATCTATACGGTTTCCATGTCACAATAGAAGCATAAAAAAGCTTACGGCTATGCCCGAAGCATGGTGTGGGAGTTCGGTAATTTCTCGGAGCAGAAATGAGGGGCGAAATGTACGACATAAAGCTGACGGGTGGAAAACTTTATATTGACGGGCAATGGGTCGAGCAAAATCTGTATATCAGCGGCGGGAAGATTGCACGGATATGCGGGGAACAGCTTGATGCGATGACCGTCTATGATGCCAAGGGGGCTTTTGTTATCCCGGGGCTCATAGATAGCCATGTTCATTTAGCAGGATTGGGTGCGTCTACTCCCGCGGACGATTTTTATTCAGGCAGCATCGCTGCGGTAACTGGCGGTGTAACGACCTTGATCGACTTTCTTTCTGAGTTGCGCCATCCGGAAGAGGTTGAGGTTTACTTTAATAAGCGTTTGGCGGACGCACGCCCAAGTGTAATTGATTACGGGTTTCATTGCGGGGTGCGCCAGCCGGAGAACGTGCCGGAAATCGCGCGTAAATGCCTGTCCTTTGGCATTCCGTCCATCAAACTGTATACGACCTATCGGGGTGAGGGGATATATTCGGATGACAGGCATATCGTTGAGGTGTTGAAGCGGACCTCCGAGAAGGATATGATGGTTCTCGTGCATACTGAAAACGATGCCTTGCTTTATCCCGAACTGCAGGAAATGAGCCAATATTCTGCTCGCCGCCCCGCGCTTTGCGAGCTGTCTGAAGCGATCAAACTGGCCGAGATGACGGCATACCTGGGCGGCTTAACATACATGGTGCATGTAAGCTGCGGCAGCACCGTAGCTGAGTTAAAGAAACGGTTTTCAGATATTTTGAATCAATCTTTTTTGCTTGAAAGCTGCCCCCACTACTTCGTCTTCAATGAGGCGGTATATAGCGGCAGCGATGCTGAGCTTTATACCATGACGCCGCCGCTTCGGAGCGAATATGAACGAGAAACACTGATTGGCAATATTGACGCAATTGATACCATCGGCACGGATCACTGCCCATATTTTAAGACTCAAAAGAAAGCGGCCATTGACAATATCCCGATGGGAGTGGGGGGACTGGGTTACAGCTTTGCGCAGATGTACAGGATTTTTGGTGACGCGATCATTGATCGTTTTACACTTAACCAAGCGAAGTGTCATGGCATGTATCCGCAAAAGGGAATCCTACAGGAAGGGTCAGATGCGGATATCACCATATTTGAACACACGACACCCGTTCCTTGTGAGGATATACGCGGGGCCTGCGATTACTCGATATATGCCAGACAAATGGAAATGATTAAAATCCGAACGGTAATTAGCCGGGGGGAGTTCGTAATGAAGGATTGCGCGTTAGAAATTGCAAAATGTTGTGGCCGCTATGTTCGTCGTAGATTATAGGAAGAACGCGATGACAGGTGCAGACGCATACAAAGAATGCCAGAATGTCATTCATAAAGGGAATGCGCAGATTGAGGCAAGGATAGGCCAAGACGCGAAAGAAAAATTCTAAAAATTACAATATGCAAGATAATAAATAAATAATTCATTTCAACAAAAACAATGATATAATAATAAAGCAAGAAACTATGTTAGCGGTTTGCTTAAGAGTAAAGATAAAAAATCGCTTAGAGATAAATAAAATGTTTGACTTTTTATGCAATAGTATATATACTATGATTCATACAAACAAGTGATTAAAAAGTGTTAAAGATATAATAAATATATATCAAACACACCAACCAAGTAAGAGGACATAGAGACTTTTACAAACTGCCAGTAACAAAGCAGTTATTGGATATTCATAAAGTAATAAAACAACATATTGATCTTCGTAGAACGGAGCTTACCGAAACTAGTGAGCACGGCTGAAAAGCTGTTTGGTTTATGGCAGAGGTTATGGTTTAAGAATTGCAACACCATTGAGGGTGAGCGCCGTTCTATCATTAAGTCTACTTTTTACGGCATTTGTCGTAAACGGAGGATAGATTAAAAGGAGGATTTTTTAATGAAAAGAGCATTCCTACTGTTTCTTGCATTCGCTATGATTGCATTCGCTTTCGCAGGGTGCGCAGATCCGCAGACTTCACCTTCGACGTCAGCGTCTGTCGAGGCTTCGAATGAGGCCTCAACCGAGATGTCCAGCGCTGCTCCTTCAGAGAGCAGTTCCGAGATGATCGCCAGCGGGATGAGCATGTGCATGATTACGGACACCGGCGGCTTGGGTGACGGTGGGTTCAACGACAGCATCTGGTCTGGTATGGAGCAGGCTCAGGCGGATTTCGGTTATGACATCGAGGTTATCGAGTCAACGGAAGCAGCGGATTACGGCCCGAACATCGCTGCGGCGGCTGAAGCCGGCTATAACATTGTCATCTGTGTCGGATATCTGTTCGTGGACGTACTGGGCGAAGCCGCGGCTGAATATCCCGACACAAATTTCGTCATGATCGATGGCACGGTAGAAGGCGATAACGTTTATTCGTTCACGTTTAATCTGCAGGAGTCCAGTTATATTGCTGGAGCGCTTGCGGCCCTCGTGCTGACGGATGGCGCTTATGGATTTGTAGGCGGAATGGAAGTTCCCTCCGTGCTGGCATGGGAGTCTGGTTATATCAGCGGCATCAAGACTATTAACCCCGATGCAGAGATATTAACCGCCTATGTGGGAACGTTTGCGGATCCGGATAAGGCGAAGGAACTGGCGCTGTCACAGTTTGAAAGTGGTGCGCAGGAAGTCATGGAAGTCACCAGTGGCGGCGCAATCGGCGTCATCCAGGCGGCGGCAGAGAGCGATCACATGTTCATCGCGACGGATAGCAGCAAAGATTCCCTGGCGCCGGGCCACGAATTTACCGCTGCGCTCGCGAAGCGCGACATGGCGGTTTACGCGGTTGCCAAGGCGATCGCCGAAGGTACCGCGACTCCGGGCACCACGACAGTTATGGGCTATGCGGATGGCGTGTTCGGCCTGCCGGACGACACTGAAGCTCGCTATGGGAGCGATGTGATGGCGACGATCAACAAGCTCGTGGAAATGATCATCAGCGGAGAAATCGTTGTTCCGGGAACGAGAGACGAGGTTGCAGCCTTCACGTATCCGTCCCTTGGGTAGGCGGATGCGCAACATTCGGATGATTGGAAAATAAGCCTGGATTTTGGAAATACAAGCCTTCCCAGCAATGGGAAGGCTTGTTATAAGAGGTCAATATGAAAAGCAGCAACATCATCGAAATGAAAAATGTCGTCAAGAAATTTGGCGAACTTCGTGCAAACGACAACATCAATCTTGCGATAAAAAAAGGGGAGATCCATGCGCTGTTGGGCGAAAACGGCGCAGGTAAGACCACCCTGATGAACATTCTGTACGGACTGTTTACGCCTGACGAAGGCGAAATCTATATAGATGGAGAAAAAGTGGAGATTAAGGGGCCAAGCGACGCAATCCGGCTGGGCATCGGTATGGTGCACCAGCATTTTATGTTGGTCCCCACTTTTACGGTTGCCGAAAATCTGATCCTGGGCGTTGAGCCGGTAAAAGGCATCAAGCTGGATATGAAAACGGCCATTAAAAAGATCACGGAGGTCTCGGAAGAATATGGCCTTCGGGTGGACCCGAATGTTTTGGTATCTAATATCTCGGTTGGCATGCAGCAGCGGGTGGAAATACTTAAAGTTTTGCTGCGTGGCGCAAAGATACTGATATTTGATGAGCCGACAGGAGCGCTGACCCCACAGGAGATTACGGAGTTCTTTCGGATCTGCCGGACGCTTCAGGCGCGCGGCAATACGATCATTATTATTACGCACAAACTTAAGGAGATCAAACAGATCAGCGACCGTGTTACGGTCATACGCGCTGGTAAAAACATCGAAACGGTCAGTACGGAAAATGTGGACGAGCCGTTGCTCGCGGAAATGATGGTGGGGCGTAAAGTCGTGCTCTTCGTCAACAAATGCGAGCAGGATTGCGGCGATGTCGTTCTCGAGATGAAGGATGTGCACGCCAACAATCTCCATGGCACTCCAGCTTTGCGCGGCCTGTCGCTTACAGTTCATGCGGGAGAAATCGTGGGAATCGCAGGGGTGGAGGGCAACGGGCAGGTTGAACTGGCGATGGTGCTAAGAAGGCTGATCAACATGACGCAGGGTTCAGTCAAATTCTGTGGCAGGGAATATACGCATAAAACCTCCACGCAATCCCTGATTGAATCCGGACTGACCTATATCCCTGAAGACCGCAGAAAGCACGGCTTGGTGCTGGAGTTTACAATCAAAGAGAACCTGATCATGGGGATTGAAGACCATCGGGATTTCCGCAATGGTATGCTGATGGATGACAGGAAGATCACGGCTTTTGGAGAAAATTTGAGGCAGCAGTATGATATCCGATGCCCCGATGTCAACCTTGCCGCAGGCAGCCTTTCGGGCGGTAACCAGCAGAAGGTGATTTTGGCGCGGGAGATTTCCAAGAATCCCAAGCTGATGGTGGTTTCACAGCCAACCCGAGGCCTTGACGTGGGCGCCATCGAATACGTGCACGAACAGCTTTTGGAGCAGCGGAAACGGGGATGCGCCATCCTGCTGATCTCGTACGACCTGGACGAGATCCTGTCGCTCAGTGACAGGATACTGGCCATATATAATGGAGAGGTCATCGAAGAATACACGGGCGACAACGTGAACAGCGGTTCGATCGGGCTTGCCATGACAGGTATTCGGAAAAAAGATGTTGCACAAAGCGGCGAGGTGAAATAATGGCTAAAAGAAACAAAGCAAAATCTTTTGCGATTCATATACTGGGCGTACTCTTAGATCCCATCGTGGCGATCATCTTCGCGCTGATCGTCGGCGGTGTGATAATGTCTGCATTGGAATACAACCCGATTGAAGCCTACTCGGCGCTGTTCAGAGGGGCGCTCGGCAGCATGAAAGCAATCGGGCAGACGCTGACAGCCGCGACGCCGCTGCTCTTTACCGCGATGGCGTTTTCAATCGCGTTTCGCTGCGGCGTTTTTAATCTGGGCGGTGAAGGACAGCTGTATATGGGCGCAATGATGGGCGCATGGGTGGGCTTTGCCGTGACCGGCCTTCCTACCGTTCTGCACATCATCCTGATTCTCCTGGCAGGTGCCGCCGGGGGCATGTTGGTATCTCTGGTACCTGCGCTGCTCAAAACCAAGCGCAATGTGCACGAGGTTATCGTGTACATCATGATGAACTACATTGCGATCAATGTCACAACATACCTCGTTGGTACCGACGGGCCGCTGCGCCTTGGCAGTACGCTGCCCGCGTCCCCCAAGATCGTTGCCACGTCGCGCCTGCAGGAGATCATTCCCGGTTCGGATATCAACATCGGGATTGTGATTGCCGTGCTGATCGCGGCAGCCTTCTATATATTCTTATGGAAGACGCGCACAGGGTATAAGATCCGGGCAGTCGGATACAACCCGTTTGCGGCCCAGTGTGGCGGGATCAACAAGGTCAAGTATTCGATTATGGCCATGCTGATTGCCGGAGGGCTGGCCGGTATCGGCGGCTCGATGGAGATTATCAGCGTATACGGCCGGTTCTATAGCCATTTTTCATCGGGATATGGCTTTGAAGGCATTGCGGTCGGCATGCTGGGACAAAACCATCCCGCCGGCATCGTGCTCTCCGCCCTGCTGTTCGGGGCATTGAAGACAGGCGCAACCGCCATGCAGATCGAAGTGGGCACGAACGCGGAACTGGTCAAGATCATCGAAGCATTGGTCATATTCTTTATAGCCGGCAGGTGGAGCGTGATGCTGATTATGCAGCGTATGCGGAAGAAACGGGAGCTCAAAAAACAGGACATGGCTCCTGTCGGCCAGTGAGGAGAATGAGATATGAGTGAATTTCTTGCATTGTTTACAACCGCATTTTTCGCAGCGGCGATCCGCATGGCGACCCCGCTGATATTAGGCGGCATTGGGGGTACGTTCTCCGAACGGTCGGGTATCCTATACCTCGGCGTGGAAGGCACGATGCTGATTGGCGCGTGTGTGGCTGCGATCGTGTCATTCTTTACAAACAGCGCGTGGTTGGGTGTGCTGGGCGGTATGGCAATCGGCGCTCTTGTTGGACTGCTGCATGCATTCATGTGCATACGGTTCAAAGCAAACCAGACGGTAATCGGCACGGGCATCAACATCATGGCAATGGGCGTGACGCCCCTGCTGCTCGAGGCGCTGTGGGACAGCCCGGGCACATCGCCGACGGTTCCGGGAATCAGCCCGATCAGCATTCCGGGGCTGGTCAACATACCGATACTCGGAGATATCATCGGCACACACAGCCCGCTTACCTTTATTGCACTGATACTGGTACCCGTCGCAACATTTGTGCTGTTTAAAACCAAAGCCGGTCTGCGCATCCGGGCCGTGGGTGAAAACCCACTGGCGGCGGATACGCTGAGCGTCAACGTATTCCGCGTGCAGTACATGAGCGTCATGGTATGCGGCATCATGGCCGGGCTGGCAGGTTCATACCTGTCGCTCTGTCAGGTTTCTATGTTCGTGAAGGGAATGACGGCAGGACGCGGCTTCATGTCGCTAGCGGTCATGATCTTCGGCAAGTGGAAGCCTACGGGGGTGCTGCTGGGCGCACTGCTGTTTGGTTTTGCGGAAAGCCTTGAGATCTCGATGCAGACGGCTGGCTGGGGAGTTCCAACGGATATACTGCTCAGCATCCCGTATGTGATCACGATTCTGGTGCTGGCCGGATTCGTGGGTAAGGCAGTTGCGCCCAAACAGGTGGGTAAGCCGTACATCAAACAGTAAGCAAGGGAGACCGAATTGAAAAAAGGATCAGTGTTGATTCAAAACGGGTTTGTCATTACGATGAATCCGGCGAACCGGGTTTTTAAGGGCAGCGTCTATATTGAAGACGGTATCATTAAAGAGGTCGGGAGCAGCCGGGAAACCGCGGACAAGATCATCGATGCGGACGGAAAGATCGTAATGCCCGGGCTCATCCAGACGCATATCCACCTGTGCCAGGTGCTGTTCCGCGGGCTTGCGGACGATGTGGATGTGGTCGACTGGCTGAAACACCGAATATGGCCGCTCGAGTCGGCACACGATGAGGACTCAATCTATGCCTCCGCGGCGCTGGGCATCGCGGAGCTGATAGCGGGAGGGACGACGACGGCGCTGTCCATGGAAACCACGCGGTATACGGATGGCGCCTTTGCCGCGGCCGAGGAGTATGGGCTGCGTGTCTTTTCGGGCAACGCGATGATGGATGTCGTGGAGCCCGGCACGATGATGAAGGGGCTGACCACACAGCAAAGCGTCACGGAAAGCAAAAGGCTTTTTAAGGAATGGCATGGCAGGGGCAACGGGCGGCTCCATTACGCGGTGATGCCGCGCGGCGCGCGAAACTGCTCGCCCGAGCTGGTCGGGCTGTCTCTGCAATTCGCAAATGACAACAATCTTCTGTTTCATACCCATGTATCCGAGAATGGGCCGTTATCCCAGCGGCTGAAGAAGGAGACGGGCATGGGCGATATTGAGCTTCTGCTCAGCCAGGGCGCGGTGGGGCCAAATTTGGTCGTTGCACATGCGATATGGCTAAATGAAAACGAGATTGACATCGTTAAAGATAACGGTGTCAAGATCGCTCATTGCCCTTCGGCAAACATGAAACTAAGCTCCGGTTTCTGCAAAGTACCGGAGATGCTGGATATGGGTGTAGAGATATCGCTCGGGGCGGACGGCGCGCCGTGCAACAACAATCTGGACATGTTCCATGAAATGCGGATGGCAAGCCTGATCCACAAGCCGCGCTGCGGCCCGACCGCGATGAAAGCCGCGGATGTGCTGCGGATGGCGACGATCGGCGGCGCGGAATGCCTTGGTATCGAAAACGAGGTGGGCAGTTTGGAGACGGGGAAAAAGGCAGACATCATCTTTATATGCAGGGACGGGACCCATTGCAGCCCTTCGGTTGGAGTGCCGCTGGAGTCCCAGATCGTCTATTCACTGAAAAGCTCCGATGTTGATACGACGATTATCGACGGGGAAGTGCTGTACGAAAACAAGCGCTTCATCCGAATGGATGAGAAAAAGGTGCTCAATACCGCGTCGGCGCAAATCGAGAAGGTGCTGGGACGGGTGCCGTTCGGCGAAGAGATGCTGAAGTCTTTTCCCGGTTGAATTGATGGAGAAATCAGAAATGCGTCTTTTGAATAAAATTGCGCTGATCACAGGCGCGGGTTCAGGCATGGGCAGGGAAACTGCCCTTGAATTTTTACGGCAGGGCGCAAAGGTGGTCATTGCGGATATCGACGCGCGGGCGCTGGAGGAGACGGTCGAAAAGGGTCGCGAAATCTCGCCCGATATCATTGGCGTGCGTGCGGACCTCACACTGAAGGACGACTGCAAATGCTTTGTCGATAGCGCTGTCCAGACGTTCGGCGGGGTTGATGTGCTGTTTAACAATCTGGGCATGAACTTTGCGGGTACGCTGACGGAAACTTCCGCCGAGCGGTGGGATCAGATCTTTGCGGTCAACGTGCGCAGCATGTTTCTGACGTGCAAATACGCGATCCCGAATATGATGAAAAACGGCGGGTCCATCATCAACACCTCGTCGGGCGGCGGCGCAGCTGCGCTGAAAGGGCTGGCTGCGTACAGTGCATCCAAGGGTGCCGTCATCTCGCTCACACGGAGCATCGCGGTGGACTACGCGCAGTACAACATCCGGGCAAACTAC
The DNA here is from genome assembly GCA_023459495.1 of Bacillota bacterium. Classification (GTDB taxonomy): domain Bacteria; phylum Bacillota; class Clostridia; order Christensenellales; family SZUA-584; genus JAEWCC01. The sequence continues at coordinate 60,061 of JAEWTL010000004.1, read as the reverse complement.
CTGATCCCGGGCGTGATCATGACGGAAATGACTCGTAAGGTGATTGACTCGCAGGACGATCCCATCGCATACGAAGAGAATATGCGCACCAACAATCCGCTGCAGCGATTCGGCACGGAGAACGAGATCGCGATGGCAGCGGTGTTCCTCGCGTCCGATGAAACGCCCTTTATGACGGGCTCGTGCATCGTGGCGGACGGGGGCTATCTGGCCCAATAACAATAACAAGGAGATCATCAATGAGATTGAAGGATAAAGTAGCGATCATCACCGGCGGAGGCGTCGGGATGGGGCGCGCGAGCGTGCTGCGCTTTTTAGAGGAGGGCGCAAAGGTTGCGGTGGCGGATATCAACGAAGAAACGCTCGCTGAAACCGTGAGACTGGGTAAGCAGATCAGTGGGAATGTCATGGGTATCAAAACGGACCTGACGGAGGAGCCGGACGTGAAGCGTCTCGTGGAGAAAACGCTGGAGGCTTTCGGCACAATAGACGTCCTCTTCAACAACGCGGGGATGAACCACGCGGCGCTGTTACACGAGACGACGTTGGAGGACTGGGAAAAGGTGTTCAGCGTGAACGTCCGCAGCATGTTCTTAACCTGTAAATACGTGCTGCCGGTGATGATGGAGCACAGGAAGGGTTCTGTCATCAATACCGCGTCGCCTGGCGCGCTGGTGGGCCTGCGGGGAATCTCGGCCTACTGCGCTTCCAAGGGCGCGGTCCCGGCGCTAACGCGAAGCATCGCGATCGATTACGCGCCGTACAACATCCGGGCAAACTTTTTGTGCCCGGGCGTGATCCTCACGGAGATGACGGAAAAGATCATCCAGAGCAAGCCAAACCCGGACGAATTCCGCGAGTGGTACCGCACGGCAAGGCCGCTCGGCCGCTTTGGAGAACCTGAAGAAATCGCGAATGCGGCAGTCTACCTCGCTTCCGACGAAACAGCCTTTATGACGGGGGCATCCATCGTGGCGGACGGCGGGTTTACGGCGCAATAGCAAGGAGAGATGACGGAATGAAAATATATATGCCCGCGGTTTTCCCTGATCCGCTTATGGAGGGATGGGGCAATGGGGTCACTCTGGATGTTAACCGTACCGGTTATCCGGTGGACAGGGATACAATGAAAGCGCATATTGCGGATGCGGATGTCGTCGTTATCAATCTGGACGACGTGTTCGACCGGGAGATGATCGACGCGGCGCCGAAACTGAAGGTCATTACGCTGTTCGCGGGCAGCACCTACAACATCGATGTGGCATATGCGAAAAGCCGCGGCATCACCGTCTGCGTGACACCGGGCGAGATATTTGAAAATACCGCGGACTTAACGTTCGTATTGCTGATGGCGGTTGCGCGGCGCATTCCTGAGGCGGATGCGTATATCCGCGATGGGAAATACCACAGTTGGGGTCCGGCCGTACTTTTGGGAACGGATATATACGGCAAAACGTTGGGCCTGCTTGGCTTAGGCAAGATCGGGAGCGCCGTGGCAAAGCGCGCGAGGGGTTTCGGTATGAGGATTCTCTACACTGCCGCGCACGGACCCAAGCCGCAGCTTGAAGCGGAACTGGGATGCAGTTATGTCGATATGGAAACGCTGCTAAGAGAGTCCGACTTTTTAAGCCTGCACTGCAAGCTTGCCCCGGATACTGAACATTTAATAGGAAGAAAAGAACTGTCCATGATGAAGCCCAACTCATTTTTGATCAACACTGCCAGAGGCAAGATCGTGGATGAAGCGGCACTTGCCGATGCGCTGGAGAGCGGGACGATCGCGGGAGCGGGCCTTGACGTGTTCGAATACGAGCCCAAAGTGACGGAAAAGTTGCTGGCGTTGAGTAACACTGTGCTGACGCCGCACCTTGGCGCCTCGAGCACGGATAACCGGCTCAAAATGGCGGAGATCGCGGCACAGTGCACCAGAGACGCACTGAACGGTCTGACGCCGCAATACCACGCCTGAGAGCGCATAAAATACGCCCATGCGAAAGGACTGATGATACATGAGAAAATTGATTGACCTTACGATTAACGAGGAACAGCTCAAAAAGAATATAGACATCGCCAGAGAGCGGGGCATCATTATTCCAACTTTGGAGCAGATGAAGAAGCCCGAAAAGATACCCGAAGCGATCAAAGAAAGGCTGAACAAGGTGGGGCTTTGGGATATCGATCCGGTCAATCTGTTCAGGATTACGTGGAAAAACGAGCCGATCAAGCATGGCGGCCTTTTTCAGCCGCTCCCGAACTATATAGAGCTTCCATCCGAAATTACAGGGGTGAAGGCGAGGATCATCGCGCTGGCAGGCAAATTCTTTCCGACCGGCGCGCACAAGGTCGGAGCCACGTTTGGCTGCCTGGTGCCGAGGCTGGTAACCGGGCAGTTTGATCCCAAATACCATCAGGCCGTATGGCCGTCGACGGGCAACTATTGCCGTGGCGGCGCCTACAACTCCACTCTGCTTGGGTGCAGTTCCATTGCGATCCTGCCTCAGGACATGAGCAGTGAGCGCTTTGAGTGGCTGAGCAAGGTCGCGGGAGAAGTGATTGCGACCCCGGGCTGCGAGAGCAACGTGAAAGAGATATTCGACAAAACGTGGGAGTTGAGGCGCACCCGCGACAATGTAGTGATTTTCAACCAGTTCGGCGAACTGGGGAACCATCTATGGCACTACGAAGTGACGGGTAACGCGATGTACGATGTGCTGAAAGCCAAAGCGGGTGCGTCGGACAGGCTGGCGGGCGTGTGCCTGACCTCAGGATCCGCCGGGACGCTGGGCAGCGGCGACTTCCTGAAGGACAAGTTTCCACATGCCAAGATCGCGGTGGGCGAGGCGCTTCAATGCCCGACGCTATTAAACAACGGTTTTGGTGGGCATCACATTGAAGGAATCGGTGACAAGCATGTGCCCTGGATACACAACGTAAAAAACACCGATATGGTGATTGCCGTTGACGATGTGGACAGCCTCGGCATGTTCAGACTGCTCAACGAACCGATAGGTCAGGAATACCTGAAAAGCCGGGGCGTCTCAAGTGACACAATTGAAAAACTGCCTTGGGTGGGTATTTCGGGTGCTGCCAATATCATCAGCGCGATCAAGTTTGCGAAGTATTATGAGCTGACCGAACATGACATCATCATGACGGTTTTGACCGACTCCGCTGAAATGTACGAGTCAAGACTCAGGGAGATGACGGAGGAACGGGGCGGCGAGTACAGCGCAGTTGACGCGGCTGTCGACCATAGCCAGTATGTGCTGGGGCTCCGGACGGACAATCTGGAGGAACTGACGTATCAAAGCCGGAAACGCATTCACAATTTGAAATATTACACCTGGATCGAACAGCAGATGTACGATATGGAGGAACTAAACGATCAGTGGTACGATTATGACAACTATTGGGGAAGACTGCATCAAATGGGGCCGGAGCTGGACAAACTGATTATCCGCTTCAATGAACAAATCGGGAAAACGGATATGAGCCCTGCCCCTTGCGGCAAGGATTAACGCGGATGTTATGGCGATCTGCTTCAAGGCAACAATGATTGACCTGTTGTTACTTTTATGATCTAAAAGAATAGTGGAGACAATATTTATCCGCAGACAGACCGTATCTACAAAAACAAAGTCTCTGAAATGAAGTACTTCAGGGGCTTTTTATCTGGTGCGAGAAACAGGACTTGAACCTGCACAGGTGTGATCCCACTAGAGCCTGAATTGCAGAATGTATTTCTCCTTTGGTTGTATCTTTCATTATTACGTATTATAATTTTTATGGTTGAAATACTGTTGAGAATTTTATGGTACGGAATAAAAATCAAACTTTAAATATACATACTTTGCATATTTACACATAACATCTTTTTTATTTTATAGGTAAGGACAACTTGGAAGTTCACTCCAATTAAGCCTTACTGCCGCTGCTATGGACGAACGTCCTCGTGTTAAACCAAATATCATAAATAAAGTCCACCGATTATGCCAAGGACCGAGGATATGAGGATCGCCGTCCACTGTACCACCGTAAGTATACCGCGATATTAACTTTATGCAGGAGCATTACGATGATGGGCATAAAAACCGGGTCCTGCGCTTTCCATGCTTAGTGGGTGTTCAGGGTATTTGCGTTAACAAGGAGACCACGTGAATCGGTGGCTGGTGGTGTGTGGGTTTTAACATATATAAAGTTTCTGTAAAATGACAAAATATATTCTTTATTATCGAACCCAGGTTGCGATACAATGAAAATTAAGCAGGTGGATTTTTGATATGGCAGAATGCAACCGGATCTATATTGTTGAGGACAATATTAAAATCTTAGAGCAGATCAGGCAGTATATAAGCGAATACCTGTCTGCTTATCAGCTTCATGCTGATATTCAGGTTATCAGCGAGCGATTTGAAAGCATCCTGGATCAGATCAATCCGGATCAGGCAAACAATATATACTTTCTGGACATCGTCCTTGGAGAGGCGTCGAACGGCCTTAGACTGGCCCAGAAGATCAGGAACAGGGATACCTTTGGATATATCATATTTATCACAAGCCATATGGAGTTTGCGTTTCCGGCGATACAATACAAAGTACGGGCGCTGGACTATATACTGAAAAACGACGAAGAGCTGAAATATAAAATCTTTCAGTGCTTGGATACGATCCGGCGCGAGCTCTCCGGCAAAAACGACAAACCCGAAGAGAGAACGATACTGATCCGGACGAGCGGGACCCACTTTATCATCCCCCTTAAGGATATTATTTACTTTGAAACCAACACCGTAAAAAGAAGCATCGTGCTGCATACGCCGGATAAATCCATCGAATTCAGGGATACACTGGATGAGCTCCAGAACAACCTGGACGATTCCTTCTACCGGTGCCATCGGTCCTTTTTGATCAATTTAAAGCATGTCCAGTCCATCTCGAAGAATCGCAATGATTTGCATGTCGTTTTGAGCCATGGCTTTACATGTCTCGTCTCGCCCCGATATTTAAAGGGCCTGCTGAAGTATGAACAGCATCGTTTATAACGCGGCGGAAGCGTTGCTGCTTGCTACGGTCTTTTCGTTTACCATACAGCTGATGGTGGGAAGTCAGGCACGCCTTAAACCTCGCCGGTTTGTGCCGTATTTGCTGCTGAACGCCGCGGGCTATTTGCTGTTGGAATGGGTACCCATACTCGTGGTTCGCATGGTGTTCTGGGCGCTTATTGTTACGCTACTGGTGATCTTGTTCTACCGCATGGCCATGATCCAGAACATCCTCTACCTATCCGCATTTATCGTACTGAACATCGCGGGCATCGGGGTGCTGTACTTATTGGAACACGCCTATGCTGATTCTTTGCGGAGCGGCTGGGGAGAGTGGCTCGTCGGGGCGGCTGGCGTGTTGATCCTTGGACTTCTTTGTGCGGTATTCCTGCTCGCATGGAACTTCTTTTCGCGGCATTCGCTTCGGAAGCTTTACCGCATCCTGTATAGAAAGCTGGCCAATACGCCGCCCTCCCTTTATTTTCGGATTACGCTTTTGCTGATGATGGCCATGTCCACTTTCGGGCTGATCTGGATCTATCGCGGCATACTGGACAGAGATCGATTCTCATCTTATATCCCCTTTCTGCTTTTGCCTATGCTCAATCTTTTAGGCTACCTGCTGTATAAGCTGGCGATTACGAACAAGATCAAGCTGGACGAACAGAAGGAGAAATATGATCAGCTGCTTATCTACACCGGCATTATCGAGAAGCTCACTCGAGACATCCGGGCTTTCCGGCATGACCTGAACAACATCCTGCTGACACTCCGAAGCTTCATTGAGCACAACGATATGGAAGGGCTGAAGGCATACTACATCCGGGAGATCCTACAGAATCAATTGGTCACGCTCGATGAAAACAGCGCATTTCTGTATATCGAATACATCAAATGCGTCCCTCTGAAAGGGTTGCTGACTACGGCATTTCAGAGGGCGATCAAACGCGACATTCAAGTGTCGTTGTTCATTGACGAATATTTAGATGAAACCGGCATGCAGGCGATCGATTTATGCCGCGCCATGGGCATCTTTCTCGATAATGCGATTGAGGCGGCTCGGGATTCTGAGGACAAAGTGCTTTCCGTTTCGGTCATTAAAAACAGCGATCAGGACGTCAGCATCATTGTTGCCAACTCTTTTCGCGTCAGGCCTGAAATTAATCGCCTGTTTCAGGAAGGGTATACGACGAAGGGGAAGGGGCACGGCACCGGACTTGCCACCCTCCAGAACATACTCAAAAGCTACGAACACGTCACGCTCAATACGGTTATCGAAAACGAGTTTCTCATTCAGGAATTAAATATCTCACAAACCTGTCGCGAATGACCCCTTTTTTGTCGCGAATGATTCAGGAGCTGTCGCAAATGGCGGCGGCGCTGTCGTGAACGCATGCTTTTTCCGCATCTGTACTTGGTATAATTGTATAGGGGAAGGTACTAATCCTTGGTGATTAAATCAAAGGCATTATTAAATTTTGAAATAAAGGAGAGCCTATGGATATCAAGCAAATTACGATCCTTGGCGGCTATGACAAGCAGGGAATCAAAGAGCCCATCAGCCGGATCGACATCCGGCCCGGCGAGATGTTCGGCGTGGTCGGTCCGACCGGAAGCGGAAAGAGCTCGCTGATCAGCGACATCGAGCAGATTGCCCAGGGGGATACCTTCTCGCGGCGGCGCATCCTCATCAACGAGACAGTGCCCGACTATGATACCCGGACCAATCCCCGGAAAAAGATGATTGCACAGATATCGCAGAACATGAGCTTCCTTGCCGACATGTCGGTGGGGGAGTTTTTGCGTCTGCACGCCAAATGCCGCGGGGTGAAGGAATCGCGCGTGCAGGAGGTTATCAGGCTTGCCAACACGCTGACCGGCGAACCCATTCTGGAGGAGTATAACCTGACGATCCTCTCCGGCGGCCAGTCGCGCGCGCTGATGGTATCCGACGTCGCGATCATCAGTGACTCGCCCATTGTGCTGATCGACGAGGTGGAGAACGCCGGGATCAGGAAACATGAAGCGTTGAAAGCTTTGATCGGGAACGGAAAGATCGTCATGGTGGTGACGCACGATCCCGTGCTGGCGCTGATGACGCAAAAGCGCATTGTGATGAAGACTGGCGGTATGCGCAAGATTATTGATACGACGCAGGGGGAGGCGGTGCTGCTGGAGAGCCTGCAGAACGTCGACGGAATGCTGCTGAAGCTGCGCGAAAAGGTTCGGAACGGCGAGAGCTTCGAAGGCGCTACACGGATGAACGACGCCCTGCTGCATTCGCTTTATCTTGACGACTTAAACGAGGAATCCGCATGAAGCTGATCGTAGTGGCCGGCACACCAGGCTCCGGGAAGACGGCGATTTTGATTCATGCGCTGAAGAGCCTTGGTAAAGCGGGCCATCGCTGTTCCGTGGTCAAGGTGGACTGCCTGTATACGGATGACGATAAGCGGTTTGAAAAGCTGAACATTCCGGTAATGGTCGGACTGTCCAAGGACATGTGCCCCGACCATTTCGCCATCTACAATATCGACGAGATGCTGAGCTGGGCAGAAAAGAACGAATCGGAGTATCTGATCCTAGAGACGGCGGGGCTTTGCCACCGCTGTGCACCCTACAGCCAAAAATGTCTCGGCGTCTGCGTGGCGGACGCAACCGCCGGGCCCAACACGCCGTTGAAGTTAGGCCCTTTTCTAAGCACGGCCGATCTGGTGGTCGTAACCAAGGGGGATATCATTTCGCAGGCGGAGCGGGAAATCTTCCGGGAAAAGGTGCTGGAGGTCAACCCGAACTGCAGCATAATCGAGGCCAATGGCCTGAGCGGACAGGGCTGCGCGGCGTTCTCGGAAGCCATGCTCAAAGCACCGGATTTGACGGACGGGGAGGATATGCTGAGGCACTCCGCGCCGCTGGCGATCTGTACGCTCTGCGTGGGCGAAAAGCGGATCAAGAAGGAGCACCACCGTGGCGTCCTGCGGCGGATTGACGGGTTCCAGACTTACGTAGGAGAATAGCCGCATGGACAGCAGCATGAAGCAACAGGAAATGCAAAAACTTCTCCCGGGATTCAATTGCGGCGCGTGCGGAGAGAAGCGGTGCGACGCGTTTGCCGATAGACTCATCGCTGGTCAGGGCCATGTGGACCAGTGCCCTCATATGGCGCAGGTACGGTTCGCGGACAACAAGGCCCAATTGATTGCGATAACAGGCCAAACGCCCACACGTGAGGAGGCTCGGGTGTGTACCGGCCTGATCGACGGCTATCAGGCGGACTTTGAACTGCTGCCTCTGCCGGACGAGCCGTCCTGCCGGGAGGTGCTGTTCCCTTTTTCAAGGAAAGAACTGAAGGCGGGTGATATCATCCGCTACCGGCCGCTCGGATGCCCGATGACCCACTTCGCGGAAATCATCAAGGCGGACAACGGACTGATCACGGTTTACCTGATCGGCCCAAGGAACCGGATGAACGATCCGGATTTTCACTATGAAGATGTCGGCGTCTGCATGGTGGGCGGTTTTGAGGGCGTCATCGACGGTCCGCTCCCGTTCGTGGGACAGACGGTGCGTTTTCTGCCGCACCACTGTATGATGCGCAAGGTGCACAGCGGGGTGGTCGTTCAATTGGTAGGCGAGCGGGTGATCATTGAGGGCATCGATCTGAAGGTATGGGCGCCGCCCATCTAAGGTTACGGGCTCCCATCGGGTTGAGCCTCGGTGGGGTATTTGGAGGATATGAATATGCTCAATCATGACAAACTGGTATGCCTTGCCACGCACAAGGAGCTGACGGACAACGGCCTGCTGCTGGAAAATCCGGTATCGCCCAGCCCGGCGCTGATGCGTGCGGTCTATCCTCAGAGTACGTTGCATGTCAGAGAGAATCTGCCGGGGATCTTCCGGTACTCCGACTGGCTGCCTATCAGCCGTATCATCCAGTCGGACGGCACGCCGGTGACTTACTTAAGCAAAGGCCTGGGCAAGCGGCTGGGCTTAAGCCGCCTGTATATCACCTTCAACGGCTACTGGCCGGAGATCGGCGCGAACATGACGACCGGGACGTTCAAGGAGTGCGAGGCCTACGCCGTATGCGCCCGGATGCCGCTGGGCAGCGGTACGCTCGTGGTGGCCTCGGCCGGGAATACGGCCCGGGCGTTTATGAAGGTCGCCTCTGAGAACCATATCGATGCGGTGATCGTGGTGCCCGAGAAGAACATGGACAGCCTATGGTCTTTAAAACCGCTGAATGCTTGTGTTAAAATTGTTGCGGTCAGCGGCGCGGACTATCTGGACGCGATTTGCATGGCGGGCGCGATATCCTGGTTGGAGGGCTTCGTCAACGAGGGCGGCGCGAAAAACGTGGGCCGCCGTGACGGGATGGGCACCACGGTGCTCTCCGCGGCGACCACGATCGGAGAGATACCCGATTATTACTTTCAGGCGGTGGGCAGTGGCACGGGTGCGATCGCGGCGCACGAAGCAAGTCTCCGGCTGAACGCGAGCGGTGCGTTTGCCTCCAAGATGATGCGCCTGATGGTGTCTCAAAACCTTCCGTTTGCGCCGATCGCCAAAGCGTGGGAGAATAAAAGCCGGATGCTTGCCCCCGTGGATGAGGACGAAGCGAGGCGGCAGATCGACGCAATCGACGCCAAGGTGCTCTCCAACCGCCAGCCGCCGTACGGCATCATCGGCGGGCTGTACGATGCTTTGGTCACCTCGGGCGGCGACGTTATCGCTGTGGAAAACAGCGCGGTCCGGGGGGCGCAGGCGATGTTCATGGAGCTGGAGGGACGGGACGTCTGCCCGGAAGCGGGCGTGGCGCTCGCGTCGCTGATTCGAAAGGTGGAGGCTGGGGAGATCGATAAAGACGCCATCATCATGCTGAACGTCACGGGCGGCGGCATGGACGCACTGGCGCGCGAGCATCTGCTGATCATGGCAAAGCCTCATCTGGTGGTGGACAGAGGCGAGACCGCAACCGAAAGCCTCAGAGATAAAATTTTGTCATTATTTTAAGGAGAATTTCACCATATGAACGAGAGAGATATATTTGCGAAGTGCGGTACGAACGAAGGGTATTTCGGCGAGTTCCGGGCCATGGGAGACCGCTATTACACCATGCCGGTCATGGAGTCCGTGCCCGGAAAGGTCATGCGCTTTCAGGGCAAGGACTGCCTGATGTGGTCCATCAACAACTATTTAGGTCTGGCGGAGAACGAAGAAATCAAGCAGGCAGCTATGGACGCCATAGGCGAATGGGGTACCAGCGGCCCGATGGGCTCGCGCATGATGAGCGGCAATACCGTCGATCATGTGGAGCTGGAGCAAGCGCTTGCTGACTTTGCCGGGAAGGAGTCCTCCATCCTGTTCAACTTCGGCTACCTCGGCGTCATCGGTACTGTGGCTTCGATGGTGGGCCCGGATGACGTGATCGTCATCGACAAGCTCGACCATGCGTCCATCATCGACGCCACGTTCGGCGCGGTTTCGGGCCGCAGGCAGATCCACGCGTTCCGGCACAACGACATGAACCACCTCGAAAGCGTGCTGCAGCGCGTCAACGAGAACCGCAAGGCGGGCGTGCTGATTTTGACCGAGGGCGTTTACGGCATGACGGGTGACCTGGCGAACTTAAAGGACATCACGGCGCTCAAGAATAAATATGACGCGCGGCTGTTCATCGACGACGCGCACGGCGTGGGCGTGATGGGCGCAACCGGCCAGGGTACGGGCGAACACTTCGGCGTGCAGGATCAGGTAGACATTTACTTTGCGACGTTTGCCAAGACCTTCGCGTCGATCGGCGGCTTCTCGGCGTCCTCCAAGGACGTTGTGGAATGGATACGCTACAACGCGCGTACGCAGGTGTTTGCCAAGTCGCTGCCGATGATCTACGTCCGGAGCCTGAAGAAGACGCTGGAGCTTGTCCGCACGGGCCACGACAGAAGAAAGCAGCTCTTTCATGTGGCAAAGAAGCTCTCCGACGGACTCACGGAGCTGGGCTTTTATGTGGGGAAGGTGGGGTCTCCCATCGTGCCGGTATTCATCCCGGGCGGTGACCCGCGGACGGCGATGGAGTGGATCCACTACCTGCGGGAAAAGGGCATCTTCGTAACGGGCGTTACGTACCCGGTCATCCCGAGAGGATTCGTGCTGTTCCGCATGATCCCAACCGCCTCGCACGACGATGCGGACGTGGAGAGGACGATTGCCGCGTTCAAGAGCCTGCGGGAGGATCGGAACCTGACGCTTTCCGCCGACAGTAGCGAAATTGCGAGGCTCTACGGCGGCAGCGACCATGAATAAAACCGCGCTGGTGACCGGCGCGTCGGGCGGCATCGGGCTGGCGACGGCAAAAGCGCTGCTTCGGGCCGGATATACGGTCTATGGCACGTCCCGCAACCCGGGGGCCGTGAGCAAGGCGGACACAAAGGATATCAAATTCCTGCCGCTCCAGCTGACGGATGAGGGCAGCGTCGAGCGGCTTGCCGCAATGATGCCGCCGCTCGATGTGCTGGTCAACAACGTGGGCGCGAGCCAGATGGGCGCGATCGAAGAGGTGCCGCTGGAGAAGATTCGCGCGCTGTACGAGATGATCCTGTTCGGGAACATCCGGCTGATCCAGTGCGTGCTTCCCGGGATGCGCAAGCAGGGGCGCGGGCTCATTATCAACGTCAGCTCGCTGGCGGAACTCACGCCGGTACCTTGTTCAGCCGTGTACGCCTCCGCCAAGGCAGCGCTGCATGTGCTTTCGAACGGCCTGCGGCAGGAGCTGCGGCCATTTGGCATCCATGTCGTAACCGTGGCCCCTTCGTTTATCCGGACGCCCATTTATCAGGAAAGACTGGCGCATGAGGGCTCGCCCTATGCGGATATGGTCCACAACGCGGGCAGCGTCCGGGATGCGTCCATTGCTTCGGGCAGCCCTCCTGAGGCAGTAGCCAAAGCCATTATGAAAATCGTCGGGCGGAAGAATCCCGCCGCTTTTTATCCCGCGGGGAAGAATGCGGAGCTCTTGACCATGGCACACCAATGGCTGCCCGAACGCTTAAGGGAGTGGGCAATCCGAAAGCGTTTCAGGCTGCAGTAACAGAAAGGACGATACAATGGAACCGATCATCAGCGGCATCCAGCAGATAGGCGTGGGGATCCCGAACGTATATGAAGCGTGGGAGTGGTACAGGCGGGTACTGGGTTTTGATGTACCCATCTTCGACGATCCGGGCGTTGCCGGCGCAATGCTTCCCTACACCGGCGGGAAGCCGCAAAGCCGGCATGCCGTACTTGCCGTCAACCTGCAGGGCGGCGGAGGCATGGAGATTTGGCAGTACACCTCGCGCACGCCCCAGCCCGCTGCGTTCGATGTGCAGATCGGCGATCTGGGTATCTATGCGGCCCTCGTCAAAACACAGGATATCGACAAGGCGTACGCGTCCTTCGGGGAAAAGAACGTGCGCATTATCGGGGATATCGGGGAAACGCCCGGCGGGGTACGCGTAATGTATATCAGCGACTCATATGGCAACGTATTTTGCGTGGAGCAGCAGAACGGGTGCTTCATGGACACTGCGGCGTCCACAGGAGGCATTTCCGGCGGCATGGTCGGTGTCTCGGATATGGACGCGTCAATCCGGTTTTACCGTGAGATATTAGGCTATGACGCGGTGCTTTACGATACGCAGGGCCATTTTGACGATATCAAAGCCCTGCCCGGCGGCGGTGCGGCGGTGCGGCGGGTGCGGCTGGGCCACAAGCAGCCGCGCAGGGGCGCATTTTCCCGGCTGCTCGGTACGACCCATATCGAGCTGTTACAGGCGCTGGATCGTAAACCGTCCAAGATATTTGAAAATCGTTTTTGGGGCGACCTCGGCTTTATCCACATGTGCTTTGATATCCGCGGCATGGCGGACATGCGCAGGCTCTGCAGCGAAAAGGGCCATCCGTTCACCGTGGACAGCAACCCGGAGGAGGGCTCCTTCGACATGGGCGAGGCCGCAGGGCATTTCTCGTATATCGAAGACCCGGACGGCACACTGGTGGAATTCGTTGAAACGCACAAGCTACCCATTGCAAAAAAGATCGGGTGGTACCTCGATCTCAGAAAGCGTGACCCTGAAAAGCCGCTGCCCGACTGGATGCTGCGGACGCTGAGATGGAACCGAAAATGACAATCTCCTGAACACCAATTTTCTAAAACCGGATGCGGTCAGCAATAGGCTAAGGCCCCAGATTGTTTGTGCTTTGAATTTTGCATATTATGCGAAACATAAAAGTCCCTGAAGCGCTTCGTTTCAGGGACTTATGCTTGGTGCGAGAAACAGGACTTGAACCTGCACGGGTGTGACCCCACTAGAACCTGAATCTAGCGCGTCTGCCAATTCCGCCATTCTCGCACGGAGTATCACATCGGATACAAACGGTATTCTACTATAATTTCTTCGCTCGCGCAACAGGCAATTTCATTAATTTCATATGTTTTTATTTTGCTCCTCTTATGAAATAAAAAAGCCGCATCTCGTGCGGCAAGGTTTTTATAAATGGTGGAGGGAGGTGGATTCGAACCACCGAAGTCATTGACAACAGATTTACAGTCTGCTCCCTTTGGCCACTCGGGAATCCCTCCATGTTGGAGCTGATGATGGGACTCGAACCCGCAACCTGCTGATTACAAATCAGCTGCTCTACCGATTGAGCTACATCAGCCTACGGACAAAATTGGTGCCTCAGGACAGAATCGAACTGTCGACACAGGGATTTTCAGTCCCTTGCTCTACCGACTGAGCTACCGAGGCATATGCCCCAAAGGATAACCTTTGGGGCAATTCTGGACCCCCACAAAGGGGGTAATCTGGCGACCCGGAAGGGGCTCGAACCCTCGACCTCTAGCGTGACAGGCTAGCGTTCTAACCAACTGAACTACCGGGCCATGTTTCCCAAATCCTTTGGGGCGTCTTTCTGGTGGGGCCTCAGGGACTCGAACCCCGGACCGATCGGTTATGAGCCGACTGCTCTAACCAACTGAGCTAAGGCCCCAAAGCCACATGGGTATTAAATTGGTGACCCCTAGGAGACTCGAACTCCTGTTACCGCCGTGAAAGGGCGGTGTCTTAACCGCTTGACCAAGGGGCCGGAAAACACGTCTATTTTGGTCGGGGTGACTGGACTCGAACCAGCGGCCCCATGCTCCCAAAGCACGTGCGCTACCAAACTGCGCTACACCCCGCGAGTTTCGCGACGAACTATAATATACAATATCCCAACATGTATGTCAACTGGTTTTTGACCTGAAAAAGCATTTTCGGGGCACAGGAATTTATGCCGTGAAAATGCCGAATGCTGCCCTGTCATATGGGAAAAAGTTGTAATATGACCGTCTCGGTATTATAATGATAATATTGGAAAGTCTCCAGACGCTAAACGAATTATGCTGAAAATATACAACCTGTCATACGGGAAGGGAACGCTATGGAAAAGCTGCAGAAACGCAATCTGACACTGGTTATCGTTTTGGCTGGAGTATTTATAATCGCGGCGGGTGTTGCTGTTTATTTTTTGGTCGGCGCATTGCAGGCGGACGAGGCAATCACAGTGATTGATCAGACGGCGTACGAAATCGTGGCTGAAAATAAAGGCGCCCAGCATGAACAGAATGGTGAGCCGCTGACTGCTGAAATCACCGAATCGCTGGAATATTCCGTATACAATACGCCGCTTGGCTTTCCCATCATCAGCTATTCGGAGAATTGGACGGATGATAAGCTGATCGATGTCTATGATGAACTGCTGAAGAATAAACACGGCAACGAGCTGGGCTATATTACAAAGATTGAGCTTTACCCGGACAACGCAGGATACAGCCTCACGATGGATGCGGCGGGAGACCGGACAGACGGAGAGGTTTTCGATAAGTATGTTTATGTTGACGTGCCGGCCTTGATCCCTCCGAAGCTATGGTATGATACCGACCTTGTTGTCAGCGAAATCACGCTTTATTATATGGAGAATTATGACGATGCGTCGGAGGTGGCCGCGGTGCTGGCGCATGAATACGGACATCATTATACCATGTTCTATTTCATGCAGGACGACGAAGCCGTAAGGGAGTCCGAATACTATACGCTGCGGGATGCTGACAGCTTTGGTCATGAGGTGTTTTTCAATACCGCTCAATCCTACTACGAAAATTATATGTGGGATATCTACGAGATCGCGGCTAACGACTATGTGCAGCTGATGGGCAGCCCTAATGCAAGGCAGACCAAAGAATATATGGACAATATGGACTTGATCGTTCAAGGCGTCTCCTCGCCGAAAAGCGAGTACAGGGCCGAGTACTGGAATGTATTTCCGCAGGACAACATTTTTATACCGTTGGCGGACGAAGTGGACGGCCTAGGGGACTATTTAGGCTCATTTATCGAAGTACAGAACGAATACGATACGCCGGTGGAGAGCTTTGACTTCCACTTGCAAATAGAGCGGCACTCGCGCTACGGACACGAGTATTACACCATTACGTGGACGATGGACAGCGTCTACCCGGACGCGTTGTATACGCTGGTGTGCTATGATACTTCGGGAAATTTATTCCGGGCAGTGCGTACTGTTTACGGAGATGAAGAACCCATTGCGTATGTTGGCGAGGTTGTGGCACGCCATGGAAATTGGATCACCGGATGGGATGACCATATAAACGATGGAGACCGCATATTCAAGCTGTACCTGTTGTTGCCCGATGGCCGGATGATCGCATCCGAACCATTTTATGTGGACTTCTGATACCTTGAAATTAATACGATTCGCCTATGCCTTCTGGCATAGAGACAAAAGTTCTTGTCAAATCATGCACTGATTCCAGCGAGGAGCATTATCGGGTTTGCGGCGGAAGAAGATCTTCAGGGATATAGATCTTTGGCCCGCGGTGTCTTTTGCGCACGCCGAGAAAGAATATCAGCAGGCCTGCAACCAGAGCCAAAGCTGCAACGCCGCCGGATATCGCAAGGAGCAGGATGTCCCGGCTACGAGTCTCCTGCAGCGACTGATAGTTTTCTGCGTTTTCGCTGAAAGCATTGGTAGTGGCGAGCTGGATATGCGTAACCTCACCATATTTAAGATTCCAGATGCATACCTGCCCATCACGCGAATCCGCGTTGGTGGAGGTTACCTTTCCGGGCAGCTCAAGGGAAAGTGTATACTGGGCCTTTTCCGCTTGGTCGAGCAGGTCCTGTGCAGCTCCTGCGGGCAACCCGCCGGAGCTGTTCTGACGCAGCAGGTTTTCCAGCGACACGTCCGTCTCCAGACTGAAATCGTCCTCAAAATACGAAGGCGTATAGGTGAACTCTACATTGTAAAATAGAGAATCCTCATCCGTGAATATAGACGCCAATGTGGAGACAGCGTGGTTCATATCCTTGCAGGCAACTATTTTGGTGCCGGAGAGCGTGGTCGTGCCGTTCGTCTCGGATGTATCGGTTGTGAAGTCCAGCACATCCCAGTAATATGTGATCTCGCTGGTATATGTTGAAATGTCCTTGGTGCCGGGCATGATCTCCATATGGTAATCGATCGTTACATTGTTGTCTTCAGTCAGGCGATACGAAACGGAAGTATCAGCGCAGGCGGACAAAATCAGCATCAGCACAATCAGTAAACAAGCTGCCCATTTCTTCATATTACTGCTCCCTTTGGTGAAACTATACAGAGTATACTGCCAATCCCTGCAATTTACAATATGATATGGGACAATGGGAGATCAAACGAGCCTTAAGCGCGCAACAGCGCAACAAGATCCCGGGCGCTTCTGACGCCGGGAAGCATGTTCTCCGCTTCAGAGATGCTGCCCAGATTATGAGCATCGGAGGAATGCAGCACGCCGTATGCGATTTCCATGCGGGGCTGTGGTAGATTTGGAGAGATCTCCACGTATTTGAACAGGCCGGGAGGAATGAAGCCAAGGTTGGATATGACGGAAAACGAGTCGCGGTTGACGTGCGCGGGCACCGCTGCGCCACCCGCTGAATGCGCCATGGCGCATAGTTCTTCTACGCTGTAGGGAGATGCCTGCAGCAGAAGCTTGTGGAGTTCGCCCGTGGGTTCATCGTTTTTATCGATCAGCAGCTGCTGTCCAAAGATATCGGCCCGGTTTGCGATGTTTGGCAGACTGTCGTAAAGGTCGTCTGTGAAACGCAGCGCCTCACTAAGCGCAGCGAAATAGATGAGGATATGCACTTCCTCGCGCGAGGTGACCTCCACGCCCGGAACGAACTCGAGCCCGGCTTCGCGCGCGGCCTTGTCCATGGCGGCAAGGTTGCCGCCCGTATTGTGGTCGGTCAGGGATATCATGCCGAGCCCTTTAAGCCGTGCCATACCCGCGATGTTGGCGGGCGTCATGTCGTCGTCAGCACAGGGAGACAGGCACGAATGGATGTGCAGGTCGTAGAACATCAGCCTTCGCAGACGCCCGAACGGCAAAGCACCATCGCCGCACCGTAGGACGTGCAGGGCGCGCTCATCATGCAGATGCCCTTCTCCTGCGCCACGGAGAGCGTGGCCTCCGGTACTTCAATATTTTCAGGCACGATTACACAGGCAAGGTTTAAGAGTGAGGCGATCGCCACCACATTAAGGTGCGCCTGCACCGTGACCCAGGCTGCGCCTTCGCGCGCGTGTGCCATCACCCAGCTTAAAAGGTCGCATACATAAGCGGAGGTGATCTCCGCACTGCCGCTGCCCGAAAGCACCTTCCAGCCGGTCTGTGCCGCGAGTTCTTTTGCTGTCATCAGCTTTCCTTTTTCTCCTTTCCCGTCAGCTCCACCATCTGCTCCGCAAGGCTCGTCACCTTGTCGCGCAGCTTGAATATGCAGTCCATCTCCTTGGCGTCTCCGCGCACAATGTCCTCAGCCATTGCGTGGCACGAGGGCGAGCCGCACGAGCCACAGTCGAGTCCCGGCAGCCGGGCTGTAATTTCCTCAATCTGCTCCAGCTTTCTCATCGCCGCTCCCATGTCCTCGTCGATCTTCATCACAGAGCGGGCCTCGATAGGCTGCGTAAAATCCACTGTGCCGTCTGTGATATAACGTGCGGCATACTGTGCGTCGAGGCTGGCATTGCGCACACCCTCGGCGAGCTTACGGATGCGCGTGCGCGCCACAAACGGGTTTTCAAACGTGAGCGGACCGCCCACACATCCGCCCGGGCACGCGAGCCCTTCAAAAAACTCAAGGTCGGTCAGCTTCATGTTTTCAATCTCTTCGAGCACCTTGATAACGTTGCTGATGCCGTCCACCGCAAGACAGTTGCCGCTGCCGCTGGCACTGCACTCGCCGCCCGAGTTTGCCCAGCCCACGCCGTATATGGAGGCGGTGTTACCGTCCAGCGTGATTACGCCCGGCTTTTTAAGCTGTCCGGCGAGCAAGCCGTAGAGATCGATCACGGAGATTGCGCCATCCACGTGGCTCTTTTCCGCGCCGTAAGGATTCTTGATGGCTGTCATCTTGGCGGGGCAGGGCGTGATAAAGAACGCGCCGATATCCTTTTGCCTGACGCCGTATTTCTCGGCATATTCAGCCTTCGCCGCCGCCGCCGCCACTTCCATGGGCGACTGCACGTCCACAATGTTATCGATTAGATTGGGGAAACGCACCTGAATCAGGCGCACCACCGCGGGGCATGCCGACGAGATCACTGGCAGGTTCTTTTTCTGCCCGATACGCTCCCGTAGCGCACAGCTGACGATGTCAGCGCCCCGCGCCACCTCGTACACATCATCAAAGCCCATAAGCTTTAAGGCCACGATCACACGGTCGATGCTGGAAAGGTTCTTGAACTGCCCGTACAGTGAAGGCGCGGGCAGCGCGATCTTGTACTTGAACCGGCTGATATCCGAAAACGGGTCGGTATAGGCAATCTTGGCATGATACGGGCACACGCGGATACATTCGCCGCAGTCGATGCAGCGCTCCGCAATGATCTGGGCTTTGCCGCCGCGCACGCGAATGGCCTCGGTCGGACAATGCTTGATGCAGTTGGTGCAGCCGCGGCATTTGTCACGGTCGAGCCGCACCGAATGGAAGTAAGTGTTCATGATCCCCGCTTTCTACCGCATACCGAACGACATGATCAAAGTGGTTCCGCCCGAACCGGAGCGGATGTCGAAGGTATCGCTGTTACGTTTCATGTTGGGCAGCCCCATGCCTGCGCCAAAGCCCATCATACGGACGCTGGAAGGGGCCGTAGAGAAGCCTTCCTGCATGGCCTGCCCGATGTCCGGGATGCCCGGCCCGATGTCACTGCAGTTCAGGCTGACGGCTTCAGGAGTAACGTCCAGCGTTATTGTTCCGCCGAGGCTGTGGATGATGATGTTCATCTCCGCTTCGTAAGCCGCGATGGTGACGCGCCGAACCAATGCAGGATCGATGCCAATCCGCTTCAGTAGCCCTTTAATCTTTGACGAGGCTTCCCCGGCTGCGGCGAAGTCGCCTGCGGTGATTTCGAACGTCTCGCTGAACCCCTGCGACATTCCTTATGCCTTTCTGCACGGTCCAAGGCCGCGCGCGTACAGTCTGCCACACGCCTCATACAGCGTGCTGCCACAGGCGAGCAGCGTGATGCCCATCTGCGTGGCCAGGTCGATCATTTCGGTGGTGGGTCGCTTGCCCCGCACAAACATGACGCAGGGCACGTCCAATATCTGTGCGGTACGCAGCACATGCGTGTTCATCATGCCGGTTAGCAGCAGACACCCCTCGGCCGCATAGGTCAGCACGTCGCTCATCAGGTCGGCGCCGAACGCTGCTGCGATGGGCTTGTCCGCGTTCTGCTCCCCGCAGACGATTTCGCAGCCGAGCGTTTCGGCTGCATCGCGAATGGTCATAGATCCTCCGATTGCAAGTTTAAAATTTTAACCGCCCAATGATTTGAGAAAGGCGGAATAATCGACAACGATATCAATCAGATTATACTTGAGTTTTGCGGAAAATTCCACCGCTGAAACATCTCCCGATACGGGTATATTGTTTATTTTTTCACAAAAATTCGACATATACGCCGCAAGGCTCTGTATTGCGCTGTCGTCCGGCGATACCGCGGCTTCCAGCGTACCATAGACTGCGGTCATGTCGGTCCCAAGCGTTTTGATAGCCTCGTCCACATTCTCGCCGCGGTCAGCGTCGTATATGATCTGCTGCAGCCGTTCCACCGCGTCGGGTATGGCGGCAAAGCATGCTTTCACTGCTTCCACCTGTGCGGGCGTCGCGCCGATTTTAAACTCCAGCGAGCCAGATTTAAGCTGGAACACGGTGGAGGACACTCCCTGGTTTTCGAGCGCAGTCTGTACGTCCTTGGCGTCGCTCTCGTTGATGTAGCCTGCGGCGAGTACGCGGTAAAGGCTGCCGTCGTATGCCACATACCCGGCACCGCCCAGTGCCGCGATGGTTTCGGCGGAACTCTTTGCGTGCCCTTCGTCCTCAAACGCGCCAATCTGCAGCGTATAGAGGGCAATCTCCTCTGCAGTGATAGTCTCTTCCACGCGGCCTGATGCTGTGGTAGTGCCGGATGGCGTAACCAGCGGCGTTGCCGTGGCGAAAGGGGTGGGGTCAGGCGAGGCCGCGCTGGAGCTGCCCTTACCGAACACCGGTTCAATCACGTTCTTGGCGAGCCAGCCGCCCGCCGCGCCTGCGCCAATAAAGTAAGCCGCGATACCGAGTATAACCGCGGCGATGATCCAGTTGGCGTAGCGAACCTTTTTCTTAGGCGGCGGGGACGACGCCATTCTTGAGTACCTCATATTGATCCTCCTCATCATATGGTTAAAACATCTATATGAAAAAAGAAGGACAAATATCACACGCCAAAGGACCGGCACCTTGAGGAGCCGCATCAAAAAAAGCCCCGGCGTGATGCCGGGGCTGGTTACAGATGTCAGCGGGATCTGCCCATAAAGAACAGCGCAATGGTACCGGGACCCGAATGTGCACCGATGACCGCACCGATCGGGTTGATCATGATGCCCCCGATTTCGGGGAACCGCTCGCGCACCATGTCCGCAACCTTTTTTGCGTCCTCTTCGTCGTCGCCGTGGCTGATAAAGATCTGCTGGCCCTCCGGTTTATATACTTGCGCCTCCATCTTATCGACCAGGCTCTTTAACGCCTTGCGGCGGCCTTGTTCCTTTTCGCGGGGAATCAGGTGGCCCTCAAAATCCACGTTGAGTACTGGCTTAATATGCAGAAGATTGCCCACAAAGGCGGCTGCGCCTGTTACACGCCCGCCGCGGCGCAGATGGGAAAGGCTGTCCACGGTGAACCAATGGTTAAGGCCCAGTTTATTGGATTCAACCCATTTGGCGGTTTCATCGATGCTCTTACCCGCATCACGCATCCGGACAGCGTAATCCACCAACAGACCAAGCCCAAGCGACGCGCACAAAGAGTCGACCACGATCAGCTTCCGCTTGGGGTACTTCTCGCGCAGTTCATCCGCAACGAGGCGTACGTTGTTGTAGCTGCCCGAAAGGCCAGACGAAAACTCAATGTGCAGCAGGTCGTTGCCCGCGGCAAGGATGGGTTCAAAGGCCTGCACGATTTCCTCCGGGGTAAGCTGGGACGTGGAAGGCAGGTTGCCATCGCGTTCCAGGTCGTAGAACGTCTTGGGATCCATGTCTCCGTCCTTGTACTCCTTGTGATCCAGTATAAACGTATACTTCATGATCAGAAGGTCGTGCTTCTGAATATAATCAAGCGGCAGGTCGGAGGTGGAGCTGGTTCCAATAATGTAGTTTGACATATGCCCAAGATCCTTTCCCTTTTTTAGTCATTTTATAATGCCTTTTGCCGCCTGACAAGGTCTGAGTCAATTTTTCATAGATTTTTCATATAAAAATACGGTCGGACCGCGTAAAATCTCACGATTTGAGACACTTCCGTAATATCGCGACGATGTTTTGCATGGAGGGATTGCCCTCGAACAGCTGCGCGCCGCCGCAGAAAAAGGCGGGGACGAACGCGTGCGGGTAATTTTTTGCCTCCAGACTTTCATCGCAGATATACGCAATATCGAGTGCCGCAAACTCTGGCTCCTTTTCGAGTGCGCGGCGGATCAGCATCTTCGCTTTCTTGCAGTAGCCGCAGTGCTCTCCGCAAAGAACAATGAGCTGCTTCATACTTCATCACCTCTTTATATATATATGTAGCAGTGAGGGCGCGTGGTGAAAAAAGTAACGAGAGAGCTTGTATGCAATATATTTTTTTGAAAAATGCAAAAATGGGCTTGCGAAGCGCTAAATCATATGCTAGTATGGTTTAAAATGAAATGTATAATAAAATAAGTTTCATATTTGCCAACCAACGGAGGGGGACAATGAAATTATCAGCCAAGGCACTTGGGATATCACCGTCGATCACTCTCAAAGTTACCGCGCTAGCCAAGAAGATGAAGCAGGAAGGCCGCGACGTGGTGGGCTTTGGCGCAGGTGAACCGGATTTTGATACGCCCGCAAACATCGTAGAAGCCGCAAAAAAGGCGTTGGACTTAGGGTTAACGCGTTACACACCGGCTTCCGGAACCATAGAGCTGCGCAAGGCCGTGACGCAGAGCCTGATGAAAAAGACCGGCCTTTCCTATGAGCCCAACCAAATCGTGATCAGCAACGGCGCGAAGCACTCGTTGTTTAATGCGTTTGCCGCAATACTGAATCCGGGCGATGAGGTCATCATCCCGGTACCGTACTGGCTCACGTATCCGGAGCTCGTGCGCATGCACGACGGCATCCCGGTATTTCTCGAAACGGATCATACCTTCAAGGCTACAGCGGACAGCATCCGTGCCGCCATTACGCCCAACACCAAGGCGCTGATCTTAAACTCGCCATCCAACCCTTGCGGGACCGTGTATACGCGTGAGGAGCTTACGGCTATCGCGGAAGTTGCGGTGGAGGCGGGCATATTCGTCGTTTCCGACGAAATCTACGACGAACTCATCTATGAGGGTGAGCACGTCAGCATCGCAACACTTGGAGAAGAGATCAAGAAGCAGACGATCATCGTCAACGGCGTATCCAAGACCTACGCGATGACCGGCTGGCGTATCGGTTACACGGCCAGCACGAAGGAGATTGCGGACCTGATGGACGCTTACCAGTCGCACGCCGCGTCCAACCCAAACTCGATTGCGCAGTATGCCACGATTGAGGCGCTCAGCGGCCCGCAGGATGCGGTGAAGCATATGCGCGACGCGTTCAACGGCCGCCGCAAGTTACTCTGCGATCTGATCAACAATATTGACGGACTGTCCTGCAGCGTGCCGCAGGGCGCGTTCTACGTGATGATGAATATCTCCGGGGCCATCGGCAAGTCCTGTGAAGGCACGCCCATCACCGGTTCGCTGGATTTTACCGAACTGCTGCTGCAGCACGCCGAAGTGGCAGTGGTGCCCGGCGTATCCTTCGGAGCAGACGAGTATGTGCGTCTGAGCTACGCAACGAGTGAAGAGAACATCAAGAAGGGCCTGGAGCGCATTGCCCGCTTCATGGCGCTGCTGAAATAGAGGTTTTGAGAGGAGACGATTGAATGGACGGAAGATGGAATTTGCTGCTGGAGAACGATTATAAGTTTTCCTTTCAGGATGTGGAGGAGCCACAGCTCTTCCGCGATATGTTTGAGTACGACTCGGTGCCCAAGATCACGTTTAACCACCGCGTAGTGCCCATGAACATGCCGGAAAGCATCTGGATCACCGACACGACCTTCCGCGACGGCCAGCAGAGCCGCACACCCTTTACAGTGGAGCAGGTGGTGGACCTGTATAAGATGCAGCACCGTCTGGGCGGTCCCAAAGGCATCATCCGTCAGAGCGAGTTCTTTGTATACACGCAGAAGGATAAGGAAGCCCTTGCGGCTTGCCTCGACCTGGGCTATGAATTCCCTGAGGTGACGGCGTGGATTCGCGCGAGCCAGAAAGACTTTGAGCTTGTGAAGAGCCTCGGCATCAAGGAGACCGGCATCCTCGTAAGCTGTTCGGACTATCACATCTTCAAGAAGATGGGGCTGACGCGCAAGCAGGCCATGGATAAGTATCTGGGTGTGGTCAAGATGGCGATCGAGTATGGCATCCGTCCGCGCTGCCATCTGGAGGACATCACGCGTGCGGATTTCTATGGCTACGTCATCCCGTTTGTCGATGAACTCATGAAACTGATGCAGGAGAGCGGTATGCCCATCAAGGTGCGGTTGTGCGATACACTGGGCTACGGCATCACATATCCGGGCGCTTCGCTGCCGCGCAGCGTGCAGGGCATCGTGTACGGCATGCATTTCTATTCGGGCGTGCCCTCCGAGCTGCTTGAATGGCACGGACACAACGATTTCCATAAGGTGGTTACCAACTCCGCCACGGCATGGCTGTACGGCGCGGCATCAGTCAACTGCTCCATGCTTGGTATTGGCGAACGCACGGGCAACTGCCCAACCGAAGCGATGGTCATGGAATACTGCGGCCTCAAAGGTACAACCGACGGTATGGATCTTCCGGTAATCACTGAGATTGCCGAGTATTTCGAGAACAATCTGGGTACTGAGATCGGTCCTCGTACGCCTTTCGTGGGACGTAACTTCAATTCCACGCGGGCCGGAATTCACGCGGACGGTCTTTTAAAGGACGAGGAGATCTACAACATCTTCAATACCGAGAAGCTGCTGAACCGCCCGGTCACGGTCGCCATTGATGCGCATTCGGGCCTCGCGGGCATCGCGCACTGGCTCAACTCGCACTTCAAGCTCAAGGACGCCAAGGCCATGGCCAAGACGGATAAGCTTGTGGCGCTGATCAAGGCCGAGGTCGACAGGGAGTTTGAGGAAGGGCGCACCACATCGGTGGGCGATGACGAGTTGGAGCTCATCATCAGCCAGGTGGACAACGATTCGTACATCGCGTTGTGCCATCACCGCAATGACTGGCTGAGCAGATAATTTCTCCGAATAAAAGCAGAGCGCCGGGTATACCGGCGCTCTTTGCGTTGCTTTTTAAATTTGCTTATTTGCCGAAAACATCCTTGAACGCTTTGCCAGGCTTGAACGCAGGCGCGCTCGAAGCGGGGATGTCGATTTGTGCACCGGTCGCCGGGTTTACGCCCTTGCGCGCAGCGCGCTCACGGAGTTCAAAGGTTCCAAAGCCAGTCCACTGAACCTTGTCTTTGCTGGCCAGAGCCTCACCCACGACGCTCACAAACGCTGCAAGGCAGGCATCCGTATCTTTCTTCGTCAAGTTGGCTTTCTTCGCGACGGCTTCAATCAATTCGGTCTTGTTCATATTAGTTCCTCCTCAGATATATTCATGGGTATGGGTTTCAGCCCTTGCTGACAGATTAAACATTCCCGTTTATACGGGGGTTATACATGGCGCACATCATTTTTTCAGCGCCGATTTGGCCTCGTTCCACAATGCATCCAGCGTATCCACGCTGCAGTCGCGCATGTCGATGCCCCTTTTTGCGGCCAACTTCTCCGCCACCTCAAACCGGCGGATAAACTTGTCGGTCGCTTTTTGCAGCGCGGTCTCGGGTTCCACGCCCCAGAGCCTTGCCACATTGACCGCTGCAAACAGCAGGTCGCCGCATTCCTCCTCGAGTGAAGCGCTGGATTTGGCGCTTTGCACCTCGAACAGCTCCTCGCGGAGCTTATCCGCCGCATCCTCAGGCTTGCGGAAATCCATTCCGGCGCGCCCGGCCTTGTGCTGCACCTTGCCGCTGCGCATCAGCGCAGGCATACTTCTTGGCACATCGCTCAGCACCTCGGCAATCGACGACTGGCCTTTTTCGCCGCGCTTGATTTGATCCCAGTTTTGGATCACCGCGTCGGACGTCTCGGCTACCGCACTGCCAAAAATGTGCGTATGCCGCGAGATCATTTTGGCGCAGACCGCTGTGGTCACATCCGAGATGTCGAACTCGCCGCATTGCTCGCCGATCCTCGCATGGAACACCACCTGCAGCAGCACGTCGCCCAGTTCATCGTAGAGGGCATCCATGTCGCCCGCGTCGATGGCGTCGAGCACCTCGTAGCCTTCTTCGATGAGATAGCGCCGCAGACTCTCATGCGTCTGTTCTTTGTCCCACGGACAGCCATCCGGCGCGCGGAGCTTGTCCATTACGCGCACAAGGTCCAGAAAGGTGTAGCGCTTCTTCTGCGTCAGCGGGACGGGGGTAAGCACTACACTCGTATAATACCCGTAGGAGGGCTCGCCGTCAAGTTCCCAAAGAGGAATAATTTTCATAGTTCCGCTCCGGCGGTCCGTCAGAACCACGGGATGCTCGTCCTTGTAGTGGCGCATGAGCAGAAGTTTGAGCTCGCTTGCCGCAAAGCGCGAGTCGATCTCGTGGATTACGAGTGCGGCGTCCGTGTCGCTCGCAGTCAGGAAGGAGGAGGCGGTATGTACGACGATGCCGGACAGGCCGTCAGCTGCGCCCGCGGCAAAAGCGGCGCACATCGCCTCGTCTCCGTAGGGGATGACGGAGACCTGCACGCCCGCTGTTCGGGCGGCTTTGACAGCCTGCGCGGCGATACGGCTTACATAAGCTTCGCCCAGCGTGACAAAGAGCGTGCCGTCCTGCACAATGCGGCTGCAGGCAGCGTCCGCCAGTTCGTCAAAATCTTCCGTGCTGTCGTATAGGTCGTCCAGCGTTTCACAGGCCGTATTGAGTCCTTTCAGCACGGGGCACATGTCGGTCTGCACGACGATGCGTGAAGCGGCTTGCGCAGCCTTGATAACGGCTTCCGAGACGCCGCCGCGCGCGTCCATTGAGGCGATGGTTAAGTTCATTTTCATTCTACTCCGTTGTAAGTTTCAGCTTTTGTTTTGCCGCGTCCCGACATCTCCCTGAGGTCGCTTTTGCGCAGTGCGCCGGTTAAAACCAGCAACACGGCATAAACGGTGACCGCAGCCGCAATGGTAATGAGGGATGCATAGGTATTATCCATGGAACCGATCAGGTATTTATACAGGAAATATGCGACTAAACCCATGCCAGCGCTGGACAGCAAGGGCATCAGCAGGCCCGATACCGGGCGTACCCGTGGCTTGGTATAGCGGATCATGGCGATCAGGTTGAGCACTGCCGCCACACCGTAACAGGCGGCGGTGCCGATGGCCGCGCCTTCCACGTTGAGCGAGGGGATGCGGATAAGCACGATGCTGAGCACGATTTTTACGAGTGCGCCGATTCCGAGGTTAAGGAGCGGTACAAACTGATGGCCCGCGCCCTGCAAGATGCCGGTCATGGTCTGCAGCAGCGTCAGGAAGAACACGCCGACCGCCAGCGTCTCCAGCAGCTTGACGCCCAGCACCATCTCCGCAGCGGTGAGGCTGCTGCCGTACAGCAGCTGCATGATCGGCTCGGCAAGAATATACATGCCGATGGCGGAGGGCAGGCCGACGAGGACGGAGAGCTTAAAGCCCATGGCGGAACGCGAGCTGACCAGCTCCGGATTCTTCTGCACGCGCGCGGCGGATATGGCGGGCACGAGGCTCATGCACAGCGCCAGAGAAAGCACTGCGGGCATGTTGATGAGCGGGTTCACAAACCCGGTCAGCACGCCGAAGCGTGCCTGCGCCATTGCTTCCGTATAACCGATGGACATCAGCGACCGGGTGACGATGGCCGTGTCCGCGATATTGATGGCCGGCATGATGCAGCCGCCGAGCGCGATCGGCAGGGCGATCACCAGCAGGTCCATGCCAATGGAGCGTTGTGCCTGATAGGGCGTGCTGGGGAGCAGGGCACGCTTGTCTTTCAGTTCCCGCCTTTTAAACTGATAGATGATGACCACAAAAAGCAGTGCGGCCACTTCTGAAAGCGAGATGCCGATCAGGGCCCCGGCCGCGCCGTATTCCACGCCGCGGGGCAGCATCAGCTGCGCGAGGTAAAGCCCTGCGGCCAGCTTGACAACCTGTTCGATGAGTTGGGAAAACGCGGTGGGCCACATCATCTGAAGACCCTGAAAATATCCCCGGTAAGCGGAAAGGATGGATACGAAGAACAGCGCCGGGGCGATCATCATCAAAGAAAGCCACGCGGTGGGGACGCCGACACCGTTTGCTACGGATCTGGAGATGAGCAGCATGATGCCCGTGGTTACGATGCCGATAATGAGCAGCACCCGGAAAGCGACGATGAACACCCGGTGCGCGCCCTTGTAATCGCCCACCGACACGCGCTCTGATACCATGCGCGAGATCGCGGTGGGCAGACCCGCGGTCGATATGACGACGAGCGCAGCGTACAGCGGATAAGCCGCCTGATAGTTGGCCATGCCGACCGAGCCGACGATGTTGCCCAGCGGGATGCGGAACACCGCCCCGATCAGTTTGACGATCAACCCGATGCCGCCGAGTATTGCAGCTCCGGCAACAAAACTATTCTGTTTCCTGGTCATCGCTCCTCCTGTCTCCACCGACGCAAAAGCCCATGGGCATTGATCAATGGCATTATATTATAAATCACAACGTTTGCCAATATTCCTCCCGGGCTTGCGAAAAGCGCATTTAGGGCGGTATAATCGGGAACAGAACAAAGGAGGAACGCCAATGCGCTTTCATGTGGTGCTCGTAGAGCCTGAAATACCCGCCAACACCGGAAACATTGCGCGCACCTGCGCCGTCACGGGCGCGCAGCTTCATCTCGTAAAACCGCTCGGCTTTGACATTTCGGACAAGCAGCTCAAGCGTGCCGGGCTGGATTACTGGCCGGAGCTCAATGTACAGATTCATGAAAGCTTAGGTGAATTCTTTGAACGCACGGCAGGCGGAATTTACTACTATTGTTCCACCAAGGCAGGCAACCGCCATATCGATATCACATATCCGGAGGAATGCTATCTGCTGTTCGGTAAGGAGACAAAAGGGCTGCCTGAACCGTTAATCTTTTCGAATCCCGAAACCGCGGTGCGCATTCCCATGCGGCCCACACTGCGTTCCCTCAACCTCTCCAACTCAGTCGCTATCGTATTATATGAGGCGCTGAGGCAGCATGGTTTTCCGGGTATGATCTGACTCTGCTTGTGAAAAAAAGTTCAATCACTTTACATAGACTTAACATAACGCGCCAAACTTAACATTGACTTAACACTTTATCGCAACGTACAATATTTACAATGCATAAGTTTTGAGTTTTTTTAAGGGGTAGTGGAAATATGGATATTTGGTCGATTATTAAGCTTTTCGGCGGTCTTGGGCTGTTCCTGTACGGCATGAAGCTGATGGCGGACAACCTTGAGAAGGCAGCGGGCAACAAGCTGCGCCGGGGGCTTGAAGTACTGACTACCAATCGTTTCATTGGCGCAGCATTGGGCTGCGGGGTCACAACAATTATTCAGAGTTCGTCCGCCACGACGGTGATGGTCGTGGGCTTTGTCAACGCCGGCCTGATGACACTGATGCAGGCAGCGGGCGTGATGATGGGCGCTAACGTAGGTACGACGATTACGGCGTGGATTGTGGGCATTAAGATGACCGCTATCGCGCCGTTATTTGTTTTCATCGGCATCGTGATGATGTTTATGAAGAAACGCAGCATTAAGCGGATCGGCGGCATCATTCTGGGCTTCGGTATCATATTCGTCGGCATGGAGATGATGACGGATACGATGAAGCCGCTGAGGGACATGCCCGCGTTCCAGAACCTGCTCGTTTCGTTCCAGCATCCGCTCGTCGGTATATTGATCGGCATGCTCGTCACCATGCTGATTCAGAGCTCGTCCGCAACTACAGGCATACTCGTTGGACTGGCTCTGGCGGGCGCCATTACGTTTGAGTCGGCAGTATACGTGGTACTGGGTTCCAATATGGGTACCTGCGTCACCGCACTACTCTCTAGCATTGGCACCAGCAAAACAGCGCGGCGTGCGGCTTTGTTCCATCTGTTTTTCAATGTCTTCGGCGTCGTGATATTCGCCGTGCTGGTGGAACTTCTGCCTATCGTAAACTGGATCAAAGCAATGGTTCCGGAGGTGCAGACACAAATTGCCCTGTTCCACACGATATTTAACACAGTTACACTGGCAATTCTGATATGGTATCCGCAGCCGATCATCAAGTTAACCGGTTTAATTATCCGCGGTGAGGACGAAATGGCCAAGCGACGGCGATTCCAGTATATTGACGACAAGCAACTGGAGACGCCGTCCATTGCGATCAGCCAGACCATCAAAGAGGTGGCGCGTATGGCCGAGATCGCGCGGGAAAACTACGAGCTTTCTTTACAGGCTTTCTTAGGGCCGGACGAGAGCAAAATACCTGTGGTGCAAGAGCAGGAGCAGATCGTCAACTTTTTGAACCATGAGATCACCAGCTTTCTGGCCAGGGTAACTGCGCAGGAACTGTCCGAAGGCGATGCGTCCATCGCGGCCGATCTATTCCATATCATCAATGACATCGAACGTATCTCCGACCACGCGGAGAATTTTACAGAATACGCCGCGTCCCGTATCGATGATAAAATACCATTCTCGGATGATGCGCTGAATGAAATTCGCGAAATGCACAGTTATGTGTCCCAGGCAGTGGAAAAATGCGCACTGGCTTTTGAACACAA
Source organism: Bacillota bacterium (assembly GCA_023459495.1). GTDB lineage: Bacteria > Bacillota > Clostridia > Christensenellales > SZUA-584 > JAEWCC01. The sequence continues at coordinate 29,443 of JAEWTL010000004.1, read as the reverse complement.
CGACAAAAAGCTGGCTGACGAAGTGATCGAGATTGAAAAGATTGTGGACGACTATGAAGGCAATCTGAAGAACAACCACGTGGCGCGTATCGCTGCGGGCAAATGCACCGCGCGCGCCGGTATGATCTTCACCGATCTGGTTACGAACCTGGAGCGCGTGTCCGACCATGCGACCAATATTGCCTATTATGTGACGCAGGGTAATTACCGGTAAAAACCAGCCACGGAGCCTGGAAAGGCCTTTCTGGTACGCTGTGGCTGAAAGTTTAGTATTGCATTTTCAGGGCGTTTCGCATAAAATTAAAGCCGATTCGACTGGCCTTCATATGGGCCGCAAGGAGTGGGAACAATGAATAAAAAGACTGTGAAAGACATTGACGTCAGAGGCAAACGCGTTCTTGTGCGTGTGGACTTCAATGTTCCGCTGAATGACAAAAAAGAAATTACGGATGAAACTCGCATCGTGGCCGCATTGCCCACGATCAACTATCTGATTGAAAACAAAGCGAAGGTTATCCTTTGCTCGCATCTCGGACGTCCGAAGGGCACGCCCGATCCGGCATACTCGCTTGCACCGGTTGCTAAGCGGCTGGCTGAACTGCTGCCCTGCAAGGTGACTTTTGCCACCGATGTAATCGGCGAGTCTGCAAAGGCCGCTGTGGACGCGCTGGGCGAAGGCGAAATCGTGCTTCTCGAAAATGTGCGCTTTCATAAGGAAGAGACCGCCAACGATCCGGAGTTCTCCAAAAAGCTCGCCTCGCTGGCTGAAATCTTTGTCAACGACGCGTTTGGTTCGGCTCACCGTGCGCATTCGTCCACCACGGGTGTGGCGGATTACATCCCCGCTGTCGCGGGCTTCCTCATTGGTAAGGAGCTGGACGTGCTGGGCGGCGCTCTCGACAATCCCGCAAGGCCGTTTGTCGCTATTCTGGGCGGCGCGAAGGTGGCGGACAAGATCGGCGTCATTAATAACCTGATCGATAAGGCCGACACGATCCTGCTGGGCGGCGGCATGGCCTATACGTTCCTCAAAGCCAAGGGATATGAAGTGGGCACTTCGCTCGTAGACGAAGAGCGTGTTGAGCTTGCCAAGGGCCTCATGAAGAAGGCTGCGGAGAAGGGCGTGGACCTCTGTCTGCCGGTCGACGCAATCATCGCGGATAAATTTGACGCTGAAGCCAACACGCAGGTGGTTCCCGCGGAGCACATCTCGGCGGGCTGGATGGGCCTTGATATCGGGCCGTCCTCGCGCATGCTGTTTGCTGACAAGATCCGTACTGCAAAGACCGTTATCTGGAACGGGCCGATGGGCGTTTTCGAGATGAAGGCATTTGCGGACGGCACGCGCGCCATTGCCAAGGCCATGGCAGAGTGCGACGGCATCACGATCATCGGCGGCGGCGACAGTGCGGCAGCAGTTCAGCAGATGGGCTTTGCCGATGCGATGACGCACATCTCCACGGGCGGCGGCGCCAGCCTCGAGTTCCTCGAAGGCATCGAACTGCCGGGTGTGGCTGCGCTGCAGAACAAATAAGAGGGATGTTGTTTCAATACGGAATATACGGGGCCGCCCTCTGTTGAGGCGGCCCTTTTTACGAATATCCCCTCGCACAGGGGGCATTCATAAGAAGGGCTCAGCGCAAAAGCGGGGCTTTCAGGATATGATTTCGGGTATCAAGGCGACGGCCTTAACAATATTTTCACCGGAGGTACAGATATGAGAAAACCGATTATTGCGGGAAACTGGAAGATGAACAAAACGCCGGATGAGGCAAAGCGGCTGGTCGAAGGGCTGATCCCGCTGGTGCGTGGGGCACAGGATGTGGATGTGGTGGTATGCCCGCCGTTCGTATGCATCCCGGCTGCTGCGGAAGCGCTCAAAGGCAGCAACATTCGCCTCGGCGCGCAGAACATGCATTTTGAAGCGAGCGGCGCCTATACAGGTGAGGTTTCGGCTGAAATGCTCACGTCGCTCGGCGTGGAATACGTAATCCTCGGACACAGCGAACGCCGTCAATATTTTGGCGAGACGGACGAAGGCGTCAACAAGAAAGCCAAGGCTGCGCTGGCGGCGGGCCTCACACCCATCATCTGCGTGGGCGAGACGCTGGAAGAACGCGAAAACGGCATCACGGCGGAAGTCGTCTGCAAGCAGACCAAGCTGGCGCTGCTGGGCATCTCCGCGGAGCAGACCGCGGGTGTGGTGATCGCGTATGAACCCATCTGGGCTATCGGCACGGGCAAAACGGCAACCTCCGAAGATGCGAACGAAACCATCGGCACCATCCGTGGCGCGGTGGCGGAAGTCTTCGGCGACGATACGGCTTTCCGTGTGCGCATCCAGTACGGCGGCAGCATGAAGCCCGGCAACGCGAAGGAGCTTATGGCCATGCCGGAGATCGACGGCGGCCTGATCGGCGGCGCGGCGCTCAAGGCGGAGGATTTCGCGGGCATCGTCAACTACAACAAATGAGGGGTTATAATGGCTAAAAAATTAACAGCCCTGATGATACTCGACGGCTTCGGCGAGAGCAATGAGACGCGCGGCAATGCGATCCGCATTGAAGGCGCTCCCACGGTGACGAAGCTGCGGGCAGAGTATCCCACGACGCTCGTCAAGGCGTCGGGCCTCGCGGTGGGCCTGCCCGAAGGGCAGATGGGCAACTCCGAGGTGGGTCACCTGAACATGGGCGCGGGCCGCGTCGTGTACCAGGAGCTTACCCGCATCACCAAGGATATTGAGGACGGCGGTTTCTTCAAAAAGGAAGAGCTTATCCAGGCGATGGACAGCGCGCTCAAAAACGGCACGAAACTGCACACCTTCGGCCTCGTATCGGACGGCGGCGTGCACAGCCACAACGAGCATCTTTATGCGCTGCTGCGCATGGCCAAGGAGCGGGACCTGAAGCAGGTGTACGTGCACTGCTTCATGGACGGTCGCGACGTGTCGCCTGATAGCGGCAAGGGCTTCATCGAACAGCTGGAAATCGAGATGAAGCGAATTGGCATCGGCAAGATCGCTACGGTGATGGGCCGCTATTATGCAATGGACCGTGACAACCGCTTTGAACGCGTAAGCAAGGCATACAACGCGATGGTCAAGGGCGAAGGCGTTACGGCAGACAGCGGCATTATGGCCATGCAGCAGAGCTACGACAAGGGCGAGATGGACGAATTCGTGCTGCCCACGGTCGTGGTGGAGAACGGTGAGCCTGTCGCGACGATCGGCAGCGGTGACTCGGTAATCTTCTTCAACTTCCGCCCGGACCGCGCGAGAGAGATTACGCGCGCGCTGACTGAGCCGGACTTTGCGGGCTTTGAGAGGGAATACTTTCCGCTCACCTACGTTTGCATGACGCAGTATGACAAGACGTTTACCCACGTGCTGGTAGCGTATAAGCCCCAGTCGCTCAGCAACACGCTCGGCGAATACCTCTCCAAGAACGGCCTCAAGCAGTTCCGTATCGCGGAGACAGAGAAGTACGCGCATGTGACGTTTTTCTTTAACGGCGGCGTGGAAGCGCCCAACCCCGGAGAGGATCGCTTTCTGATCCCCTCACCCAAGGTGGCGACATATGACTTAAAGCCGGAGATGAGCGCCTATGAGGTAGCCGAGGAGGCTGTGAAGCACATTGAGTCGGGCGAGTACGACGTAATGATCCTGAATTTCGCCAACTGCGATATGGTGGGCCACACGGGCGTGCTGGAAGCGGCGGTGAAGGCGGTGGACGCGGTCGACGAATGCGTGAGCAAGGTGGTTGGCGCGATCCAGCGTATGGGCGGCGAAGTCATGATCACCGCGGACCACGGCAACGCGGAGAAGATGTTCGACGAGGACGGCGGGCCGTTTACGGCGCACACCACCAATCCGGTGCCGTTCATTCTGGTCAGCGATCGGTTTAAGGATGCGAAGCTGCGCAACGGCGGTATCCTCGCAGACCTTGCGCCCACGATGCTGCAGTTGATCGGTTTGCCTGTCCCGACTGAGATGACGGGCATGAGCCTGATCGAAGAATAAGCGAACGGCGCTCCGCTGCGAAGCGGGGCGCTTTTTTCAAAATTAAAAGCGTATGCATTTTTACGCGAATTGGGTATAGATTAAACCGGGAAGGCATTGTATAATGTTAAAAAAGAGTAAAGGAGTGGTGCCCGATGATACGATTGATTTACGGTAAGAAGGGCAGTGGAAAATCCAAGAAGCTGCTCGATATGGCCAATGCTGAGGTCAAAACCGCCACCGGCAACCTCGTCTATCTGGACGACGACAACCGCTGCATGTATGATTTGCAGCATGAGATCCGCTTCATCAACACCAGCGACTACGGCATCGACAACATCGACAAACTCTATGGCTTCGTTTGCGGCATTCTTTCCGGAGATTTTGATATCTCCTCTATTTATATCGACGGACTGAAGAACATGATTAAAAAGCACAATGTCGATTTAGAAGCGCTGCTCGAAAGTTTTGACAAGCTGTTTGCCGACATCAACGCATACATCGTGATCAGCGGCAGCGAAGAGCCGCCGGAATTCCTCGCAAAGTACATCGGGGAATAAATTAGTTCGATATACCACCTGCTGCGCGGCGTTCCCGTTTGCGGCTTGCGGACGGGGACGCACGTTGCCATGCAGGTTTTTTTAAAGGAGACCCCAACTGCAACAGGGGTACAGAGGACATGCTATGCGATTGGTAAGCACCCGAAACCAGAATGAAACGACGGAAGCGCTGCAGGCGGTGCTGCGCGGTATTGCGCCGGACGGCGGGCTTTATGTACCCTCATCCTTCCCGGCGCTCCCGGAGATCAGCAGTCTGCTGCCACTGAGTTACGCCGAACTCTGCGCCAAAGTGCTGTCGATGTTTTTCGACGGCGTGAAGGACATGGATGCGCTGACGGCTGCGGCTTACGCGGGCTTTGACGACGCTGCCGTTGCGCCGCTCAAACGTATCGCTGGCGGAGAATATGTAATGGAGCTCTATCACGGGCCTACATTGGCGTTCAAGGACATGGCGCTCTCCATTCTGCCGAGGCTGATGACCGAGGCGATGAACCAGCAGCAGGGCAAAGATGTGTTGATTCTCGTCGCGACCTCCGGCGATACCGGCAAGGCCGCGCTTGAAGGCTTCTGCGATGTACCAAACACGAAGATTTTCGTGTTCTATCCCAACGAGGGCGTATCCGACATGCAGCGCCTGCAGATGACCACCCAGCGCGGGGCCAACACGCATGTCGCGGCGGTGCGGGGAAACTTCGACGACGCGCAGAGCGGCGTGAAGGCTATCTTCGGTAACGCGGAATTTGCGGCGAAGGCGGCGGAAAAAGGCTATAGCCTGTCGTCCGCCAACTCGATCAACTTTGGGCGGCTCGCGCCGCAGATCGCGTACTACGTCTGGGCATATACGCAGCTGCTGCAGCGCGGCGATATTGCCGCAGGCGAAAAGATCAACTTTGTGGTGCCGACGGGCAACTTCGGTAACATCCTTGCGGCATACTACGCGAAGCGCATGGGGCTACCGGTGGGCAAGCTTATCTGCGCGTCCAACCGCAACAATGTGCTGACCGACTTCTTCCGGCGCGGCGAATACACGCTGCAGCGGGAGTTTTATAAAACCATGTCGCCTTCGATGGACATCCTGATCTCGAGCAACCTGGAACGGCTGTTGTTTGAGTTGACGGGCCGGGACGAGGCGGCGGTGCGTGCCATGATGGCGCAGCTGAAAGCCACAGGCCGCTACGACATCGGCGAAACGGCGCGCAGCGCGCTGGAGGAAGACTTCTGGTCGGACTGGTGCGGCGAGGAAGAAACGCAAGCCGCGATCCGCCACACGTTCGAGCAAACCGGATATCTCGCCGATACGCACACTGCGGTGGCGCTCGGCGTATACGAGAAATATAAAGCGATGGGGGATACCGCGAAGACCGTGGTCGTCTCCACCGCGTCGCCATATAAGTTCCCCGGCGATGTTCTGTCCGCTTTGGGTGGTAGGGAAACGGATTCGCCATTTTTGGATGCGAAACGGCTCAGCGAAATGGCCGGCACGGCCATCCCGCGGCAACTCGCAGAACTGGAGGGAAGCCCGGTGCGGCATACCACAGTGACCGATATTCCCGGCATGGCGGACGCCGTTCTGAAGGTACTGTAGCCATGCACGCGGCGGTGTTTCAGGCGACGATTGCCATTCACGACGCGCAGAGTCTCAAAGACAAGCGCATGGTGGTACGCAGCGTCAAGGAGAAATGCCGCTCGCGTTTCAACGTATCGGTCGTGGAAAGCGGCGAGAATGACAAGTGGCAGCGCTGCGAGATGACCTTTGCGCTGGCCGCGGTCAGTGCTTCTGCGGCGCGGCAGGGCATGCAGGACATTGTGGATTTCCTCTATGGCGACGGACGCTTTGAAGTTATCGAAATCGAAACCCTTTTGGAGGAATGAAAAATGCAAAAGGATAAGAAAGTCATATTTTCGGGCGTACAGCCTTCTGGTGTTTTAACCATCGGCAATTATGTAGGCGCGATCAGGAACTGGGTGAAGCTGCAGGACGAGTACAGCTGCTATTATTGCGTAGTGGATCTGCACGCGCTGACGGTGCGGCAGGACCCGGCGGAGTTCCGCAAGCGCTGCCTTGATACGATGGCGTTGATACTCGCAGCCGGGTTGGACCCGGAGAAGAACATTGTGTACTTCCAGTCGCATGTGACGTGCCATGCGGAACTGGCCTGGGTTTTAAACTGCTTCACATACATGGGCGAGCTTTCGCGCATGACGCAGTTCAAGGAAAAGAGCGAACGCCATGCGGACAACGTCAACGCGGGCCTGTTTACTTACCCTGTGCTGATGGCAGCAGATATTCTGCTGTTCGATACCGACCTTGTGCCAGTCGGCGCGGACCAGAAACAGCACCTCGAAATCGCGCGTGACATCGCGATTCGGTTCAACAACCTCTACGGCGATGTGTTCACCGTGCCGGATGCGTATATCCCCAAGACGGGTGCGCGCATCATGAGCCTCTCCGATCCGGAAGCCAAGATGAGCAAGTCGGACGACAACGAGAACGCTTTTATCTCGCTGCTCGACAAGCCGGAGGTCATCCAGCGCAAGATGAAGCGGGCCGTGACCGACTCGGAGGGACAGGTGCGCTTTGCTGAGGATAAGCCGGGAGTGTCCAACCTCATGTCCATCTACAGTGCCGTAACGGGCACAACGATGGAGCAGATCGAGGCGGAGTTTGAAGGACAGGGTTATGGCGCGTTGAAATCGCGCGTGGCCGACGTGCTGTGCGAGGAGCTAGCACCCCTGCAGCAGCGGTACGAGAAGATCAGAGCCGACAAGGCGTATTTGAACAGCGTGATTCAGAGTGGTGCGGAGCAGGCGCAGAAAAACGCGCTGCGTATGCTGCGTAAGGTGTATAAGAAGATCGGCCTCGCGCCGAGAGAGCTGTAAACTGTGAACGCGGAAAGAGGCTTTGCGTACTGTGGGCTTGCCTGCTGCCTTTGCGGCGACGAAACCTGCCCTGGCTGCAAAACCGACGGATGCAAAGGCGCGGGCTGGTGCAAAAACTATCGCTGCAGCCGTGATAAAGGGCTGTCGGGCTGCTATCAGTGCGAAGCGTTTCCCTGTGTCGGTGGCATGCTGGACAAGCTGCGCATCCGCGCATTCTCTCGTTTTCTCAAGGAATACGGCGAGGAGAAGATGCTGGAATGTTTAGCCCGGAACGAGGCGGAGGGGATGGCTTATCATCACCCCGGCAAGCTGACGGGAGATTACGATGACGTGGATACCGAGGAAGCGGTCATTGCGTTAATTCTGCACGGAAGGAAAGCGGCGGATGGGCATTGACAAAAGCTACAGGCTCTACGTGTTTGACCTCGACGGTACAGTAGCGGATACGCGCGTGGACTTGGCCCGGGCATTTGCTGCTGCCATGGAGGAAGCAGGGTTTCCTGCGCCGAGCATGGAGCAGGTAAAGGCGGCAGTCGGCGGCGGTGCGAAGAAGGCCTTGGAACGGCTGACCGGCATCAAGGATGAAGCTCTTGAACCGTTGCTTGAGCGGTATCTGCAGATATATGAGGGCATATGCACCGAGTATTCCGTGCCGTATCCCGGCACGCGGGAACTGCTGGGCCGACTTGTGGCGCAGGGAGCGGTGCTAGCAATGGTAACCATGAAACCGAAAGTACCCACTGATAAGATAATAGCAGCGCTCGGGCTGGATTTTTTTAACGATGTAATCGCGTTTGAGGACGTGGAGAAGCGTAAGCCAGCCCCGGAATCGCTGCTGATGCTGATGGACAAGTACGGTATTCAGCCGGAAGATACGTTGATGGTGGGCGACGCTGCGACAGACATACAGTATGCGGCGGCGGCAGGCGCGGATGCCTGCGCGATGCTGAACGGCTACGGTAAGGCGGAGTCGCTGCTCGCCGAAAAGCCAAAGTACGCAATCGAAAGCTTTTTGGAATTTTAATCGCAGGGGATTACCTGCTTGAGACTGCCCATAAATCTTTTGGAGGCCTGCCTCCAAAACCACCGCTTAAGGGATGAAATCCCTTAAGAATCCCATCAGGGAAATGCCTTTTATTTCTTTCTTCAAGAGAAGAAGTGGATCGCGCTCGTATGGGCTTGGCACTAAATTACGCGGGGGATGCCCCGCTTTTTCTTTTGTCCGCAATAACGGCTTTCACTCCTGTGAATATACATGGTAACAGGGGGTGAGATCATGTTTTCTGAATGGCTGGGCGGCTGTGGAGGCTCCTGCGGTGGCGCGTGCTCCGGAGGCATTCGTGACGGTTGGCTGAACGGTTGGAATTCCGGCGGGTTGCCGGCATGCCGGGATTGCGGTGGGCCAATCGGCTGCGGCTCCGGACTTGGTTCTTTGCTGGGGCGAAATTGCGGCTGCGGAACAACGCCGGGCTGTGAGCGCGGATGGGGTACACCGTTCGGGGGCTCGGGCTGCAATGCGCCATTTGGTTGGAGTGCTAGCTGTAATACACCATTTGGCTGGGGCCAAGGCTATGGGGCACCGGTCGGATGGGACCGAGGGTGCAACACGCAATACAGCTGCGGTACATCTGGTTGCAGCTGCAGCTGTGGTTCTGCTAACTGTTCCTGTGGATATCGCTGGTGCGACTGCCCGGACTGCAATCCGCTTGGCGGATACGGCGATGGACCATGTGGCGGTTACGTCAGCTACTGGGACCGGTATTTCGGCAGCTGCTGAGGCATGCCGGTATCACAGCCGTAACATATGCACCTTCATTGTCTCTGGATTCATATGATAACAGAGGGGGTGATTGTTGATGTGTTGCAGATGCTGCTGTTGTATACCAGTGTGCTGCTGCGTAAGATGGTGCTGCAATCCCTGCTGGTGCAACCCATGCTGGGGTGGCGGCTGCCGATGCGGGTGCTGCGGCTGGTGGTAGACCGAATTGGGCGGCAAAAGCCGCCCTACATATATTTAAAATTCCAAAAAATAATTAACAAAACAAGCCATGATAATTTCGCCCGTATATCATTGACAGCGCTTTTTTGTTTGGCGCGGGGAAAAATAATATCAGAAGGAGGTGTGAAGATTGGCAAGTAAAAATCGGAACTCCCGCGGCAACGATGCGATGAACAAGATGAAATACGAAGCCGCAAGCGAGGTCGGCGTCAATCTCAAACAAGGATATAATGGCGATATTACCTCGCGAGAGGCCGGAAAAATCGGCGGTACAATGGTCAAAAAAATGATCAACTATGCTAAGGACAATATGCCCGGCAGTAACCAACGATAAGTGAGCCATCCCACCACTTTTATGAAAGAAGAGCCAAGTGCTCTTCTTTTTTTAGGTTGGCGTGCCTTGACGCATAAAAGCTGCAGAAGCTATAATCAGTTGACTTCAACGAGAATGGATTAATATGGAATTTATTAAGATCGAAAGCGGTGATCCTGAGGCTGTTGCGGGATTGCTGCGCATCTATGCGGAAAGCAATTCGAAAATCTACCGGAAGCGCTATGCAAAGCAGTATGCCTCTGATTTTGAAGCCTGGAACGCGCTGATGCGCGACTACACCGAATTTATCTGGGAGTTTGCGGCGCAGGATGACCGGTTTATATTTGCGCTGAAAGAGGATAACGGCTGGGCTGCGGGGCTGCGCGTTATCCGCATGGAAGCGGACGACTGGTATCTGGAAGCGCTTGAAACTGCTCCAATGTTTAGGCGAAAAGGCTGCGCAAAGCAGCTGCTCAGCCAGACAATCGGGTATTTACGTGACTTAAATGCTCGCAGCATTATCAGCATTGTTGAAAAAGAAAACAAAGCATCACGCTCTCTGCACGAGGCTTGCGGTTTCACCCTCACTGACAGAACGGCAAAGGACCTTGAAGGCAATGTGATTGAAAACTGCGTATCGTATCAATATTCTTTTTAAAGGAATAATCTCACCATGCGAAACGCCCTTTTCAGGGCGTTTCGCATGGTGAGATTCTCAAGGGGCAATGCCCCTTGAGCGGTGGTTTGGAGGCAGAGCCTCCAAAGAAAAGCTTACCAAAAAAGTATTTAAAATCGATATTGACATTGACGCTGCGTCATGGTGGATAATGCTTTTTGAAAGGAGGCGGCATCATGGAATACACCGTCGGCCAGATGGCAAAGCTCGCAGGCGTGTCCACGCGCACGCTGCGGTACTACGATCGCATAGGGCTGCTCGGGCCGGAGAAAATCAGCGATTCGGGCTACCGCGTATATGGGCAGATGCAGGTTGACCGGCTGCAACAGATTCTGTTCTACCGGGAGATGGACGTGGAACTGCGCACGATCAAACAGCTGCTGGACGCGCCCGGATTTGAACAGGCAAAGGCGCTTCAAGGGCATTTGAACGCGCTGACGGAGCGCCGGAACCGGCTGGATATGCTGATCGAAGCGGTGCAAAAAACGATGGCCGCCGCGAAAGGAGAGATCACCATGACGGACGAAGAAAAGTTTGCGGCGTTCAAACAGATTCTGATCGATGAGAACGAAGCGAAGTATGGCGCGGAGGTAAGAGCGCGCTATGGCAGCGAGACCGTGGACGAAAGCAATGCCAAGCTTATGGCTATGACGAAGGAGCAGGTTGAGGATTCTGAAGCCCTGAGACTTGCAGTCAATGAAGCGATCAAAGCGGCATTCGAAACGGGCGACCCGAAAGGCGAACTGGCGATGAAAGCTTGTGAGCTGCATAAGCAATGGCTCACGCGGTACTGGAAAAGTTACAGCCCGGAGGCGCATATGGGCCTTGCACAGATGTACGTCGACGACCCACGCTTTACCGCGTACTACGACGCCATTGCGCCGGGTTGTACAGGATTCCTGCGAGACGCGATATCTGCGTACTGCGGAAAGCAATAGTTGATATGGCAAAATGAAGACGGCGTGCTGCGGAACAACCGCGGTGCGCCGTCCCTATTTTTTTCGGGTGGTGCCTGAGATTCGGCGCTGCAGCGACCGGCTGACCAGCCGGATGGCAAAGTCGTAGAAAAAGTAAACGAGCGTGCTGACGCCCAGCACGATGGCCAGCGTCCACCCGCCCGCACGGAGGTCGATGAACAGGAAAAGCTGGGTGAACCGGATTATCAGGTAAACGGCGGCGTCAAACCAGACCGCCTTGATGAGATGCCCAACCCAGACATTGAAGTGTTGTTTGTCCATGAAAGCGTTGACAACGGGGTGCAGGCCCATAAAGACGACGTACGGCAAAATGAAATAAAACTGGAACGCGCAAAGTAACAGCCCAAGCAGGGAGGATACGGCGTACGCAAACAGCGCGCCGCGGATATAGCCTCTGGTGAGGGGGATCATGAGCATCATCGTGGCAAGGAAATACCACAGAAATTCAGCCAGCTGAAGGTAGAAACCCACCGCAAGAAATGCCGCGCTCAGCGCGGAAGCAACGGCCGCGTATGCAACTTCCCGAGTACCGATCTTGCTCAGCTCTCTCACTGCCTTTTTATCGTTTAGGTAATATTCTGCGCTAACTGAAGAACTTTATCGCGCAGCATATTCGAAAGCTCCCGGATCACATCGGGGGACGGATGCTTTTCGGCGCAATAGTCGGAGAGGTGAATCTTTTCGCCCACCACGGCAGTCATCCGGCGGAACAGACCATACTTGCCCTTGATGTAAATCGGAACGATGGGCGTTCCGCTGTTTAAGGCCGCGATGACCACGCCGGATTTGAAGGGCAGAAGTTCGCCGTTCAGCGAACGCCTGCCCTCCGGAAACATTCCGAGAATTTTATCCTGCTCCAGCACCTCGATCGCCCGCGAGAGTGCGCTTAAATCTGACTCGCGGCGGTGGACCGGGAATGCGCCGAGCACACGCAGAAACCACGTGAACGGCGGAAAGTAGTTGAAAAGCTCCGACGCCGTCATGAAGTAGATGCGCTTCGTGGGATAGATGTAGTTGACCAGCACAGGGTCCCACGTGCTGATATGGTTCGCGACGATGATCGTCTTGCCGTCGATCCGGTTCGCCTTATTTTTGCCGATCAAACGCAGCTTAAAATAGAGAAACAGGAACGGGGCGGATGTAATTTTGACAAACCAGACCAGAAACACAGGATCACCTCAACAAAATATACTTATGATTTAACCTTACAATGCGTACCGCTTAGGCCTGAACAGAGTCGTCGGCCGACGCGGCGGTTTTGGATTTTTTGGAGTACCCGGGCAGCTTTCCGGCGAAGATATACGATACGATGCAGGCCACGATAACGATCGGCATAATGAATATGGCGCCCGTATCGAACATGCCAAAACCGATAAAGCCCGGTGCTACCAGATTAGCGAGGATCACGGAGCCAGCCAGCGCGCCGACGAGCTGATTCACAAAGCCCTGTACCGCGAAGTACATACCGCTGCGGTTCACGCCGGTTCTCTGTGCTTCCTCAGCCGCGATCTGCGAGGGCATTGCATAGGGGACTGTGAAGAATGCGCCGATCGCGAAGCTGCCGAAGGTGCCCGCGATCATACCGATGTAGAACGGCATGGTCTCGCCCACAAACTTCGTCCAGCCGGATGCGAAGATAGCCATGGCAACGATAAAGCACAGTACGCCGGTACGGAATGCCCATTTGACACCCCATTTGCGATTGATCTTGTTAAACAGCCAAAGCATCAGCGGGATCGGCGCAAAGGCTGCGGTGTTCATGACAGCAATCTTCCAGCCTTCTGTCAGGCCGAGGATGACGCGGTTGATGTAATCCATGCCGCCGATGAACAGCATCAGACCGAAGTAGCTGAGTGAGTAGCTGAGCAGATACCACAGGAAGGATTTGTTCTTCACAGCGGTCTTCAGGCTGTTCCACATGGTCATCTTTACTTCGTCGTTCTGCGGAGCGGTGCCGGTCGCGTCGACGCTGTTCTTGCGGAATACGAAGAATACCGGGATGAGCATCAGCAGCATGGCGGGCGACAGGAATAGCGCGGTTTTCGTCATGCCGATCTGGAGCCTGTCCGCACCTTCCGCCGGAGTCAGGATATCTCGGAGGATCGGAACAACGGTGTAAGCGAGGCAGTAACCGATGGTGTTAAAGAAGGCCTGCCAGCTGGCTACGCGTACGCGCGAACGCTGGTCGGGCACCATGTCCGAAAGGGTGGAGAGGTACGGCACCGCGACGAGCGTGTAGGAGAAGAAATAAACGAGCGAGAGGCCGCAGACCCACACGATGTTCCAGATGCTCTGCATATCCGAGACCGGCGCGATCCACATGGCGATGTATGAGAGGATCATGGGGGCCATACCGATCAGGATAGCGGGATACCGCTTACCGGTTTTGCGGAACATGCGATCCGTCCAGGAAGCGATGGGGATGTCCACCACGCCGTCCAGCATGCGGCTGATAAAGAGCAGCATGCTCAAAATCCAGGGAACGACCAGCAGGACAGCTCGTCCGGCATTGAGGTCGGTTTCGGCGGGCAGGTAACGCGTCAGCAGATAGGTGGACTGCACGGTGTACATGAACGACGTGCCGAAGCCACCGATGGCAAACAAGGGTTCCTGCCATTTCTTCATCATTTGCATATATGATACCTCGTTAAAAAAATAAGGGGTCACGCAAAAATCGAACGGCGACAATGCCGGTGCTGCCTCTATAGCTGGTTATACGCCCTGCGGATGCTGCAGCTGTGCGACCAGCAGGGTGAAGTCGTTGACGCTGAAGCACCTCGCGTATTCCTGCGGCGGGATGGCGATATAAAACCGCTTTTCCATCTCCAGTATCAGGCTCGCATACAGGAGGCTGTCGCCGCCAAGGTCGTACACGAAATGACCGAAATCAGTTACCTGTTCCGCAGCAAGGCCCAGCACTTCCGCAAACACGGACCGGACATCTGCCATCACCTGCTCAATGTACTCCTTCGGATAGCTCCCGAAGGCTTTTCCGTCCAGCAGACTCAGCCGTGTAAACGCTTCCGGATGAGATGTGAGCATGTCCCTGATTCCGACGCGCTGAATCTTGATGGTATTGACGACAGGCAGCGGATTTGTGGAAAGGTATACGTCCTGTACCTGCTTGTGGATCGGCAGGCCGCCGTTGATGCGCCGGACCTCGTCGCTGAGCGCGGCGCGTTCGTCTGATCCCGGGGCGGCGCTCAGCTTCAGCACGAGCGTGATGCGTTCCCGGTCTCCGGCATGCTGCGCCATACCCAGCACGGAGAGCTGCTCCACCAGGGGCAGCCCTGCAAAATGGCTTTCGATCTCGTCCGGGAACACGTTCTCGCCGTCCGCATTGATGATGGTTTCCTTGATGCGGCCCCGGCAGTAGTAGTTGCCCTCGGCGTCGCGCGAGACGATATCTCCCGTGGCAAACCATTCGCCGCCCTCACGCGGAACAAAGACGCCGTTCTGCATGGTGCCGATATGCGTGGTATACGATTTGATCAGCAACTCGCCTACGTTTGGGTCTGTGCCGCTGGGATCGATTCGGTATTCGATCAGATATAGCGGCCGGCCGATGCTGCCCATCAGGCGGTTCTTTACGTCGGGGTCAAGCTCCACAGACGTGACGCCCACCTCGGTCAGGCCGTAGCCGTTGTAGAGGGGATAGCCGATACCGTTGATGACGCGCAGCGTCTCGGCGGGCAGATAACCGCCGCCTGAAATACAGTATACGACGGAGCGGCCCATAAGGTTGAGTTGTATCTTTTTGAGAAGGCTTCTCGAAGCGCCGTAACCGGCTTCCTTCTTCGTCAGAGCGTGCGTATGATACCCGATCAAACGGTTGAAGATATCCGCACGAGTCTTGCCGCCCAATGCCGCCTTGCGCATGAGGGTCTGCGCGAGGTTGTTCCACAGCAGCGGTACGCCGTAGATGTGCGATACATTAAGCACCCGGCAGGTGCGCAATATCGTTTCGGGCAGCAGGTTCTCCAGATAGACCAGTGTCTTTCCAAAGAAGGTGTACCATAAGAATACCGCCACAAATCCGAAGATGTGGTGGAACGGCAGCATGGCGAGTATCTTTAAATTGCCCAGCTCGGGCGGGTACATGATGTCGCAGGTCCGGTCCGGCATGGACCGCGCGCTGGCAATCTGGTAGCTTAAACACTCTCCGGTAAACAGCATCACCTTGGGCTTGCCTGTGGTGCCGGAGGAACAGAAAAGCACGTGGTTTTCCCAGCTTGGGGTGAAGCCATGGACATGCCGGTATTGCATAAAATCCGCGGGGGCGAATTTCGGCACGGTATAGGCATACGTGTCCTCACAGATGAGCGCCTTTGCGCCCGACTCAGCAAGCAGTACGTTCGCAGAAGCAGCCTCAGCCCGCACATCCATCAAAAGCGGCTGATACCCGCTCATCAGCAGGCCCCAAAAAATCACTCCCCATGAGGGGGAGTTGGCGATTTTCAACCCGACAATGCTGCCTTTCGGGATATATGCAAGCTTTTCGGTCATTGCGGAAGCAGCCTGTACGGCCTTTTCGGCATAGCCTTTATAGGTTATTCGAGCGGTTTTTCCGTTCTTTTCAATATATTCAATGGCGGTCATGGCGGAAAAACGCTGGCTGATTTCGAATATGCTCCGCATACTTTTATCCGTCAGCAATAAATCATCTACCGCTTTAAAATATCTGCGCACTTGTTCCTCTCTATCAACTATCATGCGTTGCCCTTACCACAACACAGTTGCCGTCATCTGTATCTACCGTGTTGCATTTCGTACAGTATCCTCTGCATCTCGGCGTATTCACCGATTTGTGCATTCATCATGGCAACCGCCTCCGGAGGGGCCAGACTCCTGGCTGTATCCATAAACCGCTGCCAGTTCTGACTGGTAGGCGTTGTGAAATTCCGGGTCATTACACGAACCAGCCCATACCATGCGCGCCAGTCGTTTTGATTTTCACGCCGCGCATAGCCAAAACACTTTCTTGCTCCGGAAAAATCATTCATGCGGAGATAATACTCGCCATCTTCGACATAACTCATATTATTCACCTAAATTTCGACATTGATTTTTTTCGATTATAGCATAGTATGATTCTGTACGCAATAATATTCGGCCCTGTGTGGAAGGCGGAAACGCCCTTCTTATCGCTATTGACAAGCTATCCGGCATATACTAGAATGAGAACACAATTTGCACTGCATTCAATCTACAGTACAAACTGAGCAGGCGATGAACCGCTAGGTTCATGGGGCTGGGCCGCAACCGCGGCAGCAGGTGAAAGACGCATCTGTGGGACAGTAGTAGGCGTTCCACAGGTGTTTTTTTATACTCTCCGGGACGCGCACAAGGATGGAGTGCCATAAACCTATCTTTCGAAAGCGGAGGGTACCTTTATGACAAAGCTCAAAAGCCCATCACCGGAACGGCCGCCACAGGATCAAAACGGGGCGGACTACAAGCGCGGCGAGCGGGTTACCATCGCCTGCATTATCGGCAACATCATCCTTACAGTGCTCAAGCTGTTGGCCGGACTGTTCGGCGGCAGCAAGGCGATGATATCAGATGCACTGCATTCCGCGTCGGACATCATCGCGACTTCTGTTGTACTTGTCGGTATTCGCATTGCCAAAAAACCGATGGATAAGGAGCATCCATATGGCCACGGTAAGGTGGAGCCCATCACCGCGGCTTTCGTGGGCGTAACGCTTGTGTTTGCTGCGGTTATGATCGTCAAGGGCATCGTGGAAGCGATCATTATGCACAGCTTTACCACGCCGACCTTTCTTGCGCTGGGTGCAGCGTTGCTGTCCATCGTTGTCAAGGAAGCGATGTACCGCGTCACGTTCGCGGCAGGGAAAAAGATCAACAGTGAAGCGATTAAAGCGGACGCATGGCATCATCGCTCGGACGCGCTTTCATCCATCGGCACGCTGGTCGGCATTTCGGGCAGCATGCTGGGCAAATGGCTGAATATTGGATTCCTGGAATATCTGGACCCCATCGCGGGTGCGGTGGTGGCCTGCTTTATCTTCAAAGTGGCGTACGACATACTGAAGCATGCCGTGAAGGGGCTGATGGACTCCTCGCCGGACGACGAGAAGCTGTGCGGAATAAATAAAGCCGCCGCGGATACGGAGGGCGTCTGCGCGGTTCGCTCGGTGAAAAGCCGGTATGTGGGCCGGTACTTATTTGTGGATATGGAGATTGAGGTCAACTCCGGTCTAACTGTGGAGGAAGGGCACGATATCGCCGACCGGGTACAGGAACATGTCATCGGAGCCTGCGGCGACGTGGGGGAAGTGCTGGTGCACGTGGAGCCCAGCAAAGCTTCCGGCCCGGCCCAGGTTATTCTTTAATGGCAATGCCTTTGGCTTCGTCGTAGCGGCGGATATATTCCTGCAGGCAGATGGGATAATACCTGATTTCGCGATCGTCCTCGATGGAGACCTGCTCACCTTCGAACACCGGTACACCGTCCACAGTGCGCAGGTGCAAAGTGGCTTTTTTGGGCGTTGCGGAGAACCGGCAGATTGCTCGCGTGGTGACTTCCTCGATGTCCTGAGCGAGCGCGAACAGGTACGAGCTGCCTTCAAACGGCTCTCCGAAAGCATCCACCTTGAGCGCAAAACAGATTACCGGGATGTGCAGATAGGTGACGACCCGCGTCAGATCCCACACGTTGGCCTTGCTTAAAAACTGCGCTTCATCAATAAGGATGATCGATATGGGCTTGTCCGCTTTTTCCGCGCTGTTTTTCTCCTCCCGGATTCGCTCATACAACCAGCCCGCCTCCGGCTGCGTCAAAAAGTCCGCTTCACGGCGGATCACGCCGTTTTCCAGACGGCTGATGATATCCCTGTTGGCTTTGGTATCCACGCGCGGCTTCAAACACAGCACCCGCTTACCGTTGTTTCTCTCGTAGTCGTACGCGATTTGCAGCAGCTGCGTGGATTTGCCCGCGTTCATTACCGCGTAGCGCAGGAATAGTTTTGCCATGAATGTCCTCCGGATTGTCGAATGATGACGCCATTATATCATGCTGCGGGGAGTTCAACAATGGGATAAAGCTGTACAGAAAAGCTTGCGTAAGCGCAGGGAACATGGCAGAATAACTTTGCGGAAAGGAGCATGTATGGACCTGCTGAAGAAAAAGGCGGCGTTAACTGACGCCGTATTCCGTTTAAACATGGTAAGAGCCGTTGGCCAGACGGGGGATATCGATGAAACCCCATTGCCAGGCAAGGGTGATTTTGATCTGTTTGTGTTTTGTGATGAGATCCCCGCTGAAAACGAGCGCCGTGCCGCGTATGACACATGCCCTGAGGCTTTCAGTGAATGCCGGATGACTGTCTGCGAAGGCGGGCATTGGGGCACGGAGGACGCGTTGGTCGTGGAGGGTGTCGACACGTTCTTCATGTATTTTACCGTGGAGGAGATGCGCCGCTACATCATGGATGTGCTGGACGGCAAGTACCCGGACAGCGAGAACGGCTTTTATCCTACCGGCCGCCTTGCGACGATCGACACCATCAATGTGCTGGCGGAAAAAGGGGATACGATGGAGCCGCTGAAGGCGCTGGTGCGTGAATATCCGGAAGCGCTGAGTAAAGCGCTGTTCGAGCATCACTATGAGCGAATCGTCGATGAGGAGGACTTCGATCGTGCAGTCTCACGCCGCGACGTGCTGTTTTACCACATGGTGCTGGAGAATTCGATCGACCATTTCCTTCAGGCGCTGTACGCGCTGAACAAAGCGTATTTTCCCAGCCGAAAGCGTACGGAGCAATACATGGCTGCATTCAGCCGTATTCCGGCAGACTGCTATGCGCGGATGCTTCGCGTGGTGGAGGACGGCAGCTGCAGCGAAAGCATGCAGCGTTCATATGACGCTTGGCTGACGTTGGTCGATGAACTTGGCGCAGCAGCAGACAGATAATATGCGTGACGGCCAACTCGGAGCGGATGGCCCGAAGCGCAGCTATGAGGTTACTGAAAGTGAATGATATTAAAGGCATAATATTTGACTTCAACGGGACGATGATATTTGATGGCAAGCTGCAGGAACAGGCCTGGCGGCAGTATTTGGGTGAAAAGACAGGCCGTGAGATTAGTGACGAAGAGTTCCATCGATACGTGCATGGAAGGAACGCTGACGCTACGTTTGCATATTTTATGCGCAGAGGGCTGACCAAAAATGAGATTGGGGAGCTGGCGGAGGAAAAGGAGCAGATATGCCGGAGACTGTATCTTGAACAGCCCGAAGTATTCCGTCTCGCGGACGGCCTGCCCGAATTTCTTGATCTGCTGAAAACGAAACGCGTTCCGATCACGATCGCCACGGCGTCAGGCTGGGGTAATGTCAGGTTTTACTTTGACCATCTCCCGCTGGACAGATGGTTTGATATCAAAAAGGTGGCTTATGATGACGGCACCGTGCAGGGCAAGCCGGAACCGGACCTGTATCTGAAAGCTGCGAGGCACATCGGAGTACCGCCGAAGCAATGCATGGTGTTTGAGGATGCGGTAGCTGGTATCGCTGCAGCACAGCGCGCCGGAGCAGGCTGCATTGTAGGCGTGGCGTCCATGCTCTACGAAAAGCAGCTGCGCGCAGCCGGGGACCTCGCCTCTATTATTTCTGATTATAACAATGCGGCAACGCTGCTGGAATGAGCAGCGTTTTAAATTTCCGGGACTCTACAAAGAACACTTCCATACCAGGTGTGATTGCATAACAAATTACTGGGGATCGTTGACGCTTTTTGTCGAATTATGTTATGATTAAATCACCACAATTTGGAGGGCACAGATGATGGAAGAGAACGGTAAACTTGTATTCACCAACGCCGGAAGGGAAGCCTGAAGATCCAGCAGCCTCCCCGGAACCGGTTGAGACCGCGCCTGCGCAGCCACAGGCAGAAGTACCCCCGCAGTATTCAAATGACGTACCTGTGCAGCCACAGGTGGACACCTCGCAATATTCATATGGCGCACCTGTGCAACAGCAGGAAGACGCTCCCCAATATCCGTATGACGCACCTGCGCAACCGCAGGGAGATGCCCCGCAATATCCGTACGCTCCCCCTGTCCAAGTCGCAATGCAGCCCATGAACTTCAGCCCGCAGCCCGAAAAGAAGAAAAACAAGAAGCTCGGCTTGATTCTGGGCATCGCCGGCGGTGTATTGGCCGTGGCACTCATCCTCGTGTTTGTATTCGTGATCCAGCCCGTCATTACTTACAATCAGGCGGAACAGGCCTTTGCGGACGGCGATCTGAACGAAGCAGAACGCCTGCTGGATAAGATACCGGATTACAAGGATACGCCCGATCTGAGCACGCAAATCATTTTTGCACGGGCGGAGAACTATTTTGATAAAAGCAAGCTCGATGATGCGGAAGAGCTTCTGCTGACGATCCCGGAATATGACGATACGCAGGACCTTCTGGATGACATCACCTATGAGCGCGCGGTGTTGGCGGTGGGCGAGCAGGATTATGAAGTCGCTCAGGATTATCTGGACAGCATCCCCGGCCATGAAGACCCGGAACAACTGAAGGAGAATATCTGCTATAATCAGGCGCTGCAGATCCTTGAAACCGGCGACTATGTTACAGCTTACAATATGCTGATGACGATTTCTGCGTATCAGGACAGCGAGGCACTGGCCAACCAGCTTTATAACGAAGCGCTGGCGCTTTCCTGCATCCTTGATTACAGGGAAATGCTGAAGAATCCGTCTTCGCTGCAGATTTACACGCTGGAGTTCTTTGACGACGAGGATTCTGCCAATCCGACCGTATTTATGGAAGTCGGGGCAACCAACAGCTACGGCGCAATGGTCAACGGATATGTGCTGTATTCGGATTATGAATATCTCGCTTCGGCTACCGACCTGTATCCGAATCTGTATTCATGGAGTGATGCGAACGATCTTTTGCAATACTATTCAGCAATGTTAATTCGGGAATACGTTGACTCAGACGAAGGCTTTGGCGAATTTGATTTGGACAGGATCAACCGTCTGCTGACCGCAGGCGTAACGTTCAACATCGACTTTGACTTCAGCGGTGGACCGGTTGCTGCTTAAACACTGACCAGGTGCACATAAATTAAGGTATACATGAACAACGCACTCATCCTTGCGACGAGTGCGTTTCTTTTTTATTCTGTTGGCTGATCTGGATCTGGAAAGCTTAAAGCTATTTTACGCGCATCGCCCGCAAGGCGTTCAACACGGCGAGTAGCGCCACACCCACATCCGCGAATACTGCTTCCCACATTGTAGCAAAGCCCAGCGCACCAAGCAGCAGCACCGCCGCTTTTACGCCCAGCGCGAGAGCGATATTCTGCCAGACGATACGCCGCGTTTTGTGCGCAACACGGATTGCAGGTGCAAGGCGGGAAAGCTCGTCGCCCATGATGACCACATCCGCCGCTTCGATAGCGGCATCGGAGCCGAGCCCGCCCATTGCAATGCCGATGTCAGCGCGGGCCAGCACAGGCGCGTCGTTGATGCCATCTCCCGTGAAGGCTACTTTGCCGCCTTGAGCGATGAGCGCTTCGACGCGCGTTACTTTGTCCTCCGGCAGCAGTTCCGCATAGTATTCGTCGATATCGAGTGTTTCCGCGACCTGCCGTGCGGTGTCCACCCGGTCTCCTGTGAGCATGACGGTTTTTTTGATGCCCAAATTTTTCAGCGCGGCGATCGCCTGCTTCGCGTCGGACCGGATACGGTCAGCTATGGTGATCGCTCCGGCCAGCGTCCCGTCCGCAGCGACATAAACCACTGTGCCCGGCAGCTCCTCAGCAGGTACAGCTATGCCGGAGCTTTCCATGAGCTTGCGGCTGCCCGCCAGTATGCGGCGCCCGTTGGCCATGGCTTTGAGGCCATAGCCTGAAACCTCCTCGTAATCCGATACCCCCGCTTTATCCAGTTGTCCGCCTTTAGCGGCGTATGCGTTCAGAATGGACCGGGCGATGGGGTGGGAGGAATGGCTTTCGGCATGCGCGGCCAGCGCCAGGACCTCGCCGGAGGAGAGCGTGCCATAGGCCTTGACATCCGACACCTCAAACACGCCCTCGGTCAGCGTACCCGTTTTGTCAAACACCACGGTATCCACGCTGCGCAGCAACTCTAAATAGTTGCCACCCTTGACGAGTACGCCCATGCGTGAGGCCGCGCCGATGCCGCCAAAGAAGCCGAGTGGGATGGAAATGACCAGCGCGCAAGGACAGGAGATCACGAGAAAAATGAGCGCACGGTACAACCAGTCAGAAAAGGCTGCGCCGGGTACAACCAGCGGCGGGATAATGGCGATAAGCGCCGCAACCGTCACCACGGCAGGCGTATACCTGCGCGCAAAGCGGCTGATAAAGCTTTCGGTAGGCGCTTTACGCGCGGAGGCGTTCTGTACCAGTTTGAGGATGCGAGTGACCGCGCTTTCGGCGAATTCTTTTTCCACACGCACCTCGAGCAACCCACTTTGATTGATGTAGCCCGAGTAGACCGTGTCGCCGGGGTTCAGGCTGCGGGGCACAGCCTCGCCGGTAAGGGCCGAGGTATCTGCAAAGGAGCTGCCTTTCAGTATAGTGCCGTCAAGTGGGACGCGTTCGCCCGGTTTGACAAGGATGGTATCGCCCACTGTGGCTTGTTCGGGTGAAATCCGCTGCTCCTGCCCATCGCGGAGCAGGTTTGCGTAGTCCGGACGAATGTCCATGAGCTTTGCGATGCTCCTGCGCGATTTGCTTACCGCGTAACCCTGGAACAGTTCGCCGACCTGATAGAACAGCATTACAGCCACGGCTTCGGGATATTGGCGGATGGCGAAAGCGCCGATCGTGGCGATGCCCATCAGCAGGTTTTCGTCGAATACCCGGCCCCGCAGGATGTTACGGCCCGCGCGCAGCAGCACGTCGCCGCCGATAATCAGATACGCTGCGATGAACAATGCGAGTTCCCATATATCGCCCAGCGTCAGTATGAGCGCTGCGGCATAGACTGCCGCACCCACGCCGAGACGGATGAGCATATTGCGGGCCGCAGAACCGTGCTCCGCTTCTGCAGCAGGTGAGCCATGGCAGCAGCTGCACCCGTCCTCTTCGTGTGTATCGTGACAGCACCCGCAGCCATCGTCATCATGTTCCGAATGCCCGCAGCATGCTTCTCCTTCTGGCGCTTCGTGATGACAACAACAGGCGTCACCACCGTGCGTATCAATTGGGTCGCTGTGATGCTTCTGTCCGGGCCGGAGCGGTTGTCCGCAGCCGCAGGGGCAGAGTGCGCATTTTTCTTTCAGGCTGTTTCCGCTCATATGATGTCCTCCTGGTTTAGCATAACCTGTTTATTCGTCAATCCCTGATCTTCAGACATATTTACATATGAACAATTGTTCATATGTACAGAATAAACCGATACTCCTGTTTTGTCAAGTGCGTTAAAAGCTTCGCTGCTTGACATCCCGGAGTATCAAACCTATGATAATATCATATGATCAAACGTTCACATGTGAGAAGAAAGGTGCGGAATGGCTGAAGAATTATTTGATAAATGCGACTGTAATGTGATCCACGCGGAGGTTGTAAGCCGGGTATCTGCCGCCATGCCGCCCGAAGAAGAGCTATACGAGCTGGCGGAAGTGTTTAAGGTGTTTGGCGATACCACGCGTATCCGCATCCTGTGTGCGTTGTTTGAGGCAGAGATGTGCGTATGCGATATTGCCAATCTGCTGAACATGTCGCAGTCATCCATCTCCCATCAATTAAGATTGTTGAAACAGGCTCGCCTCGTCAAGTTTCGCCGGGACGGCAAGACGGTCTATTACTCGCTGGACGATGAGCATGTCAAGATGATCTTCGACCAAGGCCTCGTGCATGTGCGGGAGCGATTGCGTTAGCGAATCTTTGAAGTATGAACTCTGCGTAGTCCGGTGGCTTCGCAGATCGGCGCAGGGACGGCTGTATTTATGCCACATTTGTGGTTGGATAGGTGTATCAGACTAACTGCTTCATACGTCTGCGACGATCATATAATCTCCGTTTTTTAGCTGTATGACGTTGGCCCTAAGTGCGCGGCCGATTTCTTGAACAGTCTGCCTTCGTTCCGTTTCATCCGCAATGTGCAGGGACAGCGGGTTTCCGGTAATCACCCGCTCGCGGTTTTCGGTGACGTACACGATGATTTCAGGTTTCTCTCTCATATTGCTGCTCCGTATCCGGTTTCATAATGCGGCGGATCTTTCTGCTGCTTTCGAGGATCGGGGTGTTCTGCACCGCAGCTATAAGGATGTCCATATCGCGGATGATCGGCACCAGTGCGATTAAGATCTTGCCCTGCGTAAAATTCCGCCGCGTAAATTTGTAGCGCTTGACTCCCAATGCCCGCACGGCTTCAAAGAGCATGGCCTGCCGTTGCCCGTAATTTTCGAGCGTCAGCCGGAAGGCAGGCTTTTTTGGTTCAACTACCACGGCGAGCCCTTCCTTCAGCATCATCTCCCGGCTGCGGTCCGTACCCAGTATGCTGGTGACGTACATGCCATCCACAAATAGTTCTGAGCCCTCCACGCTTATTTTACCGGGCCTTACCGTGCAGATATCTCCCGCGGTTTTACCTTTGGTGAACCGTTTCAGGGCGAATATGATTGCTATGCCTATTATCACGCCTAGGCCGACGTTCAGGAACATATTCTGT
The DNA here is from genome assembly GCA_023459495.1 of Bacillota bacterium. GTDB lineage: Bacteria > Bacillota > Clostridia > Christensenellales > SZUA-584 > JAEWCC01. The sequence continues at coordinate 4,356 of JAEWTL010000004.1, read as the reverse complement.
ATGCCAAAGACGGACATAACAAAGACGGTACCCAACGAGGTAATCAGCGATATGTAGTTTCTGGCCTCGTAGGTTTTGGCAATGCCGTCGATATACGCGTCGCCTCTCTTGACGTACTCCGTATGTTCCAGCTTACCAAGGCTCTCCTGCTCCAGCCTGCGGATATCGCGGAAATGCTGAATGGCGAGCGCAATGAACGTGATGGCGGTGAAGTCCTTCTCGATGATGGCCGGAATTGCGACCGAACCCAGTGCAGCCGCGATAAAGCCGGTAACGAGGTTGATGAATTTGGCGTTCGGGTACGACGGGTTCTGACGGTAGTCGACCACGAGGGTGACAACCCTTGCCGCTGTACCCACCACAATACCAGTCAAAATCATTGCAATGTATTCTGCACTTAAAATCCCTTTATCCAACTCATTCCCTCGTGACAGTTTTGTCCACTATCTTTTCCTTAGTTTTCGCTGATTAGTTGATTTCATGCGCCCGGTCGGTATCAGACGGCGGGCGGGCTGAAATGCAAAACCTTTGGGAACAATAAACCCTAAACTTGAGGAGCGCATGACTGGATGATTAGAAAAGACGCCTGGCTGAAGGTGGAAGGCAAGGCCCGGTTTAATGACGACGGCTATTCTCCGGCCTGCCTGCAGGCCCGGCTTCTGACCAGCGTACACGCCCGTGCGCAAATTTTCTCCATTGATACCTCCAGCGCTTTTACTGTGCCGGGCGTGCGCGCGGTCGTAACCGGACAGGACAGTCCCGTGCTGACTGGCTCAATACTGCAGGATATGCCGGTGCTTGCCATGGGGGAAACGCGGTATTTCGGGGAACCGGTCGCCATAGTCGTAGCGAACGAGGAATGGCAGGCTGCGCAGGCGGTCAAGAAGATTCAAGTCAACTATCAGCCGCTGCCCGTGGTCAATTCCATCGACGATGCGCTGGCTCCCGGTGCGCCGCCTGTACATCCCGATCTGACACAGTATAAGCATACCGTACAGGACGTGTATCCCGAAGCAGGGAGCAATATCGCAAACCGGACGCGGATACGCAAGGGCGACATGGCGGAGGGGTGGGGCAAAAGCAGCATCATTGTCGAAGGGGAGTACCATTTGCCGCAGGCAAACCATGCGTATATCGAGACACGCAACGCCCGGGCCGCCATAGAGCCTGATGGGCGTGTGATCATCCATTCCGCTACTCAGGCTGCTCATGCGTCGAGAGCGTTGATCGCGCAGTATTTCAACCTGGCTGAAGGCAGTATCATCATTGAAACGCCCTTTGTGGGCGGAGGATACGGTGGAAAGGTAAGCCCGCATCCCGAGATGATGGCTTATATCGCTTCCCGTGCGGTGGGCGGGCAGGAGGTGCGCATTGCGCTGACCCGCGAAGAGAGCTTCTATTCCAGCGCATGCAAGATCGGCGCGAAGGCACATGTACGGCTCGGCGCGGACAGCAGCGGAAAGCTGCAGGCGCTCGAGGTCAATTGTTATATCGATATGGGCGCATATGCGGATACGGCTCCGGTAATGACGAGGGCTGCGGCCGCCAACTGCAGCGGCGCGTATGCGGTGCCATGCATCCAGTGCGATTCCGTCTGCGTTTATACCAACCATGTTTATACGACATCGTTTCGGGGCTTCGGGCACGAGGTTTCCACGTTCGCGATCGAGCGCACGATGGAGAAGCTGGCGGAGCAGCTCGGCATGGACCCAATGCAGCTCCGGCAGCTGAACGCTGTCCGTGAAGGCGATGATACCCCTACGCAGGCGAAGGTGACCATAAGCAATACCGGCAATCTGGAGGCGTGCATTGCGCGTCTGAAAGAGGTGATGAATTGGGACGAAGGATGCCGGATACAGGTGAATGGCGATATCGTGCGGGCAAAAGGCGTGGCCTGCTTTTCCAAAACGTCCAGCTCTCCCACGGATGCGGCTTCCTCTGCCGTCGTTTCGTTTTGCTCGGACGGCTGCGTAAACCTGAACTGCAGCGTGGTAGAATGCGGCCCCGGAATGACCACGGCGCTGCCGGAGATACTGGCACAGCGGCTGAAGATGGATTCCGGCCGGGTGTTTATGAATATGGACGTCAATACACACTCCCATACGGATCACTGGAAGACGGTAGCGAGTATGTGCACCTATATGGCGGGCAACGCCGTTTTGGCCGCGGCAGACGACGCGATCCGGCAACTCAAAACCAATGCCGCGCTGGCGCTCCGGTGCAGTAAGGAGGACGTTGAGATCGGCAATGAGACTGCGTATCTGAAAGAGGACCCCTCCATATTGCTGAAATTTAAGGATATCGTGCACGGGGTAAAGTTTCCTGACGGGAATGCGATTGGTGGCCCCGTGGTCGGTCGCGGGCATTTCATCATGAAGCACCTGTCCAGCCTGGATCACGAAACCGGGCAGGGGCGGCCGGGACCGTACTGGACAGTGGGGGCGCAGGCGGTGGAGGTCGAATACGACCGGTCCGAGCATACCTATCGGTTGGTACGGGCAGATACCGTGCTTGATGCCGGTAAGATTATCTTTCGGGAAGGCGCTTTGGGACAGGTGACGGGCAGCATGAATACCGGGCTCAGCCTTGCGACACGCGAGATCTATCACTACGCGCAGAACGGCGAGCTGATGGATACCAGCATCCGGACGTACAAGATTATGCACTTTGGCGAAAATCCGGCTTACATCGTTGATTTTATCGAGACTCCAAATGAAAGCGGCCCGTTTGGTGCACGGGGGCTGGGAGAACATGGCGTGCTGGGCATGCCTCCGGCGCTGGCGAACGCCTTGTGCAGGGCGGCGAATATACAGCTTGATACGCTGCCTATCACGTTTGAGAGCGTTTGGAATGCCGCGGTGAACGTACTGCCGGGGGAGGGTTGATATGATTCCGTTCAATTTCGATTACTACCTGCCCGATACCTGGCGCGAAGCTGTAGACATTCTCGATACGCTACAGAAACAGGGTAAGTCGCCGCTTTACTATGCGGGAGGCACGGAGATCATCAGCATGTCCCGCGTATTTAATATCCGCCCGGACGGCGTGATCGATATTAAGAAGATACCCGACTGCGTTGAGATGGGAGGGACGGGATCACGGCTCGTATTCGGTTCTGCAGTGACCTTAAACGACATCGGCCGAAGCGGCTTGTTTCCGCTCCTAAGTCTGGCGGGCGGCAGAATTGCTGACCATACGGTGCAGTGCAGGCTCACCTTGGGCGGCAACCTTGCGGGTACGATTCGGTATCATGAAACGCTGCTGCCATTGCTGCTGGCGGACAGTTCCCTTTTCATTGCAAGTCCGCAGGGGGTTCGGCAGGTCCCCGTCGCCGAAGCGCTGTCTATGGGCAAGCGGCTGCCGCCGGGCGAGCTGATCATCAGGGCGGAGGTGGATAGGGCGTTTGCGAAACAGCCATATGCGCACATCAAAAAATCCAAAACCGAGAAGATTGGCTATCCACTCATCTCGCTGGCGGCTCTGAATGCGCAGGGGACGCTGCGGCTTGCGGCGAGCGGGCTATGCGAGCATCCGTTTCGGTTCTGCGACGTACCCGTGGACAATGGCCGGTTGCCTGCAGATACTGTTGAAATGCTGGCGCTAAGCATCCCGGAGCCCGTTGCGGATGATATCGAAGGCTCCGCGGCATACCGGATGTTTATTTTCAAAAGGACTGTGGAGAAGATCATCGCAGCTTTCAGAAGCGGCAGAGGAATTACATGATTAAGATATCGGGCAAAAGCATTATCCAGTTGAACGTCAACGGAAACATTTATGAGGCAGCTGTACGTCCAGCCGACATTTTGGCCGATGTCCTGCGCAGGCAGTTGGGGCTGAACGGGACTAAGATCGGCTGTGAGAACGGCGACTGTGGTGCCTGCACGGTGCTGGTAGACGGGTGGCCTGTAAAGTCCTGTCTGATGCTGGCGGTGGAGGGCGTAGGGCATGAAATCACCACCATCGAAGGGCTGAATAAAACGCCGATACAGGCAGCTTTCGTGCAGTACAACGCGTTCCAGTGCGGATTTTGTACGCCGGGCTTTATCATGGTATGCCATTCTCTGCTCACTCACGACCCGCACCCGGATGATTATACCATCGAGTCATGGCTGCAGTCCAACCTGTGCCGGTGCACCAGTTATCAGGAGATCAGAGCGGCCGTGCAGAGTGTGATTCAGGGAAAGGCGTAGAGGCGGAATGGAGTAAAAGAAAAGCCCGGCATGCCGGGCTCAGGCTGCTGACAAAGAGTTGGCAGCCTTTTTTGTTGTACAAAGTATGGTATAATAAAAGAAACGGCGGAGAATAGCATGCTGGAAGAACAAAACAACCATCAAGGCGAAATGGAACTGGTAATCA
>JAEWTL010000003.1 GCA_023459495.1 Bacillota bacterium | reverse complement strand
CACGAACCTGTCATTCCGCTTTCCACTAAGTCCGTTTCCGGCAACCCGTGACGGGGGGCCGCCAGGCCGCCTCCGGCGGCATGGCGGGGCCACGGCGCGGGGTCTGCGGGTGCGGGCGGCAGAGAGTCCGCAAGCGACGGAACGGCGCTCTGCGGCACCACTGCCTGACCGGGGTTTGCCTTTGCATGACCACACGGACCAGGGCGGGCTGCGGTGGCTTGCGAGGCGGGAACGAGTGACGCGCGGCCTTTTTGCGCGGCACGAGCCGCCGCAGCCAGACGACGCCGGGCGGGCATAAAGTCTTTTAAGCGGAGGCCGCCAGGCCGACAACCTCTTACAACAGGCTGACTCACGATGACGCCGCCGCAGAACGGCACTGGAGCCGCCAGGGATGGCGGCGACTGCGGTGCTGAAGATGCACACTGCACCCGAACCGGCAGGAGCGAGCGCCAGAGAGCTGCTGCACGTGGCACGGCCTGAAGAGCCGAACGCGGGGGCCAGCCGCGCACCCCAGCCGCGACAGCACGCGAAGCGCCCCTTCGCCGCCCGGCGCCGACATAACGCATGTTGCGCGTTGTGGGCCGTTCAGGCCCATTTCGCGTAATGTCGCGTTATGTTGAATGACGAACGGCCCGCACTCCGGGCCGCATGGCACACCGCGGCTTATTCGGGACGGGCGGCATTTACCCCCGCGCACGCCGGGGCTGACGGGGCAGTCAGTGCGCAGGGATGCGCGCTGTCTGCCCTGCACCGCACCCCACGGCCTCACAGGGAGCGCCACCTAACTTTTCAGGCTCTCCGCCGATACGGTGGCCCCGTCCGGCGCGGTGTTGTCCGGCTGCTGCACGTGCTTTTCCTTTCGCCGCTTCTCTGCCGGGTGCGTCCGCGCATGAACCTTCTGCAACGGCTTTATGGCCACCTTCGTGTAGATCTGCGTCGTCTCCAGCTTCTCATGGCCGAGGATCGCCTGGATATGCCGCGTGTCCGCGCCATTGTCCAGCATCTGCGTCGCCATCGAGTGCCGGAAGATATGGCACGCGCCCGGTTTGTCGATCCGTGCCGTTTCCCGGATCGCGGTGCCTGCCATCGCCGTCAGCGTGTTGCGTTTCATCCCGCTGCCGTATTTCGTCACGAACAGATGACCGCTGTCGCGCTGGCGTGTCATCTGTGGCCGCACGTCTTTCAGATACCGCCCCAGCCACGCCAGCGCCACATGGCCCACCGGAACGACCCGATCCCTGTGGCCTTTACCCTGCCGGACGTTCACCACGCCACGCCGGGTATCCACATCCCACAGCATCAGGTTCGCCAGCTCCATCCGCCGGATCCCGGTACTCCAGAGCACCTCAAGGATGACCCGGTTACGCAGGCCAACAGGCGTGTTGATATCCAGGCTCTGTAGCACCTGCCGCGTCTCGTCCTCGCTGAACACCTGCGCCGGAAGCCGCTTTTCGGGTTTTGGCAGTTCCAGCAGTTCGGCCGGGTTGTACAGGATCACATGCCGTTTCAGCAGCCAGCGGTAAAAGATTTTTATCGCGCTTATCCGGCCCGCCTGACCGCTGACCGCCAGCGGGTGTCCGTTGGCTTTGCGGTAGCCATGCAGGTGGCGCTGATAGCTTTCAAGCTGCGGCTGGCTGACCTGCGGCGCGTACATCAGCCCGCGCTCCTCGCACCATGTCACGAACGGTAACACCCGTTCGCGGTAGTCGCTCACGCTGACCGCGCTGTAGTTCTGTGCCGTCAGGTATTCCAGCCACACCACCATATACTGGCGCTGTGTCAGGTTCTGGCGGCTGAGATAAAGGGCTTCCGGCCCCGGTGATTTGGGCTTTGTCATGATGATTGTCCTGATTGAGATTACGGTACGATGGGGATAAGAACAGGGGATGGAACAGTGATTTTCAGGCAGGCCGACCGCTTCATGGCTTAAGCCTTGCAGGGCGTGGCCTGCGGGGGTATTACGTTACCCGACTGCCCGCCGACAGACGGCCGACCGGGGGCCGACCATGACAGTCATCACCCCGACCGGGCGGTATCATAGTGTGACTTCTCCGGCGTTTTCCGGTACGTCGATCAGCCCGCACAGATGCGCGCCGTCTGCGCTGCCGTCCCCGTCGAACAGCAGTTCATAGCAGAACGTCAGCCCGCGACGGTGGACCAGCAGGTATTCCATTTCAACCAGCCGCGCCAGGTGGATCTTAAGCTGCGTGTCTCCCCATTGCACCGCGTCACGCAGTTGTTTACGGGTGAACCGCATCGCCTCACGCGCCTGACCGCTGTCGCTCACCCATTGCTGGATCAGGGTTAACAGTTTGCGCGTCTGCGGCGGCATTTCATCCAGGGTGCGCCCGAGTATTTCATGTGCCAGACGGTTGGCCAGGGCGATGTCTTCCCGCGCCACCTCGATGTATTCCACCACCTGCCCGCGATGCTCCACGCGCTTGATCTCCCGCTGGTACTGGTGCAGCAGCGCGATCGCCTGGATCAGCGTCAGGTATTTCATGTGGTCGCGCCGGGTGCGGGTTTTGTCGCTCATGAACGTGAGCTGTGAGGCGAACGGGTTCACCACGTTGAGCGGGCGCAGCAGCCGCTGCGCGTTCTGGTGAAGCTGAGTGATGTAACTTTTTTCATTCGCCGCCAGCAGTCCTTCCAGCGTCTGCGCGTGACGCTGCGCCGCGTGGATGGCTTCCGTCTGCTCCCGCGACTCGTTCACCGTCAGCACCAGGCAACGGTTGAGTAACTCTTCGTCAACGTCGATGGCGGTGGTGGTCAGCATCAGCATCACCGGGCCTTTTACCGTGTACTGTTTGGTGACCAGGTTGCCGCTGGCGTCGTCCTTGCCCGTACTGGCGATGGTCAGTTCCCCGTCCGACTGCAACAGCTTGAGCGCATACGCTGCCTGGCGCACACCTTCTTCTTCCGCGATGGCGAGGATCTTATGCTGGAGATTGGTTTCGCCGAGGTAGAACAGGCTCTGCCCGGTCATGGCGCTGTATTGCAGCCGTTCCTCTGGCGGGATCAGGTTGAGCACCGCATCCATTAAGCTGGACTTACCCGCCGCGCTCGATGACTGGATCAGCACCGCCAGCGGCCTGTCCAGTTTGCGCGA
>JAEWTL010000002.1 GCA_023459495.1 Bacillota bacterium | reverse complement strand
ACACAGGAGTATTCAAAACCCTGGCAAGTATTGATGACAAACCGTCCCGTTTCGAAATTTTGATACCATTGGTACAAACTTTAGTTCGCGACAATGTAAAGCTAAATAATGATGTGTATAAAGAACTTAATAAGTTTATGCACGATTACGACAAAACATCATCAGAAATGAGAAAATACCTTAAAAGCATCAACGAGTGTATGTTCCTTATGAAAAACATAGCTCATCACAATTAAAACACCCCAAAAAAGAAGTAATTTCAGAATGAAATTATCTGTGATGATTATTAATTCACTGCAGAGAAATAAAAAATAATCTGAAGCATGCTCTGAAACATCCTACTCTGTCATTCTAATGATGGAAACTTGCTCTTATTATAAAGAAGGAAACAATTAAGAATATTAAATTTTCGAACTTTCATCAACTTCACATCAAGAAATTAAAAAACTTAAACATTAATCTAAATAATAACAACCTGATCACATAATCGGGTTTGACAACGAGTGACCTTCCATACCAGTTAATTAAGGATGATTTATGAAAAAGTATATTATTCCCTTCGTTGCGACAACGTTGATGTTTAGCGCAACAACCTTCGCCAAGGATGTCGATCAAGGAACACTAACCATTAGAGGAGAAGTTGTTGATACAACGTGTTACTTTGTTAATGGTGATTCGACAACAGATATCGTTGTCGAAGATGTTGTAACCAGTGCAATGAATCAACTTATCACTAATGAAATCTATACTTTAAAAACCGGTTCAACCTCTCATGATTTAGAAATTCAGTGTGACGGCAATACAGCCCCAAGTATCGAAGTACTAGCATCTGAGTTTGATGCTAATAACTTTACGCTGAATAAAGGAACTGCTGAGAACATTGGCTTTGCCATTTTCCTCGATGATGGGACTTTGACCAGAATGAGACCGGGGTTAAAAACACCGCTGAAAGATAATGGCACTGGTCAATATTTTCTTAATTTAAGTGCACAATATGCCCGCACAAGTGGCAATCCTGTTACAAAAGGCTCTGTAGAGTCAACCGTAACGATTAAAATCAGTGCAGATTAACGTTTTTTGCCGGTAGCTCTGCTACCGGTATTATTTACGGAGTGGTTACGTGAGAATAATAATAGCATTACTGATGTCATTTTTTATTTTACCTGTTCATGCCGGTATGGTCATCTATGGTACGCGCATTATTTATCCGAAAAAAAACAGAGAGGTTCTCGTACAGTTAATGAATCAAAGTAAAAATGCCTCTTTAATTCAGGCATGGATCGATGATGGGAACACCACTATCGCGCCAGAAAAAATTCAGGTCCTATTTATTCTCACACCGCCAGTAAGTCGTGTAGCAGGTGGTTCCGGCCAACAACTTAAAATAAGAAAAATGCCAAACAATTTGCCTCACAATAAAGAAAGCTTATTTTATCTAAATGTTCTGGATATCCCTCCAAACAACCCACAAAATGCAGGAAAGAACAAAATTAAACTTGCATTGCAAAACCGTATAAAGTTACTTTGGCGTCTAAGCGGAATAGCTCCGGTAGATAAAAAAAGCCTTTCTCAATTAAATATCAAAAAGAAAAATAACGCCATCTCAATAAACAACGAAACAGCCAACTGGATAACGGTTACAACTATCAAAGCACAAAACGTGAAAGTTAATAATGAAAGTATCTTACTGCCTCCATTTTCGAATAACGACATTACATTAAAAAATAACCACGCATCAGAATATGAACTAACGGTAGTTGATGATTACGGGAATAACATCCATAGTAAAATCGCCGCGAGATAACAGGAAAAAGTCATGTTAAGGACGACACGATGGGTCGCTGCTATTATTTTTTTGTATTCTTTTCCGGGTTATGCTGAAGAAACTTTTGATACGCACTTCATGATTGGCGGCATGAGAGGAGAAAAAGTTTCCGAATATCGTTTCGATAATAAACAACCGCTTCCAGGAAACTACGAACTTGATTTTTATGTAAATCACCAGTGGCGTGGGAAAAAAGATATCACGATCCCAGAGTCACCAGCCAAACCATGTCTGCCTAAGGTGCTGCTAACCACACTGGGGGTAAAGACCGATAACCTCAATACAGAAGATAATTGTATTTTACTGGATGAAGCGGTTCATGGTGGACAATATCAGTGGGATATCAGTGAACACCGACTAAATTTAACGATCCCAGAGGCGTATATCAATGAACTTGAAAGAGGTTACGTTCCCCCGGAAAGTTGGGATCGCGGCATTGATGCTTTTTATACCTCCTATAATTTAAGTCAGTATCGCTCTTATGACAGCAATAATAACAGTAATACAGCCAGTTATGGCCGGTTCAACAGCGGATTAAATTTATTTAGTTGGCAATTACACTCTGATGCCAGCTATAGCAAACCTGATGATATGAAAGGCAAATGGCAAAGTAATACTCTTTACCTGGAACGTGGCTGGTCGCAGATATTAAGCACAGTTCAGATAGGAGAAAATTACACATCCTCACTCATATTCGACTCTCTGCGATTTAGCGGAATACGCTTATTTCGCGATATGCAAATGCTACCTGATTCTATGCAGAGCTTTACACCTTTAGTACAAGGTGTTGCGCAAAGTAATGCCTTGATAACGGTTTCGCAAAATGGCTACATCATTTACCAAAAAGAGGTTCCCCCCGGGCCATTTACTATCGCAGATTTGCAACTTTCAGGCAGCGGCGCTGATCTCGATGTCAGCATAAAGGAAGCAGATGGTAGTGTTCGTTCCTTTTTGGTCCCCTACTCTTCCGTGCCCAACATGCTGCAACCTGGTGTTTCAAATTTCGATTTTATCGCCGGACGCAGTAAGATATATGGTGTAAAGAATCAGGAGGACTTTCTCGAGGCAAATTATATATATGGCCTCAACAATCTTTTGACACTTTATGGCGGTACGATTTTATCCGATAACTATAATGCTATAACTCTGGGAAATGGTTGGAATACACCGCTGGGTGCCATCTCTTTTGACGCTACCCGATCGAGTAGTAAGTTAAATAATGATATAACACACGAAGGTACGAGCTATCAGGTCGCCTATAATAAATATCTATTGCAAACGGCCACTCACTTTAGCGTGGCCGCCTGGCGTTATGCTTCGCAGGATTACAGGACATTCAGCGACCATCTTTACGAAAATGATAAACACAATCATCAGAGTGAATATGATGATTTTTATGATATTGGCAGAAAAAATAGCCTTTCTGCCAATATTATGCAACCTTTATCCAATAATCTGGGAAATGTATCATTAAGTGCGCTTTGGCGGAATTACTGGGGGCGAAGTGGAAATGCTAAAGATTACCAATTCAGTTATTCCAATAGCTGGCAACGCATTAGTTATACTTTCTCTGCCAGCCAATCCTATGATGAAAACGATAAAGAAGAGGAACGTTTTAATCTGTTTATCTCCATTCCTTTCTACTGGGGGGATGATATTGCCAAAACACGTCACCAAATTAACTTATCGAATTCGACCTCATTTTCCAAAGATGGCTATTCCTCCAACAATACTGGAATTACTGGCATAGCCGGTGAACATGATCAGTTAAATTATGGTATATATGTTAATCAGCAACAACAAAATAATGATACCTCGCTTGGTACGAATTTAAGCTGGAGAACTCCCATCGCCATAATAGATGGCAGCTATAGTCATTCTAAAAACGCCTGGCAAAGTGGTGGAAGTATTAGTAGTGGATTAGTTGTCTGGTCCGGTGGTATTAATATCACTAACCAGTTATCCGATACATTTGCAATTCTGGATGCGCCTGGATTAGAAGGCGCGCATATTAATGGACAAAAATACAACCGAACAAACAGCAAAGGCCAGGTTGTTTACGACCTGATGATACCTCATCGTGAAAACCATCTGGTACTTGATATAGCAAACAGTGAAAGTGAAACAGAATTGCAGGGCAATCGTCAAATTATTGCGCCTTACCGTGGAGCAGTTTCTTATGTGCAGTTTACAACTGACCAACGTAAGCCCTGGTATATACAGGCACTGCGTCCCGATGGTTCGCCATTAACCTTTGGCTATGACGTACTGGATCTCCAGGAAAACAATATTGGAGTCGTTGGCCAGGGTAGTCGCCTTTTTATTCGCGTAGATGAAATTCCAACTGGCATAAAAGTTGCTCTCAATGATGAACAGAATTTATTCTGTACTATTACTTTTCAACACGTTATCGATGAAAACAAAACATATATATGCCAGTAAAAGGAGTTTACTATGAAGTGGCTTTTATTAATCACCTTGAGTCTATATTCTTTTATTGTGCAAAGTGCTCCCTGTG
>JAEWTL010000001.1 GCA_023459495.1 Bacillota bacterium | reverse complement strand
AAACCGCGTCCTCCGCCACTTTGGCCGCCCTGCAGAATGAGGCGCTCGTCTCGCAGAGCCGCTTTGACAAGCAGCTGGGCCTTCGGCAGCGGGAGCTTGATCTGAAAAAGCAGAGCAATCAGTTCTCACAGGCGTATCAGCTGCTGGCGGGGGGGATGATGGACGAGAAGGGGTTCGAGGGTGTCACGGGGATCAAGGTGAGGAAGCCGCCGAAACCGAAGGTGGTGGAGTATGTAATCGTTTCGGGCTCGCAACGGACTGATTTAGGCGACGGGTATGAAGAGTATGTAACACAGGATGATGCGGGTGAGCCTGTTTACACCTATGTGAAAACCGAACTTGTAGATTTGGTAGAGAGCCGGGAAGGAAGCGTGACGGATTCTCACGGCAATGTAAAGAGTACTGCACTGCTTTTTATGGAGGCATATGGTTTTGTCACAGGAACCCAGAACTATCATGAAACGTACGAGGCTATGCTGGCGGACGAGGAAAATTTTGTTGCTACCTTCGGTGAAGCTACGTTTTGGGAAATGACTACGCTTGCCCGATACAACAGCTTGGCTGTCCTCAACTCATCCGCTCCGGAGTCAATGAAAACCGATGAAATGTATTATTTGGAGGACCTTTATACCAACCCGGATAAGTATATAGAGCTGCTTGGGGTGGACGGATATAAAGCTGCTCTGGAGCTGGCTTTAAGTGAAGTTGAAGCTCATTATACGGAAATGGAGCCAACTATTATACGATACGGGGGAACCATTGAAGAGGGTATGGTAAACATGGCGTACTTAATGCAGACCTTTCCGGGATATTTTGGAGATACGCCAGAAACATATGATATCAATACAGTTGCAGCCCAAATTACTTTGCCAGCATGGTACCCAATACCGGATGAATGGGATATTAACAGTCTGTATGCAGCAATGTGTCTATCTGCATATCTAACGTGGCAAGAGATAAATAGTGACACGGGGGCTAACCTATCGGTGGAAGATGCTCCTGAACCCATTCAATATGGGTATCAAATTAATCATGACTATGAGCAAGAGCTTACGCGTGCCGCGGTTAATGGCACGATTTCGCAGAACGGCATATTATCTGACGAGCGATTCCCGACCGCCAATGTCGCATATGCTTATACGCAATGGCTGGCTAATCAGGCCGCAGCGGGCAAAACCGTAGATTGGCGAGGCGACGACCCGATACCGGGCGAATTTCTAATATCGGACGAATACAAAAACGCAATGGAAGCCGACATTGATTTATCGTATCAGTACTACACCGGCACGGGGCAGTTTGCGCCCGATACTGTGCATGTGGGCGAAAGCGGATATGGCGCGGGTGTTGATCCAACCGTTGCGGCAAACAACGCCCAGCTTAACAAAGACACCATAACATATTTAGCTGATGCGCAGAAACGTACAGGCGAGTACAGTAATGAGATGGCCATGCTCATTGCTAAATATTTCGGCAAAGGCACCACGCCACTTGACAGAGATTTGCTGTATAACGGCGATTATTATATCCCCGCAGACAGCGATTTTGGCAAAGAGCTAATCGCTTCGGGGGATTTCTACGCGGTTGATACCAGCGACGGTGGCAGCGGCATATTGCTTAACTCCGTAACCTATAGCTGGATAGTCAAATACCTTGAAAAGATTTACACAGAAAACACAACAGGTACGCTAATAACATTAGACTATTGGGCTGATACATTCACCCTTGGGGCTTGGAAACCAAGATCAGGAGAAAATAGACAGATTAGCGCCGCGGAAAGCGCGTTTTTCCAAGACTTACGCAAGATAGTTTTTGCGCAAAATTACAAAGATAATGAAAATCTAAGGGTAAGAGCGCTGAACACGGACGTTAGTCAAGCCATTATGGGTGTGGTCAATTCCGTCGCTTTTAGCCCATTCATTAATATTTTCGGCGGCGCAGGTACGGCGGAACAATGGTCAAGTGATTCGTACCAAATGATGCCCTATACGAAGGGTTATTTTAAAGGCGCGGAGAACGTGGCGCAGCTTGGCGGGAACGTGGGCCGGATGATCGTAGACTTTGTAACGGGCAAGGTGTTAGGTTTGGCAGGCGGGGCCGAGGCCGCAGCAAGCATGTTGCCAAACGAAGCCTTTGCAGCAACCGATTTGATGACCAAAATCGCGCCTAACCCGCTGCTCAAGGGCATGTTGGTTAACCAATTCGTCGATTCGTATAGTAATTACTCGCAAACAATGTCCAACACGGACGCGGTTATCGCCGCCACAATCGAAGCAGCAGGCATGACGTACCTTGAAGGAATGGGCGGCGTCGGCACGCGGGAAGTGCAGCACGGGGTTGCCAAAACTTCTAAAGGCGTGCTGAAAAAGGTGTTTAATTGGCTTGTCGAGCGTGGCAGCGAGGGGCTTGAGGAATTAGGCGAAGAAGCCGCGCAAGGCTTACTGCAAGGCACGATAGAGGGAATGGCGACGGGCAAATCGCTTGGGGAAACGGACGCAGCGCAGGAATTTAGGCCGTCCAACTTTGGAACGCTGGTAGGGACGATCGGCGCTATGACGCTACTGTTTTACTTTATCGGGTTGCCGGTTGAGGCGAGCAATAACAGGATTCAATTACGGGCGCAGGCGCTTTTAGACCGTTACGCTACTTTAAGTGCAAGAGGCGACCACGCAGAACTTAAACGGCTTGGGTTTGAAATGGATGATCTCGTTAGCGATGCGGCAAAATCCGGGGCGCTTACGCGGGCGGACAGTGAAGCGATACGCAAGATGGGGACGCTCGCTAGCGCCGCGCGGGGCGGTACAACCGCGCAGAATGCCGCGCCGGACGGAGCGACGATGGACGGGGACGGCATCGACGCGCAGAATGTTTCTGCGAGGGGCATGGGCGCTGCCATAAACGCGGATGCTTCATCCATGCAAGTATACGGAGAGACGAGCGAACAGGTCGACCAAGCGGTAGCCGACAACATTCGGGAGAACACCAACAATCCAGAAACAGCCGCGAAAGTGAAGACTGCGCTGGCGAATGGCATGGGAGCGCTGATCTACCTTGAAGCCCGGCTGCAAAGCGATAGCGGAAACATCAACTATGCAGGCTTTAAAGCAGACGCTTCGAGCAACGCCTATGTGGACTTCATCACCAAGAGAGGGAGTTTGGAAGCCGCCGCGCAGGCCATGGCGGGGGATATCAGAACCGCCATCCAAACGCAAACGCTCACGGTGTCGGAAAAGGCGCAGCTGATGAATGTGCTGACGGAGATTGTGGGCGATGCGGACTTGGCAGCGGAGTTTGTGGAAGGTGCTGTAGACGGAGCGGTGGAAAGTGGGTATAATCAAATAGAAGATACAGGGAATATTGATAACGTCAACTTGGTAGGTGTTGGAAATACAACATCTGAGACAGGTTTAGTAGAAAATGAAACTATTGACTATATTAAACTAAGCGAAGATTTAGGTAAGAGCCTTGCCGCAGAAGAGTATAACATCATTGATGTGGAAACTG
Organism: Bacillota bacterium; assembly: GCA_023459495.1. Lineage (GTDB taxonomy): Bacteria > Bacillota > Clostridia > Christensenellales > SZUA-584 > JAEWCC01. The sequence continues at coordinate 3,590 of JAEWTL010000001.1, read as the reverse complement.
CGGATCAAGCAAATGCAGATTGGGCAGATATGGGATTTGATAAACCACCCATAGCTTCGGGTACCCATGTGTTTAATGTGGAGGCGGGCAGCAACTCATATTCGCGTGTTTATTGTGAAGGGTATAACAATCCTAAAAGTAGATTTATACTACGTACCGAAGATATTAAAGGTTTGACTGCTAAGGAGATTTATGAAAAATACGCGCTGCCAAGGGTGCCCAATAAAATAGTCCATCTAGAGATTCCAAAAAATATTCTGCTGGAAGTAAGCATAGTTGGGTCGCAAGAATTTAACGGATTAAAAACATATGGAGGTGATATCCAATACGCAATAAAGGATACTGAGTTATTGGATGAATGGTTTTCAAACATCGAAGATTTAAAATGAATTAGACGAGGAATTGAAAATGATAGAGTTTAATGGTAAAGAAATAAAAATTGGGGACAGGAAAATTGAGTTAGGATACCTAATAAAAAAGGTATTAGAATTTAACAAGATTATAGTAGTGCTATTCTATGATAATGAAATAGTACCAAATAATGTTGTTGCATTTGATTATGAAGGAAATCAGATATGGGAAGTCAACGATATCTTAAATATTAAAAAGCCAACCGGAAATGTAGATATTAAGAAAATATCGGAAAATATGCTGGGCGTATGTTCTGATTTGAGTATTGAGTATCATATAGACGTAAACAAGCACGAATTGGTGAATAAAACGTATCTTCGGTAACGCCAAGCGCTTTCCTGGCCGAGGTTCAAGCCTCGGTCTTTTTTTCACCTTGGGGACATGCAAAGCGATAGCGGCAACATCAACTTTGAAGGTATTAATATCGACAACTCGCAAGCCGCCTATGTTGACCTCATCACCAAGAAGGGAAATTTGGAGACAGCGGCACAGGCCATGGCGGGGGATATCAGAACCGCCATACAGACGCAAACGCTCACAGTGTCGGAAAAGGTGCAGCTGATGGGGGTGCTGACGGAGATTGTGGGTGATGCGGAGTTGGCGGAAGCGTATGTGGAAGCTAATACAATGGATATGCAGCAGGGGAATCAGGAAAATGCAATTACTGATACTCTGTACGAGGAGGAAGAAACCGGATATAATGAAGAAGACAACTCAAGTAGCGATGATAACGACGCACCTACGAAGCCAAATGTAGCTGCTCGGCTCATTAATAGCATCAAAGATGCTACGATGGTTGCGCGGATTAAGGAGTTGCGGTCTGTATTTACTGGAAAGTACAAGGAGGGTAATTTTGGATATGCCGAGGTGAGTATTGATGGTATTGATATAAAAGAGTTGTACGCGCATAGCAAAATACATACACTTGCGCAAATTGAAAATAAACAATTCGCGCAAGAAGTGGACAATATTTGTAGAAAGTATTCAGAAGAAGAGTCATTATTTAAAGTTTTATGGGTTAATCCTGAATTGATTGTTGATGGCCCTGGTGCATACCCCAGGAATTTTGATACTGAAGCTAAAATATTGGAAACTTTAGCCCGCTTACTTGATAATAACTATTATGTATCGGGGAAAATAAAAATTTACACTGAATTGCCACCATGTCCGAGCTGTATTTGGGTGATAGAACAATTCAATATAGCATTTCCAAATATAATTGTTGAAGTAATACACAGCAACGGTGAGAAATTATAAAAAGAAATGGAGTGTCTTTATGAAAGAATGGACATTTAAAGAACTTAGAGAAGTTATTAAGGAAGATTTTGAAGAATATGAAACCGATAGAGAATTTAACTATACCAAAGACCAAGTCGCGGGCAGGAGTATGGTTGAACTTACTACAGTTATTAATCAAGGGTATACTGAAAAGATAATTTCATATGCAACAGTTGGAAAATATATCGTGGAGAAATGTTCGGAAGAGATGAAAAGCTATAATAAAGGGAAGCTGCTCGGAATCCTCAATGAATATGATAGAAGCAAATTGGATGACGAGTTAACTCAAGAAGAGATTCAGAAGTTGGAGCAGGACATAAGCTTCGTGCTGGATGCTCTGAAATAGACATCAACTATCAATGAATGCCGGGATATCGCTCCCGGCTTTTTCTTTTCCCAAAAGTGCAATCCCGCCCACATCAATGGCATGGGTACACTGATCTACCTTGAAGCCCGGTTGCAAAGCGACAGCGGCAACATCAACTACGCAGGCTTTAAAGTAGATGTATCGAGCAACGCTTATGTGGACTTCATCACCAAGAGGGGGAGTTTGGAAGCCGCTGCGCAGGCCATGGCGGGGGATATCAGAACCGCGATGCAGACACAGACGCTGACGGTGGCGGAAAGAACACAATTGATGGGCGTGCTGACGGAGATTGTGGGCAGTGCGGAGCTGGCGGAAGCGTATGTGGGACAGGTGGTGGCTGGCGCTGATGTGGAATCGGGCAAGGTGTCGGCGAATGTGGACGAGAGCGGGGAAAGCGGATATAATGAGAGGCAAGAAGCAAAAGAGTACGTAAATAGCAGCGCTGGTCTCGTGGAAAAAGTAAAGAGGCTTGGTGATAATCTGCTTGATATAATGGAAACATCAGGTGGGCATACAATTGAGCGGCACGTTGGTAAAAGCATTGAGTATTTAACTGAGAGGGCAAGTAGAATGCGGAAAGGAGCAGAGGGGGCAACGAGCTTTACAGATAAGAATAATGCCTCATATGCAATACAGGGAACGATTCAACAAAATGAACATAGAATTGTTGAATGGTTAAATAGTTCTGACAATACAAGATTGGTGCTAAATGGAGCATCAAGTACCACGATTGGATATGGGTATAGCAATAAACTAGGAAGATACGTGGATAACTTGGTAAATATACGAATGGTGCTAGAACGTGCAGATAACGAATTAGGTTTTATTATAAAGACATGTTACCCAACGTTCTAAGAAAGGGAGGCCTTAAAATGAATATTGATATGATTGTTTATTTCTTTAATTGTTACTACTTAATGCTTGATTATGATGAAAGCATGTCCCAAATAGTAGCGGGGTATATTGAGAAGGAAAAAGATGTTCTGGTTAAAAACATATATGATCAGATGGATTGCGTATTAAAGGCTGAGATAAACACAAGAACTTACTATTTAAACGAAATAATAAGTTCTTGTGAAGAAATGGATGTTAGGACTGACGAGATGGAATCAATAATAAAAACAGTATTTGAAGAATTTAAAAAGCAATTAAGAAACTAAATACCTGTTAATCGCCGGGACATCCTCCCGGCTTTTTCTTTTCCCCACCAACACAACGCCATGCCACCATACCACCATCCCACACAAAAAAGGCGCCCGCACGGACGCCTTGCTTTCAAACATGCGTTTATTCGGAAGCGCTCTCGACGGGTGTTTCCACCAGCGCGGCCGCAGCCGCCACTTCCTCCAGCGTGTCCAGCGCGACGATCTCCACGAGGTTGGAGTAGGTCGTGTGATTAACGCAAGATTGATCAAGCGGTAGCCGACAACATTCGGGAGAACACCAACAATCCAGAAACAGCCGCGAAAGTGAAGACTGCGCTGGCGAATGGCATGGGAGCGCTGATCTACCTTGAAGCCCGGCTGCAAAGCGA